>JBEVJC010000024.1:0-190319 GCA_040510375.1 Chitinophagaceae bacterium
TTTTTCAGTCCCAGTACAATCTCGGCCACCCCACGTGTGATCTTGCGGGTAACAAAGGTCTCCCCCCGACGCGGACTCTCATGGTTAAACAGGATCCCGTTGCAGGCATAGATGCCATAAGCTTCGCGGTAGTTTACAGTGATCCAGTAAGCATACATCTTGGCCACAGCATAGGGCGAACGGGGATAAAACGGGGTGGTCTCACTTTGAGGGATTGCCTGTACCTTTCCATACAACTCCGAGGTAGAAGCCTGGTAAATCCGGGTCTTCTTTTCCATCTTCAGTAAACGGATAGCTTCGAGTAGACGAAGGGTACCTACGGCATCGGTATTGGCCACGTATTCCGGTTCTTCAAAACTAACCTGTACATGACTCATGGCACCCAGGTTATAAATCTCATCGGGCTGCACTTCCTGGATAATGCGGATACAATTGGTGGAATCGGTAAGGTCACCATAATGAAGGATCATCTTCAGGTGTTTCTCGTGTGGATCCTGGTACAGGTGATCGATGCGTTGCGTGTTGAGTTGGGAACTTCTTCTCTTGATCCCGTGCACTTCATATCCCTTCGCCAAAAGAAATTCTGCGAGGTATGATCCATCCTGGCCGGTGATCCCTGTGATCAATGCTTTTTTCATGAACGATGCTTTTCTTTAATTGTAAAATGATATTTCACTGGCCGCGCCGGATCGTTAATATGTATTTTCGGAATCCTGGTAAAATCCCGTTAACGGGAAAGTCATAAATTTTTACCAGGTCCGGTGCTCCATAAGAGAATTTCGTGCCTAAATCCAACCCTTTTTCAAGGCAATAGAAACAAGTTCAGCCGAGTTGGTACAACCTGTTTTTTTAAGGAGGTTTTTACGATGGGTATCTACAGTTTGTTTGCTGATTGAAAAAGTTTTTCCTATTACATCACTGCTTTGTCCCTTCGCCAGCATACGGATGATCTCCATTTCCCTCCTGGTAAGACCTGAAATACTGGTCTTGAATTTCTTTTCTACTTCTACATCATAATATGATGGCGCACCATTTAGTCCGATAAGCGAAAGTACCGGCGCACCATTTAATTTGAGATGGGAGATATCGGTATGGATACCCAGTGTGCGCACTACTGCTCCGTTTTCTTCCTGAATGGTTACTACCTGCTGCAGGATGCGGATATAATCACCGTTCTTTTTCTTAAGGCGGTAATCATATCTCACTTTATAATGTGAGATCCTCGACGGGTCACTGAAAAACTCTACCAGTTTATTTTCGTAGTTGAGGAACCAGGGCTGATCGTCCGGATGGATCTGCTCGATTATAAATGGAACGGTCAGTTCCCCGGGCTGATAACCCAAAACTTTCACCGCTTCTTCACTCACAAATTCGAATGCGCCTTCCCGTACATTAAATATATAATAGTAGTAGTCGCCGGGCATAAAGAAGTCGAGTAACTCCTTATACACCTCCATTTCAAAGTTTAATTCTTTTACAGGGCCAGCAACCGTAAGTCGTTTCCAGATCTTATCGGCCTCTTTCGCAATATTTGAACTCATACCGGTTGGATAGGTTTACTGGGATGGTTACCAGTACCGGCAAGTTAGATTATTTTCTGTTTAAAGAATTCAGTTTTAAACGAAGGTTCGGCTGTTTCGGCCAGGGTTGCCAAAACAGTCTGTGCATACAGCCGGGCTCCCCTCGAATTCAGGTGCACCCCATCAATCGTTAGTTTCAGGTCGCGTTTACGGCTAAGTTGGTCGGCCTGTCCGGGGATCTTACAACGGAGTCCATCCCAGATATTCGTATTCCAGAAATTGCGGCAGAGATAGTCCTTGTTACTGTCCAGGTCCAATACTTCTTCAAAAGCTGTGGATACATCGGCCAGCCGGTAATTAGCCTGTCCGGCCAGATCTGCTATCACATCATTATAATCCCGCTGAAGACGTAAAAAGTGTGGAGAACATGCCTCATTTATGCGATGTATGTTGACTAAAATCATCCTTGCCCGTGTATACAACCGGGCTTCTTTAAGCAGTACGCTATAGAAGGACCGGAAGCGGTTCAGGTCAGACAGCGGTCTTATATCATAACGGCGTTCCCTTCCGATGGCCCATTTATACAGGCCGCCTCTTTTTTCAAGCTCGGGAAGAAGAAGATCGTTGACCCCTGCCTCAATTATAATATAGTCGAAGGCATGATCTGTTTTAAGCAGCCGGATCAGCCGGTCTGCGATATTATAAAGTGGTTCACCATTGATCCCCTTGTTGACGATCTTCCACGACGGTTGTTGTTTTTTAATAATACGGATGAAAGAGACACCGGTATTACCTGCCGTGATGCTGTTTCCGATGAATAGTAATCGCATGGGTTAAAGATAGTGGTTGGATTATTTTTAATATAGGGGGTATTACGCTGAAAGATGTGCAAATTTCCGGTTTCCCCTATTGGGATTAATTCGCGTTAGTGTATTAACCCCGCCATGGGTGGGCGTTTTAAGAGTTATCCATTAATGGTTATTTTTAAATACTACAGTAGAAATCCGGTTTTTTTTAAATTAGTTTTAAGAATCTCCGGTTTCAGCACAGATTTTGCATACTCACAACCGGATATTCCCCACCTATCCGAACCTCCGACAAGCCATTCGATTACGATTGCACCTCCACGACTGAAAAACTTTTTTAATAAATATCAAGAAAGGGTATTTCTGAAACGGTGATATGATACTACACCGGGATACTATAGATGACAATGATTGTTTGCCAGGATTTTTTACCAGAACCCATGAAACATCATTTCATTTATCCGTAACAACCTCTATTTATGATTGAGAAAAAATGGCATTGTCTGTACACCAAGGCTGGTTTTGAGAAAAAAGTGTCCGACCAGTTAAAAAGGAAAGGAATCGAGTCCTATTATCCCCTCACGCATCAAAAACATCAATCTTCGGACAGGAGGAAAGGCCCTTCCATTCCGCTGTTCAAAACCTATGTATTTGTCAGGATGACTGACAACGATAAAAAGGTTGTGCTGCGCACCTATGGTGTACTTAGTCTGGTGCACTGGATGGGTAGCCCCGTTGTGGTCCGTGACAACGAAATCCAGCTGATGCGTATGTTCATCGCCGAACATACCAGGGTACAGGTAGAAACAACAAAAGTGAATGCCAATGAGATGGTGAGGATTGTTACCGACCATTCCAGTGAATTCACTTCTAAAGCTTCGTTTGGATTTACCAACCCCGTCAAGATTATTATCCCGACGTTAGGTTGTGCTATTATTGCTGATTCACCTGCCACTCATTCTGAGCACACAGGTACTACCAAAAAGATTATAATGAATGCGGAGCGTCAGATGGCGACTCCGTAAATCAGACAGATTCGTGATTCGAAAATTTCTACTACCGGACACCCGGTAGTTTTGTCGTTGTCACAACTGCGATAACCTGCTATCAGCGGCTAACACCTGATTTGGAACATACGATAGCCAGCCATCAACGTTGAACGGACGTTCAGAACAAACGATAACCAACCTTCAGTAATCCACCGGCATTGTCGGAAAGGTCACCGAAGTCATAACCCAGTGCCAGCACTACATTCCACTTACTCGTTTCTGGATTGTAACGGAACTCCTGTAACAGGTAGGCCTGGTCTTTTGATGGCGAAAACTCATTCGTCTCCAATGCTCCGTAGTTGCGGGTCAGGGTAATTACGGTTTTTGTCTGCAGGGAATTGTTCCAGTTATACAATGCGCCCAGGTTTAACCCCACCACCCTGTTATTGACAATATTTGAATTGGGTTTGATAGTATTATCCGGTGCAGACCAGTCGTACGGAACAATGGTATCAAAGTATTTGCTTGCACGCACCCGGTTGGTAAAAAGAGGTGTGCCGATTATACGATCCTTATAATCCCATCCGGTTTTATAATTTCCGTTATTATAATAAGAATGTACTTCGCGACCGTAACCTTCACTTTGTTTGGTATAAATAAACTCACCAAGGATTCTTTTTAATCCGGTGGGCGCCTTACGTTCCACACTGATTCCTGCAAGCCGGTCAATATTCCGGAAATCAATTCCAATCCCCGTTTCAAAAGGTGTCTGGTTATACAGGTGAAGCCTGATTGATTCGTTTTCCCAATCAGCACCTGCTTCAACCAGCCCACGCTGGTCACCTGCGCGACCAGGCCGGATGGTTGAAGGAAGGCCGCCGCCATCCGTGGCTTCCCTTACCAGCAACACATTCCAGAATCCTTTAAAGTTGCGGTCGAGGGTAAGGTTACCGCGGCGACCGCCCCATTCACCAAAGTGCTGGAGTCCGCCATACAGCTTAAGTCTGCCGAACACCAGCTGCATATAAAAAGTTTTCTCATGGTAAAAGGCATCGTTCAGGTAACGTCCCTTTCCAAACCATCCGTGATAAAAGGTTCCCTTGAACCGCAACCAGCCATTGATAAAGGGTACATTCACCCAGTCGGTGACGGCAATACCTATCTTAGGGATGGGCAATGCATTACCACTCACACCCAGTGATCCGGTTGACAGGTCGGGATCCATACCTCCAACCAACTCTTCAAACCGTCCTCCGGTTATCGCCCATTTTTTAAAACTGATCCGGCCATAACCCTGCTGCAGCAACACATCGTTGAACTGATTATTACCATAAACCACCGCCCCGTAGTCGAATGAGAGTGTACGTGGAATAAATCCGGTATCGGTATTCTGAGGACTGAATTCATGTAACACATGTTTATTACTCAGGCTCAGGAACAAGGCCGGATCAAACTTCCGGTCGGTTACGCTACCCCAGCGATTACTTGTTATATAGTGAGGTTGGAATTGTTTTGTTGCCCCAGTAATCTGTGTACCCACGGTCAGATTTAATGAATCAAACTGGGCAGTAACAGACTGGCTGGCCAGGAATAAAACGACAAGCAGCAGGCCGGTTAATTTCCTGGCGGGATAAAAAGTATTGTGCATAAAGTTGAATTCTGGTTTTAAGTGATGTTGATGGCTATCTGGCAGGATTACCTTTGACTGTAGTGTTGGGTAATACTGACCTGGTGACTACGCTACAGGCACCAACTACAGCATTGTCGCCAATAATTACACCTGGTAAAATAAACGCCCTCGCCCCAACGAATACTTTTCTTCCTATCTCGATGGGAGCAGTGATCAGGTTCATGGCAGGACTGGAAAAATCATGTGTGCCTGTACACAGATAGGCTTCCTGCGCAATAGTGCAATCCTCATGAAGGATAATAACACCAAGTGAATAGGCATTGGCCCGGTCGCCCAGGCAGGACCTGTTATACATGGTCAGGTTCCATGGAATCTGGATCCTGGCCCGCTGGTGTACGAATGGTTTGCCCACAATGGTTGCACCGAAAATACGAAGGATCAGGAGCCGCCATGCATTCGCCGGTTTGGGAGTCCAGGAACATAAAATGATCCAGGCATATTGCCATATCAGCATTTTAATTCGCTGACCCATGGTCCATGGACTATCATAAGCCGATTCCTGTGAGTACTTGATGGTGGTCATCAGATGTTTTGAAAATCTTTTAAAAACTGATTTACAATCGAGGGTATGGAATGGGACTGGTTTACTTTAACCGCTTCCGCTAATAACTGTTTCCGTAACTCAGCGTTTGTGGTCAGGGTTACGAGGTGATGATGGAGCTGGTCCACCCGATTGGCCGCATGGTGATCAAAAATAAGACCATTTACCCCTGGTGTTATAAAATCCCTGAAACAGGGAACGCCCGAAACCACGGGTACTGCACCCCAGGCCATGGCTTCCAGTGGGGCAAGACCAAATGTCTCCCCCTTATCGGCAAGTGATGGATATACAAATACAGATGCCTTACGGTAATGGTCATTCAGGTCGTCGATATTATAAACCGGGCCGGTAAATTCAATCGCTGCCTGTCCGGCGAGTGCACGGAGTTTTGTTATATAATCCTCACCTCCGCCACCGGCGCTGCTTTCCCAGGGACCAATGATCCGCAGTTTCCAGCCGGCATCCAGTTTTTTGAATGCCTCAATGAGTAACTCAAGTCCCTTCTCCGGATGGATCCTTCCGGTATACAGGATAACGGGTTCTTTCTTTGAAAGATCAAGTTGCTCTGTTACGGTAAATGGCAAGGGGTTGGGTACCATTCCGATTCTTGGATGTACAGAAGCCGGCACCTCTGCTGCAATCATATCGGCAACCATCCTTGAGTTGGCACGATACCGGCCAACATGTTTGTAAAATTTCATCTGACCCTTCGGTACACGGCTTACATCCACATAAACCTTGCGCCCAAGCTTGCCACGTAAAAGGATGGGAGACCAGAATGTATTGGTGATGATCACATCCGCATCAGTGGGGATCCGGCGAATGGCTCGTATGGTATATAACAAGTCAAGCATTTTTAATTTTATACCTGATGAAGGTGTATTATAACCCTTCACCCGGATATGTCTCACACCATGTACGAAATCACTATCGGGTAAACCCGGATAACTTTTACTGATGTGTACCACTACATTATCAACCGCTGCCATCTGCTGGCCTACAATGTCCCAGACTTTTTCCACGGCCCCGCCCCTGAGTGGTGGCACTGGTAAAAAAGCTCCCTGTAAAATCACAATCTTCATACTTAATTCCCTCAAGCGTTTTGTTGTCTATCAAATAATTCTTTTACCTGCCTTGCCACCTGCTTTACAGAAAACAGGCTGGTAAAGCTTTCCATGGCTGCCTTACCCATTGTTACCTTCGCTTCAGGCTTCATACCAGACCAATGTTTCAGCAGTGTTATGGTTCCTTCCACCGTATCATCTTCTATCAGTCCTGCTGCATGTTCACTGATCTCGCGCCAGATATTTATCTTGTTACTGATGAGCACCGGCTTACCGCAGGCCATTGCCTCCACCACCGCTATACCGAAATTTTCCTGATGGCTTGGCAGGATGAAAGCTTCTGATCCGTGAAAGGCCGCCCATTTGGAAAATGAACTGAGCATACCCGGAAACAGTATATCAGGGTCATTTGCCGCAAGGGTTATCATCTGTTTTCCATAATCACTTTCAAGCCCCGGACCAGCTATCACCAGCCTGGATAATTTACAATCCTGTTGTTTTAATTGTTTATACGCTGTTATCAGCAGGTCGACTCCTTTTTTCTCGTGGATACGACTCAGGAATAACAGGTAGGGTTCAGCAGGCAGGCCGTTTTTTTTATTGGTGGACAGGATCTCTTCCCGTTCCATCACCGGTGCGGGCTGGATGCCATAACCCGCATTAAACACCGCTTTTGGATGGTAAGGCCTGAACGAATCATTGGCCAGATTAAGCTCTTCCTGCGTGGTAAACAGGATCCCATCAGTTTCCCTTACCAGTCTGCTTTCGATCAGCTTCCAGTAAATCCAGTTCCGGATAGCCTGTACCCTGCGGCCAGGTGATTTCTGGAAATAAGGGTCAAGCATGCCATGTGGCATCAGGTAAACTTTCGGAGGTAACCCGGATTCTTTTTTCAGGCCACGTAATGTTTTTAAAAGTGCATACCCGTTATACTGCCATAGCCCGTGTAATATCACCAGGTCATACTCACTGATATGTTCCTTAAGCCATGGCAATAAAGTTTTATGGTAACCCCATGGCGGAATAGACGCGCCCAGTGCATAAACCGGAAATGGATCATGGCCAAGAAAATCCGAAGCAGGATCATCAAGACATACCACTTCGTTTACAACTCCCAACTCGCCCAAAGCAGGCACAATATTCCTGATTCCCTGGCAGGGGCCTCCCGAACGGGGATGCATACTTCCGATTATTCGCAGGATCTTCATCTTCTAATTATTCGCCATTATTTTTTTATAAATCGTTTCGATCCGGTCAAGCGTTTCATCCGAGTTAAACCGGGCTGCATTTGCAAAACCCCGTTCCACTACTTCCTTACGACTGCTACCGGTCATCGACAGCACCTTAACCATCACGTCCACGGAATCCTTCACCCATTGTGAATGATCCATTTTATCCCGGTAATACCGCGGAATATAAAATGCTGCATTGCCGCCCACCTCAGTCATAGGTGTTTCGTTGGTTGTGATCACCGGCACACCCGAAGCCATTGCCTCAATAATGGGCCAGCCGAAACCTTCAGCCATGGAAGGGAAAAGAAACAGTTCGGCTCCCTGGTAACATAACTGGACAAAAACATCGTCCCTGCCGGTGAGCAGATGGATATCATCCTTGTATCCTGAATTATTTATTACATCCTGTAATGATTCACCAGGCTCAGGACCGATCATCAGTAAGGGAAGTAGTCCCTTACCCGAAGCCCGCCAGCCACTATACAATTCAACTACACCTTTGCGGTTCTTGTACCACTGGTTGCCGCCAACATGCAGCAGGTATCCATTGACGAGGTTAATACCGGTTTCCCGGGTAAGTGTTTGCCGGACTTCATCAACCCTTCCGGGAATAAACTTACGGGGAATGCCATTATACACCAGGTGGGATGAAACCGGTGTTGAAACCAGCAGCGAATGAAGGTCGTCCTGTGTGCGTTTACTGATAGAAATAAAATGACGCCCCCTTTGGAAACCTTTACGGATAAAGGACTGCAGCCGTTTTCCTGTAAATGATGTAGGGTTCTCGGGGATCTGGCCCAGGGCACTTCGCTGGGCAAGGAAGTCGTGGCAATGGATCAGGTGTTTGCGGTCAACCACCAGCGGAACCCAGGGTCCCAGTGCATGATCGGAAAATACAAATAATGTATCCGCATCTTTCGACTTCAATTTCTTTTTTACCATCCACGGAAACATAATGTACTGGTCGATATAACCCAGCCATTTTTTCAACGGGGCCGGAACCGGCAGGTTATAAAACCTGGGGGATGGGGTCCAGCTTTCCACTTCATGACCACGTTGTAACATGCCACGGGACAACCAGTCGGCATAACGGGGCATACTCTGTGAAGCCATAAATGGAGGGTGACGGAAAAAAACTATTTTCATACTGATCACAACTGGTTTAAGATCCCTGAACAAATCGTTTCATTGCCCATGCCGAGCTCCCTTACCTTCTTCATACCTGCTCTCCTTATCTGTTCCCTTTTGTGATCATCGTTTAATAATGTTTTACAAACAGCAATACATTCATCTGCATCTTTCCAGAATACTGCTTCTTCATTTTCTTTATACATCCTTGTATGTTCAGATGTACGCTCGGCGCAAAGAAGTCCGCCTGCATAGGGAGTCTCAACCGAACGCCGGGTGTATTTGTCGCGGTTGCCATGCGAAAGCATACCCAGTGCGATTTTTGCACCCTGCATGGCAGCCACATAATTCCGGCCCGACAGGGCACCGCCCCTGTAATATTTTTTCAATTCATTCCAGTGGGGTGATTTCTGCCAGCGATCGCCCCAGATACTGACGGGGATGCCCGCATTGATCAACTTCAGGAGAAATTTATCACGATGTTCATGTCTCATCCATGTACCGATGAATGCCACGTCCGACCTGTATTCCGGGGGAACGGAAGATTCCGGCTCAAACCCTTTATGATATACTTCATCGTAACAGGTGGTGGTACGGTATACTTTTGCGGCGCCGAGATTTTTGTATTCAGACACATTCATATCGCGAATCACCGCGCAGAGATCATAATATTTTATGGCTTTAAGCAGCGACCGGAAACGGTTACCATCACGGGTACCGGTGGGATCATCGGTATTGTACAGGATGGCGGGGAACTTATATTCCTTCATCAGTTTCAAAAGCCGGGGTCCGATAAGTTCGCCACTATTAACCCAGAATACAGTATCCGTTCTTTTACCATCAACAGCAGCCAATTCAGCCTTTAACCATTTAAACAAATGATCCTGTACAAACCGGTAACCCGTACGGAAATGTATTTTTCCCATCAACGGATGCCGGAGTTGTTTACCGGCTGCCTGGTACGGATTAAGTACGGTCACCTGATGACCCAAACGTTTCAATGCCTCTGCCCTATGGAATGATGTACTGGAAGGTTTATCCTCTCCCACGTAAATAATATTCATCAGTATTGTTTCTTAAAAATCAGGTTGATCCGGCGTGCAATAAAATATACGATCCAGTATAAAAACATTAACTGGAGCCAGCCGCGGATCAGGTAACTAAAATGTGATGCAACGCTTTCTGCCGAGGCAAGGGTGGTAAACAGGAAATAACAGGAGAGCAATCCAGCCAGGCAGATATAAATCTTCCGTCCCCCGGTTGCAGTTGCCGGCAGCCGGAGCACAAACATATCAAATACAAAAAATAACCCGAACACACCGATACCCAGAAACAAGAGGTACCACCAACCGAATGCAGCCATCCCCGTGCCGGCGAAATGCCCCGTACGGAATCCACCCAGTGATCCGCTATTACCCTTTGCGCGAAAGTACAGGTAGTCACCAAAAGAAGCGCTCACCACAAAGTCTTTGTCTACATCAATACCTGCCGCTGATAAAACCGGTCCGGGCAGGATAGCGAAGACCCGGTCGACCGTAAACTTTCGCATTCTTTCATCCACGCCGATAATACCTGAATTCTCCAGGCTCGCATCGTTAAACTTCAGGTTGCAGAAACGGGAAAGGAAGATATTGTCAAAATAGTGTTCGTTCCAATCGGTAATAGAAGCAAGCGCTGCTATTTTATATTTGCTCAGTAGTTCCTTATCCTGGAATGCTTCCCAGGTGCTGGACATCAGTTCTGAATTGGAAGCAGTAGATCGCTGGCCACGCACTACAACCATGGCCACACCCAGGTCGGACAACGGACCCGTAATCATCCAGAAGGCAATTGAAGCCATTGCGATATTACGGAAGTTGAAAATTTTATAGCTGAACTTACCCAGCAATAATCCCACGAAGTATGCAATAGCTGCAGTACTTACTCCCACCATGAACGTGCCCCGGCTATTCCCTGCTATGCCGATGGCGATGATGACCACGGTATAAACCAGGATCGACCAGGTGGGCACCTTAAACCGTTCGGGCCGGGGAGTAAATAACGGACGAAGTAATAAAAAGTAAGGGAGGTAGGCGAATGGTTTGAGTGATTGGAAAATTTTTGCTGCACCGCCCCGTTCAGAATCTTCCACACCACTATAACGGTTGCCAAAGAAATACATGGCAACAAGACCAAAAATACCGATGAAACCCATGATCCATAACTCGCGGTTAGTTGGCGGTTTGAAGAACTTCAGCCGGATCAGCTTACCCTGAACCGCCCTGCGGGCAAGACTTTCAGGTTTTACCCAGTGCATATAAAACTGATGGGTAATAATAAATACCAGGAAGGCAAGGATCGAATGGATAAAAACTTCGTAGGGATACAGCAGGTTAAACACGAGTGCCTTGCCTTCCACCAGTGTGAACACGGTTGGAAGCAGGAACTGTGTGATGCCATAACCCAGCAGTAATAATGTGGACAGTGTATAGTTCTGGAGGTAGGAAAGACGAAGTACAAACTTGTCGGTGAGAAACCAACCCGCAAGTACAGTACTCACTGCGAAAAGATTTTCGTTATCAAAGAAAAATACCAGTTGCAATGCACCCGCCAGTAACATGAGGATCCGTACCCATTTTTTAAAACTCACCAGGAATACCGCCGTTGCCGGTGATGTTTTCCCGATGATCGTTGGTGCGGCCGTTCCCTGAGATAATGGTAATATGTTTTCGGTTGCCGGGTTCACTTTGTTATGGTTGCTGCGTTTGTTTTGAATTTAAGAAAGGATAAACGTGAAGCCATTGATTGTACTTTACTGACTGCAAGCCGGGGCAGGCTGTTCCAGTACAAACGGACGCAGAAGAACATCAGCGCCAGTCCAACCAGTAACACGACCCAGCGATATTGATGGATGTACACCAGGGCCACCATCACCAGGGCCGATAACCAGACTGATCCCAGTACAATCCTTGAAGAACGAACGGGCCATGAAAGGCCATTCTCCTTTAACCAGTCGCGGGCAACAATCCGGTATCCTGCTGTTGCAAAGATCTCGGCCAGCAGTAATGCGGTACCCGCTCCATTAATGCCAAACATCGGTACAAGAATAAACATGCCGCCCACGGCGGTAACGGCTGCCACCAGTGAAATCAGTAATTGCGGACGCAGCAGGTTATTGCCACGCAGCACGGCCATGGCGGGTTGTGCCACCGCAAACACGAGTACACCAAACGAAAGCTGTGCAAATAAAAGGGGTTGGAACTCCACCTGTCCCTTTGTCCAGATCCTGAACAGCGGACCGATAAAATACTGCAGGATTATAAAACCCGGAGTCAGTAACGCCAGGACGATCAGCCATACCGTGCTGAACGAAGCTTCTGTTTTATCCTGGTCGCGGTTATTCAGGAACCGCATAAGTTCCGGCATCAATGGATTGGTAATAGTATTTAAGCCCTGTAAAGCGATATTGGCAGCAGTGCGTGTGGTGGAAAAACCCACCAGTGCTGCGGCACCAACCAGCGGTGATAACACGATCCTTACGCCCTGCTGCCGGAAATTTTCAAGCAGGCTGCGGGCCGACAGGACGATTGACCGGGTAAAATTTTTAAAGGCTCTGGGAAAGGAAGGTTTTGAATAGTTGATCCCGATCCGTTTAAGAAGACGTGAAATATCGATCAGTTGCGGAATGGAACCGATTACGGTGGCGAGGGCAAGGATCATACCTGTGGTCAGCAAACCAGCTCCCAGTGTTACAGCAATCACGGGCACGAAGGTCTGTACCAGTCCTGCCCAAACCTGCCACCAGCCCATTCTTGAATAGTATCCGAATGGGGAAAGTGATCTTGCAATCAGTCCGGTGAGACTGGTGAACGTACTCCAGATACTGATCTGTATCAGTAACAGCAAACCACCATCATGAACAATCTGCTGGTCCCTCACGGACGCGATACCCAGTAATTCTGAGGCAATGCCGGTGGTAATAAAAATCAGGACGAGTCCGATTTCCGAAAAACCGATCAGTGCACCCGCTGCCAGTCCCGACCAGAGATCTGCCGAGATCGTTTCTTTATTCTTCTCCCCTTCCTTCAGGAATTTGAATTCAAGATAGGTCTGGTGCCCCTGGTTGAATACCGAGATTACCGTCAGAAGCGCCTGCACGGTGATCCAGATGGCATAGGTCTGCACATCCCAATAGGTCAGGTAAATAGGCACCAGGATCAGTTGCGATAACATTGTGATCCCGATGCGGAGCCATGAAGCGATACTTCCCGAAACAACCCTTCTTGTAGTTGACATACTGCATTAATTTCCCCGGGCTTTTATCAAGCCTCGTCTTCAACAAAGTAACCCTTACCATACACATACCCGCCGCTATCATACCTTTTGCGTTTACCCACATCATTGAGCAGGATGTAAACGGGGTTCTTTGCTCCGTTTGATTTCAGGGAACGAAGTTCATTATACACGGCTTTATTAGTATGATCCTGGCGAAGCACAACCAGTGTGATATCGGAATACTCCTGCAGCAGGCTGGCGTCAGTCACCAGGCTGAATGGCGGTGTATCAATGATCACTATATCAAATATTGCCTTCAGGTCGTCGATCATTTTTTTCATCTGCGATCCCGAGATCAATTCGGCCGGATTGGGCGGAATAAAACCTGCGGGCAGCAGATACAGGAAACCATCATTGCCCGGAAGTTCAATGATAAGGTCTTCCACTTTCTTTTTACCGGTAAGTACGCTCGAGATCCCTTCCTTACCCGTTATGCCAAGATCCTTTGATACTGCGGGTTTGCGAAGATCAAACTCGAGTATCACCGTTTTTTTATTCAGCAGTGCATAACCTGCTGCAAGGTTAACGCTGATAAAACTTTTACCATCACCTGGCTGGAAGGAGGTAATCAGGATGGTTTGTACATCCTTTCCTTTTCCGGTATAACCAATCGACGTACGGATATTTCGAATCTGTTCGGCAACCACGGATCTTGAAGTCCGGTTAATGACAATCGGGTTTTTTACTTTTTTAGCATGGGAGATCATACCAATGATAGGTATACTGGTACGTTCTTCCACCTGGGCAGCATCACCGATTTTATTATTCATAAAATCCTTCACACCCACCACCACAATAGGGATCAATAAACCAAGCAGGACCGCCAGTCCCCAGGTAGGGATTTTACGGGGCGATACCACACCCACACTACGAGGGCGGATAATGGTTCTTGAGTCTTCAATATTGGAAGCGCCACTTACGGCAGCTTCCTCCCTTTTCTGCAACAGGAACGCATACAGTTGTTGTTGTACATTCTGGTTACGGGTGATCTGTAAAAGTTTTCTTTCCAGTGATGGCATATTACGGATCCGTCCACTCAGCTGGTTATCCTTGCTGGCTACATCATTCACCGCTATCATGTAGGCGCTCTTGAGGTTTTTGACGTTGGTCAGTAATTTGTTCCGGAGTTCCTTTACCTGTTGCTGCATGTCAACCAGGCCCGGGTTCCTTGGACCCGAAAGTTCCTGCAGGCGGTCTTTGCGCAACAGCAGTTCATTATGCTGGGCAATCAGGGCACCAAGTGAAGGCTCCTGAATGCCGAGGGTGGAAGCCACCATCTGGGGATTTTCCTGGTTGATGATCAGGTCGCGTTCAAGGGCGCTGATAATATTCAGCTGCGTCTGGCTCTGGGCGCGCTGTGCGTCGATTGCCTGCGATGCGATCATAAATTGCTGGGCATCTGCAGAAAGATCGGTCACCCGGTTATCACTTTTAAATCTTTCCACGGAGCCTTCCACTTCCTGTAATTCGCGGGACACTGCAAGGAGGCGTTCGTTGAGGAAGGTTACGGTATTATCGGTAACAATATTTTTATCTTTCAGTCCGTGTTCGTTATAAACGCGCACGAGTGTCTGCAGGATCGCCACTCCCCTTTTTCTATTCAGGTCTTTGATGGACAGGTTGATCACGGTGGCATTTTTACTTACCGCTTCTACGGAGATTTTTTTAACCATGGCATCGGTTGTTTCACCCGGTGTCTGGATAGTTACTTCATAGTTCCGTGTGGGAGCAGCAGAATCGGCCGATATTTCGCGGTTATGCAGCAGGTTGGGCATAAAACGGATATGTATGGGACCAATGCCTGTCTCCTGTCCATATTTGATGAACTGGGGTCTGGTATCTTCGTCACGGGCAAACAGGACTCCCCCGGTACTGTCAGTTACATGCCAGGTGGCAGGTTGCCTGATTATTTCCGGATTGATAATCTCCAGTGCAAAGGGTATATCATCGTCGTATACATCCACGTCGCGGATCCGGCCCAGGTGTTTTATGTCAACGAAGAGCTGGAGGGTGCCCACCACTTCTTCCATAAGATCGTAACTCTTGAGGATCTCAATTTCATTTTCGACCAGTTTATTACTGCTTCCGAATCCCATTTCGCTGAATACGGAGCTGTTCATCAGGTCGGCACCTTTTTTCTCATCCTTTACCATTACTGCTGCCACTGAGTTGAACACAGGGTTTTTGTATTTGAGATAAAAGAAGGCAAGGGCCAGACAAGCCAGAAGGCTAAGCAGGAACCATGGCCACATGCGGAGCATGCGGATGATCCAGCGGTTCAGGTTAAAGTCGGTGTCTTTCTCCTTCATCACCAGTTCGTCGGAATCTATGTGTTGCTGCTTCATATTATAAGTAATAAATGGTTGTTGGTTGTAGGGTTAACGGCGGGTAATAATTATAGTGGCGATGGAAATCGCACTGGTAATAATCGGCACCCAGAAGCCACGCCCATTGGCATTCAGGCTTTTTGCTTTATTTGGTTGGATATAGATTATATCATTCTGGCGAAGCTGGAAGTAAGGAGAGTTCATTACGTTGGACTTGTTGAAATCCAGTACAGCCACTTCGGTATTACCATCGGGTAGTTTGCGGATTATGCGGACATTCCTGCGGACTCCGAAGGCGGTCATATCGCCGGAGGCACCCACTGCTTCCAGTACATTGATAGTTTGTCCGTTTACCGGAATAACTACGGGCCGGTTCACTTCGCCGATTACTGTCACTTTGAAGTTGACAAGGTTTACGGTAACAACGGCATCCTTTAAGTATTCCGAAAGTCTGGTTTTGATAAGATGTTTCAGGTCTTCCGTGGTGGCCCCAACTGCCGGGATTTCACCAATCACGGGCATGGTAATGAAACCGGTGGAAGAAACCCGGTACACATTAATAAATCCACCCTGGCTGGACAGGGCTCCTGTACCTGCATTCGCCTGTAAGGAGGGAGTAACTGCTGCAAGGTTAAAATACTGGGCCGCCTCGGGTGAATTACTTGAGATAGTCACCTGCACCTCGTCATTTGTCTGGAGTCGGAGCGGTACGTAGGGGATGCTGGCAATCTTACTCACCGCATCATCAGGAAGATCCTGGAAATAGGCCAGTTGTTTGGATGATTTGCAACTGGTAAAAAAGAATGCTGCCAGTAATATTGCCGCAGCAGGGAGTTTAAGTGTGCGCATTGTTAGGTTATATATAAGTAATGATGTGTCGTCAGGTTCAAGTCTGATTTAGCAAAGCTTCGCTACCGTCAGTCCCATCCGCCATTTACTGCGCGCTGGAAATGACCAATAAATACAGGCAGCGCTCACGTTAAAAACTTTAACCGGATACTGGGTCTTAAACTAATAAGGTATAGCTGGAACAGGCAATCGGTAAAAAACGGCTTATCGAAGGTCGGATCTTGGTGTTTGTCACATGGACAGCCCCGGCAGGCCCGGATTTAATGGGCGGGTGTAGACACGGATTTGCGAAAATTCAGATATGTATCTCATTCTGGTGAAGCGGATAGAATAAGGTACTCCATCTACGTAACCACATGATGCGACGAAAATAATACAAACGGACTAATTGAGGTAACATTAAGTCGATTAAGTTTAGGTACCTGAAAAACAAATTTTTTCAGTGGATTCAAAATGAAAATTATTAGTCCTGTTCATTCCTGGAAGCCGGAACAAATAACCTCATTATTAAATATTAATTGAATATTGGGGAAAGAACGCTACAGTTTTGTGCTGAAGACGTCCAGTCATTTTTTATTTATAATGTTCGACACACTTGATATTTCATTAATATATGTTTGTATAAACACTTATAGAAAATATTGTACCGCAATTATTTTGGACTGTTTAATCAAAAAGTATTCCTATTCCAGTCTATTGGTATTATTTTTGAAAAGTATCGATATCCACCTGTTTTAAATACAAGCCTCCCCCTATATCTGTTGAGAATCGTCATCAACCGTTTATCCGGGTTGATCGTAACGCTGTTTGCCCTGACATAATTAAACTACCCTGAATGAATCCAAAGCGTGTGCTGCTGGTTGGAGGCAACTTCAAGCCTGAACTTACAGGAATTGGAAAATACAATGGCGAGATGATCGACTGGTTATCTTCCAATGGAATGGAGTGTTCCGTTATCACCACCTATCCTTATTATCCCCAATGGGAAGTCCATCCGGATTACAAATCGAAATCTTATTGGTTTAAAACCGAAAAGATCCGCAGTCAGGAGAAAGCGGATGTTAATATATACCGATGTCCCCACTATGTTCCCTCCAAACCAACAGGTGCAAGGCGGATGTTATCTGATCTGACATTTTTTATGTCAGCTTTCGTGCAGGTATTCCTTTCTTTCTTCCACAAGAAATATGATTATGTTATTGCAGTGGCCCCACCCTTCCATGTCGGGTTTCTCGCGTTGTTTTATAAATTGATTACGGGTACACCGATGGTCTACCATATCCAGGACCTGCAGATAGATGCGGCCAGTGAATTAGGGATGATCAGGCAGGGTTGGTTGTTGAAACTGATGTTTAAGATGGAAGCATTCCTGTTAAAAAAGTCAGACTACGTAAGTAGTATCTCTTATGGGATGATTTCCAGGATCAAAACCAAGACTGACAAGGAAGTAATCTTTTTCCCCAACTGGGTTGACTCGAATGAATTATATCCCATTTACCGGACGGTTGGACTGAAAGAAAAATTTGGTTTCAATGATAATGAGAAAATAGTATTGTATTCGGGCGCTATAGGTGAAAAGCAGGGATTGGAAAACATCCTGCTTGCTGCCGGCCAGATGAACGAATTGCCGGTCAGGTTTGTGATCTGTGGAAGCGGACCCTATAAGGAGAAGCTGCAGGAGATGGGTGAAAGAAGGGGTTTAACCAATGTGACATTTCTTCCTTTGCAGCCTAAGGAATCATTCAATGATTTTTTGAATGCGGCCGATCTGCACCTGGTGTTGCAGAAAGCCAATGCCAATGACCTGGTGATGCCCTCCAAGCTTACGGGGATTCTGGCTGTAGGTGGAGCCGCCCTGGTTACCGCACCAGTCGGTTCAAGTTTGTACAACTATATTTCTTCCTATAAAATTGCTACTCTCGCTGAACCGGAGGACCTGTCAGCATTGATTAACGGGATCAGTAAGGTATTATTTGACGGATCCCATACCAGTACCAGTCAGAATGCTTACCGGTTTGCCGATGAATTCCTCAATATTGACCGGATCATTCCAAACTTCCTGAGCCAGATTTCACCGGCGGAGCTGGGTCTTCACCCTGGTGTACGTGTGGCGCGGGCAAATGTGAGCCGTCAACATGGTTCTGACACCCTGCATAGCCAGCGGGTATAGGGGTTATTCAAACAGGGGAAATTAAAAAAGGCAACTTATCTTTCGGCGCGAAAGGAAGTTTATAACAGCGCCAATTCATTTTAAATGATTTCAGTACTCATTCTCACCAGGAACGAAGAGAAAGATCTGCCCGGATGTCTTGATTCAGTAAAATGGAGTGACGATGTGCATATCCTTGATTCGTTCAGTACAGATAATACAGTGCAGCTTGCCCGAAGTCGCGGTGCGTCGGTAGTGCAGCGCGAGTTTGACGGATATGCCAGCCAGCGTAATGCCGGGTTGAAAAATACCTCCTTTAAATATCCCTGGTTATTTATCCTCGATGCTGATGAGCGGGTGCCGGAGAATATGGTGGCACACCTGATGGAAGCCACGCGGGTGGCGGGTCCTGAGGTCAGTGCCTTTCGTCTGCAACGGAAAGACTATTTTTTTGGCAGCTGGCTGAAACACGCACAGATCTCTCCTTATTATATACGGGTAGTGCGGCCGGAGAAAGTTTATTACCACCGCGAGATCAATGAAGTGATGGAAGTGGAAGGTGAGATCCGGGAAATGAAGGGCTGGTTTGACCACTACCCTTTTTCAAAGGGCATCAGTCACTGGATCAGCAAACACAATATTTACTCCACCATGGAGGCGCAGCGCCTGATTGACGAGCAGAAAGGAATTGCAAAATTCTCCTTCCGCAAGGCGATGTTCGACAAAGACTTCAACGTAAAACGTTTTCACCAGAAGGGACTATTTTATAAAGTGCCGGGGCGACCGGTGATTAAGTGGTTCTATATTTATCTATGGAGAAGGGGAATACTTGATGGTCGCGGTGGGTTCATCTATGCGACGCTGCAGAGTATTTATGAGTATTTCATTGTAGTGAAGGTGAAAGAGATGAAACAGACCCGCCCCTAATTACCCCGTGTTACGGCGAGCCTTATTATCAACGATTAATTTCTGGCCAGTCCGCCCCACCCACTATTAGTTCTGCTCCCCGGATTAGCGATTGAATATAACACTTAAACACCACCACCAAAATTGAAATCATTCTATATCAACTGTGGTATAATTGTTTTCGCCCTGATCCTGTGCGCGTATAATTTCAATACAGGATTTGGTGAAGACCACGACAGCCTGAGGCTGATATATGGCGCAACAAAAAGTGTAAATGCCAACCATTTGACTGCCTCGCGCAGCTGGGGTTTTCCTTTGTATGAAATCATTATATATAAACTGCTGCTCCAGGAAAACGGTATTTTATTCGCAAAAATATTTTCCTTACTGTTCCTGGCCGCTTCAATCATTATCTTCAACCGCATCCTTAGAAGAATTAATGTACCGGCAACTCCCGCCCTGCTCTTCGGAATTACCTTTGTGTGCAACCCATTAATCATTATCGCAGGAAACTCGCTGATCGAAACCTCGATGAGCCTTTTTTCAATTCTTCTTACTATTAATTATGGAATAAAAATTATAACCAACCCCGGGAAGTTATGGCATCAATACATTATTTATGGAGCCCTTTGCGGGATCTCCACGTTGATCCGGCCAGATAACCTGCTGTACTTCTTCGCCCTGCTTATGGTTGAAATGATGAGAACAAATCTCAATGTAAAAATGTGGACAGCGGCAATGCTTATTTCAGTTAGCCTCGGGATCCTTCCCTACTTCATGCTGGAATACCCGATCTTCCATCATTATCCAACACCCGCCAGAAACCACTTCCTGTACCTGTTAAAAAACCTGGTTTGCACTTTTGGATTGCTGAATATTCCCTTACTTGTTTTTATTTTATTCAAAATGCGTAAATCATCGACGCCTATTAACCGATATACAGATGGAACTGCACTATACCTTAATGTGATAATCTATTTTGCAATCCTGAGATGGCTGTTGCTCCCGGACGAAATCGAATATGGCATTATCATCTGGCCTGCGGTGCTGTTGCTGATCGCTCAATTATCGCGGTCATTCACCGGCAGTATTAAACAACTTAATGTATGGCTGGTGGCAATGGCAATATGTACGTTTTTGCCGAACCTCTGGCAGGTGTATTTTATCGACCGGATTGGCACTGCCAACTCCTTTTCGGCCGGAATCGGCCCCGGAGTCTTTGCCCAGGAACGTTACAGAAGGGAATACAACTCGCGCCTGCTCCATTTTAAAGACTCCGTTAATTACCTGAACGAAAAATTCCACCTGGGAATAGACGACAAAACAAGGGCCTTCACTGAAAACAGGAATTGTGAAAACTGCATTGTGATCTCCGATCTGAAAGTGAGAAGGGATAGTAATGATCATAAGGCAGATTCCGCAAAACGAAAATTCATTTTTGTACCTGAAGTAAGCGAGTCACGCGGAAGGAGAAACCTTCTCCCATATAAACGGCCACCGACATTTATCGATAAAAATCTCCGACAAATCCCTTAGCGTAGATCATGCTAGTGCTCCTACCCTCACAAACTTCCGGGATTAAGCAACCGTTAAAACTGGTATAGGCGGCTGTTAATTCCTGTCACTATTCCGTTTCAGTAATATCAGCAGCACTCTTATAAGGAATATAACTCCGCACAGAATCAGCAAAAATAATACTGCCCCCTGGTTCAAATACCATGCAATTGATTTCAGTGCCGCCCGAATGCTCAATGGTAGTTGCCCGAAATGTCCGTTCGATGGTTTTATTACTACCAGTTGACACAGCAGCGATTTTGACTACATAGACATTTACATCGCGGAGCAATTGGACAAGCCGTTCTGTACGAAGGATGCCAGCCTGGGCAATAATGCCGGTTGTTGCGTCGGCCGTACCCAACATGGTTAGCAACTGAGTGAAGCCAACCTGCAGGCGTTCATCATCCTCTTTAACAGCCGTCAGTTTTTTTATAGCTAATGATAACTGATCTTTTTCGTTGGGCAGGGTGGCAGCAGCCAGCTTCGCATTCAGGTCGGCCAGTAACTGTTTTATTTTATCAACGTTTACTGAAATAATATTATTCAGGTCGCGCAGACTGGCAAGTCTTACAGAAAAATCACTGGTTGTGCCGGCCATCTGCCTGATAGTATTAACAGGGTACACCGCGGGGTGGTACACTTTCCAGGTTTTATCCGATAACCGGATCGCCTTGCTGAAAGCCGCCACCATGGCCGTATCCTCAACAGGTAGGTCAATATTATTGAAGGCGGTGCTTTGTTTGAAATAAGAAACAATATCGGCAATGGAGCGGACCGCCCCTGCTATTGCATAACCCACCAGTAAGGGAGCCACTGCCCCACCTGCCAGTCCGATTTTAGTGTGGTTGGCAATAATTGTTTCGGACTCCAGTCTGGCTGCTTTAAAGGCTACTTCCATAGCAGTTAACTGGTCAATCAAACTACCATATAGTTCTATGCCGTTGAAAACAGGTGCATGATGGATCACAAAACCCAATCCCACTGCAGGTTGCACGGTTGTTGTTGAACCCAGCGAAGTTTTTATCCGGCCTGCCAGAATGGTAAAAGCCCTGAAGAGGGTCAACGAAGCCAGTATCCGGTTTTCAATAAAGTTGCCCGTTGCGGTGATCTTACCATCGGTTGCTTTTACGTCGGGTCCCTTCCATAAATCCTGCTCAGCCTGTGCTGTTTTTAAACGGGAAGATGCGATTGCTTCGTCTGCCGCCGCCGCTGCCTGTTCGGTAACGGGTTTGTCAAGATCACGGAGGGTGCGTTCCGCCTGCGCCTGTTTAAGTTTAGCCTCAGCAATTTTCTGTTCATAGTCAGCCAGGGTGGCTTCACGGGCCTTTGCCTTTTCGGCTTCTGACAATTGGGGAGTATCCTTATCTGCCATGGTATTTATTTGAAATTTTATTATTTATATTTTAGCCAACCTCCCCGTTTTAACCACCCTTCATCCCCATCTTTCCTTCTTTATCATCCGGTTCATTACGCACGGCGAGTGTTCTGAGAATGGAAAAAAAACTAGCTGCATTATAAAAAACGGCAGGTTGAAAAACATCATCCATTTTCCTCACCGGATAGTATAAATCATCTGCCGGCGAATCTGTTTTATGAAGCCATAGCGCTTCAACATGCAAAGCGGGGACTTTTAAAGTCCGCACTTCATATTCCTTTTCTTCCATTTCACTTCCCAGTATCCGTTCAAATGCCTGTTCGTAATCGACCAGGAACTCCTTATTCTTGAACATCTGTGGTTGCGATCCTTCGGCGGTTTCATTCAGGTCGTAGATAAAACTGAAATTATTTTTTATCGCTTCAATTACCCTTGTGCCGGTCATAACCGGAGCAGGCAGACCGGGTTTTTCCAGGTCGGCCAGACCAAGCGTATACAACTGATGTGGAAATGTAAATGTGCTTTTGGCTGCTGGTCCCACACCCAGTATATTAATTGACTTATCTGAACCCTGCTGATGATTTCGGATGCGGGAAATTTTTTCCATATCATTTGCATCGACCTCTTTGAATTTAAACATCGTTTAAGGTTTGGTGATGAATGTGTGTGACCAGGAACCACTGCCTGCATAGGCCGACAATAAACCTGCTTCCGAGATGGTGCTTTGTCCGGCGTCAGGATCATCCACATCAAAATAGTTAACACCCGCCATGGTACTGCATCCGCAGATGGCAATAAAATGTCCCCTGCCCCCGCCCCATTCTATCCTGCAGGCTACGATACGACCCTTTTTCAATTCAGCTTCAACCTGGTTGAACGGAACCATGTTTGTATAAGATACAAAATTCCCGGTTGTCAGTAAGGCGTCATCAAGGTAGTAAGCGGTGTTACAGGGAGTGGGAAAAGGTGCGGAACAACAGGACTGTCCCAGTGTTTGCGATGCAACCGAACACTGGGTCCAGACGCTTGTGCCATTATAAAACAAAGAAATGCTGGTAGCCGTAGCAGCCCAGCACCAGTTTGTCTGAAGTTGTCGCTGCATGGAAAATGGGAGGCTTACCGGGGCGCCGCCACTGCGAAGGATTTTTTTTGCATACGCGATATTATAAACGCGTGTTAGGTGTTTACTGACGGCATATAACTGGATGCCTCTTTTTAGTTTGTCCATCTTTGAATTTTTTCAATACCCTTATTCTGATTCGGGTTTACGGTTGGCAAAATTGAAGATTGAGGTCAGGTTAAATTTGGTAACGATTCCAAAACTCAGTTTACGGAAGGGCGGCCTGATATTCATTTCGTCGGCCGGTTTTGCTTTCTCCTGGTTATTATTTACATCGCTCAGTTCAACATAGAACCCGCCGATAAACTTTCTTTTTTTTCCAAGAAAATAAAAGCCCATCCCGAGATCGGTTGAATTCCGGAGAAAGGAAGTGTCGCGGCTAAACAGTGTGGCGCGGAGATAGGGATTCAGGAGTAGTCGCGCCGAGTCGGATTTTTTATTCAACCGCAGGTCAATCACCAGGTCGATGTTCAGCTCATTCACTTCCACGCGTGAATATTTACCGGGGAATGCAGTCAGTTCTTTATCCTGGATTAAAATCTGACTACCAACGGTATCACTTCGGTGTAATGTATATTTCTTACTGCTCAGTGTAGAGAAATTATCGGTCTTCACATAACTATAGGTAACGCCCAGCCAGTAATCCCGCACCTGGAGGTTCAGTCCCAGTCCCGCGTTACCACCACGAAAAATGGTATCCTGAAATGAATCAGACAGGTTGGTTGGTGATACACCCAGGAAACGTTTAAACTCCCTGGCCTGGATGCCACCCATACCAAATAATGTCAGTCGCCATGGCCAGAAGGTCTTCTTTGCAGTTGCATTGGCCAGGTTAAATGCGTTTAGTTGACGGGTGCGCATTTCCGAATACCGGTTGTTAAAACGGGTTTCGACAAGCCGGGCGTCTGTCCTTACAGAGTCCATAAAGGTTTTCAGATCCGGGTCGCCCGTACCAAAACTATCGATCAGTGGTAAGGCATTGGTTAGTGTCTGGTCCTTTATTTTTTCTTTAAGTGCAAGATTGGTCGCTGAACGTTTTGCCGGATTGGATATAAGTATACTCCGGTTATCAATCAAGGGGAAAATACTGTCGTTACAGGGTGTTAACAGCAGCTGGTTTAAACTGTCGCCGATAGCATTGGCAATCGCCAGGTATTCCTGGTACCGGTTTGAAATCTTTGTATTATTGGTTACAGAGAATCCACCAATCAGTAACAGGTTTCCCTCGGGGACAATATCGCCCGAGCTAAAAAGATCGGCCAATCCTTCCCGGTTCTTTCCGCTCAGGTTCACTCCGTAAAACCCAACGGGTTTCAGGCTATCATACACCCGTTGATAATTGTTCAATCCAAGTACTACATCAGTTTTACCAATATCCACGGAAAGAGCGGCGTCTTTACTAAGCGGTAGTGGAATGGAACCTTTACCATCTGCGCTCTGGGTCATAAACTGGCCTGATACTGCGGTTGTGATGCAGGTTAAACAAATAACCAGGAAATTTTTCATTGAGGGATGGTTACGGGTTGAGTAATAAATCCCTGTCCGTGGGTGAAGTCAAAGTCTGCCTCCTGATCCAGTACCTTCTTTCCTTTATAGGTTAATTGCAGCGAGCCGGTGCCCGATCCCGTTGCGAAGGCATTAATAATTACCACACGATCCGGCGGTAGTACATCCAGTTCCACTGTGCCGGTTTTCGGTGGATTCTGAATGGTTTTATTATGGAGTGTAAAACTCAACAGGGTAATTCTGTCTGTTGTAAACTGGTATCCGATTAGTTCTTTTGGTGCGCCACCCAACATGACTTCACGGCGATCCTTTTCTGTTTTGATTACAATTTCAAGGATGATTTTTATGGGTGAGCCGGAAGAGGTAACGGTGGTGAGTCCGTTGGATTTGAATTTGGCTGGGCCGGTTGATGTTTTTTTTGATGTTGGCAGATTTGCTGCTGACCGCTTTGATTTAATCGATGTTGAAGGGTTAACGACCGACAGGTCTTTTGCCGATGATGATTTTTTGACGGTTGAGGTTTTGGATGATTTTTTTAATGGAAATTTTTTCGCAGCATTTTGGGCGTTGGTGATCTTTGACGTAGCCATGGCAGTTCGTTTGGTGATATATATTGGTGGCGGCTGATAAGCCGTTAACAGGTTGACTGATGGATGGGGGAACGAACCGCTTCGTTTTATAGGGGATTGAATTATCTCGGAGCCGTTAACCGGCGGATGACTCCGCTTTACATGCGACGGCATCTGTAGTTAAATTACCAAGACTATTTTTCATAACCTGATAATTGGGATAAAAAATAAACACTTATTTTGAATTGAACGGTCCACTTACTCGTCGGGAGGGAATCGGAAAATCACCTATTCAGGATTCATCTCACCAAGGGCAGGCAATTTTTCCCATTCCCATGCTTCATTTTTTGCCTTGTTATCAGGACGTGCTTTCGCCGAGCGGATGGTGTACACCGGGAGTGCTTCCAGGTTCTCCGATGGCATTTCATAATCCAGTATTTCCTGGTATTCTTCTACCGTCATCGTTTCTTTTGACACCCATTTTTCGGAAAGACTACGGGGTAAAAACAAAGGCATGCGAAACCGGTTCTCCCCATCATTATGAATGGTTTTCATTGTTGCATTTGCACCTCGGGTAATCAATGTGAAACTATATAGAGAAATCATTTCGCCTGTGTCTGTGTCGGGTACTTCGGTAACGGAATAAAGTCCGGGCAGGAAGAACATTTCCTGGTCGCGCAGGGTAATAAAATACGGCACTTTCTTTTTCCATCCTTTTATGGCGCGGTGTTCGTACACACCGTTTACGGGGATCAGGCATCTTCTGTTACGGATCTTGTACCAGTAGGAAGATTCATCGCCCAGGATCCGTTCGCTGCGGGCATTCAGCATGCCGGCTCTTTGCCGCACAAAAGTTTTTATGTCTTTCACGTAAAAGGGAACACATCCCCATTCCATCAGGCGGCAATGAAGTTGCTGGTCGTCGCGGTTCCGGAATAAAATCGGATGATTGCCGTAGGCATGTCCGATAATATGCACGCCCGCGTCAAAATCAAATGAAAACTGTTCATCAAAAATCAGGTCAGGGAAGTAATCTCCCAGCACGCGGATATCAACGGTAAAAGAAATATCGTAACACATATCAGTAGTTCTCCAGTTCATCCAGTTTAAATCGGACTTCCTGGCCGGAGTACTTTAAAATTACAAAAAGCTCTCCGAAAATAACCTGCAGTTTTGGGTACAGGGTTTTGTCGGACCCAACCCGCCAGTTGGTATGACGGGAAACATACTGGCGGATATTACTGCTGTATTTGTCGTTCAGTCCTTTTTCCACCTGGGCCATGTTCTCCACAAAGGCCGCATACACGCGATACCTGGAACCAGCGCCCAGCATACTTTCCAGCTTCTCACGATGTTGTTTGTTTTCCAGGTTCAATATGGCCCGGTATTTATCTTTCAGGGCATGGTAATGTATTTTGGCCAGCATCCTGTCTTCGTAATCGGTCATTAGAATCGGGTCTTTGGCATCTTCCCCAAAATGATCCATTGCCTGGAAATTTGTCTGCGACACCAGGTAGGGCCGTTTGAGATCGCGCAGGCCCTGGATCATTTTAATATGGAATGGAACAAACGGGTTGAACATGATTAATTCTTTATATGCAGGACGTCCCTGATATCGGTTGTAAATTTTTTTGAGAGGTAGTCCGCTTTCAGTCGATACCTTTTTTCAAATCCCTGGGTGGCAAAGCGCACTACATCGCGGCCGAGCGACTGATTAAGTCCGTCCATCGCTTTCATCAGCTGTTTATCCTTTGTCCGGTTTTTGAAATCGAACAGTCCGACCTGCACTGAATCTTCCGGTACAAAATCTGCCACGATCACCCCACACTTTAAATAATTATAGCCCGGTTGAAAAATCAGGTCCAGTCCTTTCAGTGCGTATTTAATCAGCTCCGATGCGTTATTGGTCGGCACTTCCAGCTGAAGATCGATGGAATGCGCATATTGTTTTTCTTCTGTTCGGAAGGCATTGGTCCGGATAAAAACGTTCAGCAGTTGCGCACAGCTGTTTTGTTTACGCAGCTTCAGCGAACAGGCAGCGGCATGGTTGGAAAGTGCCTCGACCAGGATTGATTTATCGGAAGATGATTTACCGAAGGAACGGGAGGTGCAGATATTCTTTTTTTTCGCCGGCTCCGATTCCCATTCGATGGAAGGGATTCCCTTCAATTCCCTTAAAAGGCGTTCGCCTACGACCGTCATTTTTTCGCGGATCCATTTCTCGGGCGCATTGCAAAAATCGGCCGCGGTTTTAAAACCCCTTCGTGATAAAAAGGCCGCGTACTCGGGACCGATGCCCCACACATCACCGATCTCGGTAGCGGCCAGGGCTTCCTGTTTCAGGTGATGGTTGGCCAGGAAGTGTACACCCAGGTCTTTGTTTTTCTTCTTGGCATAACGATTGGCCAGTTTGGCGAGGGTCTTTGTTTCGCCGATGCCGACGGTTACGGGGATGCCGGTGGATTGGAACACTTTGTTTTTAATCTCCATGCCCAGCTGCAGCAGATCGGTGTAGTTCAGGTCGCGCAGGTCGAGAAAGGCTTCATCGATGGAATACAGTTCCAGTCGGGGTACAAAGGAAGCAAGGATCTTCATCACCCGGTCGCTCATATCGCCGTAGAGAGTATAGTTGGTGCTGAATACAGCGATCTGGTGTTCCCTGATCAGTGGCCGGGCCATGTATTCAGGGTTGCCCATCACGATGCCGAGGGCCTTGGCCTCTTCGCTCCGCGCGATGACGCAGCCATCGTTATTACTCAATACTACGACCGGACGGCCATTCAGTCCGGGGTTGAATACCCGTTCGCAGGAACAATAAAAATTATTACAGTCAACCAAAGCAAACATCTTTGAAATCTTTTGGGTTACTGATAATATGGATGACAACTCCCCAGATAATCATGTCTGTTTCCTCCTGCACTTCAATCTCCTTATACTTGCGGTTGGCAGGTATTAACCGGCAACGATGTTCATTTACCTGCAGGTATTTCACGGTAAAGCCGCCGTTCACGTAGGCGAGAACGATATCGCCGTTTTGTGCTTTTAGAGACCGGTCAACCACGAGATAACAAAGAGGTGGAATGAAGGCATTGATCATGGAATGGCCGCTGCATTTTACAATGAAGGTGGCTTCGGGGTGTTTGATCAGGAAGCTATTTAAATTGATTCGTTCTTCGATGTAGTCGGCCGCCGGCGAGGGAAAACCGGCGGGTACGGAAATATCCAGGAAAGGGATCTCGAGGCTGGCCATACTTACAGCATCCATTATACTAAATTTATTAGCAATTTTAGGATAAAATATTGGTTTGGGGGAATTAATTCCGGGGGTGTTCAGTGTCAGGGAGTTGGGGTGAAGGTAGAACCGAAATATCCCTGCCTGAAAGGGGATTTGGATTTACTCATTGTTTTGAGTAATTTTACTCAGTACATTGAGTAAATTGTAGACTATGTTCGAACGTCATCATTTACAGGAACTTACGAAACGAATGAAGGAACCAAGACGGTTTCTGCAAGTGATTATGGGACCTCGTCAGGTGGGCAAAACAACCTTAATGACACAACTGGCTGCGAAAACAAAAACTGATTACCTTTTTGTTTCCGCGGACTCTATCGCGGCTGGCAATGCCACATGGATGGAAGAGCAATGGGAGGCCGCCCGAATAAAACTGGCGCAGCTTGAAGCGAAAGAATTTTTATTGGTAATTGATGAAATACAAAAAATTGACAACTGGAGTGAAAAAGTAAAACAGTTATGGGATACTGACACCCGAAACAGTTTAAATCTGAAAGTGATCCTGTTAGGTTCATCCAGGCTATTATTTCAACAAGGACTTACCGAATCGCTGGCGGGCAGGTTTGAAAGCACTTATATGGGTCATTGGTCTTTTGATGAAATGCACAAGGCATTCGGATGGGATGTAAACCAATATGTGTGGTTTGGCGGCTACCCCGGCTCCGCAACGTTGATAGATGATGAAGAACGATGGAAAACCTACGTAACAGAATCGTTGATTGAAACAAGTATTTCAAAAGATATCCTGATGCTGACCCGTGTAGATAAACCTGCATTGATGAAGCGCCTTTTTGAATTGGGTTGTCTGTATTCGGGACAGATCCTTTCCTATACAAAAGTACTCGGCCAGTTACAGGATGCCGGAAATACCACTACCCTGTCTCATTATTTAGAATTACTGCATACAGCCGGATTACTTGCAGGTATTGAAAAATATGCGCCGGAGGTAATCCGTCAACGGTCATCCAGCCCGAAATTTCAGGTGCATAATACCGCTTTAATAAGCGCCCAGAGAAATGATCTGTTTAAAGATATAACGGCCAAACCTGATGAATGGGGCCGAATGGTTGAATCTGCTATTGGTTCGCATTTAATCAATCATTCCCTTACTGAAAAATTCAACTTGTTCTATTGGAGAGAGCGGAATGAAGAAGTAGATTTTGTTATTGAACGAAAAGGAAAAGTAATTGCCCTGGAGGTAAAGACTGGTGCTGCTGGTTCGACCTCAGGCATGACTGCATTTAAAAATAAATTTAATCCTGATAAGGTGTTACTTATAGGCAATGCGGGGCTACCATGGCAGGATTTTCTTAGACTAAACCCGGCGAGTTTATTTTGAGAGGCATTGTGGCCCATCGTAATCTGTTCTTAACCAAGATCAATTATCTGGTCTTTATACTCCACCTTATATTCTTTACCTCTAAAATGCTTTCCTGAAACTGCCCATGGTTACATACAGATATTCGTGGTTGCAGTGTTTAACGTTGCCATTCTGTTTTTAAATTAGAAAAAGGCGGTTTGGGCTGAGACCGCCTTCTGTTGTTTTATTTTTCTTAATCTTAAAAACTGTTGGATAAATTACTTTCTCTTTTCACGTTCATACGCTATATCTTCTTTTGCAAACTCTACCATATCCTCTACAGCCTGATAAAACCAATCCCAAAATGAATCAAATATCTCCCTTCGCTCCCAACCCACAGATGAATAATCATGGATAACAAATACTTTTCCGGTGGTGTTAAAATCGAAGCACGCTACATCATCACAGTCTGTTCTTACCGCAAATGGAAAAAGAGTAGCATCAGGAAATCTTTCACGCAACCCATCCCGCTTCAAAATCATTCTATCGCCAGAAATAATTTCCCAAGGCTTCAAGAAAATAAATTTGCTTGAATGCAAGTATTCGATTTCTAAAGAAGATCCATTCATATAAGCCTTTTAAAAGTTTATGACAATTCAATTATTTGCTGGACGTTTTCGGCTTAATAAATCCATAAACATTCGTAAATAAAAAAGCCGCTTACTGAGCGCTTTTTATGTATTTATTTCTATGGTATAGAGCTTTCTACCTGATAGATCTAAAATAAAAAGTTCAATATCCTGTGGGCTATCTTTATCGGGCTTAAAGTAAAACGAATAATACACATCTGGTTTTTCTACTAACAGTTTTATTTTCTTAAGCTCTATTTCAATTTCTTTACTTCCACCGTCGTAATTTAACACCATTATAAATATTTCATTATATGAACTGTCAATTGGCGTTTTACTCCAGTCTTTTTTTTGCCAGGCGGTATCGTCTTTTTTAAGAGGAAGCTCTTTAGTTGTTTTATTTTTAAAGTCCGATATTGTCTTATCTGACAATTCATAGAATTCAATAGTATAACCCTCCCCAAAGCCTCCAAAATCATCTGTCCCCTTACTGTTTACTATTTCCGCGTTACTTACATTCAGCAATCCAGGTATTTCATTCTTAGACACATTGCTTTGGCAACCAACTAACGAACTTATACATATAATTAATGGTATTTTTTTCATTTTAGAAGGAAATAAAATTCAGATATTATTCAATCCGGAGACCGGGGAGTGCCATTTGGATTGAGTCAGCGTTTTATATTGGGTTGAATTATTGGATAAATTTAATGCGCAGAATCCTGATCTCATAATAAAAGCCCTGTCTATAGTCGGAGGTGTGCGAAATCCAATCCGGAGACGCAGAAGTAAAGACTGTTTCCCCAGCAGGGGCCAATTCAAGTAATCAGGAATTCGCTGCTCTATTTCAGGTTATTTAACGGTATCCCGGTCCCAGTGCCTGATTATTTCAGCAAGCGTTTTATCCACCTCGATTTCCAAAAGATCATTCAACTCATCATCAGAGAGCGATTCTTTTTGTTTCCTGAGTACCTTCCACAATTTCCCGCAAACCTCCGTACCACCTGAATTATAAACCGCTGCGGCTGCAACATGCCATCGGCATTGATACCATCCATAGTTCCTGGGGTATTGCTGACCGATTTCCGCATAGCGTTCCTGGATGTCGGAAAGGCTTGTAAATAGAAAACCCTCGGTTCCGGATGCCACTACCATTTCAGGAAACAGTGTTAAGGCCGGTAATGACGCAGGCTCGTTGTTGGAAATATAGGTATGCAAGAAAATATTAGCAAACAACTCCCCCATCCACTTTCGCTGCATACCAATGTTACCCTGCATGTGAAATGCATGCGCCAGTTCATGGATGGCCAGCAGGTCGAAAAAAGCCCGCATACTTAAACTGCTGTCTTCCGTTGTGTAGACTTTGTAGATCTGGTCACGTAAGGCAACAGGAAGCTGGTCCATCGGTGGGACGAAACTTTTCCAGAATGCATTATCCTCCGCAGCCACAATCAGCGTTTTTTCGCTGGTGTAATGTGGCATACCGTATATCATGCTAAGTTTTGTGTACTTGTTCCAGTCGGAAGGAGCCAGGATCAGTAAAGTGACCGTTGGCCGAAACCCGAGCAGATGTTCATGATAGGTTAAGGCTTTTTCCATACGCTGTGTGATGGCAGCTGCGCGTTGTTGATGGCCATCGCTGTAGTACGCGTCGATTGTAGCGTTGGATACGCGGTTCAGTTGATCGAATGTCTGGGCGCTGGTGTTGATTGTCAGGATCAGTGACAGAAGGATAAAAAGATAAGGTCGCATGATTACTGGTTTTAAAACAAATCTCGACCTTACCGGCAATGGCAAATAGTACAAAAGCGACATTTACAAACGAAGTCCGGCCTGCATGCGGACGGGCAAGTGTTCCAGTTCTTTTTCAATTACACCGGGAGCAACTCCCGCGAACACCTTGAAATCACGAATGAAATGCGTCTGATCGAAATAGCCGCATTCGTGGGCGATACTGGTCCAACTGAGTGTTGAAAAATTTTCACGCATCCGGTAGGCTTTGGAGAAGCGGGTTAGTCGTGCATACAGTTTGGGTGACAGGCCGATCCGTTCTTTACTAACCCGTTCAAACTGGCGAAGACTAAGGCAGGCCATGGAGGCCACCTGTTCAATGGGCAGGTTGCCGTTCGACCGGAGTAATTCAAGCATGGCTGCGTCAAAAGGTAGTCCCCGTTTCAGGCGTTTCACCTGCCGGAGCAGGAAATTGGTGATCACTGTATTGATAACGTCAAATGAGATGGCCTCCCGGAGTTGTTCGTTAACCTCGATCATCTCCCTTCCAAATATATCCACGGCATCGTAACTGCCATCGATCATTTCGGCCATTGATATCCCCAGTAAACGGTACAGTCCGCCGGGATGAAAACCCACCCGGACAGCTCTATGGTCCCGGTTCAGATCAAGGGTAACACGGTTCACCTGTTGTCCAACGATCACGCTGCGCGGTTGAAGTTGGAAATCTGTTTCCGGTTCCATCCGGACTTTAATCCGATCGTTGATGTAAAAGAAAATTGAGTTTTGCGGCGTTGGTGGATAGGAACAAATAACCGGTGGTCCTGATGGATCCACAGTAACATGAACAATCATAATGCAATTGATAAATTCCTGCAATAAAATATGCGGTGTGTAGAATTTAGTCTGCAAGAGTTGTTTATAGGAAATTACGAAAAAAACTGCTAATCTTCCAATCCTTTTCCATCAAGTATTTTCGAAACATATTTTTCTATTCGCTGCTCTCTTGTTTTGGCTTGTTTGGCCGAGCTGAAATGAAGCAGATAACCCCTTTGCCTTCCCGGTGTTAAATTGTAAAACGCCGTTTTTAATTCGGCCATATCATCTAATACAATTTTAAATTCTTTTGGCATATTAAACTCGGTTGTCTTCTTCATTTCCACTTTCAACCCTGCTTTCTCTACTGTCATTGCCTCCCTGATATAGGCTTTGATGCTGGTTTTCAGTTTTAGAATTTCTTTTTCACTTGTAAACCTTATTTGCCTTGCCGCCTGAACATTGGCTGTTTGTTGTATAAGAATTTTCTTCTCGTCCTTTAGCAACGCTCCCTTCATAAAGAGTAAAGCACAATAGTCCTTAAAGCCGTGTATTAAAACCACGTTGGTCTTATTCACCGTATAACATGGGCAACCCCACTTTAACTCTTCTGTCAATCCGCATTCAAGGGTTATTGCTCTCAACTGTTCGAATTCTTTCCGCCACTGTGTAGCACTATCAAAAAAGAACTTGACTTTCGGGTTCATGTTTTGTCTGTTGATTGGTAAATATAATTTTCCTGTCGGCCTGCCTGAAATACCAGGATGTCATAATAAATACGATCTGAAAAAATGGACCAGCAATAGCTTTTGCATCGTTAATACCAACAAATAAATGTGAAACCAATGCACCAGTCATAACAAAGAAAAAACCAGCATATGCCCATTCCTTAATCAATGGATACCTCGGAATGAGAATAGCGATAACTCCCAAAATCTTCCAAACGCCAATTATGGTCAAGATGTAACCCGGGTAACCTAAGTCGGTTACCAGATCAACCCAATCTTTTGATCTTAACAAGGCGAAGATGCCGCTCTGCAACATGCCAATTGCCAATAAACCTGTGGCAACCCAATAAATGATTTTATTTCTCTTTGTCATGGTGTCTTATTTTAGTTTGGATACGATTTCCTGTAATTTGTCGTGAGCCATATTGATGCCGTAAGCAAAAGGCATTTTCAGTTGTTCAGCCCTGTGTTGCTCCGACTTGTAAATTATCTGAATAGTCAGTTTACTGCTATCATCAGTAAGTCTTTCAAATTCTAAAAATTCAAGCTGAACACCAATGGGCGTATTCTCCATTTCAAATGTCCGGATGATTCTCTGGTCAGGCAGAAATTGGTGAATGGTACCATTTGCCCTGAACATAACCTTGCCATCATACGATGTTTCAAACTGGTAACCGCCATGATTTTTATTATCCATTTTGAGCACTTTTGTTCCCATCCATTGCTCAACAAATTCCGGTTCTGCATAAGCCTTAAAAAGTAATTCTACTGGTAAATCAAATTCCCTTGTAATCACTAACTCCTGTTTGCCGTCTTCGGCAATGATTTTTGTCTTTTGTTCCATATTATTTTATCCTTTTTTGTGTTTTTTCATAATGCTTTCCAACTTGTTAAACCTGTCGTCCCATATTTTACGGAATGGTTCAATGAAATTGTCGACCTCTTTCATTTTTTTTGCATTTATATAATAGGAAATTTCCCTTCCGTTTTGCTCCTGTGTAAGCAATTCACACTCGGTTAATATTTGCAGGTGTTTGGAAACGGTGGGTCTTGCAGTGTCAAAATGTGCCGCTATTGCACCAGCTGTCATAGATTGGGTAGCAACCAAAAGTAGTATAGACCTTCTGGTTGGGTCTGCAATGGCTTGAAATACGTCTCGTCTTAAATTCATTATGTAGTCAATTGACTACAAATATATGTGTAGTCAAATGCCTACGCAAATCTTTTTTCGGTTTAGAATTTTACCTTTTTTACGTGGGGGGAGAGATCAGGATCTTTTCATTTTGGCACATCCTCGCCTTCATATTTATTCCATTCTGTCTTACATCCCGGAAATAAATATTTTATAGGGTTGTCGAATATTCCTTCCCAATCGTCTTGCGGCAAATACTCTTCAACATCTATATCACTAAATGAACTAACAAATAGTTTAATATTAAAATCTATATAGAAAACAATATTCAGTATTTTAACATTTGTTAACTCACTTGAATCTATTTTGTCGACCTCTATTGCTTTTATAAAATCACGAATATCATTATCCGTTATTATTAACAAATTATCTCTAAAGGTAAATTCCCAATCCTTTGGATTGTAATGAGGGTCATATTTTTTATAATTCAATATCCAATATGCTATCGGCATCAAATAAAAATTGCATTGCTCACTATATCTGATACCACCTAAAATATACCCTTCTTCAATCTTTTGCTGTATAGTCATCGTTCGGTCTTTCTGCATTACCAGTATTTTAAACCATGTTAAATTCCAGGCGCTCTTATTTATATTGAAACTGTTATTTGAAAAATAGCCCGATAACACAATTAAATTAATTGTACCCTTTCCATTTCCTGCAACTTCCTGCCGATTCAAGGTCATCTGCTTCGGTATAGCGAGCTTTAAAAAATTAATATAAACTCATTTACCATTATTACTCAGCTTTTGCAAACCCAATTTCACCCAGCATCTTCTGAAAGTCTGACGTTGGGTTACCTCATTCCATACTTTTATAAATGTCATGCAAAAAATCTTCATTAAAGTCGTTCAGAAGGACTTTTTCATCATCCCGAACAAAATACAATTCTAACGACCCTTTATCCATGGTGTCTTCTATTGCCCTTACGCCATCTAAAACACATAACACCCCAAAAATCGCTGTCCTGATAGAATCTTCGATAATCTGATTAACACATTCTTTTCCTCCGTCATCTAATTCAATATACCATGATTTAGAATCTGAGTTCGAGTCCGACGGTGTTATCGATAAATCACCTAAATTTTTACCAACGTCACTTATGGCGCTTAATTCAACCACCTTCTTCAAGGCATACACAAATTCATTTGAATCCATTTTTTTTCTTTTTAAAATATTCGGGATACCTTCCTTTATTAGCTTCTATAATTTTAATTAATACCGCTGGAGGCGTCTTTGTATACTTCCGCAGAACCCTTAATTCCTCAAAAAGCAAGCTCCTCAAATTCTGGACTCTGGAATAGTCGAAATGCCGTATTCGAATATGTTCATAACTCGGAATAGTAACGGCGATTCCATCCCCGGTGTCAAAATCTTTTATTATCCCTTTGATATCTTTTTTATTGGGAATGTGATGCAAGTCCGTTGTTATATTCTTTTCCATATTTATTCGGATACGTTTTAACTGAAAAGAAACAGAGCTAGTGTTTGTATATCCATATGTTTATAGGCACCTCCAACAAAGCTCTGTCCGAAAAAACAACAAATCAAAAAGTAGCTCCCCGTTTAACATTACTCCCTTTTTTGTTAGAAACTATCACGAAGTCTTGAAACGTATACCTACTGTATTTCTAATTTCCAAATATTATTTTCACCCTCCTAAAACACTTAACCCGGATTATAAATCTGACTGATTGCGCGTAATACATTTGCCATCCTATCAAAGTCTACATAGGTACATGGCCTTGCCGTGTCTGAAACTAACATCCTTAAATTTTCAATATCATCAAACAACGATCCGGGATATATTGGGGTATCTGTATACGATTGCCAACCAGAGGTAGGAATAAATAAATACAAATCCTCTCCGATTTCAATTTTATTCACTCCTTCAAATTCCAATTTTTCAATTATCCTTTTAAATATTTTCTGTAATTCCTCGATATAAATGGTGTGCATAGTTTAATCAATGTTGCTATTAAAGAACCTCATATATTTTCTGAAACTATCTTCCGTTATTTCTGTTCGACCCTCGGAATGTGCGACTTAGGCACTATCTTCTTATACATCCATCGTGGGTGGCAGTTCAATTAAAAACCGTAATAAGGCATAAAAGTTAATGTAAACTTGCTTGTCGAACGATACATTCCATATTAAGGGTGTTTCCGAAATTCCTGTCAGCTTTGTATTTACCTCGCCAATTCTGTGACTATTGTTATACAAAATATAAATAGGATTCGTAAAGTACTGGCGAACGGATCTAAGTTTATTGTCATTATAACATAAGTAAAAGGCACCTCGTTTTTTGGATAATAAAAGGCAAACTGGCAAAGACTGGTCCTTAATGGAAAGAACTTTTTTAAAAAATACAATTTCATATGTGGTCTCTAAAATGCAGGCATTATCTTGAATAAACGATGCGTGGAGATTTCCTTTCCAATCAAACTTTCGTTCAACTTTCAGAAACTCAATTCCATTATTCCACACTATAATATCATCTGTGAATTGCTCTACTTTATAAATATCCATGAGTTATTCGGGTTCGTGTTTTTGGCGTCATAAATAATAGAAATACAGTATCAAACCTGGCTTTTAATCAGCTACCCGTCCATCAGGGAAATTTTCAGTTTTTATCAGTTTACCTTTAGCATCATAGGTTTTCCAATGACCATACTTTTAAAAGTCAATTTCTACACTATCCTCGTACAAAGCAATTCCTTCCTCTGATACCAAACCATTTTTGTGGTAAAGTTGAACATAAGATTGAAACGGCAACAGGATTGAATGTCCCTCATCATTTTTGACCCTTAAATTTCTATTATTTCCCAAAATCCGTTCAGTTAGAAATAAACTGCTCGTTTCATCATAATAGTACCAAATACCCGTAGGTCTATCCTGCTCATACCAGCCAAATCCTTCAAGTTTTCCAGTTTTCCTGGAGTAAGATTTATAATTTCCGTTCTTTTTCCCATTAAAATAATAGATCTCTTTCAAGCCTCCATCTTCTATCCAAAAGCCCTGCTTTCTCCCTTGTCCGTCTTTATGATTAATAAACGTGTCTTCAATTCCTGGTTGCCCCATTTTCTTGCGTTCTATTGCAAACCCCGGCTCTTGTGCTTTTGCGGCATCAGAGAATGTGGGTCCTTTCCTGACTTGATCGGTCGAGACTTCCTTGCACCCCCAAAAAAATAAGAGGGAACTAATAGCCATTCTTGCCAATATGCATGCGCAATACCTCATCACCTATGAATTTTATACTCAAGAATAAAATCTTCATATGAAAAATCATTGACGAAATAGACCGAATCCCTTACGCATATGGCAGCTGAATACAAAACCTCCTTGTTGAATTTAAAATTATCCTTCCCATAATTAAACATAAGGTCATGAACATACTTCAAACTATCATTTTTTGTTTCAATAAAATTAACAACCTGATTAATCTCGTTAACTCCATCAGCATATGATTCCCAAATATTTTCATCGTCCCTGGACATAGAATCCAAAATAAAACGATCTGGAGTAAATATCACTATAAAACACTCTTCTTTCTCCTTATTAGAGTTGCCCCCATTTCTTGTCTGACAACTCAAGATAACAATTGACAAAAGCAAATAAATTAGCTTGTGCATACAAATATTTTTTTTACAGCAGCATTCCGATATCTATCAACGACAAATCATTATGATTAAAATATCATTCAACAAGTGGCTGATAGCGACAAAATTATCATCGACTTGTGTCAATCAAACCAATATCCCTAATCTTCCATTTCACTTTTTTTGTCTGCTGAAGTTCGCTGTTAGCTTGTATATAAGTCTCAGTAGTTTCAAAAATTGAATCATTCCGAACCTTAAAACGAATGAACGTATAGTCAAAGCTCTCATCGCGATCACAATCTGAATATATTATCTTGTTGGAGATATTCACATAATTGTCCGCCTTTAAAATAAGCAGAAATTTATACGTGCATGACATTTTATCGCTATAATTAATAATAGCTCCTTTAAGGCCGTTGTGAACATCGAAAACAGTGTCCCCGGTAAAAACAACATCTGAAAAAACACCTGTATAGTAAATGCTATCTAACATCGTATGTTTTCGTATCTGATCGATAGTCAATTTTTCTTTCCTTGTAATACTATCAAGAAAAGAAGAATGCGCAACTAAAGCAGATGCAATTGAAGCGACTTTTTTACTATTTCCTGATGATCCACTATCAATTCTACACTCCATCTCGCCAACTATTGTTATTGCTCCTTCTTGTGATTGGCAAGACAGTAAAAGCGCCATAGAGGCCACTAGTAAAGTTCTCATTTATTGATTTTTTTATCTCCAAGTACTCCGATGAAATGCGAAGCCGGTTCCTCCTGTATACCTCAAATTGCCAAAATGTTCCAACTTGGTCGCAACGCCCCCAGCTACAGTTCAATATTAATTGAACAGATATTATTTTTATCGCCTTAGCAAAATAATCTCCTTGACCTTTAGGTCATCCGGAATTTCATTAACTGAATATACTCCTCGTGTTAACGGAGAATCGAAATCCAGGTCCATTAAAAATGATATACGTTGATCTTGTCTGGCTATCAAACCTAAATAACCATCAGGAAAATCATTCAGTCGTTGAGTATCTATCTCATTCAAAATATCTCTAAACTCAGATCCAACTTTATAATTGCCTTTTGTTATTGAGGGTGATAAAATCCTGATCCTTTCTATTGTATCCGGTTTTTCCCAGCTGGTTTCCAATATCGCCTGAAGTTCATTTTTTTTATCCTCAAGAACCAATGCGTACCAGGAAATATCCTCGTCTTCAATAATGGTATCTTTAATGCCATAGAGTTTACTAAAAGCAGAACTAGCATCTCTGATATCCTTCATGCTCTTACCCAAGCCATCGTTCAAAAAAATATCCATGCTGACACCTTCCAAGTTGTATCTTTTTTGACCCTTGTCATTTGCACAACTTAATGAAAGCAGTATAACAATGGTAGTAAGGTAAATTCTCATTTATTCTTTGTATAAGTATAAGACACAACCTCATCTGACAGGTATTAACTGACCGTTATTCGAAAGCATTAAAAGGTTCAACCATCTCACCGGACCACCCCAAACGAATCGATGGTACGTCCATAAATTCAAAACCTGGGCACTAACAACCCGATTGTCCATGGATTTTATAAACTCTCCTCCTGCTCCCTTTGTGTATTATCAATTCACCTTTAAAAAAAGCACCTTCTTCGTACTCGTCAAACATTTTAACCTTTAATTCCACTGTTAGTCCATCGCTTCCCCTAAAAACATCATTAAAGATCCCATCGCCACCCAACTCCCTGCTTTTTGTCGTGTCAATATTTAAAAAAGCTGTATCTCTATCAATAATCATTATGGCAACCTCACTCATATTGGATAAAAAGATATAGTTTCCTGACTCTATATCCTCCGAATTCAACATATAAAAATCTCCGCAACCATCAATTGTATCAGGGATAGAAGTAAACGCCGTTACATTCAGGAATGAATCGCGACCGACTGCTGTATTTTTTGCCTGAAAACTGTCTTTTTTAATCACTTCATTACGGGGTTTTTTATCCGAATGACCACAACTTAGTACCATAATGAAAAACAGGGCGTGGCAGGATAAGCGTAAAAAAGAAAAATACGGACTAACTGATTTAGAATTCATACAATTCAACTTAATAATTTTTAAAAGACTGACAGAACTTTTATTTGCTTTAGGATTTCATCTTCAAAATGAAAAAATATATCAAATTCCTCACCCCTGGGGTCGCCAACGTCTACCACATTTACCCTGGTCAACAACGCAGCGTCAAAGCGTCCGAACAACTTTGTAAGGAAATTGACTTTGGTCATTCCGACTTCCAACCCATATGCCACTGGAATTGCATCTTCGATAAGCGCGTAATGCAATTTTATGGGATTTTTAATTTCGTCCTGGTGCTCTGCATCATCTTCGGAAACCATTTCAGCCGGAGTCAACTTTTCGAACATTATGATGGAGAGTGGTGATAATAAAGCAGTGCCGTTAATGTTAGCCTTTGTCACAGGACTAAAAAATATGGTATCCCGTTCATCGAACATGGGCGCAAACCTGGATCTGATCTTTTTATGGGTACTATTTTCTCCAAAAGGCATCCATACTTCATCTCCTGTGGTTACAATGGACAGCGTATCCCCCTCCAATACCATCAATATTACCTTTGTTACATTCAATAATTCAATTGGCAAAAGAATCACAGCGTGCTATCTGATCTGACGAGATTAATTTCTGAATTACTCTCATTTAAACTGGATACCTTCCTGTAATCATTTCCGTCACAGGATGTTCCCACTAAAACCAGGAATGACAGATATATTACTGATCGACTCAAGAAACTTTTTATTCACGAAAATAGTTTCCAGTCCTTATTATTTGTAATTCGCATCTGAAAGTTTCAGGATAAAACCCTCCAGGTTGTATTAATTCGTAGGGGTAATCCCAAAAGATCATTGGTCGCACCATTAATATGCCTGTCCGGGATTATAAAATGTCTGATGGCAGACCATCCCTAGCAACCCACCGTAGCCAGCGGTTTATGCCTCACCTTAAAATTCAGCGAATTCGCAATAAAACAAAGGCCGTTCGCTTTTTCATGCAGTTCATTTGCCTGCTCAATCATCGATTCAGCACTTACCACAACTTTGGGATAAAGGGTCACCGATACAAACCGTCCACCGCTGTCGGCGCTTTCTTCCATCATACCCTTGACCTGGTCAGTATACTCAACCACCACTACTCCGGCTTCCGCACAGAGATGCAGGTACCATAACATATGGCACGAAGCAATGGATGCGATAAACAATTCTTCGGGATTATATACGGCGCTATCACCTCTGAATGCAGGGTCAGAAGAAGCCCTTATGATTTCTTTGCCTTCTACACTGATTTCATGGTCGCGCGCGTAGGAACGGTAATCCGACGTGCCATGACCCCGGTTACCAGTCCACCGGACACCAACTTCATACTGGTGAGCATTTTTCATTATATGAAAGTATGCCAAATTTATATTTAAGAATCAAGCCCTTAGCATTTTGTTGCCAATAAGAAATAGGAAATTTACGTATGTAACGTGTATTTACACTAAAGTTAATAGTGAGTTTTTCGCGAAAAAACCCTTCTTTCCCCTATTTTTACCGTACATCCATGTACCAAACTACACCTCGCATTATGAATAGATTTATACTCCGCTCCACATTACCGTCTCTCTGTTTTTTTATGACTGCATACGCAAACGCGCAATACCAGCCGCCTCAAAATAGTATTGCAACCACCGGCATATGGATTGGAATTGCTGATATGAGCGTTCCCGGCATTACCGGAGGACAGACAAACAACACCGTAGGTGCAGGTGGTTCGCAGGGTTATACCAATTATGCAATGAGCAGCTATGGCACAGTTACCCGGGGTTGCACCATCGCGCCAACAGTAACTATTCAAAACTGTAACAATGCAGGAACCAAGCAATATAACTTTAAATTATATGCCGATTGGGACGGTGACTTGACTTTCGATGACCCAGGTGAAACCCTCATCAATATAAATAGCGCAATAAATTCGGGAGGAGTAGGGGCATGCCTTACTGATCTAAAATCACTTTCTTTTACTGTTCCTTTGTACGCGAAAAGTGGAGATGTCCGCTTTCGTTGGGCTCTCGCCGAAGGGACGGGAAACGCCTCACCAAACGGAGGTTACACGGGTGAAATCGAAGATTACTCATTAACCGTTGCCACTAACGCCGCACCGCTTATCAACAACTCAGGAAATCCAGCCTTCAACACACTTATTGCCTCACAAACAGATAATCCCGGCCAGCTGATTGCCCGTCTCATCGAGTCCACATTACCTTCCGTGGTCATGATCACTGATGAAAGCCCCTGCGTCGACGTGACCGGAATTGCCATTATTGGTTCAACAACTCCAAACGGAATTTGGCAATATCAGATCGGTGCCGGCGCATGGACACCCGTGGGAGCAAGAGATATCAGCAATGCCTTACTGCTGACCGATAGCTCACGACTTCGCTTCGTACCCTCGGGTGAAGGAACTGCTACTATAACTTTTAAAGCCTGGGATCAAACAACCGGATCCAATGGTGCATCGGCCAACACCACAACCTCCGGCGGAACTTCAGCGTTCAGCACTGCAACCGAAAGTGCGTCCGTAGTAGTAAACAGCAACGCCTCAGCTGATAACGACCTGACCGTTTATATGACAAGTCAGTACAGACCCGGTACCAATCAAAACATTACAACCAGCCAGATCGGAACAACGGCCAAACAGTATGATGTACTTACCACCGGTAACCTGGGAAATGGAACAGACATAGCACTGGATGACCTGAATGGAAATATCTATTGGCTGGGTGGAGAATCGAATGGCAGTTTAATGCGCTCCAGTACCAGCGGTACGAATGTTGACCAATTAATTGCACCCGAAGGCATCACACTACCCAGTGGTATCGCACTAGGTGACAACTCGGTCTTTTTCATAGACAACTTTTCCATCTTTGTTACAAACCTCGAGGGAGAGTTTACAAATGTCCTGCCCTTGCCTGGCGCAGGCGTCGGAACTTCCGGTGACCTCGAATTCAGCAGCGGCAAACTTTATTTCACATTCCAGAATGACTTCGACGGCCCCCATGTACTCTATTCCATGAACGCTGATGGTACAGGCACCGCAGCACTTTATACATTTACCGGCATTCCAAATGGCCTTGATATAGCAAACGGAAATGTTTACTGGTCGGAACTTAATGGCACAACGTCTACCATCCGTTACCGCGCCATTACCGGCGGCACTGTGAATACACTCGCTACGGAGACCGACCGCATCTGGCGCGACCTGATCGTCAACACAGCAAACAGCCGTATCTATTTTGCCGACATGGACCTGAATGGCCTCGACGGATATGTAAAATCCATTCCACGTACGGGCGGCACCGTAGTAAGGGAAGTATTACTCGACAATGCCGTATCAAGTATCGCACTGTATCGCGACCCAAGCACCCTTCCGGTGAAATTCATTTCCGTAAATGCATGGGTGCAGGACTCCCGCAATATGGTGGAATGGGTGATTGCACAGGAAGAAAACGTGGATCACTATGTGGTTGAACGCTCTTCCAATGGCCGCTCCTATACCGATATCGGAACAGTGGCTGCATCCAACCGGAATGCTTACCAGTTTACAGATGGAGCACCCCTTACAGGTCTTAATATCTACCGAATAAAAGCTGTTGATATCGATGGTAAGGAATTGTACAGCCCGATTGTGCGACTGGTTCGCGATGATGTATCCAAAGGCGTAGCGGTTTATCCTACACTGGTGACCAATAAACAGTTTACCCTGCGTTTGCAGAACCTGCACAGCGGATCATACCAGATGCAGGTGATCAATAACCTCGGCCAGCCGGTGATGACGCAACGTGTTACCCATAACACGGGTGTTACAGCAAACACAATCAACCTTCCTTCAACCATCAGCAAGGGAGTATATCGTGTGGTGGTGATCTCGGATGAAGAAAAATACACAACCAATATTGTTGTTCAATAAAACCGCATAAGATAAATTAAAGGCAGTCCAAACCGGACTGCCTTTTTTTATTGCTTTATCGCAGATGAAATCTTATAAACGAAACGTTGCACCCACACTAAATACCCGGTTCTTTAAATCATCACCGCCAACAGGTTCTTTATTGATCGCCGAAAAACTGAATGAATACCTGAATTCCACACCTACGCCCTTTAAACCCCAACCCGTGAATTCATAACCTACACCCACCGGAAAACGAAAATCAGATCTCTTATAAAACTCCATTATATCGAGATGCTCGCCATCAAACTCTTCCTTTGCACTAACCAGGTAACCCAACTGCGGACCCGCCTCTGCAAATATATTTCCATTAAAATGAAACCTCGCCAACACAGGCAACTGCACATAACTCATCATCAACTTACCACTTGCTCCATCGTTCAGTCTCACCTCCTTCCCACCCTCGCGCGAATAAAACAATTCTCCCCGCAACGAAAATTTTTCAGTAACGGAATAACTGACAAACCCGCCTGCATAAAAATCAGGCCGGTACGATGTAGAAAATTCATCACTGCTGAAATTAGTCCGTGATATATTTAATCCCACCCTTGGTCCAAACGAAACCTGGGCCTGGCAAACTGCGACCGATAACAAAAGGAATGTTGTGACAATTGGTTTCATAAAGTTGGTTTGTAACAAAAGATAACAGATAGTTCAAATCAAAACAAACAGGATTCCTGTTAAAGAATAAAAAAGCCGCCCCCGCAAAACGGAGACGGCTATAGTTTTTCATAAAGTATAAATTAATTTACAGCTCTTGCTGATGCGGAAGCCGATTTGGCAGCTTTTGTATCAAGCGTTCCGTTCGTGATGAACTTGATCGCCACATTACCCGTAACCGTGCCTGATGCAGGCTGGCCGGATAATAATACCGTGTAAAGTTTGTTAGCTTCAACCGTGATCGAACGGGTAGCACTGATAGAGCCACCGTTTGAAACCGAAAGCGCAACAGAACCTGCTGGTACCGATTTGAACCCGGAAATGTTTTTAAAAGCCGCTGGTTCATTTACCACATTACCGACTGTTACTGTTGGTTTGCTCGAATCCGGAATCGCATTGACGTACCGGATATATGCCGTTCCGTTTGCAGTTAGTCCGGCGGTATCATCCTTCACAATCAGGTTAGAATAGTTGTTGTTGGTACCAACTATAAATACCGAATAGTACGCGGAATCATTAAAATTGAAACGGCCGGATGCCAGGCGTGCACCTGAAGCTGCATTGTACGACTCCAGCGTATGCTCTCCGGGATATACACCCAGGTAACCACCGGTAAAACTTCCGTAAGTAAGGTTATTCGCCGTGTTGTTACCACCAACAGCAACCCCTGCAGACGAAATATCCGGAGCAAGATTAAACGCCATCAGTCCGGCCACGGGAATGTCTTCATTATCTGAATTATTGTGGTCTTTATTGCAGGCCGACATGGTCAGCATTAATGCACTACTGAATAAGGCAATCGCACCAGTCCGTTTGGAAAAATTTGTGAATTTCATACTACTCCCTGTTTTTGTGGTTAAAAAAATCTTACTAAGCAGCAGATAATGGTAGTATGGGTTTGGAGTGCATAATTACGGAAAAATCACGCCACCGGATGATCGTTAAAGAGCTTCCGGCGAACCTTAAGGGAGTCTTAACATTTCAAAAAAAAACCATGGAAAAATTCCATGGTAATAAAATAAAAGTCCTCAAAAATCGTTACAGCAACCGCTTATTGGGCGCTGAAAACCGTATCTATACTGTGCATCACGCCGTTAGAGATTTTTGCATCCCGTTGGTGTACACCTGCACCGTTTACAGTAACGTTTCCGTTATCGACCGATACCTTCAGCACGGAGCCGGAAAGGGTGGTCAGCTTATCGCCATCCTTCAGGTCCTTAAACAAAAACTTTCCCGCAACAATATGATTATTGATCAGTCCGGACAGTTCCGGCTTTTTCTCCACCGTAAGCAAATTGTCCATCATGCCGGCATCAAGTTTTTCAAATGCACTGTCGGAAGGGGCAAAAAATGTGTAAGGGCCAGTACTGCTTAACAACTGATCGAAGTCAGAAGCATGGATTCCTTTTTTTAATGTTTTAAGGTACTTGTCTGTATTAACCACCTGGGTAAGATTTGACATGGTAAGGTTTTAGATACCCGCAGAACACGGGCAACAGCTCAAGGTAGACTTAAAAAGGCACAATTAATGAAATATAAGGATGTTCAAACACCGCTTTATGACCATACCATCGGCCGCCTATCGCATCCAGTTTAATGATAGTTTCAACTTTTCGCAGCTTTCCGGACTAATGGATTATCTCCATAACCTCGGTATTACTGCGGTATATGCCTCCCCCATTCTCCAGGCCAGCACCGGCAGCCAGCACGGATATGATGTGAATGACCCGTCGCGGATCAACTGGCAACTGGGTACAGAACAGGAACTGGCCGACCTGACCGTTGAACTCCGCCAACGTGGCATCGGCTGGATCCAGGATATTGTCCCCAACCATATGAACTTCGATGTCCATAATATCTGGCTGAAAGATGTATTTGAGCGAGGAATAAATTCCTCATTCGCTAACTATTTTGACATTGATTGGGAGCACCCTTTTTGCCCCGGCAAACTGATGGCACCCGTTCTTGGCGAACCATTGAAAGATGCGTTGCATGATAAAGAAATCCGGCTGCAACTGGAACAGGATGGCTTTTACCTGGCTTATTATGATAAACTTTACCCCGTTAATCCGGACGATTATAACCTGTTGTTATCAGGTACGGAAACAGAGGGCCAGCAGCATCTGAATGCAAGCCTGTTCAGCCTTTTAAGTAAGATCCACTCGGGACCGGACGAATGGGCCGCTGCCAAAAAAGACCTTACTGACCGGCTTCTTGAACCAGCCCTGGCCGACCGTATCCGTACCAGGCTCGACCTGTTGAACGATGATTCTACCCTTCTTTCGCAACTGGTTTTTTCACAACATTACCTGTTATGCGATCATTCCATCTCCAACAACCAGCTGAACTACCGGCGGTTCTTTAACGTAAACAGCATGATCTGTCTTCGTATGGAAGATGAACAGGTTTTTAATGACTATCACCAATACACTTATTCTTTATATAAAAAAGGTTATATCACCGGTTTGCGGATAGATCATGTGGATGGACTTAAAAACCCACGACAATATATCGACCGGCTGCGAAAATTGTTTGGCGAGGATTGTTATATTATCGTAGAAAAAATCCTCGATATCAAGGAAGATCTTCCGGATTTTGATATCCAGGGCACCAGTGGGTATGAGTTCCTCTCTTACGTTAACCAGGTGGTAACCGACCGGAAAGGAGCGGCACAATTACTGGATTTTTACAAGAAGCTGGTCCCCCAGTTCTCCGATTACGAAAGCCTTGTTTTTGAAAAGAAATTTTCATTCCTGACCAATTACCTCAACGGCGAATGGGATAACCTGCTGCGATTACTTCTATCGCTTGGGCTGATCCAGGATGAAGAAATCCGGACCGCCCGGCTAAAAAAAGCACTGGGTGTTTTTATGGCGGCATTCCCTGTTTACCGTGCATATATCGATCGGTTGCCGCTTACAGGACACGATCAGGATTTTGTGACCCAGGCATTTAATGTAGCCCTGGAACGCGCTCCTGACCTGCATTATGAGCTGGACAACCTGCAAAATATTTTCCTCCTTCATGATGATCCCAATATAACCGCCAACCGCCTGGCGTTTATCCAACGCCTGATGCAGTTCACAGGACCACTGGCGGCAAAAGGAGTTGAGGACACCAGCTTCTTTTTATACAACCCCCTGATCTCCCATAATGAAGTGGGCGATCAACCCTGTGTGCTTGGTATCCCGGTAAAACAGTTCCATGAAAAGATGATCATCCGGCAACAAAAAAATCCGTTGAGTTTTAATTGTACTTCCACACACGATACCAAACGTGGGGAAGACAACCGGATGCGTATAAATATGATTAGTGAGCTGGCGGATGAGTGGATGGAACTGGTGAAACGCTGGCAACAGATTAATGCTCCATACCGTACACAGCTTAAAGATGTAAAGGCCCCCATCCCCAATGATGAATATTATCTCTACCAGACATTGGTGGGTGGCTTTCCGGATACACTCGAACTGAACGACGACGACTTTATACAAAGGACTAAAACTTTTTTCATCAAAGTCTTGCGTGAGTCCAAACTGATGAGTGATTATCTCGCACCAAACGAAGAGTACGAAGGAGCAACCCTGGCCTTCATCGATCATCTCCTGAATCCGGAACATGAATTCCTTGCTTCGTTGATGCCATTTTTAAAAAAAATAATAAAGTACGCAAATACATATGTGATGCTGCAGGTCATCATCAAAACAACTGCGCCCGGAATTCCCGAGGTATATCGTGGTTGTGAATTATGGGACCTGAGTTATGTGGATCCGGATAACCGCCGTCCCGTCGATTTTGAAAAACGGATCCGGTTACTGGATGAACTCGTCCGCCTTAAAAAAGAGGAAGGCGTGGATGTGGCGCTTGACTATGCCATCAATCACTATGAGCGGGGTGCGGAGAAAATGTTCGTAACCCGGGAAATCCTTCACCTGCGCCGGGCCAATACAGACCTGTTTTTAAAAGGTGAATATATCCCGTTATACCCTGCAGATGGCGACAGGGTAGTAATCGCCTATTTCCGGCGCTATGGGGCCGACTGGATCCTCGTGGTGTTGCCCCTTGCGATTGTGGAAAGCGAAGGCACGGTAATGCATCTTGACCTGCCTCCAGATGCGCCAAAAAACTGGACAAATATTTTTACGGATGAACCGGTCAGTGGCGACAGCATCGAAGTGCATTCCCTGTTGAAACGTTTTCCCGTAGCGGTTCTTAAAAACATCTAGCGGTTTACTCTTTTTTGCTATATTGTTACCTTAAGGCGGCTGGCCGAATGATTAGAATGAGTAAATTGACCTCTACCCTGTTTGTACATAGTCTGATTCTCGTGGTGGCCCTGTTATTAACCGGACCAGTTACCGCGCAGAAATCGCAGTCGGAACCCTATAATTTTGTTTACCGCAAATGGAACAATGAATCGGGTCTTCCGCAGAATACCGTATACGATATGGTGCGTGACAGCGCGGGTTATCTCTGGGGTGCTACTGAAGAGGGCCTGTTCCGTTTTGATGGAACGGTGTTCTCGCTGGTTGACCAGTCCAACACGCGCGACCTGCTTTCCCATACCTTCTATGACCTGTTGCCCGTGGGCCGCGAGCTCTGGGCTTCGGGCCGTACCAATATAATCCGGTTCCGCAATAAAGTGGAAAAGATCTGGGATATCGGATCGATGATCCGCGGCGGATGGATCAGGTGCATTGAAAAGGATGACAGGAACAGGGTATGGATTGGTACCAGTACAGGGCGCCTTTTTTATATCGAAGACGATTCAATCCATATTGTTCCAAATTGGGTGAATGGAACGGGTGGTTCTGTTGAGGCCATGATGTTTAATGGAAAGGCCATGATGGTGGGGACCGGCAACGGGCTCTATCGTATTGACAGTATCGGTTCTGCCCCGGTAATGATCCCGCAGTTCAGGAGTATTGCGGTATCGGTGGTGATTGCCGGTGCCGGAGGTGATACCTGGATTGGAACGGAAAATAAAGGTTTATACAATTTCAAAACAGATACGGTTCACTATACAACAGGTAACGGGTTGCGTCAAAACAGCATCAACAGTCTTTGTTTTGACCTTCAACAACGTTTATGGATCGGCTTCCAGAGTGCAGGTTACCAGCTTTTGGAAAATGGAATATTTATTAATCCAGGGCAATCCGATTATGAACACGATGGTATCCGTTCGATCCTTGTTACCAATGATGCAATGGCGTGGCTGGGCACCAATTCATCCGGCCTCCTGCAGCTTCGTCCCGCGCAGATCGGTACCAGTCCGGCGTTCATGGGACTAAACGGAAAAATTCTGCTGGGCATTTACCAGCATCCCGGAGGTGAGATCTGGGCAGGGAGTGCTGGTCGCGGTGTTACGAGGATTGTTGATGGAAAGGTTACAGAATATAATCAGTCCAACGGACTATCCGGTAACCTTGTATTGTCAATAACCGGAAGGGGCGATTATATTTATGTGGGTACGGCAAATGGACTGGATCGCTTCAACCGGCTTAAAGGAAGTTTTGATAAACATTATGGAGTGGAAGAGGGGTTGCAGCATAATGCAATCCTGGCCATGCTCAGGGATTCGGATGGAAGGATCTGGATCACTACGCGTAATGGAGGTCTTCACCGGATGGATAGCACTGATAAGATTACTCCGATAATGTTACCTGCGGGACTGGGTCAGTCCAACCTGATTTCCCTTTTTGAAGATTCAAGGAAGATGATCTGGGTTGGCTCCAGGAATGCCGGTATGTTCCGGATAGATCACCAGGGCGAGGTGGTCCGGTACGATCGTGAAGAGGGGCTGATGTCGGATATCGTTTATAGTTTTTTTGAAGATCGTCAACAGCAGCTTTGGCTGGGTACGGATAAGGGTTTGGTGGCCATGGTCAATGGTAAATTCCGTTTATTCAATACGTTTGATGGACTTCGTTTCAATGAAGTGTACCGGATTCTGGAAGATAGCCGCGGTTATCTATGGTTAAGCGGGAATATCGGTGTACAACGGATTTTCCTGAACGACCTGCTCAATGCAAAAAATTATGGAAGCAGTGATACGAAGATCCGTTCACGTTTATTCAACGCTTCTGATGGGATGCCCAATTCAGAAACCAATGGTGGATTTTATCCGGCAGGATGGAAAATGCTTGACGGCACATTGTGGTTTCCCACGGCTGCAGGGGCTGCGGTGGTTGATGACCAGATGATTTCGGAAGAGTCGAACGACCTGGGGATCCAGATACAGTCGCTCCGATATGCCGACCAGGAATTTTTCCAGGGTCAATCCATCCGGATCCCTCCGGGTGTTTCCAATTTTGAGATCCGTTATACCAGTATCGATTTTTCAAAGGCCTCTGATATCCGTTACTTCTATCGGTTAAAAGGTTTCAGTGACGACTGGACACCGGCTGGCAACAGACATATCGCTTATTTTTCGGTGCTGGCACCAGGTGACTATGTTTTTGAAGTAAGGGCCGAACGATATGGTTACTTCTCCCCTACAGCAAGTATGGGCTTTACTGTCAATCCTTATTTCTACCAGACTTTCTGGTTCAAGGCACTGATGGTGATTCTTTCTATAATGGCTGTAGTTGGTGCTATACTTTGGTCGCGGTTTTCAGCACGTCGACGCATTCAGGAACAGCAGCGGATTACGATGGCGCAGATCCATGGGCAGGAAAAGGAGCGGCAGTTTATCAGCGCCGAGTTGCATGATAGTGTTAACCAGCAACTCACCACGGCAAAACTCTTCCTCGATTTTGCCAAATCGAATCCGGCGATGAGTTCAGAGCTGATGCTAAAAAGTGAAGGAGTGATCCAGGGAGCTATTGCAAATATCCGAACGCTTTGTAATTCGCTCACGCCACCCAGCCTGAAGGATATCGGGTTGAGGGAAGCGTTGGAGGATCTTGTTCATTCATATACTTCAGTCGGCCGGTTCAAGGTGTACTGGAACTTCCATATCGATCCCTCGGATTTATCGGAGGAATTAAAATTCAATCTTTATCGGATCACGCAGGAGCAGATGCAGAATATTGTTCGTCATTCGCGTTGTAATCATGTATGGCTCGATTTCGTTTCCAACCCAACCCACCTGTTGATTAATATCCGCGATGATGGGAAGGGGTTTGATTTAAAAACGCAACGATACGGACTTGGTTTCGCCAATATCCGTAACCGGCTGGTTTTGTATAATGGGAAAATGGATCTGAAGTCTTCGCCGGGTAAGGGTTGCAGCATTCAGATCACCATTCCGATTACGAAGCTGACGCAGCATCCTTCAGCTGTTGAATATCCAGTTTAATCATCTTCATCATTGCCTGCATTACACGGCCTGATTTTTTCGGGTCTTTATCCTGCAATAATTCCTGCAGGATATTGGGCACTACCTGCCAGCTCACTCCGTATTTATCGGTCAGCCATCCGCATTGCATAAATATTCCACCTGTCCCCAGTTTATCCCAGTAATAATCCACTTCTTCCTGGTCGACACATTTTACAAACAGGGAAAACGCCGGACTGAGGGTATAATGCGGCCCGCCGTTGAGAAGATATATTTCTGTTCCATCCAGATCGAATGAAGCTGCCAGCAGTGAACCTTTAGGGCCGGGTCCTGCATCACCATTGCGGGTCTCACTTAAAATTTTAGAATTTTTAAAGATGGAGATATAATAATTCATCGCATCTTCTCCCTGGTTGTCGAACCAGATACAGGGTGTAATTTTTTTCATAATGGACAATTTGTTTTTCTAAAAATAGAGGGATTTAATGAGATCATTGGGGCGTGAACAGGACAATAAAGGGGGTTATCGTGCAGCGGGGTGGATGTTGATGTGGAATACTGTTTGACTGTATAGAAATCCAACTGTATCCCTAATTGTTTATAGCCGGAAATCTCTAAGACTTGGATAGATTTATATAAACAGACAGGCATTTTTAGTTTGGAACTTTGGAATTGAATAAAATCAGGATTTAGTCATACCAAAAAAAGGAAATTATGCAACTCACATTTGTAGTAGTCGGGGCAAGCGGTACCATTGGTAAAGTAGTAGCAAAAACCCTGGAAGAAAGCGGTCACAAGGTCATCCGGGTCTCCCGTTCATCAGACGACTACCAGGTTGATATCAGCAATGAGGAAAGCCTGAAAGAATTATTTAAGAATATAGGAAAATTTGATGGTGTGGCTGTTGCAGCCGGCGATGTACGTGCCTTACCGTTGGAGTTACTAACCGTTAAAGATTTTCAATACTCAATTCAGAATAAAATGATGGGCCAGATCAATACTGTTCTCGCGGCCCTGCCGTATATAAATGACAAGGGATCCTTTGCGCTAATCTCTGGTATCCTGGTAAACGAACCGATTTTAGGTGGTGTTACCGGCACTACGGTCAACGGTGCGGTGGAAGGTTTTGTAAGAGCTGCAGCAAATGAAATGCCCAGGGGCATCCGGATCAACTGCATCAGCCCGAATGTGTTGCTGGAGTCACCGGCTTATCACCCCTATTTCCCGGGCTTTATTCCTGTTGAAGCATGGAAGGTCGGCAAGGCGTATGAACGGGCTTTGTTGGGGGTTATAACGGGGAGGGTGATTAGTGTGTGACTTATTAAAGTAGATTACAAAAACTTTCTGGTTTTAAATGTTCGATAAAGTTTTTATATTTGTGCCTTCTAATTTGAATTCTTCAACGTACGCCAAACCAGGATATCTACATCCATAAGGCAAAAAACTTAAACCAAAACATTTCCAACCTTTGAACGAAAGAATAGTGAGAGCAGTGTCTGACAGTAACACCATTACAGTTTATCAGGCATTCAATAGACAGATTGCTCATTCTGCAGTAAACAAACAAACCTTTGTATCTCCTCCTTTTAAAAAGGACCGAATGACCTGGATCAAACCATCTTTTTTGTGGATGATGTATCGATCCGGTTGGGCGGTCAAAGAAAACCAGGAACATATTTTATCGATAAAAATAAAGCGTGCGGGCTTTGAATGGGCCTTGGAAAATTCATGTCTATCCCATTTTGATAATACCATCCATTCTTCCTATGACAACTGGAAAGAAACACTTGACAGGTCGCCAGTTCGCATTCAATGGGATCCTGAAAAAGATATTTTGCTGCGGCCCCTGAATTACCGCTCCATTCAAATTGGGTTATCCGGTATAACTGTAGAAAAATATATTGATGAATGGATCGTAGGTATTGACGATATAACCGAATACTGTAAGCAGATTCATCAGCTTGTGAAGGAGAATAAACTTAACGAAGCAAAGGACTTGTTGCCGAATGAACAACCTTATTCCCTGCCGGAAAATATCGCATCAAAAATAAACTCGGATTAACGACCTGCTGAGTTGGAGTTGATCAACCGCTGATATTAAAGTCCGTATTTCTCGTGCGAAGTTTTCCTGGTTTATCAGCCCCCTTACAACTCTATGTTAAATTCCCTTTTAAACAACTGTACGATATTTGTAAGTTTAACTGCATCCGGATAATCGGGATGATCGTCTGGCTCCGACATCGAATAATACCTATGTTGAGTCTTACTTGCGATCTCTATATTAACCTTTAATTGCCTGCTCGTCTCTCCCCCACCATTTAAATCTGTTAAATGCAGCACATCAAATTCGACCAATTTACGAGAGAGGTATGGCCATCCTGATTCAGGTTTAATAGCCTTTCCCACACCTTCAAATGACAGTATTGAATCCTGTTCCCAATTTAAAAGGTAATGTACTTTCCAATATTTTCCTGTCCAGCTGTTATTTTGGCTTGTTAAAACAACACAACCCATTCCACCTTCTTCTAATGCGGCAGTGAGCCTTAGTTGAAAACCATTGAAACCTTTGTCTAAACTGGGCAAACCCATTTTTTCTTCAATAATTTTAATTTCAGGTTCAAACTTATAATAGGATTCTGTGAAATCCGAAACCAAAGTATCCGAAGGAATAGTCGCAATCTCTTCAAGTGAAACAGAAGGTCTGCGACTGCAACTCATTAATAATACGATAAATACTACATAAATATAGTTAACCATGGAATACGTAAAATTATTGAATTATCTCAAAAGGCTTCTTTCTAATGAGGAGCCGGTGGATTCAACCCAATAGTCATTTGAATAGATTTTTAATTTTAACCAGATTTTTTTTAATGTTATCGTTATAAACGGAATTTTCAAGTTTTAAATTATAATGATCGTAGTGTTTATGCTCCAAATGTTTTATCATCTTTGCCGGAATTAAATCACCATCACCTACTATGGTGTTACCCAACAATGAAAGTTTCAATAATGACTTAAATTGCTGTATAAATTTCAGAGTTTGAACGTTTCCGCAATTGATTAAGCTAAGCGTTTCAAGGCTCGGCAAATCTGCCACGTCCACATAATCCTTAATATTTGGACACATATCCAGGTAAAGCTCTTTTAGTTTAATCAGATGGTTAACCGCAATTATACATTTTAGTTTCTTGCAGTTACTAAGAGACAAGGTTTGCAAATTCGCAATTTCTTCAATTCCGGCTAAATTTTGAATTGCGCCGGTCTTAATCCGGATTTCTTGAAGTCCTTTTATCGGAGAAATTTTTTTAAAATTCTCTTCCGTAAATTCAATTAAACCAAGAGATAATAATTGCGTGCAATGCCCGAGCCCAACTATGTTTTTTCGCCATTTTACCGATAAATGTTCTAAACTCCGTTGATTTATCAAATTAATGACATTCTCGCCTTGTGTATTAATAGATAATTTTTTTAATTCTGTTAATTCCCGCAAAAAGCTGAAGTCATAATCGGCAACCGAAGTCACGTCTAATCTTTCTAAAAAAGTATAGTCCCGTAAAAAGTCTAAACTTTCCAGTCGGTCCCCCTTAAGAACAGAAAAGATCCGAAGGCCACCAAGTTTTTTACTCGTTATAATATTGTATACCATTTCATTCGTATAACCTTTTTTATAAACGAGTAAATTGTCAAACGGCGCTATTTCTATCTTGTCAAATGCCATAATAATATTTATTTCGGTAGCGAGAATCTTTCAATTACTCCATATGCCAGACAACCGGAGTTTTGACCAACTAATCGCTTTTTATGGGAAAATCTTTTTCCTCAACCACCTCTTCGCCGATCATTTTCCTGATCATAACTGTTGCGACACTGTCCCACTGTTTAAAGGCATATTTTTCAAATTCCCGGTTTATGCCTTTACCATCCACCGACTTTTTGTAAAGATCCAGATCTGTAACAGTCTTTGGAATAACACCCCTTATTGTTAATTTCCTTCCCTGTGAATATAAAATCATATTTAGCCGCATAATTAAATAATATTTTCCCACTCTCAATGTTAATCGAATAGCCGTCATATGATATCGATATTTTAACTACAATCAATCACTTGCTGAATATGCCCAAAATAAATCCACCAAAATATCGACTTTTCATTTTTGTGAAAACATATTGCATTTTCAAAAACTACTCTGCCATCATAGCCCACTTTTTCCCCCTCCTTCCGAAGGACGGAATCTAATACTACATATTTTTCTGTGTATTTCGACTCCGCGTCTTCTTTCACCTTATCAAAATTTGCAACCGATGGCTTGATTTTCCTCACCTGATTGGGAAAATAAATCGTAACGGTATTGCCAGAGATACTTGAAACATCATCCAATATATACGAGTTTGTATCTTTATAGTTAAAAATTAGCACTCTATCTTTAAGGATGAATTCGTACACATAAATATGAGATGTGTCAGCTTTGTACTCAAAACTACTTTTCCAATAGAAATCTTCTTTAAAAAACTCCTTTGAAAAGAAATGATCTTGGTTTGTATAAAATGTTACTATTCTTTTACGAGATGAATCTCGGATCGTAATACTGGGGTATCCTTTTGTTTTAAGAGGATTTACTCCTCTAATATTAAAGTAGTCGATGTCGGCGTAGTTTCCTTCATTTTCTTGCTCTTTAGAGCTTGAGGAGGCGCCGGGGTTCCCTGGAACATTGCAAGAAACAAACGCAACAATTAAAAGAAATAGCATGTTCGTCAGTTTGCCCATAACAAAAAGTATTGCTTGATGGATAATAAACGACAACGTCAATAAATTTATTCCGGGGTTAAGCCCTGACTTCTCCTGCGAAGCTTTTCCTGGTTCACCAGCTGCTCTTAAAACTCAATGTCAAACTCCTTTCTAAGCAATTTAACAATCCTTGTAAGTTTGGCTGCGTCAGGATAATCGGGATAGTCATCTGGCTCCACCATGTAATAATATCTATGTTGTGTTTTACTTGCGAATTCGACATTAACATTCAAGACCCCGTTGGATTTTGTGGCAGAAAGATCAGGCAAATACAGTAGGTCAAGTTCGGCCAACCTTCGGGATAGGTAAGACCAACCTGATTCCGGTTCAATTTCCTTTTCCAGGCTCTGAAAACTCACGAACGAATCCTGTTGCATGTTTAACTGATAATTTATTTTCCAATATTTCCCCGTCCAGCTATTATTTTGATTGGTCAAGACAATATAGCCAAGTCCGTCGCCTTTTAAACCTGCTGTAAGTCTAAGCTGTAAACCATTGAAGCCCGTGTCCAGGCTCGGCAAACCCAACTTTTTTTCAAAAAGCTTTATTTCAGGTTTTAAACGATAGTATGATTTGGAAAGATCCACGACAAACGTATCCGAATGAAAATTAGCCAAATCTTCAACTAAAACAGTAGATTTTTGGTTACAACTCGCAGTTGCCAGCATAATTACTATAGGAAAATATCTAAACCTGGACATTTTATCAAATTATATTCAGCTCATAACAGGGAGGACGATTAATAGTGGTGAAAAATATACACACCTTCGTTCGAATTATTAATATATCCGCCAAAATTAAGTTCATAGTGCATTCGTGATACTAATCTAATTTATCCGACAATTAGTATAAAGGACTGTCGATTCAATTTTCCTCCTACTATTACTGAGATCGTCTAAATAATAACCCAAACACGAAGGAAGTTCTTCATTACCTTCTTCTCCCAACTCGCCTATTTTTGCTCCCTTCTTCACTATTTGGCCCTTCTTTACGATTGAAATCGCGAGATGATAAGAGATAAAGAGTAAATCCGTTCTTATAATCACCAGAGCACCACCATCTGCGTCAAAAACATTTGCGACCAACCCATCCATACAAGAATATACCCCTTTATTTTTTGACGGACATATAGTGAGAGAATTAGGATAACTATCCCTCAAAGAACCCTCATTATGCTTATCAACTGAAATTATCCCACCACGTATCGGCAACAACATGTAATCCTTCCCAATTATTTCAGTGGAGTCGATATTTTCAGTCATATAAAACGAACCTTCATGATTCACCATAGTGCTCTTCAAAACAGCAAATAATGCAATACTGTCCCGTTCATAAACCTTCGCCGGAACCTCAACATTACTTCGAAAAATTTCATCAAAAGGCGGTTGGTCCTTTTTACCATAACAACAAATAAAAAGAAGAGATAAATAAATAAAGCCTATCCTCATAATGGGATGCTTGAAAAGGTGGCGGCAGATAGGCATAGAAGTTAAAATGGTTGTATCTAAATATCCAGGAAGTATCTCACAAAAGCAAAATTTACATTAAAAATAATTATAATTTAGTAGATACACTTAATTGGGGAGCAGCATAAAATTTCAACTTCACAAAAAGGTTGATAAGGAAGAGTTGTCTTACAGATGCACGCAGGAAAACCGATCATCGGAATCTCCGATAAACCGGGTTGTAAAGCACAAGGCAGCCGTGACCAACCAGGCGCTGGACGAACTCAGAAAAAGCTCAGCTGAATGAATTAATAAACAACTCAGGAGAAAACCGGACTCATCTCCGTATTAGTAGATACTTCCGCCTTGATAGCTGTTTCCCAGGCATGTTTCGCTTGCAACACGTGTCGCTCGGTATGGTACACCGCAAAGCGAAGTGTATCACCTATTCTTATCTGGAAAAGGTTGCTGACTGAAATAGCAGTCTTTGTATGGGTAAGGTCTTTCTTCAACGCATCAAGCAGCAACGAACGGAGTTTTTCCTGTTGCTTGATGAACCGGTTAAGCGTAATATAAGTCAGGTGGGGATTGGCTGGGTCCATGTTCTTGGGCGACTTGATCTTTTTGATCGAACCATTCTTAACACGTATCAGGTTCACAAAATAATCGCCAATGAGTCCAGATGTAAAAAAACAATTCGATTTCGGCCTGGCTTTCGCCAATTGCCTTTCAATCTCGGGCAGGTAGAAATTGCCATAAAGATTGAGGTGCTCGATACTTTCAAGCATGCTCCAGGTAACCGGATTCGGTTTATAGTTGAGGGTCTCGATATCAAGATCGAGGAATTTCTTTACTTCAGCGATAGAGTTGTCTGTAAGCGCTACCAGTTCAGCGATCAAGTCTTCATTCTTGATTTTCATAGTTTATTTCATTTCGCGTACATGAATACCAACAATTACCTGCCCCGAAGGTTCAGGAACCCGTCCTAGCGAAGGTTTCCGGTCAACACGAAGATAAGAAGCATTATTGATTCAGGAATCTGCCGCTGAGGGCCGCATTGTGGGGGGCAAATTTTAATACATACCGGATTGTTTTTGAGCAAAAAAAGGCTGCTTCAAACCAATTGAAACAGCCAGACTGTTGGGAGCCTTAACTATGTATTACCTCTGAGGTACTGGCCTCGTTGTATCTTTTGGATAACGGTGTTTGGCGGTATCATGTTTCTTTTTACCAGGTACGGTATCCGCCTGCTCGTATAAGGACGCCTTCGATAAGTCCCCATTTTTGACTTCCTTCGGCTGGAAGGCAAACGCAGCGAGCGTTGTAACCCCAATAGCAGCGATTAACATTATCTTTTTCATAATAGTCATTTTTTTGTTTAATACATATAGAAACAAAAACGCTGCCAGTGCCGGAAATTTACCCAAAAGGGCTATGATCGGAATCTTTGAGGAAGTTTTGAAACGGTGGGGTATCAGTTGCACAGCTTATTTTGACCCGGAGGGGCGCAAAGACCCGTTAAAGAGTTACCTGGGGAAACTCCCACGCATGCAATATTCAAGAGGAGGTAAATTTTTATAATATAAGTCCCTATCCGGTTGAATAATTCCAGCCCCTCCGCGACCCGTTTCATTATCAATTGTGGGACCTATTTCACCACCGCAGTGATACCTGCAGCAGAGTTCGCAATCCTGACCGCAATATCCTGCCAGTTATAATACTGGAACGTGCGATCATCACTCATCGCCACAAACAAACCTTGCGGATAACCGGGCAGTGCCACATTGGTTACCTCACTGCCATCACTCTGATGGGTTGAGACAGGGACTGCAGCTAAACGATCATGCTGGTTGGGATTGCCGGCCTCTCCTTCCCTTCTGTAAACATTAAATGTATTGGCCGACTGATCAGATACAAGGATATATCCCTTTCCTTCAGCAGTTTTATAAATGGAGATACCCTCATTGTCTTCCCGGAAATGACCCTGGCCAAATAACGCCAGCTCCTCATCACCTTTTGAAGGATCAGCGTAATATTTCCGGATGCCAAATTGCTCATCCGAATAATACACATATCCGAGCTCATTATCAACCGCAATCGATTCGATTTCTTTTTTACCACTATACTGACCAAAACGGCGAATGGGTTTCATGAAAAGTTTACCATTCTCCTCTCCCAACTGGTATTGCCAGAGGTAACTGCTGGTTGGACCCGACTTCCTCCCCACAATGAGTTGCACAATTGAAGTACCCGGAGGCTGGTACACCGCAATTCCCATAGGCTGTCGCTCGGTTTCATCCTGGAAAACAGGAAGCCCGCCTCCATCAACTTCCAACAGGTCGGGCAGCGAATAAAACCGGAGACTACTGGTCCCGCGTTCGGTACAGATAGCGAGATCCACCAAACGATCACCCAATTTAAAACCATAGGCAATATCTACATTATTGGGTCGCTGAAGGCCAACCACCTTCCGCACAATCTTTCCCTTAAGATCATAAGCATACAAACCACCACCGGTTTCCTTATCCGTCCCAATCACCAGACTTGCAGCCGGATCTGCTTTGTTTATCCAGATTGCCGGGTCATCCGTGTCGAAACCGGATTTTTCAGTAATCACGGTTGGTTTAACGGCATCCGCACTTACACTGGCACGCTGCGATGGTTTGCAAGCTGCCATGAAAAACAATCCTATCACTAAAAAACGCATACCTATCTTTTCCATTATTATTTACTCAGGTCAAATTTAACACCCAGATTGAACCTTGGACCATAATATTCCAATTGCGCGGTACGGTCTTTCGAACCCTGGTAATAACGAAGCGGCTGGTTGGTCAGGTTATTTGCTTCACCAAACACCCTCCACCTGGTGGTAAATGCATATGAAGCATTGGCATCCAGGAAAAACTGCTTGCTGTAATAACGATCAGAGAAACTATCACTGTTATAACCCGCGTCATCACTGTCATCCACATAAGATGATGTATAGTTCCCTGAAACCCGCACGTTGAATTTTTTATTTTCAAAACTCACCGATGCGTTAAATATATGGGGAGCAGCACCAGGTAATTTCACATTACTCCGGATCAGTTCGCCTGTTTCAGGATCAAAAATACCAGTGGTTTTTGAATGGGTATACGTGTAGTTAAGATAAATACCAAGTCCTTTCCAGATCCCTGGAAGGAAATCAAGCTGACGCTGCAATGCTACTTCGAGACCGTATACAGTAGCTCCATCGCCATTCCTGCGCTGGGTAAACTCATAGGTGTCGTCATCCCCTATCGGATTTTCAATACCAGGATATGCCGCAGCAAATTCATCACGGGTATAAGCCGGATCAATATAAGTATAAAAGAACTTGTCGAGTTTTTTATAGAATACTCCACCGGAAATCAATCCCACCGACTTGAAATATTTTTCTGTCATCAGGTCAAGGTTAGTAGATTTAACCGGCTCGAGTGTTGGGTTTCCAACGGAGATTTCATTATCCGAAGGTTTGATATTGAAATAAGGGACAAGATCATAGTACTTGGGACGAGCCAGCGTATTGGTCCATGCCGCCTTTATTACAAATGAACCGGATAATTTGTATTTCAGGTTAATGTTTGGTAACACATCCGTATAATTATTCTTCAGGTTGGCCTGGCCTTTTAACAGCTCTTCGTCTTCAATGATATTACCGGTATAATCAAGAGAGGTATGTTCCACTCGCACCCCGATATTCGCCGATAATTTTTCAGTAAAATCCTGGTTCAGGCTGAGGTACCCGGCGCTGATTGTTTCTTTTGCTTTGAAATTCCCGGCAAGGTATTCATCTGGTTTGTCCTCCTGTTCGTACAGGGCCGGATTGGTAAAGTCGAGGTTACCGAGGTAACGCGGATTAATGAACTGACCTGCTATATATTTTTTACCTGCATAAAAAGAAGTACTGCTTCTGTTGATCAATGGAAGCGAAGTGATATTGTCGATCTCATTGATTGGTTCGTATTCAAAGAAGTTATTATTACGTTCCTTTTTCTTATTCCGGAGACGGGCACCAAATTTCAGGAAACCTGGTTGGCCATACACCAGTGACAGAGGAACCTCGAAGTTCAGTTTCGCATTTACATCCCGCTCAAACTGATCCTGGAACTGTTCAGTGAGTTCATCCAGATTGGTATAATCATTCAATGAAGTGTTATCATATAAGATGGGGAACCTGGTATTGGAGATGTCCTGCGTAACATCGATATCTTCCTGTCCAAGGGCGATATAACGCTCGTGGGGGCGTTTCTCCGAAGCCTTTGCATACTGGATACTCCAGTTTGTCCTGATCCTGCCAAACAGGTGATCACCTCTTAAAGCAAGGTTCCTTACGCGCTGGTCTTCCAGTCGGCGATTTGCATTGCGGCCATTATCAAGACCTCCCTTGGTCTGACGCAGGACTTCACCGTTGGAATAACCGGTAATATTTCCAGCTGCATCATATTGGAGATCGTCAGCATAATCTTCCGGATCACCCTTGTATCTGTGACGAAGACGGAAACGGTTTTCCTTATCATCGCGCCAGTTGTAATTACCATTAAGCGTAATAGTATGCACCGGACTGATTTTGTAATCGAGACTCAGTGAAGCACTGCGACGGATCCGGAGTTCATCATAAACACGGAGATCATGATCACTTACAAAAGTTTTTCCGTTTTCATCCTTACTCCACACAGCTTCCACATTGTCCGAACCAAATTTGTTGCGATTATACGAGCCACTGAAAACAAATCCAAGTTTATTATGGGCAAAACGGTTACCCACCACCACATTGGCTGTTCCCATGAAACCATTGTCGCGGATCGGATTATAACCGCCAGCGAGAGTACCCGACACCCTGAGGCCATTTGGTGCGGAGCGTGATACAAGGTTAACCGAACCACCGATTGCATCAGCATCCATATCGGCAGTCAGCGTTTTATTTACTTCAACTGTCTGGATCATATCGGAAGGGATCAGGTCCAGCTGAACCCGGCGGTTATCGCCTTCGGCAGATGGGATTCTTTCACCGTTAAATGTTACTGAATTGAATTCAGGACCCATTCCTCGCACAACGATATTACGCGCTTCGCCCTGGTCGTTCTGCATGGTAATACCCGGCACACGTTTAATGGCATCGCCGATATTGGCATCGGGGAAACGACCCATCTGGTCGGCACTGATTATATTGGTAATATTATCACTGTTCTTTTGCTGGTTAAGTGCACGGGCCTGACCTTTGAGGCGATCGCCCAATACCATTACCCCATTGGATGTAATATAAGAACCGGTAAGGGTTTCGGCAATCTGTGTGTTGCCCTGGCTTACCTCAATGTCTTTTGAAAGCGGAGTATACCCGATGTAAGTAATGACCAGTTTGTAGTTCGCGGGTTTGATGCCTGCCAGAACGATTTCGCCCGACTGATTAGTCACCCCGCCATAATTTCCCGGTGTCAGTAATACTGATGCACCCGGAAGGCTGAGGTTATCATTATCCTTTACTTTAATGGTAATGGTGCTGGTTTGCGCCAATACAGGGAGGGTGATGATGAACAGAGCAATCACCGAAGCGATAAACTTCTTCATAAGCAGTAGTAATTTGCGGCGAAACTATCCCGCCCTTGTTAAGCGAATGTTAACTCAATATGAGCAAATGGTTAACCACCCCATGCAGGGGCATGAAGTTTGTATTTATCGGTTATGGCAAAGGATTTCAGCGACAATGGCTTTATTGATGTACGCGGCGCAAGGGAACATAATCTAAAAAATATTTCGGTCAGTATTCCCCGGAATGCATTGGTGGTCTTTACCGGCGTATCCGGGTCGGGCAAGTCTTCACTTGCGTTTGGCACCCTGTACGCCGAAGCACAGCGTCGTTATCTGGAATCGGTATCGCCTTACGCGCGACGGCTTTTTAACCAGATGGCTGTTCCTGAAGTGGATGAGATCCAGGGTTTGCCCCCGGCGATTGCCCTGCAACAGCAACGTGGATCGGGAACTACCCGTTCTTCAGTTGGTAGTGTTACCACTCTTTCCAATCTTTTAAGGATGTTGTATTCACGTGCAGGTGAATACCCGCCGGGCCAGTCGATTATTTACGCAGAAGCATTCTCCCCCAATACACCAGAAGGAGCCTGTCCCAATTGCCATGGTCTTGGGCGCGTATTCGAGGTTACTGAAAAGTCGATGGTTCCCGACGACAGACTCAGCATCCGCGAACGCGCGGTTGCCGCATGGCCATCGGCCTGGCAGGGACAGAATCTCCGTGACATTCTTACTACACTTGGCCATAATGTAGATATACCATGGAAGGATCTTCCGAAAAAAACGCGCGACTGGATCCTGTTCACCGATGAACAACCCGTGGTACCGGTGTATCCTGGTTTCAGTATCCGTGAAGTAAAGGAAGCGATCCGCCAGAAAATGCCACCAGCTTATAAAGGCACATTTACCGGTGTAAGGAAATATGTACTGCAGACCTTTGCCACATCACAAAGTGCCCTGATGAAAAAACGCGTGTCGCAATATATGATCAGTGCGGAATGCCCCGTGTGTAAAGGGAAACGATTGAAGAAAGAATCACTTTCAATAAAATTCGACGGGTATGATATAACGGAAATGTCGAGGATCCCATTAAAACAACTTGCAACCAGGTTTGCGCCATTTGCCGATCAAGGGTATATAAAAAATTCCTTTGAAAAAGATCATCCAGAAAAAGCAATCGTGCGGTCGAGGATCGCATTGGACCTGATGAGCCGGCTGGAACTCTTGCTGAAACTGGGTTTGGGCTACCTCACACTGGAACGGAGCACTCCCACCCTTTCACCTGGTGAACTACAGAGACTGCGACTGGCCACCCAGATCCATTCCAATTTATTCGGGGTTGTGTATGTATTGGATGAACCTTCAGCAGGTCTGCATCCCGCAGATACGGAAGCATTACTTGATGCATTAGGGTTATTGAAAAAAGCAGGTAATTCAATATTTGTGGTAGAACATGAGCTGGATGTAATCAGGCGGGCGGACTGGATCATTGACGTGGGACCAGCTGCCGGTCAGCAAGGTGGTGAAATATTATATAGCGGTAAACCCGATGGATTGGAAGACGTAAAGTTATCACAGACCGCCCGCTACCTGTTTGATCACCGCCCCTTTAAAACAAAAGAATCAAGAACAGCAACCGGTTTTCTAAAACTGGAAGCCATCAGCCGGAATAATTTGAATTCAATTGATCTTTCGATACCACTTGGCGTGTTTACCAGTATCACGGGAGTATCCGGATCGGGTAAGTCGAGCCTGGTAAGCCAGGCATTGGTAGAACTGATCTCCGCACACCTGGGGCATGAACCCATAGTAGAGGAAATGGAACCCGACCTCAATGAAGAGGTAGTGGAAACAGTTACCAGCGGACGGATAACAGGTGGTATGGAAATGGTGAAACGATTGATTGTGGTGGACCAGAAACCCATTGGTCGCACTCCCCGATCGAACCTTGCCACCTACACCGGTTTGTTTGATCATGTGCGCAAACTTTTTGCCTCCACCAAAATGGCAAAGAGCCGCAAGTATGATGCGGGCAGGTTTTCATTCAACGTGCCAAAAGGAAGATGTGAGAATTGCCAGGGCGAAGGTTTTGTCATGGTGGAGTTACTGTTCCTCCCAAGTGTATATGCACCCTGTCCCGTTTGTAGTGGCACAAGATATAATGCAAAAACACTGGAGATAAAATATAAGGATAAAAATATTGCAGAAGTGCTGGGAATGACGGTGGATGCGGCTTTCCGGTTTTTCGATGAGGACCTGACGGTAAGCCGGCCACTTGGAGTATTAAAGGAAGTGGGATTGGGTTACCTGCGGCTGGGACAATCGGCCACCGAGTTATCGGGTGGTGAGGCACAACGGATCAAACTCGCCACCGAACTGCAACGTTTACAAAAAGGTGAATCCATTTATATACTCGATGAACCCACTACCGGTCTTCATCCGGCCGATGTGGAGAAACTGATGAAACAACTGGAAGGATTGGTAGATGCGGGTAATACAGTAATAGCAGTAGAACATGATATGCGCGTTATTGCCGGCAGTGATTATGTGATCGATATTGGTCCGGGTGCAGGTGATGAAGGTGGTAAAATTGTTGGCAGCGGCACACCCCGCGAACTGGCAAATCTGAAAGGCAGCAGGACCGCCGTGTTCCTGAAAAAATTCCTGGAGGGTATCTAGTTTCCTTTCTTTTTAACAGGCATGGATGATTCACGGATTACCAGTTGGGCCGGAAGAAAAATCCGTACCGGCGTTTTCGGGTTTGTAATTCCTTCCAGTAACATACGTGTTGCCTGCTGTCCGATTTCGGTTAATGGTTGCCTGATATACGTGAGCGGGGAATAAAAAAAATCAAAGATCTCAGTCTCGTCAAACCCAACCAGGGAAACTTTTTCCGGCACATGGATTTTTTTTGAATGTATATATTTCAAACCTGCAGCGGCTATCCTATTGGATCCGAAAAGAATTGCATCGACCGGTTTTTTCAAATCCAGTAAAGACTGCACCGCCTTGCCGATCTCAACAGTGTTATTTCCGATATCTACTTTGCGGATCAGTTCCGCAGTTGGTTCTATGTTCCCGGCTTTCAACGCGGACTTATAACCTTCAATCCGATCGTCGAGATGATGAAGGGTGGAATTATACGAGATCATACCGATTCGTTTGCGACCCTGGTCAAGCAGGTGGGTTACTGCTTCAAAGGAAGCCTTGTGGTTATCGATGCCAACCGAATTGCAATCTATCCCGGGAAAATAACGGTCCACCAAAACAAATGGTGTACCCTGTTTTATCAACTGCCGGATCTGTTTCTCAGAATTGGCCGGAGGGAAAATAATCAGTCCATCCACCTGGCGGTTCATTAATGCATTGATTAGTTTTCCTGATTTAAGATCCGTTTCATCTGAACTACCGAAGATCACCGTATAACCCAGTTTATCTGCTTCGTCTTCAATAATACGGGCCAGGCTGGAAGAAAACGGATTGGATATATCTGCTACTACCAGTCCAATGGTATTGGTGCGGCGGGTTTTTAAACTTCTTGCTATATGATTGGGCTGGTAATTAAGTTTTGTTGCCGTTTGCCGGATCTTCTTCGCAACCTCTTTTCCTATACGTCCTTCCATCCTGCCGTTAAGTACATACGAAACCAGGGCTGTTGAAACGCCCACCCTGGCTGCAATATCTTTTAAAGAGGTCTTTTTTTGCATAAATTCCTTCTCCAAACGTTAAGGAGATGCTATAAACCCATCCTGTGAGCGGGGAGGTATGGCGTCTGTTTAATCGTTTAAACAAAATTACGTATCTTTGTCCTGTCAAAATCCCGAAAAACCAAAAGAAAAATTAAATTATGAACACTACAGATAATAACACAAAAACGAAACGTATCGCGATAATCGCGAATACGAATCACAAAACCCATCTTATTGAATGGGCCTTTGTCAACAAGGACATTTTAAGTAAACACGAGATTTTTGCCAATGGCAAAACGGCCCTGGTACTGGAAGGAACATTGAATACGCCCGTTACTGAACTGGCATCGAGAACCCTTGGTGGTTACCGGGATCTTACGAAACTGATTGAACGCGGATTGATGGATGTATTGATCATCCTGAACTACGACAAGATCAGTGAGAAAAGGCAGAAACAGATCAGCGAATTGTTACACACTGCGATGGAACAAAACATAGTAGTAGCGGTTAACCGGACTACTGCTGATATTGTAATGACCACACTCGCTGCTGATCTCAATCAGTCAGGTGATTCCCAGAATCAACTGACCCGGGTTGTATGAATTGACCCAACACCTTATCATCCGATAAAACAATCGATTTAAAGCCCTTCAACCTGGCTGTTCTGAACCCCGGTTGGAAAGAGTAAACCTATTTTTTCCAACCGGATCACAGATCAGTATTTAACTATTTTGCAGCTGTTGGTATCAACCGGTAGGTTCCCAGGTTTTGGATCTGCTGAAGCCCCGCGGAGGACAATGTTGCCAATGTATAAGCGGGTACCGGGAAAAAAATATCGGTCATTACAGTTAATCCCCCATCTGCAAAAAACTCCACTGACATTACATCCACAATAAGGTTTACCGAAATGCGGTCGTTTGTAGAAATCCGCGGAGCCCAGTGCCGTTTGGCGAAACCCGGATAAAAATTATCAATACCCCCTTCGGTCCGGTCGATATAAAACCTGTTGGACTCCTTATCAAAACCTACCACAGTTTTTGATTTTGTATTACTCAACGTTACATTAAAATCATTGACAGGCAGGTCAAAATGTAAACGCATCAGGCTATCTCCTTCGGATAAAGTCCATCCGGGCTTTCCGCTATCACCCTTATCCATGGTCCATTTCAGCGCCTCATTTTTCTTTGTAAGTGCTTTCTCTTCTCCGCGCGGCTGATCATTCTTATCCAGCCTGGCGACTTCCTTCGCCGGCACCGATACCAGCCATGGTTTGCCATTCACTTCTTTTAATCCAAGTTCCCGGGGCAGGGTCATGGCGCTTCTCCATTTTACCGTTGGCACTGATTCAGCGTACAACCAGTTACTCATCCATCCGATCAGGATTACGCGGTCTCCGGTATTGTTAATGGTAACGCCCGCATAGTTATCCGTTCCATAGTCCATGAACCTGGTGGTTGTATCAGCGGGAATAAAATTCTTTCCGTCAAAATCACCAATAAAGTATTGTGTTGCTGAACCACCATTGGGGCCACCCGGATTTATACTCACCAGCAATACCCAGTATTCCTTTCCCTTATGGGTCAGTGGAAACAGGTCGGGACATTCCCATACGCCGCCATGTGCACCAAGGGTTTCACCAAACTCACTGAGTTTAGTCCAGTCCTTCAGGTTGGGCGATGAATAAAAACTGATCCTGTCCTTCGTGGCCAGGGTCATCACCCATTTACTGATCTTTTTATTCCAGTTAACCTTTGGGTCGCGGAAATCAACAATCCCCGGATTTTTTAATACGGGATTGCCTGCATACTTGGTCCAGGTCATTCCATCATCAAGACTATACGCCAGGCTTTGTACCTGGTAATCTTTTCGTTTTTCTTTTTCACCAACCGGATCATGATGTGTGAAAATAGCCACGATGGGGGTCTTCCCGTTTTTACCAAAACCGCTTGTATTGTTTTTATCCACCACAGCACTACCTGAAAAAATATAACCCAGGCTATCGGGATACAGCGCGATCGGCTCCTCCTTCCAATTGAGTAAATTTTTACTGGTAGCATGTCCCCAATGCATGGGTCCCCATTTTGTACCACCCGGGTAATATTGAAAAAACAGGTGGTATACGCCATTGTTATAATACATCCCGTTGGGATCATTCATCCAATGTTCAGTAGGGGAAAAATGGAGTTGTGGACGAAACTGCCCTGTCTGCGCAGGCGCATTTATAGCCAGTATAATAACCAGCAACAGGTTTAATAGTCGGTATGGCATCGCAATGGTTTGAGTACTGTAAATTACGGAAAAGAGTAACTCAGATAAGCCATTACCCTGTTTTCCATTTTAACTCTTTTTTCCGCGATCCGCTGGGAGAACGGATCCTGGAAATTAACACCGATATTTATCCGGCCCAGTGAACATTCCATACCGGCCACAAAACTGCTGGCATGGCCGCCGGAATTCCAGACACTGATTCCCTTTGCCTTTTCATCCCTCGCTCCCGACTCGAACATCAGGCCTGTATTGGGGGTCAGGTAAATGTTTTTAGCCAGCGCCACCCGTTGATAAAACAGGAGATTCGTTGTCAGCCGGTCACCATACTTATACTGGAATTTATTGACAGAATTAAAACGGTAAGCCATATTCAGGTCGATACCGGTATTACGATAACTGATATCATACATGAGATTTAAAGAAAAGTCGGTACTCTTTGATCCGAGCTGGAAATTGTTTTGCAGTCCGAGTCCGATATTCTCCTGGTTATTATCATACCGCCCTGTAGGCAGTTTAATCCCGGCACCCAACCAAAGTGATTGTGCAAAAGTTGATTCCTTTTTCGGTGTTATCAGTTGATAGTATCCAACAAGATTGATATCACCCGGTCCGGATTCTTTTTCGGTTTCAGAGATGGTCTTCCTTTGTATACTGGTATATGGAAGCGAGAACATCAACCTGAAACGTTTACTGAAACTGATACCTCCCCAGAGTTCCATAACGGAATACCGCTCTTTACTGCTGAGATAGGTAACCCGGCCATCGGGTCCAAGATGTGTCTGCAGGTGACTTTGCTGGTAACGCAATCCAATAAAAAACCGGTGAAAGACCGGAAGCAGTCCGTTGTAATAGTTGCCAGGCCCCGATCCGCATACATCACACGCCATCGCTGAAACAGTGAGGAGCATGGTAAGCAACAGTGAATAAAACTTTTTCATGAAATATTATTGTTCAGACAGATCCGGGTTTTTGATAAACGACGGATCGCTGAGTGTTTTAAGAAAATTTATGATATCTGACCGCTGTTGCGGATTGAGTGGAATACCCAATACGCCCCCCTGTTTCAGCAAGGGATCAAGATTGGCATTATCATGTACTTTGTCTGCATAATGATCCAGCACAGCTTCCAGCGTAATGAATCTTCCGTCATGCATATAGGGAGCTGTATAGGCCACATTACGTAAGGAAGGTACTTTGAAACGAAAGTCATCTTCAGGATTCAGTGTAATGGCACCACGGCCACGATCATTATTCAGTCCGGGTTGCAGCCCGTTGTTACGGAATGAAAAATCGGTCAGCAGTGGTTCCCGGTGGCAACCTGCACATTTTTGCCGGAAGAGTTCATAACCTGCCTGCTCCGCCGGAGAAAAGGTTTCGCCCTGGGAGCGGCGGACTTTATCATACTTCGACTGATCACTTACACACATCAGCATGAATTGTGAAAGCGATTTCATCAGGAATGCCGTGCTGATCTCTTCACTGCCAAATGCATTCCGGAAAAGTCTTCGGTATTCGTTATCCTGTCTTAGTTTCTGTAATACATTTTCCAGGTTTTCATCCATTTCCTCGTGACTGGTTATTGGTATGATGGGTTGCAGGTCCAGGTCGAACACGCCCCCATCCCACATAAATAACGGCGTCCATGCCAGATTCATAATCGGGGGCGAATTACGGGTACCCAGGCGGTCGTCAACCCCATGGCTCAGGTCGTGACCATGCTGGGTAAACGCGGATGACTGGATATGACAGGAACCGCAGGAAATTGTATTGTTCACCGACAACCGGGGTTCATAAAAAAGTTTGCGGCCCAGTTCGAAACCGGCTCGGGTCACCGGATTATTTTCAAACTTATAAACCGTGGCAGGGAAATCCGGGGGTGACTGGAATCCGGCGAAACGTTCTGCTATCTCCTTACTGCAGGACAGCATCACAAAAACCAGGATGACAATGGACCAGCTGATCTTGTTCATACCTTTAATTTTCGGTGTGATCGTGAAAGAAAATGCGGGAATAATTATTGGCGACCGATCCGCTGAAATCCCCGAACATCACGCTTGAGTTGGTGGCCAGGCTCACACTGGTACTGCCATCCATTACTTTTGCCACATCGGCCATTAAATGAATATTACACTGGCGACCCTGCCTCGCCTGGGCAAGTCCGGATGGGCGCAGATCCAGGTTGACTTCGCGGATATTATTGATGGTTGGTGTAGTATATCCACCGAACCCGCCGATATGAAACCGGTATTTATGATTACCTGCGGGGTCCACCGGAGCTGCCGGAGAATCGCCTTCCATTTTGAAAAAGATATAACCACTATTCCAAGACCAGTACATTCCATCTTCCATGCCACCGGTTGGATCAAGCACGCCGGTCCTGCGGGAAATATCCATCGTGCTACGCAAACTATCCACCCCAACAATAAAGCGGAGATTGGTATAGTCACCCGCTGGAATTTTAATCCGGACAAAACGGGTATCGGGCTCCGATTCACGAATCAGGAAATAACTGCTGTCCTGCGGAATGGTATAATCAGTACCATCGCTGCGCGTAAGCCGCAGGTTGCTGATAAAATACTGTAGCCGGGAAATTGTATAGTCTTCTCCCCTGCTGTTTTTATAAGTAACCGTATTGAGGAAGAGGTTCTGACCTCCTATAATATTATCAAATTCGATGCTCATGTTCGCGAGTGAACCATCTGTTGAATTATCATCTTTTTTGCAACCGGTGATACTTAAGACGAGGAATATTAAAACGGAAAAAAAGGTAGATGAGCGCATAAATAATTTTTAGGGACAAATGTTTTTGTTTGGACATGAGGGGGCCATCAGGCATCAGCGGCCTGTTATAAATAACATCAGCAGGATAACCGTCGTTGGTTTATCCATTAAGGTTTGTTATACAACAAGGGATCAGCAGTCCGGTGGATGGAAGCAGGGATTTGACCGGTCAACGGGAGTTCCTGAGTTGAATACAAAGTAGGATGAACCGGAGTTTACAATTACATGGGGAATGGAAAGAAGGAGCGGGAATCCGGAAGAAATAATTTCAGATTTTGCCAGTTTGAGTTCGGGTGCCTGGTTCTTTTTTTCTTCCTCCAGAATCTTTTTCATCAACTGGCACTTCCCGTTACAATGCAGCATGGGCCTGGCTTTGTTGACGCAGCGTTTCACGTACTCCCGTTTATCGATCATATAACCGAGGTAGAAAACACCCTGGTTGAATGTCTGGCCAATAATGGCAAGCAGGAGTATGGTCGCAAAGATTTTTTGCACAATGCAAAAGTAATGGAATTAGTTTTTAAGATGGAAGGGAAAATTAAAATGCGTTTAGTCCAGGATCGGCAACTGGAAACTGAAGGTCGATCCCTTACCTTCCTCACTCTTTACCCAGATGCTTCCCATCTCCCTTTGAACGATCTCTGAGCTGATGTAAAGGCCCAGTCCCAGCCCGGGAAAACTATGTTGCATATTTCCGCTTACCCGGTAAAACTGCTCAAACACATGTGCCTGTTTATCCCTCGCGATACCGATGCCGAAATCCTGTACACTCATTACCACATTCACTCCATCCTGGTAAGTACGGATGATAATTTTTTCTGAACCGGGAGAATATTTTATTGCATTTGAAATCAGGTTGGTGATCACCTGTCCGATGCGTTCCTTATCGGCATACACATAACCCGTCTCTTCATAAATCTCAACGAGTAAATGTTTCAATGTGGTACGCTGGAGTTCTTCCACCAGTTCGCGCACCATCGGGTTAAAATCAAAAACCGATTCATTAAACTGGAGTTTACCCGCATTGATCTTTGTAACGTCCAGCAGGTCACCGATAAGGTTGGTGAGCCGGTCAATCTGTTTGTTCATCCTTTGCATCATACCGGCTTCTTTCAGGTCCCCTTTATCAACAAGCAGCTGTTCCAGCAACTGCGCATAACCCTTGATGCTGGTTACCGGTGTTTTCAATTCGTGGCTGGCGATGCCGATGAAATCATCTTTTTGTTGTTGTAAGGATTTCTGTTCAGTTATATCCACGCAGGCACCGATATAACCGATGAATGCGCCGTTTGTATCAAACTGCGGCTGGCCGCTGGCTGTACACCAATGCACTTCTCCATCGGCATGGATAATGCGGAATTCAATATCATAAAAATCGCTGCCGGTAGGTGTAGTTGAAAATTTTTCAATCACCCGCTGGCGATCGTCTACATGCAGGAAATGCAACCATCCGCCGCCAAGGTTTTGTTCATAGGCACTATTTGTCCATTTCATCCAGGTCTGGTTGATATAGGTCATGGACATTTTTTCATTTGTCATCCATAAAGCTGTGGGAGCCGCAGTGGTTATATTTCTGAGCAGCTGCTCGCTGTCGGCCAGGGCCTTTTTTGCGGCCAGTTCGGGACGGAGATCACGCATAACCGCACCAACGGCGATGGGCAAACCCGATACCGGATCATCAATCCGGATACAGTTATTCATTACCGGAAAAATTTCTCCCGTTACCAGGTGGCGGACCATCATGATACCGGACCATCGTCCCTGATCCATTACAGTTGGAAGAACCACAGTACTCACGCGTTCGAAATCGTCCGGGGCATGGAGACTGGAAATGGGTGTGCGATGGACATCTTCTTCCGACTGGAAGCCGAGCATATTCCGCCCCGCTTCATTGAGATAAATATTTACTCCGTTTAAATCGAGGATTGACATCAGGTCTACGCTGTTATCCACCAGTGTGATCAGTTTTCGCTGGTCTTCCACTGCCTTGCGATCCTTGGTTATATCAATGACGGTACCCAGCAGGCGCACGGCTTTTTGTTCATCGTTATACAACACCTTACCTTCTACCCGGATCCACCGAAGCGAATTGTCTTTCAAAACCAAACGTGCTTCATAAAACAACAGGCCATTAACAATAGCCAGGCGGTGGGCTTCATTACGGATGGAAAGGTCGTCGGGGTGGATGGCCTTTACATATTCGATATACGGCCGGGGCTTATCGAACCCGAAAATTTTATCAAACTGCGGCGAGGAAACCAGGAAGCCGGTATCCAGTGATACATCAAAAATCCCAAGACCTGCAGCTGAAATGGCAAGCCTGGCGCGCTCTTCCGCGATTTCGGATTTAATCTTTGCTTCTATCAGGTCGGTAACTTCTGTCACCACTGCAATTACACCGGTGATCTCCCCTTCCCTGTCGCGGTAAGCTTCATAACTGAAATTGATATAAATAGTTTCAACAATTCCACCGCGAACCAGGGTAGCCGGTGCACCATAACCGCGGTAAGGTTCACCTGTTATCCGTACCCTGTCGAGTAATGCCTGGAATCCCTGGTCCGCCGTAAGATCCAGTACACTGAAAATCGGTTTACCCAGGATCTCATCTACTGTTTTGTCGTACAGTTTGCAAAGCGGTGGATTGATCAGCTCTACAATATAATCGGGACCTTCCAGGATCACGATACCAACGGGAGCCTGCATCAGGGTTTGCACCAACTGGTCCTGGTGACGCTGGATAATGCTCTGGCTGATCTTCTCGCGTTGCGCCATCAGGTTCAGCTGCGTCACATCGGAAGGTGAATGGAGAAGATAACCGGTGGTCCCGTCCTCGTTACAAATCGGAGTGTTGGTGGTGGTCCAGTAACGTTCTTCAAATCCATTGGTACCTGGAACTGGGATATCATATCGGTAATTACTCATTACATGCGGCTTTCCGGTGCGGATGGCCTGTTCAAATGACTCAACAGTCAGTTCAATGTTGCGGGAAACCTGGTCGCCCGGATTTGCGGGAAAAACAGCAAATACCGAATTGCCGACCAGCGATTCGCGGGTGGAATTGGTAGCGCGCAGATAAGCTTCGTTCACATCAAGGATGGTATACACCGGTGCATCTGTACCAAGGATCAGGCAGGGCGTTGGCACATGCTGGAATATAGAGAAGTATTTTAGAACGGTGCTAGTTGGATGCATGGTGGTTCAGGCTTTAACCTTTTTCAAATTTAGAGTATTCGCCAAACATACACGATGATGGTCTGCTGTCAGCATTAAAGTACCTTTTCGTACCTTCGAAGATCATAATATGTTGAATGGAAAAATCTGGTAAGGGAGTGTTTCTGATGATCAGTAAAGTAAGGAATTATCTGCGGGTCAGGTTTTCAATGGGCCGCAAGGGGAAAGAAAGGATCATTTCGTTCTGGCAGAAAGGCGGGCCTGATTTCAACTATTTCAAAGCAGCAGATGACCAGCAATGGATCGCCATTTTCTGGAATACTGAAACTGTATTTTACCGGCTCTTTTCCCATCTGGATCTCAGCCGCACACTTGAAATTGCCGCTGGTGCGGGCAGGCATTCATTACAGGTGATCAACCGGATCGGTGAATTATACCTTCTCGATTCATCAGAAGGTGCCCTGAATCTTGCCCGGAAAAAAATGGAAGGCCGCGATCATGTTCACTTCATCCACCACCCTTCCGGTACAGGTTTACCTGCTTCCATTCCCGATGCCTCCTTAACCGCTGTTTTTTCCTATGACGCAATGGTGCATTTTGAAAAAGAAACGGTTGCTTCCTATATCAGTGCCGCTTACCGGGTGCTGGCTCCGGGCGGACTCTGCCTGTTTCATTACTCCAACTATTCTTCCAATCCCACTGGTGATTTTTCCCAAAACCCCGGATGGCGCAATTATATGACACAGGAAATTTTCCGGTCCTATGTAGATGACGCCGGATTCGAACTCATCGAAACAACGATCTTCGAATTTTCTGCTCCGGACTCAGATGCCATCAGCCTGATGCGTAAACCGGTTTAGACAGACCTGCTTTCGTTTGATTTCCGGGAAAAGGGTTTCCCGGTGTTACCTCGTTATGCCCTGTTGCCACCTGATTTTATTGTTGCTGAACAAAAAAGATTTGTTCACAAAAACAAGCTGTGTTACATTTGTCCACCAACTCGGTAGACTAAATAAAAATACTTATGAGCATATTGTCATCAAACCAGCCGCCAGAGCGGCGAACGCTGAATGGCGAAACTTCTGTAAAGAAGCCTGCAACATGTAATTCAATTTCTATCCTGCCTCGAATGTGTATGTCACTGCATACATCCTGCTGTTGCTGATCCGGCACCAGTTTACCTTATCCCCTGATATCACGATTGCCTGCTGAACACAGCATTCCTCACATAATAAATTAATGACATGAACCGACTCGTACGGCTTGTAGTGCTATGCGTTGCACTATTAACCGCAGCACACTCCTATTCGCAGGAATCCACGCGAACCATCAGCGGTGTGATAGCAAACGCAGAAACAGGGAAGCCGCTTGCCGGTGCCACCGTTAGTGTAAAGGGTACAACCACGGCAACCTCCACTTCGGAAGACGGGCGATTTACCTTACCCGTTCCACCATCGGCCAAAAAACTGGTGGTGAGTTTTTCCGGTTACGAACAGGTGGAGACCGAGCTGGGCAACCTTTCGCAATTCGATATTAAACTCAATTCCTTGACGCACCAGCTGGAAGATGTGATCGTAACCGGTTACAGCACGCAGAACAAACGTTTTATTGCCGGCTCCATCGTGAGCATCAATGCCGATGAGCTGAAGAACATACCAGCAGCGGGTTTCAACCAGATGTTACAAGGTAAGGCTGCGGGCGTGCAGGTCACGGCCAACTCGGGAGTACCCGGTGGCGGGATCACTTTCCGGGTGCGTGGCAACAACTCAATCAATGCAGCGGTTGATCCGCTTTACATTATCGACGGAGTGATCATCAGCAACCAGGAACTCATCCAGACCGGTCTGGGTAACCAGCAGCAGTCGAACCCGATGGCCGATATCAACCCGGCGGATATCCAGAATATCCAGATCCTGAAAGATGCCAATGCAACAGCCATCTATGGATCACTTGGTGCAAACGGGGTGGTGATCATTACTACACGCAGAGGCCGGCTGAACAGTAATGGCCGGATTGGATTAAATGTATCACATGGCTGGTCCGACGCACCCAATAAATTCAAACTGGTAAGTGGTCCTGAGAACGGAATGCTGATCAATGAATCAAGGATCAACACCGCCATCGATCAGGGTGTCGATCCTTCTACGGTTGTACTTCCCTATAATCCGGATACCTTGCAGACCTACGACCGGATCAGGGATCTCTTCCGGGTTGCCAATACGTCCAACTACGAACTCTCGGCACAGGGTGGTTCGGAACGCAGTACCTATTATGCCAGCTTCGGTTACCTGAAACAGGAAGGTATTGTACGGCCATCCAACTTTGAACGTTTTTCGGCCCGGCTGAATTACGACAACTACGTAAGTGACCGGTTGAAAGTCGGTACCAGCCTGAATCTCAGTCGCACCGTACGCAATGTAAGCGCCAATGATAATTCGCCTACGGGAGTGATCAACTCAGCCATTTTTCCCCGTTCATTCCTGCCGATCTTTAACCCCGATGGCACCTATGCCCGTTATGGCAGTTTTGACAACCATATTGCACTGATAAAAAACCTCGACAATGATGCAGTCGGATGGAGGCTTCTTGGAAATGTTTATGCAGAAATCACCCTGCTAAAGGAATTAAAATTCAGGACCAGTTACAGCCTCGATAACAACAGCGAATACGAAAACAATTATTCAAACACGCTGATCAGTGCCGGTATCGCATCAAACGGTTCGGCATCGTCGAACGAAACAAAAAATACCGTGTTTGTTGCTGACCAGGTGCTTACCTATATCAAGACCTTCAATGGTAAACATTCGGTAAATGCGCTGCTTGGCAACTCGGTCAATACCGTACTTTACCAGAATACAAACGCTACCGGAACGGGTTTCCCAAGTAACAGTGTAAAGGCGATCTCCGCAGCATCCAACCGTTTGGGATCATCCAGCCGGAACTATTCCAAACTGGTATCGTTCTTTGGTAAGGCAAGTTATACATACGATAACAAATACACTATTGACGGAAGCCTGCGGGCAGATGGTTCTTCCAGGTTCGGTACCAACAACCGTTGGGGTTATTTCCCGTCTGGCGGTCTGACATGGAGGGCTTCGCAGGAAGATTTTATCCGGGACATCGGATTTTTTGACGACCTGAAATTGAGAGCCAGTGCGGGTTTGTCGGGTACACAGAATGGAATCGGTTCCTATGCAGCACAGGGTCTCTGGGGAACAGGAGCAAACTACCAGGATTTACCCGGAACAGCGCCTTCACAACTTGCCAATCCGGATCTTACCTGGGAAACGACAAGACAGGTTGACGTGGGTGTCGAATTCGCAATATTGAATAACCGGCTTGGGTTTACTGTAGACTATTACAATAAGTACACCTATGATCTCCTGCTGAACGTACCTGTGCCTTCACGTTCGGGTTTCACCACCTTCCTGCAGAATTATGGGGCTGTCAGAAACAAGGGATGGGAATTAACAGTGCATTCCACCAATGTCAATACAGGTGATTTCCGATGGACCACTGATTTTAATATTTCGTGGAACAATAACAAGATCGAGCGACTGAGTTCTGATATCACCCTTGGTGCATCAGGCAGGAATACTTCAATCCTTCGCCAGGGTTATGCCGTCAACTCCTTCCAGCTTTACCGGCAATTGTATGTTGATCCGCAAACAGGCAATGCTGTATATGAAGATGTAAACAAAGACGGACAAATAACATCAGCCGACAGGCAGATAGTTGGTAATGCAAACGCACATTATACGGGCGGCCTGACAAATACACTCACCTACAAAGCTTTTGACCTGAATGTTTTTGTTTATTTCTCCCAGGGAAACAAGATCCTGGCCATGCAGAACTTCTTCCTGGTTCATGGTGGTACGCAGGCGAATATCGGATTCCTTCCGATCCAGTTGGAAAGATGGCAGAAACCAGGCGACCAGACCGATATCCCCCGCCTGACAACATTTGCAGGAAATCCAACCCAAAATGGTGGTCCTGCAAATAATTATGGCGGTAATGTGGCCAGTCTCAGCAGCCGTTACCTCGAAGATGCATCCTTCATCCGCCTACGGAATATTTCACTTGGGTACAATGTACCAACAGTTGTGTCAAGGCGTCTTCACCTGAGTTCATTGCGTGCTTATGTGCTGGTATCAAACCTGTTTACCATCACGGATTATTCAGGTCTTGATCCGGAAGTAAGTTCCCAGGGCGGGAACCAAAACACATCCGGTTATGACTGGGCAACTGTGCCCCAGCCAAGAACATTCCAGGTGGGACTGAACGTTACTTTTTAACTTATTAATTTCAGACAACATGAAACATAAATTTTTCCCCGCACTTGCATTCCTGGGATTAAGCCTGATCGGGGGATCCTGCAAGAAATTCCTTACCGAATATCCAAACAATGCACTTCCGGAAGAACAGGCAATAATTGATGCTGGCAGCTCAAGGGCGGCGATTAATGGTGCTTACGACGGACTGCAGGGATATTATGCAGGATTATATCCAACCCTGGGTACTATCACTGCCGACCTGGTTGTTTTTAATGGAACATTGAGCCAGTATCTTCAACTGGACCAGAATGCCATACCAACCGACAACGTTACAACCGTGGGCGCATACCAGGCAATTTACCGGACCATCAACACTGCAAATAATATTATAGCAAAAGTTCCGGCGGTGACGGATCCATTATTAACCGCAGCTGAAAAGGATAAGATTATCGGCGAAGCTTATTTCATCAGGGCACTGAGTTATTTTGATCTTGGCCGCGGATGGGGTGGTGTACAGTTACAGTTATCCCCTACTGCAGGACTGGAAAGTATCAAGGGAATTAAACGGAGCACTCTCGACCAGACCTATGACCAGGTTCAGGCTGATCTTATTGAAGCAGAACGTTTGTTACCAACAGAAGCAGCGTCCAGGAACAGGGCCGACAAATTTACCGCGCGTGCACTCCGTGCAAGGCTTCACCTTTACCGGAAACAATGGGCAGATGCGGAAGCATTTGCAACACTTGTAATAGCCAATCCGAGGTTCCAGCTGGTATTTCCATACAAGGCTTTTTTCACAGCACCATTCCAGAGTCGCGAAGCAGTTCTTGAATTATCATTTTCCAATAATGACCGCAATACTTTCTGGAACCTCTGGTACCCAAGTTCACAAGGTGGCCAGTATACACTTAAACCTTCACCATCATTTATCACAAAGGTGAATGATCCCAATATCGGTGGTAACCGTAATACACTTATCGCAGGTACAGGAACAGGTGTGTATGGTGTTTTATACAACACTGTGGGACTTGGTACCGATCCATCCTATGTGATCCGTATCGCTGAACTCTATCTCATCCGCGCAGAAGCAAGGGCCCAACAGGAAAAATTGTTGCCTGCACTGGAGGATCTCAATGCGGTTCGTGCAAGGGCTGCAGTGCTTCCTTCAACCGCTGTTACAAAGGAACAGATCATCCAGGCAGTTGAAGATGAGAATGGGATTGAGTTTGCGTTTGAAGCACATCGCTGGTTCGATCTGGTGCGTACGGGTCGCGCAGGAACGGTACTTGGTGTAACCAATTCCAATTATTGGTTATTCCCCTTGCCTTATTCCGACGTTCTCTCCGATCCCGACCTTGATGGCCAGAATAATCCCGGTTATTGATAACAGCTTCAACATTATTGCGATAAATTATAAAGAGAACAACCAATAACACCTTCATCATTCTTAAAGATAAAACCAAACAAAGTCAATGAACTTTTTCAAAACAATCAGTCGCCCCTGCCTGCTTGCCGCACTGTTCTTAACGCAGCAGGCCGTAGCGCAGAGCAATTATTATTTTCCCAACAGCGGCAGCTTCGATCCAAAAGTGCCTACCCCAGAAGAATTTCTCGGGTACGAGATCGGATCAATCTATACCCGCCACGACCTGCTGGTGGCCTACCTGAAAGAACTGGCCAGGACCTCCGACAGGGTGCATTTCCAGGTCATCGGTAAAACCTATGAAGAACGACCGCAGGTTATTGTCACTTTCACTTCACCTGCCAACTATAGTAAACTGGAATCCATCCGGACCGAACACCTGGCACAGGTGGATCCTGCAAAACCTGCTGTAACTTCAACTGCCCCGGTAATTGTTTTACTGGGATACAGTGTACACGGTAACGAAACATCCAGTGGCGAGGCAGGTATACTCACCGCTTATTATCTTGCAGCAAACCAGAGTGACGAAACAAAAAAATGGCTCGATGAGGCCGTGATCTTTATCGATCCTTCACTCAACCCCGATGGTCGCGACCGTGCAACCAACTGGCATAACTCTTACCGGTCGTTCCCCAACAGTTCCGACCCGCTGGATAAAGAACACGTGGAAGGCTGGCCCAACGGGCGTTCCAACCATTACCTGGCCAATCTTAACCGCGACTGGCTTAGTGCCACCCAGGTGGAAAGCCAGAACAGGTTGAAGTTTTTTCATCAATGGTATCCCAACGTACAGATCGACTTTCATGAAATGGGTGGTAACAGCACTTATTATTTTGAACCGGGTCCAAAGAGAACACAGAGTCCCATCCTGCCACAGTCATCTTACGATTTCAATGCAACACTCGGCCGTTATCATGCTGAAGCACTTGACAAAGTAGGTTCGTTATATTTCACCAAGGAACAATACGATAACCTTTCACCGATTTATGGTTCCACCTATCCTGATTTCTTTGGGGCAGTAGCCGCAACATTTGAACAGGGAAGCAGCCGTGGTCTCGCCTTTGATACCGATGCCGGCGTACTTACCTTTCCTTTCACTATCCGCAATCACCTGCTTACCGGGCTGGCTACCATCCGTGGTGCCGTGCTTGAAAAAGCAGGACTATTTAAACTGCAGAAAGAATTTTTCCAGTCGGCCCTCAACCAGGCCCGCGCCTATCCCATTAAACAATGGACATTTGGCGACAGCCGCGATGAATCACTTACCCGTTTATTCCTGGACCTGTTGCTGAAACATAAAGTAAAAGTGTACGAGATCAGTGGTTCAACAAATATTGCCGGTAAATCGTATGAAAAAGGTAAGGCGTATGTAGTTCCGGGCGACCAGCCCAATTTTCGCATCGTGCACTCGATCTTCGAAGAAACGGCACCATTGAACGACAGCCTGTATTACGATAATACTTCCTGGTCCATCATCCATGCGTACGGACTGCAATACAGCCGTCAGGCAGTTGCCACAGGCAGGGGTAGCGAGGTGACCAGTATTAACAGTGTGCCAGGCGGTGTGACTGGTGGCCCATCGCAGGAAGCATACCTGCTGAACTGGACGGAGTACAATGCATCCAGGGCATTAAGTTACCTGCTGGAAAATGGGGTTGTTACCAAAACAGCATTTAAAACATTTACCGCAAAGGTATCAGATGGCACAAAAACCTTTGGCCATGGTTCTCTTGTTATCCCGGTTGCTTTACAGAAAATCAGTGCCGACAGTCTTTACAAAGTGGTGCAGCGCGCAGGTGAAATCAGTGGTCTTGATTTTTCCACCGTTACCAGCGGACTGAATGTGGAGGGTGTTGATCTTGGTAGCGGAAGTATCCGTACTGTCAGGAAACCATCAATCGCTGTTGTGTTTGGAACCGGCACCAACTCGGAGGAAGCAGGACAGGTATGGTTTCTGTTGAACCAGCAACTGAATGTATCACCCACCAAACTGGATATCCTGAATCTTCCAAGGGCTCCGTTGAACAGGTATAATACCATCATCCTGGTGAGCGGAAGTTATGCCAGCCTGGACAAAGCAACAGTGGCGCGTCTTAAAAACTGGGTCGGTGAAGGGAACACCCTTATCACTTTCAAAAACGCGATTGACTGGGGTATCCAGCAGGAACTGATCCATGAAAAATTGTTTATCGATTCTTCAGGCGCAAAACTGAAAGAGCGGATTGATTATGTTAAACAGGATGTGACAGAAGGTGCACGCCGCATCAACGGTGGTGTATTCACGGCTGATATTGACACTACCAGTCCCATTGCATTTGGTTTGCATAACCGTAAGATCTTTTTCACAAAGAACAGCCAGACGATCCTGCAACCTTCGGCCAACAAGTATGCGAACGTAGCGATCTATGATGCTCAATCGTATGTGGGTGGGTATGTATCAAAAAAGAATATCTCGAGGATCAATAATACTGCAGCCATTGTGGTTAGCCAGGAAGGCGCAGGTAAGATCGTTCTTTTTGCTGATGATCCCACTTATCGCAGCTACTGGCATGGAACCGACAGGTTACTGATCAACGCTATTTACTTTGGTAACCTTATTAATCTTGCCGTACCTTCATTTGCATCCGCTGAAGAAGACGAAAGTCATTAACCCGTAAACGTCAATATGCCGTTCCTGCGTGAGCGGGAACGGCTTTTTTATTGGCCCCCAACGGATATTTTAGACAATTAGCGAAATATCGCTATGACCATCCTCGAAGATCTGTCGTATCTTATTGAAAATGTGCGATTTAATTGTTGGCACAGGTATTGAAAATCCGTTGTACAATTAACTACATCAATATGAACTACAACTACGCGCTCAGTGAATTTACCCCGGCACTGCTGACGCCAGTAAGGGGAGGGAAAAGCCAGATCGAGCAGGATCTGCGGATCGCCAATCTTTCGCATTTTTTAAGTTGCGAGAATTTCGATAGTCCTTCACGTAAGGCGTGCCTGGAAATCTTCTGGATTCGTGAAGGATCCTGCCATGTAGTGGTAAACGGTACGGAGCACCCTTTATCAGCAGGAAAGGTCTGCTGTGTGGCACCAGGTCAGTCCTGCCTGCTCACAGAAATCAATCCGCTGAAAGGCCAGTACCTGCGTGTGTCCGGTGAGATGCTTCACAATGTGCAGCCCGACCAGAAACCGTTGTTCTTCCCAACTCCGATGGCTTGTCGCCAGTTACTCGTGTTACCCATTGATGCACCGATGGAACTGGCAGGTGAAATCCTTTTGAAGATGCAGGATATCCTGCAGGATTTTGCCGGCAATGATACCGAGATCCTGAAAGGTTATCTCCGCATCTTTTTGTTATACATGTCCAGGAGTGGTGTGGCACCGGCCGAGACCAGGGTTTATAGCCGTGAAAATGATATCGTGGAACAATTCCTTTCACTTATCCGTGAAAAATTTATCCAGCAGAAAATGGTGGCCGACTATGCCGCTGAACTTTTTGTCACTGCGGCCTATCTTAACCGCATTGTGAAAAAAGTTTCGGGATATACCGCCAGTCATCATATCCAGCAGTACATCATACTCGAAGCAAAGAGACTTTGCATGAACAGCCGGATGAGTATGAAAGAAATTGCATACGGACTTGGTTTTAACGATATAGCACACTTCAGCAAATTTTTCAAAAATTATACAGGAAAGAATTTTACGAGTTTCAAACGCGAAGTGGTGCAGGTCGACCTGGTTTATGCAGGAGTCACCACAATAAATGCCTAATGGATATCAGGATCACTCACATCGATACAGCTTGCATACTTCTTGAAATAAACGGATACCGGATCCTGACAGACCCGACGCTGGATAAGGGCGGTCACGTTTACTATCATGGATATGGTTCCTTTTCAAGGAAGACGGGTGACCCTGCGATTGATCCGGATTCGCTGGCAAAAGTGGACATGGTGTTGCTTAGCCATCACCAGCACCAGGATAATTTTGATGACGCAGGAAAGGAATTTACTACCGGTGTACCGCTTGTTATCTCAACGGTCATTGCAGCGCGCGACCTGCGGGGAGTGCGTGGACTTAATGAATGGGAAACAATCAGGATTCATGACGAACGTGTGCCGGGACTGCGCATTACCGCAACGCCTGCGCAACACCGGCCATGGTGGATCCCGGAATTTGTATCTGGAAAAGTAATCGGATTCGTCATTGAATATGATGGTCAGGAAAACGGCGTAGTATATATTTCGGGTGATACCGTTTATTTCAAAGGCATTGAACAGGTGGCGAGCCGTTATAAAATTGATACGGGAATATTCCATGTGGGATCCGTGCAGTTCCGCTACCTCACGGGTTTCGGAAAATATACAATGGATAGTAACGACCTTATAAAAGCCGTGCAGGTATTACAACCATCCAGGGTGATCCCGATTCACCAGAAAGGTTGGTCGCATTTTAAGGAAACAGAAAACCACCTGCTGAACAGGCTTCACGAACAACCTGAATTATCGCGCCGCTTAATCTACCTGAATATGGGAGAAAGAACCAGTCTCTATTAATCCCAGAACCCCATACCAGAAAACTTTTTAATCCGGTCACGCACCCGTTCTTTAGAATCCATGCCCTTTAATTCATCCAGATGAACCATCAGCCTTACTTTCAGCTTTACGGCAGCCTGGCGGTAGTCCCAATGCGCACCGCCATCCGGCTCGCCGACGATTTCATCTACCAATCCAAACCCCAGCATATCTTTTGCGGTGAGATGAAGCTGCTTTGCTGCATTTTCTTTCTGGTCCCAGGTATGCCACAGGATCGCACTGCAACTTTCAGGTGAGGCCACACTATACCAGGTGTGTTCAAGCATGAGCACCCTGTCGCCCACACCAATCCCCAATGCACCACCACTTCCCCCCTCACCGATTATAGCACAGATCACCGGCACTTCCAACCTTACCATTTCATAGATATTACGCGCAATGGCTTCGCCACCACCAAGGGTCTGCGATTCAATACCCGGATGTGCACCCGGTGTATCAATAAGTGTGATGATCGGCTTGTTAAATTTCTCTGCCAGTTTCATCAACCGTAATGCCTTCCTGTATCCGGGGGGATTGGGCATACCAAAGTTCCTGTATTGCCTGCTATGCGTATCAAACCCTTTCTGGTGTCCGATAAACATTACAGTCTGCCCGGCAAAAAAAGCAAAGCCCCCAACGATTGCTTTATCATCTGCCTGTTTGCGGTCGCCCGACATCTCCACAAAGTCCGTGGTGAGTTGTTCAATATATCTCAGGGTATAAGGTCGTTCAGGATGACGGCTCAACTGTACCACCTGCCAGGGGGTCAGATCCCTGGTAAAAGCTATCTTCTTTTCAAGTAACTTCAATTCGAGTTTTTTCCTTGTTTCGGGAGAACTCTTGCGCGGATCTTTTTGTGAAAGCAACCGAAGCTGGATCAGTTGATCGTAGACCTCCTTTACTTCATTTTCGAAGTCCAGAAAATGCCTGTGGATTTTTTTGGCCATCGTTACTAAAGCTCTGCAATTATTACGAGATATACAATTCAATATCCTATTAATGCATTGCCCGCCATACCTGCATAGCCGACTTTCGGAACAACCTAATACTACACCATGAACCAGATCAGTTCCAAAACAATCCTGATGCTCACCGGAGCCTATGTAAATCATGCCTGCTGGGATAACTGGCAGGACTATTTCAGTACGCAGGGTTATCAGACCCTCGCTCCTGCCTGGCCAGAAAAAGATGCTCCCACCAGCACCCTGCGTAGCCGTCACCCCGATAAAAATCTTGCCCGCCTGAACCTGTACCGCCTGATTGACCACTACACCGCAATCATTAACAGGTTGCCCGAAAAGCCCATCCTGATGGGGCATTCTTTCGGTGGACTTCTTGCACAGTTACTGCTTAACCGCGACCTGGGCGCAGCGGCAATAGCGATCCACCCTGTACCACCACTTGGTGTTATTCCCTATGAATTTAATTTCCTCCGGTCCAATGCCGCCACACTTGGTTTCTTTACCGATCTGGATAAACCCTACCTGATGCCTTTGAAAAAATGGAAGTTCGCCTTCACCAATGGATTGCCGGAGGATGTGCAGCAGGCCACCTACGAACATCTCGTAATCCCCGAGTCGAAACGGGTGGCAAGAGGCGGGATTTCTGCTGCCGCAAAACTCGACTGGGAAAAGGATCATGCACCACTCCTGATACTTGCAGGCAAACGCGACCAGTGTATTCCCCCTACGCTCAACAAACGTAATTATGAAAAATACCGGTCAAACAGATCAGTAAGGGAATTTGTATTAAAAGACAGAAACCATCATGTGCTTGGCTTACCAACATGGAAAGAAGATGCTGCTGATATTGCCGGATGGATCAGGCGGCATTGAGAATTCAACGGATAATATGCTGACCAGTGCACTCCATGTCATTAAAAAAATTGCAGTCACACAGCACCGGTTACGATCCATTCTGATTATCACTTGTTCTGCGTATTCCAATGATAAGGCGAAGTGTGGGATCATTGGTGATGAATGATGCCAGCCAGCTGAATGCAAGTTTTACTTTATTACGAAATCCTACCAATGGTATGATATGTATGAATAACCAGATCAGCCAGGCAAAAAAACCCTTGAAGGAAAAACGTGGCAAATCTGCTACTGCATTGAATTTCGATATGATGGCCATACTGCCCTTGTCGTGATATTTGAATGGCTTCTGCGGTTTTCCTGACTCCCTTCTTTTAAGATTTTCAGCCAGGTTAGTTCCTCCCTGCATGGCTACCTGTGCAAGTTGTGGATGTCCATTGGGAAATTTGGGATCGGAAAGCTGCAGGCAGATATCACCCAGTGCGAACACACCGGGAACCCCGATAGTTTCGTTAAACTGGTCAACCAGCACCCTCCTTCCGCGACCTATACATTCTTTCGGAAGACCCGGAAGTTCGCGACCGATTACACCCGAGGTCCAGATCAGCATATTGGTAGGAATCTCTTCGCCATTGCCAAGTATGACTTTATTGTTTACATAATCTTTTACAGATACATTCAGCCTGATATGAACCCCGAGTTTACTTAAGATATGAAAGGCTTCTTTCTGAGCGGTCTTACTCATCGTCCCAAGCAGGCTGGCACCCGCATCTATCAGATGGATATGGGCATCAAAATTATCTATCTCCGGATATTCCTTCACCGCTACATTACGTCCAAGTTCGGCAAGCATGCCAGCGATCTCCACACCGGTAGGCCCCCCACCCGCGATCACTATATTGAGCAGGCGGTCACGTTCAACACCAGCCGTGGCCCGCACGGCCATTTCCATGGTGGTCAGCAAATGGTTTCTCATGGACAATGCATCATTGATATTCTTCATTGGCACGGCATACTTTTTCACATTCTCCAGTCCGAAAAAATTGGGCTCGGTACCAACACATAAAACGAGGTAATCGTAATCAAGGGAACCGGTATCGGTGTCAATGGTTTTTGCAGCCACATTAATCTGCTTCAGTGTGCCCATGTAGAAGCGCCGGTTTTTCTTACGCTGGAAAAGACGCCGGAAGGGATAACTGATATTACTTGGTTCAATAAAGGCGGTGGCAACCTGGTACAAGAGCGGCGGGAAGAAAACATAATTGTTGATGTCAACAAGGGTGATCATAAACCGCTCGTCTTTCGACAGGGATTTTATGAAGTTGATACCGGCGAAGCCGCCACCAACTACCACGACTTTTATAACAGCTTTTGTATCCATAACTGAAGGTAACTTTAATTAGTCAGCCTTCCACAAATCCCGGTCCAACTAAAAGCCACTGAGTATCCTGCCATGTTTTCGGAATGTTTATGCATAAAACATGCATAAAAAAGCCTGGGCGATTTCAAACCGAAATCTTCCCAGGCTATTCATGGAATGCGATGTTACCTGATCTCCACGGGCCGGCGGAACGCAGTTGAAAAATTATCAACTGCATACTGGTCAGTTATATTGGTCTGGATCTGCACTTCCAGTTTACGTATGCCTGGTGCGGTATTGTTCAGCATCTTCAGGTAAATGGTATCTGTTTTCCTGATTGCCTGCGGAAATGTCATGGAATACCTGCCATCCACCGGATCGATAGTTACACCATCCTTATTTACCACCTGGTAATCGACCCCGAGTACCGCAGGTGTGGTTATACCCGTCATTTCGATGGCATAAAAAGTTGTTGCATCATAGGGCCGGGTGAACGCTGAATAAAACTGAACAGGGAATTTTACCAGTGCTGCCTGGTTGCGCTGCACGACTACGTTTGTGTTATTATTCGGAAGGTAGGCCAGGTAATAATGATGGTCATATTCCGGTAGGCCATCCGGATATTCATGTTCATCTTTATCACAGGACACAAACAGGACCGTACCTAAAATCAGCGCGCCTAAATATTTAATAGATTTCATCACTTGTTTTTTTGAAGATTATTGCCAGTTGGGATTTTGGATCACATTTCCTTCACTCAGCGACACTTCGCGGAGCGGTATTGGATACAGGTAATCACGGTCTACCCTGAAACTCCGGTTGGCAGCTGGTTCCGCGATGATGACCCTGTCAGTATTGAGCAACAGGTTATTTGCCGGGGTATTAGGCCAGTCTGCTTCGATGTACTTTGCTCCAAGCAGATCTTTTGGCAATGCCAGTTCCGCTTTTCTCCATCGGATAAGATCATCATAGCGGAATCCTTCCAGTGCAAGCTCAACGGTTCTTTCGCGACGGATTTCTTCCCGCATATCGAGATTGTTGCCGGTAACAAATGCGTTGGTGAGTTTCACTGCAAAACCAACCCGGGTCCGCAGGCGATTGACAGAAAGATCCAGGTCTGCATCGGAAATGGATTCGCTGAGTTCATATTTCGCCTCTGCATAGGTCAGTAATACTTCTGCATAACGGATTAAAATCCTGTCGACCGTTGCGCCATTGTTGATGGTCTGATCTATTATATTAAATCCTTTTTTTGGCGCGAATCCTGTTCTTGATCCAAGAGAGGTGGTGGGAATCCAGGGCCCTTTGTAGGCTTCTTCACCCGACCTGTAAATGGTAAATGCCATACGCGGATCCCTGTTATCAAGAATGCTGTTATAACCTGCTTCGTTCGGTTCAGGAATGAATAAAGGGGAACGGGTAGCTGTTGCATTTCCTTCAGTAGTAAATGCGGGTAGGCCATCGCTGTAAAGGAACTGGCGCAGCAGGTTGCGCGTCGGGGCCATCCGGCCATTCTCCAGGTCACGCGAGTTATTATGTCCAAGGATAACATTTGTGTTGTCTACTCCGTAAATTTTTACCAAAATATTCTCTGTATGACCGTTGCCTTCACCAGCCTGCAGGAAGAGTCCACCGAAGTTGGCAAACAAAGTATGCCCGGCACCCATTACACTTTGCGCAGCAACCACGGCGGCTTCAAGGTGCGGCTGCCAGCCCGCGCCATTACTGAATTTCAGCCGGGTACCTTCATACAATGCCATCCTTGCCTTAAGGGCCCACGCGGAACTTTTTGTAACACGTCCGTATTGCGCTGTTGGCAATGATGCGCGGGCAGGTAACCACTGTGCGGCAAAGTCAAGATCCTTATAGATCTGTTCCATTACCAATGCCCGGGCTGTGCGCGGCATTTTTAGTTCAGGTGCATCAAAGTCGAGCGTTACCAGCAGTAAGGGCACATCACCATATTTTTTTACCAGCAGCGAATAGGCATAGGCCCTGAAGAAACAGGCTTCACCTTTGTACCGGTTAAGAACAGCTTCTGTAACTTTTGCTTTATCAGCCTTAAGGAGGATATTATTTGCAGTAAAGATTTCGTCATACCGGTCGTCCCATTCTCTGCTGGTATTGGGCAGCGTTACACTGCCGTTGCTGATCTGGTTCAGGCCCGACTGGTTCACTGCATCGTCAGCCCGGTTATCAATCCAGTTGGAATCGAGTTGCTGGTAAAGGCGATTGCAGGCGTTCATAAGATCTGTCTCGGTGTTCCAGAATTGAAGATCGGCATATTCCGATTCGGGAAGGCGTTCAATCTTACATCCGGTGATGGCAAGACCTGCGGAAAGTAAGGTTATAAATATCAGTAAATTCTTTTTCATGTTGGTCATTGTTTATAGTGAAACATTTAGTCCGAATGAAACAGTCCTGTAGAAAGGATAAGTGGTAGCTTCTACTCTGTTACCCACTTCCGGATCGAATACTTTCAACACTTTTGTGGATTCCCAGAGATCCTGTCCGCTGATATAAACCTTGACCTCACGGGCGATCTTTTTAGGTACCGGAATTGTATAACCGATCATTACATTTTTCAGCCGGATATAACTTCCGTTCTGTACCCATTTGTCAGAAGGACGGAAATTGTGTGCGCTGGTCTGGTACATCCTCGGAAAAAATGCATCCGGATTTTCAGGAGTCCAGCGATCCATATGTATGGTCCATGGCATATCACTGGTTTCAAGTATCGGGGAAAGCGTACGTTCGTCAATCAGGAATGCACGTTTCATAACTCCCTGGAAAAAGATGGAGAAGTCAAAGCCCTTGTAACTTGCTCCCAGGTTAAAGCCATACTGGTAACGCGCGTTGGTGGTACCCATGTACACCAGGTCACCGGGGTTCTGGGGTGTGCCCGCTGGTGATATGACTCCATCGCCATTCAGGTCAAGATACCTTACATCACCTGCATCCGGATTATTAATGAATCCCTGAATCCTCGATTTATAATCGTCTGCTTCCGCCTTTGTCTGGAAGTAACCGTCAGTTCTATAACCCCATACTGTATTCATGGGAAATCCTTCCAGGAATTCCACCATGCCCCCGGTACCCAGTACGCTGGTGCCCCCGTACTTCACCAGTTTATTCTGGTTGTCGGAAATATTAAATCCGATATTATAATCAACCCGACCGATCCTGTCGCGCCATTTCACGTCCAGTTCAGTACCCCAGCTTTTTAATTCACCGATATTAACATTAGGTACATCAATACCGATAATACTTGGAACCGCCAGTCCTGCCAGCATATCGATATTCCTTTTTACATAATAGTCAGCAGTAACAGTCAGCCTGTTTCCCAAAACGGCCAGGTCAAATCCGATATTTGATTGCTGAACAGTTTCCCATGTTTTATCGGCTGAGGCAAGTTCTTCCTGGAAGAAATACTGGGTTCTGGCACCATTGAACACCACATTATTCGTTTCGGTAAGCCCGCTGGTAAGAAGTGCGATATAATCATACATCCCGAGCACAGAGCCATTTCCAAGCTGACCCCATGACCCGCGGATCTTCAAGGAATTGACCCACGAAATATTTTGCATGAAATTTTCCTGATCCACCCTCCATGCTGCGGAGAAGGAAGGGAACATCTGCCAGCGGTTCAGCGGTGCAAGTCTGGAGCTACCGTCGTACCTGTAAGACGCTTCAAAAAGATAACGGTCTTTGAAGCTATAGTTAAGACGACCGAAAGCAGAACCAAGTGCCCATGTCTCCACCTTTTCCCGATTGGTCTTGGTCAGTGCATCGCCGAAGTTGAGACTGAAATTATCATTACTGATCAGGTTCTGCGCAAATGCACCCACCTCGTCTTTGCGGTATTCCTCAAATGATCCACCCTGTAAAATGGTAAATGAGTGTTCGCCGATTTTCAGGTTATAAGTAAGATAGCCCTGCAGGTTATTCTGGAATGCTTTGTTCTGAGTAACTGTGATTGAATTCGGACTGTTGGCTGTGAAACGAACCGTTCCTACAGAACGACCATACCAGTTGAGGGTGCGTCTGTTGTTCTCCATGGCATAATTGCTCTGGTTTCTCCAGCCGATCACATCGAGTGTCAATCCCTTCACCACATTTTTTACCTGCAGTCCAAGCCTGCCCGTGAATGTCTGGAAATCCCTTGTCTCAAGTCCTGAGTTTTTCTCAATATCAACGGCGTTGATCTGCAGGTCACCATTGTAGATCTGGCCGGTTATATCATCGGGAGGGGTATAGAGCAACTGACGGGTGCGGCTCCTGTAAAGCCGGTTGATGATCTGTTCGGTACCGAACGAATTTTCCCGCACAAATGAACCGATATAACCCGCTGTCATTTTCATACTGACGTACTTGTTGATCTCTGCATTGAGATTGAGTTTAAGGTTATAACGTGAGTTGTCATCAGGTCCGTAACGTAACACCCCATCACGTTTATAATAACCTCCGCTGATCAGGTAGTTCAGTTTTTGTTCACCGCCGCCTATCGACAGGGAGTGGCTTTTCATGCCATTGTATTTATCCATCCCTTCTTTGAGCCAGTTATTGTTGCCATAATATTCCCAACGGTCAGCAGTTGGATTGGGACGCCAGTCGAAGTTGGGATTCTGTAACCATTCGATTTGTTCTGCATTAAATTCAGGCGATCCGGTTGCATTCTTCCTGGCCTCATCGATAAGGATCTGTTCGTCCCATGAATCAAGCCGTTCCGGCTGCCGCGCAGTAATATTAATTCCGTAATAAGTATTGTAACTGATCCTGGTTTTACCCGGAGATCCCTGTTTGGTGGTAACCAGGATTACGCCAGAAGCGGCGCGTGAACCATAGATCGCAGATGCAGATGCATCCTTAAGCACAGAAATACTTTCAATATCATTTGGATCGAGCAGGTTTATATCCTGTTCAATTCCATCCACCAGAACCAACGCGTCTGCGGCATTGGAAGAAGTAAAACCACGGATCCTGATGGCAAGCCCTTCATCGCCCGGCTGGCCGCTACTCCTTAATATAGTAACGCCTGGCAGCAGGCCCTGTAATGCACCGGTTACATTTGGAACAGGCCGGTTGATCAGGTCTTTGCCACTCACCTGTGCCACTGCACCACTGAGGTTCACTTTCTTTTGAGTGCCATAACCAACAACCACGACGGTTTCAAGTGAAGCGGGATTTCCGGTCATTGACAGGTCAATCCTGGTACGGGCATCCACTGTTTCTTCTTTACCAAAAAATCCGGAATGCGAAAAAACAAGGACAGCTCCCGGTTGCACTTCAATAGAATAATAACCCCGTTCATCGGTGGCAACACCTGTACTGGTTCCCTTGATGGTAACATTTACCAGGGCCAGCGGAGAACCTTTTTCGTCAGAAACAGTTCCCTCCACTTTTTTTGACTGGGCGAAAGAAAGAACGGTCAGGCTTTGAAAAACCAGGAGAAGTAGTAATGGCCTGAGCCACTTTACCGGGGAAGATAGCCGGACACTTTGGAAAGAGAGGACTCTCATACAGCAATCGTTTTTTACAGTTAGTAATTCTGAAAAGGGTAAACCAACGCGTGCTGGACCCTTCACTTTTCACGAGCAATCGAACCAATGCAGCATTGGCTTTAAGCTGTTAAATTGTTTAAATTTTATGAACCGAAGCACAAATGCAGAACCTTTATTTACGAAAACGATTTCGGTCAAGCCAACTCACCAATTATAATTGTATGCTTCATCAAAACAAGATACCCCACCTGGAATACAGGCAGGGTAAGCATTTCAGAACACCAGAAATTTATCTTAATGAACGGGCAATGCCGTATTCGAGTCCACGTAACTCTGCAAGACCACGAAGGCGCCCAATAGCTGAATAACCGGGGTTTGTTATTTTATTCAGGTCATCCAGCATCTGGTGACCATGATCGGGGCGCATAGGAATGTTTGTTTTTCGATTACCCATTACCATCACAAGGTTGTGTACTACCGAATACATATCAACATCACCTTCCAGATGATTGGCTTCATAAAAATTTCCATCTTCATCGCGCTGTGTACTACGCAGGTGCACGAAGTGAATACGATCAGCAAATTCATTGACCATTGAAGGAAGGTCATTATCGGCCCTTACACCAAAGGAACCGGTGCAGAAACAAAGTCCGTTACTCGGTGAAGGCACCGCATCAAACAATTGTCCCAGCATGGTTGCCGTACTGACAACCCTCGGTAAACCGAAGATGGGAAATGGCGGATCATCCGGATGAATGGCCATCCTCACTCCCACCTCTTCCGCTACAGGAACGATCTCAGAAAGGAATGTGATCAGGTTTTTTTGTAAGCGGTCTTTATCAATTCCCTCATAGGTATCGAGTGTATTCTGGAATTGTTGGAGACTGAAACTTTCCTCACTTCCCGGCAATCCTGCGATGATATTACGCTGGATAAGCTGTCGTTCTTCTTCAGTCATATTGATATACCGCTGTTCAGCGAGTGAGATTTCATGAGGTGCATTTTCCTTTTCGGCACCCGGACGCTTCAGCATAAACAGGTCAAATGCCAGCATAGCCAGACGTTCATATCGTAAAGCCCTGCTGCCATCGGGACAGGGAAAGGCCAGGTCGGTTCTTGTCCAGTCCAGCACGGGCATAAAGTTATAGGTCACCACATAGATGCTGCATTGTGCCAGGTTACGGATACTGGCCTTATAGTTTTCGATGTATTGTTCAAAGCCCGGTCTTTGGGTTTTGATATCTTCATGAACAGGTATACTTTCTACTACCGACCAGCTGAGTCCCGCTGCTTCAATGAGCGACTGCCGTTGCCTGATTTCATCCACCGGCCATATAACCCCATTTGGCAAATAATGAAGTGCAGTTACCACACCCGTACAACCGGCCTGCCGGATATCGGAGAGACTCACCGGATCTGTTGGCCCAAACCAGCGCATTGTCTGTTCAAAACTATACATAACTGCAATTATACGCCACTATAGGCAAGAAAACCACCATCGACTACGACAGAAGTTCCGTTAACAAAAGTTGATTCATTGCCCAGCAACCATAAAAGGGCACCGGCAAGTTCATCCGGTTTACCGTAACGGCCAAATGGAGTCTGATCCACGATGGACTGGCCACGACGGGTTATTGATCCGTCTTCATTACTAAGCAGTGACCTGTTTTGTTCCGTCAGGAAAAAACCAGGAACAATGGAATTCATCCGCACCTTATCGCCAAAACGTTTTCCCAGTTCAACCGCAAACCAGCGTGTATAACTTTCAATGGCTGATTTGGCGAGACCATATCCCAGCACCCGTGTAAGTCCCCGGTGCGCTGCAACAGAAGAAATATTCACGATACTGCCCGCTCCTGCCGTTTCCATCATCAGCCTGCCGAATACCTGGGTAGGCAGGAGTGTTCCGAAAAGATTCAGGTCAAGCACATCACGAAGCCCCTGTATATTCAGGTTGAACAGGTCGTGTTCCGGTTGCACTACAGCCTCCGGAATATTACCTCCGGCAGCGTTTACCAGACCATCGATCCTGCCAAACCTTTCCAGCAACAGTTTGCCGGCGTTTACCAGATCCTGTTCATTCATTACATCGGCGATCAGTGTTATTGCTGTTCCACCCGCTTCATTAATTTCATTGACACGCTTTTCAGCTACCTTTTTATTGCGACCCAGTATGCCAACCGTTGCACCCGATTGTGCCAGACAATTATTAAAACTATTTCCCAATACACCAGTACCACCGGTGACGACGATCACCTTGCCAGGCAATTTTTTATTCTCCATAACCATGTATTCCAACTATCCTTAAAAGATCTGGTTTTTAAATTTTATATTTCCGGTAATTTTAAACAAAAATGCATGCGGAGATTGACATATCCCGTTTTTATTCACGCAAACGATTACGCAACCTACCCCTGATCCGGGAAAACATGGATTCTGACAGTAACAAACAATGGAGAACATCAATTTAAAACGACTTGCCCAGGAATTAAATCTTTCTGCATCCACCGTGTCGAGGGCACTGCGGGGTAGTCACGAAATCAGCCAGGAAACGAAGGAACGTGTAAAGGCACTTGCTGAAAAACTCGGCTTCCAGCCTAATCCCCATGCCAGCAGCCTTCGCCAGAGCAAGAGTAGTACCATCGCGGTGATCATTCCCGAGATCGAAAATAATTTTTTCTCCAAAGTCATGAACGGTGTGGAAGCAGTGGCACAGAAAAAAGGTTATCATGTGCTGATCTACCTGACCCATGAAGCATATATCCGTGAAAAAGATATTGTACAGGTACTTCGCAACGGTCGTGTGGATGGTATGATGATTTCCATATCAAATACCACAACCAGCATTGAACACCTTCAGGATGTAAAATCATCGGGTTTGCCGCTTGTTTTTTTCGACAGGATCGCGGAGAGTATCGATGTGCCTACAGTAAGTACCGACGATAAAGACGCCGCATACAAGGGCACTGTTCACCTCATCGAAAAGAATTGTAAACGGATTGCTTTATTATCCATGTCGAGCCTGCTGTCTATTACCACGCGGCGGCAAAATGGCTACCAGAAGGCATTGGAGAGTAATGGACTGAGTTCGGAGGGACTGATACTTGAATGCGAAAATGATGATGAGGCCAACCGGATCAGGATCCGTGAATTACTTACGGGTGAAAACCGGCCGGACGGAATCTTTGCTTCGGTTGAAAAACTCGCTATCAATACCTATGAAGTCTGCAGTGAACTGGATATAAAAATTCCTGGTGAACTGAAAGTAATCAGCTTCTCCAACCTTTCGGCTACAGCATTATTTGATCCGCCACTGACCACGATTGTGCAACCAGCTTATGAGATCGGTAAGGAAGCAGCAGCAGTATTGTTTAAGATCATTGAAAAAAAGACCTTACTGCCAGGCGAAAACCGTTCTACATTCCCTTCACATATCATTGAAAGAAAATCGACCGCAGGTTGATCGATTCCCTGTTATTTCCAGCTGGTGGAAGTATATTTCCTGGTTGACCTGCTGCGCAACAATGCTTCAAGATAATAGTAATCGGCATAGATAAGTGGCACATCCACCTCACTCACCGCGGGTTTTGATCCGGTGCTGTGAAGCAGGATGAACCCATCATTCCAGCCAATGGGAGAACGGTAAAAATTGGTGAGTGAATGAAGGATCAGGTCGGCTTTACTGCGATAATCTTCAACCTTACTATACCCGGCCAGTTCATAAAGTGCGGATGCCAGCACGGCAGCAGCCGAGACATCACGTTCTTCATTGGGGATCGCCGGTGCGTTATAGTCCCAATATGGCACTCCGTCTGCCGGTTTATCTGGATGATGTAACATAAAGGCCGCAGTTTTTTCCGCCTGCGAAAGATAGGCTGTGTCGCCTGTAAAACGATAACACATGGTAAAGCCGTACACCGCCCATGCCTGTCCCCGTGACCAGGCCGATTCACTGCTGAAACCCTGATGGGTGGTCTTTATAATTGGCTTACCGGTGACAGTATCATAGTCAACCACATGATAACAGCTATTATCCCGACGGAAATGATTTTTCATGGTATTGTTTGCGTGACTCACTGCGATCTGGTAAAAACTGGAATCACCGCTGATCTTCGTGGCCGCAAAAAGTAATTCAAGATTAAGCATATTGTCGATGATAACGGGATAGTCCCATTTATCGCGGTTATGATCCCAGGACCTGATCACACCGGCTGTTTTATTAAACCTGCCGGAGAGGGTCCGGGCAGACTGAATCAAAATATCTTTCGAATGCTGGTCATTCAACAACCGGTACTGTGCACCCACACTATTATAGATTTTGAAACCCATATCATGTGTGCCCCGGTTGAACCTTTCCCTTTCGATCCGGCTGGTAGCTTTTTTGGCGCCGGGAATCTGGCTGCGTTGATTTGTGTACTCATACAAATACCAGAGTTCACCAGGATAAAAGCCACTGGTCCAGTCGCGCGAAGCCACCATCCGGAGCTGCCCTTTTTCTAATGTACGGGGCGATACAAGACTGCTGTCAATCCTGTTGATGCTGTCAACCTTCCGCATCAGCAGATCCATCTGTTTGGCAACATCCGCAAAAACCCGTTTCAATTTTACGGGCTGGGCAGCGATGTCTGCTGAAATAAAAAAGACCATTAAGCAGATGATGATTGTTTTCATTTATACCTGTTATGTTTGGGATTAAATTTCTTTCATCTGAATCCGGAATTTATATTAAAACCATAAAAGGGGATTCCTGACAGGCAGGTTACGGACTACTTCATCTGTCTGTGGATCATGTTCCCCTTTTCTCCATAATTGAAAACAATCGGACCTGCCCAATGAAGCTGCACCGAACAGAAGGAATGGCTGCGCCACCGGCCAGTTTTCCCAGTACATCACATCTTTCGGGAAGGGCCACCGATTCTTATCTGCAACATAGGTTAACATATAATCTACCGACCTGCCCATTGAAAGTGTATCACCGGAATTATATTTCCAGAGATTGTCATTTCGTGTAGATAAAACCTGGCAGATGGTCGCCATGGCATCGAGGTTAAACAACGAATACCCATACGGTTTGGTTCTTTTCAGTTCCAGCGGAAAACTCCCGTCGGGTGCGAACTGTGTTGGCATCAGCACTGTCTTGAATCGTTCGCGGCAAAAAGCGAGTTGTTTTTCATTTCCGGTGAAGTCGGCAAAAACCGCAACCTGCATTACCCAGCAGGTACCATGATTATTCTTCGCATTCATTTCATCGACGCCGTATTTGTGCGTGGTAACCCATTCCAGGTATTCATTAAACCAATCCCTGAACTGGCGGTATAGATTTTTGTCGACCTTCCCTTTTTTCTCAATCATCTTTAATCCCCTTACCACTTCCATTAGCTGGATGGCATCGATGATGCCAATACCCCTTCCTGTAACACGGCCTTTAATCGCCTGGGCGTATAACAGGTGCGGATTCATCCTTGTTGCTGTATCTGCAAACCATGCCCTGCAATGTAACATAACCCGGTCGGCATATTTCCGTTCACCGGTAAGGACATATGCTGATGTCAGTGTTCCAACCAATTGACTGAACCGGATCATCGCCAGTCGATGGTCATTAAAATTGGCGGGATTGGTCATACCATCCCGCTGCACATAGGGACTATCTGCACTTACCGGGTTGGGCCACCAGTAATCACCCTCGCTGAAAAAATCATGTTTTCCTCCGGCGCTCCGGGGTGATGAAGTTGCGGTGACTGTTACCGGTTGCTGCTCCATTGCCCATTTTACTTTTTTCATTACGATGGGGCGAAGAGTGCGGACCAGTTCTTTTTTTATTTGCTCCGGTGAAATAGAATCCTCCCCCTGCAACCCAATTAACCCACTGTTCATTACTAGCTGTGAATTGATTCGCTGTTCGTTGAACCCGTTTAATCCACTGTTCATTTTTTCCGGGGAATTGAAATGCTCTCCATACAATTGGAGAAATAAAACAAACAAGGATATAACTATAGGTACCCGCATATATAATTTAATAAACCGGTTATTCGGAACCGTTGATTTACAATTCAGCAAAAACAGTGGGTATGTCCTTAAACGAAGCGCTGACCACAGATCTTCCTTTATTGATATTCACCCTGATGATGGCGCGGCCATTGTACAATTGCACCACCCGCGATCCGGAAGATGTTCCCAGGTTATCGATGAGTTTGCCATCGCCTGTAATTCCAAATCGCACCTGCAGACGGCTATCGAGACAAACCAATCCCTGTTCATCCCTTAACTTCACTTCCATAGTAGCCACTCCATTCTCTTCAGAAATCTTCCGCAACTCTGCTTTGGCGGGCTTGCCCCAATTGCCTGACTGGTATTCGAATTTTAACGAATCAACGAGACTGATCTTTCCTTTGCGGCCAATCACTTTCACCTGGTAGCTACCGGCACTCATGGGAACTGCCCAACGAAGGCCAGCTGCGGGAAAATCATTGCTGTCCCGCTTTTTTGTGCCGACACTTTTACCGTTTACAAACAATTCGGCTGATTCCATATTGGAGAACACCTTGATAATATTGGATTCCTTTTCATTACCCCAACGCACCGGCCAGGAATGGCCATAGATATGGATCATGGGCTGGTCCGACCAATACGACTGGTAAACATAAAACGATTCCTTTTTTGTAAAATCACGTTCCACAACTCCCTTCTGGTTTACATAGGGTACAGGGTTCTCCGGACGAAGAGGTGTTGAAAAATCCTTAAACGGCCATTGTGCTGTTCCGGTTAACCAGGGCATGGATTCCTGTTCTTTCAGGTGCCAGTCGACCAGGTTAATGATGTACGACTCACTCCAGTCGCCATCCTTCGATGCCCTTGCGGCACCACCAACCAATGCGGCGTCGCCTGCCCGTTCATCAGCTTTACCAACTGCAGCTATTTGCTGCAATCCTTTATCGGGGTTTTCTGAATGACGACCTGCATGGCTATCTCCACCCCATTCCACATGCAGGAAGTGATCCACTTTTTTTCGTTCAACTTCTGAAATGCTTTTGTATTCGGTATACATACCCCGGTACCAGCCAGCCCAGATTGATGGAGAATAAATATCCACGATGTCTTTGCAAAAATCGCAACGCCTGATGGCCGTCTTTCTGGATGGATCCAGTTTATGGGAAAAGCTATTCAACTCTTTCATAAAGTTGCGGATTTTCAATGTATCATAGATGGGAAAATCCCCGGGCCAGTCGTTCTCATTACCCAGTCCCCAGATGACAACCGAAGGATGGTTATAATGTTGTTCAATCATATTGGTGAGCATCCGTTTGGCCTGATCCTGGTAGATCTCGCCACCAAGTCCGCCCCTGCACCAGGGGATCTCTTCCCAGACCAGGATACCAAGACTATCACAAAGATTCAGGATTATACGCGACTGCTGGTAATGTCCAAGCCGGATAAAATTAACGCCCATATCTTTTATCATCAGCATTTCGGTACGCATCATCTCTTCCGTCATGGCCGCACCTACAGCTGCATGGTCTTCATGCCTGTGCGTGCCCTTTAACAAAAGCCGTTTCCCATTCAACAGGAAGGGTCCCTGTTTTACAAATTCAAAATGCCGGAAGGCAAACCTGTCTTCATATGTATAATCCCCCATCTTTATACTTATATGATAGAGGCGCGGGTTGGCGGGCGACCAGCGAATGGGTTTCTTCAGCATAACTGATACCGGCTTGTCTGGATTCAGTGATATTGTTGAAGTATTCTGATAAACTTCTTTTCCGGTGGGATCGGTGACCCGCATTTCCCAGTTGGTTTCTGTTGTATTACTCTTATTATAAAATCGCGGAAGGATACTGATGTTGCCGGTGGTTCCATTTTCGTCGGTTTCAGCGTTGATAAATAATTTATCGATCGACAGGTCGGGTACATACACCAGGTTCAGGTAACGGTAGATACCACCATAAACATTAAAATCCGATAAGGCTGAAGGGATCATTTCCAGATCGCGGGAATTATCCGTCCTGATAGATAAAGGAACCCTGCCTTTAAATTGCCTTACAGATACCGGCATCTCACGGAAATCAGCAACAACATCAGTGATATCGACACTGAATTCATCATAACCGCCCACATGCACCGCAACAAGCGTGTTATAGATATACACGGAAGTTTTTTGTCCGGCCCCTTCAAAATGAAGGATGGTACGACCTTGCGGATAAGGATTTTTTATATCGAGAGTGGTCCGGTACCAGGCGGGACCCTGGTAGTAATTTATATCCGGATCGGTTGCATCCAGTGCATTTACACAATGAGGTAAGGATACGGATGTCCACACAGGCACTGCCTCGGGACCACCGGGAGGAACCGGTCGCACCGCTTCCCAGACCCCGCCCAGGTCCGACCGGAGGTATTGCCAGTTATCCGTTAAACGGGTTGATTGTTGTGATTGTGCGTTGAAAAAAAAGCAGGCAAAGGCAGGCAGGAAAATTCGGGGTAGCATCTTCATGTAACAGGCATCATTTGGTCACGAATTTATTGTTCTTCCATCAATTCAGGCAGTTGATCATCGCAAACGATTTCGTATAGGGAAGAATGTTATGTGAAGACAATAACGGGCTTATAAAAAAACTGCCTCAGAAATTGAGGCAGTTCGTAGACGCTTAATTATTGTAAGGTATACAGGAAGTAACACGTCCTGGTCATTATTAGGATTTGGCGTTGCTTTCAAAACCGGATCATACCCTCAGATAAAACCGGGCAAATTCATTTTTGTTGTTTTCCAGGTAATCAATAATTTTTTCAAGACTCACCCTGGAAATACCACAGGTTTCTAGAATGTATTCCCTCGAAACTTTTAGTTTGCTCTGGAGATACTCCAACTGTTTTTCGTATGACATGTTGGTTGTCATTATACGCCGTTTAGTATTAACACTACGTGGAAGTATCGTGCCAACAACCGTTAATAAAGGTTAGCACTTAGAGAACTAAATGAATGTGGTGAAATAACACATTAACCCCGTCAGTTGCAGCCTTAATAAAATAAATATGGGATATGGGGTCCGTATTTATGCGCAAAAAAAACCTCCTGCGTTGGCAGGAGGAGTAAATTTTCAATTGGAATTGGTGTTTTTTATTTTTCTGTACCCGGATGGAATTGTTTCCATGAATGCCAGAACTCCTGGTATGAAGGCAAACGTTCCAGCTGGTAGCCATTCATCAGGCCAAAAATACCTGTACCATCGGTGGTCCACAATGAACCCGTTTGCCGGTCCGTCATTGTATTGTCATTATGAAGGATGGAGAAGTCGAAGACCTGATCGGCCAACCTTCGGTTGAATGTATGGAATGACTTGCCATCATCATCCAGGGTCAGCAACAATGGTATATTACCGGCACTGTCCTGGATCACCTGTTTTTTTACAAGTTCGTTCCAGTCGTATGCCTTGTACTTTCCGGGAGCGTAGTTGACACCGATCACCCATGACTTGTCCGACCAGGATGTACTGTCACGATGTTCAAGTCCGCCCGCAATAGTGCCTTCGTCATATCCTTCCAGGTCATCATAACGTTTCTTAAACCCGCCGTCGGGCTGAAGCACGGTACTGTTGGGATGGAGCCTGAACCAACTTGCCAGTGTCATCTGCTGTGAAGGGATCTCTTCGAGAGTTGTTCCCTTCAGCTTGCCGGCAATGGCTTGGCCGGTAGCCTGTTGCCACCAGCTCTTTGTACCTGCATCTTCGAACATTGCATTAAAATGATCCATCCCCACAAGCCTGAATTCTTCCGGTTTGCCATTTACCAGCGGGGAATAAACGCGACCGGTGCGACAGACGGTGCAATAGGTTACCATCACCGGTTTTTCGGAAATGCTATCGCGCACCTGGTGGTGATAACCGATGACCTCAACCGGATAAGCTTTTGATTGTCCATTGATCAATACACCCAGCACCAGTTTATTTGAATCAACTTTATTTTCCGTGCGGTTATAAAAAGTTTTAACTGTTGGCTGATAAAACATTTTATCCGCCTCAAACCGGAAGTTGACAAAATAGAATACAATAAAGTAGAGGAACAATACCAGCACAAGCGCTAACTTCTTCCATCGACGGTTATTCCTTAACGCATAAACTACGGGATAGATAAGTATTACAGCCAGCAGGATCCTGAGCCAGATGATATTCCTGCCCAGCCAGTAGGCAAAGCCGATGGTATCTGCCTTTTGTGATCCGGGAAATGGCATGATGAAATAAACACGCAGGATTTCAACAGCGAATAAAAGGATCAGTCCGGCAACAAGGATAAATTTTCTCATTTGATTTTATTCTTCGGTTAATGGTAAAGGAAATAAAACCCACACATCATCGCCGCCGCGGTCAATGGGAAGTTCATCAAGCCGGTTGTACCTGCGCAGGTCAATCCAGCGATGGCCTTCATAAAAAAGTGAATACCGGCGTTGCGTAAGTAATTCGGTCAGCAATGCATCTTCAGTGGAAGCACCGCTATAGGGTGATAGTCCGTGACCCCCGCGGATAATATTGAGAGCAGTTGTTGCAGCAGGCAGTGCACCATTCTGTAAACTGACTTCAGCAGAGAGCAGGATCAGCTCTTCATTCCGGATCAGGGCAATCGGTGCCGTACTGCTTTTATACACCCATACATCACGGTCGGAAGAAAGGCCACTGAGGGAAGCCGTAGTATTCCTTAAAGTGGCTTTATTAATTCGGTCGTCGCCGGGATTGATATCAGTAGCAAAGGAAGGATGAGCCACCCTTGTTTCCCCGTTTGTATTCTGTGGAATGAACATGGGATTGAGCTGATCGCCTGAACCGGTACCAAATGTATGGTAGACCCCGGCATTAAAATCACCGGCGGGATCAAGGAACGATTCATCCAAAGCAGTCTGTGCAGCGTCCCAGTCCTCCTGGTACACCGCTACCCTTGCTGCCAGTGCCCGGTTGAACTTTACCAGTCCGGCCGCATCGGAGAGACCAGCAAACCCTGCCAGTGGAAAGCTGACAGCAGAACCCGTAAGATCCGTTTTCCCGCTATTCAATAAAGTGATGATGGCGGTCAGCGATTGATCGTAGTTCAGTACGGGACCCAGGTTATCAGGATCGTTCACATCCACCCTTACTCCATTGGTATAGGTCAGGTTGAGATTGAGGAGAAGCTGGTAGGCCTTGATGGTTTTTGCAAATCCTGTATAGGCCTTACGTTGTGGCTCTGTGATCAATGTTGAATTGGTGGCAGCTTCGATCAGCACATTACAGTTCTTTATAACCCGGTACCGGGCAGACCATGGGGTTGCAATATAAAAGTTACTATTGCTGAGCGTACCACTGTTGAACCCAAGCAGGTCTGTCACATAACGGGGTTCAGAGCCTGAGAAGCGGTACCCTTCGCGACCAATGGTGCCTACATCATCAATGTAAAACGCCATGGATGTGCGCATACCCGATTCGGTGCCGCTGACAAGATTATTCAGCTGGCTTTGTGAGGCATTGGCGAGAAAATCCTCCACGGTCGGATTGTTGAGATTACCGAAATCCTTCTTGCACGAATTGAATGCAAGCGCCATTACGGCAAGCAGGAGTGAATTTTTTATATGAATCATTTTCATCTTGGTAGTATTTAATGTTTAGAGGTCGATAGTCAGGTGAAAGCTGGCACGTTTAACTGCGGGATAAGGAAGTACATCAACCCCGGTCGAAAATCCTGTTCCGAAATTTGATACTTCCGGATCGTATGATTTGTATTTGGTAATGGTCCACCAGTTATTAAGTGATACCCCCACCCTTACGCCACGCAGATAACTTAACGGCAATTTGGTGAAACTATAATAAAGACCGATTTCGCGAAGGCGCATGTAACCTGAGTTCTGGACGAATTCTTCTGCCGTGGTACCCACCTTGCTGATCCGATAGATTCCGTTCGGCAATCCGGCTTCATTGCCGATCACATCAAAGTCTTTACTGGTCATTCCGAAATCATTCTGCAGGCTGGTCAGGTTTATATTTTGACCACCCGCTTTCAGATGCACCAGGAAACGCAGGCTCAGCCTGTTTCTGAAGGTAATATCGTTATAGGTATTCATCTGGAATTTGGGTTCCGCATCTCCCAGTAAACCTACGCCCCTTCCATTGAGACCAAGGATCTGGGTGGCGGATTTTCCTTCTTCAATCTGGAAACTTCCAAGTACATAACCGAATGAGCCCTGTGGGGTGGACGGGATATCGAGCCTGGTCACGGTTGAACGGTTCTTCCAGAAGTTCAGCGTGGTATTCCATACCAGGTCACGGTTGGAAACGGGTCTTGCACTCATCCCCAGTTCCACGCCACGGTTGCGCAGGTCGCCGGCATTAACCCATTTGCTGGTGAAACCGGATGAAGAAGGCAGACTGGCCTGCATCAGGAAGTCAGTGATTTTTTTAGTGTAATAAGTAAGCTGGAACGACATCCTTCCATTCAGTACGGTGAAATCGACACCGGTTTCAAACTCCGACTGGCGTTCGGGTTTAATACCCGGCTGGCCCTGTTGTACACTTACAATTGAACCAGGATTACCATTGATATTGGACACTACCAGTGAAGTGAACTTACTTCCATATGCCGGTACATTATTAGCCTGGCCAAATGCAGCACGTAATTTAAGATCGTTTACAAATGTCTGTGGTATGATCCCCATCCTGGTAAGGTTCCAGGAAACACCAGCCTTTGGATAGGCATAGTATTTTGTTGCATCGCCATTATTGGAAGAGCGGTCAAAACGTACACCACCAGTAAGGATAATTGCGTCAGCGATTAATGCTTCTTCCTGTACAAACACCCCTTCATTCTGGTATTTGGTCCTGAACTGGGTGGCATTCGAAGCACCAGCCTGGTCTACATTTGACTGACCGGAAATCACCTGTGTGGCTATGTTCAGGATATTATTGTAGTTACCCGTTTCCCTGGTAAGTCCGGCAGATGTGGTAAGTGCCAGCTGTTCTGAAACATTAAACACATTCACCAGTGAGAGGATATAGTTGGTGCTCAGGCTCCGGGTATTCCCTTGTATGGAGGTGCCTTTGTTGATTGCCTGGAACTGCAGTTCACTCGGGAAGAGTACTGTAGTAGCGAGATTATAAAAATCGACTCCCCCGCGGCCAATAAAACTGGTAGTGCTTTTATTATTTTTCTGCAGGATAGCTTCCAGATTAAAACCATTTATAAAACGGTTGACTGCTTCGTTGTTCTTCATCAGCGCGATAGTTTGCAGCGGATTGGAAGCAGCGAACGGGTTGGCCGGGTAGTTACCAAATTCGTCGGGGTGCAGCTGGGCAAATGAAGGTGTAGAGGAAAGTGCGATCCCCAGGGTAACACCAGCGTTATCATTTCCATTAAATCCGCGGTCGGCCGATGAATTAATATAATTGGAGCTTACACTGATCTTGATATTATCATTGATCCGGTGATCAAGGTTGAGTCGCACACTGGTATTACGGTAACCGGTTTTTTTAACAATCCCCTCTTCATCTTTTTGCGAAGCAGAAAGATAAAAGCCGGTTTTTTCGTTGCCGCCACTCAGACTGGCAACGGTGTTGCGGGCAAATCCGGTATTCCCATAAATTTCTTTTTCATAGTCAAAGATTTTACCGGCAGCTTTCGCTGCTTCAAACTGTGCGCGTAATGCGGTGCTGGTAGCGGGATCGGATGAAAGTCCGGCTGCACGGTCGCCGTTAAATTCACGGGCGCCCAATAATTTCCTGGCCTCGATCAGGCCAAGGTCCTGTGAAACAGACACCCTTGTCTTTCCCGCCTTTCCTTTTTTAGTAGTGATGATCACCACTCCTGCTGCGGCTTTTGATCCATATATTGCGGCCGCCGAAGCACCTTTAAGGATCTCGATATTTTCGATATCCTCCGGACGGATATCAGCGATACGGCTGGAGGGGTTATCCTGTGAAGAAGTAGTGGCAGAGCCTGACGCGTTGGTCACCACATTCAATCCACCTGATGTGGAACTGTTATCTACAAACACTCCATCGAGTACATACAATGGCTGGGTATTCCCGAATACAGAAGTAACACCACGGAGTTTTACCGAGATGCCTCCACCCGGTGCGCCGGAGTTGGCATTTATATATGCGCCCGTGATCTTTCCGTTCAGGGCCGCATCAAAAGTCTGCGCGGGTGCAATCCCGTTCAGTTCGCGGGCCGAAATGGTGGCTACTGCGTTTGCGAGGTTACGGCGTTTGACATTGGTGGCCAGACCCGTGACTACTACTTCATCCAGTCGCGCCACATCTTCTTCAAGACTGATACTTATTTCCGCAGTTGATGTTGTAACGGGAAATGTAACGGTGCGGTAACCCGTTGCACTGATGACCAGTGTGGCAGGCGGACTGACTGTAATGCTGAAACGTCCGGCGGTATTGGTCACCGTTCCCGCAGTTGATTGTGTTACGGAAATATTTACGTTGGACGCCGGTTGTTTATCCGGCCCGGTGATTACACCGGTGATAGTTTTTGTTTGCGCCATTACTGTAGTCATCAGTAACAGAAGCGAAATCATTAGCAGGTAATTTTTCATCCCTTGATTTTAAAGTTGAATAAAAATGGATCGGTACTAATTATAGAGTGTCTGGTTGTTTAGCTAAACTGATGGCCCGCCCCCCATACCCTGTATCCACTACTTCCCTGGCCCGGAAGGGATAGGAAGAAAGATCGGTGGGGGTATTCGCAGCAAGTCCGTCGACATAACGGTTGAAGAGGCAGAACAGCGCTGCGATAAGCACGGTATCATGGATTTCACGGTCAGTGGCACCATGTCCTTTTGCCTGTAACACCTGGTCGGCTGTTACGGCCCTGCCACTTTGTTGTACACTCGCCGCGATACGGAGTAAGCTGCTTAGTTTGGGAGATACGGACGCTTCAGCGCCGTAAATCCTTACCTGTTCCACCAGTCCTGTGTTACCATTGAGGTATTCGCAGGCAATGGCGGCATGGGAATGCTGGCAGTAAAAACAGTCGTTCAGGTACGATACATGGGCGCCGATCATTTCGCGTTCGGCCGGGGATAGTCCGTTTTCATCACGGAGTAAAATATTCGCGAGATCCGCAAGCGGTCCCGCTACTTCGGGCCGGAAGGCAAGCAGGGAGCGGATCCCGGGCAGTTGTTCGTTTACATTTATGAAAGACATTGTTGTCGCAGTTGAGTTTGGTTCTGGTATTTTTTTGGCCGGCTCTTTATCTGATGGATAAATTTTCCGGATTTCTCTCTATCGATTGGATAAATTTTATTGACGGTTGTTTATGGCAAGGTGGTCACGGTTCAGGTAGTCACATCAATATTTGCATAACCTGCTTCTGCTCTCATTTTTGCCCGGTCAATATAAACCTGCCGGTCGGCCGGTGCCCAGGTCTGCAGGCCATCAACATACCGGTTAAACATACAAAAGGCAGCAGCGATCAGTACGGTGTCGTGGATTTCCCGGTCGGTCGCCTCCTGCTCTCTTGCATGCGCAATCAGTTCGGCAGTCACCTGTTTCCCTCCCCGTTGCACTGCAGCGGCGATCTGCAGCAGGCTTTTCATTTTTCCGGAAATTGGCATGGCAAGTGGATTCGCCTTCACTCCGTCGATGAAGGAAGTATCACATTCCAGGTAGTGCTGGGCCATAGCGCCATGAACATTCTGGCAAAAAAAACAATCATTGAGTGATGACACGTAGGTGCCGATAAGTTCACGGTCGCCCCTGCTCAGTGTATTGTCTTCATCGTGCAGCAGCACCTCTGCCAGTTCATTCAATGGCCTTGCAGTTTCGGGCCGGTATGCCATTGGTCCGCGGATACCGGGTAAATCATTCTTAAGATCAATAAATGCCATGGTTATTTTTTTTGTGGTAAAACATATCCCTTCGCCATCCGTTCACCCATTTCTGTGTAGACCTGTGGATCAGTTGGTGTGAAGGTGGCGAGGCCGTCGACATAACGATTGAATAATGAAAAAGTGGCAGCGATCAGTACCGTATCATGGATCTCGCGATCCGTTGCTGATGCAGCTTTTGCCTGGACGATATCATTGGCTGTAACATCCATGCCCGATTCCTGGACTTTACCCGCGATGCGGAGTAAGGCCTGCATCTTGCGGCTGACAGATGGATGTGTTGGATCGTTCAGTGCGGTATCGGTCAGTGAAGGGCGGGCCGACAAAACCCTTGCCGCAGCAGCGTGGCTGTCGCGGCAGAACCTGCAATCATTTTTCTGCGATACATAGGCCGCAATCAATTCGCGGTCAGATGCGGGCAGGGTGGAGTAACCACGCAATAATACCTGCACCAGCTCATATAAGGGTTTGCCGGTTTCGGGGCGGAACATTACAAGGCTCCTGATCCCAGGTATGGATGTATCGAGATCTATATGTGGCATTAGTTATTTTTTAAAATGATTTGTTCCGCTACCTGGCCGGTGGGTTCTGCTTCGCTCACCGCCGGCTCGTCAGGGGTAAGCAGCAGGACCAGGAATCCGGCAAGGAATATGAATGAAAAGGCAAATAATGCAGAACCATAACCACCCAGTTCCGACACAAGTACACCAACAAACAACACAGCTGCCGCGGTAAAAAAACGACCGATATTAAAACAGAAACCGGTGGCACGTCCGCGCACCGCAACAGGAAACAGGAGTGGAATATAAACAGACAATACACCCTGGCTGATTCCAAAGGCGAGGGCAATGATTAAAATTCCCGCGTAAACCAGTGGTTTGATTTCGTTGTTTGTTTTAAAAAGCAGCAGGGAGAACAGGGCACAGATCCCGAAACAAAGCAGCATTGATTTTCGAAGGCCGAGTGCATTAATGATCCAGCCGGAAATAAAACCACCAACTAGTCCGCCCATACCGAGCATCATCATACTTAGACCACGTTCATTTTGTCCATCACCCTCCTTCACCAGGGTTTGTATCCAGGTAGGCAGCCATGAAAAAACTGCCCAGAGTCCAATCAGCATGGTTCCAAATATCAGTGAGCCTTTTAACAGGTTAAGCCGGATCTGTTTTGCTGGCCGCATCAATCCTGTGGCCTTCCTGGTGAACACCGACCTGCTCAGCTTCCAGCTCACCGATTCGCGGAGCAGGAAGATGGAAAGAAACGCAATGATCACCGGTATAATCCCAACAAGAAATGCCTGTCGCCAGGAGGATACAAATAAATCTATTACACCGGCCGAAAAAATGCCAACCGGAAAAGAGATGGACAGGATGCCCATAAAGATAGCCCGCGAACGAACGGGCCATTCTTCCATCATCAGTGTGGTAGTGGTTACCAGCACGGCTCCCATTCCCACTCCACTTAAAAAGCGGCAGGCCACAATGCCCCACCAGTGCGGCATGTAGCCATTAACAATGGTGAAGGTCCCATAACAGGCAATGGAAAAAATGACAGCTGTTTTCCGTCCCCACCTGTCGCTGATCCATCCGGCAAATAATCCACCAAAAGCTGCACCCAATATAAATACCGAGTTGATATAACCACTGATCCGGTTAAACTGGCCGGGGTCCTGGTGGCCCATCACATCTTTCACTGCAACCGGAAGGTAGACCGACATAAGTGTGCTGACGGTTCCTGCCAATGCGGTTGCAAGGAAACAGATCAGGAACATGATCCAATGATATCCGGTTATCTTTTCGCCTGGTTCTTTCATGCGTTTGATTTTAAATGATCATAACTCGCTTCTTTCATGCGTTTGATTTTAAATGATCATGACCTGCTTCTTTCATGCATTTGATTTTAAATGATCATAACCCTGTGGAAGGCGGTAGTAGCCGTGCTCCTTTAATCGTATTGCCAGTGCCGCATAGTAACCGGGATCGGTTGGTGTAACCGTTGCCAGTCCGTCTACATACCGGTTATATAAACTAAATAATGCGGCAATCAGTACGGTATCGTGGATCTCCAGGTCAGTAGCACCGGCAGCCTTTGCTTCGCTGATCACTTCGGCGGTTACAGACTTGCCGCTTACGCGGACCAGGGCGGCAATGGCCAGCAGTGTTTTCATTTTTTCTGAAACAGGCGCGGTGCTGATATCTGTCTTCACACATTCAACTGTTTCTGATTCACCCGAAAGGATTTCCACTGCTGCGGTATGTGCAGTGCTGCAAAAAACGCAGCCATTACCATGCGACACAACCGTTGCGATGAGTTCACGCTCGGGTTCAGTCAGCGTGGATGGACCACGAAGCAGGATCTGGGTCAGTTCACGGATTGGCGCAGCTGTTGCCTGGCTGTATTCCAGCAGGCCTGTAATACCGGGAAGGTGTTCTTCCAGGGGAATGTGTGGCATGGGTTCATTTTAATGTAAACGTGCAGTTACATCGTTTCACCGCCATAGTGTGGCCGGGCAATACGATAGTTGTTGGTAGTCGGGAATAAATCAGCAGGATAATTGCGGCGGGCGCTCGGGGATTAAACGGAATAAAGAAAAACAGGAGGGCGGCTGCACCGCAAGTTTCAATGCTTTGGCGGGGTTGATACCGGCGATTGAATAATCAGGTAAAACGTTGCAGAAATCAGCAGCAGCACCCGTTTTTTTCAGGTTGTCCTGTTTTGATTTTTTACCTGCAGGAAATCCATTGATCTCCTTTGTAATAAGCCGGCTTTCTTTAAGGATCGATGTCTTCTGCTGATTGGGTATGCAGAGTACCGATAATGTATCATTGAACACCCGGCGTTTGACATAATTATAGATTATTCCCTGGTGTTCAATGCTGCCGTCACACCGTTCGTAAGCGGTGGAACTCAACAGGTAAGGTAGATTCAGCGGGATTTTTACTTCAACCAGGTTACGTTCATCGTAGTTCGATTTGTCAAGCCTTGCCACCAGCTGCGAATCGGAACGTTTGATCAATATATCAAAGACGAGAGTGTAACCCGCGAAGTTAAAGGCATGAATGGCGATCAGTAATATGGCAATCGGTCTTTTCAACAAACTAAATTTAGGAAAATAAAACAGATACGGGAATATTTTTTCCGGTTAGTCCCCCACCTCGTTTTTCACCTCCTTACGCTGGATATCGAAGAGGAACTGGAACAGGTTGGTTTCCCTTGGAATCTGTAATTTTTTACGTAACCGGTAACGGCTGATCTCCACGCCCCTTACGGAAATACTCATCAGCTGTGCCACTTCCTTGCTGGAAAGGTTCATGCGCAGGTATGCACATAATTTAAGTTCATGGGCTTTCAGGTCAGGATAACGTTCTTTCAGCAACATCAGGAAATCCCCGTTTACCTTATCAAAATGTACACTGAATTGTTCCCATTCTTCTGTTACCTTTTCCTCTTCGGCCATGATCCTTAAAATTTTTTTCAATTCACCCGGGTCATGTTTTTCCTTTCCTGTTTTGTTCATATGCTGCAGTTCCTCCCGGATCTTCTGGAGGAATTCTTCTTTCTGTACCAGGTGCATTGCGGTGGAAGCAAGTTGCGAATTTTTGTAACCGATCTCTGCTTCCAGTTTTTCGTTTCGCAGTTTCACCACTTCCTTCTCCGATTTTTCCAGTTCAAGTGTATGCAGGTAGGCTTGTTTTTTCTGTTCTTCCTGGTGTTTCAATCTTTCCGATTGAAGTTTGCGCTGGTGCTTTTTATAGAACCACCACATGATACCCACTCCAAGAAGAGCGTAAAAAAGCCAGGCCCATGTGGTAAAATACCAGGGCGGCAACACCACAATACTATAACTGCTGATGGCGCTCTCACCGCGGAGGTTATTGCGCATCCGCACCTGGAATGTATAATTACCCGCGGGCAGGTTGGTATAATCCTTCTCGGTTTTTTTGGACCAGTCGGACCAGTCGCGATCAAAATTCCTGAGTTTATAACTGTATTCTATATTGGATTGCTGTTCATATAAAGGAGAAGAGAATTCGAAATGGAAAGAATTAAGATCATGGCCCAGAGAGAATACATCATCTTCCCTTTGTGCACTGCTGCCGTTGGCCACGCGGGAATAACCATCATAAAGTAGTTGTTCGCTGCTACCCATGGCTTTTACCGTGCGGATAAAAACGGAAAGGCCTGCATTGGTCTGTTTATATTTTTCATAGTTGATATGGTAGAATCCTTTTTCACCTCCCACAAAAATATTATTATCGTTCACAGGATAGATATGTTCAAACCCGCTCATGATTTTACCCGTGAGTTCCGGAAAAAAAATAAGTTTTGGTTCCCGTGTGGAAAAGTCAACCACCCCGATATTTTTTTCCTGCACGAACCAGATATTCCCGCTGCCATCTTCCTTCAGATAACGGATTCCACGGGTACCAAAAATATCTTTATAATAGTCAGACAACTGAAAACTGTCTGCCCGGTGGTTGTATTCATAAATCCCTTTTTCGGTAGCAATGATCACTTTGTTTTTGACCTTGTATACATGGTTATTCAATGTAGAGGGAAGACCGTTAGACTGTGTAAAAAGCCGGACTCCGTGGTTCAGGCCACTTTTTGCGGGGTCAATTTTATAAATGCCGCGATAAGGATGCGATACCCAGATGGTCTGGTCGTTATCGATTTCCAGAAAGCGGGCTGAGGCCCTGAAGTTCGCTACAGAACCGCGTTCTGTAAATACGCCATTATTATAATCAAACAGGCGCACACCCAGGTAGGTTCCCGCTGCGATGGTTGGTCCCTGTTTGAATTGCTGGATGGATTCGAATGTCCAGAAGCCTGTGCCCCGGCTGATGGCGCTGGCCTGGTCGCCGCGCACCAGGTAGAAACCATCGTCCATTGCGGCGAGCATTTCGTTGTTTACAATTGAAAAACCGTAGGTCTGTCCCCAGGTTACCAATGATGTTTCATTACTGGCATAACTCAGGTCGCGTATAGCCGGCAACGGCATACGGAAAATTCCTGATGATAGTCCAAAGTACAGGTTGCCGTTCATCATGGAAACGGCGAAGCCTGATCCGTCGTTCATAACCGGGGGACTGATATGTTTTACCGCATTATTGATTGCAATGAAATCGATGCCGCTGTCCAGTCCGAACCAGATATTATTACTCTTGTCAAGGAACATGGTGCGAATGCTGTTATGCTGTAGTCCGTCACGTTTGGAAAAATTATCAAGTACCCATCCATTTCTGTTTATCAGGTAAAAACCATTTGAGTTGGTACTTACTGCAACATGTTCCGGATCCACTATCACAGCTCCGCTGAATTCGGTACCCGTTGGTACGGCCATACCTGTAAGCCGGAGTGGTGTAAGGGTGTTGCCGCCGAAACGGAATAAACCAAAACGATTGGTACTCACCAGGGCAGTATCGTCGCCCAGTGCGGTCATATCATTTATCCGGATGCCAGCCGGAAGTTCATCAGCGGGGATAATGGTGGTAAATACTGCTCCCCTGAACTCTGATAAGCCGGTCCGGCCATCCTGGGCCAGTAACCTTCCTGAAACCAGTCCGAGGTAAATCCATGAGCTGGCGGCTGGATAAGAAGTGATCTTATTATTATGGAAGCGGAAGATCCTGCCCGAGGATCGGAAGTACACATCCTCCCCCACTGTAATGATTGTCCAGATATCTGCAAAGCGGCGATCGGCTTCAGGAATTAGTCCCACCAGCGAATTAAAGACCAGTTTCCCGTTTTTGTCCGGTGCGAAATATCCAAATTCATCCTGGCCTCCTACATAGATCTTTTTATCCTTCCCAAACTCCATTGCCCTTAAAATGGTTTTATTGGGCAGCGGGTAGAGTTTCCAGTAGGTACCATCGAAGCTGAGCAATCCTTCATTATTGGCAAAATACATCCGCCCCTCTACATCCTGCCTGATGGCCCAGTTCTGGGCACCGGCGTTATATTGGCTTTTTTCGTAATTCACTATTTCACTCTGGCCGATGTAGCGCTGAGTGAATGCATCAGACACGAAAAACAGTAAAAGGAAAAATATTAATACCCTGGAAATCATTGGCAGTTTAATCATTATTAGGTCTACCTACAATTTACCGCGATATTCATCAATACTTCCCGATTCCCGATTTTTTTTCACGCTGATGTACTACAGATGTAGTGAATGCATTGATTTCAGGTGTTTATTTTGGTATGATGTAGTAGTGATGTACCCCATTATTTCCCTGTCGTCAGTACAGCGCTAACTTTGCTTTGCTTGTTCATACGGGTCAGCCAGCCCGCTCAAAACTTAACGCTTGTACAATGAAACGAGAAAAAACGATTGCCATACTTCCCGCTCCCGGAAGTATGACCAACTTAAACCTCCCCTTAAAACATATTCAGATTTTTTACCAGTTTATCCCGAAAACCGGATGATTAATCCATGCCCGAACCCGCCTCTGCTTATCAACCAATTTTAGAAACGAAATCATTTAAAACGATGAGAATCCCGCTAATTTTTACTCCGGTATTGCTGGCGATGGCAGTAGCTATATCTGGATGCCAGCCCGATAAGGTCAAGGAGTTGGGAGAACCGGCCGCTTCTTCCTTTACGATTGCCCCCGTGACGGGCAAGGCCAATACCTACGCTTTGGCCAGTACTTCAACCAATGCCTTTGGATATGCCTGGGATATGGGCAATGGAACATACATAAAAGGCGGAGCACTTGATACAGCTTATTTCCCCACTATGGGAACATACACTGTCCGCCTCCGCGCATTTGGACCCGGAGGTTCCACCGTATCTGAGCAAACAGTTACAGTCACGTCCGACGATCTGCTGAACATTCCCCAGTTTGTATTACTTACTGCACATAGCTGGAAACTTGATCCGGCGGATGGTGCGAATGCAATTATTGTGGGAACCGAAGGTAACCCTGGCCAGTACTTTGGCGGAGGTGGACTCGATGCCTGTCAGAAAGACGATGTGTATACGTTTGGAACCGATCTTAAGCTGACCTATAATGCCAACGGTTCCACGTTCAATGCAGGTAATATCAGTCCCAATTATACCTGCGGGACCGACCGGTCGTATACCGATTTCGTTTATGCATACTCACCCAATGTACCTGCGGGATCTGCGGGTGTTGGACTGATCACCCTTAATGCGAATGTGCCGGATAAATTTATCGGTGTCACTGACATTTCAAGTAATAGTTACCGGATCATCTCGATCAGTGCTACCAATATGGTACTGCGGTCGGGAACAGCATCGCAGACCGTCCACCAGTTCAAATTCGTGGCCAATTAAATACGAACCAGAATCAGTTAACTCAATTAAAAATTGCATATGAGATATTTCGTCAGGTTTTTAAGTATGGCCCTCCTGCTTATCATTGCAGGCTCTGTCCATGCGCAGAATATCCTGGTATCCGGAAGGGTCACCAGTAAAACGACGGGTACGGCGCTTGCGTCGGCTTCGGTCAACCTTAAGGGTACCAATATTGCAACTGTTACCAACGACTCGGGACAATATAACCTGTCACTGCCTCCGGGTGGCGGAATGCTGGTCATTTCTTATATAGGTATGGCCACACAGGAAATCCTTGCCACCAGTGCCGGGAGCTACAATGCTATCCTTGATGATGGTACCGCCAATACACTTGCCGACCTGGTAATTGTGGGATATGGCAGCCAGCGTCGTGCAAATGTAACCGGTGCTATTTCCACCGTTGCTACAAAGGAACTGGTGCAGGCACCGGTTGCCGACCTTAGTAATGCGCTGATCGGAAGGGTTCCCGGTATTATAACCAAACAGGCTTCGGGTGAACCGGGTGCTGATGATGCCCGTCTTTATATCCGTGGCCAGTCGACCTTCTCCGGAAGTATGGAACCCCTGGTTGTTGTTGATGGGATTGTGCGGACATTCCGTGATTTTTCACAACTGGATGCCAATGAAGTTGAATCGATCAGTATCCTGAAAGATGCTTCTTCTGCTGCCATCTTTGGTGTTCGCGGTGCCAATGGAGTATTACTTGTAACCACCAAGAGAGGAAAAACGGGAAAGAATACAACCAGTTACTCTTTTAATTACGCACGTCAGGAAGTCTCTAAATTCAATGATAACCTTGGTTCCTTTGAATATGCCACATTGCTTTCGGAAGCACAGCTCAATGATGGTGTGCCCATTACCTATACGCCTGAGCAAATAGAAGCATTCCGCACCGGCTCTGATCCGGTACTGTATCCAAACACCGACTGGCAGCGGCTTGTACTGGGTGGCTCTGCTGGCCAGATGCAACATAACCTGAACTTCAGTGGTGGTACTGAAAAATTAAAATACTTCGCTTCACTGGGATATTTTGACCAGAAGGGTTTGTATAGTTCACTTGGATACAAACGATATAACCTGCGTCTGAATCTTGACCTGCAGGTTACCAACACTACCAAGGTATCTATCGATGTGTCAGGCCGACTGGAAAAACGCACCGCGCCACCTACCGGAATCTCGCAGATTTTTGAACATACCCTGCGTAACCCCCCAACAATACCTGCTGTATACGATGGTGTGGGATATGCACAGATTGGTTCATACACCAATACATTAAGGGCCATTGACCCGGCGGGCGGTTATAACAGAAGGGAAGACAATACAATCCTTACCAACCTTGCAATTGAACAACAAATCCCCTGGGTAAAGGGTCTTTCTTTAAGAGGTGTACTTGCATATGACAAACGGATGAACTTTTCAAAAGCATGGCGGGATAATGTGTATGTATATACAGCAAACGGATCAGGTGGATTTGTCCAGTCGAACTACAATGCACCCAGCCTGAATCAGGATTATTACCAGAACCACCAGACCGAACTGCAGGCACAGCTGAATTATAACCGCCGTTTTGGAAAACACAATGTATCTGCCCTTGTGCTGATACTCCGTCAGGAACGCCCTGTTGAATTCTTTGGTGCGGGCCGCAGCGGATTCGAAAACGGATTTTTCCAGGCATTGAACTTCGGGCCAGCAACCAATTCGACAGGTGGAATAACAGAAACGATCTATGGCAATCTCGACCGGTTTGCCCTGCGCAGTGCTGCCGGCCGGATTAACTATGACTACGATGGCAGGTATCTTTTCCAGGCCAGCCTTCGCCGTGATGAAACGGAAAACTTTGCACCAAAATTCCGTCGTGGTTATTTCCCCGCTTTCTCAGCAGGCTGGATAGTCTCCCGGGAAAATTTTATGGAAGGCACAGCAGGTGTACTTGATTTCCTGAAAATAAAAGGTTCATGGGGTCAGCTGGGTAACGACAAGATTGGTGATGAACTACGTTTCGCCTACATCTCCCGTTACCAGAGTGTGGCAAACAACTATGCATTTGGAGGATCGACATTACCAGGATTGAATCCACTTGCTTCCAATCCGATTGTACAGTGGGAATCTTCCACCAAGTCTGATATCGGTTTTGAAGCACGTTTCCTGAAAGGGATGTTTGATATTGAAATGGATTTCTTCAGGGAATACCGGAAGGATATACTTGGATACCGGTACTCACAGATCCCATCTGCATATGGAGGACAATTACCTCCTGAAAACGTGGGTGCTGTGCTCAACAGGGGTCTTGAACTTAATATCGGTCACAGTAAATCAATTGACCGGAACTGGTCGTATTTCGCCCGCGCAAATATGACCCTTGTAAAAAATGAAATCAGGAAAGCACCAGTTGCCGCCAACCTTACCGATGCATTGAATGTGATCGGCCGCCCCATTGGTGCCTACTATGGTTACAAGGCAATTGGTATTATCCGCGACCAGGCTACACTTGACGGATATACGGTAACAACTGAGTTCCCTGTTGGACTGGGTGATATCATGTATGATGACCTGAACAAGGATGGTGTGATAAATTCGAACGACAGGCAATACCTGACCACGGGTAATATCCCTGAACTGGTTTATGGTATTTCAGGTGGTGCACGCTGGAAAGGATTTGAAATGAATTTCCTGTTCCAGGGAGCCGACCGTGTGCATCAGCAACTGATCAATAACGCTGGTTATGCATTCTTTAATGGCGGACGCGTATCGGCCGAATGGCTGGATCGCTGGAACCCATCGAACCCTGATGGAAAACTGCCAAAACTTTCTACCAATGCAACGGCTACTACCAATAACTACCAGATTCCCGGCGGACCAAGTTATGGTTTAGGCGGTAATAGCTTCTGGATAAAAAATGCTGCGTACCTGCGTTTGAAAAATGCAGAGATCGCTTACAATTTTTCAACGGACCTGGTTAAAAAAGCAGGGATATCAAACCTGAGGGTATTTGCAACCGGACAAAACCTGGTTACCTGGACTAAACTGCGGAATGTGGATCCTGAAAATACAAACACCAGCGGCTGGTATTATCCGGTGCAGGCGGTTTTTAATTTCGGTGTCAACGTCCAGTTTTAATTCAATCCGCCAGTTAAACTTTATAAACAAACAGTATGCTTACAAGAAAATTAAAATGGATCACCGGAATACTCGTTGTGGTAATAATGACGGGTTCCTGTAAAAAGAGTTTCCTGGAACAGTTTCCCAGCGATTCCCTTTCAGATGTGACGGTCTTCCAGGATATCAACCTGGCTAACCGGGTCCTCACAAATATCTATGGCACGATGCCCAATGGATTTGCACGTCGCGACCAGAATCCGGGTGATGCCGGATGGTCGAGGGGTATGTCGGCCTTCGCCATGGCAACCGATGATGCAGAAGGTAATAACCTTGCTGCTTCCACCCATGCACTTAACCAGGGACAGTTACCGACTACCTGGGCGTATGCTGATGATATATGGGTAAGCCAGTATGCAGTTATTCGTAAATGCAATTCGTTCATCGAACAGATCGATGCGGTTCCTGCTGATGCTGCACTGAAAACAAGGATGAAGGCAGAAGCCATATTCCTCCGGGCTTTTGCGTATGCCGAACTCATCAAATGTTTTGGTGGTGTACCCCTGATCATTACCACAGGCACTCCATCGGAATCCATCATTGCACGTAATACGTACGAAGAATGTGTGACGCAAATTGTAGCAGATTGTGATGCGGCTGCAGCGGACCTGCCACCGGTAATGCCTACGGCCGACCTGGGCCGCGCAACAAAGGTTGCAGCACTTGCCCTGAAAGCCCGGATCCTCCTGTATTTCGCCAGTCCGCTGAATACTCCCAACGCTGCCGATGCCACTACCCGTTTCACCGCAGCAGCAGCTGCCGGAAGGGAAGTGATGGCATTCGGACCCGCACCCGGCAGCGGCCAGTACGGACTTTATGCCGATTACTATCGCCTGTTCATGGATAAACTGGGAAACAATGAAGTGATCTTCGCCCGTAAATTCCAGAACCCAAGCATCAACCCAAGTGATGGTGCAAGGAATAAATGGTATTTCAGCGCCAATGCAAACGACGGTGCCTGGGGTGGATTTGCTCCTACCCAAAACCTGGTGGATGCATATGAAATGAAGAATGGTCTTCCAATCAGCGAACCAGGCTCGGGTTATGATGACCAGTCGCCCTATACCAACCGGGATAACCGCCTGGATAAAACGGTAATCCATAATGGAACACTTTACAAACAAGGTAAAGTGATTGAAACATTCCGCGGTGGTAATGCCAACCTGCCTACCAATGGTGATTCATCTAAAACCGGATATGGTCTGCTGAAACTGGTGGATACTTCCAAATATGGCGCAAATGGAAATGCTGATAATGACTGGATCTTTATACGATATGCCGAAGTATTGCTGAATTATGCAGAAGCACAGAATGAAGCAGTGGGTCCCGATGCATCGGTATACACCGCCCTCAACCAGGTACGTACCAGGGCCGGCCAGCCGGCTATGACACCGGGTCTTTCACAAGCCGCCATGCGCGAAAAGATCAGGAATGAACGCAGGGTAGAACTGTGTTTTGAAGAACACCGTTTCTTCGATGTACGTCGTTGGAAATTGGGTGAAGTTTATTTCAAGGAGCCGGCACGTAAGGTATCGGTGGTGAAATTACCTGATAATAGTCTTCGGTTCACCTACCAGATCCTGGAAACAAGGGATTATAAACCGTTCATGGATCGCCTGCCTATCCCGCAAAATGAGATAGACAAAAATGACCTGCTGATCCAGAACCCTGACTATAATTAAGGGGTTGGTTCTTTAAAAAATTCATTTGTTAAGCAATCGTTTAACCCTGGTTGTTCGACCGGGGTTATTTTTTATATCTTACTAAAAAATATTATGCGACTCCCGCTGTTCCTGATCTGTCTGCTGATCTTCGGTTGTTCAAGACCGGAGAAAATGTTTGAGAAGTTATCGCCCGGTACCACCGGTGTAAACTTCGTCAATACAATTACGGAGGACAGGGAGCATAATGTTTTCACCTACCAGTATTATTACAATGGCAATGGTGTGGCAGTTGGTGATGTGAATGGTGACGGTCTCGCCGATCTGTTTTTTACCGGTAACCAGACCCCTTCCAGACTTTACCTGAATAAGGGTAACTTAAAATTTGAAGACATTACAACCACTGCCGGTGTGGCTGGAAAAAACGCCTGGCGTACCGGAGCAAATATGGTTGATATTAATGGCGACGGCCTGCTTGATATCTATGTTTGTTATTCCGGATTCGGTACGGATGCCGACCGGGCCGAACAACTATTCATCAACACGGGAGTTAAAAATGAAACACCAGTGTTTGTGGAAAAGGCCGCCGAATACGGACTTGAAACACCGGGAACCTATACCAGCCAGAGTGCGTTCCTGGATTATGATCTCGATGGCGACCTCGACATGTTCCAGCTTAACCATGCCAATGAGTTTTACTCTCCGTTTTTTAATACACAGAAACTCCGCACCCTTCGCCATCCACAGTATGGCAACCGCCTGTACCGGAATGATGCGGGCCATTTCACCGAAGTCAGTGATACTGCTGGTATATTCGGCGGTGGAAATAATTTCGGACTGGGTATCGCCATCAGTGATATTAATAACGACGGATGGCCCGATATCCTGGTAAGTAACGATTTCCATGAACAGGATTACCTCTATCTCAATCACCGCGATGGCCGGTTCACCGAAATCAGCCAGCAGGTATTCAACCACATGAGCCGGAATACCATGGGACTTGATATCGCCGATTTCAATAATGATGGCCTGCCCGATGTAGTGACACTGGATATGCTCCCTGAATCAAACTACCGTCAGAAAATACTCCAGGGCGCAGATGAATATGACAAGTACACACTGATGGTGAACTCCGGTTATGGTCACCAGAATAACCGTAACATGTTACAGCTTAACCGCGGTTACGATGAACAGGGCCTGCCGGTATTCAGTGAAATCGGTCAGTTGTCGGGCATTTCCAATACAGACTGGAGCTGGGCATCTCTCTTTGCTGATTTTGATAATGATGGTTATAAAGACCTGTTCGTTACCAATGGTTACCTCCGCGAATCAACCAATCTCGACTTCATGAAATATGAAGTGGCGGAAGCCATGCAGAAAGCCGCCGAAAGCGGCCTGGACGTCAGTACACCCCAGGGTTATGCCAGTAATATGCCGCTATATGACCTGGTTAAAAAAATGCCTTCAACAAGGATCAGCAATTACATGTACCGGAATAAAAAGGACCTGACATTTGCCAATGAAACCGGGGCCTGGGGACTGGATGAGCCAGGAATCAGCAGTGGCGCGGCTTACGCCGATCTCGACAACGATGGCGATCTGGATCTGATCGTATGTAATAACAATGATCCGGTATGGATTTACCAGAACCATGGCGACAGTAAGACAAAAAATAATTACCTGCGCATAAAACTCAGGGGCGACAGGCTGAATACGTATGCACTGGGCGCCAAAGTATTTGTTGAAACAGACAGCACGGAACAAATGCAGGAAATGTACCCGGTGCGCGGTTACCAGTCGTCTGTTGATTATGTTCTCAACTTCGGACTTGGCCAGGCTTCCAATATTAAACAGGTACTGGTATACTGGACACCCGACTCTGTCACTGTTGTAAAGTCGCCCGCTATCAACAGCACAATTAATGTAAACCGGGCCGATGCGGTGTTTCTGACACCAGCCGATACAAACAGAACTTCTCTCTTCAGCGACCTCAGTGTTAATTCCGGACTCGACTTCCGCCATCATGAAAACGCTTTTGTTGATTTCAAAAGAGAGTTCCTGATCCCCTACCAGCTCTCTCGGCAGGGACCAAAAATGTCGGTTGCAGATGTGAATGGTGACGGACTTGAAGATGTATTCATTGGCGGAGCACTGGGTCAGGGTGGAAAAATGTTCCTGCAAAACATGGACGGCAGGTTCCGCGTTTCTGAAAGCCAGCCATGGACCGGTTCCGGCAGCGAAGAGATCGGCTCACTTTTTTTTGATGCGGATAAAGATGGCGACCCCGACCTGTACATTGTTAATGGAGGTAATGAATGGAGGATGGCAGGAGCGGAATTGCAGGACCAGTTATACATCAATAATGGCAGGGGTTTATTTGCCCTTTCAGAAGGATCATTACCGGCGGAAGTATATAGTGGTACTTGTGTAACTGCGGCCGACTTCGACAAGGACGGCGACCTGGATCTCTTTGTAGGCGCCAGTTCTGTGCCGGGAGTTTACCCCGTCAGTACCGGTAATATTATACTGCGCAATGATCATCGCGATGGATCCAGCCTGCCTCATTTTACAGATATTACCAGACAGGTAGCAGGTGATACCTTACTGAAAGCGGGGATGGTGACGGATGCGGAATGGGCCGACCTGGACAAAGATGGATGGCCCGACCTGGTTATTGGCGGTAACTGGATGCCGGTAACCATCTTCCATAACGAACAGGGAAAATCGTTCCGTAATATAACCGGTGAAGCGGGTCTGCAGTCCTCCAATGGCTGGTCGTCCCGGTTACTCATCGCAGATCTCGATAATGATGGTGATCCTGATATTGTATCAGGAAATCTTGGCAATAATACCCAGTTCCGGACAACCGCCGATGAACCCATGGTGCTTTATGCAAGTGACTTCAATGATGATGGAAGACTTGATCCGGTTATCAGCTGGTATATCCATAATATCAGTTATCCCTTTAACTCAAGGGATGAGCTGGTGGAGCAGATGCCTGCACTGAACAAACGTTTTATCCGGTATGAGGATTACGCGAAAGCAACCATGAATTCACTGTTCACAAAGGAGCAGATAGACAAAGCACGCAAATATTATATCTACAATACTGCAAGCCAGATCCTGATCAACAACAAGGAAAAGTTTGAAGTACGGACGCTGCCCACAGAGGTGCAGTTCAGCCTTGTCAATTCAATCCTGTATAATGACTTTGATGGAGATGGATTGAAGGACCTGTTACTTGCAGGAAATTTTTTTCCATTCCGCGCACAGCAAGGCAGGTGTGATGCAAGTATCGGCACCTTGCTTAAAGGGGATGGGAAAGGTAATTTTATAACGGTAAACCGCCAGGAAACGGGGCTGACAATCGGTGGTGATGTCCGGGATATGGTGGAAATAAACGGAAAGACAGGCAGGCAGATCATTATATCCAAAAACAATGATGCGGTGCAGGTTTTAAAAATTCATTCTGAGTAAATGAAGGTCGGTGATATTACATTCAATAAATGATACAGGTTCAGCATCAATAAATGGAAGATGTTCAGCCATGCGAATAATAAATTCAAACCCAAATGATCCCGGTTAAAGGGATCAAAACCTAAACAATAATAGAAATGACTACAATCAGGTATGTGCTTGTTGGATTACTGGTAACATCGGTGATGGTGGCCCCTGCCCAGCCGAAATCAGGTCCGGTTAAAGTTGAACTCAGGAAGCTGGACAGCAGCTGGCAACTCGTCAGGGATGGCAAGCCCTATTTCATTAAAGGAACCGGAGGCGGCGCCTATCCCGACCGGACCGCTGCCTACGGTGGAAACTCAATCAGGACATGGAGTACAAGGGGTGCACAAAAAATCCTTGATTCTGCAAGTAAGTATGGTCTTACCGTTTTAATGGGTCTGGATGTAGCCCGTGAACGGCATGGCTTTAATTATGATGATACAGCTGCAGTAAAAAAACAACTGGACGAATTGCGGAAGGAGGTTTTGAAATACAAAGACCATCCGGCCCTGCTTGCATGGGGTATCGGTAATGAATTGAACCTTCATTATACCAATCCCAAAGTCTGGGATGCGGTAAATGAAATTTCAAAAATGTGCCATGAGCTTGATAAAAATCATCCTACTTCCACCGAGCTGGCGGGCATTAACAAAAAGATGATTGATGAAATTAAAAAACGTTCGCCCGACCTGGACATACTGGGTATTAATGTATACGCATCACTTGCCGTACTCCCGGCAGCTGTCCGCACAAGCGGATGGGATAAAGCCTATATGGTCACTGAATGGGGACCTACCGGTCACTGGGAAACCCTGGAGACTGCCTGGAAACAACCTATTGAAGAAACCAGCAGTGAAAAAGCAGGAGTATATAAAGCGCGTTATGAATTCGGTGTAGAACGTGACCTGGCCAATTGTGTGGGATCCTATGTTTTTCTCTGGGGACAAAAACAGGAACGTACTCCCACCTGGTATGGGGTCTTCACCGAAAAAGGGGAAGAGTCCGAAGTAGTGGATGTAATGCAATACCTGTGGTCGGGCAAGTGGCCGGAAAACCGGGCACCGCATATTTATTCATTACAGGTAGACGGGAAAAAAGCCATCCAGAATGTTTATATAAAAAGTGGATCCGAATATAATGTACTGGCATTGGCCGATGATGCAGAAAAGGATAAACTTGTTTACCGTTGGGAAATCCTTCCCGAACCTACCAAGGTTGGCGATGGGGGTGATCATGAAGACCGGCCCCAACCAGTGTTGGGTCTGATCAGTTTTTCATCAGATGGAATAGCGCGTTTAAAAGCGCCCGCAAGTCCCGGTGCATACCGTTTATTTGTATACATCACCGATGGTCACAACAATGTGGCTACTGCGAATATTCCATTTTATGTAAATTAATTTCAGGAGTAGTTGGCCTGACACATTTTAAAATTGGGGGGCTGCATCTATCAAAAGATGCAGCCCTTATTTATTAATACAATGGGATTTAAAACTGCTAGCTGGGACCAGGGCAAAACATTTCCTGTCCGGTGCCGTGTGGGAACAGAACAGCTTCGGAATTAAAATCAGATATACTGTATTGAAGGTAGGATCGGGGCAAAATATTACCAGTCCGGTCCCTCACGGGAACAGTACAACTCCGAAAATAAAACCGGAAATGCAGTATTAAAGTGCCGCCGGGGCTGCTGCCAGTTCCTTTTCCGTCCTGTCGTCCAGGGCAATCACAGGGGCCTGTTTCGCCCTCATGATTTTTTTACGGTGGGCCATCCCCCATTTTTTCAATTCTTCCAGCACACTGCTTAATGAATCGCTGTACGGAGTAAGCTCATAAATGACGGTAACTGGTTTGGTTGGCATAACCTTCCGCTCCACAAATTCATTCAGTTCCAGGTCCTGCAATTCCTTTGAAAGGATTTTCGGAGTTATATCCCCCAGCGACCGCTGGATCTCATTGAAACGTAACGGTCCCTCTGAAAGACTGAAAATCAGGGGAAGTTTCCATTTACCATTTAAAACATACAGCGCATCCCGGACCGCATTCACACTGGCATTACATGCCTCCTTAGTATGGCCCGTTGGTTTAGAAAGTGTTGACATACATTATATTTTACGTAACTATCGTAAAGGATACTACTATCTTTTCGGATACTAATATCTTAAAGAAAGCAAAGATAGGTAGCTTTGCCGAAACAATTACAAATGAAGACTACGAAAGTTATTTATTGGACCTCAACAATTCTTGTTTCTTTGATGATGGCATTTTCGGCCTATGCTTATTTCACTAATCCGGAAGTCAATGCTGGGTTCCTCCATCTCGGATTCTCTTCCAATTTCCGTGTGCAACTTGGAATCGCAAAAATACTTGGTGTGGTGGGATTGCTGATACCGGGGCTGACCGGAGGAGTAAGTGTGATCAAGGAATGGGTGTATGCCGGTTTTACGTTTACGTTTATTGCAGCCTTTCTTGCGCATACAACATCGGGCGACCCAGCGAAAGTGGCCCTGTTCCCGCTGGTGATGCTGGCCGTACTTGCCGTTTCGTATATCAGTTATAAAAAATTGCAGAAAGGTCAAACCAGGGTGGCCATCTAATTTTACAACCCGTTAATTTCCCGGGTGGTCTGCGATTTTATCGGAAATGGAATGGTTTTTTAACCGGCATCCGGAGTTATTTACCGGAACAAGGTAATAGACGCTCCATATTCGATAAATTGCAATGACAAATTAAAATTATGTCAGACCAGCATAAATTGGAGCTTCTTCGTTTTATCAGCAGCGACGCAACTGTCGGTGAGCCCGCACGCCTGAGTTTCACCTCAGTGAGCAAGTCGACCACAATTGAAAAAAAAGAAGCCGACCAATTCCTCACCGAATTAAACAAGGAACGTTTCATTACGCAGTATGCAAAAAAAGGAGTGGATGGGTTTACAGTCGTACTCACCCAGAAAGGCCTGGATGCGGTGCAGGATGAATCATTTATTTAAACAGACGGACCGGTCCTTTGAAGGACCGGTCTGTTTTTTGGAAGAAGTTGCATTTGTACAATATACGGTGACCTTCAAAACGGCTGACCGCTTCCCTTTTTATTAACTTTGAAAGGAGTTCCGCACATTTCTCACCTTCAAAGCACCGATTATGTCAGACCAACGTGAAACCATCGATCCCGGCAAGAGTTTCTACCCGCTAATCGTTGAACTCTTTGAAAAAAAACAAATGGCCGGAATCCTGTACGAAGACCATGGGGTTACCCGGGCAAACGGGATGATAACTGCCGTTTATGAAAAGGATGGCGAATACTGGTTCACCCTGAATGATGAGTTGCAGATTCGGGTCAACAGTCTTGATGCCGTTAACGGCACGTTCAAATCGGATTATACGGAATGCTGAGACAGTGCCGGTTTAAGCCGTAAAGGGTTAATACGGGCTGCAATAATTTTGTTTGTACCTTCCGGCGAATGAAACTGAACCTTTCCGCCGAACTTACCTATACTACTTTTGAGCCCTGCGTTATTGTACTCAATATCCATGCATCCCGCGGACCGCAGGTGATCATTGAAGAAAATTTTATTGTTACAGGCGACCAGCACTTTACCGAGATCCCTTCATTCCCCGATAATAACCGGCTGATCCGCATCAACACCAATTCGCCCGGCCAGATCCATTGCTCTTATACTGCTACGGTCGACAACCATTTCACCATTATTGATTGCGAAGGAGCCGCACCTGTCAACGTTGGCACCCTGCCTCCTGAAATACTGAATTATCTCAACCCGAGCCGGTATTGTCAATCGGATAAATTATACCGCCTGGCCAATCACCAGTTTGGAAAAATTGAAAATGATTTTGAAAAAGTACTGGCCATCACTGAATGGATTTACCAGAATGTAGAATATCTCAATGGTTCAACCAATGCTGAAACATCCGCTTACGATACGGTCACACAACAGGCTGGTGTATGCCGCGACTTCGCCCACCTGGGCACAGCCCTTTGCCGGGCAATCACCATACCCGCACGTTACTGTGCCGTTTACGCCTACCAGTTGATCCCGCAGGATTTCCACGCCTGTTTCGAAGCCTATATTGCCGGTCGTTGGGTGATCTTTGATGCAACCAAACTTGCACCCCTAAACGGAATGGCGCGTATAGCAGTTGGACGCGACGCAGCTGACACTGCTATCGCCAGCCTGTTCGGAAATGTTACGGGAGATTACCTGATGGTTGGTGCGCAATCAGCCGATAATAATTTTGTCCCCCATTTTTATTCCGAAGGAAGTTACAAGGGTATCAGTTATGAATGATCATTAAGGAAGCTGCAGAAACATCAACTATCATAAATGAAACTGCAGCGGTTACGTTGATTATTTTAAAAGGTATTTATCAAACCATGCATAGTATCGTTCATACCTGTCTTTAATAAAACTTGGCTGGGTGATCCCATGGAACTGGCCGGGGTAGACGATCAGTTCAGTTGGAATATTCAACGAACGAAGGGCCTGGTACATCTGTTCACTTCCTGCAATGGGCACATTAAAATCCCTTTCACCACCCATGAACATGGTGGGTGTCCGGATCCGGTCGGCATGCAACAGCGGGTACGACATCTTTATATAACGTTGCAGGTTATCTTCTTTCCATGGCACGCCAAGTTCATTATCATACTGGAGAATATACTGGTCAATTCCATAAAGTGATAGTGGCGCTCCCATTCCCGCCCCGCTGCTGGCGGCTTTGAAACGGGTTGTGGTGGCAATTACATAGTCTGTCAGAATACCTCCGTAACTCCAGCCCATGATCCCCATCCTGGCAGAATCGGCAAGACCCTCCTTAACCAGGTGATCGGCAACGCCCAGGATGTCCATCACTTCAAGGTTACCCCAGTCGCCCGAGATCGCATGTGTATAAGCAAGTCCCCGCCCACTGCTGCCCCGGTAATTAACGGTAGCAACCAGGTATCCCCTTGCAGCGAGCATCTGGCTGGTCAGGTCAAACCCAAGTTCGTTTTGGGAAACGGGTCCGCCATGGATATTCATGATCATGGGGAGGCTGGTCCGGTCCTTCCCGGGCGGGAATAATAAGGTCCCCGATACCTTCGTACCATCCTTACTGGTTGAAGTATACCGTTCCACTTTTGCAAAATTCACCGAGTCGGTAAATTTTTTGTTGACCGAAGTGATCTTCTCCAGCTGGTCGTTTTTAACCGTATAGATTTCCGAAGGTGCATTCGATTCAGCAATCATCACTGCCCAGTTGCCAACCGATTGTGCTTCCAGTGCGGAGAAAGAACGATCTCCACCGATTATTTTCCGGAAAGATTTTTTTCCGGGTTCATATGTGGCCAGGTAGGACCTTGTATCATCCTGGATCAATACTCCAATCGACCTGCTGTCCTTCGACCAGGCAAATGTACTTACCGGCCGATCGAGATCTTTGGATATAAGGACCGGCTCCCCTCCCGTTGCGGGGATCACACAGAGAATTCCCTGGTCATAATATTCAGAACTTGCATCACTGGTTGACCGGATATACGCAATCGACCTGCCATCATCACTCCATTTGGGATCGTTATCGCTACCTGGCCAGGTAGTAAGTTGTTTTATAGGTGCACCCTTCCGCGCTTCAATTAACCAGAGGTCCGTATTCATGTTGCGGTCGGGATCAGCAGTACGGTTACTGACGAATACGATCGATTTACTGTCAGGACTCCATTGCGGATCGGACTCATTAAAATTACCACTGGTCAGTGAATCGGTGGTCTTTGTTGTTATATCAAAAAGGTAAAGATGTGTACTCCGTGTATCATATTTATAACCCTGCACATCCTGTTTAAATTTATACCGGTTGATTATATAGGGTATCCGTTTGCTGTTGGCCGTATCAGGAAGATCAGTTTCCGTCAACACCAGTTTTTTACTGTCGGGACTCCACCGGTAATCATTCACACCGCGTTTTTCATCGGTTAGTTTGATCCCTTCACCACCCCGGCGGTCGAGCAACCAGACCTGCGATTTACCTCCTTCCCTGGATGACACAAATGAAATGTATTTTCCATCGGGGCTCCATTGCGGGTCCGATTCTGATTCCGCACTGCTGGTAAGCTGGATCGTTTCCCGGCCATCCCAGCTTGTCATCCAGATATCGGTGGATGCACGGTCCTTTGAAGAATCGGTGCTGCTGATAGCATAAGCCACCCATTTACCATCGGGGGAAACAGATGGCGAACGGATTGATTTGATCTTATAAATATCACCAGGGCGCATTACGCGCTGGGCCTGGCTTTCATTAATCAATAAAGTGCAGAATAATACTAAGGGGAACTTGAAAAAATGTTTTTGCATGGTTAGTCGGTTGGCTTGAATTTAAGCAAAAAACCAATCCGATGTCTGCAAGTGATTTTTGCGCATCAATTTATTATTTTTTATCATGCAACGATAATTAACGCCCGACTGTCATTGGTAAAAAAACGCTGATGAGACGAGTTTTTTATTCCCTGATGCTGGTTACGGTATTGGCAGCCTGTTCCAAATCGGACGATACCCATCAGGAACCGCTCCCCTGGATCGCTACCACTCAGGAACAGGAATGGCTGAACGACCTTAAGGCGCAATACGCGTCCTGCGATTGCCTCACGGGAATCCGGATGGGAATTTACGAAGGGCAGAAAGTATACGAAGTGTACCTGTTTGATCCTCGTTGCAACGGCATCAATGCGGTATATAAAACCGATGGAACAGTCTGGTTTACCAGCGTCGAAGCCGACAAATACAAAGTTTACTGGGCCAATGTAACCGACATTTTCGAGTTGTGGAAATGCTCGCAGGGATAACTGAAACCTTCTTTACTGCAACTGATTCGGTAACCTCCATATGTTTTTTGCTCTCCGGTGTCGATTTCCGCATCACTCATCACCTCAGTTTTTTCTTTTGGAACGATATCCTGCGTAGTCGAAGAAATAAATCACTTTAAGTGAAAGACTATTAAATGACGGCGACTGCACCGCTGTTTTTAAATTACGATAGTACCTGTCCATCACTAGCTGGTCGTATGTTTCAGAAGCCGTTTTCCATGTAGCATTTATAAAACTGCCGGGTGCAAACTGCCAGGTGAAATTCATATCCATGTTTAGCAGGTTGGCATTTATATCCGGATCACGGTAAACAGCGTTCACCGGTACCACCCTGCCATCTTCCTTTACTGCAAAAAAATCATAATAGTGCACCTTGCTCCAATAGTGACGCAAACGCATTGTCAGCCAGGTTTTCCGGCTGAAATTATACTTTATATTCAGTATGTTTTCAACCGTACGGATCTTCCGGAGACTCATGAAGGCTGAATCTCCCGACTGGTTAAGCGTAGCGAAACCGAAGTTGCGGTTATGGAACTCACCGTAATGGCTAAGTGTTAAGCTAAGTTTTTCGTTGAACCGGAAGGTATTACTCAAGGTCGCTTCCAGGTTGCTGGTGTTGTACCTTTTTGATGTGCGGCTATAAGTCTCAAATGTAAAGCTGTATTTTTTGGCAGAGTTTGAGCCAACACCGGCTCCCTTCATAAATGAACCCGGTTGTTTGACTACCATGCCCGGAATCCTTGCCTCATAAAAATCGTTCCTCGACGGATCCAACGAGAAGTTTACCCATACCTGCCAGAGGCTTTTCAACTGGGAGTTGACATTCGTACTGAGTTTGAAATCCTGGTAACGGCGCGGCTTGTACAACTGGGTATACTCGCCGTTCATGTTGAAGTAAATATTGTTATAGAATGATTTTGGTTTTACGAGTTTATACCCTGCATAAAAACCATGGCCAACATAATTGTTGTTCCTGAAATAACCCATATCGGACTGGTTATATTTATCATCTGCAAAGAGCCGGTGGACATCAAAATTGAAATTACCCTTGAATTTTCCCAAAAACAGCCGATATGAACTCCCTGCCCATGTTTTACCCGGTGCCTCATATCCGGTCAACCTGCTATGGTTGACCTGGCCCCATACATTCCAGTTGACATTTTTATCATAGAGATCCCAGTCGATAGCACTTACATTGGCATCGTAGGCGCTGCCATTTCTCAAAACGTTGGTGTTGACAAGGGTTACCCGCGAATTATTCGGGAGCGACTGATCAAGCACCAATACATTGTAATTGGTAAGTGGTGAGGTTTCGATCTTGTATTTTTCTTTAAGGTTCGTCTCCACTGTAGCATACTGCGCATCAGTAATGGCGTTGAAAAAACCGATCCCCAGTTTCTTCTTTGTACGGCCGCTGATCTTGGTTGCATTGATAAGTTTGGTCTGACCTGGATTTTCAATCACTGTATGTCCCCCGGGAATATCATACGCCCGGCTATAATTAATTGGCGTACCACCGATCCGGCGGCTGTAAAACAGGTTGGCCTTACTGAAAAGTTCGGTACCCTCATTAAAGAATTGCCGGTTCTCATTAAACCTTACTTCAAACGGACTCAGGTTCAACACCTGGTTATCACTTTGCACCTGACCAAAGTCAGGAATCAGGGTCATATCCATTGTAAAGCCATCAGTGATTCCGTATTTGACATCCATACCCCCGTTTACACTGGTCTCCCATTTATCGGCTTCACCGGGACGGCGATTAGCATACGTGGAGAAATAGGGCGAAAACGAAAGCCGCAAGGGCGGTTTGATGTCGCGGATTCCGGTCCAGGATCCCGACTGGTTAACAAATCCGAAACGGGTGGGATCAACCGGACTCCAGGAGTATTGCTGGCCGGTCCTTGCGCGTCGCCGCAGGATATTTATATTCCAGTCCTGCATTTTTGCCCGGCTGAACCGGAGGGCATGATAAGGAATCTGCATTTCAAAAGTCCAGCCTTTATCAGTTATCTGCGTTTGCGTAAAATAAACTGCATTCCAGCTGATGTCTTCATTGCCGATCGAATATTTTACATCGAACTGTTCATTTAAGGGAGATACATAAAAACCAAGACCATTAATTTTATCCTGATAGGTGTCGAAGATAATACCGGCAAAATCGTTGATACCGATCTCGTCGCGTCCGGCTAACTGGGTGGTAACACTGTCTTTCGACCGTTCCCGGATGATGCCGGCAAAATATACATTTTCATCATCGTACAATAGATAGTAGGAAGAACTGGTTTCCGCATCTTCCGGCCGGTTGAATGTTGGCCGCATTTCCACCATTCCGTTAATGGCTTCACCGGATTTCCAGACAGCCTCGTCCGGAATGCCATCAAGCTTCACCGGTGCGGTTGCACGGGTAGCCGGAAGTTTTTTTAACGCAGGTAGTTGCGCGTTACCTGTAATGGTAGCCAGAAGAAGTACGAAGCAGCAGGTCTTTCTCATTTTTTGTGTTGGGGTGTAAATAAAACGATATCAAATCGGTTTCGTTACAAAAACAGATATAAAAAAATCCTAACAAATGATGAGTGGTATTACGGGTAGATGGGTGGATTTTTTCTCATATGAAGAAAATAATTGCGCCTTCGTTAGCAATTGATTATCAATAGTTTTAATTTGTCCGACGATCGAACCCGTGTAGAAAAAAGTCCCCACAATCACTAAGGGTATTGCAGTTATCAAACTAAGTGTTTACATTTACTATATCCAATCTTGTTCGATAATGAAAAACCAACTAACGCAACAAAATCAGGACTCTAAAGTCCTATCCAGCAGATATTTACAACTGCTGGCTACCCCAATCATCCTTCTTTTCCTGACCACATCACCAGTGCGGTCGCAAATTCTGGCACAGTGGGGTTTTAATGGTAATAATACGGGTATAGCGGGACCCCTGACTTCCTTAATGCCGGCAGTTTTTTCACCCTCAGTCACTTCAACCGCCTATAATTCTACCGTTTTCTATGGGGAAGGTGGGTGGCCTGCGGCGGGACTGAGTCCTGCCCATTATTTTGAATTCGGTCTTGCACCACTGGTTGGTAATTCACTCAATATTGCAACAATTGCCCTGACTATCCGGCGCAGCTCAACAGGTACATCGGGAAGTGGTCCCACCCAGTTTGCTATCCGTTCCAGTATTGATGGTTATACATCCGATATACTTACGGGAAATCTTACCCCTTCTGCTACAACGTTTACATTTTCGCCGGGCAGTTCATTCATCAGTCTGTTACTGGGAGTAAGGTTCCGGGTTTATGGGTACCAGGCAGTGATAAGTTCAGGCGGGTTAAGCCGCCTGGTGATGGAAAACCTGCAGGTCAATGGTATTGGTACCATCCTTCCGGCGAGGATCGTCCAGTTCGGTGCAGTATTAAGAAACAGGAATGTGCAGGTGAAGTATGAAATAACAAATAACGAACCCGGGACAATATTCGCGATCGAACGTTCTGTCAATGGTACTGATTATAAAACCATCGACCTATATAGTGGCAGAAACGATCAGGATCAGTTCGTATATAGTTTTGATGATGCGGTGCAGTCAATCGCGGGTCAACTTCTTTATTACCGGCTGCGAATAACATTCCCGTCGGGACAGAAAATTTATTCAAATGTTTCTTCAGTAGACCTGACAACTGTATTACCTGAGCGGCTGACAACAATCCAGCAAGGCAGTACCCTGATCGTGCGCCCTACTCTTCATGGATCAGGTGAGCTGAGAATTTTCAATACAAACGGCCAGATACTTCATGTTGCGAAAGCAATAGCAGGAAATTCGCTGATCTCGGTCGACCTGCCACAACACCCGGCTGGCGTGTATTTCATCCAGGTAACAAACGGAAAACTTCTGGAGAGCACCAGTGTTTTTTTAAGATAAAACTCATTTAGCCACCAATAGCGACGACTAACACACCCCGGGCCTTAAATAACCCCGGGGTGCAGTCGTTTATATCAGGTTTTATATTCCAACCACTTCACCTTCATTACCTCAGGCTTTATATTCCACCCACTTCAATTCGCCTTCATTACTTTTTACAACGGTATCAATAAAGGCCATACCCCTGACACCTTCGGTTGCTGAAGGGAATTCAACCAATGCCGGATCCACGGGTTTGCCACCCATTTTAGCCATTACAGTAAGTACGAAATTGCGGTAAAGATTGGCGAATGCTTCGAGGTAACCCTCCGGATGCCCGCCCGGTGTGCGTGTATTGGCTTTTGCAAGCGGACTCAGGTATGGTTGACCTGCACGGATCACTTCGGAGGGTTTATCAAGCCAGCGAAGTAATAAAGTATTCGGTTCCATCTGGTGCCATTCAAGTGCACCTTTCTCTCCATAGATTTTTAAACTGATATTATTCTCCTCTCCTGCCATTACCTGGCTTGCAATAAGAACACCCGTGGCGCCATTATTGAATTTCAGGAGAACAGTTCCATCATCGTCCAGCTGTCTTCCTTCCACAACAGTTGAAAGGTGTGCGCAGACACTGGTTACTTCCAGGCCGGTAATATATTCAGCCAGGTTAAACGCATGCGTACCGATGTCCCCCATCACAGAACTCTTGCCCGCTTTTTTGGGATCCGTGCGCCAGGCTGCGCCTGCATTTCCTTCCCTTTCCGACAGGCGGCTCAACCATCCCTGGCGATATTCGGCGGTGACCTTGCGGATTTTGCCGAGCACACCTTGTTTTACGAGGTCTTTGGCATGTTTTACCAATGGATAACCCGTGTATACATGGGTGAGGCAAAGTGTAAGGCCTTTCTCCTCTGTTTTCTTCTGCAGTTGTATGGCTTCTTCCACCGACACGGCAATCGGTTTTTCAATTACCACATTAAAGCCTTTTTCCAATGCCATCATCGCAGGTGCAAAATGAAGGAAGTTGGGAGTAACGATACTTACAAAATCCATACGCACACCTTCCGGAAGCTGGCTTTCTTTCTCCAGCATTTCTTCCCAGGTGGTGTAGATGCGGTCGTCCGGAAGAAACAATGATTTACCACTTTCAATGGCCACATCGGGATGCATGCTCAATGCACCGCAGACGAACTCCACCTTTCCATCCATATTGGCGGCGTTGCGGTGAATGGCTCCTATAAACCCATCCAGGCCACCCCCGATCATACCCATCCTTAACTTACGATTCATTTTTTTGCTTTTTTGGTTATCACCTTAATAAGGTGCCTAAGTTAAAGCAAACGGATTAATTCCTCACGCGGTTCTTCTCGCTGTCGGCACCCGAGGATTCATGTTTCTTTTGTGCGAATGCTTCCCCGAAATTATAACTGAAGGTCAATGTGGCGTTCCGGGAATCATTCTTGTTGGTCCAGCTCGCTTCTGCCGAAGCCAGGTTATTGATGATTCCCCGGTTGATCCGGCTGTAGAACAGATCGTTTACTGCCAGCTTCATATTCATTTTGGCTGAGAACTTTTTCTGGATGGCGAGATTGGCTCCCCAGATTGTTTTCAGGATAAACTGTGCACTTGTAACATTGGTCCGGTAGTTTCCACTCAGTTCGCCGGTCCAACCCTTCTTCATCGTAATCCTGGCCATGGGTCCGATGTACCAGTAATTACCACTGGTGTTTAATGTGCCGGTGTAAAATGCGCTTTTTGAATGGATATTGCCGAATTCGGTGTACACATGAATATTAAGCCATTTAAACGGATCGAATGTACCATCCACTGCAATGGTTTTAGTAATACTGCGGCCGATATTTCCCGGGCGGCTGTAATAAATTCCTTCAGAGATTTCGATGGTTTCAGAAACATTATCCGTTGTCTGGCTGTATGAAAAAGTAGTAGTAATCCGGTTCTTCCAGGTATGTGACAACTCGAGACTATTTGTAAAGGCTGGCTTCAGGAAGGGATTGCCGGAATAATAAGTGAATTTATCCATCGGATAAAAAAACGGATTGAGGTCCTGGTAATAAGGCCGGTCAATGCGGCGACCATAATTCAATCCGATCTGGTTAACGGATGAAGTATCGAGTTTCCAGGTTACATAAAAAGTGGGAAACAGACTGGTGTATTTACGCAGGAACGATGAATCGGGTTTCAGCGCATTACCCAGCTGGTTACCGTCGGAGTTGGTGTGTTCTGCCCTCAAACCCGCCTGCAGCGAAAGTTTCGAACCTTCATAACTCAGGTTTGTATAACCTGCAAGGATAGTTTCTTTATAAATAAACTGATTGCTTTTTTCATAATCCGGTTTGGTTACACCACCGGTGGTGATATTGTATCCGGCCGTATTGTTGGTTTCGGTGTAACTGTTTTTTAAACCCGATTCAAAACGAAAACCTTTTGAAAGGGGGCGTGTATAGTCGGTCTTTACGGTATAGATATCGATATTGTTCGGCAGGTCGCCATCCAACCGGTCGTCGTACCTGGGTGAACCATCCGGATTGTAAATATAGTTGCGGTAATCCTGCCGCGTATGATTGCGGTAACGGATAAAGTCAACATCGGCCGTGATACCATGACCGCTTTTGTTGAACTGGTGACGGAAGTTGAAGTTGGTACCGATGTTGCGGAACCGGATGCGGTCGTCGTTCAGGGCAACGATCACAGAGTCTACCTGCCGCGATGATCCAAGCAGGTTACTGGTATTATCATTTATCTGTGTCGATTTCCTGGTCATTCCATTGACCATAATCCCCCAGGTGCTTCGTTCGTTCTGGTAAAAGTCAGCACCAGTACGGAACGAAGCCGTATTTCCTTCACGGTCAAAATAACTGTTCTGTTCAAAGAAAGCACCGGGGCTGCCATCAGGTTTTTTATAAGTCCTGAAAAGATCCAGATCAGTAAAACTGTTATTGTAGGAATTGGCGATGTTGGCGAACACGGTAAACTTGTTACGCCGCAGATTGATATTGGCACTGCTGTTGGAACGGGTAAGTTGTCCCTGTGTCAGTCCCAGGTTAACACCTCCGTTCCATCCTTTCTGCCGGATTTTTTTTGTACGGATATTGATCACGCCACCGGTACCTGCTGCATCATACCTGGCGGGGGGATTGGTCATCAGTTCTACCTGTTCCAATGAAGAAGCGGGAAGGGATTTAAGGTAGTTCGCCAGATCATCACCCGAAAGATAGGTTGGTTTATCATCAATAAAAACCATGACACCCTTACCCTTCAGGCTAATGGCCCCGTTCTGGTCCACCTGCACACCCGGTGATTTTTCCAGTACATCGAGGGCAGTAGATCCGGCGGCTGAGATCATGGCATCAACATTCACGATAGTGCGGTCATTTTTCCGGGTCACCAGGGGTTTCCTTGAATTCACTACCACATCATTTAATAAACCCACTTCGGGTTGAAGGATCAATTGCCCAAGATCGTTACCTGCCTCAGTGGTTTGGATAGTATCAATTTGGTAGGGTGTGAATCCTGTTAGTGTGATAAGTAAGGAATAAGATCCTTTGTTAACCTGATTGAAAGAAAATTGTCCGCTGCTGTCGGCCATCGCGGTTAATGAAGCCTGCCCGGTTATAAATGGTTTAAGAACAATGGTAGCACCAACTGCGGGTTCGTTTTTTTGATTGTAAATACTACCGGTAATATGCAACTGATGTTGGGCGGCAGATACGGATGGGACAAAGATTGCCAGGGTCGCCAGTATGGCAACAAAAAATAGTCTCATTAAGTTATAGGTTGATTAAGTGAATTCGATATGTTGGAAAGGAAGGATTATCTGATTACAGTATCAGTGTCGTAATTATAGTACCAGCTCCAGTCACCGTTGCCTGAAAATTTCACATACTTCTTCCTGTATTTTTCAAATACCTGTGCGGGCTGGCGTTTCCCGTTTATAATAAATTCTTTTGTACTGAGTTTAAATGACAGGTTGGTCAGGTTGTTTGATATAAGACCATCGGTCTGCATTTCGCGGATAAACTCATCGCGGTTTTTATCCACTTCAGTTGATGGTGTCGGAGCCATGGGACCGGAAGATTTCAGTTCTGCCGGCACAGGCATTTTATTATCCGTCACGTTTACGTTTACGTTTACGTTTGCCGGTTTAAACGAATTGGGAGGAACCTTGGCTACAACCGGGTTGGCCTGATCGGTTGCTGTTACAGGTGACGGCACTGATGTGGAAGGTTTTGAAGAACGTGTTGCTGGTGCGACCGGGCGAACAACCGGACGGGAAGAAGCCGGTGCCGGAGCGGTTGGCGGAAGTGGTGGCAGAGTAGAAAGCGTTGAAGGTGGAACGGTTGGTGAAATCGCTGGCAGGGAAGAAAGTGTTGTTACCGATGGAGCAGTTGGCGGGTTGGGAACCGATACGGCTGCAGGAACAGTGGGTGGGTCGGGAACCGGTACCGCCCCGGGTGCTGATGCTGGTGGCAACGGAGTGGCGGGTACTTTGGCAGGCGGAGGCGGTAGTGTATCTGAACTTCCTGAGGTAAAATAATGACCCGCCGACATCCGGTTTTCCAAGGTGAAGAAGTCGCCCAACGTACCTGTTAAATTGTATTGGGGTTCGGGGGCGCAGTTAGCGGGAACACTTCCAGCTACCGGTTTGCCGGTAAAAGCCAGCGCCAGCAAAACTGCTGTGACAAGGCTGATTGAGATGATTGACTTTTCCATTTTGTTTAGTGTTCGGTTATTATGTTTATAAAGCATTCTTTTTACCCTGGTAAGAAGATGTGGTGGTTTATCCAGCAAGGCGGTGGCAAGCATCGGCGCGCGATCGTACAATTGTTGGCAGGAGATCAGGGCTTCGATGTATTGTGCAGGTTGTTTAATATGCGCAAGTGTAAGATCATCGCAACAATTTTCGCGTTCCTTACGGATCTGGGATGCCACCCACAGTACGGCCGGGTTGAAAAAGAAAATAGTTTCCAGGATATTCATCAGCAGGTTGACCAGGTAGTCGCGCCTGCTGATATGCGCCAGTTCATGAAGCAGGATGGCTTCTATCTGTGAGGCTGGCAAGGTAGTCAGTAACTGGAAGGGCAGCAGGATCACGGGTTTGAAATGACCAATCACCAGAGGTACTGTTACAGAATGGGAACGGAGCAGGGCTACTCTCCTGTTTATGCCAAGCAGGGTTGACAACCGTTCCAGCATTTCTGTCCATTCTTTACCTGCTACTTCGTTATGGTGATGTCTTAGCTGATGAACGCGATACAGTCCACCTGCGAGACGAATTGTACGGATGACCATGAACAGCAACCAGACGGCAACAATGGTCGTCGAATGATCACGTGTAAACGACATAAGTGAGTCGGTTAAATCATCCGTGTAATTCCCACCGGTAATAACAACCGGTTTAACATAGTTGCCCGCCATTACAGTTTGTTCAACCGTTTGTATGGAGGAAGGCAAAGGCCGGAGCTGCCAGAGGAGAATCACTATCATGCCCAGGGTAAACATAGCCATGGACGCCAGCATCAGATTATATCTCCGTCGTGCACCGGCGTTCCTTGTTGCCAGGATAACTAATGAAACCAAAACTACCAGTACAAGTCCCGCCCAGAGGGAATGAATCAGCCAGGAGCTTAATAACTGTATGAGCGACGACGAATTTATAAAAAGGAATTTGGGTACCATGGTAAATTATTTTTCAAATTTTTTAAGTAGTTCACGGATTTCCTCGATCTCCTGGCTTGACGTTTTTTTATTCCCGAGCAGTTGCATTACCAACTGGCTGGCGGAGCCCTTGTACATGGAGTCGACAAACTTCTGCAGCAGGTACGACTTGGTTTTATTCTCCTCCTCCACCACCGAATAAACATGCTTCATCTGCGTCTCATCACGTTTCAACAAACCTTTGTCGGCCATGATCTGCATCAGCTTCAGCGTGGTGGTATAATTGATATCACGTTGTTTTTCCAGTTCATTGTGGACAGTCCGCACAGTTGCGGGTCCGGTCTGCCATAATACCTGGAGAATTTCGAGTTCCGATTTTGTAGGCTCCGGTGCCGTTTGTTTATTTTTCATAACGACCTAAAGGTAGGAAATATTTCGTACGAACAAAATATTAGCGACTATAATTTATCTTTCTTACCTAACAAACAACAAAACATGAGCAAACTAATCGCGGTCTTTTTTCTGGTGATCCTTTCTGCACCTGCTTTTTCGCAGGAAAAAGTGGATGCTGAAATGATGAAAAAAATCAGGAACGAGGGGTTAAATAATTCCAAAGTAATGGAGATAGCCTACTTCCTTACAGATGTAAGTGGTCCAAGACTGGCCAAATCGGCCGGATTCACCCGTGCTTCTGCCTGGGCGGCGGCTGAACTGAAAAAATGGGGACTGGAAAATTCAACATTGGAACCCTGGGGTGAATTTGGAAAGAGCTGGGATCTTCAAAAAAGTTATGTTGCCATGACGGCACCTTATTACCGGCCGCTGATTGCTTTTCCAAAAACCTGGACCAGGGGAACGGGTGGTTTGAAAAATGCGGAAGTGATCCTCATTAAGGCCAGCGATTCGGTGGGTCTGGAAGTATACAGGGGAAAGTTAAAAGGGAAGGTTATCGTTATTTACAAAACAGATACATTGAAACAATCGTTTACACCCGATGCAACCCGTTATGCTGATTCAACGCTGGAGAAGCTGGCTGCTGCAGCACCTGCCGGGGCAAGGGCACCGATTGATACTGCCCAGATGCGTCGTATGCGCGAAGCCAATATGGGTCTCAATTCCATGAACAATGCATTAAAAGCAATGGCTGAATCGGAAGGGGCTGTTGCCATGCTCAGTATGAGTACGCGCGGACACGACGGTACTTTATTTGTGCAGGGAGGTGGTGCATATGCACCGGGTTCGAAGGATAATTTTCCGGATATCATGGTTGCATTTGAAGATTATATGAGTATCTGCCGGCTGGCCAATGGAGGAGTTCCGGTTAAACTGGATGTAGAATTGCAGACCAGCATGAGCGAAACAGATACCAAAGGATACAATGTTATTGCGGAGATAAGGGGAACCGATCCAACATTAAAAGACGAATTGGTGATGCTGGGTGGACATCTCGACAGCTGGCAGGGTGCAACCGGTGCAACAGATAATGCGGCTGGATGTTCTGTCATGATGGAAGCGGTGCGCATATTGAAGGCATTGGGTGTGAAACCCCGCCGTACTATCCGTATTGCGTTATGGAATGGCGAGGAACAGGGCTTGCTTGGTTCGAGGGGTTATGTCAAAAACCATTTCGGCGACCCGGCCACTATGGAATTGAAACCCGATCATGCAAAGTTTTCCAGTTATTTTAATATTGACAATGGTACCGGTAAAATCCGCGGAATTTACACGCAGGGCAATGAACAGGTGAAGGGAATTTTCACAAGCTGGCTGGCGCCATTTAATGATCTTGGTGCATCGACTGTGAGTGTATCGAATACCGGTGGAACGGATCATCAGTCATTTGATGCAGTGGGCCTGCCTGGTTTCCAGTTTATCCAGGATCCCATCGAGTACAATACGCGCACGCATCATACCAATATGGATACCTATGATCACCTGATTGCAGCAGACCTTAAACAGATTTCCACTATTGTAGCAGCCTTTGTATACAATGCTGCCATGCGTGATGAAAAACTTCCCAGGAAAGAATTACCAAAGCCCAGGGGCACAGGTGGGGGACGTTAACAAGGCTCTGTATCCAATACAGAAAAACCCTTGTTAACTTTGCCGTTGAAAGTAAAATAATATGCCCGATAAACCAGTGCTGGAAACAAAGGAAAAAAAAGAACCGGGTAAATGGAAGGTTCTGGCAACGGTTGCGCTTGGTACTTTCATGGCAACACTGGATAGCAGTATTGTCAATATTGCCTTACCCACTATCCGGCGTGAGCTTGATACGGGCGACAATGTGGAATGGATCGTGCTGAGTTATTTACTGATGACCACAAGCACCTTACTCATCATGGGTAAGTTGTCTGATATGTTTGGCCGCAAGAATATCTATGTGTCCGGATTCTGCGTATTTGTGGTCGGTTCCTTTTTATGTGGTATATCATGGAATCTCTGGTCGCTTGTAGGATTCAGGATTCTCCAGGGCCTTGGGGCTTCTATGATGTTTGCGATTGGTCCCGCCATCATCAGTGATGCCTTCCCGCCCACCGAGCGCGGGAGGGCATTGGGCTGGATGGGAACGGTGGTGGCGGCGGGCGCCAGTTTTGGTCCGGTTGCAGGCGGTTTGTTACTCGAACATTTTGGTTGGGAAAGTATTTTTTATGTGAATGTACCCATCGGGATTATTGCTATCTGGCGGGCACTAACCGTGATTCCTTCCCGGCCCCGGGTACCTTCAGTTAAATTTGATATTGGTGGTGCTGCTTTATTTTTCCTGGGAGTAACCACCTTACTTATCGGGATTGACTTTGGCGGCGATATCCGGTATGGATGGAAAGATCCGCTGGTATCAGGTATGCTGGTATCGGGTGTGGTATTGCTTGTATTGTTCCTGTATTGGGAACGACGGGTATCCACGCCGATGTTAAAACTCAACCTGTTCAGGATAAAACCTTTCTCCTCTGCGCTCGCAACAGCAGGCCTGGCTTTTATGGCAGGTGGTGCAAATCTTTATATACTTCCATTTTTCCTGCAGTTGTTATTGGGATTCAGTCCGCAGGATGCAGGACTGATCCTGCTTGCGGGTCCGCTTACACTAAGTATTGCAGCGCCGATTGGTGGTTACCTGTCGGACAAAGTCAGTACCCGGTGGATTGCCAGTGCGGGATTACTTGTGTCGGCCTGCGGATATTTTTCACTTTCTTTTTTACAGGGCGACTGGACTTCAATTGATATCCTCTGGCGTTTGTCGCTGCTGAGCCTGGGTTTCGGTTTTTTCCAGTCGCCCAACAGCAGCAGTGCGCTCAACTCCGCTCCCATCCTGGATCGTGGGGTAGCCAGCAGCCTGATTGCCTTTATGCGAAACCTGGGCCTGGTATTCGGTATTTCCATGAGTGCCGCAGTATGGTATGGTGTCCGCGACTGGTATGCAATGCGTAATCATGTTGATATACTGAGTAATCAGGCCCAGGTAGATGGCATGCAAAAAGTTTACCTGGTGACAAGTATACTGGTTTTCTTTGCAGCCATGATTTCTTTGTTGCGCGGCGACAACCGCCAGGTGGTTACCACTCCCGAAGTGCCGGTACATGGAGGTCCGCCCGTTTAGTTTTGCCGGCTGCTTTCCAGTTTTTCAAACAACTCACCCTGGCCCGGATTCGCATCATAACTAACCATCCATTGAACGCCATACTTATCTGCAAAAGTGCCAAAATATGCACCCCACATTTCCACTTTCATACCACTAAGGGCAGAACCACCATCGCTCAGTCCGGCATAAATAACATCTGCTTCTTCCTTGGAAGAAGTGCTGACCGACAGCGAAAAATGATTCCCCATTGTTACTGTATAACCCATGGTTTCCATGGCATCAGAAGCCATGATCATTGCTCCGTTGGGTAACTGCAGGGCCATATGCATGATCTTGTTTTTATCTGCCGGCGTAAGGTTTTCCGCACCGGGCATACCAGGCATGTCTTTCATCCGCATGATAACGGGGAATTCACCACCAAGCACACTTTGGTAAAACCGGAGAGCCTCTTCCGCCTGACCCGGGAAATTTAAATAAAAGTTGGTAAGTATCATAGCTGTAAATTTTACTCAAGGTAGCTACATTGGGATACAGCCGGAAGGGCAGAACGGTCAATTGAAAGGTCGTTTGCGACAAATATGGCCGTCGCAAAAACAACTGCACCGATATTATATATACAAATAAAAAAGGGGGCGGAAACAGATCCGGTTAAATAATCCGAGGAACTTTCCCGAGTTAAAATTCAGGCAATATGGTCCTCGTTCTTCCGCGATTTTATAACAGCAAACAAGCGCTCAAGAATCAATCCATAAAACAGGCTGTTGATCAGCAATCCCGCACAGAAAACAACTGAACTGGTTTCGGCCAGCTTCGGGAACAATGTATGGGTCGGAAACCGGAGTACCTCAAATAACCCCGAAAGAAAAACGATCAGGAAATTTGAATGTGATTCGCCCGACCTGAACTCCAATGTGCCAAAGAGACTTACAACCACAAGAAGCCCAACAATCATCGAGGCAGTGACAAATACTTTTCTGTTAAAATTTTTCATGAGTCAGATAACTAACGGCGAAGGTACAATGGAAATTTTCATTTACTGTCCTCAACTATTACTTGAAACGGACGATATCCTGACCCGGCCATCTGTTTATATTGCTCCCGTTAAAAAACAGCATCCGCGAAAAAAATACCGGCAGCGAAAGTTTATTCCGGATCTACCAAAGTGGTTTTGTTGTAATAACCATGGGAAAAAAACATTTTCTTTTCAGAAAAAACACATACTCTTCTTAAGAGATCGATTAATATTTGTGCAACCTGTTGAATAAGAGTGGTTAGATACCGATTACCCAGTTGATCCCCTAAAACGGGGATTGGTACACTCCGGCAGGGAAATGTTTTAATTAACCTTATAAACAACCTGGTCCCAAGTATGAAATCGCCATTAACCAAAACCAACAAACGGACTGCAACCCTGTTTATCCATTCCCTGATCTGGATTGTCTATTCAATCCTGGTGTATGCTGCCAACTCTATTGCGGACCCTGATGTAAAATATTACAGGACCCTGCTGTTTTTATTGCCCTTCATTGGTTTGTTCTATGGCAGTATTGTTTTGTTGCGGGCGACAGATAAACTGGGGACCTCCTGGGTGGTGGGCATGTTTTCCTTTTTGTTCGGGTCCGTGATCATAATCGGGTATTGTTATATTTACCTGGTAATGCCAATGCTGGGTGTTACATTGTATTCATCTGAACAGCTGGATGATTTTATAAGGGGTGCCTTACTCGGTCTTATCCAGTATTTCCTGTACGCCATGTTATATGTATATGTGGAACGGAATTTCAACAAACGGCTGCAGACCCGGCATACGGCGGAAAAAGACCTGAAAGCCCAGCTCGAAAATGCCCGGTTAAAGGACGCAGACCTGCGTGCCAGGCACGAAAACCTGTTGCTGGAGCAGGCATTCTTCCTGGCTGAGATCAATCCGCATTTCCTGCATAATACACTGAACGTACTTTTCAACCAGGCACAACGGATTTCCGAACCGCTTGCCGCAAATATTGCAAAGCTTTCCAGTATGATGCGGTATTCAATTGAAACCGCTGAAGACCAGCCGGGAAAAGTAAGTGCGCAAAAGGAAATCGAAAACCTCAAATTGCTGCTTGATATCCACCGTATGCGTTTCAGGGAGACAAAGGCCGTTAAAATGATAGTTGATGGCGAACCAAACGGTCATATCCTGCCCCCTCTTTCCCTGATTACCCTGGTGGAAAATGCCATGAAGTATGGAGAACTGAACGAGCCGGAGTATCCGGTAGTCATCAATATAACACTTGAACCCGACTCACTTGGTTTCAGCTGCCGTAACAAGATCAGGAAGATTCCATTGTTATCCCCTTCCACCAACCTTGGATTGTATAACCTGAAGCGACGCCTGGACGTAAATTTTAAAAATAAATACCTGCTGCATAACCATAGCGATGCCAATTTCTACACAGTTGAATTAACCATCTATAAAAATAAGGTACCTGGATCCGGTGCCTGATTGATTAACCGGCGGCATAGAAGATAACCGGCAACGGCCTGCTATCTGGTTCACGGATCATCAGGCCCGCATTGCGTACATAATAATATTGAGACCAAACCTCGTGTTATCTTCTGCAAGGAAACGTTTGTTACGGAAATCATAGTCCCATTCACACCCGTAATCCTTATTGCTGTACAGTACACCAATCCGTCCATTAACAGTAATCGCCTTCAGGTAATCGTGAATCAGGTCATCACCCCATCCATTCAATTCAAACGATGTTGGCGGCGGACCTTTTTCGAACCGGAAAAAGGAATTGTATAATTCATGGTCGTTCGGGATTTTTTTCAATGCACCGGATCCAAAAGTCATTGCCATCTGCGCTTCGAACGACCTGGCAAACAGTCCGTCTATGTCATGATTGCAATCATCCACAAATACAAAACCTCCATTCTGGATATATTTTTTAAAATTGGCCTGCTCCTTATTGGAGAACTGGACCAGTTTATGTCCACTCATATAACAGAATGGAGCAGTAAATAATTCGTCGGAGCCAAGATCAATTATCCGTTCCTGCGGATCAACCGCCATGGAGGTGTACTCTACCAACGAGTTCAGCAGGTTGGCAGGCATCCGCTGATCAGTGTCCCAATCGCCCGAAAGATACCTTAACCTTGTGAATACAAACCTCCGGACAATTTCCATACTTCGTTTATTGTAATGACCCTATTGGCAGAAGTCCCCAAATTCGGATTTTTTTGTCACAGAGGCAAAGGAAAAATCATAGAATAACGTCAAAAAGACGAACTTCCGAACACTGAACCTGTTCCACTGCAAACGCCTCCTTTAATAATGTATTATCAACTTAAATAACTTTCCACCTGGTGACAAATGAGACCAATGTCAACGAACTCCTGCAGAAGGTTTCGTTGCTGAAAAAAGAGATTCAGAAAGTAATTGTAGGGCAGGACCAGGTTCTGGAGGAAATTATAGTAGCACTGCTTGCCGGCGGCCATTGCCTGTTGGAAGGTGTACCCGGACTGGCAAAAACACTGATGGTCCGTACGATGTCGCAGGCACTGCATCTTTCGTTCCGGCGAATCCAGTTTACACCCGACCTGATGCCCACAGATATTGTGGGCACTGAAATCCTGGAGGAAGACAGCCAGACCGGTAAACGTCATTTCATATTTACCCCCGGACCCCTGTTCGCCAATATTATCCTGGCCGACGAGATAAACAGGACGCCTCCAAAAACCCAATCGGCCCTGCTGGAAGCCATGCAGGAATTTGAAGTGACCTATGCCGGAAAAACATATCCGCTCGACCGGCCCTTCTTCATCCTTGCAACCCAGAACCCGATTGAACAGGCCGGCACCTATCCCCTGCCCGAAGCACAACTGGACCGCTTTCTTTTGTATGTAAAAATCGGATACCCTACCGAACAGGAAGAAATGCAGATCCTTGCGAGTACCACCGGCACAAAGAAGAATACCGTTAACCCCGTGGTTAATGGTGAGGAGATCCGCCAATTGCAGGTACTGGTGCGGGAAGTTTCCATCAACGAAGACCTGAGTAATTATGCGGGTTTACTGGTGCGGGCAACAAGACCGGATACCACTACCGTGCCTGAAGTAAAAGACTGGATCCGCTGGGGAGCAGGACCAAGGGCCGGACAGGCACTTATCCTTACAGCAAAAGCACGTGCATTATTACATGGCCGTTACGCCGTATTACAGGAAGATCTTGTGAACATGGCCTATCCTGTACTACGTCACCGGATGCTGCTGAATTTTAAAGCAGATGCAGAACAGATTACAACCGACCAGGTGACCAATGCCCTGATCAGATCGGTGAAGCGGCCTAAAACTTTATAACGGGAGCAAATATGGGTGTGACGTTTTAAAGTAAAAGGAGTACGAACGCTATCAAATGGTTGAATAAAAAACAATGGTATGTCCGCAATTCCTGATCCCAAAATATTGATGTCAATCCGCAACCTTTCACTTGCGGCAAAGACAACAGTGGATGGATTCCTGACCGGCGCAAATAAAAGTGCGATCAAGGGAACCGGGATTGAATTCAGCCAGTACCGGAGTTATATGCCAGGTGATGACCTGCGATGGATGGACTGGAAAATGTTTGCCCGATCCGACAGGTACTATATCCGCGAGTCAGAAGCAGAAACCAATATCAGTGTCCGTCTGCTGATTGATTGCAGCGGATCAATGGCCCATCAGGATAGCGGTCTTACCAAAATAGATTACGCGCGATACATTGCAGCCTGCCTGGCTTATCTCGCCAACCGTCAGGGTGATGCCGTGGGCCTCTACCTGCTTCGTGAAAAAGGAATTTTTTCACTAACACCAAGACAGGGATATCAAAACCTCAACCGCATTTTTTACCAGCTGGAGCAAGCCGGACCAACAGGTAAATTCACCAACCAGGTCCATTATAAAGAAATCTATGCAGGTGGCCGGTCAAAGGAATTGCTGGTGTTTATTACAGATATGTATCAGGAAAAAAAAGAGATCTATGACATGCTCGACCTCCTGGGCGCAATGAAACATGAGATCATCGTATTACATGTAATCGGACGGAATGAACTTGATCTCAATTTTACCGGTTATGATACCCTGCAGGATATGGAGACCGGTGCCACTATACAGGTAGATCCATCCCGGCTTAAAAAACAATATGCGGCAGAACTACAATTACAACATGAAACAATTAAAAAAGAATTGATGGGGAAAAATATTTACTACCGGCTTCTGGCCATGGATGAACCGGTAGACGAAGCTCTGCGCGACTTCCTGCAACGAAGGGCACGCGGGCTTTAAGTTTTTTCCTTATCAGCAAATTATAAACGTGTTCCGGTTCCTTAATCCCATAGCACTCCTGAGTTTCACCGCACTGGCCATACCAGTGCTGGTACACCTGTGGCATGTGCGGAAAGGAAAAACACTCCATATCGGAAGTATCCGGCTGTTTACCATCAACAATAAACAAAATTCAAGCAGCCGCCGTATCCATAACTGGCCATTGTTTTTATTACGCTGTCTGTTTATAATAATGTTGGCTACCTTGCTGGCAAATCCGGTATGGACCAGCCATCAGCCCCCTCCCGGTACCGGATGGATAATTGTTACCGGCACCAGCACCGGACAGGCCTACCGCGAATACCCGCATACCATCGATTCTCTGATCAGCAAAGGTTTCAGTTTACACCAGGCAGGTGAACCTTATTCAACTATATTATTGGCGGATAGTAATAAAGTCAATACCAATTCCAATCATACACTTACAACCTGGCAACTGATGAGGGAACTGGACTCCCGACTGCCAGCCGGTTTACCCGTATATATTTTCACCGGCCACCCGTTGAGTGATTATAGCGGAAACCGGCCATCCACAAGGCTTTCGGTCGATATCCGCAGCATTACACCAACGAACCTCAGATCTGAAACCTCCCTTCAACCATTTGTGACCACTGAAAACAAACAAAGGACAGATCAGTGGATCAGCACTTCCACGGGTAACCATTTCCGCAGTATCGATACATCAATTTCACTCGCTGCTGCACCCGATACACAATTGATCCGCATAGGTATTGTTTCCAACGCCCACAATGACGACTCCTATATCCGGGCGGCTGTCAACGCGATCTCATCCTATACTAAAAAAAGATCGACGGTTATCAATCTGACACCGGGCAGACCAGTAAGTCAACCGATGGACCTGATCTTTCAACTCAACGAAAAGGAATCGAATGATACATGGGTAAAATCCCTTACTGAAAAAGGCACGCTTTTTTTTTATGCATCCGGCGAAAAAACAGAAACCCCTTCCTTCCTGGAAACACCACTGGTTCCGCTGGACCGAAGTAACCTGATCCATGTATCCAATCAACGACTGATATCGGCTCCGGGTAAAACAATCTGGCAAACTGGTACCGGCAGACCACTGCTTAACATGGAATACATTGGTTCGAAAAAAGTCCTTCATTTCGCTTTTGATTTCGACCCGCAATCGTCGACCCTCGTCTGGGACGAAACCTTTGTCAGATCATTACTACCCATCCTGATTCAGCCAACCTCTTCCCTACTTCCCGACAACAGGATGATTGACCCCGCACAATCGGGAAATATCAATTACAACAAGGACAATCGCCAACAGGCTTCATTAATATCCCTGCAACAGGACCTTAAACCACTTTGGTGGACCATCATCCTGTTTGTATTTTTTGCAGAACGTTTCTTATTCTATCACCAACGCGGTAAAAAAACAAATGTTTGAGCAGGCAAGACATATCATCCCCGCCCTGACCGGAAAATGGAAGCGTAACCGCCAGATTGCTTATTTACTCGCCTGCCTGTCGCTGACCTTGTTCCTGACTGTTATTTCCATCTGCATACTTACACTTCCTTATTGGTCCGGAATTGTATGCCTGCTGCTCAGTTTTTTCCTCCTGTATATTTTTATTCCCCGGAAAAGGATAAACAATACAACACTGAGCAGTTATCTTAATAATACCTATCCCGACCTCGAAGAAAGTGCACAGTTATTACTGATACCGGAGGAAGACCTTGGCACACTCCAGCGTTTGCAGATAGAAAAAACAGGCGCCGCAATTATCCATCTTCCGGTTCCCGGGATTATAACCCGACCAATAAAAAATGGACTGCTGGCCCTTCTTATTGCCACACTGCTTTCCGGATTATTAATTGCGCTGTCCTATTATTTCAGGACGAACCCATTGCCATCCGTCAATTCAACCAGCGTGGCGTCCGTCTCCAAAGAAATCGTTCCTGTTTCCATCCGCTCCCATTCGATCCGGATCGATCCGCCGGTTTATACGCGTAAACCCGTTCGTAAACAGGACCAGTTTTCACTGGTTGTCGAAGAAGGCAGCCTTGTCAGCTGGACCATCCATACCAATAGGGCCGTGCCTTCCCTGCAAATAGTATTCAATGGTAACCAGGTAAAATTTTTAAAGCCTTCAGGTGACAGCACTACCTGGATTCTCGAACAGGTAATAAAGACATCCGGTTATTACCAGGTAAACCCCGGAACAGAGGCCTCGCCGCTTTATAAAATCGACATCGTCCCTGATAAACCGGTAACTATCCAGATCCTTACTCCGAAACAATACACTACTATCCAGGCTGGACAGTCTTCACGGGTTATTCTCAAAACAAGGCTGGTGGATGATTATGGCATCAGTGATGCCAGCATCGTTGCAACGCGTGCCAGTGGTAAGGGTGAAGCCGTGAGTTTTAAGGAAGAAGTACTCCGGTTCGACCAGGCCCTGAATGGAAATACACATTTGGATCTTACACGAATAATGGATCTTTCAGGAATGGGTCTAAAACCTGGTGATGAACTTTATTTTTATATCAAGGCCAGGGATAACCACGGACAGGAATCCAGGTCGGAAATGTATTTTATTTCATTGCCAGATACGGATGAACTATTGAATATGTCGGGAATGACAAGCGCTGCAGGACTGGTACCGGAATACTTCCGGAGCCAGCGCCAGATCATCCTGGATACCGAAAAATTATTAAAAGAAAAGAATTCGATCCCGGAAGATAGTTTCCGTTTACGCAGTAACGAACTTGGAAACGACCAGAAACTTCTTCGCCTGCGATATGGAAAATTCCTTGGTGAAGAAAATGAAAGCGGTGCACATTCGCCCGATGATGGTCATGACCATGGTGGTAACCAGCCGGCTGTTGGTGATGCAAAGGCCCTGATGGATCAAATGGGACACCATCATGATAATGCGGAAGACGCAAGTTTTTTTGAACCCGCACAGAAAGCGCAGCTCAAAGCGGTGTTAACCGAAATGTGGGGCTCCGAGCTGAAACTCCGGACCTACCTGCCTTCGGCGGCCCTGCCATATGAATATAAGGCCCTGAAATTATTAAAGGACCTGCAACAAAAATCAAGGGCATATGTAGCAAAGACCGCTACTAAAATGACCCCGTTAAATCCTGAAAAAAGATTAACCGGTGATCTGGGTAAGATTTATACCGGTGAAACCAATAAAACCGCAGAGACTGAACAGCCAGGAATCGCACAAATCCGGGTTGCACTTTCACAACTTGAACGATTAAAACAGGGATCAACCCCATCACCCGATCAATCAGTCCTTTCCACAGCTGAACGGATGATCAGTGATCATGCAATAACTGAACCTTCAAAATACCTGGCTGCATTGAGTGCAATCCGATCGCTGAACAGGGAACAACCAGGACCAACAGGACAACCCGTTAATAAAACCCAACTGAAACAAATCAAAGAAATAGAAGCTGCACTTCAACGGATCCTTGGCGAGGGAAAATTACAACCTCAACCACCGGCTGGCAACTCGCCATTGGGGAATGAATATTTTAATCAGTTAAACCGTGTGAAAGAATGATAACAATCAACCTCGTTCTTTCTGGTTTAATCCTGGTCTTCCTGGTCGTAAAGGAAACACTCCGTCCGCAACGCCGTAACCTGCCATGGCGGTTACTGGCTTGTGGACTGGTTATAACCGCCCTTGCCTTTCTTGTTATACCCCTCAACTGGCAGGGTAAAACCACGATGAATAAGGAAGAAATCCGTTTACTGACTGATGGTGCTTCTGTCAACCCTGTTGGTAATAAAAATATCCAGGCCTTTACAACATCTCCCACCCTGGCCAGCAACCAGATTAAATTCATACCCGATCTTTCCGTTTTCCTTTCCTCGCATACGGGAATTGATCTCATAAATGTGGAAGGTTATGGGCTTCCATTATCCGATCTGGATCTCCTTCGCCAACATAGAATCCCTGTTACTTATCAGCCAACTTTAATCCCTGCAGGATTTAATCATTCGGTATGGCCAAGGCAGATCAGACTTAATGAAAACTTCGGGGTGCAGGGAAATTTCCATAATCCCGATGGACTAAAAATAAAGATCCGGCTGGAAGGTCCTGGTATCGGTTTCGACTCAACCCTGGTTTCTGATTCGGCTGAACAACCCTTCCAGCTTCAGTTCCAGCCTGTTTTTACAGGTACTGTGGTCCTGGAACTGAAAGCCATTGCCACCAATGGAAAAGAATGGACCGAGAAAATCCCGGTTGATATCCTGCCTGCAAAAAATTTACAGGTGCTGATGCTTTCCTCTTCGCCCGACTTTGAAACAAAATTTATCTCGTCTTGGCTGTATAATAATCATCAAAAAGTTGCAGTAAGAAGCACATTGGGTCCGTTGAAGTATTCATCCGGTTTCCTGAATAAAAAAAACGAATCTCTGGATCAGGTTACAACGGGTCTGCTCAGCAACTACGATCTGGTAATCGCCGACGATGAAGCACTCAGTAGCCTTTCACCAGCTGAACGTGTTGCACTGCGTATACAGGTAACACAGGGACTCGGGCTCATTATCCAGGCAGACAGTACGCGTTTATTAAGTGAACTGGCCACTACTTTCCGGATTTCCAGAAACGGCCACAACCAAGGGCGTTCCTTATTAATAAATGGAAAGATCGCCACACTGACGCCTGCAGTGGTCTACCAGATTGCAGCTGACCAGTCGTTACTTCCGCTGATAACCGATACAAGGCAGTCGATCGTAGCCGCAGCACGTTTGTATGGCTCCGGCCGGATAGTTTTAAACAGCATCACCGATACCTATACCTGGATTCTCAACGGACAAAAACGCGAGTTTGAATCCTACTGGACTACCCTGATCAATAATGTAACGCGACGGACCGGATCACCGGGCCGGTGGACCAGCAACATGCCTTTTCCTGTTGTATCACAACCAATGGACATTACATTACAATCGGCTGCAGATTCAATACCGGTGATCCGGTCGGACGACGAAAATATTTATCTTACCCAGAACCGATGGCTTCGTGACAGCTGGACCGGAACCTGGTGGCCTGTGAATAAAGGGTGGCAAACACTAAGCAGCGGAGATAGCTGTAAGTTGTATATTTATGACCAGGGTGACTGGTTGGTTGCCAGGACTGCATCATTGATCTCTACCAATCAATTTTATGCGGCGGAGAAATCAGCAACCGGCAACGTAGGGCAGCCAACGATTGTAACAGTAACCCGATCAGTTTCAAAAATTTTTGTTTTTATTGTTCTGCTGGCCAGCATCAGCTACCTGTGGTTTGAAGGCAAACGAAATCGAGTATGACCTACTGCTTATATATATTATTCATCTAAAAAAAAAACGAGGAGGACTATTTTGAAAAGGAAAGACTTCATCTACTACACAGGCCTTGTTGGCCTGGGTACAATTGCGGCCCCTTCAGCATTTGGCCGGTCCATCGATCCAAAAGAAGCGCTTAACCGCGTTGATGTTGCGATCAAAAAGGAACTGGCTGATGTGGCTTTGAACGCTGCCAGATCAAAGGGCGCCAGTTATGCCGATGTACGGATTGGCCGCTACCTGCAGCAATTTGTTGCTACGCGCGACAAAAAAGTACAGGGTGTTGCCAATACAGAAAATTATGGTGTGGGCATCCGTGTGCTGGCCAATGGGGCCTGGGGTTTTGCTGCTACCAATACAGTCACCAAAGAAGCAATTGCAAAAGCCGCCGAACAGGCTGTGGCCATTGCAAAAGCAAATTCAAAAATCCAGGGAGAACCCGTCCAGCTTGCCAAACAGAAAGGTTATGGAGAGGTAAGCTGGAAAGCACCGATCGAAATCAATGCATTTGAAGTTCCTGTAAAGGAAAAGGTAGACCTGCTGATGCAGGTCAACGATATCGCATTAACCAACGGGGCAAGTTTTGTGAACGCAAATATCTCAGCAGTTAATGAACAGAAATATTTTGCATCTACTGATGGTTCCTATATCGATCAGGATATCCACCGCATCTTCCCTGGTTTTAATGTAACCCGCATCGACCGTGCATCGGGAAAATTCAAAACCCGGGGTTCACTTAGTGCACCGATGGGAATGGGTTACGAATATATGAATGCGCGTCCGCAGGATCGGATACAAGGTGTAACCACACGTTACAAGGAGCGTTACGATATTCTTGAGGATGTAAAGAACGCTACCGTGGATGTACAACAGAAACTAACCGCCAAATCGGTGGAACCAGGTAAATACGATCTTGTACTGGATCCATCACATTTATGGCTCACCATCCATGAGTCGGTCGGTCACCCTACCGAACTGGACCGGGTTCTTGGTTACGAAGCCAATTATGCGGGAACAAGTTTCCTCACACTCGACAAATGGAAATCGGGCAATTTCACATTCGGGAACGACAAGGTTAATATCGTAGCCGACAAACTGCAGAAGGGATCACTTGGTGCAGTGGGCTGGGATGATGAAGGTGTAAAATGTAAGGAATGGGACCTGATCAGGAATGGTGTACTGGTGGACTACCAGGCAATCCGCGACCAGGCACATATCATTGGCCATTCTGAATCGCATGGATGTTGTTATTCGCAGGGATGGGATGATGTTCAATTCCAGCGGATGCCAAACGTATCATTAAAACCAGGTAAGACCAAACTTAGTGTGGATGATATGATCAAAGATGTTGAAAAGGGAATTTACATTATCGGGGATGGCTCGTACTCGATCGACCAGCAACGTTATAATTTCCAGTTTGGTGGCGAAACGTTTTATGAAATTAAAGACGGTAAGATCGCTGGTATGCTCAATGATGTGGCGTATCAGTCGAACACGCAGGAGTTCTGGAATTCCTGTAATGCCATCTGCGACGAATCTGATTACAGGCTGGGTGGGTCCTTCAACGATGGCAAGGGACAACCCGCACAAAGCAGTGCAGTATCGCATGGCAGTTCCACCACCCGTTTTAATGGAGTCAATGTAATCAACACCGCCCGCAGTATCGGGTAGTGATCATTCAACAACAACAAAAACTTATAATAACCAGTTATGGCAATATTAAGTAAGGACGACGCACAGACCATCCTGAGGAAGGTCCTCGCCTATTCAAAGGCCGACGAAACGGAAGTTAGTCTAACCGGTCAGACCGCCGGTAATATCCGGTATGCCCGCAATGCGGTTTCCACGGCGGGTGAAATCAGTAACCTGAGCCTGGGTGTTACTGCCTCTTTCGGAAAAAAATCAGGCACCGCAACGATCAATGAATTTGATGATGCTTCACTGGAGAAGGTAGTTCGCCGTGCCGAAGAACTGGCACGTCTTGCACCCGAGAACCCGGAGTACATGCCATTGATGGGTGCACAGAATTTCCGTGATTCAATCGGATTTGTTGATTCAACATCAAAGATGAGTCCCGATTCACGTGCTGAAATGGTTGCCCAAAGTCTTAAGGTGTCAAAGGAAAGTAAACTGGAAGCAGCAGGTTTCCTGGACAATTCATCCGGCTTCCGTGCGGTGATGAATTCAAAGGGGATGTTTGCCTATAATAAATCGACCAATGTAAATTTTTCGGTTACCGTGCGTAACCAGGAAGGTACCGGATCGGGTTATGTAAGCGAAAGCTTCAATGATGTAAGTAAGCTGGATACATTAAAGCTTACAAAGATCGCTGCAACCAAGGCTACCTCATCAGCGGGAGCCAAAGCAATTGAACCAGGTCGTTATACCGTGATCCTTGAACCACTGGCTGCATCCGATATGCTGGGTGGAATCATACGCGGATTCGATCAGCGTTCTGCCGATGAGGGCCGCAGCTTCATGAGTAAAAAAGGTGGTGGTACCCGCCTTGGCGAACAACTGTTCGATTCAAAGGTGACCATTTACAGTGATCCGATGAATCCCGAATTACCAGGCACTACCTGGAGTGGTGACGGTATGCCCATTGAAAAAACGGTATGGGTCGACAAGGGGGTAGTGAAGAACCTGGCAGTAAGCCGGTACTGGGCGGAAAAGAAAGGCCTGAAACCCTTACCTGGACCCGGTGGCGGCCGTTTTGGTGGTGGCGGTATGATCATGGAAGGTGGCACTGCATCTTTGGAAGACCTGATCAGTGGAACTGAAAAAGGGATCCTGGTTACAAGGTTCTGGTATATCCGGATGGTGGACCAGCAAACATTGGTACAGACAGGACTCACGCGCGACGGAACATTCTATATCGAGAATGGTCAGGTAAAATTCCCGATAAAAAATTTCCGCTTCAATGAAAGTCCGATCATAATGCTCAATAATGTGGACGAACTGGGCAAGCCGGTACGGAGTGGCAATGTGATCATCCCACCGATGAGGATCCGGGATTTCACATTCACTTCGCTGTCCGACGCGATCTGATAATTACATTCCCATCCGGGAAAAAATCAATACAGGAGCCAGCGTAAAACACTGGCTCCTTTTTTTATTCCTTTTTATCCCTTTTCTTCGGCGTATTCTTTAAAATTGTCGAGGATCGACTGCCAGCCCGATTGCTGCAATTCTACCGGATGCGTATCTTCTGCATCAAAGATCTCCTGGATCTCGGTGGAGTCACCGTCATCCGTAAAAGTAATCCTCACCTCGCGGTTATCCGCCATTTTATAAGCGATCACGCGGTGTTCTTCTACCTCGGTGTAATTACCTTCAAAGTTGAAACTCGCACTGCCATCTTTTGCAGCCATGGTGGAAACGAACTTACCACCAACACGCAGATCATTCTCGGCGGAAGGGGTATGCCAGTCGTCAGAGGCATTATTCCATTTGACGATATGTTCCGGTTTGGACCAATATTCCCATACTTTTTGCACCGGCAGATCAACGGTGCAACTGATGGTGACCGATTTTTTTTCTGTTGTTGCCATTGGAGTTTTTTTATTTGTTTGAATAATTCAGGCCCGACTTTTGGAGCCCTTTCCAAAATTACGATATGGACAAGCAAAAACATAAAACTCCGCCTCCGCCTCATGAACACACCCCGCAAGAAGATAATAAAAATGCGAGGACAGCCGCAGCAAATGATATTGACAAGGATCCTGATTCACACAGTCAGCCATCGGTCGATGATCTGGATGAAGGGGAACTGGCAAACAGGGAACACCGGGATGATAAAGCGGAATGAAACATCATTTGGCCTTGCTGCAAAATAATGAACCTATATAACGCGGATCGATCCGCACGCCTGCCTGTGAGTTGGCCAGGATCGCCACTACTACTTTATCATCGGGATAAATGAGCAGGAATGAACTACTGCTGAATGAATCCCCGCCATGGTACCAGATGCGGCGACCTTCTTCATCCCTGCCGGTATACCAACCCAACCCGTAGCCTGTTGTTTTGCCATCGGATGTGTGCTGCGACCGAACAAGCTCATCGCGCAGGTTAACCGGGAGAATTGATGACTGCCACATGGCATTACCAAGGCGGACCAGATCACTTGTTGTAGATATCAGGCCTCCTGATGGAAATTTATAACTCAGGTCGCCCAGGTCATTTTCATCTCCAAATGCATCATAGAATTTACTCCTGCGGGCTGAACTATCATTAATCATGTCGGCCGATGTGGAAGACATCCCCAGTGGTTTACAAACAACCTGCCGCAGATAGTCAACATAACTGAGACCTGATACTTTCTCAATCAGTGCACCGATCAGGTTAAATCCAAACGGTGAATAATTAAATTTTTCACCTGGTTTTACAACCAGCGAATCGTTGCGGAAAACCTGCAGCGCATCCATTGAGGAATTATAATGTTGTGTCCGGATATAGTCGGACAAATCATCTTCGCGGTAATCACGGAATCCGGCAAGGTGCCCGGCAGCCTGGCGGATAGTCAGCGGATATTTTTTAACCGGGAATCCCGGCAGGTAATAAGTAGCGGAAGAATCAAGATCCACCTGTTGTGCAGCCACCAGTTTCATCAATGCCACAGCGGTGAGGGATTTGGATATGCTGTTGATCCGGAACAAGGTTGAATCCGTCACCGCGAGATTATTACGGAGATCTGAAAATCCGTAACAGGCCGACCAGCTGTTATTCCCATTAACACTTACACTAACCTGCAGCCCCGGAATACTCCCTTCGTCCATAAATCCAGACAGGTACTGACTGGCCAGACAGGATGCCAGTAATGTATCACAGGTTGTACCGCGACCGGTGCCCATTCCCGGAGCATTCATCAGTTGAATTGTTGCGGCGGGAATCCCGGTAACCCGTTCCCAGTCGCTGGAAATGGTTTCCCTCGAATAACTCCTGTATAAGGCCTGGACTGACCTGGAGCCCGAGGTTGCAATAAATGTTCCTGGAAGATCAATGGCGCCCCTGCCCAGCCTGCTGTTCAACTGTTGTTTACCATCAACCATCACAGTATCTATTTCCAGACGTTCGGGATATTTTCGAATGAAACGGTTGTAACCATCGGCGATGGCGGTCCGGTCGGACTTATCAAGCACCTGTTCAAAACAAAGGAAAAATGGTTCATTAATTTCCAGGTCGAGTGGCGACAGATCAAATTCGAGCCATCCCTTCCGTTTGTCCGATTCAACAATCAGCTCCTGTTGCAGCAGGTCACCGGAGGGCAATCCGGTTTTTTTATCCACCCGCATCAAACGAAGCCTGAACCTGCACAACCCCAGGTTATTTCGCAGGATTTTTAAACGTGCAATACCAGGATAGGCGGGGAACCGGAATCCTTTGCGATGGTAGAGGCCGCCGGTATCAATCAACACCGCAATGGTACGACCCGAGTAAATCGTATCCGGTTCATATACACCACCGGTTACAGCTGTGCTGCCGACCGTGACCCTTATGGGAGTTAACTTTGAAGTACTTACCACTACTGGTTTTAACAGGGTTATCTTTTCATCCAGCCTAACGGGTTTATTATATTGCCTGAATTCCCTGAGGGAGATTATCCGGTTGGTATAACCCAGTGACGACAGTACCAGTGTATCGGACAGCGCCGGAGATGGTATTGGTAAAATAAAACTGCCGTCTTTTTCACTGATGGTTCCTGCAGGAAAATTTTTCAGCCCGATATTCGCATAAGGTATCGGCGCGGCTGTTGCATTTGATATTACAGTTCCACGGATAGTTACCTGGGCCGATAATGAACCCACCGAACTTAGAGTCAGTATGATTACAAAGTAACCAGTCAGATTAAAAAAGATGGCGGATCTTCTCATGCATCAGTCCCGGTGAAGGTTGGGATTGAAAGATAATAAAGAAGAACTGTAACAAATGTTAATATGTTGAGTTTACGGAAGTGGGAAAATTTCAAACATCTCCTTGTCATTAAAGGTCGAAATGCAGTTTTGGATTATCTTTAGAACTATGAATATCTGGGAACAATTCTTATCGTGGTTCGGTGCCCCAAAGATCTCCAGTGAAAAATTGAAAGACATAAGTGAAAACTCTCCAGAGATCATTATGTGGGCAGCACCGGTTATGTTTTTTTTCGTAGCGCTAGAATGGTATATTTCTTACAGGCAGGAACGGCACCTGTATGAAAAAGTGGAAACATTTGGTTCAATCCTGGTAGGCATTGGCAATGTGCTGATCGCATTTGCCATGAAACTCGGTTTGCTGTACCTGATCATCCTGGTGTACAACCTGGTTCCCTGGAGAATGTATTTTAACTGGTGGATGCTCATTCCCTGTTATATCATCTTTGATTTCTTCAGTTACTGGGCACACCGGACATCGCACCATCAGCGCTTCTGGTGGGCTACGCATGTGGTGCATCACAGTGGTGAGAATTACAACCTGACCGTATCATTCAGGCTAAGCTGGGTACAACACCTGAAGATCATTTTTTTTATGCCCGTAGCATTTATAGGCTTCCATCCGGTGATCTTTTTTATCGTCAACCAGATTGCTGTGTTGTTCCAGTTCTGGGTCCATACCGAATACATCCGCAAAATGCCAAGGTTCATTGAGTACATATTTGCCACTCCTTCCAATCACCGGGTACACCATGGTTCGCAGGAAAAATATATCAATAAAAATTATGGCGCAACCTTTATCATCTGGGACAGGATGTTCGGCACATTCCAGGAAGAGGAAGAACAGGTTATTTACGGAGTAACCCATAATATCGTTAACAAGGCAAATCCACTGGTGATAAACTTCCACGAGTTCCGCGATATCTGGAAAGACATCCGGAGTACCAGTTCCTGGAAAATGAAATTCTTTTATCTTTTTGGCGACCCCATCGAGATTTCCAAAGAAAAAAAGCTGAAGGCTATAGTGCCGGAACAGGTAACCGAACAGAAAATGGAACCGATACCTGAACATAATCCGGCAAGGCAAACCAGCAGGGTCAGCAGTAAATAAATTATACAGGTCACATCATTCTGCCATATATGCGAAAAAGCCGGGAGTAATACTTCCGGCTTTTTCATTAAACAATTGACAAATTCCTGGGGGACATTCTTTCGGTTATTATTATATCAATCGATTATTTCTTCCAGGTAACCGGAAAGTAATTCCTCCATTTTTTTCGAATCATATTGTTCACTGAAATATACGCCCGTAAGGTCACCAGCAGCGGAAGAAAGTTTTTTCGGATCAGTGGAATAGTATCCACTTACGCCCAGGTAGAATTCAGGTTCATCATAGTCGTACCTGATGCGGTAAAGGAAGACTTTCTGTTTTTTACCTTCATGGGTGATGGTCTTTTCAGTTATAAACTTTATCTCCCCCGGTTCTTCATCCAGCGACGCGACCATATACATATCCGATTCCGAGAGCAATCGCTGGCTCCTGTATTTGACAGGGAACAATGCAGTTTTGCCCATCTTTTCCAGTTCGGCGAACAGGTATGACCGGAATCCCTTCCTTGCTGCAAAACTATCTACCAGCCCGGGTTTCACGGGTTGTCCATTTTTAAGAAGCAGGATAAGTGCCTGGTAAGACAGGTTATCTTTTCTCAAACGGCTGATCCCCTGGATAATTTCATTGGCTTGCTGGTCTTTAAATTTTGCCAGCAGCTGCAGCAGATCGGTACCAAAATCCGGTGAATACTCCTCTGAAACTTTTATTGAATCCTGTAATCTTTTCCCCATGGCAAGAAGATCGGACCGGTATGGCCGCAGTTCCCCGAAAGAAAGAAGCGAATCATTGACCAGCTCACTTGCAAGAGATGAAACTGTTCCGGCATAAAACGGGTTTTTCAATAAACGGAGTACATCCGGAAAAAGTTTAACACTAAGGGAAAGGGAGTCATAAACCCTGTAATCAAAATAACGCGAAGAGGGAACCAATGGTGTATGGTCCACCAGTAATTCTTTCAGCAACAGGTAAGAGGCCTCTGTCTTTCGGGTCATCAGCAACGCCAGCATATTATCCCGGGCGTTGTATTGAGCTACCGGAACGTTTTTATAATTTTTGCGAATGAATTCAACAGTGGAGGGATCATTCAGTCGCATAAGATGTGTATTGAGCAAATGACGAACATCTTCATAGTAATTGAGTGTGTCATCATAAAACTGCGTTAGTAACGACTGGTGGATTAAGGGAAGATCATCAACGGTAAATGGCGCATCGGCCAGGGCTTCAAGTGCTTCCTGCTGTGTTGATGAATCTGAAGACGTAAGCGCAGCAAGCAGTTCTGCGGTTTTATTTTTCAAAAGCCAGGCTGTGCCTTTTTCATCTTTGATCCGCAGGTCACGGAAAAAAGAAATGTTCGGGGTCTTCTCTGCTTCCTCCGGCATCAGCCAGGCAGTCACCAGGTAAATTTCATTCCCGTTAGGAACGAACAGGGCTTTCTGATGATTGGTCATAATCGTATCATCAACCAATACTTCCAGGCCCTCCAGGTTACCAGGCTTTACCCTTTGCTGGTTGAGAATTACTTCAGCATTGTCTATCATACCTTCCAGTTTTTCGGCGAACATGGCTGTATCGCTGGTTGCCCAGTAATATTTATTAAACTTAAACGCCTGCACGGTATAGGTAACTACATCATTTGGATTGTAAGTGGAATATTGCCGGTACGAAGGATTCTCCAGCGGTTGCCCGTCTTCCCCCTTAATTGTATCCATCCTCAGTACACCTGGTGACAAGGTTGAAAAACTTCCGTCTGGTGCTGTTTGCCTGCTCCAGTTACCGGGCTCGTTGCCAAGAATCCTGAAAGATGAAAAAAACCGGTTGGCAGCGTCCCCTGATTTATCATTTTCGGAAACGGCAAGCAGGGTGTAGATCCTGTTACCGCGGGCTACGGTATATGTCCGGTAGTTATAATCATCTTCTTTCGTCATGCCTTCCAGGTGATAGGCATTCAGTGATCCCAGCCGTTCCTGTTTTTCAAGTGTAATGGAATTAATATAGGAAGCCAGCGACTCTTTATATAACCGAAAATAAGTGGTGTCGCTATCTAGTCTGTATCCCTGTGTCAGATCCTTTATGTGCATGAGATAGTATGAACCGGTTTCAACATCTGAATAACCGAATGCAGTATAATTCCAGATGGTCCCCTCCGCCCCTGACTCGATATCTGTATTCCGTTCCGGATCGCCGGGGAATTCAACTGCAAATGCCTTTTCGGGTAAACTAAAGCGCACCCAGGGTTTTGGCGACTGGGAATTAACAAGGCAACTGAAAAACAAAAACGTCAGTAACAGGCATGATCTTTTCATGGTGGGCAGTAGTGGTTTAACGCACAAGATAAAAAAGAATACGAAATTCCAAAGGGTCAGGACCGTTGTCGCCATTCATAACAATTAAATATTACAATTACAAAACGCTGTAGTATTGATTATTCTGTTGTTATTACATCCATTTTGGCAAAGAGAGGCATGGCATTTGTCATAGGTGGTGAAAGTTCAAAAGATCTCACCGATCTTTGCACCAAATCGAATATTTAATTTATAATGATGAAACAAAATCTGACAAAAATCTTTAGTGTTGCAGCTGTGTGTGCTGCCATTTCCGCAACTATCCTGGCTTGTGGCCCGAATAAAAATGTAACCGGTGTGGAAGGTGAACCGGCAAGCACCAGTACAAAACCCTATGTGGTTACTGGAACCGTTGGTGAAATTACCAATGGAAAAGACGGGTACATGGCTGATCTTAAGACCGACAATGGCACTACCTATTCAGTGACTGTTTCGGTATTACGGATGCAGGATAAATTCGTTCGTTACAATGCAGGTGATAAGCTGACCGTTTCCGGTGATACAGTTCACCTGGGAGACAGGGTAAATGTGGTAGCGAGAACAATCACAAAGATTAATTAATACGGGTGTCCGGCGATTGTACAAAACTGTTTTATCAAAACATAAAACAGGATGTCCTTTGCCGGACATTTTTTTTACCCAGGTGGTCCTGCTGACAAACTATTATCCCTCTATGTCAGCGGGTTTCCGCAATTGGAACAGAACCTTGCATTTGCAGGATAAACAGAAGTATTACAGGCCGGGCATTTTTTCTTTGCTTCATCAGTTGCCCTTGCCATCTCCACAGATACAATTCCGGTAGGAACTGCAATGATACCGTAACCAATAACCATTAAGATACTGGCCAGGAACTGGCCTAGTGGTGTGATAGGCGAGATATCGCCATATCCCACCGTGGTTACGGTAACGATGGCCCAGTAAATTGAAATAGGAATACTGGTGAACCCTCCTGCATCTCCTTCCACCAGGTACATAAGTGTGCCGATAATAGTTACCAGTGTCATCACACTCAGTACAAATACAGTTATTTTATGAAGACTTCCTTTTAACGCATTTCTCAGGATGGTACCCTCCAGCAAAAACCGGGAAAGTTTGAGAATCCGGAACACACGGAGCAGCCGGAATGCGCGGATCACGATCAGGTATTGGGTACCCGGAAAAAAAAGGCTGAGATAGGTAGGAATCACTGCTATCAGGTCGATCAATCCATAAAAACTGAAAATATAACGGACCGGTTTGCGGCTGCTATAAATGCGGATAAAATATTCAAGGGTGAACAGACCGGTAAAAATCCATTCCAGTCCCCTTATCAGTTGACCATGCGCCTGCCTGATCGGTACCACACTTTCCAGCACCACCACCACAATACTGAGCATTATCAGCCACAGGAGCACCAGGTCGAAGGTCCTGCCCGCTCTTGTATCAGATTGGTACACCACCTGGTATAATCTTTCCCTCAGGGATTCAGGGGAAATAACGCCGGGAGCTTCTTGTATGGATTTGTGGGTTGGCAATACACCTGAAATTACAAACAATGTGCTGCATTTGGCCGAAAATAAATAACAACTGTTGTTGGCCGGAACAGTAAAATGCCGTACTATTATGCCTTCAAAAATCCGTTGCGGACGTCCTGAATGGTATACTAATTGAAATTATTATCGCAAACTATTGTTATGAAAAATTTTGGAAGCTGGCTTGTAAGTGAAAAAGGTATCGAATGGGGTGTAGCAGATGGTGGAAACAAATTCAGTATCCCGGTGGCGGAGCTGACCGCTATCCAGAAAGAGGACGAAACCATGTATAAATGGCTGGTAGCAGCCATGGATGAAGAATGGATCAGTGTGGAAGACCTGTACGATCTCAACTATGCATTCGTGTATGCCTGCGGTAAACTCAATGTTGATTTTGATTATGATATCCTGGAATCGACACTTGATTACCAGTTTGATTCAATGGACATGGACGACGACGATAATAACTACGATTCCTGATCCCTGTTACAGTAACCTTATCAGCCAGAATGTAAGCGAACCCGCCAGTACCACCGCTACCGCGATCAGGAATTGGTATCGGGAACTGCTGCGGTTATCCGTAAAAAAGTTTTCCATTTCCATCTGGTAAAGTTCCTGGTCGTAATCAGAGGGGCCTGTTAATTCCATGTTGCGTACCGGTGGATGATACTCCGGCGAAGCAACTGTTTCCCGTATATATGCCGGTAAATTGTTCACCGGCGCTGCCGCATATACGCCCTTGCGTATCCCTTTAAATGGAGGTGGCGAGGGCAACAGGTTTAGTTCCCTGACCAGTTCGGGTATTTCGCGTATCGCCGACCAGTCGCCCAGACCTTCTGTCCATACAGGAGTATCCCGGTTCAGCGATTTTGCCTTCAATTGTTCAATGGTAAATGGGCCCTGATGATTGAGGCCGTCGTGCAGGAAATAAAAGTTCATAGTCCGGATCTTGAGTTGGGTCCAAAATAATCCAGCCTTTGTCATCAGGCAAGCCTTCTGCCTTTATTAACAGTTGAAAAAGTAGATTACCCTGGTAAGAACCCCGGACGGTTTACATGGATCTGTAAAACAAACCCACCCGAAACTTACTTCGATAAATTGATAGTTTGTTTTTTCGGCGCTTTTCTCGGCTTACCATAACTATTGAGTAATGGTGTTAATGTAGGGGCAGTAAGTGTGAGCCGCTCCCTCACCTGTTGATCGAGATAAGAGCTTTCCGGAAAAGAACTCACATTATTTACAGTGATGGTTCCATCCAGCCCGATTACATAGTCGATAAGGATTGAGTAGTCGCCACTCTTGACTTTTTTAGAAGGAAGCACTTCTGTACGCAGTGTGCTGGTCAGCGAATCGATATATTCTTTCCAGATCGCATTATTATCTTTCACAACTGCAGCGCCATCAGTGGCAGGTACCCCGGCACCTGTCTCAGCAGTGGTTTCTGTTGTTTCCCCTGAAACCCGTTGCCCATCCACCACAACTACTGTTGGAAAATTAGTCCGGCTGCTATCCCCTTTCATGTTACCGTCATCGGCAACCGGTGGCGGGGTAACAACCGTTGTTTTTGTTACAACAGGTGCAGGTGGTTTTCTTGTACTGGTGTCGATCTTTGTACTGAGATCGTCGCCCTTCCTGATTACCGTGCCTGTATCCAGCCGTAATTTACCACCGTACAGGGCTTCTTTCAACGACTGGGCATTTAAAGAAGCTGCCGTGAACATGGTTATCAGAAAGAGGATTTGTTTCATATTGTTTAGTTGTAGTGTCAGCAAAACCAGATACCGCAATTTATGAACCAGAGATGTTAGGGTTTTCATAAGATTACCCTAAAAAGCCGGGCTACCCCGGCTTAATATATTGCATTTGGTTGTCAGATTATTTATCTTTCGTCAACTTAATCTCCATTGTCTTGTAGGTTTCACCGGTTTTCATATCGGTTCCCCACAATTCCATTTCCGCGGTATTCGGATCAATCATCCGGTAAGTTTCCTTCATTTCGCATTCAGCTCCGTTTGCAGGATTGGGAAAGGTGCCTGTATAGGTTAATGTTTTTGTAGCAGGGTCGTATGTGCCTTCCATTACCAGGAGACCCGTACCCATATTATCAATCCAGCTGCTGAAATATTTCTTCTTGTAATTGTCATATCCGTTAGTGGCAGTACCCTCAAACGGCATTCCTGCCATATTACCCGTAGTAGTTGAAATCTGGTATCTTCCGTCCATCGCCATTTTATTATTCATCTTGACAGTGGATGTCATGGCCGGTCCTCCCTTTTCCATCCATGTTGTAGCCTGGCCAGTCCATTTTCCGTCCGACTCGGCAAGGATTTTATGTGGTTCTCCAGGGGTTGCCACTTCCATATACTTTTGCATAGCGGTGGCTGAATCAACAGGAACCCACGCCTTCTTCTCCGTTTTCATCGTTGTTGTGCTGTCGGTTTTTTCGACTGTCGACTCACCCGATGTCTTTTCGTTATTGCATGAAGCAAAAAACAGGGCGGTTGCGAAAACTGCAAAACATTTCTTTTTCATATAGTTAAGTTTTACTAAATATAAGAAATAGGGGGCAAAAAAAGCTCATCGCGATCCCGTTTTCAGGGGGGAATGTTTATAACTTTCCTAAATTAGCATACCAACATAACTATTATGAAAAAGCTATTTCCCCTCCTGCTGGTCATTTGCTGGTCTGCAACAATGGCCCAGAAACAAACCACAGATAAACGATTCGCCGGACTGGATACTGTCTTTGCACGTGTGTTGAAAGACTGGAAAGCACCCGGTTTTGCAGTGGCTGTTGTAGAAAAAAACAGGATCGTATATGCGAAGGGCTTTGGTTATAAAGATTATGAAGCAAAGATCCCGGTAACGACAAATACTTTATTTGCAATCGGATCCTGTACCAAGGCATTTACCTCCGCCCTGCTGGGTTTACTTGGCAAGGACGGCCAGATTGATTTTGACAAACCGGTGAAGACCTATCTGCCCGAACTTGTTTTTTTTACTAATGACATGAACAATAACGTGACGTTGCGAGATATGATGAGTCACCGCACCGGCGTAGCACGTTACGATTATTCCTGGTATTACTTCCAGTTAAAGTCGCGCGATTCCCTGATGAAACGCGTACAGTTCATGGAGCCATCCGAACCACTCCGCAAAAAATGGCAATACAACAACTTCATGTTCCTGTTGCAGGGTATGGTTGCGGAAAAACTATCAGGCCGCACATGGGAACAGAATATCCAGGACAAATTCCTCCAGCCACTGGGAATGACCAATACCACCGTGGATCTGGAAGGTTGGTTGAAAAACCCCGATATAGCCAAAGGTTATGGCCTCTTAAAAGATAGTATCCCGGAAAAAATGGATTACTATGATATCGCTGGAATGGCCCCTGCCGGTAGCATTAACAGCAGTGTGAATGATATGGCCAAGTGGCTGATCATGTGGATCAACTCGGGGAAGTATGAAGGTAAGGAAATCCTGCCCTCCCCCTATGTGAATGAAGCCATCACTTCACAAATGGTAATAACCGGTAATCTTCCGGGAAAACAAAATCCCGATAATTATATGGCTAACTATGGACTTGGATGGATGATCTCCTCCTATCGTGGCCACTATTTTGTTGAACATGGCGGTAATATCGACGGCTTCAGCGCAACCACCGGGTTCTTCCCTTCCGACAGTATTGGCATCGTGGTACTGGCCAACCAGAACGGATCTGCTGTTCCTTATATCGTGCGGAACCTGGTGGCCGACAGGGCACTTGGCCTGAAATCGAAGGACTGGGAAACCGAGGCGTACAATGAATATGCCGAAGGGCGCAAAAAATCGAAAGAGGCTGCAAAAACAGGGGTGTCGAGTCACAGGTTCGGTACAAAACCATCACATCCTCTCGCGGACTACACCGGCATTTATACCGCACCCGGTGGTGAATCATTTGAAGTGATACAACGTACCGACTCACTGTTTGCCCTCCTTCCCCGGGCCCCTTTGTACCTGCGCCATTATCATTATGATATTTTCGCCATGATGGACAAAGGTGATCTTGCAAAAAATGATACTGCTGATTATAATGGAGTAAAAATTTCTTTTTTGACTGGCGAAACCGGTGATATCTCGGCAGCAACCATCCCATTGGAAAACCCGGGACCCATCAAATTCACCCGTCGTCCGAAAGGGGAACCGTTATCAAAAGACAGCCTGACAAAATATACAGGCAATTACGACCTGCAGGGTACCACAATCAGGTGTTATATCAAAAATGACAACACACTCTTCGTTTTTGTACCCGGACAACCGGAATACGAACTGATCCCGGTTGAAAAAGACAAATTCAACCTGAAGGTTCTGCCGGGTTACAGTGTAAAATTCATTCTCGACGGTAAAGGGGTGGTGACAGAGATTTCATTTCTTCAACCCAACGGAACGTTTACCGGAAAGAAGCTACCTGAAACGAAGCAGTAGGAATGAATAAACATTAATGCCGACCAGCTATATTAATTAAATTCCGGGTAAGGGCCGACAGTTCCAATGCATTGCTGTACCCCTCACCCATGGTATTGTTGAAATAAGCGTATACTGTTTTCCCGTTTGCCAGCCATTCGCGGATCTGTGTTGATTTCTTTTCAAGCAAATCAGAAGTATAACTACCCCGGTAATCACCTTTCACCCCATGGAAACGCTGGTAAACGAATGCGGCATTTTCATTGGACTGTTCATTCAGTGATGCAGGTATGTCCTGCACCACCAGGGACGCCTGTTGCCTGTCAAGCAACTCCATGGTTGCCCTGCCATACCAGCTGTTGCGGTCCACCCAGCCCGGGTGCCGGAACTCAGCTGCCAGGCCCCAGGTAAGACCGGGATCATATTCCCGCGTGCTTTCTATTATGCCTTTCACTTCGTCGAAATTATCAGGCGTTATACTTTTGGGAAACTGCACCAGCAGGCAACCTTTCTTTGACCCCAGTTCATTGGCCGATTCCAGGAAATCCCTGATAAGTTTAACATCATACAACAGGTTTTTGGAATGGGTGATCCCTTTATAAAGTTTTACCGTAAACCGGAAATGATCAGGGACCTCGGAAGCCCATCTGGCAAAAGTGCGGGCCAGTGGCACTTTATAAAAACTACTGTTGATCTCGACCGAGTTGAACAGGCTGCTGTAATAAGACAGTCGCGACCGGTTGCGAAACTCTGGAGGAAACGATAATTTATTTCCCGGCAGGGTTATATTACTTGTACCAATATACAGGGCAGCGTTGTTCAAAGCCATGAACTGGCAGAACAATTTTGACACCAATATTCATGAAATATTGGAGCCAGCAGCAAACTATTTACCCTGTAACAGATATGAAAAAGTATTATCCCTGTATCACGTATGAAAAATCCGCTCCACCAGTTTTTTCGTGGCAAGGATACCCTCCTCCTCTCCCAGGTGTTCGCCTTCGTATTCGATTCCAAGGTAACCCCTGAACCCCGACTCACGGATGATCCTGCCCATCCGATGGTAATCGATGGTAACCTCATCACCGTCGGGTTTAAAATCAAATGTTTTGGCACTCACCCCTTTTGCATAAGGCATCAGGTCGGCCGTGCCCTGGTAAATATCATATTGTTCCACGCAGGGAGCTCCCCACGGGGCCCCGTTTTCGCGACGCACACAGAAATTTCCAAAATCAGGAAGTGTACCGCAGTTCGGTTTGTTTACCGCTTTCATCACCGCCGCCAGTTTGGCGCCATCCGAAGAAAGTCCGCCGTGATTCTCAACAACCACATTGAGTTTAGAAGGCGCCGCATACTCAGATAAACGGGTAAGGCTCTCTACAGAAAGGTCATGCCACCTTGCCGGATCTTTTTCTGAATCACCAAATAGGTTAATGCGGGTCGACACACAACCCAATTCAACCGATGCATCGATCCACCTGATATGATTCGTTATTGCTTCGTCGCGGACTTTTTTATCAAGCGCACAAAGTAACCCTTCATTATCCACCATGATCTGTACATTCTTTACACCATTGTCTAGACTTCTTTGTTTTAATTCCCTGGTGAGTTTTTGAATCGAAGCCGACTTATTTGCAGGATCGATTTCATATAACTGGTTAACGAATTCGATAGCATTGAACCCAAGCTCCCTGGCTTTCTTTGCAAAATCGAGATTGGATAATGTTTTATACTGACGAATTGCTTTATTAAGCGACCATTCTGCCAGTGAGATTGGATACAGCTCCGCGACGTTATTTCCAACAGGGGATTCCCAAATACCATTCTGATCACGGAAGGAACTTAATCCGGCCAGTGCGAGAAGCATACTCATCTGGCCACTGTTCTTTACAAATTTTCGACGATTCATATGACGGTGATTTTAAATTGCATGGTTTCAGTCAGTACATAACTGGTGTCCAATATAGTTAAATCTGCCGGTCTCATCAATGCATTCTTCTCCGGGCCCAATCCGTACAACAATGGACCAGGTTTACTGGCGATGCCGGCTTTCGGATTGGTATTTGATTGAAACATGTCTTAACTTTAAACACAATTAATGAAACCAATCATTTTAGTGGCAGGCGGAACCGGAAACCTGGGTTCAAAGATCATCCATGCGCTGCTTTCAAAAGGGGCGGATGTAAGGGCCATCGTGCGCAGCGAAACAAATAAACAAAAGGTCGACGAACTGGATCATTCGGGTGTGCATGTAATAGAAGCTGATATGGAAAGTGAGGCCGATCTGCGCCAGGCCTGTGAAAGTGTTACCTGCGTGGTATCTGCATTACAGGGCCTGGAAGATGTGATTGTGGACACGCAGTCGCGTTTACTCAATGCAGCGTTGGTAGCGGGGGTCCGTCATTTTATTCCTTCCGATTTCTCCGTCGACTTTACAGATTTAAAGGAAGGCGACAACCGCAACTTTGATCTCCGTCGCCGGTTCCGCAGTATCATCGACCAGAAACCAATCAGGGCCACCAGTATATTTAATTCCGCGTTCGCGGAAAATCTTACCCATGGGATGCCGTTCCTTGATATCAAAACGAAAAAAGTGGGTTATGTGGAAAGTCCGGACCTGAAAATAGATTTCACCAGCATGGACAACACGGCCTGGTATACTGCCGAGGCCGCACTTGATGACCTGGCACCGCGCGACCTTCATATCGCCAGCTTCCGGATTTCAGCAAAAGAAATGGCAGCCCTGGCAACAGAAGTTTTTGGTTCCCCTTTTCAATTATATCAACTTGCCACACTTGACCAGCTGGCTGAGAAAAATAAAAAAGACCGTGAAGCCGATCCCGAGGGCGAAAAAAAGATTTACCCACGCTGGCAGCAAAGCCAGTACATGCATAGTATGTTCAGCGTACGAACCGGTGACCTGGATAATTTACGCTACCCCGTAAAATGGGATACAGCAAGGGATCTGCTGATCTCCCTCAAAAACGGTAAATGAAAAAACATTTATTTTTATGGATCTGCAAAATACCGAACGATTCAGTAACAGGGTCGATGATTATGTAAAATACCGGCCCGGATATCCACCCGCCCTTATCCGTTACCTGGAGGAAGAGCAGGGACTTATTCCCGGACAATTTATTGCTGATATCGGTGCCGGCACCGGCATCTCCTCCTCCCTATTCCTTCGTGCAGGTTACAGGGTTTTTGGAGTTGAACCCAATAAGGAAATGCGTGAAAAAGCTATTGAATTGCTGAATGACCAGGCTGCGTTTATTCCGGTAGAAGGAACGGCAGAACAAACCAATCTCGATAGTGAATCAGTCGATCTGGTTATCGCTGCACAGGCGTTTCACTGGTTTGATCATGCAAAAGCAAAAAAAGAATTCCGCCGTATACTTCGTCCCAACGGTAAAATGGTGCTGTTGTGGAACCAGCGCCTAACCGATACTCCTTTTGAACAGGCATATGACGAGGTGATTATCCGGCACGGTAATAAATACGTGGAACCGGAAACAAGATTTACCTCGGCCGATATCGATAAATTTTATTCACCCGGAAAACCGGTGCTGAAAGTATTTTCCAATAAACAGGAATTTAATTTTGAGGGATTAAAAGGCCGGCTCCTCTCCTCTTCCTATATGCCTGCGCGTAATGAAGCCGGATATGATGTTATGGTGAAAGACCTTGAAACAGTATTCATCCGGTTTCAGGATAATGGATTGGTGCGGCTCAACTACAATACGAATCTCGTAGTCGGTCCGCTCAATTGATTAACCTTTCAAAACCTGAAACGCGCACTGACACCATAGGTCCGGGGATCACCCAGTCGAACCGCTCCGAACTCATATGCATAGGCTGCATATTGTTTATCACCGATATTCCTGATCCAGAAACTTAATTCCATTTGTTTTAATGCAATACCTGCCCTGAGATTTCCCAAACTATATGGACTTTGTTTTAACTGGTTGGCAAAATCAAAATAGGTTGTACCCAGGTATACCCATTCGCCCCGTATACTGAAGGTTAATCCCAGGTGTTTATCTATCGCACCGAGGTATTGAAGGGCAAGTAAAGAGGTCATATCTGGTGTAAAAACCTGGCGGTTTCCTTTCAGGTCGACCGAATTACCCGACTGCGAAAGATCCAGCCTTGTATAACGTGCATGGGTGACTCCTAAATTATAGGTTACCGAAAATCCTCTTGCTATCAATGCTTCGATCTCTGCTTCAATACCCCTGCTTTGCAGACGGCCTGCATTACGCGTAATGGTAAGTGCTTCGGGTAGAACAAGTGTGGGCACCTGTACGTCACGAACTATTGATTGGAAGATGGTGATATTTGCCTGTACCCTGTTGTCCCAGAAATTATTTTTTATACCCAGTTCCACATTGTCGCTATACTCGGGATTGTATGCGAACAACGGTGGCAGTGAAGGATCGGAAGAAAGTTGTGTGAGTCCACCTGTACGGAATCCCCTTGCATACGAAACATAAAGATTTGTTGACGCTGATGGAAAATAACTGAGACTCAATTTTGGCGATAATGCCGTATAGTTCCGCGATGCGCTGGTATCAGCCTGCGTATCGAACACGGGTTCGGGTGCACCATCGGGAAGGTATTGTCCCAATATACGGGATGAGGTAAACTGCCGGTCAATACGAAGTCCGCCCGTTACCATCCATTTCCTTCCCAGTTTTTTATCGGCCTGCCCAAACAATGCAGCACCGCGATTGCGTGTTGCGTTGGTGGCAATGATTGCATAGTTAATATCAGGTGATCCCACCAACACCGCATCTTCCCCGAAATGGGTGGCTTGTTTATTGGGCGACCGTTGGGTAAATAAGTACAAACCTGCGGTCCATCTTAATGAAGTAAGGCGGTTGCTCGTAAGTCGCAGTTCCTGTGTAAACGCCCTTACCCGGTTAAAATCGCGACCATAATTATTGATGATGGTAATACCATCGATCGGACTGAAGTCGCCATCAATGGGTGAACGGTAATAACGGTAGTTGGACTGGTAAGCTGTCTGCGATGTAAGACTAAAGTTGGGGAATGTATAAACAAAGGAAAGGGATGAATTAAACGTGCGGTCCACCAGCCTGGTAGTTGCATTCTGGTTGACCGTATATGGATCTTCCATTGCAGACTCCCATGAACCTGCTAAAGGAAAGGCCCCATGGTTCGCTGCCGCCAGGTGTTTTACATTTAACTCTGCTTTCCATTTACGACCGGATAAATATTTTAACCAGTAATTACCGGCCAGGGTATGTTGCCGGTCAAACTTTTTACCATCATAGAGATTGCGGTAAAAACCATCACTCTTTTCATAAAGTCCGGCCACACCGGCAAACAGATGATCACGGATCAGTGAAGTCCTTACACCTGCGGTGTATCGCTGGATGCCTTTATTACCGGCACTCAGTTCTGCAAACCCATCCGTGCGGTTGCCCGGTTGTTTACTGATAATATTGATCACCCCACCCATTGCATTACGTCCGTACAATGAACCTTGCGGACCACGCAACACTTCGATGCGTTCCACATCAAACAACTGGGGTATATAAGTATCAAGGTTAAACTGTGCCACTCCATCGATATACGTTGTTACGGCAGGGTCGTAAGAAGTGGATGTGATTCCACGGATGGAAGTTACATTTCTTCCATCACCCGGATTGGCAGAGTACAGATTAGGTACAACTGCGGTCAGGTCGCGACTATTCCACAAACGTAGTTCCCTTATGCGTTGTGCATCGAGCACCGAGATACTAAGTGGGAGCATCCGGCCCGACTCTTCCCGCTTCTGGGATGTGACAACCAGATTGGCCAGACTCAATGCCCGTGATTCCAGCCGGATCGTAAGATCATTAACAGCTGCGGTTACTTCAAGTGTCCGGATAATTGCTGCTGCTCCTTCCGCACTAACTGATAACTGGTAGTTACCCCGTGGAACATCGGTCAACAGGAACCTGCCTTCTTTATCGGTCAGGGTTTCAAAGCCGGTATTGAGTAATGACACAATGGCCTTACCAATGGGCATATTATTTTCGTTGGTCACTGAACCTGCCACAGGAAAACCGCCCTGGGCGTTCGTTACAAAGGCCATCAGCAATAAACCAACAACCATCCGGATTTTACTCATAGAATAAATTTCAATGCACTTACCGATAGCCGGTTCCCTTCTGCGGGCACGGCTTTACTGATTAGATAAAGGGTATGTTTTTTTCCATCACTCACTGGTGACAGATTGGTTGGTAATTCCAGCTTATGCCAGTTCTTGTCAAAATCGGCAGCAGCAGTGATCGCATTAAAGTTAAACTCCCCGATTTTTTTACCATTGACGGAGTCGAGCCTTAATTCAAAACTGAATGCGGTAAGTGGTTGCTTCAACCATTCAACCGTCAGCGATGCAGCGGAGATACCGGTAAGGTCGATTTCTTCAAGTGCCATCGATCCGCCAGCTGTCGGAACTTCCGCCATCCGCCGGCCATCACGTTCTGCCACAGTGAACTTTTCTATTTTGCTGAATTGCCCGATGCCTACCTGGCTGTTTCGCAAAACAACGGTAGTGCTGCCGGTCAGCGGTTTGATATCAACATCTCCCTGATCGGAATATGTAGCTGTGAGATAAAACTGTCCGTTTGCTTTCAACGGTTCGCCAAGGGAAGGATCCAGGGATCCAGCAGCAGGCAGGGAAGGTTTTTTATCTGTGTTTGATAATGAAGTGATCCAGCTAACGATGGAACGAACCTCATCTGCTTTTAATGCTGAGTGGGCAGGCATCGCAGTTTCGCCCCATACACCCTTTGATCCGTTAATGATTTTACTGGCCAGGTATTCAGATTCATCGGCGCCATCTTTATACTTCATTGCTATATCGGTAAAGGAGGGCCCCGCCGATTTTTCATCCACTTTATGACAGCCCTTACAATCCAGGTTCTGAACCAGGTTTTTACCCACCACCGTCTCGGATACAAGCTGGTGGCCGAATGTAGAGGTTTTATCCAAACCGTCCACATAACTCGCCGACACATACAGATCGGCCAGGTTAATCATACCAGCATTATCTCCGTTGTCGGTCACCTTTACCTGATAGTCTATTTTTTTACCGGGGAAATAAAAACTATTGTTTCCCAGGATCTTTATATCAACTATTGGTTCTTCGTTACCGGCATATACCTGCACGGCATCGGTGCGAACGGTATTGCCTTCACCATCGCTTACCTCTGCATAGATATTATACTCTCCTGTTTTATCGATGGTGTAGATCAGTTCAGGATCGTTCGATTTTTTCTCGACGTCGCCGATATGCCAGGTATAGGTTAGTTTGTCTTTTTCAGGATCACTCACCCTTGCCGTTACCGACACGCGCATTGGAAGGTTGCCCGTTGTTTTATCTGTTGTAATACTTTGCACCTTCGGTGGACGGTTACCCGAATTGAAATCGATCCTCGACAAAGAAGCATCATTGTTTTGTGTGAACCAGCCTGTGCCATATTCAAGCACATATAATTTACCATCCGGTCCGATTTCCATATCAACAGGCGAATACCATTTGCTGGTCTGCATGAATGGTTCCATCTTATCAAAATGGCCATCCTTATCAAGTGTCACAACCTTTATCCATCCCCTGATCCATTCATAAATAAACAGTTTGCCATTATAATAATCAGGCAGCCTGGTTTCTTCCGGATATTCATCACTATAATAAACCGGACCGGCCATGGCGGTACGTCCACCCGTTCCCAGTTGCGGAAATTCTTTCGACTCGGCGTAAGGGTACCAGATAAACGCTGGTTGTGCGGCAGGAAGTTCGCGTAAACCGGTATTGTTGCGGGAATCATTCACTGGTTTGGCCGGATCGAATGCAGGTCCTGCAATACCGGTACTATAGTCATACGAATGGTAGGCATAATTATTTCCCACAAAATAGGGCCACCCAAAATTGCCCGCCTTTTGTGCCTGGTTGATTTCGTCATAACCACGGGGACCGCGGGTTGCAAGGCTATCGTTATTGGCATCGGGTCCAACTTCACCCCAATACAGGAAACTATTTTTAGAATCCACTGATATGCGGTAGGGATTGCGGTTACCCATTACATAAATCTCGGGTCTTGTCTGCAAGGTTCCTTTCGGAAACAGGTTACCGTTGGGAATTTCATACGATCCGTCTTCGTTAATCCTGATCCTGATAATTTTTCCGCGCAGGTCATTACTGTTACCGGAACTGCGGCGGGCATCATAAGGTTTAAATGCGGGGCGGTCATCAAGTGGCGCAAATGAAAAAGTATTGTATTTCTGGTTCGGTTCGTCAAAGGGCGTGCTGTTATCGCCGGTTGATACAAACAAGGTACGGTCCGGACCAAAAGCGATTGATCCACCGGTATGGCAACAGATCTCACGATCAGTTTTTACTTCAAGGATCACTTTTTCCGATAAGGGGTTGATGGTATCATTCTCCAACCGAAAACGGGAAAGGCGGTCCACCGAACTATCGGTGGGACTATAAAATGCGTAAATAAATTGATTCTTCTTAAAGTCAGGATCTGCCTGCACTCCCAGTAAACCCATTTCAGTACTGCCACCCTGTGTAAGAGCCTTCCAGTAAACATTCAGTTTTCCAGCCTGTCTAACCTCACCCGTCTCCTGTTTATACAGGAGGAACTCACCACGTCGTTGTGAGACAAGGATGTCCAGGTTGGGCAGCACCGTCATTTCGGTAGGTTCGGTGAATTTGCCCTGTGTCAGGGTCACTTTTGTAAAACGGTTTTCTTCGGGTACACGTGGGGTACGTGTTAGTTCGTAATCCAGTTTTTTATTATCACCGATAGCATACAGAATACCACCAAGCAGGTGTTGAAGAAAAGGTGCTTCGGTATAGGAAGCTTCGGTATGGCCCAGACCTGTGTACCAGGCGCGACCGCCATCATAATTGTGCCACCAGGCGATGGGATGTTTTTTTCCATTGGTGCCACCGGTGTAAGAAGATTCATCCAGTTCAATCAGGACCTGGTTATCGGGATTCAGCTTTTTATAATTATACCATTCATCGACACGTTGCCAGTCGGCCGGAAGATGTTTTGTCGATCCATTTGTACGGTCCACCACATGTAACATTGCCTGTGGCGTACCGGCAGGATGTCCATTAAAGTAACCGCCAACCAAACGGCCGTACCATCCCCAATCATATTCACTATCCGTGGCCGAATGCACGCCTACAAATCCGCCGCCTGCCTGGATATACCGTTCGAAATCCGCTTCCTGGAAATTATTCAGCAATTCACCTGTGGTGTTCAGGAAGATCACTGCGGCGTATTTCGAAAGGGAATCTTCATTAAAAAGGGCGGCATTGGTAGTTGTGTCGACCAGGAAACCGTTTTCCTTTCCCAGTTTTTTAATGGCTTCGATTCCGTTTGGGATGGAGCCATGATGATACCCGGCTGTTTTGCTGAAAATCAGCACGCGGGGTTCACCCGAGCGACGGGAGCAGGAGAAAAGGGCAACAAATAGTAAGAGGCAGAGTAGTTTAATCAGGGCTGTTTTTTTCATTGTATTGGCAGCAGCTTTTATATTTTACCGGTTTTTGCAGGACGTTCAGCTAACTAATCCGGCAAATTTAAGGGGCTTGGGGCAACTTATTGCAGGTAAATAGTTGTCACATTAAAGGCCCAACGGGTCGTTTTACCATACGTTTTGCCACTATTACAGGCCAACGGGTCGTTTAACCATATGTTTTGCCACTATTACAGCCCAACGGGTCGTTTTACCATTCGTTTTGCCTCTATTTCAGACCCAACAGGTCGTTTATTATATGTTTTGCCGCCTCCTCGCAAAAATCAAGTCCGGAATAATCGGGATTATACCCGCCAATATACGGCACGGCCATCAGTCGAATCCGGGGGTTATGATATCCCTCGCGACCCACCACTTTAAATGTGTCGGTTATTGCAACGCCGGGTACTTTCAGGTAGATGGCATTATCTCGTTGTACGATCTTGTCCGGGTCTTTTTCCCGCGCTTTTTTCCCTTTTTCCGGATCCCTGAATTTCAGGAGGGCCTGTGACACGGTCCCGTTTTTCACGAGGCTTTCAAAAGGAAAATCATCGATCATCAGTGGTAATTGTCCGATGCCGTTTATAAAGGTTTTGTATTTTATTTCCCGCTTCTCCTCTCCTTCTTCGTATTTATAAATCACGCCACCTTCCGGTAAGGCAATTACTTCGCTCTCGTCAGTAACCGGTATCAGTTCCAGCCTTCCTGCATCGTGCAGGGCCAGCAATTCCTCGCAGGAGCTCTGGGGCACAAATGCAATTACGATGGAGATCAGGGGCATCAGAGTTTTCTTCAGTCGCTGCATATCTTCAGCCGAGAAGTGTTTGGCCGGATAGTTCATGGCAAAACTCAATACGGCCAGCATTTCTTTCCAATGGATCGACTCTTCATTACGGATCGATTGTTCTGCTTCAAGATATTCTTCGCGGAAAAGTTCGAAGCCATCCTTTTTCTCCCGTTTGTCCATCATCATTTTTACAAACTCTTCAACCGACAGCTCTTTTATTTTTTTATAAAAGACGGGATCCTTTTTCTTCAGCGTTTCCTTAAAATCTTTTTCAAAAATATAATCCAGTGAAAGAAAACCATCGTTGTCTACAAGGTGCGCGAGGATTTCTTTTTCGTCCAGCAATGCATTGGAGGCAAGGTGGGAATTTTCCAGATGGAACCGGATGGCGGGAAGCAGTCCGCCGATGGAATGCATAACAATGCGGAATGCCGGTGATTCCGGATTGGGTATATAGCGGATTTTCTTTTTATCGGGTTCGTTATTTTTTTCTGTGTGATGTGGAAACGGTCTGTTTATAGTTTGATCCGATGCGTTAACCTGTTCAAATAATTTGTTGGTGCGTGATGTAATTGATTCGTTTAATTTTCTATTTGATCCGTAAATGGGTTCGGATATTTTGTTGACACGCGATGGAATTGATCCGTTCAGGGTTTGCTCCGAACCGGTAAGCTCTATAAATGATCCGTTGGCGCGGGCGATTGTGCGGATAGCGTCGATGGCTGTAAGTGAACCGCCCTTGATTGCCACTGCGTGATTAAACTGATGGCAGAGTTTACTGGGTGGATAGGGTGAGTCGTAATAGCCGGGAATAGTCCCTTCTTTTTTGGTGGGCCAGTTATGCCCGCTGCAGATTATTACGTGGTCAAAAACATGTTTGCCTTTATCTGTTACTACACACACGGTGCCCGATGCGGGTTCATCCACTATATCGATCACTGTTGTAGCCGTATGCAGGTTGGTGGTGATTTTTAATTTGCGTCCGCGTTCCAGCAGCAGTTCAAACTGCCGCTGCAGGTATTCGCCAAATAATAATCGGGGGAATACCTGGTAGTCGCTGAATGTGTTGAGGTCGATCCCGTGTTCGGCAAGTTTTTCTGCCGGCAGCGTTTTCATCCACTCCATTGTACCGGTTACAAGTTGGGGTATTTCATTCCCTGAAACATTTGTAATATGTTCCCTCCCGGCCCCTTCGGGACTGTAAGGCATTCCCGGACCCGGCTTTTCCTTCCTCTCAAAAATATCAATGGTAAACCCGGACTTTCCGGAATCCAGTAATGTTTTATAGATGAACAGGGCACTCGGTCCGCCTCCGATCAGCCCGATTCGGCTGTCCTTTTTCAATATGGCCATAAATAGTTCGTGGTGTAGTTTAGGGTATCATTCTTCGTATGGCTGTTGATAATCCAAAATATACGCCAATTCAACCAGGGTGATGCAGGAGTTAAAATGGGACAAACGGATACAAAAAAAGGGCTCCGTTTCCGGAACCCCACACACTACTGTTGTTGCATGAGAAAAAGGCTGACTGTCTAAAAGGTTTTGGGAGTTCATCAATGCAGCACTAATTTACAATACCATTTAAAGCCAGACAATAACCGGAATGTGGTATAATTATGAAAAAACTCCTTTTACCCCTTATGTATTTTGCCATTACAAGTCTTCAGGCCCAGGTACAGGCGCCTCTGTACACCGGGAAGATCCCGGGTAGCAAGGCTGCACCCGCAGGGTTTGTGGAATTTACAGATGAGCGGGGTTTTGTGAAGTCGGTTAGTGAACCAGGTATTACGGTATGGGTTCCGGAGAAAAAATCGGAAACGGGAAGTGCGGTGATCATTTTTCCCGGTGGTGGTTATGGGGGGTTGTCGATGATAAATGAGGGTTCCTCCATTGCAAAGGCATTTAACAAAATTGGTGTGACTGCCTTTGTTGTAAAGTACCGATTACCTGATGACCGGATTATGAATGATAAAAAGACGGGCCCGTTACAGGATGCGCAGCAGGCGATCTGGTATGTGAGAAAGAATGCCGCTACCTGGGGAATAGATCCGAATTGGACAGGCATCATTGGTTTTTCGGCGGGAGGACATCTTGCGTCCACAGCAGGTACCCATTTTGATAAAAATTATATCGGTAATACAGATAGTATAAGTCTTGTCCCATCGTTTATGATCCTTATTTATCCGGTCATCAGTTTCGGACCGCTTGCCCATGTTGGTTCGAGGGAAAATCTTCTGGGAAAATCTCCCGACGCCGATGCGATCCGATCCTTCAGTAATGAAACGAGGATTACAGCAAAAACTCCCCCCACTTTCCTGGTCCATGCAACCGATGATGATGTGGTTGATGTGAAAAACAGCCTGGTATTTTATGATTCACTCCAGGCCTGGAAGATTCCATCCGAAATACATATTTATGAAAAAGGGGGTCATGGTTATGGATTGAATAATCCCAGTACTGATGATAAATGGTTCGACCGGTGTGCAGCCTGGTTGAAGGTTCAGGGCTTCAGGTAAAATTTTAAGGCCCGTGAACTATGCACAGTTCGCCGGAGTCAAGAATCTGGTTAACCACCGCCGGGACTGGTTTTTGAACATGCAACTTAAAATTCAGCGATAGCTGCTGGTATAGTTGGTGCCCATGAATGCTGACCAGCGTGGTGGTTTGTGCAATGGAATTTCGGTCACGTATCGCGAAACCCGCAACCCGCGCGGCTTTTCGAGGTCCAGTTTCACGCCATCAAAAAGAACGCTGCTATAGATAATATCCAGTTTGCCGTCGTTGTCCAGGTCACCCAGCCATGGTGTTGAAGCGAAGTTGGTAGCAGCCACTGTATCACCCAGTCCGTAACGGCGGTTGCGGTGAAAATCAAAAGCCATCAGGTAGCTGAAATATTTGTATGCGAACTGTGTTCGTTTCATTTCGCTTTGGTTCATGATCCCTTCATCAAAACCATCGCCATCCAGATCAGCTGCAATTGCGCTGGCGTACTGGAAGGAAGGGATGGTGTCCTGATACAACACGGTTCCATTAGAACCATCTACCAAAAACCGGATTGATCGTTGCAGGTTGGGAAAAACGCCGATTGCGAAATTGCAGAAGAAATCGGGGATGGAATCATTTGTAAAGATCCCAACTGCAGGCATGGTGTATGCTTCGGTGCCAGGGAATTGGACTGACCACAAGGTAGAGTCAGTCTTTCCGTCGATGGCCAGCATACGTCCATCCGCAATATTTACCACGATATCGTTTTTGCCGTCACGGTTGAGATCCACCAGCACGGGTGCTGATACAAAACCTTTGCTTTCGCTGGTAGCGATTATTTTCGATGCACTGGTTTCGCCAGCCATCAATGCACGGAGTGGTATGCGGTATAAATTTCCGCCGATACTTTCGCCTCCTGTTCCATAATACACATTGGTATTGTTTCCCTCATTGTCACAAACAACCGACATGTAGGTTTCTTTACCGTCGGGTACAGTCATGTCGGCCAGGATCTTTCCTGTTTTACCTGAGAGAACAAGAATGTGCCCGGCCGGCCGATCCTTGTCACCCGCGGCTTTACGGGCATCGCCGCCATTGGCGATAACGAGGTCATCCAGTCCGTCGTTATCCTGGTCGGTTATAAACTGGGGAGTGGTAAAATTGAACCAGCCTCCGTCGGAGCCATCGGGTGTTTTCCGTTCGGGATAAAATGACCAGATCACCTTTCCATTTTTGCCGTTGATGGCGAGCAGCTGGGCCCACCGGCCACCGATGATTACGTCCGGAGTACCGTCGCGGTTTAAATCCTGGAACAATGCGGAACCCACGAACTGATTGATACCCGGCACCACCCACAAGGTGGCCCCTGTTTGTCCATCCAGTGCGATTACGGCTTTTTCGCTGCTGCGGCCTTCCTGTCCACCTGCACCCAAAACGATATCTGGTACGCCATCACTGTTTAGGTCAGCGGTCCTGGGGGAGGAATAGGTACCGATATCTTCGAGATAAACTGACCAGCTTTGGGCCGGTTTGCTATTACAAGAACCGGTAATCAGGATTAGGATAAAATAGATAAACAGGGAACGCGGGTTCATTTTGTGAATTATGTTATCTAATATCAGGGAAAAACGGCAAGCTAATAGTTAGGACGTGAGAAACATCCTTTACAGATCGTCCTGATTCATCCATTTTTATTACATCTTGTTTGAATGGTGCGTCATAACTGCGACGACTGCGTTTGCTGTTTTCGGATTCCATAACTTATCATATTTATTGGACATCCGTGTCCGGTAAAATTGGGCCATCTCAAACTTCAAATTCAGAATAAACCCATCCTATTGAAACAACACTAAGATGTGTCCGGATAGGACCGGAACAAAAGACACATGGGTTCGGAGTTCCTGGTAATGATTATGGGACAGGCTTTTTGTATCCAGCCTGCCTAATAAATATGAAATTAAATTTGGAACTCACAAAAAATATTTTTGCTGATAGGTAGCCCGGGTATCAACTCGTACGTCGGGTAAACTTCCAGGAACACCAGAAATCCAGTTTAAACTGACATAAAAATCGTAGAAATTATCTCTACGGGGCTGCGTTGGAATTTTTGTGTTTTGTAACTATTTTAGCAGAGATGAACCCAGTACGTACCGACAGCGCTTTAAACCAATAACCAGATATGCCCTACGAATCGATAATTGAAAAACTATCTTCAAAAAAATCTGCTGAACGGAGAAAGGCAGCGAAAGATATTGGCAAACAAAAAATAACGACCCTGTCAGAGGAGCTTTTTAACGCCTATCTGGAGGAAAAAAAAGACAAAAGAACATGGGAGACCCAGACAGAGATGATTTTATCTCTCGGGCTAATTGATTATAAGCCCGCTTTATCAGTTATTGAACCAATTGTATTCTTAAATGCCTCCCATGACATGATAACTTACGCGTCTGCCCAGACCTATGTCAGGTTAAAACGCAAATCTATACACGATGCCCAACCAATCATTGAGCTGCTTAAATTCGGGGGGTTGTCGTTAGTTGACGGTGCTTTAAATCCTCTTGCCTACGACAAAATGATGCCTCCAAGGGAGGAAATAATTGAACTGATTCAGTTGAGCCGGGATCTTCATAATCATAAAGATTATGAAAGGGGCTACAGCGATCCCCGATACGGTCTGGCCGCAGCATGCGCCGGATGGGACAAAAAAATAACAGAAGACTTTCTTAATCATTGTCTGGCAACTGCCGGCATGGATAATTCATTAATACACGCAGCGGAGGGCTCTTTAAAGGGGAAATATATTGCTCTTCGTTAGCGTTTTAGAAACACTTTACTATTCCGTGTCTGCCAAACATTTTATTCTATAGAAAGCCTAAATATACTTTAGATATTCTAAATTGCTTTTTTATATTTGCTTCAAGCTTGGAGCATATTTTAAGAAACCAAAACATGGTAATTATATCTAAAAAGCTGCTTAAACAGTTCTTTGATAAAGTTCCTGCAGCCAAAAACTCCGTACTGGAATGGTACGGAAAGACAAAGGATGCTGACCGGTCAAATTTTTCAGAACTGATGAGGACGTATCCATCCGCAGATTATGTTGGTGATGATTATTTGTTTTCAACATTGGTGGTAATAAGTATAGGCTTATTGCCAGGATTTTGTTCAGTGTGCGTACTATTTATATTCGATTTATTGGCGCACACAAGGACTACGACAAGGTTAAGCTCACCGACCTTTGATATAAAAGTGGAGATGCGATGCCCCACGAGCGACCGGTGGGCGAAATAAATCTGGACTCAATCGGGAAATTAAATGTCAACAACAGTACGCCGGGCAAACCCTCAGGTTATAACCTCCGGTAAGGCAACCAGCGTTAAAAAACAAAGAAAAACAAAAGCTGTCAACCAATTAAAAAGCAAAAAACAAATTAAATCAAAAGAGGCTTACGATCTGACAATGAAAGAGATTGATGTGCTGATGAAAAGAGGAGAAGCCAATCTGTCTCTCAAAGAGTTGAATCGTTTACGCAGCATGGCCGAAGCAGCTGAAATTTATGAGGATACTCATGACCCGCTTCCGCTTCCGGAAAGTCTGCCGGAAATGATCCGAATGCGTATGTTTCAAATGCAATTGACCCAAAGGTTTGCTGCAAAGCTATTAGGGGTAAGTGAGGCCAAATTTTCATTAATTATGAGCCGCAAGCAAAAGCCCGATGTTATTTTTATTAAAGCGATTCACGACAAACTCAAAGTGGACGCAAACAGGATACTTAAAGCTTTGTAAAAGCGCCTGCTGGCGCTTTACATTTTTTAGACGGTATTCTTTCAAACCCTCTTCAACCACCCCGTCACACTCATACGCCTCCTGGTAGCCACCGTCACCTCGTGTTCCATTTCGGCGCTTTCAAAGAATACTGCCTTTCCCGAACTGGGACTGATTGACTGTTGCTCATCACCCCGGTGAATTAAAAGCTGACCACCTTCCTCCTCCTTCCAGTCTTCATTCAGATAATTAACCATTGAATATTTACGTTCATCACTATTGTTGAACTGATCGCGGTGCCTCTTATAAAAAGTGCCCGTTTCATAAAGGGCATAATGGAATTCATACGCATTGATCCCGGTATAACAGGTAGCATTGAGGTGATCAACAAACCGGTCGATCCTATCAAGAAATTCCATTTCACTGCTGTTCCTGCTTTTTTTATCGAGCCAGTGGATCTTGTCACCCCGGTATTCCTGCATTTCTTTTTGCCTGGTATTACTTACTCCCGCATAACCCATATCGCCTGATTCATCCAGACTTATAACCTGCTCCCTGAGCCCCGCAACAAGTCCCTCCAAAAGGAAGCTGGCATCTATGCCGACCTTATCCCTAATAAAACTTCCGATTAATTCTTCAAATTCTTCTTTCATATGACAAACAGGCCATACCAGCCAACGACAAGGTAGTCCTTTCAACAGCCACGGCCCAATGTTTG
>JBEVJC010000025.1:0-237328 GCA_040510375.1 Chitinophagaceae bacterium
AATGTCACGAAACTGGTAGCCTGGTAATCAAAGCGTATCACTCTCGCAAAATTTGCCCCATGACCAAACTCCCCCGAAACACCCTCCATCAAACAGTATCACTCTACCTCATAATCTGTAGCATTGGATTAATCATTTTCTTTTTTAACCAGATGGGTATCGGTGGGATCCGGCGCGCACCGATTTCCTCAGCGGTAAGTTTGCTGCTATTGGTTTATTATCTTTTCTCGGGAGTTGCCGGAGCGTTAAAGAAGAGTTCAAAAACCGCCTTTTATCTTATTTGTATCAGCCTTATTTTACAATCACTAAGTATCGCAATAAATGGCCTGTATTTCAGGAACTCTTTCGGGCCCGCGCTTTCCATCGCTTATTCAGCCGCCACGGATTTATCATTATCCTTCCGCCTATTCGCTTTCAGTTTTTCCAATGGCTATGAGCCAGGAATTAAACAACTTGATATTGCCGTGAATATCCTGCCGTTAATTACCCTGGCCCTGTTGATATATTTTAAAAGAGTTTCGAACAAAATTTCCTCCTTCACGCAATAACCGCCTGCACCGCCTCACGTAGTGAGTCGTAGGTCTCATCGTATCCCTTCAACGGTTTTCCATTCAGGAAGAAACCAGGCGTTCCGTTTACACCACTTCTCACACCACTATCAAAATCATTTTCTACCTTTTCCACCACCGCATTTCCCTGCCAATCCCTGTCAAATGCCGCAAGATCCAGATCCAGCTTCTTCGCAAAATCCTTTAACGAATTTTCGGACAAACCTCGTTGGTGCTCGTAGATAATATCATGCATCTCCCAGAATTTATTTTGTTTGTCCGCCGCTTCCGCAGCAAGGGCAGCCATAAACGCATGGGGATGACTTTCACGTAAAGGAAAGTTGCGGAACACAAAACGTATATCGCCGTCAAATTCCTTAAGCAGGCGCTGTATCAGGGGATGGGCAATTCCGCAATGCGGACATTCATAATCCCCATACTCAACAAGTGTTATAGATGCATCGTCCGGCCCCTTTGTATGGTCTCCGTCCTGCACCCCAGGTTTTAATTGTGACATATTTCTTAATTTATCTGCATTATTAAAATCGATCATCACAGCATCTGTTGCACCTGATAAAGTTAGGTCCTCTGGCGAAACAGCGCCGGCAATGATAAAAAATGTTGCATTTGGCAAACAAATAAAATAAACTATCCAAATATTAAAGCCTTTCAGTAAAACCCATTACAAAGGCATAAAAAAACCCAATTACCAAGACATAAAAAAGCCCTTCCGGTATAATCCGGGAGGGCATCACTCATCCGACCAGTAAAATTATTTTTTGACAAGCATCGAATATGATTTGGAAATCAACTCCGCAGTATTTTTCGCTTTGAATTTTTCCTTCAGGTTTTTTTTATGGGTTATTACAGTCGATTCACTGATAAATAACAACTGTGCAATCTCCTTTGCACAACAACCTTCATTTAAAAGGTCTAGTACTTCCATCTCCCTGCGGGTAGGACAGGGAGCATCAGCTTCGCAAACACAATTTTCCCCGCACATCTCCTCCTGACCATTATTTATGACCTCCTTCCTGGGAACAACCGCCGGAGTGACTGGCAGTTGATCGATATTATTCATCGGCATATTCTCGAACAGGAAATAAATAAAACTGAACAGGTAATCGTTCTGGTCTTCCAATTCCTTTAAGCGCCGTTCTATCTTTTTCCCCTGCACCGTACTTTCCCAGCTGCGGCGCTGCTCACTATAACCTTCATCTCCTTCCTCAACTTCTACTTCTGACAGATGATTAGATTCCTGCAATTCCGAATGACGCTTATGCAGTTTTTTTTTGATAATGAAATTGATCTGGTCGATCAATGCTGATTTGTCGAGAACCATAGCAATAAGGTATATGATCATTAGAAGATATCAGCGCCTTAATCGATTTCACCAGGGTTGGGTTATCCACATTTTTAACATGGTCGTATAACCTAAGTTAGATTAAATTCCGGAAACCCGCTCCAGTCGTGATAAAATACTCAGAAATGAGGATACCCCTGATATTCCTCCCCCTTTCATCATTCTTCATCAAAAAAATTCATAACAAATAAGGATTGTCAAGGCTGTCTCACGGTCTTAGTTTTAAAGAAGTTTTGACCGCAACACAGGCACGAACCTTCCATAGTATTTTATGCATGAAATCTACGACAAGGGACAGTAAAAACACCATTTTGATTTTTCAGGCATTGATGCGTCTCCTGCCGGATAATGACCCCCGATTAGAGTTAATGCTTAACCGGCAACTAGAGAAACTCATTAAAGCAGAAGAGCAGTTTAAAATGGTAACCGAGACCAGCCGCCGTTTGAAGATCCAGAATAAAAAACTATTGCAACAGGTGGGCACCATGAAAGAATCACTGAAGCAGACGAAACTGAACCGTAACCAGATCCTGACAAGATTTACCGATTATAAAAAGCTGAACCGCGACTTATCCGATGCACTTGGAAGTTGTACGGTGTGCTGGGGTGAGGATGATAAATGCCAGGTGTGCGAAGGCAACGGGTCCGCCGGATGGAGGACTATCAACAAAAGATTATTCAACCTGTACGTGCTTCCAACCATGGAAAAAGTATATGGCTGGAAAAAATAACAAACATGATCGACCAGGCAATCCTGCTATTGAGTAAAGAACTGCAATCGTTTATCGGTTATCACGACGCATCGGTGAATGTTGTTATCGATAATATAGGACTGATGGAGACCTCCCGCGGTGATAGTCTTACCAATAATGTAGTGATTACCGTAGTGAATATTGAGGAAGAGAGTACATTAAAGAACAGCCCACCGGTAAGACGACCCTTTCTTAATTCTGCCCAATACCGCAACCCACCGGTTTTCCTGAATCTGTATGTCCTGATCACCAGTAATTATTCGGGCGATAACTATCGGCTCGCGCTTCGCAGGTTGGGATTGATCATCCGGTTTGTACAGAGCAAAACAGAATTCTCTGCATCATCTTCATCAGAAGGTGGCAGCCTTGATCTTTCCGAACCAGGAATATCAGAACTGAGGTTTACACTCGAATTGTACACCCTTACATTCGAACAGATCAATCATCTCTGGGGATCCCTTGGCGGTCGGCAGGTTCCATTCGCAATGTATAAACTGCGACTGGTTGCTATTACCGACAATGCACTGATCACCGAAGTGCCGTTAATCGAAGAAATTATTACCCATCATACCCCCGTATTCAAGAACTGATAAATATGTCGATCCTGTATAAAACGATATGTGAAACAAAACTAATGCACGAATTCTTCCTGACTCGCGCAGATGGTACAAGTGTATTTGAAAAAGTCCTGCCACAGGAACGGCTGGATTACCTGCAACAGGAATCAAACAACCGGAAAGATTCAATTAACACCGACCTCGAGTTTTCTTTCCCGGAAGATTTCGGAAAAGAATATGCATCAATGCACCTGAAACTTGTGCCCGCATATTCGGGATTCCGCCTCGTGGCCCGCGTGAACCCGCTACCACAGCTGTCTGGCGAGGTAATGTTTGCCCCTTATTCAACCCTGCCGGATGGATTGAATTTTTTCATCCTGGTAAAAAAGAAGAACGTATTGGTTGATAGTTATACCAACGCGAGAAGGACTCGTAGCACCCAGGCAACCTGGTTTTTCTCCAATGATGATGTAGACGGGGCTAAAACATCCCCCTTTCTCACCAATGCCATTTCCGGTTTCAACGCTGCCTCTGTTTATGAACAGGGAGAACTTTATAAACAGGGTGCTGATATTATTCCATACTATAATGGCACAGATGTAAATGATAAAGTCACCGGTTCCGCATTCGCCAACGAGAACGATCGTTTATTACTTCCGCTCAGCTTCGTTTATTCCTTTCCATCTGTCACGGGAATGACCGAAGTGAAATTTAACCTGAAAGACAAGGACGGTGTTGAAGTGTTTACACAGACCTTAACCGGCAGTGAAGGCATCCCGCAAAGGACAACACTCAGCTTATTAAATAAAGTCCAACCGCTCCCGCTGGTAAGCAGTGCACCGATAGCTGATTTTGTATACACGCTCGAAACAGTTGCTGATAACGGATACCAGCAAACACAAAAAATAATTTTCAGTGATGAACTGGCAAGCGCCGGTCCATGGGCTGTGATTCATTTCCGTTTCACACCGGTGAATCCCGCATTTTCAATGGCCGACGCAACCGGTTTGTTAAAAACAAAAAAGGACCTAACAGGTGTATTAACTGGTATCCCCGTATTCGAGATCGCGTTCAAGAGTCGTTTCGCTTACTGGAGGTTCCTGAATAACCAGGGACTTGAACTGGATATAAAACCATCCTTACTCAACTATGTAACCAAGGAGGGCAAATCGCTTCTGACCAAACGACCCGTGCCACTGACACGTGATTTTTTTTTACTGCGCGAAAAAGGTTCAGCGGCTACCATCTATGTACCCAACCCGCAGACGGGATTTTTATCAGATGCCGGCAACGGCAGGCTGGCACTGGATATCAGGGTACCTCAATCAGAACTATTCCCAACAATTCCTTAACAGATATGATCACCAATAAAATCGATAATAATGAATGATTACAAAACCCCCGGGGTGTATGTGGAAGAAAAACAGCGGCTCCCGCCTTCCATCGCATCCGTTGAAACGGCAATCCCCGTTTTTGTCGGATATACACAGATCGCCCAGTGGCGGCAACCCGATGACCTTCGCAATAAACCGAAGCGGATTGTATCAATGCTTGAGTATGTAAGATTTTTTGGTGGACCTGATCCCGAAAAAGAAAGCCTTTCCATATCCATTGCTGGTGCCGATATCAACGTAAAAGTGGATGAAAGCAAACGGTCGAAATTCCTGATGTATTATTCCCTGCAATTGTTTTTTGCAAACGGCGGGGGACCCTGCTGGATCATTTCCGTGGAAGACTATGCCACCGGCGGTGGTCTGATCGAAAATGCCAAACTGAAAAAGGGACTGGCAGAAGCAGCAAAGGTGAACGAGATCACCCTGCTTGTTTTTCCCGATGCTATAAACCTGGAGATCGCGACCGACTACTACGATCTCTACGAGACTGCCATCACGCAGTGTGTAACCTTGCAGGACCGCTTTACCATTATGGATGTGTACCATCTGCCTGCCAATGGTGACGACTGGCGGCTGGATATTGAATTGCTGAGAAACACACTGAGCACGGATTCACTGCGACTGAGATATGCGGCTGCCTATTTCCCGTTGATCTATACCGGGGTCGATTTCGAATATGCTAACGAAGCTGCCATTAAAATTGAAGGCTTTGCAGGTGCAACAGACCTGGATGGACTAAAATCAGTTAACAATCCATTTTATGCGCGCGCAAAAAATGCATTGACCGGCGCCCAGTTATTGCTGCCCGCATCCAGTGCCATGGCTGGTATCTATGCCCGGGTCGACAATAGCCAGGGAGTATGGAAGGCTCCGGCCAATGTAAATATCCTGAATGCGATTGCGCCACAGATCCTGATCACCAATGCCGACCAGGAGAGCCTGAATGTGGATGTACAGGCAGGTAAATCAATTAATGCCATCCGTTCTTTTGAAGGAAGGGGACCTGCCATTGTCTGGGGTACACGCACACTCGACGGCAACAGCAACGAATGGCGTTATATTTCTGTCCGCCGGTTTTTTATCATGGTGGAAGAATCAACCAAGAACGCCACGGAACAATTCGTATTCGAAGCAAACGATCGTAACACCTGGGTGCGGATAAAATCAATGATCGGGAATTATCTCTCGCAGTTATACAGGGATGGAGCACTGATGGGAGCATCGGAACAGGAAGCATTTTTCATCCATGTGGGACTGAATGAAACCATGACAGAGGTCGATATCTGGGAAGGACGCCTCATCATTGAGATCGGTATGGCCGTGGTTCGCCCGGCAGAATTCATCATCCTGCGATTCATGCATAAAATGCTGAATGAATCCTGATAAATCCCCTTTACAATTAAATCTACAACAATGCGAGAATACAAAAGTAACCCCACGCCAAATAAACCACCCAAGGAGGATTGCGGTTGCAAAAACAAGGAGAACGATACGGTAACCCAGAATTTTATTAACCAGGAACGAACTACTTATTGTGCCGAACTTGATCTTGCCGCAAGTGCCGTGTACCAGGCTGAGTCGAATTTCTGGGGTATAAAAAAGATAAAATACCGGAAGAAATGCCTGTTCATCTGGACCGAAAAAAACTATCGGGTGGTTCGTAACGTAGGGATCAGTATCGGTACCTCGCTGCTGCAGTTTAACGAATCAATCAAGGAAACCACGGGTAACCTGGTAAAGAGTAACAAAACACTTGCCGACAACCTGAAAGAGGTACTCAAAAAACTGAAAGAAGCGAAGGCAAAAATTTATGAGTTGAACACCGCCGCCACTGATCTCAAACAATGTGTGGAACGTGACTGCAACTGTACACAATGGGCAATCATCACCGGTGACTGGTCGGGCTGTAAGGATAAAACCCGCGACCAGCCTACACGACCTTCCAAATGTGAAAACGTTAAGGAGAAGTTTGAAGACCTTTTTTGTATCCCCGGTTCTATTACAAAAGATATCGAATCAATTTACAAAGGTGCAGCTGATGTAGTGGGAATCCAGGTTTTTTCAAACATCTCTTCGCTGGAAGAAGTCCAGAAAACACTTTATATAAACGCAAAGGATTTTGACACCCACCTGCAGAATACCATGAAGAAGGGAGAGGGTGATCTTAAAAATGCACAGGGTGAATACGTAAAACAAATCCAGGAATTTGCCAAATCTAAAGCCACGCTGTTTAATAAACGCAGCGAATTCGAAGGTTTGTTTGAAACGGTTTCGTTCTTCTGCTGTCCCGATTGCGGATGTATTGAAGACAAAAAATGCGAAGAACGTCTTCATAAATGCAAGAAGAAAATCTGCGAGATCTGCGATGAAGTAAAAGATACGTTCTGCGGGTGTGATGACGACCAATCACAGTCCACCGCATCCTGATAGTCCATTTCAATAACCAGTAACATTTAAATCATGCAAAAAGAAAAATATGTTGAATTAGGTACTGACTGGCAAACCGATGATGCCATTGAATGCTGTACGAAAGACCCCGGCCAGACACCAACGGGCTGCGATTGCTGTTATGATAGTTGGGTGGAGGAACTGAAAAAAGTAAAACAGGATTTCGGTCAGGTAAACGAAGACGCGATCCAGCTGAACGAGCAATACAAACAGGTAACCGCGGAACGTGATAAGCTCAAAAGCTGGCTGGACGACCTCGACAAGGCAGACGATCTCTCCCGTACGCTTTGTAACCAGGTGAACATAATGACTTCGCAGACAGAAAAGATCTGTATTAATACCGATAAGTCCACCGAATCCATCGGCATCCTCTTCTGTATGGTGAAGGATTTTTATGAACAGACCGATCTTATCCTGACGCTCTACAACGATATTATTGCCTGTATAAAATGCCTCAATAGTGATGAACTCACCGAAAACAGCGGCATTGTAAAATGCCTGACCCTGTTTTATGGTAAACTGGATGCGGTAATCAAAACCCGAAACGAGGTGATTAAAGCCATCATGACGGCCATCAAACAGTCAACCTTATTGCACGAACAGATCTGCTCCGAGTTTGGCCTGAAAGAGATCATCAACGAATGGAATGAAATACTGGCATGTGATGAAGAATGCGGTTCATCGGGAGCTGAAAGCAAGCCGGGTGGTTCCTGTAAGGATGGTCCGGATGTAGCTGCAGGCGACGACAAGTGTAAACTGGTGCCCGTCCTGACACTCCGCGTTTGTAATGATCCTTATTATAAGGAAATAAAAGACAGGTATGAACAGGATAAACAGGAGGTGATCACCCTTGCCGCAGAGTTACTGACCATCAATAAAAAAAGGGAAGCATTGGCCGCCTGCCAGAACAGTCTGATCGCTGCTATTAAGGAAACAAATCCAAAAGAGCTTTGCAAGTAATCATTAATTAAAATTTATACCATGGCAGATAATTTCAAATACCCGCTTCCAAAATTCCATTTCGAAGTAAACTGGGGTGGTACAAGAATGGGTTTTACCGAAGTGACTGGTCTCGATGTTGAAACGGAAGTAATCGAGTACCGCGAGGGTAACAGTCCCGTATATAGTAAACATGCACAGCCCGGTCTTACCAAGTACAGCCACGTTACGCTGAAGAGAGGAACCATACTGGAGGATTTTGAATTCTATAAACTATGGAGGGAAACCGCCAAGTTCCAGGAGAGCAATAAGATCAAAAAGATCTTCCGGCGCGATATCACCATTAAACTGCTGAACCAGGAACACCAGCCCATTATTTCCTGGACGCTGATCAATGCCTGGCCGGTAAAGATCCAGTCGACCGACCTCAAAGCCGATGGCAATGAAGTAGCGATTGAAACAATGGAACTGGTTCACGAGGGACTCAAGATTGTTGAAGCAAACTAACGGATTATGGCAGATAATAAATCCTCCGCTTTTTACCAGACCGTTGGTTTTCATTTCAAGGTGGATTTCAATTTTGATCCGCGCGACGGGATCGATGTGAGATTCCAATCGGTTGCCGGCCTCGATTCAACCCTCGATACCGAAACGGTCAAGGAAGGTGGCGAGAACCGCTTTGAGCATGTATTGCCGGTGCGGAGAAAATATGGACCACTTATTTTAAAAAGGGGATTATTGAAACCCGCGGACTCCAAACTAACCGAATGGTTGAAAAAAACATTCGATGGGGAACTGGTAAAACCAATTGATACAGTAACCATCAGTTTATTGGGAGATGATCACCAGGCACTGATGGCCTGGAGCATTAATAATGTGTGGCCCCGTAGCTGGAAAATAGGAGAGATGAATGCAGAACGCGGTGAAGTACTCATCGAAACACTGGAACTGAATTATAACCGACTGGTCTTTAGTAATACCTGATACAATGGCAATAGAAATCCGGGAATTGATTATCAAGGCTACCGTTGCCCAGAACAGTCGGGCTGCCGCGGAGACTACTCCAGGTACACAATCGGCTAACGCGGCTTCGTCGAACGATCAGCTGATCAACACCTGCGTGGAGAAAATAATGGAGATCCTGAAATCAAAAAACCAGCGGTAATATGGAAATGGCAAAGTTCGAGATCAAATCTTTTTCCGATAATGAATTTAAAAAGGACGGTGGTGTAAAGGATTTTAAAATCCCCATCAACCCCGAGTCATTTGTACGCAACCTCAAGGTGGAACGCGATACCACCAAGGGTCATGGTAATAACCAGACCAATTCGAAGTTTGTAGGCACTGCACCGGAGGAACTGAAAATTGAATTTTACCTGGATGGCACCGGAATTATGGAGGGTTACCTGGATTCGATGAAGGATGTGCCGGTGAAGGATCAGTTAAAACAATTTATAGAATGTGTGTACGATTACGACGGGAAAATCCATTCTCCCCGGTATCTTAAAATCCTTTACGGATCTGAACTGAAATTTAATTGCGTTCTAACTACGCTCGACATTAATCATACACTCTTCAATGCCGATGGATCGCCGCTTCGTGCAAAATTAACAGCCAGTTTCCTTCAATACCTGGCACCTGAGACAAGGGCAAAAAAAGAACGGAATGGTTCTCCCGACCTCACCCACCAGCGGGTGGTAAAGGCCGGCGACCGGCTTGACAGGATGACTTTTGATGTGTATGATAGTCCGGCCTTCCTGTTGCAGGTAGCCCGCAAGAACAACCTTCCAACTATAAGGAGGTTAGTGCCCGGGCAGGAAATCTATTTCCATCCATTTGATAAAACAGAAGCCTGATGCAGGAAGTAAGTCTTACAAATAAATCCGAACACGATGTATGCAGTTTTGACCTGCTGGTCGAAGGCCGCGCAATCGATCCTGTGTACCAGGTGGTGTCAGTTTCCGTTACGAAACAGATCAACCGGATACCCTTCGCCATTATCAGCCTGCGTGATGGCGAAGCAGCCAAACGGGATTTTGAGATAAGCAGTAAAAATGATTTTGTACCCGGAAAAAAAATCACCATCAAGGTGGGTCGCGATGGCAAGAATGCCCAGGTTTTTAAAGGCCTGATCGTACGGCATGCAATCCGCATACGGAATAATGGCCAGAGTGAATTGCAGCTGCAGTGTTATGATGAAGCCATCCGGATGACCATCGGCCGGCATAGCCGTTATTTTGAAAATATAAAGGACAACGAAGTAATTGATGAACTGGTAAGGAAATATAGTGGCCTGTCAACCGATGTCAAGGTTACCAATATCAAACACCGGCAACTGGTGCAGCACCATGTCTCTGACTGGGATTTTATGTTGCTGAGAGCCGAAGCAAACGGAATGCTGGTTGATGTAAACGACAGCCTGATCCGGATACTGAAACCCGATACCAGTGGCCAGCCCCAGTTGCAGGTTACATACGGTTCTTCCGTCATTGAACTGGAAGCGGAAATGGATGCAAGGTCGCAATGGAAAAAAGTGCAGGCAACTGCCTGGGACTTCAGCAACCAGCAATTATTCAAATCGGATACCAGCAGCAGTCTCATTTCCGGACTCGGAAACTTAACCGGAGAAGAACTTGCAAAAGTGACTGCCCCCGGTGAATACGAACTCCGGCACAGCGGTAATCTAAATGACGGGGAACTGCAGGAATGGGTTAATGCAACGATGATGAGAAGCCGACTTGGAAAAATCCGCGGGCGTGTAAAGACGGTGGGTGTAACCGGGATCCGCCCGGCCGAGCTTATAGAAATTGAAGGCGTAGGTGAGAGGTTCAGTGGCAAAGCATTTATTACCTCCGTTCGCCATGACCTGGCCGATGGAAGCTGGGATACACATATACAATTCGGGCTCGACCCTGAGATTCACGCGTTAGCATATGACGATGTGGGTGATGCAGATGCTGCTGGACTTATAAGCGCCATCAAAGGTTTACAGGTGGGAAAAGTTGTGGCACTTGAAGGTGACCCCGATGGGCAGGACCGCTTACTGGTCCGCATTCCCGTTATCGATAACCAGGCAAGAGGAATCTGGATGCGCCTTTCCAGCCTGGATGCGGGTGACGACCGTGGTGCCTGTTTCAGACCGGAAATAGATGATGAGGTAATTGTTGGATTTATCAATCAGGATCCGCGTAACGGGATCATACTTGGTATGGTGCATAGTTCAGCCAAACCTGCACCCATCCCCGGGAGTGATACTAATAATGAAAAAGGATTCACCACCCGGAGCAAAATGCATATCTCTTTCAACGATGATACTAAAACAATAACTATCGATACACCGGCAGGAAACAAGATTGTGCTGGACGAAAGCAGCACCTCCCTGAAAATAGAAGATCAGAATAATAATTCAATCACCATGGATCCAACCGGCATCAAAATAAAAAGCCAGCAGAATATTGATCTCACAGCAGGAATGGCATTGTCGCTCAAAGCGGGTACCACACTGGCTATTGGCGGGACTTCGGTATCCATGAAAGCAGATGGGAATGTGTCAATGGAAGGAGCAATGGCAAAATTGTCGGGCCAGGGCATTACTGAAATAACCGGCGGTATCGTTAAAATTAATTAATCGTTTATGCCAGCAGCAGCGAGAGTGGGAGATATGCATACCTGTCCATTGGTTAATCCGGGACCTGTTCCACATATAGGTGGACCAATAATCGGCGTGGGAGCAGTTACCGTTCTTATCGGTAACCAGATTTCTGCCAGGGTGGGAGATATGCTGGTTTGTACCGGACCTCCGGATGTTATTGTGAAAGGATCAACTACTGTTCTGATCGGTGGCATGCCGGCAGCAAGGCAGGGAGATATCACCGCTCACGGTGGTGTAATTGTGCAGGGTTTTCCGACTGTAATGATCGGGGGCTGATAAAATTATTTACAATGGAAACAAACAAATCATTTTTAGGAACCGGATGGGCATTCCCACCCAGTTTTGATGTGGCAAGCGGCACCGTTGAAATGGTAAGCAACGAACTGGATATCGCACAAAGCCTCGACATCCTGCTCTCTACCAGTCTGGGTGAACGGGTTATGCAACCAAAGTATGGCTGCAACCTGGTAGAATATATGTTCCTGCCGCTTAACAGCTCGGTAGTGGGTTATATAAAAGACCTGGTTGAACATGCCATTTTATTTTATGAACCGCGGATAATTGCCGATAAGATTGATGTGACCCCGCAAGGCAGTATTGATAACCTGGAGGGAAGATTTGTAATTGAAGTGACCTATACCATTCCCGAATCCAATTCGCGGTTCAACTATGTGTATGACTATTATAAAAACCAATCGATGAGCATCTCCTGATAACCCCGATTATATGTTCGACTGCAATAACCTTCTTCATCCTTTTCAGCACGACCCCGGCACCAGCCAGCGGCAACGGGCTATCGATTTTTTACTTGCCGAAGAAGTGAAGATCGACGGAAGATCAATGTCGCACCTGCTGAACTATTTTGTAAGCTTATCTACCAGCATCCGCTACTATAATAATAACCTGGAACCGGGCGACTGGAAACCTTTTTTCGAAAACAGCCATCCCTTCCTGCTGGCGGCAATAAGTCAGTACAACACAAATAAATTAAAAGAAGAAGCAAAAAATTACCAACGGTTATTTAATGACCGGCCATCTGCCAGGGGCTTACAGCTGTTGTCAAGATTTATATTTTACCGGACCATTTACCGTATCAACCGCTGGTATCATCAACTGAAAGATTCGGGTCTGCCCGTAGTTGATGAAATGGCCAGGCTGATCCGGCGGGACCTGGCTCCCCAATTGAAAGAATTTATCCTCCTCAGTAATGCATCTGCCAGGTGGTTTGGAATAAAACGAATTGATTTCAGCAGTTTCCTGGATACTGCTGAAGATGATGTGTGGGGACTGACTCTTGTTGACCTCTATCGGGTAAACGACCATGTACGTGATGGCGTTAACACCCGTTGCGAACTGCTTTCCAGATTATACCTGACGTTGGAACAGGTGATGGTGGTATTTACGGAAGCGATCGGGTCGTTCGGTTCTGCTGCCGGTGATAGCATCAATGACAGCCTGATTCCCGTTAAGGCAGAACTGACAAAGAACCACTCTCCCCATCTCGCCATTGTATTGGCCTTCATCCGGCTTTTCCAGAAAATGCAGGGTGAGTTGAACAGGAAGACAAAGGCTCACCTGAAATATTTTTATACAGAGGTACTGAATATTAAGGCAGCTGAACCAACGGCAGACAAATCATATATCCTGTTTGAGGTGCAGAAGATCGTCCAGACCCAGTATACCAAATACCTCCTGAAAAAAGGTACGAGGCTCAATGCAGGACGTGATGGGAAAAATGCAGATATCATTTTTGAAACAGATGAGGAACTGGTTGTAAATGAAACACAGGTCGCAGCTTTAAAAACCCTGTATCTCCGCAACGAAGATGTGTATGATACTACCTTCCTGGAGGGTGTATACATTGCTCCGGATGCAAAAAAATCTGACGGACTGGAAAAAGATTTTGAGCAGGGTCAGCCGGCCAACTGGCAAACACTCGGTAACAAATCCAGTAAATACAAGGCGCCCGGAAAATTAAATTTTACCAATCTTCCTTCAGCCAGACTGGGTTTTGTTCTCGCATCACCGGTATTGTACCTGGCTGAAGGCAAACGGGAGGTTATCTTTAAAATTGTCTGCAACCTGGCGGATAGTCTTTGCCAGGGTAATGAATATCCCAATTTCTACGGTGCACGGAATTTTTATGCGGCAAGGGTCCGCCATTTTTTATATGATACACTTACCGGTATTCCAAAATCATATATCATTATCAATAACGACCTGCTGGATGCCGCAGTGGCTGAAGGTATGTCGCGTACCAGTGCAAACCGCATCCGTGATTTTTACCTGCTGGCACCGGGTCTGGAGAACCCCTGCAACGAAAACCTGTCGTACCGCGATTCGATCCAGCTCGAATATACTGACTGGACCAGCTTCCTGGCCCATCCTGCCAATATCGTCATCCAGAATGAAGTAAGCAAAATACCACTTCTGTTTGATCAGCGTTATCCGGTTAATATATTTTTCAGTGGCGAGAAGGAATGGGTCCGACCCAGTTCATTCAGTAAGCTGACCATGATCCCCGGTGGTGCTGTAAGTCAGATTGTATTGGAGATAACTGTGGTACTCGAGGCAGATAAACCTGCGGTTACGTTTTACAACAAGGAGAATCTTAAAGAGGATCTGGGTATTGAAATGCCTGCGGCCCGTTTTGAAATCGACGATCATCTCAAAATTGAATATTTATTAAATGCCGTGCAACCTGAATGTTGCCTGGAGCGCGTACTGCCGGACCGGTCGCACTATGTTTCCTTATATCATTTTTTCAGGAATATTACAGTCAATGCCGCCAGCACAATTGATGTAAAGGTCTGCGGACTTAAAAACTTTATCGTACAGAACGACGAAAACCTGATGGATGTAAACAGTCCGGTGTATCCTTTTGGTTCAAGACCACATATAGATTCCAACTTTTATATTGGTTCGGAAGAAATTCTCCTGAAACCCTGGACCGGTATCTGGATTAATATAAACTGGAAAGACCTGCCGCCCACACCGGCAGCTCCCAACCAGGCGAAGGTTTTTGAAACTTACTACAACGGTTATCAGAATGTATTTGTCGGGTCTGGCCCGCCGAGTGAGGTAGTAGAAGATTCAAAGTTTAAAATACAATTCAGTCTGTTGCTTGGGGGCGACTGGTACAGCAGCGCTGTTCCAAATTGCAGTACCCCCAATAATGACCTGTTATTCCGGCCCATGCCCGCTGCTCCTGCAAACCCGCCCAATTGTGACAACTCATTTTATTCCTGGCAATACGCAGTAACACCGGCAACCTTCGGGGGTATCATCGGAAAACACTACGATCCTTTCGTATATAAAAAGATTAGCCGGCACGATGTAGGCAGTCGTAACAGTTTCCTGAAAATAACATTGAAATGCCAGCATTTCCAGCACGATAAATATCCGTTTGTTCTTGCCCGTCAGATGGGTGCACTGGGTAAACTTCCCGAGATCATTGATGGCGCAGTCTATTTTAATATTAATGCAGCGGGTGATTACCGGGTGATGAATATTAACGATCTGTTCAGGGATATTGTATATGCGTCGAAACTGGCAAACGACAATCTGGGTGATACGCCCGCCTTTGGCTCTGTCAGGGACCGGATGAATTTTATTGCCGGTGAAATTGTACCCCCAAATACTGTGAATAATCCCGACCAGGTAAACGACAGGTTCTACGACCCCATTACCAAACCTCCCTATGTACCAGCACCATTTTTTCCCAAACATTCAAACGTGACCGCTGCACTCAACGATATTTTTTTAAAACTGCAGCAACGTCAGATCGATATCGAAGGATTTCTAAACAAGGGCGTGGTTATTCCCAATCAGCCCTGGACACCGGTGATCGGCAGTATGTCACTCGACTATACAGCTACTGCGGGCATCGACGATATGGAACTGATCCATCTTTATCCCTTTACCGGTAGCTACCGCAAAGTAAATATTGGTCTTACACCCACACTCTTTCCCAGGTTCTGTGATGAAGGAACACTGTTTATTGGTCTCACAAAATTCCAACCCGGTCTTAACCTCAACCTGCTATTCCAGATGGCGGAAGCTACTGCCGATTCCGAGGCTGAACGTAAACCATTACACTGGCACTACCTGGCAGCCAACGAATGGACCGAACTGAGAAAGGGTTTTGAGGTTATAAAAGACAATACCCTTGCGCTCACGGCCAGCGGTATCGTGAGTCTGGCCCTGCCGGCAGCAATGACCAATACCAATACCGTTATGCCTGGAAACCTTTACTGGATAAAGGTTTCAATGGCAATGAATACCCGTTCGGTCAGTGAAACCATTGATGTGTTTACACAGGCAGTCTCCGCCACTGCAATCCTTGAAAAGTCAAATGATACAGCAAGGCTGTCAGAGGGACTCGAGGCCGGGCGGATCTCCCGCCTGCTGGAAGCTGATGCCTCGATAAAAAAAGTGGAACAACCCTTCACCTCATTTGGTGGAACGGTGCCCGAGCTTGATGGTGGTTATTACCAACGGGTAAGCGAATTACTTCGTCATAAAAACCGGGCCATCCAGAAATGGGACTATGAACGGATCGTACTTGAAAATTATCCGGTGATATTTAAGGCAAAATGTATCAACCACAGTTATAAGGTAGATGCTACGAAATATAAAAATGATATTCCGTATGCTCCAGGTTTTGTGTTGGTTGCCCTGATACCTGATTTTAAAAAACTGGATGCAGGTAATTCGTTTGAGCCAAAAGTACCGGTGAGTCTGCTTGAAAAGATCACGGTTCACCTGAAAAAATTAAACTCACCCTTTGTCCGTTTGGCCGTAGCCAACCCGCGGTACGAACGGGTAAATTTTTGCATTAACGTCCGTTTACAACCCGGGAAGGACAGGGAGTTTTATAAGGAACGATTGAAGAGCGACCTGCGCGAATATTTATCACCCTGGGCGATTGGCAAATATGAGAAACTGAGTTTTGGACAATGTGTATCCAGGTCTGATATACTCCGGTTCCTGGAAGAAACCGGCTATGTTGATTTTGTATTGGAACTCCGCATGGGACACGACATGGATTATCCATTGGTATCAGGTCAGCAACTGGTCTGCGGAGTAAGTCCGAGGTCGATCCTGGTTGCAGGAAAAATTGAAGTGGAAGTACAGGACCCAACCTGCGAAAACTGGTGTGCCTTGCCCACACTGCCGCTGAATGTTGAATTACCTAAGCTGCTAAATGAATATTGTTAACACAGGGATAAACGTAACGCTTTAACATGGCCGAAATTGTTACAGACGATAAGGTGATCAGTAAACAGAATCAAGGCTTTCCTGAATGGCTCGATTTTGATCGGCTCCGTGCAGAGGGTATCGAATACCTGGGTGAACTGGCAGGCAATATCTGGACCGATCACAATACGCATGATCCGGGTATTACTATTCTTGAAATGCTTTGTTATGCCTTGCTTGATCTGGGTTACCGGACCAGTGTGCCTGACAAGGATCTCTTTACCCCCGACCCCGATGCCGGCGAAGATGATAATTTTTTTACCCCTTCACAGATCCTCGGTTGTAATCCGGTTACCATTCCCGACTATCGCAGGTTACTGATCGATATCCCCGGTATTAAAAATGCCTGGCTGGAAGTAGCGGAAGACCTGACCCCTCGCAGTATCTGCTCGCAACGGCAGGTACTTTTCAACAATGCAGGCTGTAAAGAATTTTTAAATGGTCTGTATCATGTCTATATCGACCTGCGCAATGGAAACGCCAGTGATGAGGAGAAGGAGACTATAACCACAGCGGTGAAAAAAATGCTGATGGCCCATCGCAATCTCTGTGAAGATTTTTATGATATAACTATCATGGCCAAACAACGGATTGGTATCTGTACTGAACTTGAGATAGATCCGCTGGCAGATCCGGACCTGGTGATGGGTAGGGTTATCAAGGCCATTGATACTTTTTTTTCTCCAACACCGAAATTTTACCGGCTGAGTGAACTGCTGAAAGACAAGGGCAGGTCGATTGAAGAAGCTTTTGCGGGAAGACCGGTGGACCTGACCAGCAGCCATGGGTTCGTCGACACCGAAGAGTTTGAACAGATTGTGCTGCGAAAGGAAATCCACCTGTCGGATCTTTACAATATAATTTTTAATGTAGACGGTGTTACTGCTATCCGGAGTTTGCGTCTCCAGAATTGCGATAAAAATAGTTGTAACGATCAGGTGATAAATGACTGGGTGTTCAGCCTGTTCAAAGATCATGTTGCCGAATTAAGCCTTGAATGTTCCGGCATCACCCTCTGGCGTAATGGCGCACCCCAGGTCCTGAACCTGTCCGGTTATACGAAGCTGCTGGATAAAAACGACGGGAATGGTCAAACCTTACTGGGGGATAATCCGGGAAACAAAGACCTGGCAATACCTGTGGGGACCTATCTTCCGGAACTCTCAACATATTATCCGCTTGAAAATGATTTTCCCCGTGTATATGGTGTGGCTGAAGGCAGTCTTCCTTCCACAGTATCCGATACACGAAAGGCGCAATCGCTTCAGCTACGCGGTTACCTGTTGTTCTTCGATCAGTTACTGGCAGGTTATCTCTCGCAGTTATCACATATCCGTGATCTTTTTTCTTTCAGGGACAATCCCGGGAACGCCCATACATATTACGTGGATAAACTTAATAACTGGCCGGGACTTGAAAAACTGTTACGTTATAGCACAACCGGGGACGATAGCGGCACATTCGGAAGTCTTTTATCATTTCCCCTGAAGAAGACATCACTGGAGGCAATGATCAGCAACGGGATCCTGAATGATTGTGATTTCGAAGACCAGTTGGATGATTTTCTTTTTTGTTCCGCATCCGAACGGGATCTGGCCATTCATCAGGTGATACAGGATATAGAAAGCGAAAGTTTCGAATACCATCTGCTGACTACCCGTGCCGGTTGCTGGTTTTTTTACATGGAAACAACGGCAAGTGATTTTGTACTGGCAAGCCGCCAGACAGTGCGGACCGAAAAAGCTGCATATGATGAACTGGCGAATATACGGGCCATGGCAGCGGCCTGGAGCAACTACCGGCCCTACTCTAAAGATGACCGGTTTTCTTTCACCCTTGGTTCCGGTACTACCAACTATTGGAGTCACCTGCAATCCCTGGTAGAAGATGAACAAACCTATCTGTCGCGGAAGAATGTTTTTTTAAATCACCTGCTTGCCCGTTTTGCGGAATCGTTTACTGATTTCGCAATCCTTTCTTATTCGTCCCGGCAAGAGCACGGACATTCATTGACAGACCTTCAAACCCGGCAAAAATTCCTTCAGAATTATCCCTTGTTAAGCAGCCAGCGTGGAAAGGGATTTGATTATACCGTGGCTGATCCCGGTATACCGAATGTATCTGGATATGAGAGTAAGCTTCTGGCATATGCGGGCATTGATGATCCGGCTGGACGGAGGTTATGCAATTTTGAAGTGATAGCTTATGAGGAATTAAGTGTGGTTGCACTGAACTACGGCAAGGAGACAATATTTAAAAGTTCGCTGCCATTTGATAACCGGACAGAAGCGAAGCTGGCATTGGTAGAAATGCTGACCGCCATGGAGGATGAGAAAAATTATCATTTGTCGCCCACGGCAATGGACGGATTAAAAAATATAGTTCTCGAAACGCCGTCAGGAAATTGTGTTTCGGGCAGGAGATATTCTTCCGATCAGGATGCAGAAAAGGCCATCAGCGAATTCCGGCGTTTTGCCGCCACCCAACCAGCAGTTGAAAATGTTTTTGTGTCCCGTTATGCACACTGGCTGGAAGTGAAACGAATAAACGATAACCGGATATGGAGAAAGGTTGAACCGGTTATAGATAATAAGGAAGATCTGGATTTGAGTAAGGATATGCTGGATGGGTTCAGGGTGGATGGGGTATGGGCTGCAGATCCGGATAAGGATTTGACAGTGCCGGACCCTGCTACAGACAAGGATTTGCTGGTGGAAGCGAATCCTGTTTCGGATAAGGATGTACCCGGTTTAGATGAGACCCCGAATACTGATAAGGGCCTCCCCTTGCTTGTGGCCGATCCCGGTGACCTGACCTCATTAATCGATATGAGCCTTTATGAAACTGATTTTAACCGGGTGGATCTTCGTGACGGTACCTTCATTTATAATTACACCTTCAATGATATTGGGAAGGAATTATTTTTCTTTATTTCCACTGCTGAGTACGATGATATAGATAAGGCAAATACGGATCTGCTGATAACTTTATTCAGACTCACCAACCGGAACGTTTTTGATAAACACCAGGAGGGTGAAAATCTCTGGCGAATTACCATTTCCGGTGAAGGACGGATTATCGCCAATAATACTATTGAGTTTGAAACGGGACAGGCTGCCGAGGAGGGCATCAGGTCCATTATGGAATATGTGCAGAACAGCCTGTATCGATTTGGATCAAGGGCTGAAGCTATCAACTGGAAAACCCGGTTTCCGGTCAATCCGACTGACGAAGGTGAAATGATTTTTGAAAGCGTGAAGGAGTATGATAGTTATGATGCAGCCGGAAAAGCAGCAGCAGGACTTTTCGATGAGAAGATAAAACATGTGATTACAACCGGAAATGAAAAGACGCTTGAATTGAAAGATGCCAGCCATCCCCGTACACCATTATTAATATCAACCGTTGCAGAATTGCCGTCGGACGAATCACTTGCCCTGGTAAATGATTTTCTGGCCCTTAAAAAATCGGTTATTGCTGTGCGGAAGAACGGCTCAGCTGAGGAAATGGAAGCCATGATCGTGAAGGATGATTCCGCAAAGGGAGGCCGGTTCGCTTACCAGCTGGTGGATAAAAACAGGTATGAAGCGTGGTACCCTTTAGATGGCGACTATTCAGAAAGAACCAACCGAGAAACAAAGATCAGGGAACTGTATAAAATCCTTCGTCAGGACCCGCACCACCTTGAGATCTGTTATGGTGGTGATAATATTAATGAACGAAAAGATGCTACTGGTGGACATTGGTATCATTTTATTATCAGGTCGCATAATAGTGGCTCTCCCGACCTGGTGCTTTTTGAAAGTGTGACGGGTTATCCCACACCAGAAGCGGCTCAGGATGCATTTAATAGCCAGTTTGTCAAAATCCTTGAACTGGCATCTGATATATCCAGTTACGGTGCCAGGATCAGTTTTACCGAAAAATTTATTTACGGAGATCCAACCGGCACGCCAACTGAACTGGTCTTTATTCCCGATGAAACAATGAAACTTCTTGGGTACAATAACGACTATGCCGCCCGCCAGCTTTCAATGATCAGCGGTGGTTTTCCAATAAAAAAGGTCAGCCGGAAGTCGGCGATTTTCAAAAAATATTTTGTCTGTAACGAAGGGGACGAAGAAAAACCTTCCCCTGATAATTGCGATTGTTGTTCGGGTGATAAGGAAGAGGATGTTTATTTTTTCCGTTTCAGTCACGATGCCGGTAAGAGCGACTACTGGATCAGCGACCAGTTTTATCTATCCTTCAACGATGCACTATATCATTTCAGGCATTTCCTTCAGTTGTTGAAGTTTAAAGGAAACTATCATATAACACAGGACGATTGTGACTGTAGCTGGCGATTGTATATCCGGGAGATTATGGCTATCAGCAGCGAGCGGTTTTCAACGGCTGCTGAGGCATGGGGTAAGGAAGGGGTTGGGAAATTTATCTGTGCATCGCAGACGGAAGGCGGCTTTCAGACTTTTCGCCGCACCGATGATTGCTGTCACAGTTTCCTGGTAGCCTGTGGTAATACCGGACTCCGGCATCCCTGCACCTATGATTCCGTAGCCAGTCGTGATCGCGCCATGATGCGGCTTTTGAATGAGGCCAAAGAACTGTCTGTTAAAATAGAGAATGGTGAGAATCCGCTGTTTCCGCCGGTGTTTAGTAAGTCCATCAATGGAATCGAAAAGTTCTTTATCCGCATCCGGTTCGACGATTCCTGCAAGGATGATCTTCCACTTTATCCCCCGTCCGGTTGTGAAGAAAGCATAGACGAAGTGGATTGCCTCGATTGTTGTTGCATTGGCTGGATCAGTGAATGTTGCTTTGACAGCCACGAAGAAGCCCTGCGGTTTTTTGTAAAGGAAGTCCGTTGCCTTACTGAGCCTGGAAATTATTATGGTGTATATGACGGAGCCTGTGGGTTATATGGGATTAAATTTTATTGCACCTGCGATGAAAGAAGGGAAAGCCATTGCTGTAATGAGGTTGTAGCATTTAATCCGCAGTGTTATATAAGTCCGGCTAAAGTCATAGATGCAGTTAATCGATCCAGGAAACTGATCAACGCAGAAGGTTTGCACCTGGTGGAACATATATTGCTAAGGCCTCACTGTATCGAAGGTGATTGTAATTGTATCATCGAACCCTGTGACGGGGAAACCTCCTGCCGGTTCAGCTGGCCGGTTCTGTCTGACGATCCCTGTGATAAAAACAAAGAATATTGTTTTGTTCCTGGCGCAGATCCCTATTCCTTTATTGCTACAGTTGTATTACCTGCATGGCCTGAGCGGTTCCGGCAACCGGAAAACAGGTTGAGGATGGAACAGCGGCTCCATGGCGAGTTACCTGCGCATATAATGTTACGTGTGTTATGGGTAGCACCACGGGAGTTTTGTTTTTTCGAAAAAATATTTTTCGACTGGAGAAGGTGGCTGGCAGGAAAACAGGTTTGCGGCGATTATGAACCAGCCTGCACACTGATCGATTTCCTTTTCCGGCATTCGTTCGACTGTTTCGAATGTGATGACTGTATACCGTGTAAGGAAGATCCCCAGGGTAGTGATCCCTGTGGGAAACGCGGGACGATTGTTGAACAAAACCCGTACGACTATGTAAATGCCATCAATGACCTTTATTGCTGGAATCCGATTTGCCGCGACGAACAGCAGTTCAACAATACGTTGGCAGGGTTGGCCATCCATACTCCTGAAGCAGGTATGATTCCTGAAGCGGAGGATGCGTTGGATGAACTGGAAGCAGAACGGAAACTGGATGAACGGTTTTCCGGGTATTTTGAAAAGATTAAGGCGATTGCCATTGAGTCTAAAAACATGGTTGCTGCAGAGGCACTGGCATTTACCCGCGACATTAATCCATCGTTTGAAAGTTTCAATGGCCTTATTGCGGAAGTAATAACCAATAAATCCAACAAGGAGAGTCAACGGAAGTTGAACATGGACGAGCGGAAAGCACTTGTAGAAACGCTGCTTTGGTTATACCTGGATATTGCCGTTTTAAAGGGGCAAGTCGAGTCACAAAAAGGCGACCTGAAGGTATTGCTCCGCACGCTTGAGGAAAAACAATTACTGCCGGAGTATAATACATGGAAGGGCGCGGGGGTATTGAACGTAACCGATAAAAATGATATACAGGAGGTGAAAAAATTATTTAAAAAGTAGTATGCGGCATATTATAAAAACACAGGTTATCGATCTGGTCACCGACAGTCAGCCTGACTCATTTGCCCTGCAACACCGCATGAGTGCTGTATTCTATCAATATCTGCTGCCTGTGCTGGAACGCGCATTTGATGAATTGTCGCCCGGAGATGAAGTATTACAGTTCGGCCGGCTGGAATTGGAACTCGGATTTATAGATCCCGAAGTTTTTTATAAAAATGAGTTTTCGCCACAGGTCATGGACCAATTATATAAACAAATAAAGGAAAAGATACAGTCGGCCCAGTTAAAACAAAAATCCATTCCCATAAGAATGGGTATTGTCCGGCAATGGCTATACTATATGCAACACGGATTCCTGCCCTGGAATAGCGGTACAATCAACGATGGCTGGTATGCCCGCGTACTGGAAGGCCTTGCTTCGGAATTTTCTTCCATCCAATTGTTGAGGTCGCTGATAAGTAACAATGATACAGCGTTGACACGGATCGTCAGGAACCATGATGTTGTTTTCCTTTCACACCTGGCCGAGGCGTTATCGGCCCAGGCATGGAAAGATCTGCCGATGATGATAGAAAGTATAACGCAGGTAATTTATTCGCAGATCCGTACCCGTGGTGATTCCATGCAACCAGTCCATTTTAAACGTAAACTATGGAAGGCAATCCTGGTGCAATGTATCAACCAGCCTGTTGTTACACCCGAAGAGATAGTTACCGGTGTAGTGGTTTCGATATTAAATAAATCGGAAGTAAATCTGCTGATCAGTCAATGTGCTTTCAATAAACAACTTCGGTTAATGGAGCCATTGCTTCAGTTAAGGTCGAAGGATATAGAGGATAATCCTTCCCCGGAAAAATCAGTCGCATCCCGGAAAACAAATGATCCGGTTAACCGGAAAATAAATATACCTGATGAAGGAGTGTTTGTCGCCAATGCGGGCATGGTCCTTATCCATCCGTTTATAGAATTTTTATTCGGTACGCTGGGCTTATTGGACAATGGACAGTTTGCAGATGAGTTAAGCCGGCAGAAGGCAATGGCGTTATTGCAATACATGGTAACAGGTGTGGAGAGCTCAGGTGAATATGATTGGGTAGTGGCAAAGATCCTTTGCGGGGTGCCGCTGGAGGATCCCGTTGAGCCGGGGATTGTATTTAGTTCCATAGAAAGGCAGGAAGTGGATGAACTCCTGGCGGAAGTGATTGGCCGCTGGGCAATTTTGAAAAGCACATCAGTGGAAACATTACGGGAAACATTTTTACAAAGACCCGGCAAACTGATCATGGAAAAAAACGACCAGCTGCGGCTGCAGGTAGAAAGGCAACCCCTGGATCTGCTGCTGGAGCATTTACCGTGGAGTTGTTCAATCATTCGATTTGGCTGGATGCCGCAGGTGTTAAAGGTGGACTGGTAATAAAAATAATTTGAAGAATGCCGTTACAGCAAAACCAACTGCGCCCGTTCGGGAGCAGGTACCTTACTTTTCGCAGGAAAGTGAGAACGATAATTCTGTGGCAGCTATTCAGCCGAAATTAACAATAGGGGAGACGGATGATCCTTATGAAAAGGAAGCCGACCAGGTGGCGGACCAGGTGTTGAAGTCGCGCGGCAATGAAGGCAGCAAAAATCCATCTTCCCAAAAAAATGGCCAGTCAACTTTCCCTTCTATTCATCGTAAGCCCATTTTTGACAGCGAGAAAGAACAGGAAGAAATACCAGCACTTAACAGAAAGCCGGGAGACAGTAGTGGAAATGCACCTTCAGTTCAGCCCGATCTGGGTTCGCAATTGACAGCCCGCAAGGGAAAAGGAAGCCCGCTTCCGACTCAGGAACAATCAGCCATGGGTGATGCTTTCGGGCATGATTTCAAAGATGTCCGGATCCATACCGGCGCAGAGGCTACGGGTTTGAGTAAGGGTCTGAATGCGCAGGCCTTCACACACGGTTCCGATATTTATTTCAATGAAGGAAAATTTGATCCAGGCAGCGACCAGGGTCGTCATCTGCTTGCCCATGAACTTACCCATACCATCCAGCAAAAAGGCGAAAAGCCTTCATTGAACAGAAAGCCTGATGTTCAAAAAGGGGATGAGGTGAAAAAGCTCCACATAAAGGACATGGATGACGCTGCACTGAAAGGATTGGGCGAAACCAAGGAGGGGAAGATTTCGAAAATAAATGGAAAGGTGACGTTTCATTTTAATGATTTTCCGACAAAACAATATGTTGGCCCCTTCGTTTCCAAAGACTCTGCGGGAAATGAAACACTGGCCGCACCACCATTCAAAAAACCGGATACGGAACGTAAGACCAAACAGGCAGGTGTATGGAGAAAGGAAGCACTTACAAAGGTCACTGCCATCCTTCAGGCGATGGTCGACAAACAACAGATCAAAGGGCCCGAGTACCAGCTTTCATTGATCAATAGTCCGGAAGTTGGTGTAAGGGGTACGGTTGACCAGATTGCGAAAGAAGTGGTAGTACCATTCTGGGGACTCGATGGTAAACCTATCGCCTTCCAGATTGAACATAAGGTTGACTGGCAGATAGCCGGTGGTAATCACGATGTGGATGTGATCAGTAATCTTATACTACTCGATGCAAAGAGTAATATCGATGTGGGACAGGCCATCCTGGCCCGAATGAAACAGGCATATGAAAAAATTGCCAGCTACTATTCCAAAACAAAGAATGTGGAAGGTATCCTGGAAAGTTTCAGTGAAGGAACCGGATCGTATGATATATTCTGCGAAAACCTGGTGGGTGTTTCAGAGAGTGTGCCCGGCAGTCTGTTGTCGATCTCCAACTTTGAACTGACTTCGGGTCAGACCCCATTCAGTGATAAGCTGATCAAAATAACGGACGGAGATATTCCTGAAGGGAAGTTTATACTAAAGACCTCACAGAAAGGAGGCGGTTTCCTGGTTGCAAAAGATCTTGATAATAGTGTGATGAGTATAAAGTTCGAGGGTGATGAACTTAAATCGATAACCCTCAAGAATGTGGTGAAGGATGAAGCGGGTGTATTGGATAAGGATAACCCCGACAAAAACATGAGTTTTCAAAAAGAGAGTAAGGGCCGGTACAAGGTTAAAACGGAGGGATATGCGGGATTGATGAAAAGTGTTTTTAAAGGGGTGAAAGCCCTGAGTCCGATCGAATGGTCGGAGGTTGAATTTTCCCCGCATTCCGGCTTTACAGCATCAGGGGTGATCAAGCCCACTCCGAAAATGCTGGAGGGCGCATCCATAACAATTGAATTGACCAGCGGTGAGTTTGTCATAAAGGGAAACGTTACGGTTGATCTGCTGAAAAAGGAAGGGAGATTTCCCAAACCCTTCAGCATTGATTATTGCTCGCTGAGTTTTTCCGCGAGTTCTTCCAGTAAATTTTCGGTAAGCGGCGATGTTGGTTTCAGTTTGAAAAATGTTGGTAAGGGAAATGTGGGTGCGTTTGTGAGATCCGATGCTTTCGGTATGGAAGGTAAGTTCACCTTTGAAGAAAGTAAGAAGTTTAAAAAAGCGGAGATTTCTTTTACCTATACGAAGGAAAAAGACGATGGCAAGTGGGAGATCAAAGGTGATATTGTTTTTGGGAAGGAGTTGATCAAGGCGGTGGAGACAGGGAATGTAGCGATCAGTTATGATGGAACAACAATCAGTGGGAAAGGAAGTGCTGACCTCACCATTCCCAAATTCAAAAAGCTGGAGTTAAGTGCATCATTCCAGGATTCCGGGAATTTTGAATTCAAGGCAAAGGCGGATATCAAGGACCTGCCCGGTGTTAAAGATGTAAGTGCAACGGTTATCGTTACCAGGAAGGGCGGTGCTTATGCGCTTGATATAACGGGTACGGCAACACCGGTTTTTGATAAGGTGCCGGGGCTTACGATCAAACCCCTTACCATAAGTTATGCAAACGAGTTATTTAAAATCGGTGGCGGACTGGGTTATAAAAAAGGAATGATTGAAGGCGAACTTGACCTGGGTGTTACCAATGGTGTGGTGGGTGCGGATGGTAAGGTGAGTGGCGCCGGAGGGGACGGGTCGGACCTAAAGATTTATGGCACCGGTACTGCTAAAATCAGTTTTCTGAAAGGAATGGATGCCTCTATCTCTGCGGCATTGGACACCGCCGGTGAATTGTGGATCTGGGGTGAGTTGAATGTGAAGGCAACACCCTTCGAAAAGGTAACAAAGAATTTTAATATTTTCAGTTTCGCTCAAACGGTCCCATTGGTAGGGGTTCCGTTTGCAGCAGTTATACTACGATTGGGCGGCGAAGCTAATCTGGTATTTGACTGGCAACCGCTTACGATTAATATAGTCACCACACTTGCCAGGACAAAACTGGAAGATCTTAAGAAAGGTGCACTTGGGGGCGGTATCAGCCTTTCGCTTACATCCACAGCGAATGCCAAAATAGAATTAAGCGTAACTATCGGTATTGGTGTGGAGGTTGCCATTGTGGTAGCCAGCCTGAATGGTAAGGGCACTCTTGGGTTTGGTATAACGGTTCCTCTTGAAGCAAAAACAAGTGGAGAATGGGACCTTGTTAAAGGGCTTACGATTAAAAGTGTAGATGCATCCCTTAAAGCAACTCCCGAGGCTTATGCAAAGTTAACCGGTCTGATAATGGTGGAACTGAACCTGCTGGTAAGCAGGGTTACGGTGTATACCTATGAACTGGGATCCATCGAAAAGAAATTTGACCTGAGTCAGTATGGTCTTGGTGTAACAGTTCCGCTGAAATTCAGTGAAGCCGGTAAACTGGAAGGGATCGACATGAAGAATATAACCCTTGACCCTTCCTTCGAAAAAGGGAAAGAGGGGGATTTGCTCAGGCAGGTAGGTGATTCAGATTCGAGACCTGTACCCAGCAGGGAAGAAATGGCGAGGGCTACATTAAGGAAAGAAATCAGGTCGAAACTGGAGGCCAAAAGGAATTCTAAAGCAAGCGTGGATATGTATCAGTATGCAGCTGATCTGCGAGCACAGTTGCAGAATTCCACGCCTGCGATGAAAAATGATATTAACCAGATCCTTGAACAGGAATTTGCGGAAGTTGAACGTTCGCAGTTTGACGACTTCAGAAGTGAAATAATGATGGCAAAGGATCCGGTGCCTGTTAAACTTAAACGTGTTGATGAATTTGGGACCAACCATACAACAGTAAACAAAGAGGACCTGAATATTCTGAGGGAGGAAATTAAATCACAAGCCCCATCCACTGCAGCGCCATCCTCAGCCCAGCGTAAACAAATGGATCAGGAAGGGGAGATAGAAGAGCCAACCAGTACAGAAGAAAAGAAATCAAGGATTGAAAAAGCTGAAGAGGGGCAGGGGCCTGTTGAAAAAGGGCCTGGTATCCCGGCGGTGCCTGCGGCTGGACTGGCCGGACCTTCGATGGTTGCCGGGGAATCGTTGCCTGTTGAAGAAATAAAAGAAAAAAAAGGAGAGGAAGAGAAAGTCCCGCCGGAGTTAGAACAAACGGAGAATAAGGAAGCCCCCGCGGTTGTCATACCCGAAGAAAAGAAGGAAGCAGCTGAAGACGAAAAACCTGGAGTCGGAAAAGAAGAAGACTTAAAAGCAAAAGAAGACGAGGCAGAAAATAAAAAAGATGCGACGGAAAAAGAGGCTACAGGAAAAGATGAATCAGGAAAAGATTTAACTGAAAAAGAGGTAAAAGAAAAAGATGTTACTGAAGAAGAGGCAACTGAAAAAGATGTAAAAGAAAAAGATGCGACTGGAAAAAATGTACCTGAAAAAGATGCGGCTGGAAAAGATGAATCGGGAGAAGATGTAGCTGCAAAGGATGTATCGGAGAAAAAACCAACAGGGAACAATGCAAATGGAAAAGATGCAACTGGAAAGGATGCCCCCGAAAAAAATATAAACGGGAAGGAAGAAATCAGTGCTGAAAAAACAGAAAAAGAAATACCAGAAAAGAATAAAAAAGAAGGGAAAAAAAACAGACGGAAAAAAAGCAATAAAAAAAGTGGGAAAGGCAGAGCTGATGATGAAGAAGCGGGGCCATCGATTCCTGGTCAGGAAATGCTTCAACCTGATATAGGTGCCAGGGTGAATAATGAATTCCATCCGATGCCTTCACTCGCTTCCTTATTGCAAAAGCCAGCACCCGGTGCAGAACCGGCAGAAGTTACCACCACTTCCAACGATCTCGCAGTACAAAGGGCTCCTGATAAAGACGAAAATTCAAAAGAAAAGCCGGAGGAAATTCGTGCCGAAACCATGGCCGGTATTACACAATCTGGTGCACAGGCGCTGATGGATATCAGCCGTGAAGTAGATATGCAGCGATCCGGCGCCATCCAACAGGCAGAGGCAGTCAGGGCCGGTGCTGTAGGAAATGTCCGCAATGCGATCCTCGACACCCGGCAAAAATTCAGCGATACGCGTAAGCAGGTTAATAAAACAATCGGTATTGGCCGGACAGTGCTGGGAGTTGATCTCGCCGTAAAAACGGTACTGGTCGTCATAGATGGGGCAATGACCAATACCAGGCTGACCGAATTATTCGGTAATCAGAATCAGCATATCGATGATGCAGTAAATGATGGTTTACAAAAGACAGTGTCCATGCGGGACCAATACCAGCAACAGGCGGGTACTACTATTGATGGGCAGGTAATGAGTGCTGTATCCAGGGGTGAGCAAAAAGCCAGTACCTATCCCGATACAGAACGGGGAAGGGAACAAAAAAGCGCTGCAAAAGGGGTGGCTGATAAAACCTCGCAGGAGATAGCCGCACGCAAACAGGAAGTACTCGATTCGATAAACGAGGTGATCTCCCCGATACCTGATGAATTTATTAAAAAGGGCGAGGAAGCAAAGGTGGGGATGGACCAGCCACTAAACGACCTGCGTACACAAACCGGGGCCCAGGTAACCCAGGCACTGGGCCAACTCACTACTATCAACCAGGAAGCGCTGGCACAACTGGATTTGTTGCAAACCTCCGTCGATACGGAACTGTCATTGATGGAGGGCTCAGCTATATCACAACTGGAAGCCATGATACCGGGGATAGAAGCACAGGTGAATATGGCGCTCACTTCTTCGTTACAGGCCTTTGAGACAACGCGCACAGCTGTATCAGCCCAGCTAAATCAAAAGATCACCGAGGCGATGGAGTTGCTGAAAGACACACCCAGTCCGGATAAGGCAGGTATGCTGGCTTTCAGGAATGCAATGGATCTGTTCTTTTCGGGAACAGCTTCACAAACGGTTTCGATACTTGGCGAAGCCGGTGTACAGATGATGGAGGAAATGTCCCGGATCGATGAACAGGTATCCCAGTCGGTTACTATTTTACAGGGCGGGGTTGATAAATCATTATCCCGGTTGCAACAGGCAGTAGCAAATGCGGCCGTAACATTAATCGCGCAGCATATGCAGTTGACTGGTACGATCCAGACTTCGCTGAATACATTATTTACTACTCTGACCGGCATGGTGGAAACGGAACTGAATAAGAGTATCGATAAACTCAAGGAAGGCTTTCAGAAAACATTATCAGAGGCGGAAACTACCATCGCTGCAAGTATCACCGAAGCGCTTGGTAAAAACGACGAAGCATTACAGGAAATGGAAGGTAAGATGAATGAAGCTGCTTCGGAAGCTGCATGGGATTATGATCATCCTATTTTATCGGCTATTGGTTCGGTGCTTTCTTTTATTGTCGGACTGGTTGCGGGACTCCTGATGATACTGGCAATGGTAGTGGTATTTATCATTGCTATTAAATTACTGATTGCAGGCCTGGTACTACTGGGCATCAGCCTGGTGGTTGCCCAGGTAATCGGACTGGTGGTGGGACTTTCCGTCCTTGCATATGGTGTATATAATGCCTACGAAGCAAGAACAGCAAAGGGTGAAGAAGGTGGTTTCGGAACATTTATTTCTTCCATCGGCGATGTGGTGGGCATTTCCTCAATTTATCATGGAATTACTGACGAAGGACTCACACCTTTTGAGCGGGGATTCAAAATCGGTGAAGGCATTGGTACCATCGCTTCATTCTTCCTTGGTAAAAAAATAGATGGTGCTGTTTCAAAAGGTCTACCTCCTTCTATAGCAAACCCTGGCCGCGTAGCACCTCCGCCAGAAGGTCCCCCTGGCGCGGGCGCTGGCAAATCGAATGTGACGCCTATTGAAAAAGCTTATGAATACAGGGCTGCAAGGGCAAGGGCATCGCAGCCTTCAAATGGTCCGAAAGCAAGTGCGGCCAATGACGCACCCTATACTGCCAGTGATGCCTATAAACTGAACCCCGCGGTTGAACCCGCAGTGAGTCCGCAACCCCTGCCCGAGCCGGTACCTGCAGCGCCCCAAACCGGAGGTAATACAGTTGCCGATCCGTATGCGGGAAGTAATAAAATAGGTGTGGGTGGAGCCAGCAGTGCTGCAGGTGTTAAACAGGGAATCAAATCAAAACTCAAACAGAAAGAAAAGGAAAAGGAGGAAGATGATCCATCGGCAATTTATAAGTTTGAACAGAATGTGGTATATGATGGCCGGAAAGGTAATTTCACATATGGTGCCACCCACGCGGGGGCATCGTATAGAAAGGAAGGTCATCATGCCTGGCCAAAGGTATTGGGTGGTTCTGAAGACCAGCCCCTGGTGAACATGATCTATTCGATTCATCAATCTGAAATCCACTATGGCTGGAGTCCGGCCAATAGTCCATTTCCCGCACTTTACGGAACAGTGTACAGTTATCTCGAAAACCAGATCAATGCCAGTCCGACCTATGGTAACGGAAAAGGCGGAATGAATGTGCTGCAGGGAAAAAGGCTGACGCATACGGGCAGGAATTCGGGTAACCAGTTACTGATTGATGCCATGGATGCAGGTACCGCTACAGCAAAAAGGCTGGCTTTGTTTGTCAGGAATGTCTTGTCTGCCTATTATGGTAACTTCAGTCCCTTCAGCAAACCGCAGATGCCGGTGAATTATTACCAGAAGGGTCTTGATAAATCATTAAATGATATTACTTCATGAAATCAGTGAACATAAATTATCCACCGGTTGAATATGTACTGGCCCGCGAAGAGCAGCCTGTTGATGAAACATGGGATGTTGTGAACGATTTTGTAGTTAAATGGAATGCACAATATAAAAACAGGTTTTTAAAAGGTGAGGCGGGTGAATGGAGCCTGCAACTTGCAGGAGGAATAAAGGATGAAGAATATTCCCTGGCACATGAGGCCATGCATGGATTGAAAAATAAATACGGTGTTCAGTATTTCCTGGGGCTGACAGACAGACGCAGTCCTGCTGATTTTGAACAGGCCGACTTCATCCGGGTGATGGGAAATACATACCCGGAAGGTTTTGTAGTAAATGGCAGTGAAATAATCAGCAGCATCCGGAAATGCACTGTTTGTGGAACACCCGGCCGTCATAACCGGGAGGTAAACGGAAAACTGATTATCGACTATAGTTACCTGGATCAGGATCCGGGAGACGATAAAGAATATGCAGCACCTGGTATTGACCTTATTTTAATTGAAGGTGGATTTCATTTGGTTTCGGCCAGACTGGCCGGTTTATTGAGGTTATCAGCCAGGGCATTTGAGCTGATCCCGGTGATTGATAAGGACACGGGTTTGGAATCAGAAAGGTTATGGTTGTTACGCGCTAACCGATCCATCCTTAAACCCTGTAATATCCATACCCCCATAACCGGTGAAGGGATCTGTGCCAAATGTGGAAGTATCAGGGGCGCGTTACTTGCATACTATCATGTACGTACTGAATGGTTACAGAATGATCCCCTGTTTTCGCGGCAGGCCCAGCGGTATGAATCAATTTATTTTTCAAACCAGTTATACCATGATTTAAAAAATCAGCAGGTCAGGGGGATGCTGGCCACCGATGGAATTTATAGTTGTACTCATATTTAAAATATTTTTTTATGTGTGTGATCTCAGTCGCAATCCAGAAAGGAGGTTCCGGTAAAACCACCACGGCCGTAAACCTGGCAGCAGCCCTGTTGCGCCGGCAGAAAAAAGTTTTGCTGATAGATTCGGATCCACAGGCAAACCTGACACATTCCCTGGGAGTGGCTGATGATCTGCCGTTGAACTTATACACCGAATATCAGAAGGAGGTTTCGGGCAGGGAAGGGGACCTGAGATCCACCATTGTTGTAACGGAAAGCGGACTTCCAGTCATCCCCTCATCCAGGGACCTTGCCGGTATGGAACAGGACCTGTTCAGCAGGATGGCACGCGAATACAAATTGCGCAAGCGCTTACTTTATAAACTGGTGGATGAATATGATTACATAATCATTGATTGTCCTCCTTCTTTTGGTATGCTTACTATCAATGCGCTTACAGCAAGTAACTATGTGGTTATGCCTTTACAGGCTGAATTCCTGCCAAGGAAGGGTGTGGAAAGTTTCCTGCAGCTGCTGGATTCTGCGCGGGAGCAGTTATCTCTTGATATCCGGCTGGCAGGATTTTTATTGACAAAATACAGTCCCCGGAAATCTGTCAATATCGAAACAAGGGAATGGTTGATGACAAATTTTGGACAGTTCCTTTTCAACAGTTTTATTCATACCGATATAAGAGTATCTGTGGCGCAAAGGAAGGGTCTCGATATTTTTTCCTATGCGCCGCGCTCTGTTGCAGCGGCGGACTATGCTCAGTTTGCCGATGAATTGATTTTAAAAATTTCACCACCGCCTGATTCGGCACAAGCTTTACAAACCCATGCAGAATTGTACGATAATTTTTGAACATAATCTTTAAAAACAATTATTATGTCGTATTCATCCAGAGTTTATCGCCAGCGGAATGCCAATACGCCTGAAGAAGGCGCCAAAGATGCATTCAGCAAACGTTCGGATACAGACCCCGACGCGGAAAAAGATGCATTCAGTAAACAATCAGACACGGATCCGGAATCCGCCACCGGTATTTTCCAGGCGAAATTATCGGTCAATAAACCGGGCGACAAATACGAAAAAGAAGCCGATGATGTGGCCGATTCGGTGACCGCGAACAGTAAGGACAAACCTGCAGTCCAGCGACTGTCCACACCCGCCGATGATGAAAAGGTTGGAACCAATGAGTCAAGGATGGAGAAGGACAAACAGATCCAGGAAAAGCCCGCAAAAGAAAAAAAAGAGGAGAAGGATAAAAAAGCAGAAAAGCAGGATGAAAATGAAAAAGAAACAAACAAAGACAAACTGAAAAAACCCGGCGAGGAAAAAGAAAAAAAGAAAGGCGCAGGGGTTCAACGAAAACCTGATACCGGGAGCGAATCTGCATCGGCATCCCTGTCGGATAAAATACAGGATAATGCGGGCAAGGGAACTTCCCTGCAGACAGGTACATTGGGTGAAATGAATAATTCATTCGGAAAGGATTTCAGTGATGTCAATGTCCATAACGATACGGAAGCGCACCAGATGAACAAGGAGCTCAATGCACAGGCCTTTACTAATGGAAAGGATATTTATTTTAATGAAGGGAAGTATGATCCGGATAGTGCGGAAGGGAAAAAATTACTGGCGCATGAATTAACCCATGTTGTACAGCAAAACAAAAGCTGATGCTGATACGATTGATCAAATACCTGTTCCGCAAACGAAAGAACGTACAAAAGTTATTACCCGGGCCGGAGGTTGTCCCCGGCGAAACTGATTATCCACCGGAGGCGCCGATCCCACCTTCGTCAACACCTTTAATTCTTCCGGAATCTTCAAATAAAAATATCATGAGTAATAGCAGCAGTTATACCGGGCAAAAAAGGGCAGGCAACCCGTTACCTGAGGAGTTTGTTTATATCAGGGATCTTATCCTTTACCGGCTGGAGTCATATTTCCCATCGGAGAATGAAGAGGAAGCTGTTACCCATCCTCCGTTGTACCCCGACTATGAACAATGGCGAAGTCCGCTGGCTGATTTTATTGAGACCAATAATTTCAGTAACGAGGAAGCAACGCTCTTACTAATAGTGTTGATCCCGCATATCCAACCTGAATTGTTTAACAGCGCTATTGACCATAAGCTGCCTGATACCAGGAAGACTGGTCTCGACTTTCCACAGATTGGCGGAGTGCGGAGCAGGAACAGCCGCTTTTTTTTACCCACTGGTGAAACTGCCTTGTTCCTGATCGCGGGTGATAACCTGGAGAAGCGACTGGAAGTGCAGCAATATTTTGGTGCGGAACACCTTTTCTGGGAAAAGAAAATCCTTTGGCTGGAGGATATGCAGAATGGCGAACCTGCAATGCAGGGAAGGTTGATCATGTCGGCCGATTATATTGACCTGCTCACCTATGGTATGCACAAATCACCGCAGTTCAGTATTAGTTTCCCGGCTAAAAAAATTGCGCCGGTAAAACCTGGAACACCGCCGTTGACTTTTGATCATCTTGTGATTTCGGATGAACTCCGCAACCAGATTAATGAACTGAGGGACTGGATCCGTTATAGTCCTGAGCTGATGGGCCGTTATGGCATGGGAGATAAATTGCGCAAGGGTTATCGGACGGTATTTTATGGACCGCCTGGTACAGGTAAGACCTTTACGGCGCAGATCCTGGGCAACGACCTGAAGAGGGAGGTGTACCGGATAGACCTTTCCATGGTTGTATCCAAGTACATCGGGGAAACGGAGAAAAACCTGGAGTTGCTTTTTGCAAGGGCCGAGGATAAGGAATGGATCCTCTTCTTTGATGAAGCAGATGCAATTTTTGGAAAACGAACCAATGTACGTGATGCGCATGATAAATATGCCAACCAGGAAGTTTCCTACCTGTTGCAGCGGATAGAAGATTATAACGGGTTGGTCATACTGGCAACCAATATGAAGAATAATATCGATGATGCATTTATCAGGAGGTTCAATTCTATCATTAAATTCCCGTTCCCCACTGCAGAACAACGTGCAATGATCTGGGAGAAATCACTTCCGGCTGATAGCAGGTTTATATGGCGGCGTGAAGATGATCCTTCATTGGAAGTGGAAGTGAATATTCCGGAAGAGGTAAAAAAATATGAGTTGTCGGGTGGTAATATTATCAATGTGGTGCAGTATGCGGGTATCAGGGCAGTGGAGGCCGTCCACGAGCAAAATGCACTGTTGGGTATTGGTGATGAAACCGACCTGGATGATGACCTTCCCCTTACTATCTATCTTACTGATGTGCTGGACGGCATCAAAAGGGAGATGATCAAGGAAGGTCGCCCGTTCCAGTCGTAATATCTAAAGACTCATTCCACCATCCATGATGAATTCTGCACCGGTGATAAAAGCGGAGTTGGTATTGGATAAGTATGCCACCATTTTACCAATATCTTCTGCTTTGCCCATACGCCGCAATGGTATCTCGCCGATTAGCCAATCTTTCAAACCCTTAAGCTGCTCCTCATTATACCCCTGTTTTTTCAGGATCTCGGTTTCAACCGGACCCGGACTCACCGCATTAACCCTGATGCCACGTGGGGCGAGTTCAACAGCTGCTATCTTCATCACCGAGTTTAGTGCCGCTTTACTTGATGAATAGATTGATGAACTGGCGGTATTCATACTTGCCGTATTGGAAGAGAGGAAGACTACCGATGCTCCTTCATTCAGGATGGGGATAAACCGGCTCAGGGTAAAGTACGCGCCTTTGAAATTTACATCAACAACAGTATCGAACATTTCCTCTGTCGCGCTCTCGATTGAGGATGTAACCAATACACCGGCATTGATAAACAGGATATCTACCCCGCCGGATTTTTCTTTTACCGTTTTTACCAGATGATCGATTGCCGGCAGACTGCTCTGATCCGACACTAAACCAGTTACTCCCAGTTCCTTTGCGGCAGCTTCCACTGCTTCTTTTCTCCGGCCGGTAATAATCACGGACGCACCCTGTTCCTTCAGCTCTTTGGCTGTACCATATCCAATGCCACTGTTGCCACCTGTAACGATGGCTATTTTTCCATTTAACGCTTTCATAATTTGTGTGATTTGAATTGTTATAAAATTACCACAGGTAATAACCGGCGTGTTGCCTTTTTACGCCATTTTATAATTGTAATTTGTTTTGCAAAGTTACCCGTGAAATGGTATAATTTTGATACCAGTATCACGAAGTATACCAGTATGAAAGAAAGTAAGAAGTTAAAAATGATCAGGGATGTGCTCTCCAACCCGCGAAAACAAAAGGATGAATTGCAGGCGTTGCAGGATACAATCTATGTTATCGGGGGTAAATGGAAATTACCCATCATTAATTCAATTTGTAACGGTAATAAACGTTTCCGGGAAATTGAGCGCAGTATTCCGGGTATCACCACCAGGATGTTATCAAGGGAATTAAAAGAGATGGAAGCAAACCAGCTTATAAATAGGACAGTGACACCCGACTCGCCGGTATTGGTGGAGTACACAGCAACTGACTATTGCCGTTCCTTTGGTGATATTATCCTTGAAATGATCACCTGGGGAAAGAGTCATCGCAAACGAATTATCAGAAGTCCTGAAGATAAGTAGACCGGGTCCCCCTCAGTCAATAAGTTATGCGGAAACAGATCTTGTTTTCTTTTGATAAAGGGAAAGAAAAAAACTGTCGAGAATCGAATTAAATGCAGCCGGCTGTTCCAGCATCGGAACATGGCCACACTGATCTATCCAGCTCAAACTGGCCCTGGGTAATTTTTTCTGGAAATCTTTTGCCACTTCGGGAGGAGTGATGGTGTCGTTACGTCCCCAGATAAGGCAGCAATCGATATCAATAAATGACAATTCATTTTCCAGGTTATGGCGGATGGTAGATTTTGCAAGTGAAAGGATTTGCAGGACCCTGCGACTGTTAACGGTGGTAAATATTTCATCCACCAGTTCCTTTGTCGCAATTTTTGGATCATAAAAAGTCAGTTCAGTTTTTGACTTGATGTAGTCGTAGTCCTGCCGTCTTGGAAAGGTATCACCCATACCGGATTCAAACAAACCTGAACTACCGCTCAATATCAACGAATGTACTTTTGCCGGGTGCCGCAGTACATACAACAGGGCAATATGTCCGCCCATGGAGTTACCCAACAGATGAAATTTGTCAAGCGAAAGTTCTTCAACCAGTTTCTCTACAAATTCCGTCAGTGTGAATATATCCATCCTTATTGTTTCTTCATAAAACGGAAAGATGGGAACTATTACCTGGTAACGACCCTGCAGGTGTTCAATCAATGGATGAAATGTTTTTACTGAACCAAAAAGACCGTATAACATAACGATCGGTTCGCCCTGGCCAAATGAGGCATAGCGGGGCTGGTTAACAGGCACTGTTTCATTCATGTCAAAGCTTTTAAATGATCAGTAATCTTGTTCTTTTACCAATGAATCAATTGTTTCATTGAATTCTTTAACAAACTGTTCATAATATTTCCCGGTTGCCGGACCACTAAAGCCGGTATGTATCCGGGCCACCTTGCCGTTTTTACCAACAATAATGGTGGTAGGGAACGATAAAAAAGCATTCAGTGAGGGTAAGGATTCTGCTACAAATTGTTTATCGGATGTTCCGGCAATCAGCTGGTCGTATTGTATATCAAATTTATTCCTCAACCGGGTCAGCGCCTTCCGGACAAACGCTGAATCCGTTTTCCGTTCGTAGTGCAGGGCCACCGCTTCTATACCGCGTTGATGATTGGCCTTGTACCAGGGTGCCAGGAAGGATGTTTCATCCATACAGTTGGGACACCAGGAACCCGTGATGGTAATTATTACTACCTTATTCCTGAACTTTTCATCTGACAGCGATACTTTTTTTCCGTTCACATCCGGGAATGAAAAATCAAATGAACGATATCCTTCTTTCAGGTATGTTAACTGGTAAGGGTTTGGAAGAGAAGCATCGTCATTAACCGTACCACTGAAACTGGATGATGACCGTGCTCCAACAATTTCACCTGTTAACCTGCCCTCATTATTAAAACTACCTTTGTAATAGGAGGGACTTGAACCGATAAAGGAAGAAAGATAAAATTTATTACCTTCTACAATACCCTCCAGGTACCTCGAGTCGCCGGTGATCCGCAGGAATGTTGCTTTTAGCCGGTTGCCTGTCTGTGTAAAAAGACCAACGGCCTTTTCTTCTTTACCATTTCCGGAACTGAACACAATATCATAGGTTCCGGAGATATCACCTGCAGGCGATATTCCAGATTCTTCAAACCGGTAATTTTTATTTTTTTCTGCTTTTATTAACAAGGGATTTCCTGTTTTGTCCTGTTTCCTGATACTACCGGTTATTCCTGTTTTATTTACATGCAACACCAGTTCGTTATCAAATGGATCCAGGGCAACCAGTATTGAATCCCCGATCTGTCGCGCCAGTCCCGCTTCAAATTTTTCTTCACCATTCAGGAAGAACAATTTTAAACCAGACTGGCTTTTTTCGATGGTAAAATTAAAAGGGATTTCAACTCCCGGTTTCAATTCAATAAGTCCACGCCAGTTACCCGCTGCGGCTTCATCTGAATGTACAAACTCACCGCTGGATTCCGGAACACCGATTTTAACTGAACTCTGCTGCGCATTGGTCGCTGTTTGAACTGTGAAAAAGAGTATATAAAATAAAACGAACGACCGGAAAACCATAGATTCTGAATTTGTTAAATAGTCTATTGGACTTGTAGACAAAGATATGATTTCACTGTTTATTGACAAATAATTTCTGCCTGTAATAACATTGTTAACCGGACTTATCTGACGATCAGTTCTGTCAATCCGGCATGGACTTTACCGTCATTTAAAAGGTCTGGAGGAATAACTTATACATAAATATTCCCCGGATGTCCATTGAACGAAATGAATACAATTCGAAACTTTGATGAATTTATGTTATAAAGTCAATCATCAAAAAAAATTACACCATGAACAATCCGATCTCTCCCCGGCTATTCTATGTTCCCACTGTTACTACACCCGGAACATTGGAAAATACCGGGACTCAATCCCAGACACAAAATTCCTCACCTGCTCAATTAGTGGATGCATTACATTCCGCTTTCGGAGCACATAAAGCCAGGGCTGTACATGCCAAAGGCGTCATTACGGAAGGTGAATTCACACCAGCACCTGGTGCAGCTGTACTTACAAGGGCGGTACATCTCCAGGATACAGCAAGTAAAATTATCGTCCGGCTTTCCGATTTTACGGGCATACCCGATATTGCTGATAATAACGGAGCTGCCAATCCCCGCGGGTTCGCAATAAAATTCATCCTGCCCGATGGACAATCAACGGATATCGTTTGCCATAGTTTTAACGGATTTCCCGTAGAAAATGGTGATCAGTTCCGCGAGTTGCTTTTAGCAATCGGAGCAAGTGGTCCCGACGCACCAACACCAAATGCGCTTGACAAGTTTTTGGCAACCCATCCCGTAGCCAAAACATTTCTCACCACACAGAAATTACCGGCCAGTTATGCCACTATATCCTACTTTGGGGTGAACTCGTTTAAATTCACCAACAAAGCCGGTGAATCACATTTTATACGGTACCAGTTTATACCAGAGGAAGGTGAAAAAGTATTGACACCCGATCAGTTTAGCCAGGCCGGACCGCAATACCTCCAGACTGAAATCAGGGAACGGATTGCATCAAAGAGTATCCGGTTTAAATTTTATGCTGAGATTGCACAGGATGGGGATGATATTGGAAATCCTTCAGTGGCATATCCTCCGGGACGGGAAAAAGTATTGTTGGGTAATATTGAAATTAAAAAACTTGCAGATAATTCACCTGACGGCGACAAGGCCCTGACCTTTAATCCGCTTAATATTCCCGATGGTATTGAAACGGCAGACCCGATGCTTAATCTTCGCGGTGCAGCTTATCCGATCTCCGTCAAAGAACGTCAGTAAACTTCGTTTTCAAAAATTTATTATGAATGATGGGAGCAGGCGAATATGTTTGCTCTCATCATTCTTTTTTGTGTGACTGAAGAAGCTCTGATAATATCACTGCCTGATTGTAATGCTCGTCTTTCGCAGCATATAACAATGTTACGTTTTTGTGTTTTTCAACGATGGATTCCAATTCCCCGAAAGCAGGTGAGTCCTTCAGTTCGGCCGAATATTTTTCAGAAAATGATTTCCATTTTTCTGGTTCATGATTAAACCATTCCCTTAATTCGGTAGAAGGTGCCACATCTTTCAACCATTCGTTAATGTCTGCATTTTCCTTGCTGACACCTCTTGGCCAGAGCCGGTCTACCAATACACGGAATCCATCGGAAGGAGAGGGGGGCTCGTAAATTCTTTTTATATGGAGTGACATTTTGTGCTTTTATTAGTGGTGACAAAATGGATAAAATATTTGGGGAGACAGATACTCAATACCCATGACAAATTTAACCAATCTGACCTGTTTTTTATGGGCGATTATCTATCTATATACGTCCAAAACCTGTCTGGATAGCGACTTTCATCAAGGCTAGCAAGTGTAGGAAACGGGGCCGCCCGGGGTTCCCTGTTGAGTATAAAATGGCTAGATTTGTAATCGTTACTTAAAAAAGAAATTTGATCAGATGGAAATAGGTATTGACAGTTTTGCGTCGGCTATGTACGGTAGTAATAGTCTCAGCAGTGTTGAAGCAATGGATCAACTGCTGGAACGGATCGCATATGCAGATGAAGTGGGACTGGATGTTTTTGGTATCGGTGAACATCACCGGAAGGAATTCCTCGACTCTGCCACTGCGGTGATCCTCGCAGCAGCGGCATCACGGACCAAACGTATTCGCTTAAGCAGTGCAGTTACAGTGCTGAGCGCTGCTGACCCGGTTCGGGTATACCAGAATTTTGCAACGCTCGACCTGATTTCAAAAGGCAGGGCTGAAATGGTTGTTGGAAGAGGGTCGTCTGTGGAAGCGTATCCATTGTTCGGATTTAACCTGAACGACTACGATGCACTTTTTAAAGAGAAGCTGGATTTATTGTTATTGATCCGGGATAAGGAATTTGTGAGCTGGTCCGGTAAATTCCGTCCCGCCCTGCATAACCAACCCGTCTATCCACGTTCGTTACAGGAAAAATTGCCCGTCTGGCTGGGTGTTGGTGGCACACCTGAATCTTTTGCAAGGGCAGGTTCACTGGGATTGCCACTGATGGTGGCAATCATTGGCGGTGAGACCGAACGGTTCCGGCCATTGGTTGACCTGTACCGTGAAGCAGGTAACAGGGCCGGTTTTTCGCCTGACCAGTTAAAAGTCGGACTGCATTCACCGGGTTATGTTGGCATCAGTAATGAACAGGCAATTGGTGAATATTACCCGGGTTATGCAGAACTATGGACCAAGATTGGAAAAGAACGTGGCTGGCCACCTGTTACAAGAAAACATTTTGATGCCCAGACCGGACCCCGTGGGGCGTTGGTTGTAGGTGGCCCAGAACATGTAGCCGAAAAACTTATAAACCATAGTAAGGCGCTTGGCGGAATCAGTCGGTTTACATTTCAAATGGACAATGCCGGCCTCACCCATGAACAGTTAATGCAGTCTATTCAGCTGATTGGTACAAAGGTCATCCCGATTGTTAAAGAAAAAACCGGGGTATAAACATTTTATATGATTGATATTGTAATCCAGGGCAGGGAAGCAGTAATTAGCCAGGCAGTAAAAGTTAATCGGATACTTCCTTTCCGGTTCAGGAGAATGGTTGGCCCGTTTATATTTATGGACCATGCCGGACCCATTGCCGATCTGGCTGCCGGACATCAATCGCTGGACGTACTTCCCCATCCGCATATTGGCCTGTCTACTATCAGTTATCTTTTCGGGGGTCAGGTAACACACCGCGATAGTTTAGGTATAGAACAGATTATCCGTCCAGGTGAAGTGAACTGGATGACCGCAGGCAGCGGGATTGCACATTCAGAAAGATTTGAAGAGCCTTCGTCACTCACAGGTGGACTGGAGATGATCCAGACCTGGGTAGCATTACCGGAAAAAGATGAAGAGTCAGCCCCATCATTTACTAATTATTCGCCGGAACAATTACCGGTGTTTACCGATAACGGTGTCTGGATGCGGCTGATTGCTGGTAATGCATTCGGGTTAAATAATAATGTCAGGACAAACTCACCACTGTTTTATTTGCATGTTGTATTACAGAAGGATGGTAAAATCGGACTACCCGAAAAATATTCTGAACGGGGTATTTATATAACAAAGGGAAGTGTGGAGGTATCAGGAGTTACGTACAACAAGGGCCAGATGCTGGTTTTCAGCAAGGGTGCAGAGCCACTCATCATTGCCAAAGAACCCACCACACTGATGTTATTGGGTGGCGAACCTTTAGGGGAACGTTTTATCTGGTGGAATTTTGTGTCCTCGCGGAAGGAACGGATTGAACAGGCAAAAGAAGATTGGAAACAGGGCCGCATAATACTTCCTCCAAACGATAATAAAGAATTTATACCTCTGCCGGAAGATAAATCGAAACCCGCTGGTAGTTCTCCACGACCAGGGCATCTTTCCTAGACCAGGGGCGACATAGCCTGAAATGGTTAAACAAATCTGACATTCTATAGTATAAAAGGTTTGTACAATTCTGTATAAGCTTATTCCCGGATAATTTAGACTGATGATCGGGTTGATGTGATGGAAACGTGAAAGTGCCTCCCTGAATAGCATTGTATTAATTCCCATTATATAACAATTAATCAAACTAAAAATGGCACAGCACAAAAACAAACCATTACTTGATGCACTAAATAATTGCGCAGCAGAATGTAATAGCTGCGCGATTTCCTGTCTTGATGAGAATGATGTAAAAATGCTGGTTAAATGCGTCAAGCTTGATATCGACTGCGCCGCAATCTGTACTCTCGTTGCCGGATTAATTGCACGACGTTCAGAGCACGGCAAACATTTATTAAAAGAGTGTGCGGAAATTTGTAAGGCCTGTGCTGACGAATGTGACATTCATGCAAAAATGGGAATGGAACATTGCAGGTTATGTGCAGAAGCCTGCAGGGCGTGTGCAAAGGAATGTGAAAAGATGGCAGCCTTGCCGGATAATGTGGCCTTTAATTAACCAGTATCCCGTTTCCCGGCGATACCAAAATTATTCTGCGGTAATCCTGATGCGGTTTTTGTGGAAATATTCCGCAACTTTGCGCAAATTTTTCAGATGCAGGGGGTATTGTGTTGGTCGTTTATTTTTTTTGTTGTTTTGCGGTTACTCACGGTTTTTATTTCAGCCCGTAACGAGAAAAAGCTGAAAAAGCTTGGTGCGGTTGAATACGGTAAAACGAATTCAACTATCCTTATAATCGCACATTTTGGTTTTTATATAGCTTGCCTGACCGAAGGTTTGGGTGGACCGATGTTTTCCACCACGGTGGGCGTTGCTGGTTTCTGGATTTATGTCTTTTCTGTATTGATGCTGTATTATGTTATTTATACGATCAGGCATGTGTGGACAGTAAAACTTCTGATCGCGCCCGCGTTGTATCATACCATTAACAGGAACTTTATTTTCCGGGTCGTAAAGCATCCGAATTATTTCCTGAATATAATCCCCGAGCTCGTAGGTATTGCGCTGGTCTTCCAGGCATGGTACACACTGATAATCGGCTTGCCGCTTTACCTTATTTCCCTTTTTATCCGGATAAAACAGGAAGAGAAAATTATGAAGGAGAAATTCCGGGATTACTGATATCGTAATTATCAGTCCGGGTATGCAACAGATGACGTTTTTCGAATCATCGGCAATTCTTCTTTATCCAATGTCAATAGCTAGAGCTTCTCTGGTACGCCCGCTTGCAGGACTTTCAAACGATTTTCTATGCCAAGCACTTTATAGGAAACCCTGATATCTTTCTCGTTTTGTGTGTAATGTTTCCAGCCTTCATAATGTAATGGTATGATGGTAGCAGAGGGAAAAGCAAGAGCGGTATCCATTGCATCGTTGGTACTCATGGTTACGTTAAATGGTCCCCGCACCTGGGCAGCTCCGGCAAAGACAAAAACATATCGTGGATTGAATCTCCTGGCGACTTCCGCCACACCTTCATAATAAGTGGTGTCGCCCGTGATATAAAGTTCCATCAGCCCTGCATCCTTTACCGAAATCACAAACCCGATAACCTCACCCGAAATGCTTTCAAATCCTGCCGGACCGTGACGGGCCGGAGTAGCGGTGATGGTAATTTCGGTTCCATCCGGAGCCGTAACCACTTCCGTTTGCCAGGGTCGCATTCCGGTCAATTTTCCCTTCAGACGTTCAGCACCTGACATGGTAGTAAATGTCATGGGGACTTTTTCCACCAGTTTCCGGCCAGCATGGTCCAGGTTATCGAAGTGCTGGTCGTGACTTAGTAAAACGATATCGATGTTGCCAATATCGATCGGTGCGGGGCTCATTGTTTTTTCGAGCACCACTACGCCAGAATCATATTTTTCCCCCGGAGGATCCAGTGAGGGGTCGGTCATAAAACGAAGTCCGTTTATATCCAGAATGGCAGTAGGACCGCCGAGGTATGTAGCAGTGATTGTGGCAGTTTCTTTCATGAAATGTTTTTAAAGGGAGACCTCTATTTGATACAGGCTGGTTTGTCGGCCCGATCCTGCCAGTCACCTTTATATTCCGGACCGGGCCTTCGAATAAAACACCTGTGTGCAAATTTCAAAGACTTGCATCTTGCCTGTTTGTCCGGCAAACCCAATTTATTTGATGATTTCAGCCAAACCAACGGGCCTTCTTTGGTTTGCAGGAAAGCGAATTTTCTTTATTAATGCTTTTTACGAATTTAAAACTGGCCATATGCTACGTCCGGTAAGCCTGGTTAATGCAATGGACGAAATTTTAACATTAATCAGATCTCAATCAATGGTTAAACATCTATTTTTGCCCGTGTCAGATAGAGTAGATAGCAATACCCAATTATATAAATGATGGAACAAAAAATCAAGCAACAAACGATCAAAAAGCAAAACAACCAACAACAATTAAAAGGTAAACGAATCCTTGTTGCTACCATTTCTGCGGATGGACATTTCAACCCGCTAACGGGGCTTGGTAAGTATTTGCTGGAAGCTGGTGTCGAAATCCGCTGGTACACTTCCGGAATCTACAGAGAGCGTTTGGAAAACCTGGGTATTCCACATTATCCGCTGGTTGCAGCGGGAGAATTGCATCCCCTCAACATAGATGAACTGCACCCTCAGCGAAAACTGATCACTGATGCCGGCGAAAAGGCAAATTTCGATATGACTTTATTAGGCGAGGTTTCCGTTGGATACCTGGAAGACATCATTCAAATAAGAAAGACATTCCCTTTTGACCTTGTCATCACTGACAGTATGTTTCCGGCAATACCATTGATTAAAGCAAAACTAAAACTGCCCGTTTTAGCAATAGGTATTATGCCACTTGCCGAACAATCCGTTGATACCGCTCCTTTTGGAACAGGTCTCTATCCACCGCAAAATGAAGAACAAGCAAAGGCTTATGCCGAGATGCGGGATATTTTTAACAATGTTGTGCTCAAGGGATCCATCGAATCTTTCGCAGAGATTATGCAGCGTAATGGTCTTACTCCTTCAAATGTTTACATGTTCGACACGCTAGTAAGGCATGCCGATTTGTACCTGCAGATAGGCAGTCCTTCTTTTGAGTACAAGCGTAGCGACCTTGGTACGAATATCCGCTTTATCGGATCGTTACTGCCTTATACAAACCCTGTTAAGGGCAAAAAATGGTTTGATGAAAAAGTGAAAGATTATAATGATATAGTGTTGGTTACACAGGGAACAGTTGAGAGGGATATCGACAAAATACTGGTACCAACACTTGAAGCGTTTAAAAATTCCAACACGCTGATTGTTGCTACAACCGGAGGTTGGCAGACAAAAGCGTTGCAGGAACGTTATCCATATGAAAATATGATCATTGAAGATTTTATCCCATTTGATGATGTAATGCAGTATGCTACTGTTTTCGTAACAAACGGTGGATATAGTGGCGCCTTGCTTGGCATCAAACACAAAATTCCGATGGTTGCTGCTGGTGTACATGAAGGCAAAAGCGAAATCTGTGCGCGTATCGGTTATTTCAGATATGGAATAAACCTGAATACCGAAACTCCAACAGCAGATGCAATCAGGGATGCAGTAAATACTGTTATAAGTGATGCAAGTTATATGGATAATGTTGCAAAGCTTTCAGACGAGATGCAGCATTATGATGCAAAAGAACTTTGTGTCGGTTATATTCTTGAACTGCTAAACTAAAAGCCAGAAGATAGGTCCATTTTTATATACTTGTAATGAACGCCTTTGCCATCACCCCCTCTCGATTCTTCATAGATCTTTAAAGCGATTGTTTTTTCATTTACCCAGGTCAGATCTTCAATGGACCAGTCTTTTGTATAAAACTTAAATGATGGGGTTATTCCATGCAAGCCCTTGCCTGAAAATACATTGAAAGCCTTAATTTCTGCCCTGTACGTATAGTAGTCGCCATAATCTGGCCCGTCATACGACGAACAGACCATCAATTGATTACATTCCGGGGAAATTAACATACTTAATATTCCCTGGTCATAATCTGAAGGCATGGGCATTATTCTGTTTGTGGCTTGTTCGGCAAGGTAGGTCTGGCATATTTCGTCACAATTGCTAACTACATAGATTCCCGAGCCGCTAATAAAATGCCCTGAATCAGTAGCGCATCCGCGTTTGTAGTTATCCTTATACGAGTTGAATTCTTTTTTAGAGATTGCCTTCACCACTGGTACAAGGTCTTTAAACAATGAGTCTTCATACCATATCAGCGAGTCAGGTACAATGGTTTTTTTTACAACCTCCGGTTCACTGGTTGGCGGTTTTAATGTGTCCGCAACGAACGTTTTTGGTATAGTGTCAGCGTTGGGTTTATCGGGAGTCCGGCTCTTTTGATGGCATGCTGCCAGAACCAAAACGATGGCCAACAGGTAGAATGGTGATTTCAATGGGTATGATTATTTATTTGTTGTCGCTGCTGCAGTTGTCTCTTTCATCTGGCCTCTAACATATAAATATCTAATATTAGTTGCAACACCAACAACAAAAAAGCCCTGCAGTCAACGACTACAAGGCTTCTTTATTTTAATTACGTGCCCAGGACTGGATTCGAACCAGCACACCGTTACCGGCGCTGCCACCTGAAGACAGTGCGTCTACCAATTTCGCCACCTAGGCAGGTTTTAAAGCGGCAGCAAAGATAAGGGAAAAGCCTTCAGAAAAACCAGCGAAACCGGAAGAAATATTTCTAAACGCTCACATTAAATTCACGCAACGATTCATTCAGACTGGTCTTCAGATCAGTGCTTGCTTTGCGCTGTCCGATGATCAGTGCACAAGGCACCTGGTATTCACCGGCCGGGAACTTTTTGGTATAACTACCCGGGATCACTACGCTGCGCGCTGGTACCCTGCCTTTATATTCAACAGGTGAAGACCCTGTTACATCAATGATCTTCGTTGATTGCGTTATCACCACATTGGCACCAAGTACCGCTTCTTTTTCCACCCGCACACCTTCCACTACAATTGACCTGCTGCCAAGAAAACAACCATCCTCAATAATTACCGGTGCTGCCTGCAACGGTTCCAGCACGCCGCCAATTCCAACACCTCCGCTGAGATGCACGCCTTTACCAATCTGCGCGCAACTGCCAACGGTTGCCCAGGTATCCACCATGGTGCCTTCGTCCACATACGCGCCGATGTTCACATACGATGGCATCAGCACTACATTCTTCGCCAGGAAACAACCATAACGGGCAGTGGCAGGAGGAACCGCACGTACACCCTGGTCCTTAAAATTGCTTTTAAGCGTCATCTTATCATAGAATTCGAAAGGCCCGACCGACCATGTCTTCATTGCCTGGATCCCGAAATACATCAGGATGGCCTGTTTCACCCATTCATTCACCACCCAGTTATCAGCACCTTCCACCGGTGGTTCGGCAACCCTCAACAGACCCCGGTCAATTTGTTCAATTGTACTTCTCACAGCTTCACTATACGACTCATCTTTCAATAACTCCCGGTTTTCCCAGGCCTTTACAATCAGTTCTTTCATTTGATTAGTTTGTACAAAAATACGCAATGAATTTGATCTTAATTTTTCCCACCTTTGCTTTGTATGAATATAGGTTTCGATGCCAAGAGAGCGTACCATAATAACACAGGGTTGGGATATTACAGTCGCACCCTTGTTCGTTTGCTGGCTGATCACTACCCCGAAAACAGGTATTATCTTTTTAACCCGAAACATAAGGCGGGTTACTCATTTGATCCCACCATTTTTAAAGAGATCAATCCATCTGGTTTTTTATCCCGGCTGTTTCCATCAGCCTGGCGCAGCAGCTGGGTTACATCGGATCTGAAAAGTCACCATATCGATCTGTACCACGGACTGAGTCACGAGATTCCAATGGGCATCAGCAAGACCAGCACCAGGTCCGTAGTTACTATCCACGACCTGATTCACGAACGGTTCCCCGAACAATACAAAGCAATCGACCGGCGGATTTATACCAGTAAATACAAATATGCCTGTAAACATGCAGATCATATAATCGCCATCAGCGAACAAACCAGGCGCGACCTGATAGAATTTTATAAGACTCCACCCGAAAAGGTCACGGTTTGTTACCAGAGCTGCTCGCCCTTATTTGGTATCATGTCCAGCAGGGAGGACCGGTCAAGAATCCGCGCCAAATACAATCTGCCCAACGAGTTTTTCCTTTCAGTGGGTACCATCAATGATCGCAAGAACCTCCTGAACGTATGTAAGGCCATGTTCCTGCTGCGCGATGAAGTGAAAGTACCCCTCGTTATTATCGGCAGGGGCTCTGGTGCATACTATACCAGTGTAAAAGATTTTATCCTGCAGCACCATCTGGAAAAACGGATCATTTTTCTTTCGGAAGATGAGAAGGCAAAAACGGACAGGACCTGGCTGGTTACCGAAGACATGCCCGTCATCTACCAACTGGCAACTGCCATGGTGTATCCATCCTTCTTTGAAGGTTTTGGTGCACCAATCATGGAAGCCCTTTGGAGCCAGCTTCCGGTGATCACCTCCAATGTGTCCTGCATGCCCGAAATAGGCGGTGATGCTGCATTGTATGTACACCCCGCGAGTTCGGTAGAAATCGCTGAAGCAATGAAAAATGTATATACCGATGAATCGCTCCGGCAGAGTATGAAGATCAAGGGCATTGTTCATGCACTTGGATTTACACCGGAAAAATATGCCGCATCGGTTATGGACGTTTATAAACTGATCACCTCATAAATATAAAAACCGGCCTGTAAAAATGTTTAACTGATCGGTCTCAATTATTACCAATCAGTCCACCAATAATTAATGGAGAATTTCGAAACCGATATCGATGAATGTCTGAAGGTGCTGCATGCAGGCGGACTGATCCTTTATCCCACCGATACCGTCTGGGGTATCGGGTGTGATGCCACAAACCCAACAGCTGTACAGCGAATCTATCACCTCAAACAACGTGCAGCTACCAATGCCATGATTGTACTGGTGACCGAAATCCGGGATGTACTTAAATACGTGGCCGCGGTTGACCTGAGCCTGTTCGACTACCTTGATAAAACAGACCGGCCCACCACGGTTGTTTATAATGGAGCAATCGGACTTGCCCAAAACCTGCTGGCCGCTGATGGAAGCATCGGCATCCGTATTTGCAAAGACCCGTTCTGCCGCACCCTGATTAAACGATTCCGGAAACCCATCGTTTCTACTTCTGCCAACCTCTCGGGACAACCATCACCGGCCCTGTTTTCGGGTATCGGTCAACAGATCAAAGCGGGAGTAGATTATATAGTCCAACACCGGCAGCAGGACACCCATACAGCTTCGCCTTCGTCGGTGATCCGCTGGGACAATGGTTCGGTCGTTATCCTGCGGCCCTGACATTTCAACCTGCCGGCTCCCATCACCGGTGATCCTCTTATCTTTGCCGCTTTCATGAAGATAACCTTTACCAATTTCGAACAGGAAATCCTGCAAAAAGTCGCATCAGCCGCATCCCAACTAAATGTGGAAGCCTACCTGATCGGAGGTTTTGTGCGCGATAAACTGATTGGTCGCCCAACCAAGGATATGGATATCGTCACTACCGGCGATGGGATCGAACTGGCTCATTCCGTAGCCGCACAGATCACCGTACCAACCCAGGTTAACTTCTTTAAAAATTTTGGTACCGCCCAGATCCGTGTTATGGACCCCGCTGATCAGTCCTGGCTGGATGTTGAATTCGTTGGAGCCCGTAAGGAAAGCTACCGGGCTGAATCACGCAAACCTGATGTGTTACCGGGTACTATTGAGGACGACCAGAACAGGCGCGACTTCACCATCAACGCAATGGCCATTAGTCTTAACAAAGAGAGTTATGGTGAACTGGTGGATCCCTTCAACGGAGAACACGACCTTCATCATAAACTGATCCGCACACCGCTGGAACCCGCCACCACCTTCAGCGATGATCCACTGCGTATGATGCGGGCAATTCGTTTTGCCTCCCAACTTGGATTTTATATCGATGAACCTGCCCTTGAAGCAATCAGTGATATGGCAGAACGGATCAGGATCATTTCGCAGGAACGGATCACAGATGAACTGAATAAGATTGTATCATCAGCAAAACCATCAGTTGGTTTCGAGCTGCTCTTCCGCACCGGACTTCTGCATATAATTTTCCCCCCGATGGTGGAACTGGCAGGTGCTGAATACAAGGACGGACACGGACACAAAGACAATTTCACCCATACCCTGCAGGTGCTGGATAATGTGGCCCGCAACAGTAACGATCTCTGGCTCCGCTGGGCGGCCATTCTTCATGATATTGCAAAACCTGCCACCAAACGTTTTGAAGAGGGCCATGGGTGGACCTTTCACGGCCATGAGGTAGTGGGTGGACGAATGGTGCCAAAAATCTTCGCCAAACTCAAACTGCCACAACATGAGGAAATGCGGTTTGTCCGTAAACTTGTGGAACTGCACCTGCGACCCATCAGTCTTACCAAGGAAAATATCACCGACTCGGCAATCCGTCGCCTGCTTTTTGATGCGGGCAACGATTTTGATTCCCTGATGATCCTTTGTGATGCAGACATCACTTCCAAAAACAAACAGAAAGTAAAACGATACCAGGAAAATTTCCAGCTGGTACGCCAGCGATGCCGCGAAGTGGAGGAAAGCGACCAGATCCGTAACTGGCAACCCCCGGTCGACGGGGCCATGATCATGGAAATGTTCGGTCTTACCCCTTCCAAACCGGTGGGCATTTTGAAAGATTCATTAAAAGACGCCATCCTCGACGGGCAGATACCCAATAACCGGGATGCAGCCATCAGCTTCCTTCAGCAGAAGGCAGCCGAAATGGGTTTAAATATAAAGAAGTTGTAAATTTGAAATCTATGGCTATTCTTAAGTTCCGGATCTATTTCGAGGAAGATGAAAGTATTTATCGTGACATCGTGATCCGTCATACCCAGACGTTTCGCGACCTGCATGACAGCATCCTGAAGGCATACGAATTCGATAATAAACACAAGGCTACCTTTTACCGCAGTAATGATCACTGGCAGCGCGGCCGTGAAATCAGTCTCGAAAGATACGATAAGGACTACAAGGCAGAACCCCTGCTAATGGAAGAAACCAGTATCGGCTCCGAGATCCGTGACCCCAACCAGAAATTTATCTACGTTTACGATTTTGTAAAAAACTGGTCGTTCCTGGTAGAACTGATCAATGTGTCCAAAGAAGAGAACCCCCGGGTGAGTTATCCTTCCATGGTCCGCACCGAAGGCATCGCACCAAGCCAGTACGGAACAAAGGGACTACTCGGCGAAAAGTTCGCCGACGTGGAAGAGAAATATGATCTCACCCTTGGCGCTGATGGATTTGGAGAGAAAAGCGAAGACGGAGAGGATTTTGGCACCGAAGAAATAACTGAAACTCCTGAAGAGGATGTTTAAAAGCCGCACTGACCAGCCGGGCGGTCAGTAATCACAGAAACCCCTGAATAGGACGTTTAAAAGACGCACTGATCGCCATAGTGGTCAGTATTAACCATGACCCCTGATTTCCCACAAAAGACTGTGATCATTATCGCCGGACCTACTGCCGTGGGTAAGACTTCCATCGCAGTCGACCTGGCCCTGGACTTAAATACCGAGATCATTTCGGCCGATAGCCGTCAGTGTTACCGTGAACTGGATATCGGTGTGGCAAGACCTTCACCCGAAGAACTGGCCGCTGTTCCCCATCATTTTATAGCCAGCCATTCTATCCATGAAGAAATTAATGCGGCTGGTTTTGAAAAATATGCCCTGGAGAAAGTGAATGAGCTGTTTAAAAAAAAGAATACCGTTGTGATGGCAGGCGGCACCGGACTGTATATAAAAGCTTTTACCGACGGCCTTGACCCCGTTCCACAGGTGAGCTCCGAAATCAGGCAGGAGATCGCCTCAGCCTATGATTCAGGCGGGATGGAATGGCTTCACGCGGAGTTGACCAGGACCGATCCTCAGTTCGCCTCAAAAGGCGAAATGATGAACCCCCAACGGATGAAACGTGCATTGGAAGTGATCCGTGCCACCGGCACCTCCATCCTTGAATTCCAGAAGGGTGCATCCGCTGCGCGTGATTTCCGGATAGTTAAGACTGCTATCGGACTTCCCCGCGAAGTACTGAACAAAAGAATCAATGAACGTGTTGAGCAAATGATGGCAAAAGGTCAGTTACAGGAAGCGCAAGGTTTGATGCCCTTTAAACATCTAAATGCCTTGCGGACGGTTGGTTACACTGAATTATTTGATTATCTGGATGGAAAAACCTCACTGGAAGAAGCAGTTGCACTTATATCACAACATACAAGGCAGTACGCTAAACGACAGATGACCTGGTTTAAAAAAGATCCGGGTATTACCTGGTTCACCCCCTCTGAAGGAAAATCCCTCCGGGAATTGGTTAACAGTCCCGGTAAGTAAGTTCGGAAGAAGTAAAACCTCCTGCAGGCCGGATTAAATACCGTCCGCCCCCAATCTGATTGCCGCCATTTTTAATTACCACCTAATAAGCCACTGGCTTAAAAACTGTAACATGAAGCGTTGCCTTGTAGTTATTTTCTCTTTCTTTTTCTGCTTTAACCTGTCCGCCCAGAATGATACCGACCACACCCAGGAAACAACCCGGATCTCCATCAGTTCCAATCGCATTTTTGGAAAAATCCAGGAAAAAACCACGGGCAAAGGAATAGAATCGGCATCGGCACAACTTTTTGTCAAAGACCAGCTGGGTCAGGATTCCCTGGTGCGCGGAATGCTCACCCGGGCCAATGGTGATTTCAATTTTGATGACCTGCCCGATCAGCGTTTATTCCGTATCCATATCACCGCAATTGGTTTTGATGAGATCGACCAGTTGTTGAACGTTACGGAATATACTTCGGATAATAAAAAATTCAGTGTCGACCTGGGTAATATGCCGCTGGCAGCTTCTATTCAACAACTGGGTGGGGTGACCGTTTCGGCTTCGCGGCCAACACTTGAAATGGGTATCGATCGTAAGGTCTTTAATGCTTCCAAAAGCCTGGTTGCAGCAGGAGGTACCGCCGTGGATCTTATGAAGAATATTCCTTCTGTATCGGTTGACATTGATGGTAACGTGCAGTTGCGCAACAATACGCCCCAGATCTTCGTGGATGGCCGGCCCACGATACTTACACTCGATCAGATCCCTGCTGAAAATATTGAACGGGTGGAACTGATCACCAATCCCTCTGCACGTTTTGATGCCGCCAGTTCAGGGGGTATTATCAATATAGTATTGAAAAAAAATAAACGCGTGGGACTGAACGGAGTTGCCAGTATTGGTGTCGGAACCCCATCCGTTACCAATAGTAATCTCAATATCAACCTGCGCCAGGGTAAATTAAACTTCTTCCTGGCAGCGGGTTATAACCGCAGCGGTGGTAATGCCAGATCCGAGACAAAAAGAATCAACCGGGAGAACGGACATCCTACTGACCTGTTCAATCAGTATTCTTCAACAGACCGTACCCGTATCTTCCGTTCACTCAGAGGCGGGGCTGATTTTTTTATGGATAACCGGAATACCATCAGCCTGACGCAACAGGTAGGGGGTGGGCAGTTTCGTTATAACGAAAACCAGGACCAGGAATACCTGCTGCCCGACGAATCACCGGTGTACTTTGGAGACCGCACAACAGGAGGTAAAACAATATTTCGCCGGTACGCGACTATCCTGAATTACAAACACACCTATCCCAAAACAGGTAAGGAACTTACAGCCGACATTAATTACAACTATGGTAACCGCAGGGATGCTTCCTCTGTTTTTAACAGTTATGCAAACCCCGATGGTTCGGTCAACCGGCCCGCATCAACAGTCAGTAACGGATCAAAAAGTAATAGCGACCAGGTGACCTTCCAGGTTGATTATGTAAATCCGATAAGTGAAACAAGTAAGATCGAAGGCGGACTTCGCAGTTACCATAATATTTTTCGCAGCCTGCTCGATGTATATTCCCTGTCAACCGGTACTCCTGAAAAACTGCCGTTGAGTAATAATTATAAATACCGCGAGATGGTCAACGCGGCGTATGCTACCTATTCCAATAAACTTGGTCAGTTTACTTACCAGCTTGGACTCCGGGCAGAGTATTCAAAATTCAACGGGCAGCTTGTCGACAGCTCCTTCAAATTCGGATATGAATATCCTGCTTCCTCCAAAAATCTCTGGAACGCGATCTTCCCCAGTTTGTTTGTTACCCGGCAATTAGATAAAACTACCCAACTGCAATTCAATTATTCAAAAAGGATCAGGCGGCCCGATTTCTGGCAACTGAATCCAACGATCGACGTGAATGATCCGGCCAATCTCAGCCAGGGTAATATCGCACTTCGTCCGGAATTCATCAATTCGTTTGAATTGAACCTGAGTAAGGATTATAAATCCGGCAACTTCCTTGCTGTCCTGTATTTCAGGAATAATCCGGACGATATCACCCAGTACAGCGATACCATCTCGGCAGCGCAGTATGAGCAACTGCAGAATGCAGCCATCGACCCCAATGCCATCCTCAATACGTATGTAAACGCAAATACAACCAATCGTTATGGTGCTGAATTTACACTGCAGCATAAAACAGGTCCCAACCTTACAATTACACCAACCGTCAACCTGCAATACCGTACAGTAAATGCAAATATCACTGGTCAGGACCTGAGTAATGAAGGGTTTAACTGGGAAGCAAAACTGATTACCGAATACAAGGTGAACACGGTGAAGAAAAACCTGTTTACTGATATGAGCTTTCAAATGGTGGGTGAATATGAGTCGTCGGAGGTAATCCCGCAGGGCAGGACGAAATCGGTGTATGCTGTAGACCTGGCGATGCGTAAGGATTTTATGAAAAATAAAAAAGGTACTCTAACCCTGGGAGTAAACGACCTGTTCAATACCAACCGCTGGGGAACTGTTTATGACACGGATAAATTTTACCAGGATTCATACCGCCGCTGGAATGTACGCAGCGTGAGACTTACATTCAGTTATAAATTCGGGGATGCCAATTTCTCCCTGGCCGGGAAGGGTCACCGGAATGAAGGGGAGGGGAATAATTAACCTCCTGCACAACAAAGATGATTATTCAGGAACGGCATTAAATAAAAAGAGGAAGATAAACCAGGTGGTACATCTTCCTCTTTTTATATTTTATCCGGAACCCGTCAGATCTTCACCCCGAAGGTCAGCAACACATTACTGCCGGTTGTTTTAATGTTTGAAAATGTATTAGCCTTATCCGGTAAACGGTATGGGAAACTCACATCTTTTTGCAGACTATATACATAGGTGAAGTCAACAAAAAAACCTGCATACCTGTAACCAACCCCACCACTCACGTACGTTTTACTGGCTTTAAGTTCTTCGTCGCTGTAGGGATTTCCATAATAAGCAAAACCCAGCCGGCCCATGAACGTATTGAATTTCATTTCACCACCAACCCTGAAGTTCATTGCATTCCGGTAAAGTGATTTGGTGGCCGTGTTTACCCCCTGGTAATAATCTTCGCCGGTACCATCGGCACTACGGAATTTATTGGATTTATAAGTTACATACTCCACTTCTCCGGTTATAAATCCCTTCTGCTGGCGAACATCCTCAACGCCATTTATAACATAGGCACCACTTGCCGTAAACTTCCAGGGACTGTTCAGGTCGTAGTCGTACTCCGGCCGCTGATTATCATTGAACATATTTGAGTTGACCCTTACAACACCCGGAGTGGTGGTACGGAAACTATCGAGATCAACCGCAATTGACCCTTCATAGCTGTCAGTAAGTGCATAGATGGTAGGAGTATGGATTGCAAGACCCAGGCGAAGACCAGCTCCGGCCTTAACGATCATACCCAGTTTTGCGTTTACCCCGAAACCCTTGGTGGTAAAGCGTTCTGTAAGTTCTGAAAAATTAAAATTGTCCCAGTTGCCGACAGCATCTTCCTCACGAAGGGTGCTCCGGCGTTCATAGTTTACAATGGGAATACCAATGGATCCCCCGATATATAAACGGTCGTTTCTGTTGGCTGCATATCCAATTGCCAGCTCAGTAATACCCCCGCTGGTTTCGATGGTATGCACCTGGTTCAGCAAAAGTGGATTTCCACCCTTCAGGTTATCATACATTGCCATACTGATAAAGTCAGGGAACTGGCCTCCAAGGGAAGCGGTATCTATCAGGAAGCTATACAGGGCCATCTTGGTGGCCAGTGATACATTGCTGTTATCGTCCAGCATCTCGTCGATCGACTGACCGCTATTGGCTGCCTCTGCCGCAAATTGTTCGGCATAGGAACTGAAATCATTCTGGCCGCCATAGCGGATCTTGTTGCTGAAGTTGGCCGTCCGGTTTACTGCGAAACTGAACGTTTTATTTACCCAGGCACCACGGCCGGGCATTCCACCAACATATCCGGAAGTTCCCAGGTTAAAATAAGAGTCCTTCCTGCTGTTGCTGGTACCGCGAAAATCAGCCTTGTTTTTAAGGAAGGAAAAACCGGGTGATATAACCAGGTCGCTGGTACGGTAAAATGCAAGACCTGCCGGGTTGTTAAAGGTAGCGGACAGGTCGCCTCCCAGGGAACCCATCGCACCTCCAATGGCGGTAGACCGGGCTGTACCATTGGTAGGTCCCCATGAATACTTCAACACATCTTCAGGGATCTGTGCAAAAACGGAAATTGAAAAAAGTGAAAGCGCTCCCGTCAAAATTTTCTTCTTCATCATAATCATTATTGTATTCTATCAGGTACAAAAAAAGAGGAAACACTCAAGCTGGTGCTCAAATTCTGTTTCCTCTGTAAATTTATTATCAACTTATATTATCAGCGCGGAGGTCTTGCAGGCGGTGTGCTGCTTCCACCAGAACTTCTGCCACTGTTACTACCGGATGACTGGTTGCCCGATGATGGATTATAACTCCTGCTTGGGGTGTTATTGTTCCGGCTTGGTTCATACGAACTATTGTTGTTATTCCTTCCTGAATTGGATGGCCTTGAACCGCCACCATAACTGTTTCCGTTGGAATTATTATATCTCGATCCATTATAATAATTGGAGCCATTACTTCTTCCGCTATTGGAATTACCACGTGGTCTGTTTCCGTTTGTATAACTGGATGGGTTAAATGAAACTGGCCTGCTTGGAGTGCGGTACCGGGTCACCAGGCCTCCGCCATAATACCCACCACCGTAATACCCGCCACCATGATATCCACCTCCATAATATCCACCGCCATAATAGCCGCCACCATAGTAACCGCCATAAGGATTATAAAAGTTATTCCACATATGATAGGAACTCCATGGATTATTCCAGCCATAACCAAGGGCAAAGGCACCGCCGTAATAACTATAGGAAAGGGGGCTGTAAAAATAGTAATCATCCAACACGCTCCACTGCGTCCGGTTGGCCACACGCATCCTCAGGTAACGATTTTCCGCATAGGTTTCATAATCATCCGGATCATCACCCTCTTCTGCCCGGTCTTCCTTCGTTGCCTTAACATATTCGTCCTGGGCTTTTCCCGGTGAATAATAAACATCGTCGGGGGTCTGACCCGTCCGATATGCCGTGCTGCAGCTACTAACAGTAACCAGCAGTACTGATCCGAACAAAAGATTGAGTTTCATGGCCAAGTGTTTTATACGGTGAAGTTACTACTTTTGCCTGATTAGTCTGCCTGAGGGCCGATTTGTATATTTTAGCAGTTACTAACGAGCGGTTGGTCGAATTTACATCGAATTGTACAACAAACTCCGCACCATCTGTTAATAAAAACGTAAACAAGCCGATAAAAATGAGCAAGGTTATCACTTCAAGAGCAGAGGATTATTCGCAATGGTATAACGACCTGGTTATAAAAGGAGGACTGGCGGATTATTCCGCAGTTAAGGGTTGTATGGTAATTAAACCCTATGGTTTTGGTTTATGGGAAAATATGCGTGACCAGCTGGACAAACGGTTTAAGGAAACCGGGCATGTGAATGCCTATTTCCCCTTACTGGTGCCCAAGAGTCTCTTTGAAGCGGAGGAAAAAAATGCGGAGGGTTTTGCAAAGGAATGCGCCATCGTTACCCACTATCGTCTCAAGGCCGATCCTTCCAAAAAAGGAAAACTGATGATCGATCCGGAAGCCAAACTGGAAGAAGAGCTGGTAATCCGCCCCACCAGTGAGGCAATCATCTGGAACACTTATCGCGATTGGATCCAGAGTTACCGCGATCTGCCCCTGCTGATCAACCAATGGGCAAATGTGGTTCGCTGGGAAATGCGCACCAGGTTATTTCTCCGTACTGCCGAATTCCTCTGGCAGGAAGGACATACTGCCCATGCCACAAGGGAAGAAGCTATTGAAGAAACGGTGAAGATGCTGGGTGTTTACGCAGAATTTGTGGAAGAATATATGGCGTTGCCTGTGATAAAGGGTATTAAAACACCGGGTGAACGTTTCGCCGGCGCAGAAGATACTTATTGTATAGAGGCACTGATGCAGGATGGTAAAGCCTTACAGGCGGGGACTTCCCATTTCCTGGGACAAAATTTCGCAAAGGCATTTGAAGTCAAGTTTTCCAATAAAGACAACCAGCAGGAATATGTGTGGGCAACCAGCTGGGGAGTTAGTACGCGTCTGATTGGAGCGCTGGTAATGGCTCATAGTGATGATGAAGGATTGGTGCTGCCTCCGAAGATTGCACCACTCCAGGTGGTGATCGTTCCTATCTATAAAGGGGATGATCAGAAAAAACTAATCGACGAACAGGCCTTCCAGCTGATGGAACAATTGAAGCGGTTGGGCGTGCGGGTTAAATATGACGACAATGATAATAACCGGCCGGGCTGGAAATTTGCGGAGTATGAAATGAAGGGTGTGCCCGTGCGTGTAGCCATCGGTGCACGTGACCTGGAAAAGGGGGTAGTGGAAGTGGCGAGACGTGATACAAAATTGAAAGAAACCATTCACCTGGATGGGATTGCACAATATATTGATGGCCTGCTGCTGGATATCCAGCACTCGATGTTTAAAAAAGCAAAGGCCTTCCAGTTGGACCATATAACCGAAGCAAACAACTGGGATGAATTTGTGAAACTGCTCGACGAAAAAACGGGATTTATTTCTGCCCATTGGGACGGAACCGATGAAACGGAAGAAGCTATCAAGGAAAAAACAAAGGCCACCATCCGGTGTATCCCACTTGATAATAAACCGGAAGCCGGTGTTTGTATCCTGACTGGAAAACCATCGGCCCAACGGGTGCTGTTTGCCCGCGCATACTAGAATCATGCAAAAACTTGGAGGGTTGGTTTCACAATTCTATATTTAAGGATCGAATAAACCAACCAAACCAAATACAATGGAACAACAACAACAACAACCAGAAAACCTTTCCCTGTTCGGTCTGTCGATCGACACAACATCCAAAACCCATTTAAGCGAAGCGGCACGCTGGGCAAAATTCCTGGCAATTGTCGGATTTATCGGATGCGCCCTGATAGTACTGATGGGCATTTTCTTTTCCAGCATCATGTCAACCATGATGTCTGGCGGGAGCGGGATAGGTTATTCGGATAACGTAGCGGCGGGCGCGGGGACCATCGCGGCGGTGATGTATATTATTATTGCACTGGTCTATTTTTTCCCCTGCCTGTTCCTGTTTCGTTTTGCCACCAAAATGAAAGAAGCCATTGCCACCAATGAACAGGATACATTAAATGTCTCGTTCCAGAACCTTAAGGCAGTGTTTCGTTTTATAGGTATCCTCACCGTATTGGGCCTGGTACTCTGGGTACTGATCCTGCTGAGCACCCTGATCGGTTCTACTATGTTTTAAACAAAAAACGAATATCGGTTTCAATTAATTGAACCGGGGGGCCATTCCGGCTGCCCGGTTTTTGTTTTTCTGGTATAATACAGATGCGGTTCAGGCAGACCGGAGTACTACCCTTATAAGTTAACGGAACCCCGGTTTTATTTTGTGGACAGGTAATTATAATCTTTCAGGAGCGTTTCAAGAAATTCAACGGGACTCTGTTCGGTCTGGATCTTCAGGTGCTGCAAAATCTTAAAGGTGGCTGTCAGGGCCATCTCCGGATCCTGTTTACGTTTGGCTGCTTCCAGGATATTTTTAATCGCATTGATATCGCGGTCGCTTAGCTGCATGATTTGCGGGTATACAGGGACATAAGTTTCTTCCACTTCCTGGAATACAGTTTCCTCTATATCTGCCTGCTGGCTGGTGCGGATGATAATTGTCTTTGCCAGCATATCACCAATACGCTGGCTTTTTTTAGATGCCACCACCAGGATGATATCGGTGAGCAGGAACGCCACCACCGCTGTTACCAGGAAAATGGTCTCGGGACTACCGCCTCCGCCTTGCAGAAAATAGATAAGCAGGATTACAATCCACACATCGGAAACGCGGAGTAACCAGCGGATAATAAACTGGCCCGGCGATGGCCGGCCACCATTTTCATTGACCACCCTGATGCCCATGATTTTTTTGCCGATACTCTGGCCATTCATTGTGATCTCCATTACAACATGGTAGATAAATACCGGCAGGCTGAGGAGCACGGCTACTGCGCTGATATTGTAATATGAATCCTCGTTCCCAACCATATTATTGACAATACTCCGGAAGAACTCCGTAGCAATCCTGATATAGATAAACTGGACAAGCATATCAATTGCCAGGGCAAACAACCGCCGGTAAAATTCCGGTATCTCAAATTCCAGGTCAATATTAAATGTAGTGGGCACCCTGATTACGGCCATGAATACTCAATTTTCGCTGGTAAATTAGCTTTTTTATCCCATCACGTGTTTTTTTTGGTGAATTTTATCATACAGGAAATGACCTTACTTTATTCTGTTGATCTTATCCAAAAAACAGTATTTTACAAACCAAATCACCACCGTTGAGAGAAGCACTGTTCATTAAAAAGAATAAAGACCGCTGGTTGCGCAACCAGCACATGCCTTCTTCGGATCCCGATGAAATGGCTGCTGATTTTACACAGCTGGTTGATGACCTGGCCTATGCCAAAACATTTTATCCAACGAGTAAGGTTACCACATATGTTAACAAACAGGCGTCGTCCATTTACCTGAATATCTACCGCAACCGGAAGGAAGAAACCAACCGGTTGCTGAATTTCTGGAAGTATGATCTGCCACTGACCATCCGTAAACATCACCGGACCGTATTTTTTTCCTTTATACTTTTTTTAATCTTTTTTTCGATAGGTTTTTTTGTCTCCCTTCACGATCCTGAAATGGCTTCCGGCGTACTGGGCCCCGAATATGTATCGAAGACCATGGAAAATATTGAAGCCGGTAATCCGTTTGGAATTTACGAATCGGGTAATCCCATCCTGAGCTGGCTGCATCTTATGATCCATAATATCAGGGTGTCATTCCTGATGTTTGTGTCGGGAATTTTTGCAGGTATACCCAGTCTCTACATGCTTTCAGAAAATGCGATCATGGTGGGCGTATTTGACCAGATGTTTGCTGCCCGGGGTTTTGGAATCCAGTTCTTCCTGGTTGTTTTTATCCATGGTACACTTGAACTGACAGCACTTATTATCGCGGCTGCCGCTGGCCTGATCCTTGGAAAAAGTTATCTCTTTCCCGGAACTGTGTCGCGACTCGAAGCATTTAAACAGGGAGCAAAAGATGGTGTGAAAATTATGATCGGATTACTTCCTGTGTTTGGCCTGGCTGCTTTCTTTGAAGGATTTATTACCAGGCTTTATAATGATCTTTCAATGTTTACCAGTCTGATTACAGGTCTCTCCGTATTATTTGTAATCTGGTATTTTATTATTTATCCCATCCGCCTTGGAAAGAAAATGGCCGCAGTATTAAATGAGGAGGAAGTATAACGTGATTAAACGGAATTACCTGCCCGCTAGTTTTTGCCGGATGACACTGATGCTCGTCCTGCTTTGTTATGGAATTGTACTTCATGCCCAACAGGAACAAACAGTGACCGACACAGCCTATGAAGTGGAGGAGGATTATCCGGATATTGCTGAAGAGGAGGTGGTACTTGATACAGCTGGTTATGATGCCTCCAATATTTCAATCAGCGATCAGCCGCGCAGCGATCGGGCCTTGTTATTCCTGGCTAAAGAAAATCAGTCCGTCGAATCGTACCATTTAAGAAGGATCAACGCGTTGCAGAAAGAGAAACTGAAAGCCGACAAGGACTACTGGTACGCTGACTATAATTTTAAAAAAAAGGAGGTCGTACAGGAAAAACGAAAGAAGTCCTTTGTATGGTCAGATGGGATGCAGGTCCTGTTGTGGATCCTTATTATTGGCGGGTTCACGGCCGTCCTGATCATTTACCTGGGCAATAATAATATCGGGCTGCTGCGTAGTTCAAAAAAAATAAAAGATGCAGCTGCGGAAGAAAGTGAAACGGATGATATTTTCGGAATTAACTACGATAAGGAAATAGCCGCTGCTACTGCTGCCGGTAACTTCCGCCTGGCCACCCGTTTATTGTTCCTGCGCCTGCTTCGGTTAATGGCCGATAAACAGATTATTAATTACAAATCCGACAGTACCAATATGGACTACCTGATGCAACTCGCTAACGGACCATATTACAAACCTTTTTTCCAACTGGCGCGTGTGTATGAATACATCTGGTATGGTGAATTCATTATAGACGGTGCCAGGTATAACAGTATCCGCGAAGAATTCAGTGACCTGACTAAAACTATCGGCCACCATTGAAAAATAATTTACTTTATATAGCGCTGGCAATTGTTGTGGGTGCCGCCATTGCGATGTTCATCATCAATAACCGTTGGGCCAGGGGTGACCGTAAACTGGAGGAACGACTGACGCTTCACCGGAGGGATAAAATTCCCTATGGGCTGAACGTGGCTTATTCAAACCTGCAATCTATATTTCCAGATGCTGAAGTGGTAGTGAACAAAAAAGAGCCGGGCTCCTGGGACAGGATCAGTTCATCCACCGACCACCAGGCACTCATTATCATCACACCGGATTTTAATGCCGATGACTATGAGATGAAAGAGCTCGTTAAATTTGTAGAGGCCGGCAATGATGTTTTTTTAAGCACCAGGCGTTTATCAAACGAGGCGCAGATTGCGCTGAACTGCTCCGTACCGGAGAGTTCCGAATTTTATGGTGGTATCGGATACCTGCCCGATACACTGGAAGTTCAACTTGCTGAGTCGAGTTTTCCCGGACCCTATGTATTCCGGTTTCCGGGTAAAAGATTCAGTAGCTGGTTTTCCGGTACAGACGCCACTACCAGCACGGTGCTCGGTATGGACAAAGCAAAACAGCCCAACTTTATAAAATTACGCGCAGGAACCGGTCATTTTTATGTGCAACTGGTGCCGATGGCATTCAGCAATTATTTTCTTCTGCATAAAGCAAACATGGCTTATTACGAAGAAGTACTGTCGGTAATACCTGCAAACACCAGCACGGTGGCATGGGATGAATATTACCGCTACAAGGTAACCCAGCCGCCAACGGGACGGAAGAACTGGCTTTCTGTGTTGATGAATATAAAAAACAGCGAGGGTCAGAAACCGTTTAAGGCAGCCTTGCTGACAGCTATGTTACTGCTGTTGTTATATGTGTTGCTTGGGATCCGCCGCAAACAACGGATCATCCCTATCATCCGTAAACCGGGCAATTCATCGCTTGATTTTACCAAGACCATTGGTCGTCTTTACCATGATAAAGGTGATCATGCCAACCTTGCCCGTAAGATGAGCGCTTATTTTCTTGAATACGTACGGACCAGGTATAAACTGGTGACCAGTACACTGGATGAAAACTTTATACAGCAGCTCCACTTTAAATCAGGGGTGGAAGAATCTGTTATCGCTTCCATCGTCAACTCTATACATTCAATTGAACGTAACCAGTTCACTGCACAGCAGCTGGCGGCGTTTCACAAACAACTGGAAATATTTTATAAAACCGCATAGTATGGAAGAACAGATTTTTTTACAAAGGACCGATCTCACCGTATTGAATGAGGCCGTGCTTTCCATCCGCCAGGAACTGAAAAAAATAATTGTAGGCCAGGACGAGATGGTAAAACTCATCATTGCTGCATTGCTTGCCGACGGGCATGTGCTGGTAGAAGGTGTGCCCGGTGTAGCCAAGACACTCACTGCGCGGCTGGTGGCCCGGTCCGTTGACGCCCGTTTTTCCCGTATCCAGTTCACGCCTGACCTGATGCCCTCCGATGTAATTGGTACCCCCGTATTCAATCCGAAGGAAGGGACCTTTGATTTTAAGAAAGGACCCATCTTTGGAAATATTGTATTGGTGGATGAGATCAACCGGGCGCCTGCCAAGACCCAGTCTGCCCTGCTTGAAGTAATGGAAGAACGACAGATTTCCATTGATGGTAAAACGCATGTAATGGAAGCGCCCTTCATGGTGCTGGCCACCCAGAATCCGGTGGAGCAGGAGGGAACCTACCGCCTGCCTGAAGCGCAGCTGGATCGTTTTCTTTTTAAGATCGTGGTACCCTATCCAACCGAAACGGAAGAGCTGACCATTCTCACGCAATTCCATCACCTGGGTAATACCAGGGTATTCGACCTGGTAAAACCCGTGATCACTGCTGCACAGATCAACGACCTGCGCCGGCAGATCAAGGATATACTGATCGAAGAAAAATTGCTCCAGTTTATTGCGAAGCTGGTCCACCAGACCCGGAATCATAAATCTATTTACCTGGGTGCATCACCCCGTGCATCGCTGGCAGTGATGAATGCCTCCAAGGCGATTGCAGCCATGCAGGGCAGGGATTTTGTTACACCCGAAGATATCCGGGAGGTGCTGGTACCCGTGCTGCGCCACCGGATCATCCTGGCGCCTGATAAAGAAATGGAGGGTGTTACAGAAGAAGAAGTAATCCGCCAGATTGTAAAGGCAATGGATGTTCCCAGATAATATTTACGACTGATTAATTTTTACATGACCCGATCGATTTACCTGAATAATATTGTTTACTACCTCGCCGGTATTGCTCCGGTGGCGTTTGTGCTGAGTTATTTTTTCACCGGTTTCTATGCACTTGCGGCACTATGGTTATTACTGATCGGGATTGCACTGGGTGTCGATCTGCTGATCCTGTTCAGCCGCAAAGGAATCGAAGGCAGGCGGATAAGTGGTGACCGTTTCAGCATTGGGGATGAGAACAGGATCACATTATTGATCCATAATCAATATGGATACAAACTACATGTCAGTGTTATTGATGAACTGCCCGAGCAGTTCCAGGAACGCCATTGGGTTAAAAGGACAGAGATAAACGCTGGTTCTGAAGCAGAGATCAGTTATATGTTGCGGCCGGTATCCCGTGGGGAATATGTATTTAATGATATCAATATTTTTGCCCATGGTCCGCTCCGCCTGGCCAAACGCCGTTATATCATTCCGGCCAGGCATACGGTGAAAGTATACCCTTCGTATTTTACCATGCGTCGTTACCAGTTACTTGCTGTCAGCAACAGGTTGCAGGAAGCAGGGGTGAAGAGGATCCGTAAACTTGGCCACAGCATGGAGTTTGAACAGATCAAGGAATATGTACGCGGCGATGATTACCGGACCATTAACTGGAAAGCAACAGCAAGGAAGGACCAGCTGATGGTGAATAATTTTACCGATGAACGCAGCCAGCAGGTTTATTGTGTGATCAATAAGGGAAGGGTGATGAAGATGCCGTTCAACGGGATGACGCTGCTGGACTATGCCATCAATGCTGCGCTGGTGCTGGCCAACGTTGCATTGGTTAAACAGGACAAGGCAGGACTGATCACCTTTGCACAAAACCTGGATGCATTTGTACTGGCAGATAAAAAGACCACTCAGATGAACATCATCCTGGAAACATTGTACCGGCAGAAGACTGATTATCTCGAGTCGGATTTTGAAAAACTGTTCTCCACAATCCGTAACCGTGTTACCAACCGCGGGCTGGTAGTGCTCTTCACCAACTTTGAATCGATGGAGAGCCTCAATCGTGAACTGCCTGCATTGAAGCGGATCGCACGATACCATTTATTGCTGGTTGTGTTTTTTGAAAACACCGAGATCAGGGCGTTACGCGAAGGCAAGGCCAGTACCATTGAAGATATTTATATCAAGGTTATTGCCGAGAAATTTGCCTTTGAAAAAAGACTCATGGTACGTGAACTCCATAAACATGGCATCCTGTCCGTGCTTACCACACCGGAAAACCTGACGGTTAATACGATTAACAAATACCTGGAGCTGAAGACGAGGATGTCGATTTAAAATTGCCGAACTTCGCGCCATGAATAGTTTTTCAGAAGGCCGTGTATTGTTGATTGATAAACCCCTGCACTGGACCTCGTTTGACGTAGTGAGAAAAGTCCGCAACATTGTCAAGGTAAAAAAAGTGGGGCATGCCGGAACACTCGACCCGCTTGCCACGGGCCTGCTGATCATCTGTACCGGAAAGTTCACAAAGAATATCAATGAATACATGGCCAGGGAGAAAGAATATACGGGTAGCATAACCCTGGGAGCCACCACACCTACCTACGATCTTGAAAGCGAGCCGGAGAATTTTTTACCGGTTGACCAGATCACCGAAGATCAGGTCTATGCTGCAACGAAACCATTTATCGGTGAGATCATGCAGGTGCCGCCTGCCCATTCTGCCATAAAGGTAGATGGCAAACGCGTGTACGAACTTGCCCGGCAGGGCAGGGAGGTAAAACTTGAACCACGCAAACTTACTATTCAGACCTTTGAGATTACCTCGGTTGAAATGCCGAAGGTTTTTTTCAGGGTAGTTTGTTCAACCGGAACCTATATCCGCAGCCTGGCAAATGATTTTGGGAAAGAACTGGGTTGTGGTGGATACCTGAGTTCACTGAGAAGAACCAGGATCGGTGAATTTTCTGTGGATGATGCCATGACAATGGAGGCATTCCGAAGTTCCGTTGCAGAACAGATTTCCTGAAAATATTAAACGTTGCTGGTAAACGACAGACAATATCCTGAAATATACAATGATCCGCAACAAGCGCCAGGAGTGTGGCAACTAACCTAGAAGATAAATGGATAACCTATTCCCAACTGAAACTGGTCGCCTTTAAAGAATGGATAACCAAACCATTTATTCTGCCAGATAGCATCTTCAGGCGAGGGACTCGGGTCCTTTACTTTGTAGGCATAGTCAAACCGGATAACGAAAAAATCGAAATCAACCCGGAGGCCGGTACCGGCACCGATCGCGATATCTTTTCCGAGCCTGTTGAATTTAAAAATTTCTTCAGGGGTGCCTGCTGCTTTTTTAATCAGCCAGATATTACCTGCGTCGACGAAGAATGCACCATTGATCTTTATCCCGAAGGGCCTGCCAATCGGAAACCGGTATTCCACATTTCCTTCCAGCTGCATGTCGCCATAACGATCGGGTGAACTACCTGGACCAAGAAATGGCTTGACCACCGAACCCGGTCCCAGCCTGCGCAGGGCCCATGCGCGCATACTGGAGGGTCCACCGCTGTAATACTGTTTGAAAAAAGGAAGGCTGTTCCGCTTTAACGGGTTGGTAGTATTGTCAAATTCATAACCTACTCCCGCAAAGAAACGCAGCGCAATGGATGATTTGGGCCGACGGAAAAGTTTTGCCAGCTCAATATCCATTTTGATAAAACGATAAAGCTGGGTATCAAGAAATGAATTATGGATCATTCCTGTCAACAACCCCGATTCTTCCACGTTTGCGCGAAGTATGTTCAGGCTCTTGGCTGTTCCCCCACTTAAAGTAAAATTGGTAATCACACTGGAAACAAAACCATCCGTGAAAATATTATTCAGTGATGGGTTTTGGGCAATGAGTTTATTCAGGCTGTCTTTTTTAATCAGGAATGCATATTCGATATTCGGGATCTTGAATGTAAGCAGGATGTTCCGGCGCTGGAACTCATAACCCCAGGCCCCATTGATGGTGGAAAGATCATAAAGAATCCTCCGCTGGGTACGGGATGCATTGAATAAAAACAAGGTTCGCCAGTTATCACGCCTGTTGGCCGGGATGATATCAATACCGGGGAAAAAGATAAACCGGGGGAAATAGATATTATGGCTGAAGCTCAGCTGCTGTGTCTGGATGAACTGGTTATCCCCCGATCCGCCCAGTTCAATACCATAACGCAGGTTGGAATTGGCCTGGTTGGCCCCCCGGGCAAAGTTCCGGTTCTGGATGCCTGCGCTTACACCTATACCAAACAGGTTACCGGAAAATGCATTCTGGTTTATACTTCCTTCCAGGTTTGTACTGAATGAATATTTCCTGGCGGGACTTAAACGGATTATGAAATCCACCGTGTCCTCATTCGGCCGGATCACCTGGTCGATACTCACCAATCTCCATGCACCAAGCAGGTTCAGCCTGTTGATGGTGCGGGTATATCTTCGTTGCCGGTAAATGCTGTCGGTTGGCAGGTAGATATTTGGCGGGAAGATTTTGGGCTTGAACATACGGGAGTACTGGATCACCTTGATACCTTCAACGATGGTTTCCTTACCCACACGGCCAATAGTATCAGGTGTGTAATCAGGATATACAGTTACATTGCCCATATAAAACCTGGTGAGTTTTACACTGTCCAGTGTTCTCAAACGGATCTCCAGGTTAGCTGTTGGATTTTCTCGACGGAGTCTTAGTTTTTGAAGAAGCTCAAGTTGTTCAAACGGATCAAGTGTGGGCTGGAGAAGCGATACATCAAGTGTATCCCATAGTCCTACAAGTTCATCACGGGTGAAACGGAGATAACCGTTGTTGCGGAAGAGTTCGGTCAGCCGGTCCAGTTCAACAGAGATGGGGATTTTTGCAAAAGCATCCCCTTTTTTTATATAGGCCGATCGCTTAGAAGAATCGGTGATTTGTTGTAACAGGGTGTCGCGCATTACATAACTGATCGAATCAAGTCGCACCAGTTTACCCGGCCGCACATGGAAATCGACGATGGTGCGAAACTGGGGTGGTTTATTTTTCGAAGAAAAAAGCCGGTAAAAAAAATTTCCGTTTTTGGTATCAAAACGTTTTACCTGGTAGGTGTAATAGGTAGAGTCGGTAAAATATCCGAGTGAGTTCAGCAGGGCTCTCATAAACATGACCGAATGGTCTGCATAGGTGCTGTCGAACACCGGGGGTGATTTCAATACACGCCACAGGAGTTTGTCGACTTTACGGGGTTGGAGGCTATCATCCAGCTGTCCTTCCAGGTTTTCCACCAGTTCCTGCCGCTGTTCATTGGTGAAGTTGCCTATTAAGTTGATATTTGTTTTATAAACAAAGGCTTTTCCCGGTTGGTTTTTTTTGACGATGGTACAGGAACTGATGGCCGCAATTATAATAAGAGGGAAGACTTTAAAAAATATAGATCGGGAAAATGGAGGCTTGCCTGATAACATAATTAAATTAAACACATGCTGGGTAAATCGCGGCTCAAATATATCCAAAGTTTAGGCCACAAAAAACAAAGGGAACAAGAGGGCCTGTTCGTGGCGGAAGGGCCGAAACTGGCGGAAGAAATCCTTGGCGGGATGGCTGGCCAGGTGTTGGAGATCCTTGCACTGGAAAGCTGGATCGCACGTGTCCGGGGTGATTATCCCGGAGTTCCCATGACGGTGGTCACTGAAGAAGAGCTCGGCCGGATGACCCAGCTTTCCACCGCTAACCAGGTGATCGTCCTGGTACGGATTCCCGAACCGGTACATAATATTGATGTAAAGGGTAAGGTCACGCTGGTGCTCGATACCATCCAGGATCCGGGCAATCTTGGAACGCTGATCCGCATTGCGGACTGGTTCGGGGTTTCGCAGATCGTATGCAGTCCGGCAACAGCTGATCCGTATAATCCAAAGGTAGTCCAGTCAACCATGGGCAGTATTGCCCGGGTTACCATGATGTATACCGACCTGCACCAATGGCTCCGTGAAAATCACCAGGTGGGGATTTATGCAGCTGCGCTGAAGGGAACCAATATAAATACCATGGGTAAACTGAAAGAAGGGATTATCGTGATCGGGAATGAATCAAAAGGGATCGACCTGGCCATTCTGGAAATGGTTCAGCATAAAATCACCATTCCAAGGATTGGTCATGCGGAATCACTGAATGCAGCTGTAGCAACGGGAATCATCCTTTCGCACCTGTTGGGTGAATAATGACCCTGTACCTCCGGGATTATCAGAATCTTTCTTTCGCATCTGCGTGGTGAATAAGATCCGTACCTGCGGAGTATATAAAAATTATCTGAAGCCGATGGCCTTTACCGGCTGGATCTTACGAACCAGCACAGAGGGGATCATCAATACCAGGAAACAGATGACCAGGGTGCCGGCGCAGATCAGTCCCACCTGCCACCACACTATGTGCACAGCCGCCTCACTCAGATAGTATGCTTCTTCATTGAGTTTGATAAACCCGGTTGCTTTTTGAAGGTACAGGAAACCCAGTGCCACAACGGCTCCTATAAAAACTCCCGTTACCGTGATAAACAGCGAATGACGGAGAAAGATTTTTTGTACGGTCCAGTCGGTAGCACCAAGAGCCTTGAGTATACCAATCATACGGATTCTTTCCAGCACCAGGATGATCAGGCAGGTGATAAGGTTAATGATTGCCACGATCATCATGAAACCGATAAGTACATTACGCGTGGTGTCCTGCATATTCAGCCAGTCGAAAATATTGGGTGATACTTCCTGCACACTCTGGCTATCCCAGGTAACAGGGAACCCCTCGAGATTGTAAATATCTTCTGCAACCTCTGGCGTCTGTTCATAATTTTTAAGGAAGATCTCATAGCCCCCTGCCTGGTTGCTGTCCCAATCGTTCAGTTTCCTGATAAGCTGGATATCCGCAATTGCAAATTGTTTATCGTAATCTTCAATACCGGTTTGATAAATGCCGGAGATTTTCAGTTTATCGGGACGGATATCCGGCGTGCCTGTTTCACCATTTGATTCGGGCCGTATAAAATAAATCAGCACTGCATCATTGAGTTTGAGTTTAAGTTGTGCAGCTGTATATGAGGAGATCATGATCTCCCGGCTATAGGTACTGTCGTTAAACTGTATGGGGCGGCCCTCTTTGATGAATCTTTTCAGGTGTGAAAAATTATAGGTGCTGTCGAACCCTTTAATCATAACACCTTCCACATCCTCCCTGGTTTTAAGGATACCATACTTGGTGGCAAAGGGATGGATATCTTCCACTCTCGGATCCTTCCTGATTTCTGCAACCAGCGAATTGTTCATCACCAGCGGTGTTTCTTCAGCAATAAGGCTTTTAAAAGGTTGTCTCTCCTGCACCCGCACATGACCCCAGAAACTAAATACTTTTTGACTTACTTCCTGCTGGAACCCGTTGGCGAAGGCCAGGGTAATTATCATTACGGCAACACTGATGATAGTGGCCGAAACTGATATCCGGATAATGAACCTTGAAAAGCTGCCTCTGGCGCCTGGTTCAGATCCGGACGCCCGGTTAAATGCAATCCGGTTTGCTATAAATGCTGCAACCTTCAATGTGAATTGTTTGTCTTGACCATACTTTGGGTATGGACAAAAGTAAGCTCTTCCCAATATTTATAATCTTGTTTACCCATTTTTCACAATATTGCAAGGCATTCTTCACCAAACTCGTGGTATGAAAACAGTATTGACCATTATATTCTCTTTATTGATGGTGGGCGGTATGGCGCAGCTCCCGGACCAGGTTTACGATCCGCAGATCCATACTGTCACGCTTACCCGGTCCGGTGATCCCTTATCTTATCCAATTATGACGCTGAATGCGGGCGACCAGCTCCAGCTGGATTTCGACGACCTGCGTGGTGGTTATCGCAACCTTTATTACACATTTGTTCTTTGTAATGCAGACTGGTCGGTGTCCAACCTGCCTTCCTTCGATTTTATAAGGGGATTCCAGAGTACCAGGATCACCAGTTACCGCAATTCTTCCATCTCCGAGATTCCCTATACCCATTACCAGGCCAGCGTGCCCGACCGCAGTTCAATCCCTTCACGTTCGGGAAATTATTTACTGAAAGTTTTTAATAATAACGATACATCGGACCTTCTTTTTACCAAACGTTTCCTGGTAGTGGATTCAAGGGTTTCTATTGCGGCCCAGATCAAACAGCCGTTCAATTCATTGTATTTCCAGACCGACCAGCGCGTACAGGTAATCGTCAATACTGCCAATGCAAGGATCAATACCCTGTCACCACAGGATCTCAAGGTGGTGGTGTTGCAGAATAATATCTGGAGCACTTCAGTATTGGTCGACCGTCCTGGTATTTACCGGGGTAATTATTTTGAATACAATGACGACCTGACCAGTTTCCCTTCAGGCCGCGAATGGCGATGGATCGACCTCCGAAGCCTCCGGCTGTTAAGCGACCGGATGGACCGGATCGTTGATACCGCGGGACGGACCGATGTGTATATCAAAACCGAATCACCGAGATCGCAACAGGTTTACTTTTATTATCGCGACCAGAACGGCCGGTACGTAATTGAAAATTCAGATGGCAATAATCCGCAATGGCAGAGTGATTATGCCTACGTGCATTTTACGTTTGTTCCACCCGGAGGCCAGGCATTCGGTGGTAAGGATGTTTATGTATTTGGGGAACTCACCAATTATAAAACGGACGACCAGTCAAGGATGATCTATAATAATGAAAAGGGCTGGTATGAATCCACCCTGCTGCTTAAACAGGGTTATTATAATTATTCCTACGTGGTAACCGATAGCCGCAACCCCGTTATTAACCGGTATTCACTAATCGGTACTGAGGGTAATTTTACGAGTACGGAAAATGTGTATACCGTGCTGGTATACTACCGTGGCTTTGGTTCAAGATCAGATGAATTGCTTGGATACACCACGGTAAGCTCGTTTATAGCGAGATAACCTTCCTGCAGATATGGGCAATCTTATCCGGGTTGATTTTGCGGCTCCGGTTATAATTATTTTTCATATTCTGTTAATCTTTTTTCTTTAAATCATTACTGCTATCTTTGCGGCCGGCAGGTCTTGCACGACCAGCTCCTGCAGAACCTCCCCAGGGCCGGAAGGCAGCAAGGATAAGCGGTTGAGCGGTGCGATGTAAGTAGCCTGCCTTTTTAAATTTATTAATATGAAGTTTTTTATAGACACAGCCAACCTGGCGCAAATCAGGGAAGCAAATGAACTCGGGATCCTTGATGGCGTAACAACCAACCCGTCATTAATGGCCAAAGAAGGCATTAAAGGTCAGGAAGCAGTATTCGGTCATTACAAAACAATCTGTGAGATTGTTGATGGTGATATCAGCGCCGAAGTGGTGGGAACAGATTTTAATACTATTGTTGAAGAAGGTAAAAGGCTTGCGGCTATTCACCCGAATATTGTGGTGAAAGTTCCAATGATCAAGGACGGAGTTAAGGCCCTGAAATATTTCACCGACAACGGCATCCGTACAAACTGTACACTGGTATTCTCTGCCGCCCAGGCAATCCTTGCTGCCAAAGCAGGGGCAACTTATGTTTCTCCATTCATCGGTCGTATAGACGACAGTAACTGGGATGGAGTGCAGCTGATTGCACAGATCTCCAATATTTATTCAATCCAGGGTTTCAAGACCCAGATCCTTGCCGCTTCGATCCGCACATCGCTGCATATCGTTCAGTGTGCTGAAGCCGGTGCAGATGTTTGTACCTGTCCGCTGGAACCAATCCTCGGAATGCTGAAACATCCGCTTACTGATATTGGCCTGGCCAAGTTCCTCGAAGACGCCAAAAAATTCGCCTGATAATATTTTATCAATAGAAACCGCCCCGGATAACCAGGGCGGTTTTTTTTTGCCCGGCCGGTTGATGGTTGTGCGGATTCAAATACGCTTCACGAATCTTCGGATGGATTAATACATTGAATGACCTGAAGATGCCTGTGCGGTTTACCCTGCAATGGCAGAGCTCACAGGAAGCCTAGATAAGCTTCTGCAAATCTTCGGGTGAATTATTACACTGACGGGTTTAAGGATGCCCCAGAGGGTTCTTATGACCTTTAAGGATTACACCAAATAGCTTAACGATGTACCAGATTATTCCTCCGGGCTTTTGCTAATCTTCAAAGGAATTATTACAGTGAATGGCCAAAAGAAGCCCCTTCAGGTTTTTGCGGGTTTCAATGGGTCTTAATGGGGAATTCTCCGATTGGTATTTGCAATACCCGGGAAAGTTCTAACTGTATTCCGGTAAATAACGATGGATGACTTGAAGATGTCAGGGAAAATTTCAATCCTTTCCGTTGACCTTAATAATATTTTTCAGCCGATCAAAACTTCTGAATTTTTACGGGTTTTTACGATGGGGCAACGCCACCGGAATTGTGTATTTAACAACTATAGAAACTGCAGTATTTCCTGTTCTGGGCCCTGTTGTTGTTGTTCTGACTTCAATGATCACGATCTGACCTTAAGACCTTTTACGACCTTTTGAGGGTGTCCTGGATGGTAGTCCTGATTCTGCCGGAAGGTCGGGTTCGGGCAATCGTTTAATCCAGATCGTTTGTTCAATTGCCACAGTTGGGGTTGATCTCAAAACTGCCCTGACCGTAATCTTTTCCTCCGGACAATCTACAGGAACGATCAATTCATTTCCGGAAAACCGAAATCCGTTTGCCGAAAAAACCAACTCCTTTGAGGTCAGTGGAAGCCACCTTCCGCCCGACAGTTTACCGTCCACATTTATGTAATTGTGCGTCCCTTTCTTCAGGCTGTCGGTATACAGGTGGAAGAAAATACTGTCAATTTGCTGGGTCTTTCCCTTCATACCAAAAACAGCTATTAAGATAAAGACACACCACATTTTCTTCATGATCCGGCATTTTTCTTTTACAGACGAATTAATTCACCGATCGGTTTCCTGCTCCAACCAAGTTACCCAAATTATTAAACCTGGCCATTTTCAGAGTTCAGTTCGTTCGAAAAGGACCTGGATTTTTTAACTAACCAACGATCCGGATAGCCGGATAAGCACCGCTGTACGGACACACGCAGGAGGGTAGGTACGCCTCCGAATTTCTACCTAAAATTAAATATTAGGTAATCGTATTAAATTAATATTTAAGCTAATAAACATAGTATTTAACGGTTTTCAAATTTTAATTTATTTGCCAATATATTTAGGTCGATTATATGGTTATAAATTGTTCTAAATTAGATATTAAATGTTGTTTATCTGGCATTTATTTATAATAAAAGTGACTGGATAATTACCGGAATGTTCAGGTATTTTTAAAAGATTAAACAAGGTCTAAATTATTATAATTAGATTGGTGAATATCAGATATATATAAATCATATATCCTAATTAATTTTATATAAAATAATGTATGTTAAAAATATATAAAATGATTCCTGTTTTAATCCGGAAAATTTTAAAGGAAAACCTCTTTTGAGGCATTTCGTATCCTGAGTAACCAACTTATGAAGGCAGAAAATCTGCTGGCGGAAAGGGGTTTAAAATGCTGTTTGGGGCATCTGAGATAGAGTCAAATTTGAAGGGCTGGTCCATTTTTCAGTTCGGAGTCGGTAGGGAATTACAGAATGAAATTAAAAGTGGCGTTTAAAAAGGAGCGGAATTGGTAGATCTCAAACGAACCAGGCTGGCCCACAAAGACTCGTTGAACCAGTATGTTTCTTCCAGTTCCCGAGATTCAAAATGATGGTGTACTGTCAGTTCGTCATAATCGAAATATTTCATTCGGCAAACGATGTACTTGGGTTATGTGGTTATCAAGGGGTAAAAAATTGTTGATTACCGGGTTGAGGTAAGCCGGTGGAGGGGTTAGTTCAGCTTGGAAAAATGCAGGTTCGGAGTCGGGGGTTTAGTCCAAAAGGCCAACGGGGGGTATTTAATTCCTTTGGGAAAACTACCAGGGTTTGATCAGTTAAACCGATCAGAACCGGTCACCCTGGTCGTTCGTTTTATCGCCCTGGAGACATCAGGATTTCCTCCGGATCCATGAGGAAAAAAATCAGGAGTCGACAAATTCATGGCCTGGAAAGATGATTCTGAAGTCATGATAATTACCTCGGGAGACAGGATTTTTATTAAATCTTGTGAGGAGAAATGTTGGGCGACAGAACATCTGCAGATACAAAAAAAAGGAGGTTACCTGGAGACCGGAAAATATCAGGTGATAGGAAAATTACTATCGAAACCTGCATTGGAGTAACAGGAAATTCCCTTTCACCGGATCCATAATTGAACAGGAAAACGCAGAAATTTCATCAACCAGATATGGAATTTATCTGAGGATTTCTCCTTACACGTACTCCATTTTGTGTTGGAGAATGATGAGAACCCATCAATCCTGGTGTTGCCTTTAACAAGAAAATTCCACCAAACAGGTCCAAAATTCTGCGACAATATTTAGATTTTAATGAAGTCAGAGGGAGGAGAACCCAGGAAAAAAATCGTTTTCCAGGTTCCATTCTGATGGGCCGACTGGTAAATTCCGACCAGTTTCGTTTGTAAATACATCCCGGAAATGCGGATTAAATTTTAAAAAGCAAGGTTAAGAGAAGAAATTTCAACCGGGATATCAGCAAAAAAAAAGGCCGGACTCCAAAGTCCGGCCTTCCTTTATCCCTGGCAACAGTTCGTTATCAGAGTTGAATGATCTTTTTGGTCTTGGCTTTTTTCAGGGTTTCTGCCGCCACTTTCAGCAATTCCTGTTTCTGGATCACAGCTGAAATGGTAATATCGGTGTCGGGAATTGCCTTGGTTTCGGTCTTGTCGAGCGTTTTCTGGAGCTCGTTTAAACCGGTCAACGCAACATTATATACGTACTGTAAACTATCATATTTGATCTGGACCATGGCGTTACTGAGGTTCTTATTGATCTCTGCCCAGTCAATTTTTTCGTATGATGTCTTCAGCTTATGCTCCATCTTTTCCCAATCCTGCTTTTCAGCATCCTGCTTGAATACCTCTTTGGCGACCTCTTTCTGGGCCATTGTCATGGCATCTGCGATATTTGTTTCAATGGCTTTCCACTTGATTTCCTCCAGTACTTTCCTGGATGCATCAACGGCTACCCGTACCTGTTCCAGCTGTGCTTTGTTCAGTTCCGCCGGTTCGGGTACCGGGTTCTGATCGTCAAAACTGGCAAATATGGGGAAAGACTGGTCCGTTATATGTTCTTCAATGGAATCACCCTGGTCTGCATTTTCATCAGGGACAACAGGCGCTACCGGAATATTCCCTGCATCTGGGAGACTGCCAGCTGAATGATTTAAAGGAGTATTGTTTTCTGCAAGCGATATTGAAACCGGACGTTCCTCAGTTGGAAATACAAGGAATGGCGAGAAATAAGAAGAAAGGCGGTCTTCCGCAATCTTAACTTTCACCGGGTGCGATAGCATCACCAGCACCAGGAAGAAGAAACAGCAAACTATACCCGCACCAGTCCTTAGCATCTTCATTGGGGAAAAACCTTCATTTTTCCTGATGCCCATAATGGACTCGATCCGGTGCAGGAGTTGTGATTTTTTTCCGCTGGAAGCGGGGATGGTCAATACCTGTAATTGTCTTGCCTCGCGCTCCAAAGCAAGAAGTGCAGATGCATATCCATGTGGTTCATACTGGAACTGGAGAACCGTATTATCACAGGTTTTTTCACGCTCTTCTTCGATAATCGTTGCAAACGCTTTTACAAAAGGATTGAAATATAATATGGCCTGGATCAATTTTATGGTCAGGTTGATCAGGTAATCAAATCGTTTGATATGGGAAAGTTCATGTAGAAGGATCGCTTCCGTTTGCTGGGTGGTAAGCTGGTTTAATGCTGCCACGGGCAATAGTATGATCGGTTTGAAGTAACCAATGGTCACCGGGGAAGACACAAATTCTGATAACCAGACCTGGACTTCCTTACCAATTCCCATCTGTTGGCTTACCCTTGCCACAAACAGTCGCCACTCAACACCTGCCCGGTGCAGACCCTGGCGACGGATAATCCGTACGTAACGGTAACTGCGCACAAAATTCCAGAAAGGAAGGATCAGGAATGTCAGATAAATTACAGAAGCCACCGGCAAAGCGGTGAAGAACCAATCGTTCACGGCATCATTAACCGTGAGGGCAGTTAGTCCGGGCACCGAAGCCGGTTCATCAAACTGCAACAGGCTGATGAAACTATAAATGAACCAGGCGAATCCGCCTGTCAGCAACAAAGTTGCCAGGAAATTCCGGGATGCCGCTTTTTTTACAAACGTACCCGACAAAATTTGATAGGCTACCCACAAAAAAGCCATCTGCCACAGGCTGTTCAAAACAGCCCACCCAAGCGCCTGCAGAAAGTTTGATCCGCTGAGAGCACCCATAAAAAAAGCTTATTGTTTTTTCAGATCGTTTAGTAAAGCCTGGATTTTTTCGATCTCTTCCGGGTTCGCCTTGGTTTCGCCAAGAGCCTGGATCACCAGCTGGGTGCTGGATCCACCGAAAAGAGTATCGATCATTTTGCCAAGCAGGTGTTTTTGTGTTTTTTCCTTGTTGACTGCAGCCTGGTACACGTGGGTCCTCATAGAATCATCCCTTTTCACCAATCCTTTTTCATTCATGATCTGCATGAGTTTAAGGGTAGTGGTGTAACCCACATCCTTCGAAGCGCCCAATTCTTCATGGACCTCCCGTACCGTTGCGAGGCCCCGGTTCCACAGGATTTGTAAAATTTCAAGCTCACTTTCTGTGGGCTTAATCAATTTAGTTGCCGACATATTAAACAGGTTTATATCCCGAATATACGATCTTTTTCGTATGGCGGCACCAAATCGGCTATTTTAACGATTTTTAACGTTATTGGCCTTTAGTTACATCCTTTGGGGCACCCGGATACCCAGAAGTCCCATACCGGAAGCGATTACATTTGCCGTGAGAAGGCATAAGTTAAGCCGGAGTTTTTTCTTTTCATCCGATTCGGCGGTCATGACCGGATGCTCAGCATAAAAGGTATTATATTTCTTGGAGAGGTCATATATATAAATAGCAAGAAGGGAAGGATTGAAGTCGGCGACTGCCTGACGGATAACGGATCCATATTGTTCAAGTAGTACAATCAGTTCCTTTTCTTTTGGAAAAAGTGAACCCGCTTTTTTATCGGTAGAATAATTTGCTTCCTCCGCTTTTCGCAGGATCGAACGGATTCTTGCATGGGTCCATTGAATAAAGGGACCGGTAAAACCGTGGAAGTCGATACTTTCTTCCGGATTGAAGATCATTTTTTTCTTCGCATCAACACGAAGGATGAAAAATTTCAACGCACCAATGGCAATCGTATCATAGAGTTCGTTCAGTTCACCTGGATTAAAGTCCTTGACCTTGCCAAGTTCTTCTGTTTTCTGCCGGGCTACATTTTTAAGTTCTTCAATGAGTTCATCTGCGTCAACCACTGTGCCTTCGCGGGTCTTCATCCGCCCCGATGGTAATTCAACCAAACCATAACTAAGGTGGTTGATGCCGTTGGCATAGGGTTTACCGAGTTTCTGCAGGATCAGTTTCAACACTTTCATATGATAGTTCTGTTCATCTGCTATCACATAAATGCTCTGGTCATATTTGTATTGCTGGAATTTAATATCCGCCAGGCCAAGGTCCTGCGTAATATAAACGGAGGTACCATCCTTACGTAACACAATCTTTTCATCAAGTCCCTCTGCGGTGAGATCGATCCAGCAGCTGCCATCTTCCTTTCTGAAAAAAACGCCGGATTTAAGACCTTCTTCCACAAATTCCTTCCCTAATATATAGGTCTCACTTTCAAAATAATTCTGATCAAAATCACTGCCTATCTTTTTATATGTTTCGTTGAAGCCTTCATACACCCATCCGTTCATTTTCTCCCAAAGCGCGCGGACAGCAGGTTTCCCGGCTTCCCAGTCCAGCAGCATTTGCTGTGTCTGTCGAAAAAACACCGTGTTGTTTCTGGCGATTTCCTTTAGCTGGTCAAGTATTTTTTCAGCGGCCTCATTTTTTCCGGTTGTGCTGAGTTCATAATAACGGGAAACCAATGTTGCCGCTTTTTGCTGGTCTGCCTCATTATCCAGTGTTGTGTCATTACCTGCCAGCATCGATTGGAGGATCAGTGCCGCCTGTTCTTTAATGGTGTTTTCCGCTTTCACGTAATAATCACCCACGAAATGATCCCCTTTGATACCGGTGCTGTCGGGAGTAGCGCCATCAGCGAACTGCAGCCAGGAGTTCATTGACTTGCAGATATGAATTCCCCGGTCGTTCAGCACGGATGTTTTAACCACATTATGTCCCGAAACTTTCAGCAATTCAGCCACGCTCCACCCCAGGAAATTATTCCGCAGGTGACCAAGATGCAGTGGTTTGTTGGTATTGGGGGAAGAATATTCAACCACTACCATCTGGTTGTTGCCAGGCATTTTTCCATAATTGCTGTTACTGAAATTCCTGTCGAGGAAGTTGATCCAGTAGGTATCTGAGATGGTCAGGTTAAGAAAACCTTTGATCACATTAAAAGCAGTAATAAAGGGAAACCGGGCAACCAGATGCTCACCGATCTCGTTTCCTATTACTTCAGGCGATTTTTTAAGGACTTTAACGAATGAAAAAAGTACCAGCGTATAGTCGCCTTCAAATTCAGGTTTGGTGGTGCCAATAGTTAGTTCACCTGCCTCAAACTCCTGTCCGTAAAGGCTTTTCAACGATCCGCCAATCCAATCTTTCAACTCGCTTGTAATTCCCATTCTTATAGATTTGGTGGCAAATTTACGGAAACAGCGTGCTCTGCCAACCTGATTGGCGATTAAAGTCGGCTTTACAGTAATAAAAAGACCATAAACTTACCTAGTTTTGCGCCCAGCTATGCGGAAACCGATTCATAACGTTAGGGACGCGATCCTGCCGGTGATAGATTTTTTTCATCCTCCCTTTAAAAGGTTGATGAATCTGCAAACATTCAGGTATGCTGCTGCCGGGGGCAGTAATATGGTGCTGGGGTTTATCCTGTATTCCGTGTTTTATCAGTATGTATTGGTTGAACAGGATCTGGATCTCGGTTTTTATGCGTTGAAAAGTCACTCTGCTGCACTTTTCATTTCCTTTCTTTTTACATTTCCTATTGGTTTCTTCCTGGCAAAATATGTAGTATTCAGTGATTCCCGGATCCCGGGTTGGGTGCAGCTTTTCCGCTACCTGATGATTTGTCTGTTCAACCTTGCACTGAATTATATCCTGCTTAAAATCCTGGTGGAGATTTTCCATATCCATCCGATATTTGCGCAGGTGCTCACCTCTTCGGTAGTGATTACCGTGAGTTACCTTGCCCAACGGCATTTTTCTTTTAAGTCCACGGGGATTATGGACGAAACTACTACAGACTAAAATCGATATTGTCCACTTTAACTGCAAGACTTCCGCTGCAGTTACTTCTAATAATAAGTGCCTTACTTAAAGGGTAAATCCCGATCAGCCGGATCTCATCGATCCTCCCTTCACTACTCGTTCCCTTTATCCATTCCCTGTTGAGTTGTTTATTGATATTGATCTTTGCCGTGTCTATAAATTTATTTAAATCAAACCTTGCATTACGTGCAATCTCATTGACGATCCGTTTGCTGAACAGCCATTCGGCCGTTTTCAGCAATGCATCTTTTGAGCTTATATCAAACTCCAGATCTTTTACCTCCAGCATTTTTGTTGCCTGTGTGTACACCGGTTTCCCTGTCAGGTAAATAACACCTTTATCTGTTCCGCCAAATCCGATACGGATAATGATCTTTTCATTTCCTGAACCGGACAACTGGCAATCGTTGATTATAAATTTTTTCCGGACCGGTCCCTTTTTAAAATCAAATTCTTTATTAACCAGCAGCCGGCTCACCACCGTACTGAGGGAATCATAATCCAGTGAGGCATCCAGGAAAATGGAGAAGCCCTTGTCGCGGCTGAAAGGAGCGAGGTTAGGAAGATTGACTGTTTGTTCGGATGGCTTTTGAAAACTGATTACAGGTCTTGCCGACATCCCGAGGTTAGCATATAATGAATCGCCTTTTGCATAGAGTGAATTGATACGAAGTCGCTGGGGATTAACCTGCAGCCATCCCATATTGTTCAGGTTGTAAGAACGGCTGAGTTGTTTCCATAGCTGGAGGAATTCAGGCCGGAGGTCGACCGAGCTGTAACTCTTATCCAGCACTGATTTGGCGGCATCGAGCTCGGCGGTCAATCCGTTTAGTACCACGCGGGTAATATCCTGTCCCCAGAAACAAACCTCACATTTATCAGTTGCAACAGGTTCGTTTCGTTTGATCAGGAGTTTTGCTTTGTAGTCAGGTTGCAGGCTGATGGTATTGGTAAAGGAAACATTAACCCTTCTTTCCGGCTCATTGAATCCGCAGGTACAGGGAGCGGTCCATGGAGAAATTCCCACACCACCCACGCATACCCTGGTAGATCCGATGATCTTGTAATATCCGGTGAATCCCAGTGACAGTGAAGTTCCCGATGCGCGGAGTTGTAATGGACTCCGCCGGAATGAATATTTATAACGGGTATCACAGGAACCCAACACCCATCCTGATGGGTAACCGGGTGAGGTGAAAAGAGTATCAACCAGTTTCTCTGCCATCGCGAACAGGGGATTCAGGTTGATGCGGACAGGAATATTGATCTCCGAATCAGGAAGTGAATCGAGTTTGAAATCCGTAAGGGGCAGGGTGGGTTGGCCGGGGCTTATCCGGTGACTGCATGCAGCAAGAAACAGTACTGGCACGATCAGTAAAAAAGCAGCGGATGATCTCATGGATGAAAAACGGCTAAAAGGTAAATCTCGCCGACAGACCGATGGTTGATGCCTCAAATGTAATATCATCAAACAGGTTAAGTTCAGGCTTCCAGTCGAGCGAAAGATTCAGTGGCAGGTTCGCGAATTTATAATCAAGACCGATTATCCCCTGTGCACCGAAATTGGCATCCGTTTCATTCTTCTCCGTATTGGGGTTATATGATTTTACAAAGGCCAGGTAACCACCGGCACCATAAAACCATTGAAGCCCTTCGCTGGCGAAAGGTTTATGCACTTCATATAAAGCCCCCAGTGAAAATGGATCGCCAAAAGAAACCAGGGCCTCAATTGCTTTTGAATCGTCCAGGAAATGTTTAAATGTAATGGCGTTATTGATGTAACCATTGGCAGGACTAAGTCGCACCCCCAGGGCAGTCTTGTAAGATTGCGCGGAAGAGGTTCCCGCAAACGCGATGCAGGCAATTAACAAGGCGAAAATTGATTTTTTCATTTGTTGTTTTTTCAGTTAGTGAGCCAAAAAGTGTAAATCCCGCAACATAACGGAAAAACCCGCCGTATATATCTAAATGAAATGCAAAAGTCTTTCAATTAAATGAAACAGATGTGAAAGTTGCCCGGATTATCATTCGAACATTTCATATTTCGATTTTGGCCTGCGGTCTTCCAGCCAGCGGAAATTTGCCAGTTTCATTTCCCCGGGTGTCTTTTGCCTGATGGGCCAAAGGGTACCGGATACTTCACTCCTGAACACCACGCGGTCGAGGGTTTGCTGGGCGAAATAAAAATCGATAAGATCAGAGGTAGTCTGGTTGATGCCGGTATATGCACTGTCTTCGTCCTGCAGGAAATAAATACATTCTGCAAAACCATTGGCCCGCACCGAATCAATTGCGCCATCCAGGAACCAGCCGTCAATCCTGGAGCCCTTTACCTGGTTGAAGGCCTGGTCGTCCAGCCGGTTTACCATAAAACCATTTTCATAGGCCACCACCCGGTCGGCCTTCCTGTTTTTTGTATAGAGGAAGATGGTATCACCAGTTATCTGGCTTTGCTGTGCCCACACTACCGGATCATAATAAAGCTGGAAGGTGGAATCACGGAAGGAATAAAACATACTGTCGCTCACAGCCTGGATCGAGTCGTTAAATATCCGGACATTATGGTAGCCTTCAAAATAACGGTTGGTACTATCATTTTTAACCAGCGATACCGCTTTTTCACCGGTCACGCTGTCGACCCGCACAGAATCCATTCCGAATTTATCGGTGAGCCGGGCCGAAAAGAGAGTATCTGCTGTAACATAGATGGAGTCTTCGTTCTGTTTGACGATCATCAGTGGCCTTCGCGTAGCAAGGAATGCTTCCGTTTGGGTATTGCGGTAAATGATCCCGGCAAGAATGGTGGTACCATTTTTTTTATCAACGATGATCGCGTTGCCTTCGGCAACAGACATTTTGGTGCTGTCGTCGATAGAGATGTTCCGGGCTGTAACGGACAGGTCGCCGTCAACAATTTTTGAATTCGCACCAAACTCGGCTTTACCGGTTTGCTGGTTATAAAAACCTTCACGGGTGTTGATCACCCTACCGGTGGTATCCGTTATAACGGTCCGGGAAATAAACCTCGTGGTTTTTGTTTCGGTGTTATATAATAAGGAGTCGGCCACAATATTATAGGCAGGATCCTTCAGAATTACATCGCGTTTGAAATAAACATCCTTCGTATCGGCGAAATACCAACCTTCCTGGCTGGTAAGAACAGTCTTACCATTGAGCACCCGGCCGCCATGGGTATAGATCCCGATATTGGTTTCCATATCATATTCGAGGTCGGGCGTGGTTAGGGTTCCCTTCCCATCAGTGAGTCTGACATTTCCATCGAGGTAGGCAATCTTCTGGTCGCCCAGGTACCGGAGATGATCTGCATAAATATTTGCGGTATCAGAATCATTGATATGCACATTACCCCAGGCTTCAAAAAGGTTGGTCCTTGAATTAAGAATACAGCTGTCGCAATAGATCAGTGTTTTATTCTGGCGGAGTTTTACATTACCGGTAACGATGGTCAGTTGGGTGCTGTCATCCACGGTTTTGAAAGTGAGACGCTCTGTATTGTTGAGGATATGTATTTCCTTGGTGGTATCGGTTGGTACGGTTCCCGGTGATTGGCCTGGCGTTGTAACAGGACGGTTTTGCGCACGGGCATTCACCATGAAGGCCATTGCCAGGCAGAATAGAATTGGTCGGAGATAATTCATTTGAGTTACTTCGGGATAGTATCCTTGATTGAGGGCGAAGTTAATGGCCCGCTTTTGTCCTTCCTCCCGAAAATGGAAAGATTAACGTAACGTTTGGGGTGGGCACGCAGGTCATCCAGCAGGATCTCTGCGCTGAGCACCGTACTGTTGAGATTATTATACAGCGAACGGTCATTAATCAGTGCGCCAAGAGAACCCTCATTGCTGGAAATCTTTTCCATACTTGCTTTCAGGGTGTTCACGGCCGACTGCAACGTATCCATTGTCTGCTGGATATCGAGACTTGCCAGCTGGTTGGTAAACTTTTTTGTATTTCCCAGGATAGCGGTGATACTATCATTGTTCTGCTTGAGGTTACCGGTTATTGCGCTTACATTATCCAGTGTTCCCGCGAGAGCACCATTCTGTGCAAGCATACTGTTCAGTCCTGCGGTTACCTGGTTCAGGTTACCGATAGTTTGCTGAAGATTTCTTTTCGCGTCTGCATCAAAAAGGGTATTGATATTTCCAAACACCCTGTTGAGGGAATCAAGTGAATTGCGGATTTTAGAAAGGGTGGGAGTTACTTCTGCGGATATACCTCCCAACAATCCCTGATCCTGACGGGTTGCCAGCTTTTCACCATTGGTAAGATAGGTGGTAGAGTTTCCGGGTTCGATTACAATATTGGCCGAACCAAAACCACCAAATGCATCCTTGATGTAAGCGATCGAGTTATTAGGGATATGGATGTCCATATCAACGGAGATGATTACTTTAATAGCGCTCACATTTTTATCCATTGGCTGGAGATCGTACACTGTTCCTATGGGAAGACCATTGATCTTTACTTCGTTTGATTTGGAAAGGGAACCCAGTTGGCTGAAAACTGCATAAATCCGGACGTCCTTATTGAAGAGGTCCTTACCTTTTAAAAAATTAAATCCGACGATAAGAATTGCGAGAGTAGCAATGGTGAGTAATCCTACTTTAGTTTCTTTATTGATCTTCATGCTGAGCTAAGTTTTCCCAGCCGGCAAATTAAACCAATTATTTGTAAATGGGTCATCTGCATTAATTTAAGTGGCCGGTCTGGTACGTGGGTGTAAAAACAATGCCGGATTAGAAAGGACGTTGTTTGCCCTGACCCGGTCGTGTTTTTGCGTCCTGATTGCGACCTCCACTCAAAAGCTGGGAAAACTTTCCCCCTGCCATCAGGGCCGGAATCTATCTGATATCAGGGATTGGTGCTGATTTGTTTGGTATCAACCTTCTGTTTATAGACCCGGAATGCATTCAGCAGGTCCTCCACAATTTCGTCCTGGCCCTTTTCACTGGAGATATATTCCTCTTCATCCTTATTGGAAATAAAACCGATTTCCACCAGGATACTTGGCATCCCCGTGGCCTGAAGCACCCAGATGCCCTTATCATTACGTTGTTTTACCCCACGGCTCAAACGGCCAGTCTCGGAAAATTCTTTTTCGATCAGGTTGGCGAGATTCAGGCTTTTGCGGAAATAATGTTGTGCATAGATCAGCATCCTTGCCTTTTCTGATGGGTCAGAAGGATCGGGCAGGGTAAGGGTGGTAGTGGTGGAGTCGATCTCCCCGTAGAATTCGGTCTGGTTAACGGAGTTGACTTTTGCATCATTTTTATTGGTGGCCCATACATAGGTCTCGGTTCCGTGGGCAATATTCTCATGCCATACGTTACCATATGTATATTTATAGGAGGTAACTGTCCGTTTCTTTTTTCCTTTACCAACCGTTCTTTTTACGGGAGTCTTGCTGGTGACTACTTTATCGTACCAGCCACCGGCTTTTTTACCGGCTGAATTGCAATGGATGGAAATAAATAATTCCCCGTTCGATTCATTTGCCAGATCAGCACGGTAGTGAAGTCCTTCATCCCTGGTGCGTTTATTTCCAGGCATGATATCGGTTGTGCGCGTATAAACTATTTTGACATCAGGGAATTCCTGTTGCACAGCTTTTCCGAATTTCAGCGCCACTTCCAGGCTGACTGCTGCTTCCGTATTGGATGTTCCACGTGCGCCCTGGTCAAAGCCTCCATGTCCCGGATCTATTATCAGGGTCTTGAGTATCGCCCCTGAAACAGGTTTTTCAGCAGGGACAAAGGAGACCAGCGCAAGAAATATACAACCAATGACGGGTAATAAAATGGTTCGTTTCATATTTAACCTATCCTTTTAACGGGTTTATCGGAATCTTCACAAATTGTTTAGCAACGAAACGTTTATTTTTGCCACTAACCTTTATGATCCAACTGCGCAAATTTAGTTTAAAATCTATTTTCCGACTGCTGGCTGTTTCTATCTTTTTAACAGTAACGTGCAATGGGTACGCTCAGCGTGTTCCCAAAAAGGAAATTAGCGCCCCTTTAACAGATAGTATCCGACCGCGTTTAGTTCCCAATCTTTCCGACACTGTACCCACCAGGGTAATTATCACGGCTGATTCACTGCAGCCAGCTGACTCTACAGATGGTCTGGGTGAAGATAGCATTCCACCGGAACGAACAGATACTTTCTCCCTGAAATTATCGAAAGATTCACTTGATGCACCGATTGTTTATTTCGCACAGGATTCAATGGTGGTGTCGTTACGTAATAAAGAGATCACTCTTTATGGAAAGACCAGGACCGAGTATACTTCTATAACCCTTACAGCGCCGGTAGTCCGGTTAAACCAGTCCACCCAGACTATCAATGCACTCAGCAGCACAGACAGTACCGGAACCATCGACGAATATGTGATCTTTAAAGACAAGGATCAGGAATTCCAGAGTAATAAGATTGCCTATAACCTTAAATCACAGAAGGCGCTTACCGTAAATACCATCACCCAGAGTGATGAGTTATTCGTTCACGGACAGGATGTCAAAAAAGAATCCGAAAACGTAACTTATGTCAACCGTGGTTTTTTTACAACCTGTAACCTTGATGAGCCGCATTTTGGTTTCCGCGCAAACCGGATGAAGATCATCACCAAAAAGCTGGCCATATCGGGTCCCATCCATCCGGAGTTTGAAGGAGTGCCGGTACCGGTATATATTCCCTTTGGTTATTTCCCGTTGTCGCAGGGCCGTAAATCCGGATTCCTTGCACCAACTTTTGCTACCAATGAGCAAACTGGTCTGGGCCTGGAGCGACTGGGTTATTATAAGGTGATCAATGATTACTGGGATGTGCAGCTTTATGGGAATATCTATTCATACGGAACCTGGTCGGCCAATATCAACCCCACATACCGTAAACGTTATCGTTACCAGGGAGCATTCAATTTTGGGGTACGCAGGACGAAATTTAATTTTAAAGGCGACCCGGACTTTTTTACAAACAGGGCATTCTCTTTAACATGGTCGCACCAGACCGATCAGAAAGCGCGACCCGGTACTTCGTTCGGAGCATCGGTGAATGTGAGTTCGGCAGAGTACAACCAGTTGGTGACTGATAACCCGATACAGAATTACCAGAACCAGGGTTCCTCGTCTATTACTTATTCCAAGACATGGGTTGACAAACCTTTTAACCTTACTGCCAGTGCCAACCATACCCAGAATAATATTACGAGGGCGTATGAAGTCATCCTGCCCAACCTGGGCTTTACTGTCTCCACTATTTATCCGTTCCAGCCAAAAGAATATGTGGGTGAACGCAAATGGTATCACCAGCTTGGAATCGGATACAGTGGTACAGCTTCCAACCGGGTCAACTTTTTTGATACTGCATTCAGCCTGAAACAACTCGCTGACACATTGCAATGGGGAGCCACCCATAATATCCCTATCACACTCTCATTACCTGCCATACTGAATGGAGCAGTGGTGGTGTCGCCTTCCGTTAATTACTCGCAGGTGTGGGTGTCAAGGGAAACCATCCGCGAATGGGATCCCACGGGTGATTCAGTACGGATGTTTACGAGGAAGTCCTTTAATGTAGACCAACAGGCTTCATTCGGGTTGTCATTCAATACGGCGTTGTTTGGGACATACCAGTTCAAAAAGTCGAGGGTGGTTGCTATCCGCCACGTGATCCGTCCAAATATCGGATTTAACTATAGCCCGGATCTGTCAAGTAAATTTTTCGATAATGTGCAGGTGGATACCTCGGGCAAAACGCTTCCCTTCTCCCGGTTACAAGGTGGCATTACCCAGGGTTTTGCGCAGGGCAGAAGTGGAGCAATTGTATTCGGGCTCGACAATAACCTGGAAATGAAAGTGCGAAACCGCAAGGACACAACGGGTGATAATGCTTACAAAAAAATCAGGCTAATTGATGGTTTTGGTTTTAACGGCAATTATAATTTCCTGGCTGATTCATTCCGCCTGTCACCAATCACTTTCTTTTTCCGCAATAATCTTTTTGACAAGATCAATATCACGGCCAGTGCGAACATGTCGCCTTATCAGTTTAACAGCCTCGGGTTCCAGATAGATAAATATGTATGGGCGAAAGGACCTCGTCTGGGAAAGATAACCAACGCGCAGATTGCCATGTCGACCACCTTCCAGAGTAAACCCCGGGATGAGGAAAAGGCAAAACAGCGGGAACAAAATATTAATGCCACGTTTAATGATCCCGGATTACAGAATGAGCGGCAGCGTTTGCTTGATTATGTACAACAGAACCCTGCAGAATTTGTGGATTTCAATATCCCGTGGCAGTTCAGTCTCACCTACTCACTGGGATATAGTTCAGGGTTTGATCCCCTCCTCCTCCGGTTCAATAATGAAACAACTTCATCGGCTTCGTTCAGCGGAAGTTTCAGTCTCACACCCAAATGGAATTTCAGTGTAAGTGGATATGCGGATATCAAGACCCGCAGGCTGGAAAACTTTAACCTGGCAATCTCGCGAGAAATGCATTGCTGGCAGATGTCGATCACTGTTACACCGGTGGGTAATTACAGGAGTTTCGGATTTACCATCAGTCCCAAATCCGGTATCCTGCAGGATCTGCGGATCAACCGGAACAGGAGTTTCTTCACAGCAAGATAATTTGAATCCTTATGGCCGGGCGTGCGCAGCATAGTGGTCCCACATGATCTGGTATACTTTTTCTTTTAACTGATCGGCTCTCAGGCCTTCAGGGGACACAGCTTCCAGGAAATGTAATTCCAGCCGCACGGGAAGGAGATAAAAAGTTTTATGGATGGGCATGGCCTTCCTGGTGTTGAAGATGAGGGTTGGAATAACCGATGTCTTCGTATCTACAGCAAGTTTGAATGCACCGTCATAGAACTTCTTAAGCGGATCGGCTGATCTGTTCCTGGTACCTTCGGGGTAGATGCACATGTGAATACCGAGTGCCAGCACCTTTCTCATTTCAATAATGCTTGCGCGCCGGCTGGCATCGCTGTTCCGGTCAACCAGCACCGATCCCTTGCGATAATACCAGCCGAACAGTGGCACTTTGGTGAAAGACTTTTTTGCGATGGTCTTATTTGGTCCCGGAATGAATGGTGAGGAAAGCGGAACATCAAGCAATGCATTGTGGTTGCAGGTAACGATATAGGCTTTATCTTTTTTAAAATTTGCCTCGCCCTTTACGCGAACCGGACAGCCCACCAGGAAGAGCCAGACTGTCATCCAGATTTTTGATATTTTCCGGAAAATCGCGGCACTTTTTGGATCCGGGATCAGGTAACAGGCCATTGAAGGCAGGAAGATGATCAGGAAGGTTGCGATAAAAGTTATCATTCCCCATAAAGCCCAGAACCGCGCGAATATATTTTTCAAATTTTTATTTTTGATTTTACCCGTTGCCACCTGGTTATATTTTTTCCGTTAGCTCTTCCAGGTTCTCTTTTATATCGGGTTAATTAAACAATCCCGGCAAAGATCGTTGTCTTCAGTATTGGCCATTCATTTTTCAGTACACTATAATAAACAGAAGTGCGCCGCCGGTCGTTCCACATGGTCATATGGCTCCGGAGAATACCTTCTTCCACACCGCCTACTTTTTCCAGTCCCTTCCTGGCTCTTGCATTCAGCACATCTGTTTTAAATTCCACCCTTTCGAAATCAAGTTCTTCAAATGCATAACGCATCATGGCAAATTTTGCGTGAAGGTTAAGTCCCGTGCTGCGGAAGGCCGGTCCAAGCCAGCTCCAGCCGATTTCCAACCGCAGGTCATAGTAAGAAATATTTCCCATACTGCTGCTTCCCGCTATCTGACCCGTTTCCCTGTCGACGATGGCAAAGGGCATGCGGGTGCCGGTTTGTTTATCTGCAAATGCATTCTGCATCCAGCGATGTAATTGCTGTTCGTCGGACAGGTTCAATGAAAAATAATTCCACATTTCCTGGTCCTGCGAAGCGAGCAACAGGAATGCGTCACGATCTTCTTCCTGGAAGGGGCGAAGATGTACACGGGAGGTTTCCAGGGTGAGATAAGCAGGCATCATATGTTGAAAGTTTAAAGATTCTTATGTTGAAACGGCCAGGCTGATATTTTACAGCGACCAGTCAATCGGATCAATTCCTTTTCCCACCAGGTACTCATTGGCCTTTGAAAAATGCCTGGAGCCAAAAAAACCTGCATAGGCCGATAAGGGTGAAGGGTGGACGGTCCGCAGGATGCAATGTTTTTTTTCATCCACGAGCACACGTTTCTCCTGTGCAAATTTCCCCCAGAGCATAAATACCACATTGTTTCTCATTTCAGAGATCCGGCGGATGGCAGTGTCGGTGAATTGTGCCCAGCCAATTTTTGCATGGCTCATGGGTTCGGCCGCCCGTACGGTCAATGATGCATTAAGCAGGAATACGCCCTGTTGCGCCCATCTGATAAGGTTGCCGGAAGTGGGAGTATTGATTCCGATATCTTCTTTTAGTTCCTTGAATATATTAACCAGTGAAGGGGGCGGGGGGATACCATCCTGCACAGAAAAACAAAGCCCGTGCGCCTGCCGGGGGCCGTGATAGGGGTCCTGCCCGATAATGACCACTTTAACCTCGTTTACCGGTGTGGAGTTAAAGGCGTTGAAGATGAAGGGACCTGGCGGATAAATGATCTTGCCCTGTGCCTTTTCCGTCTTCAGGTGCTCGGTTATATTTTTGAAATAGGGTTTGGAGAATTCTTCTTTTAAAGCAGCTTTCCAGCTTTCTTCTATTTTGACATCCATAAATACTGTTCTGAGCAATGAAGGTAACGAAGACCTGTTAAATGGAAGGGGACCGGCCTGATTCAGGTAACCAACAGATTGTCCGGGTTACTTTTGCTCACCTGCCTTTTTTTTTGTTATTTTGCGGCCCTGCGCGGTAATAACGCAGACCGGCCCGGTAGCTCAGTTGAATAGAGCAACTGCCTTCTAAGCAGTAGGTCATTGGTTTGAATCCAATCCGGGTCACTAAAGCGCAATGGATAATTGCGCTTTTTTTATTTAAACCCCTCCCGGCAAGGGTTGCTTCATCCTTTGAAAGCGCAAGCGTTGGAAGCCGAAAAACATGCCCTCAAAAAAGAGGTCAATCAACCCGCCAAATAGGGCAACGCCATCTTTGATGATAAAGATCACCAGAACACCTTCATGCTGGTGGTAAAGCAGGTTTATTTCTGGTCAGGATTCCAATTCCATTTTGGCACTTCTCGCAACGGGTGTAGTTCTTCGTCTGAATTTGCATTTGAGTTTTGTTTTGCTACATGTGAACCAAAGTCAACATGAGATTTTAGTGCTTCCCGAAAAGGTTTGTCTGCCGGAAGCCCGGCCTCATCAGCAGCAACTAAGTATAAGTCAACAAATCGCTGCCGTTGTTCCTCGGATATTTTATATCCACGGTGAACGTCAATTAAATGCAGAAATCCACCCATGTCCTTTGTGAACTTGTCGGTTCCGCCGAAAGTTTCTGCCGTAAATGCAGTAAATTTTTCTATGTGTCCAGGTTGTTCCACAGTCCCAAACAGAGGTTGCAAAACAGGGTCGGCCAAACAGGAACGGTAAAAAATCCCAACGTGCTTATAGAGTGCGTCCCAACCACCTGCGTGGTCATAAAGTGTCTGATTTTTTTCCTGGTTACTCATGGTAATGATTTTTATCGAAATGTTGTTAGCGGTCGTACAAACTTGCAGCCAACGCGCGGAGCTTTTGGCTGCCGGGGAATTAATTGCTCTTCGCGTTGTTTGTCTTTGCTAAGTTTTTTTCAAATCTGCTAAAATACATGAACCAATTCCACTCCCATGTTTCTCCATTGTCTGGCGAAAATGCCTGGCTCCAAATAGGATTTTCTTTGTCTCTGACGTCCCAGCGAAACATAACTAATATTTCCTTTTCGTTAAACGTGTCTTTTGTGAAAAAATGAGCAACATTATTGTCAAATGAGCCCAAAACTGCTGGCTGTAATATTCCTTCGTTAGAGTCAGCCCAATAAATACTCCATAGTCTTGTCTTTGGATTGAAAAGCCTTACCGTCATTCCCTCAAAAGGCGCACCGTCAAATGTTGCAAGGTAATTATCAATATTACCGATGCCGTTTAATACACGATACATTTCCTGAGTGGATTCAAACTCTGTCCATTCGGTACAATTGTCTAAACGTCTTTTCAATTTTTTATTAAGAAGTTTCCACTTGCCTTCAAAAAAGTCAAAGTCGAGGTTTGAAGAAGTGGGGGATGCTATAATAATCAGCTTTCCGTTTGTGTCAAAATTTACTTTTGGAATTTCCAGGTCAGTGTTAATTGTCATAAATATATGTTGTCATTTCAGTGTTTGCAGGGTGCCGCTTTGCAATAACAGCCAACGTACAGGGTGTTTTGCAGGTTGGGTATTAGCATTCCGTCTGCCCGAGTTGCCGGAGCAAAATATCATGCTGAAATCCGGGCCCAATTTCTTAAGCCTGATGATATAAATAATAACATTTTTATTTTCTAAGCTGGAAACAAATCTGTATCCAATAAAGAGTGTACAATTTGAACGTGCTCTGCAGTCAGACCCATCAATGAATTGGTCAGGACAAGCCGTTTCTTCAGATAGTCTGGTAAGTCGTTTAAAGACTTATCATCATCAATAATTACAAACTGGCCATCAAAATGGTTAAGATCAAACCATTTTATTAATTCCTCTTTTCGACTTACGTTATTAATATTAGCAGCCAGGGAGTTTAACTGGTCGATGTTGATTCCCCTCTTCAGGAAAATATTTCTCCACTCTTCAATACTATAATTCGCTTTATGAGAGGTTGTGAGCATGACCGTGGTATTTCCGGAAACTATCTGACGAAGGGCATCCGTGGCCTTTTCACTGAAAGCAGGAAAACCGTCCTCCAAAAGTTTTGGGCCTTTCCAGCTTTTTGCCGGAACCATTACACCATCTATGTCCAGGAATAATAACATAACATCATAAAGCTACACTTTATTTCAACAATCTTAAAAGCTCCTCAAGTGTTAGGTTGTTGTAGTCAGCATCCTGTTCGTTTAACATGTTAATTTTAATCGTCGTATCCCAATCTTCATTAGTAAAATGGACTGTGTCCCGGTTTTTTATATAGGTAGCGGATGTGATTGGGTAGGGCTTCGTCTTTAAAATATAACCAGATAAAAGTGATGCGATATATCTATGGTGACCATCGCAGATGCAGTCTTCGGAAACCATAATTTCGCTAAACCGGATACCCAATGTCATTTTTTTATATATTCTGTTGATTATTGGAATACATAATGTCTGTTGTGTTGGCCTCAATTGAATAGTATTTGTTGTAATAAATTCAGTAACGCTGCCTATCGTTATTTTGTCCAAAATAAATTTCTTTTCGAATCAAGATAACTTAGATGTCATTATTAGGAATGAGAAAAACAACCGAAAAGCAGCGTAAAATAAACCAGGTTGATAGGGGAGAAATAGCCCGAATTGCCAATATTTCGTAACTTATAAAACAAACAGAAGTTATTAAAGAAATCAAACCAAGCCTTACACTTCCATGACCTTCGATTCAATCATACCGATACTTAATTCCTCCGATGTAACGCAGAGTATACGCTACTATACAGAAGTCCTGGGTTTTAAAAGCAGCTGGACCTGGGGCGAGCCAGTCAGCTTCGGAGGTGTGGATGCAGGAGGGATCCGGATATTTTTTTGTAAGGATGGTCAGGGACAACGAGGCACATGGCTGGCAATAAATGTGGACGATGTGGATACTTACAATGCAGAAATTAGTGCAAAGGGAGCGAAGATTCTTAACCCACCTCAAAGTTATGAATGGGGCATGCGTGAAATGCTCGTTGAGGACCCCGACGGGCATTGTATCAGGTTCGGACAGGGGGTCTCCATTCGTGAAAAAAGTGCACCGGTAATGCCGGATCAGATTGTGATCTCCCCCCGGATGCCATCAGCTTCTGAATTACAGTCATTGGCCAACGCAGTTGGTTGGGCCGGTTCAAATGAAAAGCCTCCTGCAGGTATTCCGCAAACGGCAGTTGCGCACACAGTAATAGCTGAAAATAAAACTACCGGCGAAGTAATCGGATGCGCTTTCTTACTGACTGATAACGCAGGGTTTTATTATATAAAGAATGTGATTGTCCAACCCTCATGGCAAGGACAACGCATCGGGACAGCGCTTGTAAAACATCTTGACGACTGGTTGAAAGAACATGCACCAACTGATTCAACCGTCGCTCTTCACACCGGACCAAATCTGGCTCCGTTCTATCGACAGTTTGGTTTCTTTCCTGCCTTCAGTATGCAAAAGAAAATGTTAAGAGACTAAAATTGCAGGCGTAGTGTTTTACCATCCCTGAAAACCTGAAATAGACCAGACCTTTACTTCTTGGCCTTTCCCTCCCATAATCTTAATTTGCAGGTTTGAAACAGCCATGAGTTACATTTTTAATTACGGAATCGACCACCTTACCAGTTCAAAGGCGCTCGCTATCGCCAACGGTAGCCTGAAGGCCCAGCTCTCCCCATCAGCGCGGGAAAAAATAAATCAATCCGCTCAGCAGGTCCGCGATATCGTTGCCAGCAACCGCACCGTATACGGTGTTAACACCGGCTTTGGAATCCTGGCCGATAAACCCATTTCCGAAGCCGATACCGCCACCCTTCAATACAAGATCCTCCAGAGCCATAGTGTGGGAGTGGGAAATCCAATTCCCAATGAGATCGCCAAACTGATGCTGATCACCAAACTGCATGCCCTGGCACAGGGTTATTCAGGAGTGCAGCTTTCCACACTCGAACGGATACTCTGGCATATTGAACAGGATATAATCCCCGTTGTCCCCGAAAAAGGAAGCGTCGGCGCTTCAGGAGATCTTGCCCCGCTGGCGCATTTGTTCCTGCCGCTGATCGGACTGGGTACCTGCTCCTATAAAAACGAAATAAAAAGTACCGCACAGGTTTTTGCAGATACTGGTATGGAACCGGTCCGGCTTGGACCAAAAGAAGGTCTTGCCCTGATCAATGGTACACAGTTCATACTTGCATACGCTGTTAAAGCGGTTGAACGGTTCCATAACTGTCTCGAGGCGGCTGATATCATCGGCGCCATGACACTTGAATCACTTACCGGTACCAATGCACCTTTTGATGAACGATTGCATGTACTAAGACCCTACGCGGGTAATAAACTTGTAGCACAGCGACTGCGCCTGCTGCTTCGCGATTCAGCGATCATGAAGAGTCATGTTGACTGTGGCCGGGTGCAGGATCCCTACAGCCTTCGTTGCATGCCGCAAGTGCATGGAGCATCACGTAACGCATGGTTACACCTGAAGGAACTGGTAGAGACCGAATTAAATTCAGTTACCGATAACCCGATAATCTTTTCCAGCACTGATACAATCAGCGGTGGAAATTTCCACGGGCAACCACTGGCTCTTCCACTTGATTACGCCTGCTTTGCCGCAGCCGAGATCGGGAATATCGCCGACCGGCGCTGTTATCTTTTACTGGAGGGCAAATGGGGCTTACCAATGTTACTGATGAGTGATGTGGGACTGAACAGCGGTTTTATGATTCCCCAATACACCACCGCCGCACTGGTTACGGAAAACAAAACCCTTTGTTTCCCGGCAAGTGCCGATAGTATACCTACTTCACTTGGCCAGGAAGACCATGTAAGTATGGGTAGTATCAGTGCCCGTAAACTTAACCAGGTGCTGGACAACCTTGAATATATCCAGGCCATCGAACTGCTGTCCGCCTGCCAGGCTATCGAGTTCAGGAGGCCTTACAAAAGCAGCGAGATACTGGAAGCAGCGCATGAATTCGTGCGGAATAAAGTTGGCTTCGCCGAAGAGGACCGGATTTTTGCAGATGATATAAATAATGTGGCCACCATGATCAAGGATTTTTCATTCGTGAAAAATGTTAATGATTTTTGTGCGGGAACTCATCTAAATATCAATAAAGGATACGAACAATTTGATTACTGATTGTTTCAAATAACACACCATAAAACGATAAGCATGTACGATCCGAAAAAATATAAAACCCCGACCGGCAATACACTTCACTGCAAAGGGTGGATCCAGGAAGCGGCTTATCGTATGCTGCTGAATAACCTCGATCCGGAAGTGGCGGAACGTCCGGAAGATCTGATCGTATATGGTGGCAGGGGAAAGGCAGCCAGGAATTTCGAATCACTCGACAAAATCCTCAAGTCTCTTAGAATATTGGAGAACGATGAAACCTTATTGGTACAATCGGGCAAACCTGTTGGCATTTTAAAAACACATTCCGACGCTCCACGTGTACTGATCAGCAATTCGCAACTGGTGCCGAAATGGGCAACCTGGGATCACTTCGCTGAACTGGAGAAAAAAGGCCTGATGATGTATGGCCAGATGACCGCCGGCTCCTGGATCTATATTGGATCACAGGGAATCGTGCAGGGAACCTATGAAACCTATGGCGCCGCAGCCAACAAACATTTTGGTGGTACATTAAAAGGCACATTAAATGTAACGGCCGGACTTGGTGGAATGGGTGGCGCCCAACCCCTGGCGATTACCATGAATGAAGGCGTTGCATTGATTGCAGAAGTAGAGGAATGGCGGATTGATAAACGCATCCTTACAAAATATCTCGATCTTAAAATCACTGATATTGATCAGGCGATCGACCGTGCTGTTGAAGCAAAAGAAAGCGGGGAAACTATTTCTATCGGTGTTCATTGTAATGCAGTTCACCTGCTGGAACGACTGGTTGAACGTAATATCATTCCCGATACACTGACCGACCAGACCTCCGCGCATGATCCGCTGATTGGCTACTGGCCGCATGAATTAAGTGAACAACAGGCACGCGAAATGCGGGAAACAAATCCGGATGAATTCCTTGCCCTCGCATATAATTCCATGGTGAAACATGTGTTACTCATGCTCGAACTGCAACGCAAGGGTGCCATTACTTTTGATTATGGAAATAATATCCGTGCCCGCGCACAGGAAAAGGGAGTGACAAATGCCTTTGATATTCCCGGCTTCGTACCGGAATATATCCGGCCATTATTCTGTGAGGGAAAAGGTCCCTTCCGATGGGCAGCGCTTAGTGGTGACCCGGCCGATATATCTGTTACTGATGAAGTGATACGGAAATTATTCCCCGATAACAAGGGACTTCAACGCTGGCTGAAACTGGCTAAAGAAAAAATCGCCTTCCAGGGATTACCGGCGCGTATCTGCTGGCTTGGACAAGGTGAACGGGAGAAAGCAGGAAAGGCTTTTAACGACCTGGTACGTGATGGAAAATTAAAGGCTCCGATCGTGATCGGACGCGATCACCTGGACACGGGCTCAGTTGCTTCCCCCAACCGGGAAACAGAAGCAATGCTTGATGGCAGTGATGCAGTGGCCGATTGGCCCATCCTGAACGCACTCTTAAATACTGCAGGTGGTGCCAGTTGGGTAAGCCTTCACCACGGTGGCGGAGTGGGAATGGGTTACAGCATCCACGCAGGAATGGTGATTGTTGCAGATGGAACACCTGCTGCAGAGCTGCGACTGGCAAGGGTTCTACGTAACGATCCCGGAATCGGTGTAATCAGGCATGCCGATGCAGGTTACCAGCTTGCAAAAGACACGGCTATCAAGTTTGGCCTGGATCTCGACTCAAAACTCCCTTAATAGCAGGCCGATTATTAATTCTTCAGGATCGTAAACTCAACCCTTCTGTTTAACTGACGGTTTTCATCCGTATCATTTTCAACCACCGGTTTTGTTTCACCAAAACCCTTTGATGAAATCCTTGCCGGATCAATTCCTTTCGAAAGGATATAATCCATTACTGATCTTGCCCGCTCATCACTGAGTTTAAAGTTGTATTCATCTGATCCCTTACTATCCGTATGTGCACTGACTTCAATAATGATGGCCGGATTTTCTTTCAGGAGTTTGGCAACGCGGTCGAGCTCAAGATGCGATTCCGCCCTCAGGTCCCATTTGTCAAAATCAAAGAATACATTATTTAACCTTACCACCTGGCCGATCTCAATCGGCACCAGGTACAGGTCCTTGTGAATCTCTTTATGACCTGCTTTAATAAGTGAATCGAGATTCAGGTTTTCTGATTGCGCAAAAAATTTATCTGCCGTTGCCCGGATACTGTAATTTTTATCATACGGCAATACGATTTTGAACGAACCATCAGACGCATTGGACAGGGCATTCCCCGCTTCCACACCATCCGGTAAGGTTTCATACACCAGTGATGCACCAATAGGATCCTGGGTTTTTGCATTGTATACATTACCCGTTACCATCACGATCGGATTTGGTTTTTCCTTCTCCAGTAACTTGACGCGTACAATATCACTTTCTCCAAACTCTCCCAGATTGGTGGTCAGGTAAGCATATTCACCTCCAGCATCCAATGTAAAAAAAGCATCCCAGTCGGGTGTATTAATCGGCTCACCAAGGTTCACCGGTTCCGACCATTTTTGCCAGCTATCATCCAACCGTTTTGACATCCAGATATCATTGTCACCAAACCCGCCGGGCCGGTCACTACTGAAATATAATGTCTCGCCATCTGATGCGAGATAAGGGGTCAGTTCATTATATTTTGGGAGATTGATCTTTTTACCAAGGCTTTTTGGTTCGCTCCAGAATTCGCCGCCCTCACGGAAACATACATAGATATCATTGTTGTATCCACCTTTCTCCTCACTCATGTACAACAATAAAGTCTGACCGTCATGCGCCATGGTAGCGCCTGTCTGGCGACCGCAATCGTACTTTAAATAGTTTTTTATTTTCAGCATCTCCGGTTTACTCCAGTTGCCATTCTTTAACCGCGTGCACATGCTCACTCCATTGCCCACATAGTCGCCTTCGATAAAGGCATTACGGATCAGGATCCGGTTATTATCAGGCGAGATCCAGTAAACTGCATTATAGTGGTAGGTATTTAATGGGAACGGCAGGTGCATTGCCTCTCCCCATTTACCAAAACTATCACGCTCCGCATACCAGATATCCTGCGAGTTGCGGATGGATTTGTATTTGGTGTTCATCGGATGATCCTCACAGATGAAGAAGAGAAGGTTGCCGTCGGCCGAAACGGTTGGCCGGAGTTCTGCGAACTCGGTGTTGATCATCGCTCCCAGGTTCTCGATCTTCACGATTGTTTCGGGTTTGATGATCCGCTCTGTCTGTTCAACAAGGGAATCAGTAGCAGGTTGGGCCAGCAGGGATGTAGTGCATACCAATAACAGGGCGGAAGTGATAAGTTTTTTCACAGTAACAGGATTTCCGGCCCAAAATAGAAAACAATTCTGGAATTTTCTAGTGCCCCGAGTGTCTTCCTGCACCTTTCTGGCCAATACTCAGCAATGCCTGAAGGATCAGCCGCGACTGGGCTTCGTTTGCGAACGTATAGGAAAGGGTTTTATTGGTCCCGCCTTCGTAATCAATATCGTTATGCCCCATGTTGAAATAGATCATATTGTACTTCGTATTTCTCCATACAACAGGATAGTATCCGGAAGTCCAGATCTCCCATTTTTTCGGACCTGTACCCAATGGAAAGCTGCTGGTATCAATACTTGCAAGGATCCTGATTGATTTGTTTTTCCGCAGGTCCAGCTCCCAGCGATACCATTCATTTGGTGCCGACGAAATACGCGAAGGCAGGCTGTCGGGCCCAAACGGATTGCGGTCTTCGATTTTCAATACAGCAGCAGTGGGTCGCCAGGTATTGGATACATAACTTCCCGAGCCAAGAAACTCACGATGGTACCAGTCCCAGTCCTGCGGAAAATCAGAAGGAGTCAGCGCAAATGCTGCGAAATGAAATCCCATCCAGCCTCCGCCTGCCTCTATATAATGCCGGAACGCCAGGCGCTGCGTTTCCTTCTCCGGTCGGGCATCCGGAAATAATACTACATCGTACTTCGCCAGGAAGGAATCGTTCAGGTTGTCCCAGTTGGTAGTAGTATCATAAACAAAAGAAAACAATTCCGCCTGCCGGCGAAACCAGGCATTCCCTTCTTTCATAAAACTGATATGCGCTTCATCATGTTCGCCTTTTATAAACGCTACAGCACGGAATATTTTGGGTGATTGCTGTGCCGATGCGCCGGTATACACGGCGAGGCAAAAACAAACAGGGATTAAATAGCAGGCAATTAGTTGTTTCATCTCGCTAAATTTAATAATTTATTGGAATAAAAAACATGCATATGAAGGATCGGATTAAAATAATCAGCAAGGAATTATTATCGGGCAACTGGTTTAAACTCTGGAAATACAATTATGAAATCAAACAGGCAAACGGCAAATGGGAAAACCAGCAGCGTGAAGCCTATGACCGGGGCAACGGAGCGGCGATTCTTCTTTACAACAGGGAAAAAGAAACGGTAATCCTGACCAGGCAGTTCCGGATGCCCACCTATGTTAATGGTAACTCAGAAGGATATCTTATTGAAGTTTGTGCGGGATTGCTGGACAAAGACAATCCGGAGGAAGAGATCAGGCGCGAGACCGAAGAAGAAACCGGATACCGCATTGGTAAAGCAGAGAAGGTGCTCGAGGCATATATGTCGCCCGGTTCAGTCACCGAAATCCTTTACCTTTTTGTGGCGGCATATAATGATTCAATGAAAATAAACGAAGGGGGCGGACTAGTTTCCGAACAGGAGAATATTGAAGTACTTGAAATTCCGTTCAGTCATGCTTTTGAGATGATAACTGACGGCAGGATCCGCGACGCAAAAACGATCATGCTGCTACAGTATGCGAAACTTAATGGACTTGTTTAATAACTTAGGTTATCAGGGAGCAGGGAAGGCCACGACCGTATTCCAGGTTATTCCTTCGGGTACCCGGACCTGATCAGTCAGGCTGCACAGGTAATGGACTTCGCCAAAAACAGTACTTTCGCGGCTCAACTGAAATAAACGATATGAAGACTGAAGAAATCGTCCGTCAGAGGAGTGGAGATAAATGTGAATTATGCCAGGCATCAACCGGTCTGTCCCTGTATGAAGTACAGCCGCAGCCGCGTACTACCGAAGATAATTCGATCATGATCTGTGAAACCTGTCTTTCGCAAATTGAACGTAAGGCTGAGATAAACAGCACACACTGGTCGGTGCTGTCTGATACAATGTGGAGCGAGGTCCCGGGCATCCAGGTACTGTCTTGGCGGATGCTGAGCCGCCTGCGGAACGAAAGCTGGGCATCCGACCTGCTCGATATGATGTATCTCGACGACGACCGCCTGGCCTGGGCGAAATCAACAGGCGATCACGATAATGACGCAACGGTGGAATTACACAGGGATGCAAATGGAAATCAGCTTCATTCGGGTGATACCATTATCCTTACCAGGTCACTGGATGTGAAAGGCAGCAGCCTTAACGCAAAAATGGGTACCGTGGTGAAGAATATCCGCCTCGTGGAGGACAATACTGAACAGATCGAAGGGAGGATCGAAGGACAAGTGATTGTTATCCTTACAAAATATGTTCGGAAACAATCCTGATCCGGAACAATCATGCCTTGTTACTTGTTATTCTTAAAATCTTCAGACATGAGCAAGGTATGGTTTATAACAGGGTGCAGCACCGGATTCGGCAGGGAACTGGCCATCCAGGCGCTTGAACTTGGCGACCAGGTGGCAGTGACCGCCCGTAATCCTGATGACATCAGTGATATAATAGAAAAATTCCCCGGCAACTCAATACCCATTAAGCTGGATGTGACAAAACCCGAACAGGTGAAAGCCGCAGTGGCTCAGGCGTACAGCCATTTCGGGCGCATTGATGTATTGGTAAACAATGCGGGCATCGGATACTTTGGTGCAATAGAGGAAAGTGAAGAGGATGAAGTCCGCCGCATGTTCGAAATTAATTTTTTTGGCCTGGCATCCGTTACAAAGGAAGTGTTGCCCATCATGCGCAAACAAAGGAGTGGCCATATTGTAAATATTTCTTCCATCGGCGGACTGGTTGCCTTCCCCGCTGTTGGCTTTTATAATGCAACCAAGTTTGCAGTGACCGGTTATTCCGAGGCATTGGCAAAGGAAACAGCCCCGCTTGGGATCAGGGTGACCGTTGTGGCACCAAGTGGCTTCCGGACTGATTGGGCCGGACGTTCCGCCAACAACAGCAAAATAATAATTGATGATTACGCAGCAACAGCGCATCAGAATAAAGACACCATCCGGGGTTACAGCGGCAGCCAGCCAGGTGATCCTGTGCGTGCTGTTAAAGCAATTATAAAAGCGGTCAATTCACCGGAACCCCCGCTTCGGCTGCTACTCGGTGTTGCGGCACTAAAGGGTGCAAGGAATAAACTGGCCGAACAACAGAAAGATTTTGATACCTGGGAAGAAACCACAGTTGGTGCCGACTTTCCAAAGGAATCCTGACCCAAATGTTACGTACTTTTGCCGGATGCACGATCAAACAATCGATACCGCACAGGTACTTTCAAATCTCAATATAGAAGCGCTGAACGAAATGCAGCTGAAGTCGCTCGAAGCGAACCGCCTGCACAATAATGTAATCCTGCTTTCCGCTACGGGATCGGGTAAAACCCTTGCTTTTTTGCTGCCCGTGCTGGAGCGGCTCGACCGCAATATTCCAGGCACACAGGCCATGATCATCGTGCCCTCACGGGAGCTGGCACTGCAGATCGAACAGGTTTTTAAAAATATGGGAACGGGTTTTAAAATCACCTGTACCTATGGTGGACATAAACGGGAGACCGAAGAGAATAATTTGCGCCAGGCGCCCGCACTCATCGTGGGTACTCCCGGCCGGGTGGGTGACCATCTGCGCCGCGGCAGCATCGATCCAAAGGGCATCCGCACTCTTGTCCTCGATGAATTTGACAAGTCGCTCGAAATGGGTTTTCAGGAAGAAGTTTCTTTTATCATCAATGCCCTTCCAGCTGTTGAGAAAAAAATCCTGACTTCCGCAACCCCGGGTGCCGCAATTCCGGAATTTATCCGCCTGGAAAATGAAGAGCTGCTCGATTTCCTGGTAGAAGATGATCCGGGTAAACAACTGGCCATACAACAACTCTTCAGTCCTGATAAAGATAAAATGAACACCCTGTTCCGTCTTATCTGTTACCTGGGCAACCGGTCTACCATTGTATTCTGCAATCATCGTGAATCGGTGGAACGTGTGAGCGAACTGCTGAAAGAAAAAGATATCGTCAACGTATACTATCATGGTGCCATGGAACAACAGGAACGCGAGGCGGCACTTTGTAAATTCAGGAACGGAACATCAAATGTGCTGGTGACAACTGATCTTGCCGCACGTGGACTGGATATCGATAATATCCGGTATATCGTGCATTACCATCTTCCGTCAACAGAGGATGTATATACCCACCGTAATGGAAGGACAGCAAGGATGGATACCAGCGGAACATCCATACTGATCATCGGACCGGATGAAAAATTACCAAAATATATTACCGGTGAAGTAGAAACAATTGAACTGCCGGAGCATGCCGAACTACCCGAAAAGCCCAAGTGGACAACGCTCTTTATCGCCGCAGGCAAAAAGGATAAAGTGAATAAGGTTGATATCGTAGGATTCCTTTCCAACCGCGGGGAACTCAAAATGGAAGATATTGGTATGATCGAGGTAAAAGACTTTTTTTCATTCGTGGCCATCCGCAAATCCAGGGCAAGTCACACCCTGCAACAGATCAAGGAACATAAACTTAAAAACAGGAAGATTAAAATCGCGGTTGCTAAATAATCGCCCATGGATAGTTATGATTATCTCGTGTTGCCGGAAGTGGAGAAATGGCAACGGCAAATGTTACATAAGCCTTCATTCCTGAATAGATTGTCCAGGAAGGCACAAGGTAAAATCAACTCATGGATCCCCGAGAAAGTTCACGCGGGTGTTACTTATGCCATCAAACAAATGGTGACAGCCGTACTCTTTGGTGCCCGGTACACCACATCAGCGCCGTTGCGCGACCAGGACCTGAAGGCAAGGGAACTCCTGGTGGAAGAAAAAATCCGGCTTTATCGTAATACCGCAGCAGTGGAAGGTGGGATAACCGGGGCGGGTGGTATATTAATGGGACTGGCTGACTTTCCGTTGCTGATGGCCATCAAGATCAAATTGCTTTTCGAGATCGCATCTGTTTATGGGTTTGATACGCGTAATTACAAAGAGCGGATTTATATTCTTTATATTTTTGAACTGGCTTTCTCCAGCCATGAACACCGCCGCAATGTTTATCTCAAAATGACTGACTGGGATAAAAAAGCTACTGAACTTCCGGACGATCTCAACCAATTTGAATGGCGCAGTTTCCAGCAGGAGTACCGCGACTATATCGATCTTGCAAAAATGGCACAGCTTGTTCCGGTGATTGGTGCCCCGGTTGGAGTAATTGCCAATTACCGGTTGATCAGGAAACTCGGATTGACGGCAAAAAATGCATACCGGATGAGGTTGCTGAATTCATCCAATTCCGGGACAATCAAAAAATGATATTACCGGATATTTCTACCCATCTTTAAAAATCTCCAGCAAAGAAATACACTCGAACAGGTCAACCCGATGATAAATCCGATCCAGATCCCTGCAGCGCCCAGTCCAAAATGGAACGCCAGTAAATAACCCGCAGGAATACCGATCACCCAGTAGGCAATGGCAATAAGAATGGTGGGGATCCGCACATCCTTGATCCCCCGGAGAAGCCCGGCCCCGGCGGCTTGTGTGGCATCGGAGATCTGGAATACAGCTGCGAAGAGTAATAAAACCGAAGACATTTTTATAACATTGGCATCGTCATTAAAAAGTGTCGGTAACTGATTGCGGAAAATAGTAAAGAGTACAGCACAGACCACTCCATACAAGATGGCACTGATGAGCGTGGTCTTTCCAATGGTGATGATCTTCTTTCCGTTTAATGTACCGTAAGCATTACTGACACGGATTGATGCACCCTGTGCCAGTCCCATTGAAACCATGAAAGTGAACGAAGCACAGGTAAGCGCAATCTGGTGAGCAGCCTGTTCAGTTGCGCCGATCGTTCCGACCATGATCCCTGACACAGCAAAGGCACCACCTTCCAACCCTACCTGCAGGCTCGATGGTACACCGATATGCAGGAGTTCCCGGATGCTTTGTTTGTTTAACCGCCATTGATTTTTACGAACTGCGATGTATCGTTTGAACACCGGGTGTTTGAAGATTACAAGTCCGAGTGTAAGGAACATCAGGGAACGGGTGATGAAGGTACCCCAGCCTGCACCCACGAGTTCGAGTCGCGGGAATCCCCAGTTGCCGTAAATCAGCAGCCAGTTTATAAAGATATTGAGAGGAAGGGCCGCGATGGAAATTATCATGGCTGTCCTTGTTTTTTCCAGGCCGTCGGTGAATTGTTTTAATGACATGAACAGCAGCATGGGGATCACACTCCATCCCATGATCTGAAGAAACGGTACCGCCATGGCAGCTACATCAGGATCCTGGTCGAGATGGAACAATATATTTTTTCCAAGCTCCAGTCCGATGGAGATCAGCAGGGCTGTGACTGCACAAATCCAGAAGCCATTATAAAAATAATGGGATACCTTCTGTCCGTCCTTCCGGCCATGCGAAAGTGATACCAGTTGCGAAACGGAGATCGTCATCCCGATACCGAGTACAAACGGAATATTCATTACAGCAAGCACCAGTGCAGCGGCTGCAAGTTGTTTGTAGCCCAGGGCGCCCACCATCGCGGTATCGATGAGGTGCAGGGCCATCTGCGACAATTCCCCGAAGATGATCGGAAGGGAAAGGGCCCAGGTCTGCCTGGTTTCTGAATATGCGTTTGCTCTGTCGTTCATTTTTTGAAAAGGGAGGCAAAGATCAATTAATTCTGACTACCGGCCTTTAAATTTTACCGTGGAGCCGTAACTTGGCTGTTCAAGGAAAAACAATCCTGATACATGAAAAAAATCAACTGGGGAATTATCGGATCCGGGGATGTCACCGAAATTAAAAGTGGTCCCGCATTTAATAAAGTAGCAGGGTCATCCCTGCAGGCGGTTATGCGTCGTGATGAAGCCAAAGTAAAGGACTACGCCAACCGCCACGGGGTGGCTTCCTGGTATACGAACGCCAACGAACTCATCCATGACCCGCGCGTAAACGCGATCTATATTGCCACCCCGCCCTCCTCGCATCTTGAGTATGCACTGGCTGCAATCAGGGCCGGCAAACCGGTTTACGTGGAAAAACCCATGACCCTGAATGCAGGGGAAGCAAAAAAAATGGCGGCAGCTGCATCCAGGGCCGGCGTTAAACTTACCGTGGCGCATTACCGTCGCGCACAGCCCTATTTTTTAAAAATCAGGGAACTGCTGGATAAAAACCGCATTGGTGCTATCAGGACAGTTTCAATTGAACTGAATAAAACATTACTGAATAAATCACAACTGAAAGCCACCGGAAATAAATGGCGGGTGGATCCGGCGATAGCCGGGGGCGGACTCTTCAACGACCTCGCACCTCATCAGCTCGATATCCTGTACACATTATTTGGTGAGGCAAAAAAAATCAGCGGACTGGCTATCAACCAGGCCGGTGTTTATCCTTCACCCGACCTGGTTACTGCAACTATCCTGTTCGACAGCAATATTGTATTCAGCGGGACCTGGTGTTTCAGTGCATCCTCCACCATAGAGCGTGATACCTGTACCATCACCGGTGATACGGGTTCCATCAATTTTTCCTTTTTTGGAAAGGCCCCGATAGTGCTGGAGCAGAAAGGAAAGTTCAGGACCTTTGAATTTAAACCACTGCAACATGTGCAACAACCCATGATCGCAAAAGTGGTTGAATATTTTGCCGGTGGAAAAATAAATCCCTGCCCTGCAGAAGAAGGTTATACGGTGATGAAATGGATTGATACAATCAATAAAGGATAAACAGGGTGGCCTGGTTAATTCACATCATCAGGGGTGAAGTGGTCAGGTATACATCCAGGCCCACCATACTAGTAATACCTGCACCGGAAGGCGAAGTACCGTCAGCCAATAATATTTGTGCCGCTTCTTTTTAAAATCAATTGCCATTTTAATATTTGCCGGGAACACCAGTACCAGCAGGATAATGATACTCCATGCAGCTACCGGCCTGGTAACCGGAACCAGTAACAACACAGCCGCCATCATCTCCCATAAACCGGTAAAATACACCAGGAACCGGCGAAACGGAATCCAGCGCGGAATGATATACTCATACATTTTTGGTTTTAAAAAATGGGAGAGCCCGGCAAGCAGGTAAAGAAGGGCCATTAAACAAATCCCGATATAACTCATGTGCTGGTTGATTGGTAACAATTACCTGTAGCTAATATACCATAAATCCTTCTTGCAGTATCTTTGAAAAAATTTGTCATGCTGGTAATAGAAAATGAATCCCTCGCTGTAACAATAGATCCTAAAGGAGCCGAACTCCGGAAAATCTTTCATAAAGGAAACGGACTCGATTACCTGTGGAATGCAGATCCGGCTTACTGGGCCAAGAGTTCACCGGTATTATTTCCAATTGTAGGTACGCTAAAGGAAAACACGATGTACTATGAGGGAAGACCTTACCAGATGAGCCGGCACGGATTTGCGCGCGACAGGGAATTCACCGTTGAGAAAGAGGAAGCCAGTTCTGTAACCTTCCTGCTTTTATCCGATGAAACAACCCTTGAAAAATTTCCATTCGCTTTTGAATTCCGGATCAGGTACGAGTTATCAGTTGCCAGTTTATCGGTGACTTATGAAATCAAAAACCCGGCATCAACGCCTGTGTATTTTTCCGTTGGCGCACATCCTGCATTTAAAGTGCCACTTGCAGCCGGCGAACAGTACAACGATTATTATTTTGAATTTGAAAAACCCGAAACAGCCGGACGGTGGATGATCTCTGCTGATGGCCTGATTGGCGACCATTCTGTTCCCTTACTTGAGAATACCAAACGTCTTCCATTGACCCATGACCTTTTTTATAAAGATGCGGTGGTATTAAAAAAGCTACGCTCTGCTAGCCTGACCCTGACGAATACCAAGACACCACATGGGATAAAGTTTGATTTTCCAGGCTTTCCATTTCTCGGTCTCTGGGCCGCAAAAGATGCCGGCTTCGTTTGCATTGAACCCTGGTGTGGAATTGCTGACAGTGTTAACAGCAACCAGCAACTGAAAGATAAGGAGGGCATAGAAAAACTGGATGGGGGGGAACTGTTTACCCGCACCTGGACTGCTACCTTTTTCTAAGGTTCCTTATCCAGCGCTTTTATTTCTTTCATATATTTTCGGGGCAATAACAGTTCTTTCACCAGGCTGTCGAGGCGGAGGCGCCGGCTGGCTTTATATGCAACCAGTAAGGGGCTGGCCCAGGAGTAACTTGTGAGACCCAGCAGGGTCAATACTTTCGGGGGACAAACCAGTTTCTGCGACTGCAGCAGGATCTGGTAACGGAAAACCCCCAGGTGTTTGCGGTATTGTTTATAAAGGTCCTTCGTGTAATCGCTGTATAACAGGTCTGCTTCGAGGTGTTGCTGTTGCTGAACTTTCCATTGCTGGTAATTAACAGGCAGGTCCTTCAGGTTCATGCGCGTTCCCATCCGGTAAAACACATCAAATAAATCTTCCTTATCCTGATCGCTTAATTTGCGTTCCAGTAATTCATAGGCGGCGATAGAGTAGTGGATCAGCATAAATAATACGTCCCGGTATGCCCAGTCGGGAATACGATCACCCCGGTTTTCTTCCACTGCCTGGTGTATGGAAACAATCTTGTCAATTGCCTGTAAGGCTTTTTGTTCTTCAGAAAAAACAATCAGTCTCGCATACATTACTGTTGAAAACAGCCGGCCCAACGGATCTGCAGGAAGGCGACCGGTGAAATATAACCAGTCCACTGCTTTGTTCAGGGCAAACTCCGCAGAGGCTCCTGCAAATACAAACAGGATGGTGTCACTCTTGCCCCAGATCTGGCGGACAATCGAGCCCTTTTCAACAAAGTACTTCATGAATTAAATGTAAGAAAACATTGCCATCCGAAGTTGAAGCCTCAACACCTTGCAGGTTTTGCGCAAAACTTCCGGTTTTAACTATCAGCTCTCTATACAAAACCTCTCGATTTCCAATACTTCACCCAGTCGATAATCCGGCTGGTAAAACCATATTCGTTATCAAACCAGGCAACCAGCCGGAGATGATTCCCCACTACCGCCGTCAGTGTTCCGTCAACTACACAGGAGTTGGTATTACCCTTATAATCGAGTGATACCAGTTCTTCTTCCGTATAATCCACGATACCACTGTATTCTCCCTCCGCGGCTTTGCGGAACAGGCGGTTTATTTCAGCAACATTTACATCCCGGTCCAGCTGGATACTAAAATCAGCCATGGCTCCATTGGCCACAGGGATCCGGGTCGACAACGATAACACCTTGCCCTTGATACCGGGCATCAGCCGCTCCAGCGAATGATGGAGATCGATTTCAACGGGAATGATCGACTCGGCCGCAGCCCGCCCGCGACGGTATTGTTTATGCGGAGCATCCACCAGCTCCTGCCGGGAGGTATACGAATGCAGGAACTGCAACTGCGCGCTCTTAATCCCGATAGCGTTTAATATGTACAGCAGGTGGACCGAACAATTGGTCATACACCCACCAGGTGAAATGATTTTGGTCTCCGGTGTAATACCGGTATGATTATAACCGTAGATCAGCAGGGGAATGTCTTCCGAACCGGTGGTCGACAGCAATACCTTCCCGGCACCTGCCACAAGGTGTTCGCCCGCACCGCTTTTGCTGCTGAACCTGCCCGTGCATTCAATAACCAGGTCAATGCCCAGGTCCGACCAGGGAAGCGTGACTGGTTGCGGGTTCTGCAGCACAAGTACCGGCCGCTCCCCCAGGATCACATTATCATTACCAAGGGAAAGCTCACCCGGGAAGGTCCCGTAAACCGAGTCGTATTTTAACAGGTACAGGAGGTTCATCGGATCCATGATATCATTCACCGCCACCAGTTCCAGTTCGGGGTGATTGTACAGTCGCCTGAACAGTAACCTGCCTATCCGCCCCATTCCATTAATCGCTATGCGCATACTTACAAATTGGATTGCAAATATCCTTAAAAGGAAAGAATTCAGGGCAGGAATTAAATGGCGTTGCCTTATACAAATAAAATAAATTGCAGCATGAGAGCGGCAACCATACAGGAAATAAAAAAAGAAATTACGGCACTGAAACCCGCACAACTGGTAGAACTTTGTATGCGGTTGGGTAAATTCAAAAAAGAAAACAAGGAACTGCTGACCTACCTGTTGTTTGAATCGCAGGACGAACAGCAGTTTATCCGCAGCATCAAGGAAGAAATTGAAGCCCTGATAGGGGAGATCAACCTCTCACATTTGTATTACGCCAAAAAAAGCCTGAGGAAGATCGGGCGGCTGATCAACAAATACGCCAGGTACAGCAGTGAAAAATCAACCGAAGTTGAACTCCGCATGTATTTCATGCAATGTATCAATGACACCGGTATCCCGCTGAAGAAAAATCCCGTCATCAATAATCTCTATCTCGGCCAGTTAAAAAAAGTACATCAGCTGGTTGATGGGCTTCATGAAGACCTTCAATACGAATACCGTCGCGGCATAGAAAGCCTCGAACCCTGAGTCCGGTTTAACGGCTTGGAATTTTATCAGTCAGGGGTTTGTCTTCATCATCTCCCTTATCATATTTTTTACGTAAACGAAGATTCAGCAATTCTACCACCAGCGAGAAAGCAATCATTGTATAGATATAACTCTTGCTGATCTTCTGATGGAAACCTTCAGCCACCAGCATGATCCCGATGGCAATAAGGAATGCGAGCGCAAGCATCTGCAGGGTAGGGTTCTTGTTGATGAAACGGCTGATGGGACCGGAGAACAGCATCATGATGCCGATGGAAATCACCACAGCAATGATCATGATTATTACTTCATCCACCAGGCCAATAGCGGTAAGGATGGAATCAAAAGAAAATACTGCATCGATCAATACGATCTGTAAAATTACTGAACTGACCGAGCTCGATATTTTTTTATGACCGGCTTCCTCGCGACGGGTGGTATCGAGTTTATGATGGATTTCCAATGTACTTTTTACCACTAAAAACGCGCCACCGGCCATCAGGATCAGGTCCTTCCAACTGATTCCCAGCGGAACGCCTTCTGTTTTTATAAACGAAAGCGTGAACACCGGTTCCCTCAGTTTCATGATCCAGGTAATCGTGAGCAACAGGCCCACCCGGAATAACATGGCAAGCAACAGACCCACATTACGTGCTTTCTTCTGGTGCTGATGATCCAGTTTATCAGAAATGATCGAGATAAAAATAATATTGTCGACACCAAGTACGATCTCCAGGAACGTTAATGTCAGCAGGCTTACCCAAACAGAGGGATCAGAAAAATCAGGAAATATCATAAAGTCCAATTTCGTCTTTTTATCTATAAAGATCATACCAGCCCCAAAAGATTTTATATTGCGTCATGGCTTCTACACTTCTTACCAATATAAAAGTCCTGGCCGGGGTGGGAACGGAAAATATCCTGCTTCGTGGCGCAGATCTCAAACGTCTTTCCAGTATCGAAGATGCATACCTGCTGATGGAAGATGGAATTATTGCGGGTTACGGCAGTATGGAAGATCTGGACAGTCCTGAATCCTATGCTGGCAATATCATCAATGCATCCGATCAGCTGGTACTGCCGGCCTGGTGCGATTCGCATACCCACCTGGTTTTTGCAGCAAGCAGGGAAGAAGAATTTGTGGACCGCATCCGGGGTGCTTCCTATGCGGAAATTGCAGCAAAGGGAGGGGGCATACTCAACTCTGCCGCCAAACTTGCCGATGCCAGTGAAATGGAATTGCTCAGGTCGGCCTGGGGGCGTCTGCAGGAGATCATGCAACAGGGCACCGGTGCCGTAGAGATCAAGAGTGGATACGGACTCAGCATTGAATCGGAACTTAAAATGTTACGCGTTATCCGTCGCCTGAAAGACACTTCACCCATTCCTGTAAAATCCACCTTCCTGGGAGCCCATACCTTTCCGCTTTCATATAAGGAAGATCATGAAACCTATATCCGCCAGATTATCGAAGACATGCTGCCGGTAATTGCACAGGAAGGACTGGCCGATTACATTGATGTATTTTGTGAGACGGGTTTTTTTTCTCCGCGGGAAATGGGGCGCATCTGCGAGGCAGGTAAACGCGTGGGACTTCGTCCCAAACTTCATGTAAACCAGCTTAACAGCATCGGTGGAATTGAAGAAGCCATACGGCTCGATGCGCTGAGCGCTGATCACCTGGAAACCATGACCAGTGCCGATATCAGCCTGCTGGCAAATTCACCTGTAATCGGTACCCTGTTACCATCTGCTGCTTTTTTCCTGCGAATGGATTATCAACCCGCACGTGCACTCATTGATGCAGGAGCAGCACTGGCACTGGCCAGTGATTTCAATCCCGGATCTTCCCCTTCGGGAAATATGAATTTTATTCTTTCCCTGGCCTGCATCCAGCTTCGGTTATTACCGGAAGAAGCAATCAATGCAGCTACCATTAACGGTGCATTTGCAATGGGTCTTGAAGAGGAAGTAGGCAGTATCCAGGTGGGTAAAAGGGCAAACCTTTTGTTGACCCGCCCCATACCTTCCCTTGCTTACCTTCCTTATGCATTCGGAAGTTCATTAATCGATAAGGTGTTTATTAACGGGGAACCCGTTTGACGAAAACTTTTTTAATTTCACTTTTCCCTGCGTGGGCAGGGACTTTTTCAAACTATGATTATGCAACCCCTGATAGAATGTGTCCCCAATTTCAGTGAAGGCAACGACCTGTCCATCATCAAACAGATAACCGACGTAATAGAATCGGTGAATGGAGTCCGTTTATTAAATGTAGATCCGGGCCAGGCAACCAACCGCACGGTGGTAACCTTTGTCGGTCACCCCGATGCCGTTGTGGAAGCAGCCTTTCTCGCTATCCGCAAAGCAGGCGAGCTGATTGATATGTCCACACACCATGGCCAGCATCCGCGGATGGGTGCCACCGATGTTTGTCCACTGATTCCCGTCTCAGGAATAAGCCTGGAAGCCACCGCAGAATATGCTGAAGTGCTTGCCAAAAGGGTAGGTACCGAACTCGGCATTCCCGTATATTTATATGAAGCTGCACAACCGGATAAATCACGCAGTAACCTTTCCGTGATCCGCGCAGGGGAGTATGAAAATTTTGCCAGCAAGATCAAACAGCCTGAATGGAAACCCGATTTTGGTCCGGCCGAAATGGATTTCAAAAGAGGTGCTACCGTGATCGGCGCACGTGATTTCCTGGTGGCTTATAATATTAACCTCAACACCACATCAGTAAGGCGGGCAAATGCCATTGCCTTTGATATACGTGAAGCGGGAAGGGTGAAACGGGAAAATGGAAAGCCGGTGCTGGATGAACATGGTTATCCGGTTTCCATACCTGGTTCTTTGAAAAGCGTAAAGGCAATTGGTTGGTTTATCCAGGAGTACGGAATCGCACAAATCTCCATTAATCTGACCAACCTGGCTGTAACGCCCGTCCATATTGCATTTGAGGAGGCAAGTAAACGCGCGGGCGAACGGGGTATCAGGGTAACGGGTAGTGAACTCGTGGGACTTGTTCCCCTGAAATCGCTCCTTGATGCCGGCAGGTACTTCCTGGGAAAACAATCAAGATCGCGGGGAGTATCTGAAAAAGACCTGATCCATATCGCCGTAAAATCGCTCGGTCTTGATGAACTTGGCCCTTTCAAACCCGAAGAAAAAATCATCGAATACAAACTCAGGGATCCGGCGTTGTCGGTAATGATCAATCAGTCGCTGGCTGATTTTGCAGATGAAACAGCCAGTGAAAGTCCGGCCCCGGGCGGTGGTTCAATTGCCGCATATATGGGCGCACTGGGAGCTTCGCTTGCCACAATGGTAGCCAATCTTTCCTCCCATAAAAAAGGCTGGGACGAACGCTGGGAGGAATTCAGCGACTGGGCAGAAAAGGGCCAGTCGTTCAAGGAACGCCTGCTCAAACTGGTGGATGCCGATACCCATGCCTTTAACGGAATCATGGCGGCAATCGGACTACCCAAACTGACAGATGCGGAAAAGGCCTACCGCACCCAGGCTCTCGCGGAAGCCACGCTGGTGGCCATCCAGGTGCCGTTCCAGGTGATGGAGATCTCGCTGGAAAGTATGGACCTGATCAGGGCTATGGTCCTGACCGGTAATCCCAACTCAGTCTCGGATGCAGGTGTAGGCGTGCTTTGCGCAAGGGCTGCCGTGATGGGTGCCTATATGAACGTGCGGATTAATGCGGCTTCCTACCGGCACCAGGAAAATGTGAAAGACATGGTGGACCGCGGACTCGAAATACAAAACAAATGTTTAGCTTTAGAGAACGAGATACTTCAAATTGTCAATGAAAAAATAGGGATTTGAAATGATCACCGCTCAACCCAGATCAACCATTCTTCCTCATCTGAAGCTTTACAACCGACAGGATATCGGCGCGTTGACCAGGGTGCGCAGGTTTGAAACCAAACTGGGTGAACGGCTGCATGTGCTGAAGCCAGGAGACGACCTGGTTTCCGGTATTGCTGCTTCCCCCGCCGCCTTCGTTCTGGTGGGAATTCCGGAAGATATAGGAACAAAGGGCAATGAAGGGAAGGCAGGTGCTGATACCTTGTGGACACCATTCCTGCAGAGTTTCCTGAATATCCAGAGTAATGATTTCCTTGATGGCAATGAGATTCTCCTTCTCGGTCATTTCGATTTTGGCGATATAGAATACCTGATTGATACCACCGCTACAAGTGGTGATGAAAAAACAGTTGCCTACCGGCATGCAGTGAATACCATTGATGATGAGGTGGAGAAGCTGATGAAAACAATTACCGAGCTGGGTAAACTGCCTATCGTGATTGGTGGGGGCCATAATAATTCATATCCCATAATTAAAGGTGCTGCCAAGGGCTGGTTCAAGGCCGGTGTTATTCCACTGGCACAGATCAATTGTGTAAACCTTGATGCACATGCCCATTACCGCCCCCTGGAGGGCCGGCACAGTGGTAATGCCTATCGTTATGCCGATGAGGATGGTTACCTGCAGAAGTATTGCGTGGTGGGTATTCACGAGAATTACCTTCCCCAGAATGTTTGGATGGACATGGTAAACAATCCCTTTATCGACTGTATAACTTTTGAGGATATTTTCGTTCACCAGAAACGAACCTTTATGCAGGCGGTTGCTCATGCAACAGCTTTTACGGGCGACCTGCTTTCCGGGATCGACCTTGATCTTGATGCGGTGCAGCAATCGCTGAGTGCAGATATGACACCGGTTGGGGTGAGTGCCATCCAGGCGCGACAATACATTTCTTATACGGCAGGTGATCTTCGTCCCGCCTATCTCTATATCTCGGAAGGCGCTACCCGCCTGCCCGATGGAAGGGTGGATGGCAGCAGTGCCAAACTGGTGAGTTACCTGGTGAGTGATTTTATAAAAGCACTCAAACCTGTTTAAAAAGGGATGCCCAGATTGACATAGGTCTGCACGCGCCTGGTCTGGTCGCAGTACATTACACTGAGGTCGAGCGGACCCAATGCAAAATTATAAGAGAACGTCAGGGCATAACCGGAAAAGAAATTTTTTGTGTCAAAAAATTCGCTCTGGGTCAGAAAATTATTGAAGAGAATATTTGCACGCGCTGTTGCATAGGCACCGGCAAAAAGCTGACGCCGTACTCCGCCCAGTAAGGTTGCTATCGAAGAAGAATATAATGTTGCTTCCTGGAATCCGGAAAAGATTACCTGGTTACGGAACATCCGGGTCATACCTCCAACTATAAATTCATTCCCTACATGGTTGGAATAATTGAAGTTGATCCCGTTCTGGATCTGCATGAACAGGGTTGTTTTTACACCGGTGGGTACATAACCTTCAGCAATGGCCCAGGTGCGGAAGTAAGGACTGGTACCGATTGTAAGGGAATCGGGATCATTGGGGATCCTGCCATTGACCAGGAAATTGATGCGCTCCCGCTGGTGCAGCACCTGTCCGCCTTCCACCTCAATCCGGATTCCACGTCTGGGATAGGTATTCCGGTCGAGTGTATTGAATTTCAGGTAGGAAAAGACGGTTGAGAAATTACTGCTTCCTTTTAATTCTATTTCCCTGGATAAAGTTGGTTCATACTGGATCCATTCAAATTTATGACCGATACCAAGTGTAATATTCCTGGTGGGAGAGTAGTGCAGTTTCTGCACCAGGTCCCAGTTATTCTGTTTGTAAATCCCGGTTTGTTTTACCTGGTCATAGGTATTAAAATCGAAACGGTCCAGCTGTGTCTTTAAGGTGAACCCCCAATATTTTAATCGTCCCAGGTATTGAAGATGTTCCCCTTTGATGCGGAAGCTTTCGCCCAGGTTAATGGCAGCCAGGCTCCTGGAATTGGGCAGGAAAAAATTCCTGCTGGTGATATTGCCGATCAGTCCGATCCCGGAAAACCGGTTGTAATGCAGACCAGCTTTAAGATAGGTAAGCGGGTTTTCTTCCACATTAAATGTAATCCTGTAGGTGCCATCGGGCAGGGGTGTAATGGCATACACGATGCGGCTGTAGTAACGTGATCCAAATGCCTTACGGATCATGTTATTCAGTTCGGCTGCATTATAGGAATGATTCACCCGAAAGCCCATGGTATTGGTAAAGAATGATTGCCTGGTATTCTTCAGGCCATTGACTTTATAAGAGGAAACAAGAATGGGTTTTGATTCAGGAAGGCGGTCGGTCTTTTTTTCTTCCACTCCGTAAATGGCGTCCAGCGAGTCTTTCAGCTGTTTGAAGCGGGGATATAGTTCACGTCCACGTTCAACTCCTTTCTGCATGATCTCAAACGCATTACTGAAGCTGCCCATATTATAATCAGGCAGGTCAAAATGAATATAGATATCACAAAGCGGAACTTCCTGTTTATTATCCTCGGCTTCCCGGAAGAAAGCAATCTGTAATAGGAGATGAATGATATTTTTTATTTTGTCGGATGGTAACAGACCCGTTGCCACCGTGCTGCCGATCACATAATCGGCTCCCATTTCTTTCACATCACGCACCGGGAAGTTGCGGCTGATACCACCATCCACCAGGGTCTGGCCTTCATATTCAGATGTGGTAAAAACAGAAGGGATCGACATACTGCTTCTTACTGCCGAGATGATCTCGCCTTGTTTCAGTACAACGGCTTCACCGGTACCAACGTCGGTGGCAATACACCGGAAGGGAATGCTGAATTTATTGAAGTCCTTGATATCATGAACAGGGAAAAAGAATTCGGAAAGTTTCAGCCAGAGTTCCTGCCCTTCGAGAAAACCGGTACTGATTTTAAAGCGGTTTTTTACCCAGGGGAGTTCAATATCGTATTTGCCATACTCATCTTTCTCTTCCATGATTAAACTGCGAAGTCCGCTCTGGTTGCTTAACAGTTGTTCCCAATCGATGGTGTAGGCCAGCTTTTCAATGGTATCAGCGGAATAACCCACGGCATACAGGCTGCCGATGATGGCACCCATGCTGGTACCTGTAACATAGTTGACATTGATACCTGCCGAGTCGATGGCTTTAAGTATACCGATATGTGCAAGGCCCTTGGCTCCGCCACCACTTAGTGTGACACCAATGGTTGGCCGCTTTTTCTGGGAACTAGCGTGAAGACCGCAGACGAGAAGGAATAGTACAGGAAGTATACGCTTCATTCAGTCGGATAAATAATATAGTGAAGATAGCCTGTTTTACCCCTCGTTGCTTTCCAGCAACATTATCTTCTCAAATACCTGTTCATAATCTTTTCCCAGCGATACCAGTTTATCCGACACTACCTTATAAGCTGTTTCTGTCTTTACAAACTTATCGCGGTCAGTATAGGTGCCCGGTTCGGCCAGTGCCGCTTCCAGCACAAGTTTCTCCTTGCTGAGTTCTGCAATCTGTTCTTCCAGTTGCTGGAACAGGCGTTGTTGTTTCTGGAGTTCTTTTTTATTTTCCTTGTTAACTGGCGCCGATGCTGATGCCTTTGGCGGAGGGGCAGTTACTACAGGTTCAGGATTTTTTTTTTGATTGTTCCGGTCGCCCGGTTCATTCCCCTTTTTTTCCTTTTTCTGGTTTTTTGGATCCTGTTTGGCCATACGTTCTTTCCAGGCTACATATTCGTCGTACCCGCCTTTAAATTCCTTGATCTCATGATCAACTATTTCCCAGATCTTGTTGGCGGTCCTGGATACGAAATAACGGTCGTGACTCACCAGGATCAGGCTTCCCTGGTACTTGGTCAGTGCATCAATAAGCAGGTCGCAGCTATGCATGTCCAGGTGGTTGGTTGGCTCATCCAGCATAAGGAAGTTCGCCTTGCTGATCATGGTCTTCGCAAGTGCTACCCGGGCTTTTTCACCACCACTCAGCACCTTGATTTTTTTATCTGCATCATCACCGCTGAAGAGGAAACAACCAAGGGTGGTACGTAGTTCCACATCGGTCATCTGGCTGCCGCATTCCCTCATTTCATCGATAATGGTATTGTTGATGTTCAATGCTTCCAGCTGGTGCTGTGCATAAAAACTTTCTTCCACGTTATGGCCCCATTTGCGTTCACCTTCTGCCGGTTCCACACCAGCAATGATCCGCAGCAGGGTTGATTTACCTTTTCCGTTTGCACCAATAAGGGCGATCTTGTCGCCGCGGTCGATCTCGGCACTGGCATGATCCACAATTATATTTTCGCCGAATTGTTTATGGATGTCTTTCAGTTCCACCAGTACACGGCCTGGTGTTTTATCCACCCGGAAATTGATACGGATATTTGGTCGCTCCAGCGATACGTCTTCGATGCGGTCAAGCCTGTCGAGCCGCTTCTGGATACTTTGTGCCGCAGCGGCCTTGCTGGCCTTGGCTTTGAAGCGTTCTACGAAACGTTCCTGCTGGCGGATATAGTCCTGCTGGTTTTCAAAAGCCTTCTGTTGCATTTCTATGCGGATGGCCTTTTCCTTTTCGTAATAGTCAAAGTTACCGGTATAAATATGCAGCTGTTGCTGGTATACTTCCACAATCTTGGTCACCATCCGGTTGAGGAAATATTTATCGTGACTCACGATTACCACTGAACCCTGGTAATGCAGCAGGTATTTTTCCAGCCATTCAATGGATGGAAGGTCAAGGTGGTTGGTAGGTTCATCCAGCAGCAGCAGGTCGGGTGCCTGCAGGATCATTTTTGCAAGGAGTACACGCATTCGCCATCCCCCGCTGAATTCTTTATAGGGACGTTGCAGGTCTTCATTTGGAAAACCAAGTCCCTGTAAAACTTCTTCTGTCCGGTGATGGATATCATAACCGCCGAGTGTTTCCAGTTCATGGAGTTTGTCGGAATATTCGTACAGGGTTTTTTCATCTCCCGTCCGTTCCAGTTCTTTTCCCAGGTGTTCGATTTCCTTTTCCAGCTGGATCACTTTTTCAAAGGCGCCGAGGGCAACCTGCAGGATCGATTCGGTGGTATCAAAACTCAGCAGGTCCTGGTGAAGGTAACCGATAGAAGTGGTGCGGCTGCGTTCAACCGTACCGGCAGAGGGGCTGTACTGCCCGACAAGCAGTTTTAGAATAGTTGACTTGCCGGTTCCATTGTAGCCGATCAGTCCGATCCTTTCCCCGGGCTGGATATGCCAGGTCGCTTCTTCAATGATCACTCTTGCTCCGAACTCAAACGTAACATTTTGTAAACCCGCTAACATAGAAACCTGCCTTTTTAAAAATTAAGTGCAAAAATAATGGATTAGCACTTGCCGTCCCCGCTATTTATCTTTGCGAAAACTAATTAGTCTATGAAAAAAGTATTGGCGATAGTCGGGATTCTCGTACTCTTTGCAGCGGGTTACCTGTTGTGGGCGTTCAAATTCAGGACGGGAAAAAGAGAGAAGGGACCAAAACCCGTTTCCCTGGCTGTCAGTAAACATACTGACGCATTTAATCAGTCGGCCGAACAGGTTCTCAATACTTATTATGATCTCACCGAAGCATTTGTTAACTGGGATTCCGTAAAGGTCAATACCGTTGCCGGTAATTTGCTGCTGGCACTGGACTCGCTGACACTGGAAGACCTGCGTAAAGACACCGCTATATATGAATCTGCACTTGACCCACTCGTGAATTCAAAATCCAGTGTGGGCGCGATTATCGCCGGACCCACACTGGAACAGAAAAGAGTTGCATTGAATACACTTTCGGAAAACCTGATGTTACTGATGGTAGTTATCAAGTACGACCGGGCCAAAATGTACTGGCAGGAATGCCCCATGGCCTTCGGTGAGGATAATTCCGGGTTCTGGCTTAGCAGGACCGATATCGTCCGTAATCCATACATGGGATTAAAACATCCGAAGTACAAGGACGGAATGCTGGAATGCGGTGGTCCGAAGGATACCATCAATTTCACCGTTCCCGATACAGCTACTCTCCGGAAGGAACTTTAATTTTTATTTTTTCTTCATCTGGTTAATGGGGAACAGCAGTCCGATATTTATTCCTATTCCCCTGTTTTTATAATTTTCGGAAGAAGAAACGTCTTCATCAAAAATTCCTGTTAAGCCGTGTGCGTAGGTAATGTCGGCGTTCAGCCATTTATTACCATCTATACGAAAGTTGGCTCCCACACCGCCATTCAGGCCAAAGTCGAATGTTTTGGCAACGTCTTTTGCTTTTTGTGTCTGGACTGTTTCACCGTCGATTTTTGTCTTGTTTTCACCACCCACCAGAAATCCGAATGATGGACCCAGGAATACTTTAGGCCGCACCCTGTCGCCCAATTGTTCAAAGAAATAAATACCCTGTATCGGAACGCGGATATAATTCAGGCGAAAAATCTGTTCCTGTTCTCCACCGTCAGAATTACTGAACTTACCCCCCTCACTGGAGAATTTGACATCGGCACTGATACCCCAGTCGCTTACAAAACTATAAACGAGTTTTGCCCCGATATTATAAGTAGGATGGAAGTCGCGGTTGAAATCCTCTGCATCATCGGGAACACTGAGCCAGCCATGACCAAAACCCAGGGTGGGTCCGAATGAAAGGTTTTGTGCATTAAGGGTACCGGCAATCAGAATGATTGCCAGCAGGGATAAAATCTTTTTCATAAAGTTTTAGGTTTGTTTTCAACACATAGGTTAAAAAAACCATGCCACATGTGGTGATTATCAGGGCCGCTGGTAGATAAACCTGACCAATGCATTTTTGTTTCCATCAGCAGCCACATTGAGAAGGTATCTTTTTCCACCTGTGTAGACGATCATCAGCGCAGTGTTGGGTGGGATGCTCCCCAGGTTATCGGCCACCATCACCAGTTCATAGGTTGGTCTCGACAAATCAATCCTTACAAAGGCAGTGACGGGTTTTGCGCCAATCAGCTTGCCGGTGGCAATGGGAATATTATTCACAAATACAGAAATGGTATCCCCATCTATTTCCCCGTTATCGTAGAAGTCAAGCTGTACAATGCCCGTATCGACAAAGATCTCCCGGATCAGGATATTCTTGCGGTTGAGTATTACTGAAGGTACAGGCGGATCAAATGCTGATTTCTGGATTCTTGTAAGGACGATGGTACCTGCGGGACAAATACTCCGGTTGTCCATTGTTTTGCCCGTCCATGAACCACGGATCTGTTCTTCCCTGCCATCGGTATGATAAGTCAGTGAGTATTTTTTTATGCAGGGGATGCAGTCGGCCGGTATACGAAACACCGAAACTTTTTTTTCTTCAATGATCAGTGCATTCGAAGTGGAATCGTAGATCCCTTCAAAATCTTCCTTTACATAATTGGTGGTATCGCTGTAATGATAGGAGGTGCCGGTGATACGGTTGCCTGTAACCCTGATCTGGAACTCGATATTATACACGGGAAAACATCCGCCGGGCTCCATAACCAGCCGCCCTTTCCAGTATCCATTTATCTGCTGGGAATTACCAGCGTTTACGGTGAACAGCAGTACAATTAAAAAAATGGATAGACGCATGAGTTATGAAAATACCGTAAAAACGGGGACGTGGATTTAAAAATTACAGCAACGGCAAATACAGACCGGTACGATGCGGGTCAGGGCTTCTCGTACCTGAACCTGACCACGGCATTTTTTTGTTCGTTGGAAGTGATCCGGACGGTAAATGTTTTATCGCCTGCTTCCACGATCATCAGTGAGGTATTGGGAGGTATGCGTCCCAGGTTTTCAGCCACCATCACCAGTTCATGGTCCTGGTTGTCATCGTTGAGGTCCAGGTGGATGGTCAGTGGCGCGGTGGTGAGACGCTGGTTCGACTTAACCAGTTTTTTATCAAAATAAACGGAAATGGTATCATCATCTATTTCGCCATTATCGTAAAGTTTTACTTCCACACTGGGACTGTTTACCACCAGTAATTTCATCAGTTCATTGGAACGGTTTCGCAACACCGAAGGATTGGACGAGGGAATCCTGACTGGTACCCTGGTGGCCACATCCGGCGACTTTGTCAGCGAATCCGGTTTTTTTAAAATGCCCGGATCTTTTTTTACCGTAGGCGGAGTAACTACCGGATCTTTTTTCGGGGTTGTTTTAACTACGGGCGGATTTTTTTTAGGAGTAGTTTTTACGATAACCGGATCCTTTTTTGGCGGAATGGTTTTTACAACCGGCGGGTCTTTTTTAGGACTGGTCTTTACTACCACATTCGGCGGATCTTTCTTCGGAACAACAACCGGTGTTGTTTTCCGGATGGTATCAGTTTTTACAACAGGTGGTGAAGATGGTTTTGCAGGTGTTCTTAAAAAAGGTTCAATATAAAAATCGGAAGTAGGTACTTTACGCAGGAAGACTTTTCCTCCACCACAATCGCCCCATTGATAGTTGTTTTCTTTTTCAGTCTCCGGTTTTCCAAGATAGGTGCCTTCCAGAAATTCTTCCTTGCCCGATTTACTGTAGCTGAGATCATAATTCATGATACAGGTAGATCCACCACCGAGGTTTTTAACCTCTACTGTTTTGATCTCGCGGATGCGGAAGTTCTGCGAAGTCTTCATGAAATTGCCGGTCATCGTTGCCTTTCCGTAAAAACGTTTGTCCATTGCATAGGAATAAGACACACCGCTTACTGCAAACTGCCCGGTATTATTTTGCTTGACCTGAAACTCCAGCTTGTATTGGGACCCATCATCTGAAATGAAGTAACCCCGCCATATTCCCGTGACCGTTTGGGCGGTTGCACCGAGGAAGAAGGAACAGGCAAAAAAGGATAAAAACAGTCTGGTCGTTATTTGGCGCCTCGTCATTGTACCAAAACTAAGGAATTTGTTGTTTTTCCCTGATTGCACTCCGGCAAGAGTTTGTTAATTTTGCACTCCTGTAAACTGCCTGAAAGCGACCATCCAATGATGGAAGCCCATGGCTGGAGCGGGTCCTGCCGGTTGACCGGCATCCCCATTTTTTCAGTTGAAAACAGAATAAATAAGAATGATCAACATTACATTGCCGGATGGTGCGGTAAAACAATTTGAAGAAGGCGTGAGCTCAATGGATGTGGCAAAATCCATATCCGAGGGGCTTGCCCGTAAGGTACTTGCGGCCGAGGTTAACGGGGAAGTATGGGATGCAGGCAGGCCCATCACAAAGGATTCAACCGTTAAACTGCTTACCTGGAATGATCCGGGAGGCAAATCCACCTTCTGGCATTCCTCTGCCCACCTGCTGGCAGAAGCAGTGGAAGCCACTTTCCCGGGGGTTAAATTCTGGGTTGGACCTCCCGTGGAGAACGGTTTTTATTATGATATGGACCTGGGCGACCGCAAGGTGACCGAGGAAGACCTGGTTATACTGGAGAAAAAGATGAACGAACTGGCAAAAAACCAGTCGGTCTTTATCCGCAGGGATGTGCCCAAACAGGAGGCCGTGGAATATTTCAGCAAAAAGGGAGATCAGTATAAACTTGACCTGCTGGGCAACCTGAAGGATGGCGAGATTACTTTTTATACCCAGGGCGGTTTTACCGACCTGTGCCGTGGTCCTCATATACCGAACACTTCCTTTATCAAGGCAATCAAACTGACCAATATCGCCGGTGCATACTGGAAGGGTGACGAAAAGAATAAACAGCTCACCCGGATCTATGGCATTACCTTCCCTTCGGGCAAGGAACTGGAAGAGTACCTGAAGATGCTGGAGGAGGCCAAACAGCGCGACCACCGCAAACTCGGAAAGGAGCTGAGCATCTATACCATGGACGATGATGTGGGCCAGGGCCTGGTGCTGTGGATGCCAAATGGAACAGTTATCATTGAAGAACTGGAACGCCTTGCCAAGGAAACCGAAGGCGACCAGGGTTACAAACGTGTGGTAACACCTCATATCGCGAAGGAAAGCCTGTACCTGACCAGCGGTCACCTGCCTTATTACGAGGACAGCATGTATCCGCCGATGGAACTGGAAGGGCAGAAGTATTACCTGAAAGCAATGAACTGTCCGCATCACCATAAAATTTTTGCGGCGGAACCCAAGAGTTATAAAGACCTTCCGTTACGCCTGGCCGAATATGGTACCTGTTACCGGTACGAACAAAGCGGCGAGTTATTCGGATTGATGAGGGTGCGGTGCCTTCATATGAATGATGCACACATTTATTGTACGAAAGCCCAGTTCATGCAGGAGTTTTCTGCGGTGAATGATATGTATCTTAAATATTTTAAAATATTCGGGGTCGATAAATATGTAATGCGTCTGAGTTTACACAATCCCGAAAAACTGGGTCAGAAATATGTGAATGAACCGGAATTGTGGCAGGAGACCGAGGCAATGGTGCGCGATGTGCTGATCAAAACCAACACTCCGTTTGTGGAAGTACAGGATGAGGCAGCGTTTTACGGACCCAAGATCGATGTCCAGATTTGGAGCGCGATTGGCAGGGAATTCACGCTGGCCACCAACCAGGTCGATTTTGCACAGGGACGTCGTTTCAAACTCGAATTCACCAATCACGAGAATAAACCGGAGACACCGCTGATCATCCACCGTGCACCGCTTGGTACACACGAACGTTTCATCGGATTCCTGCTGGAACATTATGCCGGGAAATTCCCCGTATGGCTGGCACCTGTGCAGGTAAAAGTGCTTCCGATCAGTGATAAGTACCTCGACTATGCGAAAACACTTTCACAGAAGCTAAAAAAGGCGGATATTCGTGCAGAGATCGATGACAGGAACGAAAAGATCGGCAAAAAAATAAGGGACACTGAATTGATGAAAGTGCCATATATGCTGGTGGTGGGTGAAAAGGAAATGAGTGAAGGTCTGGTGTCTGTAAGACGTCAGGGAAAAGGAGATCTCGGATCAAAAACAATGGACGAATTTTTGCTGGATATAACAGCTGAATACGAACAACGAAAAGAAGCTTAGGACAGGAAAGAAGATATAAAGGGAAAACCGCCGGACTTCCTGGTCGGAGCTTATCAATTTTTAAACTAAAAAACTTAAATGGCAGTACCACAAAAACCCGGAGGCGGGTTCAACAGACCACCAGGGGCAGGAGGCGGAGGCGCTTACAAACCCGGTGGTGGCGGATTTAACAAGGGCGGATTCAGGGGAAGATTTGTTCCCCGCAAAGAAGCGGAACACCGCATTAACCATTTCATTCGTGTGCCACAGGTCAGACTGGTAGGAGATAACGTTGAAGTGGGAATTTATAATACACAGGATGCTTTGCGTATGGCGCAGGATCAGCAACTTGACCTGGTGGAGATTTCTCCGCAGGTTGATCCGCCTGTATGTAAGATCATTGATTACAATAAATTCCTTTACGATAAGAAGAAAAAGGAAAAGGAGATGAAGGCCAAGAGCAAGGTCTCCGAAGTGAAGGAAATCCGGTTCACCCCAAATACGGATGATCATGATTTCGACTTCAAGGCCAAGCACGCGGAAGGATTCCTGAAAGACGGAAACAAGGTGAAGGCCTATGTTCAGTTCAAAGGTCGGGCAATCCAGTTCCAGGAACGCGGTCAGCTGATCATCCTGAAGTTTGCGGAACGCCTGGCCGAATTCGGTACACTGGAAAGTATGCCGAAGATGGAAGGTCGGCGGATGCTCGCCATGTTTGCACCGAAAGGGAAAAAGAAACAGTAAGACTCCGTTATATTTTTATTCGTCCCGGTGTATCAGACGCCGGGACGTTTTTTTTTGCGGCCACCTGCGCCGGAAATGGTTAAAATGAAAATTTATTTTTTCCGGTTTTATCACCGATGGGCAGAATTTACCTCTTGTCCAAATTAACGAATGTAAAATAAAACGGATCAAGTGTTTTATTATCTTGGGATATTATTAAACACACATTAAACAAATGATTCGAACCAAATTTCGCCTGGTGATGATGGCCACAGCGGTCCTGATTACCAGTTCGGTTTCCGCACAGCAACGTAACAAACCGGATACCGCAAAAGCACCTTCCCCCACGCCCGCAGCAGTCAGGCCACCTACCGGTCCCAAACCTTACTCAGAAATCATCACTGCCAAAGCAGTGACCGATAAAGGCCTGTTCACCGTTCACAAGGTAGAAGACAAATATTATTTTGAGATCGGCGATTCAGCCCTTCGCCGCCAGATCCTGGTGGTTAACCGGATCTCCAAAGCCGCTGCAGGTATGCGTAGTGGCGGATTCTTCGGTTATGCCGGTGATATGGTTGGGCAGAACGTAATCAGTTTTGATAAGGGACCGGGGAACAAAATTTTCCTCCGCAATATTTCCTATGCAGAGTATGCAAAGGACTCCACATCACCAATGTTCACCGCAGTGAACAACTCGAATGTGCAGCCCATCGCTGCTGCATTTGATATCAAGGCTTTTTCAAAAGATTCCACCGGTTATGTGATCGATATCTCCGACTACATCGGAAGTGATAACGATGTTCTTTTTTTCAACTCCGCATTAAAATCACTGATGCGTGTTGGTTCATTGCAATCGGATAAATCATACACGGTAGCAGTGAAGTCGTTCCCGGAGAATATTGAGATCACCACCGTAAAGACCTATACCCGCGCCCCGGCGCCTTCAATGGGTGGGCCTGTTGGCGGCGGAGTTACCAGCGGCAACTTTACCGTTGAGATGAACAGCAGCCTGGTGGCACTTCCGAAAGTTGCCATGCAACCCCGGTACTTCGATCCGCGTGTAGGATATTTTGCTGTGGGTTATACCGATTATGACGCCAACCCGCAGGGTGTCGAAAGCATCCGCATGGTAAAAAGATGGAAGCTGGAACCACGTGATGGCGATCTGGAAAAATACAAAGCGGGCCAGCTGGTGGAACCAAAAAAGCCGATCATATTTTATATCGATCCGGCAACACCACCTAAATGGATTCCTTACCTGATGCAGGGTGTGAACGACTGGGAAAAAGCTTTTGAACACGCTGGTTTCAAAAATGCGATAATGGCTAAAATGCCACCTTCAAAAGAGGAAGATCCGGAATGGAGTCTCGAAGATGCGCGTTACTCAGCCATTGTATACAAACCATCCGATATTGCCAATGCAAGCGGACCAAGTATCAGTGATCCCCGTTCGGGTGAGATCATGGAAAGCCATATCAACTGGTACCATAATGTAATGCAGCTGATCCACGACTGGTATTTTATCCAGTGTGCACCACTGGATAGTGGTGCCCGTAAGATGGTGTTTGATGATGAACTGATGGGCCAGCTTATCCGTTTCGTTTCTTCACATGAAGTGGGACATACACTCGGCCTTCGCCATAACTATGGTTCCAGCTCATCGGTACCGGTTGAAAGACTGCGTGACAAAGCATGGGTGGAAGCAAACGGACATACACCTTCGATCATGGACTATGCTCGATTCAATTATGTTGCACAACCGGAAGACAAGATCAGCAGGGCTGGTTTGTTCCCGCGCATTGGTGAATACGACGACTGGGCTATCGAATGGGGTTATAAATTATTTCCGCAGTTCAATTCGGCCGATGCTGAAACTTCCTTCCTCAATAAATGGGTGATTGAAGAATTAAAAAATAAACGCCTGTGGTTCGGAACGGAAACCAATCCCGATGACCCCCGTTCACAAAGTGAGCAGGTTGGTGATGATCCGGTGAAAAGCTCATTCTACGGTATAAAAAACCTGCAGCGCATTGTTCCAAACCTGGAAGTCTGGACCCGCCAGCCTAACCATGGATACCAGGACCTGCAACAGATGTACAATGAACTGACCGCACAATTCAGCCGGTATATGGGTCATGTTACCAAGAACATCGGCGGTATCCTGGAAACACCAAAGACGGTAGAACAGGCCGGAGTAATTTATGAAGTGGTGCCAAAGGTCAAACAACGTGAAGCCGTTGAATTCCTCAATAAACAATTGTTCACCACACCATCCTGGCTGATCAATGAAGATCTCTTTGCAAAAACAGGTGGTAATGCTGTTTCAACCATTGGCCGTTTGCAGGAATCTGTCCTGAACCGGATATTCTCTGTACGCACAATGGGCAAACTGATTGATGCAGAAGCACAGAATGGAACAGAGGCATACACCCTGGTGGATCTTTTCGCCGATATGAAAAAAGGTATCTGGTCAGAACTGGGAACCCGAGGAAAAATTGATGTTTACCGTCGCAACCTGCAGAAATCGTATATAAACATCCTGACCGGCCTGATCGCCCCGCCGAAAAATGATGGTGCTTCCCTGTTCACCTTTACCATCGGTGCGCCACCATCTGCCTCCCTCGATAACTCAGATATTAAGAGCATCGTGCGGGCACACCTGGCCCTTATCCGTGCCGATATCCGGCTGTTATCCAATTCAACTGCCGATCCGATGACCAGGTACCACCTGGCTGATATAGTTTCGAGAATCGACAGTGCGTTGGATCCTAAGTAATTAGAAAGAATAACCACTTAATTAAACGGGAATCTTCCAAATGGGGGATTCCCGTTTTATTTTTGCCCATAGTTTGCCGGATGGCCCGGTAGCCCTATCTTTGCAGCCCGAAATAAAAAACATTATTCCGGATATTTCCTGAAGAGGCTCCACAAGCATCCCCCGGTGGGGAACGCCTCAAGGGTAAACAATTAAATAACTGGGTACAATGCCTAAAGTTAAAACGAACTCCAGTGCCAAGAAACGTTTCAAGGTAACCGGCACCGGAAAGATCATGCATCAGAAGAGTTTTAAACGTCACATCCTGACTAAAAAATCCAAGAAACGTAAACGTAACATGCGCAAGGACGGAACAGTTGCCGATTCACATCTGCACTTTGTAAAACGTCTTTTACGCCTGAAGTAATCATCAGGGTAACACCCCGGTGATACGTTATTATTTTTAAAATTTAAACTCTTTAAGATATGCCTCGTTCAAAAAATGCCGTCGCCTCCAAGGCCCGCAGGAAAAAAATATTAAAACAAGCCAAAGGTTATTACGGAAAACGTAAGAATGTTCTTACCGTAGCCAAAAACGTTGTTGAGAAAGGTATGACCTACATGTTTGTAGGCCGTAAGCTCAAGAAAAGGGAATACCGCTCACTCTGGATCGCCCGGATCAACGCCGCTGTGCGTGCCGAAGGGATGACCTATTCTGAGTTCATCAACAAGCTGACGAAAAAAGGGATCACCCTCGACCGTAAGGTCCTGGCTGACCTGGCAATGAACAACCCGGAAACTTTCAAGAGCCTGGTTGATTCGGTAAAATAAACTGGAACAAAATTTTGAAAGGGCTATACCTGAGGGTGTAGCCCTTTTTCATTTCGGGTAGTACCGGTTGTTGATACCATCGTTATGCAATCACAGGCCGCTGCAGGGGTTAGCCCTGCCCGGTTACAGCGGTCGCGCCTGGCGGCATTCAGGGGCCCTCAGTATTTTTTGACGCAGGCATCGATCATTATTCTACATTTGTACCCAAAATATATTAATCATACGAACCCCAGTAATTACTAAATGAATAATACGTACGGCGACCTGGTCAATCAGACCTTTAATTTTCCCCAGGAAGGTTTTGATGTGGTAGACGGATATCTTCAGTATAACCATTTGAACATAAAAGCACTGATCGACAAATACGGCACTCCGATGAAGCTGACCTACCTGCCAAAAATCGGGATGCAGATCAACAAGGCCAAAACGATGTTCGCCAACGCTTTCAAAAAACACAAATACGAAGGCAAATATTTTTACTGTTACTGTACCAAGAGTTCCCATTTCAGTTTTGTAGTGGAAGAAGCGCTCAAACATGAGATCCACCTGGAGACTTCCTATGCCTACGATATAGAGATCATCAAAAAATTATACGAAAAGAAAAAGATCAATAAAGACATTCATATCATCTGTAACGGGTACAAACAGAAAGGTTATACCCGCCGTATCGCCAACCTGCTCAATACCGGATTCTCCAATGTGATCCCCATCCTTGACAACAAGGAAGAACTGAGGGAATATGCAAAATCGGTAAAGGTTCCGTTCAAACTCGGCATCCGGGTGGCTGCGGAAGAAGAACCTACTTTCCCTTTTTATACATCCCGGCTGGGGATCCGGGCAAAGGATATCCTGGAATTTTATGTAGACCGTATTGAAGGTTATGAAAGTAAGTTCCAGCTTAAAATGCTGCATATCTTCCTGAATAAAGGGATCAAGGATGATGTGTATTACTGGAGTGAACTGAATAAGGTTATCAATCTCTACTGCCAGCTTAAGAAGATTTGTCCCGAACTTGATTCAATCAACATTGGTGGCGGGTTCCCGATCAAACACTCCCTGGGTTTTGAATACGATTACCAGTTTATGATCAACGAGATCGTTGGTAATATCAAGTCGGCCTGCAAAAAAGCAAAAGTGCCAATGCCCAATATCTTTACCGAGTTCGGCAGTTTCACAGTAGGTGAAAGCATGGCGCATATTTACAGCGTGATTGGTGAAAAGGTGCAGAACGACCGCGAAACCTGGTACATGATCGATTCATCATTTATCACTACACTGCCCGATACCTGGGGCATTGGTGAAAAATTCCTGATGTTACCGGTGAATAAATGGGATAATGAATACCAGCGTGTGGTGCTGGGCGGTATTACCTGCGACAGCCACGACTACTACGATTCGGAAGAACATATCAATGAAGTATTCCTTCCCAAAGCAGAAGGCGAAGAACCGCTGTATGTAGGGTTCTTCCATACCGGTGCCTACCAGGACCAGATCAGCGGATACGGCGGGATCAAACACTGCCTGATTCCCTCACCCAAGCATATCATTGTGGGTCATGATAAAAATGGTAAACTGGTCGACTGGGTTTATGCAAAGGAGCAGACTGCACAGAGTATGCTGAAGATCCTGGGTTACGTTAAATAAATTAAACCAGTTGTCCCCCGTCTGGCAGGGGACAACTGGTTTATATTCCATATAGTCCTGGGTACGATTACTACTTTCCGATACAGATTAAAAACGGGCTGATGAACACTTGCAACAGGATACCGGTTTATCTCCGGCGACCACTCCTGCGCCAGTCGTTATATTGGTGGTGATGATGGTAACTCCGGTGTACATAATGCCGGTCGAGATAGTACCTGTTATCATATCCTCGCCAGTAGGTATAACCCTGTGGACTCCGGTAATAATATCTTCCGTCCCTGTAACGACTGATGGGCATTCCGGGACCGGCATTGATGATCAGGGATACTGAAGTACGGGGTGGTGGTGGCGGGTACGACTGGTACTGGCGACCTGAACTGCAGCTGCTGAATGCCACCGCAATAACCAGTAAAACAACCACCGGGAGAATTCTTATTTTTTTCATACAGAATTATTTAACCTGAGACTGGAAAAAATCCTCCAGGTTCAATCCAAACTTGTTAATATGAGATCCTTTTTATTATTCTTAACAACCTCCTTCATCTGTACCTTAGTTTCAGCACAATCTGCCGAGGATTCGGTAAAGACAGCCATCAACACCATGTTCACCGCGATGAGAACAGCCGATGAAAAATTATTCTGGTCTGTTATGTCCGACAGCGTGATCCTTCAGGGTATCAGTAAAAATAAAGAGGGCAGGACGGTAATCCTGTCCGAAGATGTAAAAAGCTTCGCCCGTTTTATCGGCCTTTCCAAAAAAGATTCACTGGATGAACGGATAAGTTTCGATGTAGTGAAAACAGATGGACCACTGGCCATTGCCTGGACTCCGTATACTTTTTATTATAACGGAAAATTCAGCCACTGCGGAGTCAACAGCTTCCAGCTTGTACGTATGAATGGGTTGTGGAAGATCCAGTATATAATCGATACAAGGAGGAAGGATAATTGTAAATAAGCTGACTCCCCGCGCGAATTATTTTTTACTCAGTCCGTATTTCTTACGCACTTTTTTACTGTTCATATACCGGGTGAGTTCTGCCTCAGACATACTCGACACGGCTTCCAGCGGAATATCGACAAGTTGTGTACGAACCTGTCGCACTTCATCCCGTAACCTTGCTGTTTTCTGCTGGATATCCGGATCACGTTCGCCCACCAGCTGGTTTTCCCGTTCCATATAATCAAGCCGCCGGATAGCAGAACGGATCACTGCAGCCTGGTTCTGTTCAACCGTTTTGTTTGGTGCAGTTGCTTCCTTGATCGGCGTAAGTGCTACACCCACCGATGGAAGGACCTTACCGGTATTCTGCGAGGAAGTACTCGCTGATGTATTCAGGATGGTACCTGTAAGCGCCGTGCTGGCAGCGGTGAGATCAAAACCGGTCCGGGCACCCTTGGTTCCCCTTACTTTTTTATCAAGCTGGAAGAACGCGAACTTCAACTGGAGTACATAATTGTTCAGGTCAGCCACCACAGCGGCATGCTCCTGTACGGCATAAGGATAATTCAATGCATCTTTTACCGTAACCCGCACAGAGGCCGTATCCTTTACACTGAACCTGGTAGAACCAACAAAACTCAGCACAACGGTCTTTTGTGAATTGGTATCTTTTGCGGAAACAAAATCAAACGAAGGAGTCCAGCTAAACTGTTCATCACAATGTTTAACGAGGTTGTATCCGGTGATCGGAACACTGCTGCTGAACAGTATATCTTCAATGGGGAAATTCCCTGCTTCACAGAGCACCGTAAAATTAACCGGCTGTCCTTCTTCAATAACCAGGTTATTGGATACTGTGAATTTTATCTTCGGATTGATGATCTCGGTATTGAAGAATACCAGGGTAAAACTGGTATCAATATGATCGGCCGGATTGTTCAGGCTCTGCACACCAAGTTTAACATTATATTCCTGGTCGTACCGGAGTTTACCGGAAAGGAAAAAAGCCCGGTCGGCCTTATAACTCAGCAACCCGTTGTCCTTGTTGATCTTCATACCGGCGGGAGAATTACGCAGGTACCAGTAGTATTTCTTCTGATCCTTGTTAATTGATAACTGGTACAACAACATCGAATCCACCTGCAGCGTAAAATAGGGGTTGAGATTAGTGATCCGCAGCGGCGTGTCGGGAATCACCGCCGGAACTGCCGGAACGGTATCGGTAACCTGCGCCACCATCTGATTCACTGAAACAATAAAAAATAACGAAATGAAACAGCTTTTCCGCATCCCCGATTAATTTTTGGTGTAGGTGGCGTAAAATTAATTGTTTTGACATTAATATACGCGGTTGCAGTGTTCCTGTTCAGATTAAAAAGAAAACCCCACCGTGGAAACGGCGGGGTTTAAACCAAAACCAACTGCTTATGAGAAAGATTCTTACTGAATATTAATTTGCTGTGACGGTACTTTGACTTCAGCCTTCTTTGGAAGGTTTAAATTAAGTATACCATTAACATATTTAGCTTCGATAGAGTTCGCGTCGATCTTTTCATCCAGTGTAAAAGTTCTCTTAAAAGAACTGATCCTGTGCTCGCGGCGGATCTGCTTCCCTGTTTCACCTGCTGCTGCTTCTTTAACCTCGGCGGAAATAGAGAGGATCTGTTGATCAACGTTTACCTTAAAATCATTTTTTTCAAAACCTGGTGCAACCACTTCTATCTGGTAACCCGATTCTTTTTCAATAATATTAACGGGTACAAATTTGTTGTCGTTCCTGAATGCAACCGGGAACTCGGTAAAAATATCGTCTACAAGATTGTTGATAGTGCGTTGCAACGGCTGGCGGTTAAATCTTACGTGTGTCATGACTTAGTGATTTTGTTTTTGAATTTTTATTTTGATATGGACTCTTTTTCAAACCCTGTACCAGCCCATTTTTGCTGCCAGTGAGGCAACTATCCGGTAATCAACCTGTTAAATTGACACTATTCATACATTAAGGGTGACATTGCGGCATGTTTTCAGAAGGATGAACTTTTTTGATACTTTTGTGTTCCATAATTACTTAAATCATTCAAATATGTATCCTGAAGAAATTGTTGTTCCGATGAAGGAAGAACTTACCGATAACGGTTTTTCTGAACTTATTTCTGCTGCTGAAGTGGATTCACAATTATCAAAAGAAGGCACCACGCTGGTGATGATCAATTCAGTTTGTGGTTGTTCGGCAGGCAGTGCACGTCCTGGAGTATTGATGGCGGTGGCCAATGCGAAGACAAAACCTGATTTCCTTACCACCAGTTTCGCTGGTTTTGATGTGGAAGCGGTTCAGTCGTTACGTGAGCATCTTCTTCCTTATCCTCCTTCTTCACCAGCAATTGCCTTGTTCAAGAATGGCCAGCTGGTACATTTCATTGAGCGTCACCAGATCGAAGGCAGACCTGCCCAGATGATCGCGCATAACCTGATTGGAGCGTTTGAAGAGCATTGTGCTTAAAATTTATCGTTACTGAGGTAGGTGCCTTTCTGGGAAGAAAGGCACTTTATTTTACGGTACGTTCCATTTCCATTGTATATTCGCCAGCTTAACAATAAGCACTATTGCATGTATCCCAATCTCTACTTTGCCTTTAAAGATCTGTTTGGTGTGGAGTGGCCGTTCCTTCGCTTTGTCAATTCATTCGGGTTTTTTGTCGCCATTGCGTTTATCCTCTCAGCGCTTGTACTGGCTGCTGAACTGAAACGGAAGAGCCGCGAGGGCTTGCTTAAACCAACAGAGATCCAGGTCACCGTTGGTCACCCGGCAACAGCCGGGGAGATCCTCCTCAATTTTTTACTGGGTTTTTTACTGGGATACAAGATCATTGCCCTGTTCATTATGGACAGCTCTGCCACAGAGGACCCACAGGCATTTATATTTTCCACCATCGGCAGCTGGCCTGCCGGTATCCTGGTGGGACTGGTCTTTGCCGGATTAAAATGGTACGAAAAGAATAAACAAAAATTACCTGCACCTGAAAAACGTACTATCCGGATCTGGCCGCACGACCGGGTAGGGGAGATTACCATACTGGCTTTAATCTTCGGGCTGATCGGTGCCAAGATGTTTGATATTTTTGAGAACTGGAACGATTTCCTGCAAAAGCCCTCTTCTTATTTATTATCTCCATCGGGACTTACCTTTTACGGCGGACTGATCTGTGCCGCACTGGCCATCTGGTTTTATGCCCGCAAAAACAATATCGGGTTCTGGCATCTCAATGATGCAGCAGCACCTGCACTGATGCTGGCCTATGGTCTTGGACGTATCGGCTGCCAGGTAGCAGGTGACGGCGACTGGGGAATTCCCAATACCCGTCCCAATCCGTACAGCTGGCTGCCCGACTGGATGTGGTCGTACCGCTATCCCCATAATGTAAATGAAACTGGTGATCCGATTGCCGGATGTGTGGGCAAATATTGTAATGAATTAAGGGTTGGTCACTGGCCAACTCCTTTCTATGAGATCATCATGGCCTTGCTACTGTTCCTTGTGCTCTGGTCGCTCCGCAAAAAAATCAGGGTACCGGGAAAGTTATTTGCCCTCTACCTGATGTTTAATGGCCTGGAACGGTTTTTCATTGAGAAAATCCGGGAGAATACCAGAATGGATCTATTTGGTTTCCATCCCACACAGGCCGAAGTGATATCCACCCTGATTTTCCTGACCGGGCTGGTACTCTGGTTCACCCTGAAGAAAAAGAGCCCCAAACAGGTGGTTCCGAACCAGGCCTGAGGTCACCGGCAAATGGCCTTAACGGCCAATAGCAGTGATTTCCAGCCATCGGGAAACTGAAAACGCAGTGTTAAACCAGTGCCTGTAATCAAGAATTATGAAGAATCTCTATGAGATTTGGCTTTTGTGACGTATTTTTGCCAATGGACTTGGACGGTTCTAGTTACTTCCCCTCTGCATTATCTTGCGAGTTAAGACTGTCTATTATCGATTTATTTAAATACCTGATTCATTATGAGGCAGCTAAAAATTGCTACCCAGATCACAAACAGAGATTCCCAGGCAGTTGAAAAGTACTTGCAGGAGATTTCCAAAATTTCAATGATCACTCCCGAAGAAGAAACCACTTTAGCACAACGCATCAAGATGGGCGACCAGAAAGCGTTGGATAAACTGGTACAGGCGAACCTTCGCTTCGTTGTATCTGTTGCCAAACAGTACCAGCATCAGGGTTTGTCGTTGAGTGATCTTATCAATGAAGGGAACCTGGGCCTGATCAAAGCGGCACAACGTTTTGATGAGACCAAGGGTTTCAAATTCATCTCATACGCCGTATGGTGGATCCGTCAGTCAATCCTCCAGGCATTGGCCGAACAGGGTCGTCTGGTGCGTCTTCCACAGAACAAGATCGGAACGTATAATAAGGCCAACAAGGCCTATATGGCTTTCGAACAGGAACACGAACGGGAGCCTTCCACAGAAGAGCTCGCTGAATTGCTTGAAATGAGCGAAACAGAAATCAACAATATTTTCCAGAGTAATACCCGTCACACGTCGCTTGATGCCCCGGTGCATGAAGCAGAAGATGTGGCAATGGGCGACCTGCTGGAAGGTGGCGACGATACCGATGATGATGTGATGAAGGATTCCCTGAGAAATGAGATCCGCCGTGTACTCAAATCGCTGAGCCCGCGTGAAGCAGAGATCGTAAACGCTTATTTCGGCCTCGATGGCGAACAGGGTGTAACGATCGAACAGATCGGGCAGAAATACGACCTCACCAAGGAACGTATCCGCCAGATTAAGGAACGGGCCATCAAACGTTTACAAAAAGCCAGGTATAGCAGCGCATTAAAGGCTTACCTCGGATAAAATAGCAGATCCGCCGGTTACGACCGGTGGAAATTCGGTGGGTTTTTTAGAGCAGCTCCGTCCTTTGGACCGGAGCTGTTTTTTTTCACACCCCGATAAAAAATCCGCCCTTATTATTTTACAACAGATTGCTACCCCTACCTTTGCGTAAGAATTTTTTACAAAGCCCCAACTAATATCCGCCTACTCTGTTATTACCCCTGAATTAACGACTGCCAGCCATTACCATCCTGAACAGGTCTTTATGCTTATAGATATATACCCGATCATCAGCAGACGTTATCGTTCTGCCCTTTTTATTTTTGTTCTTTTTATCAGTCCGCTTGCGTTGCTTGCGCAGGAACGGGATAGTGTTCTCGTGAACCCCACGCTCGATAAAGTGCTGCAATACGCACTGGATCGACAGCCTGTGGTGCAGCAATCATTGATCGACGTGCAGATCACGGATCAGCAGATCAGGAGCAGGCTTGCCGACTGGTATCCACAGATCAGTTTCAACTATGTGTTCCAGCGTAACTTCCAGGTGCCGACCAATATCATTGGTGGCCAGCCCATACAACTGGGTGTGGCAAACACTTCGGGACTGCAGTTTCTCGGTACCCAGAATATCTTCAACCGCGATCTCCTGTTTGCCAGCCGCACAAAAGGAAATGTCCAGCTCCAGGCAAAACAACAGGTGGTGAATACCAAGATCGATGTAGTGGCCAATGTTTCAAAAGCCTTCTACGATGTATTGGCCACCCAGGAACAGATCAATGTTTCCATCGCCAATATCACACGCCTTGAAAGAAGCCTGAAAGATGCCACCTCGCAATATAATGCGGGACTGGTTGACAAAACCGATTACAAACGCGCCATGATCCTGCTGAACAATGCGCGTGCCGCACTGAAAGCAAACCAGCAGGCGGTTATAGCAAAAACAGCGTTTCTCAAATCAATTATCAATTACCCCGTTACCCAGAACCTTGATATCAGTTATGATACAGCAAGCCTCGAAGCGGATATTCCGGTAGATACATTACAGGGCATTGATGTAACCAGGCGTATTGAATTCCAGATCCTGGAAACCCAACGGAAATTACAGGAAGCCAACGTGCGTTATAACAAATGGAGCTACCTGCCCACCCTGAATGCAAATGGTGGCTACTTCCGCAATTTCCTTGACGACCGGTTTTCCAAACTTTATGACCGGGCCTTCCCGCAATCATTCGCTGGTTTAACATTTGCCATTCCGATTTTCCAGGGGGGTAAAAGGAAGTACGACCTGAATGTGGCGAAACTGCAATTGAAACGGACCGACCTCGATATTATAAACCTGAAGAATGAAATTAATTCAGAGTATTACAATGCACTGGCAGCCTATAAATCAAGCCTGGCCAATTACCTGGCGGTGAAAGAGAATGTGGTCCTCGCCCAGGAGGTTTATGATGTGATCACTTTACAGTATCGTTCAGGAATCAGGACCTATCTCGATGTGGTGATCGCCGAGGCCGAACTGCGGACCTCACAGATCACTTATTACAATGCACTGTATGATGTACTCAGCAGCAAGATCGATGTACAACGCAGTTTAGGGAATATCACACCGCAGTAAGCGGTGGTATCAAATATTTTTTTGGATCATTAATACACCAACATGTTATTCAAGTCAGTTAAATCTTTCCTGGTGCCGGTTTCTACCGTGCTTGTATTTGCCGCCTGCGGTAATAAAGACAAAGCGCAACAACAGGGCCCGCCACCTGCTGTTCCTGTTACAGAAGCAGTAGTCACGTCTACCGATGCTACTTACTTTGATGAATACCCGGGCACTGTTGTGGCACTGAACCAGTCGGAGATCCGCCCCCAGGTTACAGGTTATATAACCGGTATCTACTTCAAGGATGGACAGAAAGTAGTGAAGGGACAAAAATTATATTCGATCGATGCACAGTTGTATTCAGCGAATTACCAGCAGGCACTTGCCAATATTGCATTGCAGGAAACCAATCTGCTGAAAGCACAGAAAGATGCAGACCGTTACCACCAGCTGGATGAACAGGATGCTATCGCCAAACAACAGGTCGACTATGCCGATGCTGCTCTTGAAGCTGCCAAAAAACAGGTGGCTGCCTCGCAGGCCGCTGCCAATGCGGTTCGCGCCAATGTTAGTTTTGCTACCATCTATGCACCATTCACCGGCACCATCGGTATTTCACTTGTACGTACCGGGACTTCCGTAGTGGCCGGACAAACAGTACTCAACACCGTATCGACCGACAATCCCATTGCAGTTGATTTTTCAGTCGACCAGAAAGAGATATACCGGTTCACCCAGCTGGAACAGGCACCGAAACAGAAAAACGATTCCACATTCAGTCTCAAGTTTGGAAAAGATGTCTATCCTTTTTTCGGGACAGTTGCATTTGTTGACCGCGCTGTTGATCCGCAAACCGGTTCCATCAAAACTCGGCTTAGTTTTCCCAATGATAAAAACCTGCTGAAAGCGGGAATGTCTGCCACCGTTCGTGTTCTTAATACCGCAAGCACAGCATCCGTGATCATTCCATATAAATCGGTAAGCGAACAGCTGGGAGAATTTTTTGTGTATGTGATCGGTGACAGCAGTAAGGTTTCACAACGGAAGATCCAGCTGGGCACACAGATCGGCAGTAACGTGATTGTAAAAGAAGGCCTGACACCTGGAGAAAAAATTGTTGTCCAGGGCCAGCAGAACCTTCGCGAAGGGGTAGTGGTTACTGCAACACCACCGCCTGCGGCTGCACCTGAAAAAAAATAATGAGTCGTTACCAGATGAACTCTTTCAAAAAGCTTAGATATAAAAAATGATAGCAGATACTTTTATAAAACGCCCCGTTACCGCCATCGTGATCTCCATCGTGCTGGTGCTGGTGGGCTTCATATCATTAAGGAACCTTCCCATTGCACAATACCCGGAGATTTCACCGCCCACCGTTTCGGTGACCGGGATCTTTACCGGTGCCGACGCACAGACCGTTGAACAAACCACCACCACGGCTATTGAAACGCAGATCAATGGTACACCGGGAATGACCTACATGAGCAGCAACAGTACCAGCTCGGGTCAAAGCAGTATCACGGTCAACTTTGAAGTGGGAACCAATATCGATATCGCCACACTCGATGTTCAGAACCGGGTGAGCGTTGCGGAACCGAGCCTGCCCGATGCAGTGAAACGTCTCGGTCTTACCGTTCGTAAACGGAACCCGAGTATCATGATGGCACTTGCCTTCTATTCACCAAAAGGCAGCCATGATCCTACATTTATCGGGAACTACGTTAACCTTTATGTGAAAGATGCCCTACTGCGTGTAAAAGGTGTGGGTGATATCTTTTCCCGTGCGGATGATTTCAGTATGCGGATCTGGCTCAACCCTGAAAAACTGGCGGCCCTGGGTATTACTCCCGGTGAAGTAAATGCTGCACTCCAGGAACAGAATCTGCAGGTAGCTGCAGGTACCGTTGGTGGTAATCCACAACCCGGTCAACAGGCCTTTGAGTATAGTATATTAACGAACAGCCGGATCAATACAAAGGAACAATTTGAAGACATCATTGTGCGCACGCGCCCAACAGACGGTAACATTGTTTATCTCCGCGATGTGGCAAGGGTGGAACTGGGTAAGTTCGATTATACAGCCAATGCATTTGTAAACGGTCAACCCGGTGCATTTGTTCTCCTTTACCTGGCACCTGGTGCCAATGCATTGGATACCTACGAAGGTGTGCAGAAAGCACTCGCAGAAATGCGGAAGACCTTTCCCCGTGATATAGATTTCCTGGTGCCGCTTGAAACTGCAACAGTGGTGGAGGTATCCATTGATGAAGTGGTTCACACCCTGGTGGAAGCATTGATCCTGGTAGTAGTGGTGGTATTCCTGTTCCTCCAGAACTGGCGCGCAACGCTGATTCCGGTGCTTGCAATCCCGGTTTCACTTATCGGGACCTTTATCTTTTTCGGTCCGCTTGGTTTTACCATCAATACACTTACCCTCTTCGCATTTGTACTCGCTATCGGGATAGTTGTGGATGATGCCATCGTAGTGGTGGAAGCAGTGCAACACAATATTGACCATGAAAAGATGACGCCCAGACAGGCTACCATCAAGGCCATGAAAGATATCTCCGGACCGGTTATCGCCATTGCCCTGATCCTGGCAGCGGTGTTTGTACCTGTTGGTTTTATTCCGGGAATTGTGGGGCGATTGTACCAGCAGTTTGCGATAACCATCGCGGTATCGGTTCTGATCTCTGCGTTTGTAGCCCTTTCATTAACACCTGCACTCTGTATGCTGATGCTCCGTCCTTCAAAAGAAGAAGGGGCAAAGAAAAACCTGCTGGAGAAATTCTTTGCATGGTTCAATAAAGGGTTTAATAAAATGACTCTTGGTTATACCCGTGGTGTTGGTGCATGGATCAGGCGTACACCGTTTGTACTTGCAGGTATGGTGATCCTGTTCGGGGTATTGTTCCTGCTGTTCCGCGCCAAACCTTCAGGGTTTATTCCAACGGAAGATGAAGGTCGTGTACTGGTAACGTATGAAATGCCGGAAGCAACATCCACCACCAGGAGTGTTGCCATGCTTAAGGAGATCATGAAACGGGTGCAGGCAATGCCGGAGGTAAATGTGGTGGGAGGTCTGGCCGGACTGAACATTATCAGCTTTTCCAATAAGTCGAATGTGGGGACTATGTTTGTTGCCCTGAAACCTTGGGACCAACGTAAAGGCAAGGAACATACTTCAGCCGAAGTGATCAATAAGATCCGTACGGTAACAGCTGATATCAAGGAGGCCCGTATTATCCCGATCGCGCCACCGGCCATTCCGGGTCTTGGTGCTGCAGCGGGTTTCACTTTCGAATTACAACAGACCGGTAGTACCGATGATATAAAACAATTTGAAAAGGTGGCGCAGGATTTCCTGGCCAAAGTAAACCAGCGCCCGGAAATTGGCCAGGCTTATACATTCTTTAACGCACGTACACCCAGTTACCAGGTTGATGTTGACCGCGAACAGGCGAAGAAACTGGGAGTGTCTGTTTCTGAAGTTTATGGAACGATGTCAACGTACCTTGGTAGCAGTTATGTAAATGATTTTAACCTTTACGGAAGGAACTTCAGGGTTGTATCGCAGGCCGACAGCAGTTTCAGGGGCGATCTTCGAAACCTGGATAAATTTTATGTTCGGAACAGTGTTGGTGGTATGGTTCCGCTTGGATCACTGATCACTACCAAACTAATTGAAGCGCCAGCTGTTATTTCTCATTATAACGTTTATCGTTCGGTAGAAATAAATGGTACTCCGAAGCCGGGTTATAGTAGTGGACAAGCCATTACTGCGCTACGTGAGGTAGCTGCAACATTACCCGCAGGTTACGGATATGAATTTTCCGGTCTTAGCCGCGAGGAAGTAAAGGCAGGCGGACAACAGGCCACGATTTTTGCGATCTCACTGGTGTTCGTATTCCTGTTCCTTGCAGCCCTGTATGAAAGCTGGTCGATCCCGTTCTCCGTATTATTTGCGGTACCAATCGGAGCCTTTGGTTCCATTCTTACCCTGACCCTGTTGCCGCAGCTCAGCAATAACGTATACGCGCAGATTGGTCTGATCACCCTTATCGGGCTTGCGGCCAAGAACGCTATCCTGATCGTTGAGTTCGCCAAGGAGCGGGTAGACCGCGGCATCGATGTGGTGCATGCCACCCTGCAGGCGGTACGGCTCCGGCTTCGACCGATCGTTATGACCTCACTGGCATTTATCCTGGGTGTGGTTCCGCTGATGCTGGCCACCGGTGCAGCAGCTGAAAGCCGCAAGACCATCGGATGGACCGTTTTTGGTGGTATGATTGCAGCAACAACACTTGCCATTTTTGTGGTACCGGTATTGTTTGCCCTGATCACCAAGATGGCTCATGGTAAAAACCTGGAGAAAATGAAAGAAGAAAGGGAAAAAACAGAAGAAGTTGATAAAAATATTATCGATCATCGGTTGGGATAAACGTTGATGGGCAGCTCCCCGGTTTCACTTATTTTTGCCGATTAAAATCTACGACCAGAATGACATCGACCGTAACAAACGAAAAAGTTTCCTTGCTGATTATCGGTAGTGGTCCCGCGGGGTACACTGCCGCCATCTATGCTTCAAGAGCGAATCTCAGGCCTGTCCTTTACCAGGGCATCCAGCCAGGCGGCCAGCTGACTATTACCACGGAAGTGGAGAACTATCCGGGTTATGCGGACGGGATCCAGGGTCCGGAAATGATGGTCCATTTTGAGAAGCAGGCGGTCAGGATGGGAGCAGATGTACGGTTCGGACTTGCTACCAAAGTCGATTTCAGCAGCAGGCCTTTTAAGGTGGAGATTGATGAGGAAAAATGGATCGAGGCCGATGCCGTGATCATTTCCACAGGCGCCAGTGCAAAATGGCTGGGTCTTGAAAGTGAACAACGCCTCAACGGTTTTGGGGTAAGTGCCTGTGCTGTCTGCGACGGATTCTTTTTCCGTAACAAGGAAGTGGCCATTGTTGGAGCAGGGGATACCGCTGCTGAAGAAGCATTATATCTTTCCAAACTTACCAGCACCGTTCATATGTTTATCCGTAAACATGAAATGAAGGCGAGTAAAGTTATGCAGGACCGGGTACTCAGTACTCCCAATATCAAGGTATACTGGAACACCGAGACCGATGAGATCATGGGTGAAAAAAATGTGAACTCAGTCCGTATTAAAAATAATATCACCGGCGAGAAATCGGAAATCCCGATCCACGGATTTTTTGTAGCTATTGGTCACCATCCCAATTCAGATATATTCAGGGATTACCTGACTACGGATGACGCAGGTTATATCCAGACTATTCCAGGCACATCGAAAACAAATATCGAAGGGGTTTTTGCAGCAGGTGATGTACAGGATAAAATCTATCGCCAGGCTGTAACAGCAGCTGGCAGTGGATGTATGGCTGCGCTGGATGCAGAGCGTTACCTGAGTGAACAAGGTTTGCACTAAAATAATATCATGGCTGATCAACTGACCATTTCACTGAAAAATGTGCGGTTCCGCGCGTTCCACGGACTTTACCCGGAAGAAAGACAGAAGGGAAATGACTTTGTGGTAAATATGACAGCAAGATATGCAGCACCGGATGGTCCGGTGACTGCGATCAGTGAAACGGTTGACTACTCTTCACTGTTTAATATTATCAATACTATCATGCAGGAACCGGTTGACCTGCTGGAAACCCTGGTGCAATCCATTTCAGTGGAAGCACACCGCCGGTTTCCCGCTCTCAATGAGATCACCGTTTCGGTTGAAAAACTTAATCCCCCGATCGACAAATTTGAAGGAAGCGCCGAAGTTACCTTCCAGGCGAGTTATTGAACGGCTCCGCCAGCGGAAGAACCATCATTTACCCCGCCAGTGGAATAAAAACCTGTCGCGTCAAACAGATACGGAGGACTCCCTATATTTGCAAACATTCCGGATGAAACAAGTGTTTACGATATCGACCGACCAATTACCCACACAGGAAAACTCCCTTTTGTCGGTCCGGATCGGTGAGCGCCATGTGGGCTTTGCATTGACCGATCTTCAGGATGGTTCCCTCCAGCACCTTGCCTGGTTTACGGGTGAAACGGTCAACCTGCCCGAGCTGGATGAATTATACCGTTTGCATCCACAGTTAGCGCTTGGTTATGCGCAGGTAAAACTGTGTTATGATCATTCACAAAGCCTGTTGGTCCCGTTTGCATTTGCAAATGAAACTGCCAACCGGCAAATGCTGGAAACGGGATTTGGTATCACGGAGTCTGACGATGTATTTACCGACAGGATCAGCAGCTGGCAGGTAGATAATACCTATGCCGTGCCCCATGAAATCCATCAGTGGGCCAGCAGCACCTTCACCGGCGCAAAATATATCCATCATCATACCGTGTCGATCCGAAACTTAACGGCAGTGGAAGAAGAAGGTTATCTGCGGGTTGATTTCAGGTCGGACGATTTTACCGTTATCATCTGCCGTAACAACGAGTTGAAACTGGCACAGACGTTTCCCTATTCATCCCCTTCAGATGTGATTTATTATTTATTGAAATCCTGTAAGGAATTTGAACTTCCATCGGAAAGTACCCGGTTGAGTATTTCAGGACTGGTCGATAAACAATCAATTCTTTACCGGGAATTGTACCAGTATTTCCTGGGCATTGAATTCCGGTTGCCGTTATGGCCGGCGGCAGCGGGTGAAAGTTATCCGTCCCATTTTTTTACTTCCCTCAATGACCTTGCACGATGCGAATCATAGGCGGTGAACATGGCGGCCGCAAATTCAATCCGCCTTCAAAGATGCCGTACACCAGGCCCACAACGGATATCGCCAAGGAGGGACTGTTCAATGTTATCCAGCATAAACTCGATATTGAGGGATTAAAAACGCTCGACCTTTTTGGTGGTACCGGCAGCATCAGTTATGAACTGGCATCCAGAGGTGCTACCGATCTTACCATCGTGGAGAAAGACGTGGCAATGTATGAGTTCATAAAAAAAACATCGGAGACACTTCGTGTGCCATTGAAGATTGTCCGTTCGGATGTATTCCGATTCATCCAGAACTGCCATGAACAATTTGATTTCATATTTGCCGGACCTCCTTACGCGCTTACCAATATTGATGACCTGCCCGTGCAGGTGGTGGAAAAAAACTTATTGAAACCCGGTGGCTGGTTTGTGCTGGAACATACCCCCCGTAATAATTATAAATCATACCCGCTGTTTAGTATGGAAAAGAATTATGGCACCACCATCTTTTCCATTTTTATAAATGAACCCAATAGTTGACCCTCGCCTTTGGCTTCGCTTTTGCAGGAGTTACCCATATAATGCCAGGCATGAATAAAAAAGAGATCCGCGAAACCTACCGTAAAAAAAGAAGGGAGCTTTCAGAACAGGAGAGAGTGAAACTGGATGACCTCCTGCTGATCCGTTTCCAGTCGGCCGGAATCCCCTTCCTCGAATCACTGTTAAGTTACTGGCCCATTGAAGAAAATAATGAACCCGATACACACCTGTTTACCGAATACCTGAAATTCCGGAATCCCGAATTAAAAGTATGTTACCCCGTTTCTGATTTTGGCGACCGCAGTATGCAGGCGGTGCTGACTGATATTGACACACCGTTTACCAAACATGCTCTGAATATTTATGAGCCGCAGGGTAAGGAGATCCTTCCGACCGACCAGGTTGACCTGGTATTTGTTCCCCTGCTTGCCTTTGACAAGGACGGATACCGGGTTGGTTATGGCAAGGGCTTTTATGATATCTATTTAACCAGGTGCAGGCCAGATTGTATCAAGGTTGGTTTCAGTTATTTTGAAGCAGTGGACCAGATCGCCGACAGGCATGAATTTGATGTACCTTTAGACCTGTGTATCACCCCGTTTAACCTGTATGTTTTCTAACCTTTTCCTCAAGTCATTCCGCATTCTCCTATTTCCCTTTTCGTTACTGTACTGGGTGGCCATCGCTGTCCGTAACTGGTTTTACGATAAAAATATTTCAAAGTCGGTTCCTTTCGGACTGCCCCTGATCTGCGTGGGTAACCTGTCGGTTGGTGGTACAGGCAAATCGCCCATGGTGGAATACCTGATCCGGCTCCTGGGCGATCAGTACCGGATTGCCACACTAAGCCGGGGTTATAAACGGAAGACCAGGGGATACGCCCTGGCCGACGAAACCAGCACGGCCCTGGATATCGGGGATGAACCCATGCAGTTCCATAAAAAATTCCCGGAAATACCGGTGGCAGTGGGGGAGAAAAGGATTGAAGCCGTGCCCCAGTTATTACACGACCTGCCCGATACCGAGGTTATAATCCTGGATGATGCCTTCCAGCACCGGGCAATTTCTGCCGGACTAAACATCCTGCTGACGGAATGTTCCAACTTATTTACCCGTGATTTTTACCTGCCTACCGGCGATTTACGTGATCTCCGCTCTTCTTATAAACGGGCGCAGGTAATAGTGGTCACCAAGTGCCCGTCCAATTTGTTACCGGAAGCCAGGGACCGGATTGTCAGGGAGATCAGGCCGCTGGAAAACCAGTCGGTGTTTTTTACCAGTATCCGGTACGGGACCCCGTATCATCTGTTGCAGAACCAGGAAATCGAATTATCGGGCGGGCTGGAAGTGCTGCTGGTAACGGGTATCGCCAATCCAAAACCACTGGAAGGATTATTGGAAGAACAGACAGCCTCTTATTCGGTGCTGCGGTATTCTGATCATCATATTTTCACGATCGACGACCTTAACGAGATCCGCAACAAGTTTAAAGCGGTTACTTCCCCTTCAAAAATCATTCTCACTACCGAAAAAGATGCGGTGCGTTTGCAGAAATTCAATAACGAGATCATCGACCTGCCGTTGTATGTGATCCCGGTGGAACATCATTTTTTATTTAACGGCGCACAACAATTCAACCAGCTTGTCACTAACTTTATAAAAACCTACAGCAAGCGGGAAAAACATACATATGGGCAGAAAGAATAATCATTCAAAAAAACAAAAACAGCCAGCCGGCGGCGGGAAAGCCTTTAAAGGCAAACTCGATATCACCCGCTCAGGAATGGGCTTTGTGATTGTGCCCGATATGGAATCTGATATTATTGTACGTCCGGGTGATTTCAGTACGGCCATGCATGGTGATATCGTGCTGGTGCGTGTGAAAAATACAGGGGGCAAGAGGCTGCAGGGGGAAGTGATTGAGGTGCTGGAACGCAAACGTAAGGAGTTTATAGGGCAGTTGCAGCTCAACGAAACCTTTGCCTTTTTTATACCCGAGACCGATAAACCCATGCCTGATTTTTTTATTCCACTGCTGAGTCTGGCGGGGGCTAAGGATAAGGACCGCGTGGTGGCAAGACTGGTTAAATGGGACAATGGCGACAAACGTCCGGTGGGCGAGATCGTAAGTGTGCTCGATCCGGAGAACAGTAATGATGCAGCTATGAAAGAAATCATGCTGGAAGCGGGTTTCCCCCTCGACTTCCCTGATGATGCGCTGGAAGTGGCAGCCAGGATTCCGGAACTCATCAGCAGTGACGAGATCAGGAAACGGAAGGATCTGCGTGATATTCTCACTTTTACCATAGACCCGGCTGATGCAAAGGATTTTGATGATGCGATCTCTTTTGTGCGGATGCCCCATGGCAATTACGAGATAGGGGTGCATATTGCAGATGTAAGCCATTATGTAGAATATGGAAATGCACTGGACAAGGCAGCTTACCAGAAAGCCACTTCCATTTACCTGCCAGACAGGGTGAATCCCATGTTACCTGAACATATTTCAAATGTTCTGTGCTCACTCCGTCCGGATGAGGATAAGCTCACGTTCTCGGCCATCTTTGAGGTCACGCCCAGGGCTGAAATCAAGTCGCAGTGGATTGGCCGCACCGTAATCCATTCAAACAAACGGTTTACTTACGAAGATGCGCAGCAGATCATTGAATCAAAGGAAGGGGAGTTATCGGAAGAAGTATTAATCCTGAATGAACTCGCGCAGAAAATGCGCAAGCGACGTTTTAATAAAGGGGCCATCAATTTTTCATCTACCGAAGTCCGGTTTAAACTCGATGAAAAAGGTTTCCCGATTGGTATTACGGTAAAGGAAAGCCTGGAATCGCACCAGCTCATCGAAGAATTTATGTTAATGGCCAATCGCGCAGTGGCGGAGATGGTTTCAAAAATAAAGATCAAGGGTAAAGAAGTGCCGTTCCCTTACCGGGTGCATGATACGCCCGACCAGGAAAAATTATTGCCGTTTATTGCATTCGCCAATAAGTTTGGTCATACGTTCGATTCAAGTTCACCCCAGGCTATTGCCGAATCTTTCAACAGCCTGCTGAAGGCAGCACATGGAAGGCCCGAGCAGCATGTATTGGAGCAACTCGGTATCCGCACGATGGCCAAGGCAAAATATACCGTGGAGAATATTGGTCATTATGGACTGGGATTCCAGCATTATTGCCATTTCACATCACCCATCCGTCGTTATCCCGATATCATGGTGCACCGGATACTGCAGGAAGTGATCGACCAGAATATTGAACTGGACAAGGCCATGGAAGAGAAATGTAAACACTGCAGTGAGCGCGAAAGGGCCGCTATGGAAAGTGAACGTGCAGCCAATAAATACAAACAGGTGCAATACATGCAGCAGTTTGTGGGAGAAGATTTTGACGGGGTGATCAGTGGTGTATCCAGTTTTGGATTCTGGGTTGAAACGGTAGATACCAAGTGCGAAGGACTGGTAAGTATCAACAGCCTGCTGGAGTATGATGAGTTCCGGCATGTGGAGAACGACTATGCACTGGTTGGGATGCGTAGTGGAAAAAAATTCCGGATGGGCGACAAGGTGCGGATAAAGGTAGCAGCCGCAAACCTGATCAAACGCCAGCTCGATTACGTGTGGATGATCGGCGATGAGATCTTTACTGATGAGCCTTCAAAGACGAAGAAACATAAGAAGAAATAACCCGGGTACCCTATGCAATCTTTTGAACAATTATCGGGTCAGTTCGCTGTCCATTTTAATAAGAAACATTTTCCGGAAAGTCCGGCCAGCCTTTATGAACCGAACGATTATTTTTTGTCGATCGGTGGAAAACGTATCAGGCCGGTGTTATGCCTTATGGGAAATGAGCTGTTTGATGAAATCACTCCCGATGCATGGCAGGTTGGGACCGCCATTGAACTGTTCCATAATTTTACGTTGATCCACGATGATATCATGGATAAGGCACCGCTTCGCAGGGGTATGGAAACGGTTCATACAAAGTATAAGGAAAGCACCGCCATCCTGGCCGGTGATGTGATGATGGTGAAAGCCTATGAATACCTGAATAAAGTCGGTACCCGGCATATCCACCAGGTACTGGAGATTTTTAACCAGACTGCGCGGGAGGTTTGTGAAGGCCAGCAACTCGATATGGATTTTGAGAGCAGGGCGGAGATTGATCTGGATACTTATTTACAGATGATCGGACTCAAGACCTCTGTGTTACTTGCTGCCAGTCTGCAACTCGGCGCCATACTTGGTGGCGGGGGCAGTGGTAACCAGCAGTTGCTTTACCAGTTTGGTAAAAAGCTGGGTTTGGCCTTCCAGGTACAGGATGATTATCTCGATGCCTTTGGTAATCCCGAAAAATTCGGGAAGCAGGTAGGGGGTGATATTTTATCCAATAAAAAAACTTTTCTCCTGATCTATGCGCTGAAGATGGCTGATGGCGGGCAACGGCAGCGGCTGAAAACCTTGCTGGGCGGCAATTCGCCGGATAAGGTCAGCCAGGTGCTTGATCTGTACCGCGAATGTGAGGTAGACCAGTGGGCCATGAAACTCAAAGACCAGTTCCTTGATGAGGCGTTGCAACACCTCGATGATATTGCGGTGATGAGGGTGCGGAAAGAACCGTTGAGGGAACTGGCGAAATCCCTTGTTCAGCGGGAATATTGATTTTCGCCCTGAGACGAGCTGGGTAACCTGGCTTTTTTACAAGTGCGTTTCCGAAGTTCAACGGGAAAATTGAAATTGGTTCCGATATTTTTACAAAATACTTTTTGGAAGTTTCAGCTGGATTATTAACGTTGTTCCCGGACGATGATTTTTTGAATGCCATATTGAAATGTTTATAGGATCCTGATTTACTTTACGACGACTTGCCGCGTGAATATTTTTCCCTATTTTGAACCCTTCAAAAAACAATTAAACTGCTGATGTCAAATCATATTTTCCGCAAGAAGTCGATTCCGGTTATTTTAATGGAGGCCGAAATGGGTCTCAGTGATGCGGAGGGCCATGCAGAAGGATTAAAAAGGGTGTTGGGTGTTAAGGACCTCACGGCACTTGGTATTGCTGCAGTTATTGGTGCAGGTGTTTTCAGCAGTATCGGTAAGGCTTCGGCTGAAGGTGGTCCCGGTGTTGTTTTCCTCTATATTTTTACAGCGATTGCCTGTGGGTTTGCGGCCCTTTGTTATGCCCAGTTTGCTTCTACTGTGCCGGTTGCCGGTTCTGCTTATACCTACTCATATGTTGCTTTCGGGGAAATCTTCGCCTGGATCATTGGCTGGGATTTATTAATGGAGTATGCCATTGGTAATATTGCGGTGGCGATCTCCTGGAGTGATTATTTTACGGGACTGATTGATAAGGTCCGGTTTGGAAATGTGCACCTGCATATTCCCGAATGGATGACCATGGATTATGTGTCGGCCCGCGACGGGTTTCTTGCGGGTAGTGCTGACCAGGTAGCTGCCTGGACCAATGCGCCAAGGATCGGCGACCTGCGGATCATCATGGATCTTCCGGCCCTGGGGATTGTGTTGCTCATTACTACCATTGTATTTCGCGGAATCCGGGAATCCCGTAATGCCAGTAACCTGATGGTGTTGCTGAAACTGGCAGTGATCTTCATGGTGATTGTGCTGGGATCGTTTTATATCAACCCGGATAACTGGTCGCCCTTTACCCCCACGGGAATCGGTGGTATCCTTAAAGGTGTATCCGCTGTATTCTTTGCCTACATCGGGTTTGATGCCATTTCCACCACGGCAGAGGAGTGTAAGAATCCGCAGCGTGATCTTCCCAAAGGGATGATTTATTCGCTGATTATCTGTACGGTCCTGTATGTGGTGCTGGCGCTGGTGCTCACCGGTATGGTCCATTACTCTGAATTAAATGTTGGCGATCCGCTTGCGATGGTTTTTGATTCTGTCGGACTTAAGTTTATATCCGCTGTGGTGGCTGTCAGTGCCATCATTGCCACTGCCAGTGTATTGCTGGTGTTCCAGATGGGCCAGCCCCGGATCTGGATGGCGATGAGTCGCGATGGGTTACTGCCAAAAATATTTTCACGGATCCACCCGATTTATAAAACGCCTTCATTCTCTACTGTTCTTACGGGGATCATTGTAGGGGTGCCGGCATTATTCCTCAACCTCAATGTGGTGCTGGCACTCACCAGTATCGGAACCCTGTTTGCCTTTGTGCTGGTATGTGGTGGGGTATTGGTATTGCAGACCAGTAAGGACAAACCAGAATCGAAGTTCAAAGTGCCGTATGTCAATGGTAAATACATTGTGCCTGCATTGCTGATTGCTTCGCTTGTGATGATTGTTTACCTTGAACCGGGTGCGCCTGTCAGGAATATCAGTGTGACCAGGGTAGGGGAAACCAGTGATTCGCTTGAGATCGTTAACCGGACCGGTTATGCCTTTGAAAATGCGGAAGTGAGTGTTGCCATTGGTGATGCTTCGGGTAAAAATTTAAACAATACCAGCTTTACCGTGCCGGCGCTTGGTGCGGGTGATACTACGTATATCAGGCAGGCGGCGCTTACCGGTAAGGAGGTTGCTTCGGCAAATGTATTGTCGGTCAGTTCGGTGGCATCTGACCAGGGTACGCCGGTAAAACTGCGGTATTTTGAAGGGTTGTTCACGGGAGAAACATTTCCGATGCTGCTCTTCTGGATCGTGGCGATTATTGTAGCGGTTTATTCCTTCCGGAAAAGTTTTTCGTTGTTGCCGGTGCTCGGTCTTATCAGTTGTTTATATCTCATGGCGCAGGAGCATCATTCCAACTGGGTGCGGTTCCTGATCTGGCTGGCAGTGGGGCTGGTAGTGTATTTTACCTATAGTTACCGTCACAGTAAACTCGGAAAAGCGCCTTCGAATCCATAGTATTATCTTTGCACGGTGAAATACCAGTTAGGCGATACCGTACTGATCATGCACTCCAATGAGGAGGGGCGGATCATTGATTTTATTAATGAAAAGATGGTCATGGTGGAAGTGAGGGGAGTAAAATTTCCCGTTTATCTTGACCAGATCGATTTCCCTTATTTTAAACGTTTTTCGGAGAAGAAATTAGTCCCTGCGAAAAAGGAAAAGAAGTTTGTGGATGATGTGAAGCGGGAGAAATATGTTCCCGTGGAAAAAGTGGTCGATGGCGTGTGGCTTACCATCCTACCAGTGATGGTAAGTGATGAGTTTGGTGATGACGTGGTTGATAAACTCAAGCTTCACCTGGTCAACCACACTCCGGTGGCTTATAATTTCCGGTACCAGTTGAATTTTTTCGGGGAGAAGGAATTTGAGCTGAAAAATACCGTGCGTCCGTTTGAAGATTTTTATATCCATGATGTGGATTTTGAAAATATGAATGATGGTCCTTCGTTTGAGTTTGAGTTTACCCTGGTGGAGCCCGATAAAAAGAAGGAAGATTTTTTTGAGTCGATTGTCAAGCTGAAGCCGAAGCAGTTGTTTACGAAGATCCAGGAGATTTTGGCAAAAAATGAGGCCACGTTTTCCTTTAATCTTTTTAAGGAGTATCCGGATAAGAAAGTGCAGGATTATGTGGACATGGATAAACTGAAGGCGAAGGGTTACCGGATTTACAATGCGAAGGAAGCCAGGCAGCACCTGGAGCCGGCGCGTTCGGTGATTGACCTGCATGCGGAGAAATTATCGGATCATTGGGAGGAGATGAGCAATTTTGAGATTCTGACCCTGCAGCTGAAAACTTTTGAAAAGTATTACGAACTGGCCATTGCGCATACGCAGCCATCATTGATTGTGGTACATGGGGTGGGTACCGGAAAGTTGAAAGAGGAGATCCATGAGTTGCTGAAGGTAAGGAAGGAGGTGAAGTCGTTTATAAACCGGTATGATGCGCGGTTTGGGTATGGGGCGACGGAGATTTTTTTCCAGTATTGATGTTTGTATGGGGTCGGGGTTTTGCATATAAGATTGTATTCAGTTCTTTTTAAATAATTATTACAAGCTGGACTATCGCTCTTTCTTATGGGAAGGGAGGAAAGTCCGGACAGCGCAGAGCATTGTACCGGTTAATAGCCGGGTTCGTTCAGCCGGCAGCAATGGCGGTGACGACGAAACAGCCAGTGCCACAGAAAATAACCGCCCTGTTATGGGGTAAGGGTGAAAACGTGAGGTAAGAGCTCACGGCTTTGTATGGTGACATATATCGCGGGTAAACCTTGCATGCTGAAATGCCACATATACCATCGTTTGAGGGTGACTCGCCCGATGATGGAGGGTAGGCAGATGGAGCCTTCGAAGTAATTCGTTGGACAGATAAATGATAGTCCCCGACAGAATCCGGCTTACAGGCTTGTAGTAAATTTCAGGGCCGCTTTGCAGAAATGTGAAGCGGCTTTATTGTTGGAGAAATTATTTGTACAATACCCATACTTCCCTAAAGAACTGACTATTTTGTGTGTGACAGTTTTAATATCGGAATAGAGGTTGCATTTGTATAGCAGCCTTAGATGCCAAATTAAATTCTTTGCTAACGGGAAAGAGTGCTTAAATTTAAGAAACCCTCGTTTTCGGATTATATTAACCATTAATCCAAACCCAGGGCTCTTATTTCATTTACTGATAATGTATTTCCCATGATTCGATTTGCCATAAAAAGTTTCATCTGGGCATTCCTCCTGGTGGTGTTTCATTCCTGCAAAAAGGATAATGATCCTGCTGATTTGAGGTTGGATAAACTGGAATCGACCGACTATGTAAATAATGTGGTTATTACAGAGTACACTTATGACAACCAGGGTCGCATGACCAGCATCAGTAAAAAAAGAAATAATGAAGATCCTGTTGTTACGGTCACCATCAGCTATAATGGCAATGAAGCAACACTCCTCAGTTTTCCCGACTATGATCCTTCATTAAACCAACAATCCGAAGTCCGTTTTATACTTGATGCTTCAGGTAAGCCCTTGAAAAGAACAGAATTTACAAAGCGGATTTCGAAAAATATCCCGATTTACCCTCACCAGGAATATATCAATGACACCCTGATTTATGAATATGATGCAGCAGGCCTGCTGAAACAGACTACCGGAAGCCGTCGGGATTCCATATGGATCCAGGCCGACCATACAGTGACCAGAAAAATTACTGTCATAAACAGTTATTCCAATGTCGCCGGAAACCTGGTTTCCAGCGATGAATATATTACCTATCCGTCTACAGAAACACAGGGAGGCGTAATAACCATTTCCGGCGGAAGTTCGCGATACCGGAAAACCTTTTACTATACAAAAGGTTACCCAAATAAGACAGACTTTAAAAATGCGTTCGTGTTGAACGAGTACAGGCTTTCACATGAATCTCTACTGAACAGTAATTATAAAAATATGCACGAGGAGGTAGCGATTCATAATATGGACTGGGATATAAATGGCGCCGTTATATTTGACTCAAAAGGCAATATCACGATGGATAGAACCTATGACGGGAACGGTTTTTTATCTTCTGTCATCATACCTCCGGGAAGTACCCAGGATGTCAGGATTATTTATTCTTACAAACGAAGGTAGCAGCGCTAATTTATTAATGCCTTGCAGAATTTATTAAAGTAATGGGCACAAGACCTATCCCGACAATCCATTCCCCACATATCCACCAATCTCCATCAGCCACGCAATCCCCAGGTGCACCATCAACCCTCCCAGTACCGATCGGGTATTATAAACCAGAATACCCAACAGGACCCCCCCAAAATATGAACTGATACATTCTCCCAATGGCTTGCCAAAATGTATCGTGCAATAAAAACAGGCCATCGGAAGGATTGCATCCTTACCTGCCCATTTAACAAACGCCAGGATCAGGAACCCGCGAAAGAATACTTCAATGGAAAGAAAATCGCTTCCGTAACTGAGTTCGAATAATACTTTTTTCCACCAGGGGATTTCACTGAGCGACTGGCTTCCTTCCAGGTTCTGCAGCTTTGGATAGGTATGCAGGAAGTCAGGCTGGGTAGAAGCAATGATGATCAATGGTACCATGACCAGTAACATAATCACGTAAGGTTTCCAGACTACTGCTTTTGTGGTAAGTCCATAGAAGCTGCCTTCCTGCCTGGTCTGTTTATAGGTGATCAGTAATAATCCAAACATCACCAGCAATAATACCGGCCAGTACACCACTTTATTCCAGAATTCAGGATCTTCAGGAAAGGGTAACCGCACGGTGATCGCAGTTTTCAACGCAAAAAACGAAGGCGCAAGAAGTCCCAGCACCACAAAGGGTCTGATCCTGAAATAATTTTTTGAAGTCAGTACACTGTAAAAAATATAGGGTGCAAGAAAGGCAATGGCAAACACCGCATAACGCAAAAACAGGAGCGGAAAAAAATCAAGCCCGTCCATCCGGTCATCCCACCCGAAATAATAATTAAAAAAGACCAGGGCCGCAGTGAAGAGCGACGTGGCCAGCAGGACCCATTTATTCAAACCCCTGATATAATCGCCGATATACCCGAAAACAATCCTCATGATTTCCATTTATACGTATTAATGCAATCCCTCCTGCACGTAGCACAGCAGAAACAACAGCATTCATGAGGTATATATGATTAACACAAGGATCCCGGCATCCAGGGCAATAGAAACTTCAAAACATTAAAAATAGGGAAATCGCACTCCAAAACTGCTGCGTTCCGTAGTTTTGTTCAAATGATCAGCATGCGGTTTATCAGCGTGGCATTTATTATTACCAGTTTGTTCCTGCTGGCTTCCTGCCGTACTACCGAAAAGATCGATAGTACATCCCGGCCATCCATCTCGTCACTGAAATTCCTGGATAGCGCCGTAGTCCCTTTTGGCAGGAAATTCCGTGGAACTACTATCGGTGGTTTGTCGGGGATCGACTATGTGCCCAGCCGTAATATTTACTACCTGATCAGTGATGATCCCTCTGCATTTAATCCCGCCCGTTTCTATACGGCACAGATTACGATCAACGACTACCGGATCGACAGCGTGACCATCGTAGCGGTGGATTCCCTCTGGGATTCCAACGGCCATCTGTATCCGGATATCCGCAAAGACCGCACCCATTCGGCCGATGTGGAGGCACTACGTTACAATCCCGCCCGCGACGAACTGATCCGCACCAGCGAAGGACAACGGGTGAAAAACGACAGCACACACGACCTGCAGGATCCCACAATCGTGATCATGGAACGTGATGGGCGCTTTAAAGACAGTGTGGTCCTGCCTCCGAATATCCATGTGTTTGACCAGGACAAAGGAGTACGCCACAATATGGTGTTCGAGGGAATCAGCTTCATTAAAAATAACCGCGAGTTCCTGGTGAGCCTGGAAGGATCGCTGTATGAAGACGGACCGAATGCTGCAACCGGCGACACCACCGCATGGGTTCGCTTGCTCCTTTTCGACCGGGATAAAAAACGTTCCACTGCCCAGTACGCCTATAATTTGGATCCCGTTCCCCATCTGCCAGATCCCCCCGGTTCTTTTAAAATAAATGGGATTTCTGACATACTTTCCGTAGGAAATGACCGGCTGCTCGTAGTGGAAAGGGCATGGTCCACCGGAAGAAAACCTTCAGATATCCGGGTTTATCTCGCGGATTTGCGGAGAGCTTCGGATATCTCCAAAAGCACCTCCTTAAAATCAAAACATCCGCGTCGTCCGCTCACAAAGAAGCTGCTGCTGAATATGGACGATCTGGGATTCACCATTTATAATATAGAAGGAGTGACATTCGGGCCCGATCTACCGAATGGTCATCACACACTGGTGTTTGTTTCGGATGATAATTTCCTGGACAACCAGCAAACACAGTTCCTGCTTTTTGAAGTGATTCCATAGGGATAAAATAACCGGTAAAAATCCGGACGGACAATAATTCTTCATCAACCAATTTCTTTTTTATCTTTCGGCTAATTGACCAACTATGCGAATAATTCCTTTCGTTGTTTCGGCAGCGATCACAACCGGACTGGTGATTGTATTAAATACAAAATGGGGCACCATACCACCATTGGGAAATTTTTTCAGCCCGCAACATGGATTCTGGCAGAATGCGGAATCTGCCGATGCCGACTATAATGCTGATATAAAAGTTCCTGGCCTGCAAGGCCCGGCCAGCGTGTATTTCGACGATCGCCTGGTACCGCATGTAATGGCTTCATCAGATAATGATGCTTACTTTCTGCAAGGTTACCTGCACGCCAGGTTCCGCCTCTGGCAAATGGAATTCCAGGTCTTTGCCGCCGGTGGAATGGTGAGCCAGGTACTGGGCGCCGGCCCCGATTCCGCCTACCTCCATTACGATCGCAGCATGCGCCGGCTGGGGATGAACTATGCCGCAGAAAAAACCCTGGAAGTAATGAATGCCGATCCGGTGATGTTGTCCCAGCAAAATGCGTATACCGCTGGTGTGAATGCCTATATCGATCAGCTGACCGAAAGCCAGTTGCCGATTGAATATAAATTGCTCGACTACCGACCGGAAAAATGGACCAACCTGAAATCGGCCCTCTTTGCCAAATACATCAGTTACGACCTGGCAGGAAACGACGACGATCTCGAATATACCAATGCCCGGAATTCACTGACTCTTCCGGATTTCGAAAAACTGTTCCCCATCCGGCCCGATTCCTTAAAACCGATTGTTCCGGTTACCGAAAATAATTACCCTGCAACAGCGGCATTCAATCTTACCCCGCCTGCCTCGGCCGACTCACTTTATTTTACTTATAAAAAAGACAGTTTTACCAATGTCCTTCCGGAACCCGATAAGGATAACGGCAGTAATAACTGGGCAGTGGCGGGTTCCAATACCATGGACGGTGTGCCAATCCTTTGTAATGATCCGCATCTTGGTCTTAACCTCCCCTCGATCTGGTACGAAATGCAGATCACTACCCCCAACTTCAATGCATATGGGGTTACCTTCCCCGGATCGGCAAATATTGTAATTGGTTTCAACGATAGCATTGCCTTTGGATTTACCAACTCCGGTCGCGATGTAAAGGATTATTACCAGATCCGTTTCAAAGACCGTAACATGGATGAATACTGGTTCGACAGTGCCTGGGTCAAAACCACCAAGAGGGTAGAACTGCTTACCGTCCGCGGTGGTGCCCCGATGGCCGATACAGTTGCCTATACTATTTTCGGGCCCGTTATCTACGATCATACATTCCCCGCTGCACCCACAAATAATAATTACTATGCAGTACGTTGGAAGGCGCAGGACCCATCGAACGAAATGAAAATGTTCTATGGACTGAACCATGCAAAAAATTATGATGACTATGCCGAAGCAATCAAATCATTGAGTTGCCCCGGCCAGAACCCGGTGTTTGCAAGTGTCAGCGGTGATATCGCGATCTGGCAACAGGCCGATTTCCCAGCCAAATGGCGGAGGCAGGGCGATTTCTTCATGCCCGGTGAAGACAGCTCCTATATGTGGGCCGGTATTATCCCGCAACCGGAAAATCCGCATATGAAAAATCCTGTTCGCGGATATGTAAGCAGTGCCAATCAGTTGTCGGTTGATACATCTTATCCATATTATACAGGTAACAGTTTTCCCGTGTACCGCGGTTATATCATCAACCGGAACCTTGATTCGATGCGCAACATAACCGTGCGTGATATGCAGCGGTTGCAGACCAATAATTACAATGTGAAGGCTGAATTTGCAAGGGGGATTTTATTACAGACTGATCAGACAAATCTCAACCTCGATGAAAAAAAATACCTGAACATGTTTCGTATGTGGAATCTCCGCAACGACCCGAATGAAGTAGGAGCCACCGTCTTTACGGTATGGTGGTCAGAGCTGGAGAAAGCGGTTTGGTCCGATGAACTGGAACGTCCCGGTGTTCCCATGCCATGGCCTGAAGAATCAACGCTGGTCGATGGTCTCCGCAGCGACAGTGTCTATAAATTCATCGACGATATCAATACGCCACGGCAGGAAACCCTGGCCGATCTGCTTGCGGGTTCCCTAAAAAAAGCATCGATTAAATTAAAGGCATCCGAACTTGATGGTAAGCTGAAATGGAGTGCCTACCAGGGCACCAGGGTTCTTCACCTGTTGAAACTTCCGGCCTTCAGCCGGTTGAATCTTCCGGCAGGCGGGGGAGAAGGCATCATTAATGCCACCAAGGAAAACCATGGTCCAAGCTGGCGGATGGTTGTCCGTATGGACCAGCAGCCGCAGGGTTTTGGAATCTATCCGGGTGGTCAGAGTGGTAACCCCGGCAGCAGGTTCTATGATAATTTTGTAGATGCATGGGTAAAAGGGGAGTACTATCCGTTATGGGTGATGAAGTCGACTGACCTGGGCGACAAACGTATTAAGTGGATAATGAATTTTTCAAAAAGCTGATCTTACCAAACCATTATAAGTTGATATGAAATTCCTGGCTGCATTTATCCTGACTGGATTATTGTGTTTTATCGGTGGACTGTATGCCCCCTGGTGGGTGATCGCACCAATTGCATTTGTTGTCGCCTTACTAATTCCGCAGCGCCCCTGGAACTCCTGGGCTACGGGATTCCTGGCCGTTTTTGTTACCTGGGGTTTTATCGCTTTCTGGATCGATTCCCATAACCAGAGCCTGCTGGCCGGCAAGATTGGCGAGTTGCTGGGAGTGGGAAACAAACCATTCCTGCTGGTGCTGATTACGGGCCTGATAGGTGGACTGGTAGCGGGTTTCGCCGCACTCACCGGCCTCTTCCTGCGCGCGTCAAGGAAATGAATGGAAGGGGGAGCAGCTGTTTTTTACATTTCCGTAACATACATGCACCTACATTCGTAGAACTGTATACCCCAACTAACTCATGAGAAGATCTTTAATTTTATTAGCCTTACTGTTAATTACTACCTGTTCAATCGCCGGCACCATCTCCGGCACTATCAGGGATAACAAGGGATCGCCCCTTCCATATGCATCCATCAGCGTAAAGGGAACCAATCGCGGTACCACCTCCAATAGCAGCGGAAGATATTCCCTTTCATTGTCACCAGGTGAATACACCCTGGTAGCCCAGTACGTCGGTTACTCAAAAACGGAGAAATCCATAACTGTTACCGACGCGTCTGCCACACTTGATTTTGATCTGTCGATCCAGGAACTGACACTGGGAGAAGTGATCGTAAAAAAAGGGGAGGACCCGGCCTATGAAATCATCAGGCAGGCAATAAAAAAACGCGACTATTACAACGACCAGGTTGATTCATTTACCGTTATGGTCTATATCAAGGGACTGCTTCGTTCCGGGACCATGCCCAAAAAACTATTCGGCCAGAAAATTGAAAGGGACGATAGTGACGGACTCGATTCGCTGGGTAAGGGCATTCTTTATTTGTCCGAATCATTAACGCAGGTTGATTACAGCAAACCTGACAAGATTAAATACAAGGTAATATCATCCCGCGAAAGTGGCGGTGGATATGGCTTCAGCTTTCCCTTCTTCATCAATTTTTACCAGAACAATGTTACTGTTTTTGGTAATAACCTTAATCCTCGCGGTTTTATTTCACCAATTGCCGATGGTGCATTGAACTATTACCGGTTCCGATACGAAGGCTTTTTTATGGAAGACGGTAAAATGGTCAACACGATCCGTGTTACCCCCCGAAGGAAAAATGAACCGCTGTTCAGCGGTGTAATCCAGATTGTGGAAGACGACTGGCGCATCTATAGTACCGACCTGTATGCAACGAAAGGACAGCAACTTGAAATGCTTGATTCCATTCGCGTGATCCAGATGCACGCTCCCGTAAGCACTAATGTATGGAAAACAAAAAGCCAGGTATTACAACTGGAACTGCGACAGTTTGGTTTTCATATCACCGGCAGTTTTGTAAATGTTTACTCCGACTACAATATCAATCCGGGGTTTGAGAAAAAACATTTCGGACGCACGATCATGAAATATGATACGGCTTTCAATAAAAAAGATACCAGTTACTGGAATGCTGTGCGACCGGTGGCACTGGAGAATGATGAAAAAAGGAATTTTATTTTCAGGGATAGTATCAGCCGTGTCTGGCGCGACTCTTCCCTTAGTAAACGCCGGCTCGATTCCCTTCGCAGCAGCCGCGAACCATTAACCGTAAAAGGGATTCTCTGGTCGGGCGAAAGCAATTACTTCTATTCAAAAAGATCCGTTACCAACTGGCAGTTGAAACCTCTGATCAGGCAGCTGGAATATAATACCGTTGAAGGATGGGTGGTCAAACTGGACCAGTCGTTCCGGTACACCAGGAGAAAAAGCAGATATAATTTCCTGCTCGACTGGAATACCCGTTACGGTTTCAGCAATTCCCATCTTAATTCCTGGGGAGAACTGACCATCGACCCGCGGGCACGCAGTTACCGCAACCGCTACCTGAAAATCTCAGGAGGTAAACGCGTATCCCAGTTTAACCACGATAACCCGGTGAGCCCATTGATGAATTCCCTCTATACCATTCTCTGGGAAAAAAATTTCCTGAAGATTTATGAGAACTGGTTTGGAAGACTGGAGTATAATAACCGGCTCGAGAGCGGGCTGCTGTTTAATGTGTCCACCACTTTTGAAAACAGGATCCCGCTGATGAATACCACCAACTGGAGCCTGTACAATAAAGAACGGCAGTTTACTTCCAACCATCCTGTTGAACTGACTGATATTCCCTTCAACCGTCACCAGGCATTGGTTGCGGCAGCACGGATCAGCTATCAACCGGGACAACGGTATATAGAATTTCCGGATTATAAAATGGCCCTTCCATCCAAAGCGCCTGTTTTCACACTGGAGTATGCAAAGGGAATAAAGAACCTGCTGGGTAGTGATGTTGATTTTGATAAATGGAAATTCTCCATGGCCGATAATATCAATTTTAAAATTGCCGGTGAGTTCAGGTACCGGGTGGGTGCCGGTGGATTCCTGAATAATAATCGCGTGGAAATTCCCGACCAGCAGCATTTTAATGGCAACCAGATGTTCTATAATTTCAAATACCTGCATAGCTTCCAGCTGGCGCCGTATTACCGGTATAGTAATTCAGAGAACTTCTTTGTGTATGGTCACGCCGAACATCATTTCAACGGATTACTGACAAACAAGATCCCGTTGTTTAACCGGCTTAAATGGTACCTGGTGGGTGGTGCCAATACATTTTATGTAAACCAGGATAATTATTATGTGGAGGTGTTCGCCGGGGTGGAAAACATTTTTAAAGTTTTCCGGGTCGATTTTGTGACGGCCATCCAACCCGGTGAGTCCAACAATTTTGGCGTGAGAGTAGGACTGGGCGGACTTCTTGGCGGCAAGATCAGCTTCGGCCAGTAATTTTTTTATAAGTATATTTGCCCCTGAAATTTGGTTCAGCCTGCAACTGACCGATTCGTTAATTACCACCCCGGTGGTTCAAATTTCAATGATGGCCCTACATAACCGCGTTTCCCGAAAGGAACTGAAGGAACGGATCCTGCTGGATCCAATTCCACGCACTACTTTATCTTTCTATTGTTATTTCAGGATCGCCGATCCTGCTTCCTTCCGTGATACCCTCTTTAAGGACCTGAGCGACCTGGGTGTACTCGGCAGGATCTATGTAGCCGAAGAAGGGATTAATGCACAGATGAGCGTTCCTTCCGGGAAACTGGAGGAGTTCCGTTCTTACCTTTATTCGATCGGCGGACTTGAAGGCCTTCGCCTCAATATTGCAGTAAACGATGACGGTAAATCTTTTTATGTACTCGATATCAAAGTCCGCAGGAAGATTGTAGCCGATGGAATCGATGACCCGGATTTTAATATGGACAGGAAGGGACAGTATGTAAACGCCACTTCGTTCAACGAACTGACCAATGATCCTGATACGGTAGTGATCGATATGCGTAATCACTATGAATTTGAAGTGGGTCATTTTGAAAAGGCAATCGAGATTCCCAGCGATACATTCCGGGAGCAATTGCCAATGGCTGCGGAGATGATGAAGGCCGACAAAGACCGGAATATTATTATGTACTGCACCGGAGGCATTCGTTGTGAAAAAGCATCTGCCTATATGTTACATAAGGGATTCAGGAATGTATTCCACCTTGAGGGCGGTATTATCAATTATGCAAATGAGGTGAAGTCGCTGGGACTTGAAAATAAATTCCACGGAAAAAATTTTGTATTTGACCAGCGGCTTGGTGAAAGGATCACCGATGAGATTATATCATTATGTCATCAGTGTGGCCAGCCCGCCGATACCCATGTCAATTGCGTGAATGATGCCTGCCACCTGCTGTTTATTCAATGTGAGGAATGCCGTCAAAAAATGGAAGGCTGCTGCAGCCAGGAATGTCTCGATTTTATCCGTCTGCCGGAAGAAGAACAAAAGGAACGTCGCGCAGGTATTGATAAAGGAAGAAATGTCTTTAATAAAGCCCGCAGTCGTTCACCGCGACACCGGAACCCGGAAGATGAAGACAGTCAGTAATGCACAGCTAGTCACTGCCACCGGGACCCGGAGACACGTTGATTCCATACCGGATCAGCATCGGTATTAACCCCATAAAGGCAACGGGTCATAAACTTTATCCAGGATAGGGTTGAATCAATTTCCATTATTTACTGATCCATTTCAGGCAAACCGGGTTTCCAACAATAATCTTCTCTGAAGTAGGTACCAGTTTTCCGGTTTTGGCATCACGGTTAAAAATAACCACCTCATCACTGTTCTGGTTAGCTACCAGCAGGAATTTCCCGGAGGGATCAATGCTGAAGTTGCGCGGACCCTTACCAAGTGTGGACTGGAAGCCCACTGTTTTTAATGTGCCTTTTTTTGGATCTATCTGGTAAATCACCAGGTCATTGAAGTCGCCCCTGTTGGAAGCATACAGGAATTTACCATCGGGGGAAACATGGATATCCGCGCTGCCCGCGTCCCCTTTTTTATCTGCCGGTATACTACTGATCCGCTGGATCTCTTTTAATTTATCTGCGTTTTGTTCGTAAGCCACTACTGTTCCTGAAATCTCTTCCATCAGGTACACCCAGTTATGGGTGGGGTGGAATGCCATATGACGCGGTCCTGATCCATCCCTTGATTCGGCAGCTACGGATGCCGCAGGTATAAGTTCGCCGGTCTGAGCATTGAATGAATAGATCATCACTTTATCGATGCCCAGGTCGGCCACAAATAATATTTTATTATCGGGTGAAATATTGGTGGAGTGCACATGGGGACCTTCCTGCCGGTCCTTTACCGTTCCCGAACCCTGATGGGAAATTTTTACCGAAGCCTCTCCCAGTGATCCGCTGTCGGATACCGGAAAAATGGTGAAGTTGCCGGTGCCATAATTGGCGGCAAAAACCCATTTACCGCTTTTATCAACTTCCACATAACAGGGATAATCGCCTTCGGTGGATTGGGTATTGATCAGCCGGAGCTGACCCAGGTTTTTATTAAAACTATAGGAAGAGATTGTTCCACCCTTGCCATCCTTGCCGTTTTCGTGAACGGCGAATACATATTTCCCGTCGGGTGAAACAGCAATAAACGAAGGATTGGAGGCCTCGATCATACTTATACTGTCGGCCCTGCCGGTATTATTATCGAATGAGTATACATAGATACCCTTGCTTTTACCTCCGGTATAGGTGCCTGTTAACAGGTACTGGGATTGTGCAGATGCTGCATTTAAAACCATTGAAGCTGCCATAACCAGGAATAATTTTCTCATTCGCGTAATTTTAGACGTTATAATAACGGGCTTCAAATTACAAATTAGCCATTGAAATCCTCCATAAAGTTTTTCTTAACAGATCCTGTTCAAAAGGCCTGCCGGAAAGGGTGTTAAGCCCGTTTTCTTTTAGATCGTTTTAACAACCGGCAATCAAACTTTCGTTCCCTGCTCAAAGTCATATGAACGTAAAAAGCATTACACTTTTACTCTAAACTAAACATCATGAAAAAGATATTTACCATTTCCTCCCTGCTGGTCCTGCTTGCTGTAGTAATCGCCGGTTGTTCAAAAAGAGGTTACGATTACGGACACGACGATACCGATTACTGGCTCAGGAAAGAAAGCGGAGTTGTTGTTTACAGCGATAACTATTGTCCTTATTACGTAATTGAAACCAACAATGGTTATACAGTTGTACGAAATATCGGATACCAGCCTTTTGAAGGTGATGAAATATATGGCGATCTGAGCCGTCGTGGTACCAGGGATTTATATAATTATACCGATAACTCGATCACCCGTGGTGAGGTAACCGATTACTGGCTGAGTTATGCAGATGCACAGTATGTTATAGACAATCTTTGTTATACCTACGGTAAAACAAGCCAGAAAAAAGTAATCAGGCTGAATGTTCCGAAGAATGAAAAACGCTTGAAAAAATAACGGTACTGTTTATTTCAGGTGCAATAGTGCGGCCGTCACTTTATCAAATATTTCTTCTTCTGTCAGATTCTCGGGGATGAATTTGATTCCGATAACCTTCTCGTATAATTCAATATACCTGGAGGATATCGTTTGTACCCAATCATCCGTCATTTCGGGAACAGCCTGGCCTTCCTTACCCATGAAATTATTTTCGATCAGCCATTCGCGGACGAACTCCTTGCTTAATTGTTTCTGGCGTTCACCTGCCTGCTGACGTTCATCAAATCCTTCAGCGTAAAAATACCTCGAGCTGTCGGGCGTATGGATCTCATCCATCAGGTAAATACTGTCACCAATTTTGCCAAACTCGTACTTGGTATCCACAAGGATCAGTCCACGGCTGGCAGCGATCTCCCTGCCCCGCTGGAAAAGTGCGAGTGCATAATTACTGAGGATGGCCCATTCTTCCGGCGTTGCAAGTCCGGTGCGGATTATTTCATCAGGCGAGATATCTTCATCGTGACCCTCTGATGCCTTGGTTGAAGGGGTGATCAGTGGGCTGGGAAAATAATCGTTTTCTTTCAAACCATCGGGCATCACGGCCCCGCAAAGTAATCTTGAACCGGAAGAGTAGGTGCGCCATGCATGTCCGGTCAGGTTTCCCCTTACTACCATTTCGATTTTGAAAGGAACACATTTTTTTCCAATCGACACATTGGGAGCCGGTACTTCCAGTAACCAGTTGGGGCAAATATCAATGGTCGACCGCAGCATATACGCTGCAATCTGATTCAACACCTGTCCCTTGTAGGGAATCGGTCTTGGAAGGATCACATCAAATGCGGAAATGCGGTCAGATGCCACCATCACCAGTAATTCACCGAGCGTATATACATCGCGTACTTTTCCACTGTAAAAAGCGGTCTGACCAGGAAATGAAAATGTTGCCATAAATGAAAGTAATAAGCGGTGAAATTATTAACTATTACGCTTATTACCATATAGTGAATTTTCTTTCTTCTTTAAAATTAAATTTTTAGTTAAAGTTGACAATGTGTACTTTTCCGACAAATTCCAAAACCAAACTTGCCAATTATGAAAAAAGCCTTTCGCTATCTAACAGCAGGGGTACTATCTGTACTGATTTCGGCAGCAACCTTAGCACAAACCATTATAATCACGGGAAATGTAAAAAACACAACTTCAAATGAAGTGGTACCCGCAGTTTCTGTTGTAGTAAAGGGAAGTAGTGCAGGAACATTTACCAGACCCAATGGAGATTTTAGTATTGCTGTACCCAAACTACCCGTTACGCTCGTGTTCAGTTCCGTTGGTTATGACAATCTCGAACTTATCGTTGCCGATGCAACAACACCTCTTTCGGTTGACTTCAAACCAAACAGCACATTGGGACAGGAAGTAGTGGTTGCCGCAACCAGGACTCCCACCCGGATTCTTGAATCACCGGTAACCATCGAACGTCTGAGCGGTTCTGCGCTCCGTAATGTTCCGGCCCCGAGTTATTATGAAGCACTGGCCAACCTCAAAGGAGTTGATATGCATACTGCCAGTCTTACATTCCGCACAGTAACCACACGTGGTTTTATCAGCAGCGGTAATACCAAACTAAACCAGCTTATCGATGGGATGGACAACCAGGCACCCGGCCTGAATTTCTCGGTGGGAAGTATCCTGGGTCCAACCGAACTGGATGTCGATAACGTAGAAGTCCTGGCGGGCGCATCTTCTGCACTTTATGGATCAGGTGGTATGAACGGAACCGTTCTGATCACCAGTAAAAATCCATTCAGGTACCAGGGGCTGAGTTATAATATCAAACAGGGTATTAACCATATAAATGATAAGAACAGGGGAGTGGCACCTTATTACGACTGGACTGTCCGTTATGCAAAGGCATTTAAAGATAAGTTTGCCTTCAAACTGTCTGCCCAGCTGATCCAGGCAGAAGACTGGGAAGCTGACGATGACAGGAACGTACTTCGTACCAATATCCTCAGTAAGGTTGTAGATGGCAACCGTACAACTGATCCCAACTATGATGGCGTAAACCTGTATGGTGATGAAACATCACAGAATATGCAGGGCATTGCCAACCTGGTACTGGCCTCGGGCACCAGGTCGTTTGTTGCGCAGTATACGGCTGCTGCCGGTTCCGCACCATCGCAGGCGCAGATCAATAGCTTCCTTGCCTCAAATGCACAGACTGCTCCCTTCTTTTATGGAATAAATGCAGGAGTGATCCCCAACCAGAATGTATCCCGCGAAGGTTACAAAGAACGTGACCTGGTGGATTATAATACCTATAATTTCAAATTGTCCGGTGGTTTTCATTATAAGATCACCCCTAATATTGAAGCTTCATTCAATACTTACTTCGGTACCGGTACAACGGTTTACACCGGGGCCGACCGCTACTCGCTCCGCAACCTGAAGATTGCACAGCACAAACTGGAGGTTCGCGCCAGGAACTGGTTCCTCCGAGGATATACCACCCAGGAAAATGCAGGTGATGCTTCACAGGCAACCGCATTGGGCCGGCTGATGAACGAAGCCTACAAGCCAAGCCAGACCTGGTATCCCCAATATGTGGCTGCCTACACTTCTTATATGACAGCTGCAGGCGCCGGTGGTGCAAACAGCCCCGAACAGGCACATGCATTTGCCCGGGCCTATGCTGATTCCGCTGGCGGCACCAAAAGATTTCAACCGGGCACACCTGCCTTTAACCAGGCAAAAGAAAATATCCTGAATACTCCGTTACCCGTTGGAGCAAAATTCCTTGACCGCACGGATCTGTGGGTAGGTGAAGCGCAACTGAACCTCTCTGAAGTATTGGATTTTTCCAGTGCAGTGCAGGTACTTGTTGGCGGAACCTTCCGTCAGAATGTGCTGAATTCACGCGGTACACTTTTTACTGATTCACTCGGACCTATTAAGGTGAATGAATACGGTGGATATATCCAGCTTACAAGGGACCTGGGTAAGTACGTTACCATGACGGCTTCCGGCAGGTATGATAAACATGAAAATTTTGAAGGCCGGTTTACTCCAAGGGTAACCGCCGTTTTCCATGTGGTTAAGGATAATAATATCCGTCTTTCTTACCAGACCGCCTATCGATTCCCCACCAACCAGGATCAGTATATCAACCTGAATACCGGTTCTGCATTTCTTATCGGTGGACTTGAAACTTTCCAGGAAAAATATGGACTGGGCGGTGGCACTTATACCGCAGAGAGTGTTGCAGCTGCCAGGGCTCAGGGCAATCCTGCTTTACTGGAAGAGTCTGAGTTCAGGCGGATGAAACCGGAAAGCGTATCTTCTTACGAGATCGGATACAAGGGACTTGTTGCAAGAAAACTACTTCTTGATGGATACTTCTATTATAGCCAGTATACCGACTTCCTGGCGCGTTCTGCCGTTGTAAAAGCAGCCACACCTGCAGCCGCTATGGATCCTGGACAATCGACCAACTATTCCTACCAGCAAAATACAAGCACAAAGGTCAAGACCTATGGCTGGGGTGTCAGTGCCGACTACCAGGCTATCAAAAGTTATTTTGTTTATGCAAACCTGTTCTCCGATGTTATCCGTGACCTGCCACCAGGATTCATTTCATTCTTTAACGCGCCCAAATACCGTTTGAACCTTGGGGTACGGAATGAAAACCTGTATAAAGGCATCGGGTTTAACGTAGTGATGAAATGGCAGGATGATAACTACTATGAAGGAACTTTTGTAACGGGTACCCTGCCTTCATTCTTTACATTTGATGCACAGATCTCTTACCGACCACCACAAAGCAAGAGCCTGTGGCGTGTGGGTGGGACCAACCTCGGAAATAATTATTATCGCTCCGGTTTTGGTAGTCCTGCTGTAGGTGGACTGTACTATGTGAGTTTTGGTTACAATATTTTTTAAAGGGATCGTCCCCATACCGGAAGACCCGTCACCCAAAGTGGCGGGTTTTCTTTTGACCGCCTGTTAACGGGAAAAATTTGAAGTGGTTGTGGTTGGGGTTTGGGTCCAACCGAAAAAGAAAGAGAAATGCCACAGGGTAAATTGATTAATTCAATGTAACGGAACCCTGGCCAATTAGCATTCCACGATGCCATAACTGGAGTACATAAATACCCTTATCGAATTCATCCGGAACAAGGGTGAAATTCATTTCCTTTCTTTCGCCGCGTTCGTAATCGAACCGGATAACACGTGTGTAATCCTGCGTGGCCCCTTTTTTTGTTTCAAACGAAGAAGAGTTCCATTCAACCTTCTGCAAAATATTTTTATCGGGTTTGCTGATCACAATAAAGATTTCCTCGTTGTTGTACTGGTTGATATTATTCTGTACAACAAACGACACAATCAGTTTATCGGCCCGCGAAGCTGTGGCAGTTTCCTGGTTGCGTTTCCCTTTATTACTGACGGCAGATAATTTTGTTTCACCGGCGATAAAATAGGAACCATGACTGATCTTTTCAAGCAGGGCAGCATTTTCAAGATTCAAACGGCTGATACTTTGTTGCAGGCTGTCCGCATTCCGCGAGATCTGGCCAAGCATAAACTGCAGTTCCTCCTTTTCCTTTTCCATTGCATTATTCTGCTGGTGCAGACCATCCACCCGTTGCTGCAATTCACCAATTTTTGTACGGGCCAGCTGGAGATCACCCTTTGTAACGGAATGACGGTTAAGGATTTCACTGATCTCGTTCTTTAGCCGGTTTATTTCCCGGACCCTGCTTTGAAGCTTTCGCCGGATGGAATCGGATACCGAGATACTGGAGTCAAGTCTTGCATCCAGGTTTTTCTCAATTATACTGAAGGCCTGGGCCAGCGAATCGCGAACGGTTTCTGAAGCAACAACCGTGTTTTCCAGGAATACTTTGTTCCGGAGCCTGGTATAGTGTGTCTTATCATACAGGTGATAAGTCCAGGTTCCTGCAAGGCCAAGGGCCAGCATGGCGATAAGCAGCGGTTTAATATCTTTCATAAAAATGACTCCCTCCTAAATATATATAATAGGGGGGAGCTGCGGAACTGGTGGTCGGTTTCGTGAATAAAATGTGAATAGGGTACAAAAAAAACCGCCTCTCCTGGAAAGGAAAGACGGTTGTGTTGCAGGAGGTGCAACTGCTTTTAACCGAATAAACCACCTTTTTTCAGGGTCCTGACGCCTTCGCCAATTTTGAACCCGTTATGATAAATTTCAATCTTGTAATCACCTCTTTGGAAATCAGCCTGACGGATCGGGAACGAAACAGCCTTACGTGTACCTTGTTCGTATTCGATTGGCACCCTTGTAGTGTAAGGTTTGTCGCCGTCTGTCCTTGTAGTCAGGGTAGCGGACTGTAATGATGGATCGGAAATAACCTGTCCGTCAGGAGCGGTAACAATGATGTACATGTCGGCCGGACCTGAACGTGCGATCCTGTTTTCTACATCAAAGGCAACTACCATTTTGTCCACTTTTTTAGCAGTAGAAGTTGTCTTTTCCTTTCCGTTTTTCTTTTCATTCACCGGAGTGATGCTGAAGTTGGCAGCACTGAAAGTTGAACCTACATCAACCGTTGAAGCAAGGGCTTCTTTTTCACTGGTTGATGTTTGCAGGTTTTGCTCCAGAACAGTTTTTTCAGTAGTTAACTGCGAATTGTTGGCAGTAAGCTCCTGGTTTTCGCCGGTAAGGCGGGCAACTTCCTGTTCAAGGCCAGAAATTTGTGAGTTCAGGTTGGCAATCATTCCCTGTGCTCTTTTAAGGTCAGCAACCGTAGAGTTCTTGTCGTTTAAAATTCTTTTGATCTCCGCTTTGTTTGCCTCAGCTTGTTTCTGGAGATCAGATTTTTCACCTTGCAGGTTGTTGTTTGCACCGGTGATGGAATCCAGCCGGACTTCCGCTTCGTCATACATCAGTTTCAAAGAATCACGCTGTGACATATAGCTTTCGCCCTGTACATTAGCAGCCTGAAGTTGTTCACCTGATTTGTTTTTGTCCCAGAGCAGGTATCCCCATGTTCCCAGTAAAGCAGCAACAAGTACACCTATTAAAAGGCCCCTGTTACTCTTGTTTTGTCTGGGTGGGTCATTCTGCGGGGTCGCTGATGGATAATTCGTGTTTGTCATACAGATGGGTTTTTGTAATTTATATTTAGTTTATAACTCAATGGATTACCACAAATCTACCTCCAAATCAAATCCATTTGTCCCTCTTTTTCAGAAACCGTGCCAGAAAAACCGGATACTTATTTACCAACAGGGTGGTACCCTGTTAATTAACAGGAAGGAAGCTTGTAACTTAGCAGTTTATGGCGGTTGAAAAAATCATTGCAGATTGGAAGAAAGGAAATTTTAAGCCGGTTTACTGGCTCGAAGGAGAGGAGGAATACCTTATTGACAAGGTCATGCACTACGCTGAACACCAGATTTTGAGTGAAAGTGAGGCCTCCTTTAACCTCAGTGTTTTCTACGGACGCGATTCAAATTGGGCGGATGTGGTAAATGCCTGTATGCGTTATCCGATGTTTGCGGAACGGCAGGTAGTGCTCCTTAAAGAAGGACAGCAGCTGAAGGATATTGAAAAATTGCAGGGGTATGTGGACCAGCCTTTGGCCAGTACCGTGTTTGTTGTTTCCTATAAAGATAAAAAAGTAGATGCCCGCACCAAACTGGCCCGGTCGCTCAAGGAAAAAGGTGTGATGCTGACCACCAAAAAATTATATGAGAATCAGTTGCCGGAATGGACAAGGGAATTGGTAAAGGAAAAAGGACTGTCTATTTCTGAGAAGGGAGTGATGTTGCTGGTGGATCATATTGGTAACGACCTCACCCGTATCAGTAATGAAGTGGAAAAAATCCAGGTAAACCTGGGCAGCCGTAAAAATATTACGGAAGAAGACATTGAAGAATTTGTGGGGGTGAGCAAGGATTTTAATGTATTTGAGCTGCAGGCGGCCCTGGCAAAAAGAGACCTCGCAAAATGTATCCGGATTGTGCAATATTTCGAAAGTAATCCGAAGGCTGCACCGATCCAGCTGATCCTCCCGTCACTGTATAGTTTTTTCAGTAAGGTTTTTATGATTTTCGGGGCAGACAGCAAGGATGAAAAAGCGATCCCGGGTCTTCTGGGAATACCCCCGTTTGCCGCAAGGGAACCCTTACAGGCCGCGCGTAACTACACGTATGAAGCAGTGGAACGGATCCTGCTCCTGTTACACCAGTATAATCTGAGAAGTGTGGGGGTAAACAGTGCTCCAACCAGCGACGCAGCACTGATGAAAGAAATGATTGTAAAAATGATCGGTTGATTTTCTGCCGGAAATTGTTTTTATTTATGCAACTTTGAAGAAGTATTTCCATCTTAAATACAATACAATTATAATGAAGCAAATTTTATTCGGATTGTTGGCCGCTGTTACGTTCATGATGACAAGCTGTGAAACCACACGTGAGATCAATATCAATGCAGACGGCAAGGGAACCCTCGCTACTACCGTGGATTTGGGTGGATTAGTGGGTATGGCGAAAATGTCGGGACAGGGAGAGGGCCTCGACAAAATGGATCGGCCGGTTGATACCGTAATCAACCTGTCAACGATGGCCGACAGTATCCCTGACCTTACACCGGAACAACGTGCCATCCTCCGCACCGGAAAACTTTCTGCTAAAGTGAACATGGAGTCTGACCAGTTCCTGTTTAAAGTTGATTTCCCATTCAATAATGTTTCCGAAATCTCCCATATTGACAAACTCACCGGTAAGGTGATGCAGGAAGCAACCAAAAACCAGATGGGTAAAAAAGAAGACGCGCCTCCCGGTCCGGTACCAGATGCAAGTAAGGGCGCCGTTGAAGAATATTTTGTTACCACTTATTCCAAGGGACTTATTGAATCAAAGCTCAATGCAGAAAAATATGCAGCCGTTGCCGAGAATGAAATGATGCAGGGTATGAAAGAAATGGCCGGAATGGGAATGGGAAAAACTACTGTCATTATTAAACTTCCCAACGCCGCAAAGAAAGTTGAAGGGGCAAACACAACGGTATCCGCGGATAAAAAAACGGTAACGATCGTGTCAAGCCTGGAAGACTTCTTTGATGATGCCAAAAAGATGGAATACCGGATCGAATATTAATTTTACTGTCACCTGCTGGTGTTTAAGTAATGCGGGCTGGAATTGACAGTTATAAAAATACGCCGGTATATCGGCCTGGAGGGCTGTAATTATTTAAAATAATTACAACACCTCCAGGCTTTTGATTTTATCAAGGTCGATCTGTCTGACAAGTGCTTCGAGCGAATCGTATTTCACTTCTGCGCGCAGGTATTTTTTAATATAAACGCGTAAGTGCTGTCCATAGATATCGCCGTCAAAATCAAACAGGTTGACTTCGATCACCCGCTTCTGTCCATTTACCGTCGGCCTGAAACCGATACTCATCATGCCTTTCAGCCGGTCATTCCTGTTCTGCAGCTGGGCATACACTGCATAAATGCCATTGCCAGGAATAAGTTTCTCTTCATTTTCAACCCGGAGATTGGCTGTGGGATAACCCAGTTCCCTGCCGAGCTTATCACCATCCACCACCAATCCCGAAAAAAAGAATTCATAACCCAGCAGCCCGGTGGCTTTTTCCGGTTCGCATTGCAGGATTGCTTCGCGGATGCGGGTGGAGCTGATTCCGATATCATCCAGTAAATGTTTGGGGATTTCCTCCAGCCTGAACGCAAACACCGGTGCAAATCTTTCCAGAAGCAGGTAATCGCCCTTTCTTTCACGGCCAAAACGATGATCGAACCCGATAATTACTGTATGCGGATTGAAGCGACCTACCAGGAAATTTTCAATGTATTCTTCGGCGGTCTGGCCGGCAAAGGATTCTGTAAACGGTACAACCACTACATGGTCTACCCCTGCATTTTTTAACAACTCCAGTTTTTCTTCCAGTGTATTGATCAGCTGTACCCCAGGGTTTGGGGAAGAAACAATTTTTCGCGGATGCGGGTGGAAGGTGATGATCACCGACTCACCACCAATGGCCCGGGCCTCTTTATTCAAACTTGCTATCACCTGCCTGTGTCCCAGGTGCACGCCATCAAACGTGCCGATTGTAACTACGGCTTTGCGGAAGATGGGTAACTGATCAAGATCCTTATGTACCTGCATAATAAATAATCAGGCAAAGCTAATCCAAAATTGTTCGTTGCACGCCGATTGGTTAGTTTTGTCGTTCAATTCGATTCATGAGCCTGTATTCAAAGAGAGGAGTCTCCGCCCAGAAAGAAGAAGTCCACCAAGCTACAAAATCCCTTGATAAAGGCCTCTATGCAAATGCCTTTTGTAAAGTGTATCCGGATGTACTTTCGGGTAATCCCGACTGGGTTAATATAATGCACGCAGACGGCGCAGGTACCAAGAGCATTCTTGCCTACCTGTACTGGAAAGAAACCGGTGATCTGTCGGTGTGGAAGGGTATCGCCCAGGATGCAATTGTCATGAACCTCGACGACCTGCTTTGCGTAGGTATTTTTGACCAGCTGATCTTTTCTTCCACCATTGACCGTAACAAACATATTATCCCGGCTGAAGTGCTGGAAGCCATCATCACCGGTAGCCAGGAGTTTTTTGATACTATGAAATCCTTTGGAGTGAACATCACTTACATGGGTGGTGAAACAGCAGATGTGGGAGATGTGGTCCGCACCATTGCGGTGAACGGCACAATGACCGCCAGGTGGCCAAAAGACCGACTGGTGACAAACGATCTTATCAGGCCGGGACAGGTTATTGTAGGACTCTGCGGATACGGCCAGGCAAATTATGAAACTGCAAACAATAGCAGTATCGCCAGTAACGGGCTTACAAGTGCCAGGCATGATATCCTTTCGGGAAAATATGCTGCCGGTTATCCCGAATCCTATAATAACTCTCTTGATCCCTCTGTTGTTTATATCGGGAAACATAACCTCACTGATACGGTTGACGCGCCATATGGCAAAACAACAATCGGCCAGCTTTTATTATCACCCACCCGGACTTTTGCGCCAATAATGAAAGTAATCCTGGAAAAACATTTTAACCAGGTATACGGGCTAATCCATTGCAGTGGTGGCGGGCAGACCAAGTGCCTCAAGTATCTTCCCGGAAATATGCGGGTGGTAAAGGATTCGTTATTTACCCCTCCTGTTATTTTTGATTTAATACGGGAAAGCAGTGGAGCAGATGATCGCGAAATGTACCAGGTGTTTAATATGGGCACACGTATGGAAATTTATACCGACCACTCCGCGGCTGAACAAATCATCGCGATCGCAGCTGGTTTCGGGGTTGAAGCAAAAGTGATTGGAAGGGTAGAGGAAGCTGACAAAAAAGAATTACTGATTGTAACTCCGGATGGTGAGATCCGCTACTGATAAAAGAGCCGGAAAATTATTTGATCACAACCGTGCCCATTGAGCGCACCAGTTCTATCTCCATCTGTTTAAGGTGTTCGTGGGTCTGGTAAAGCATTTCACGTTCTTCAACGGTATGTTCTTTCTCCATATCCAGCTGGTTTTCCAGTAACATCCTTTTGACCTTCCGGAGTTTCAGGTAATTGATGGCTGAATCCACCTGTTCATTGGTCCGGTCCTCATCAATCTTCATGAACTTCATCAGCTTCTCTTCATTGTCGGGTGCAAGGGCCTGGATAAAATCTTCGTAACTCTGCTGGAACAGCCGCTGCTGGTAACCTCCGCCAGATCCTTTTTTCTTCCATCGCTCACTTTCTTCATAGGGAAAGTTCAGCAGTGATACGGCAAGTGCGCTGACTTTACTATCCTCATGATAGATGAAGTAATTTTTATTCAGACTGGAGGGATCACGTTCCAGGAGGTCCCTGAATGCTGCAATCAGCCGGATCACATCAGCATTATCCATGAGGCTTTCATCTGGTAATTCTTCCAGCACATACTCACCCACTTTTTTTACCGCATCATAATCACGGATACCAAATTCTATAAGGATCCGGGCCACTTCGCGTTCCTGCAATTCATCTTTGAACAGCAGGCTGAAGGTGGTTTCGTCATAGTCGGTTTCCTGGGCCTTTCTCGCATTTTCCTCATGGTTTTTGGCCTCCTCAAATGGCAAACGCCGCTCCTGCACCGAGATGCGGTCGCGGATAAATTTATTCACCAGGGAATGCAATCCCGATTCATCCACTTTCAGGATTTCGGCAATCCTCTTGATATAATCCTGCTGCCGGGTAAAATCCTCCGCCTTGTTGATGCGGGAGATGGTCTCGGCCATCCGGTTCACCACTTCCTGTTTTTTGGTACTGTCGTTGCCCGCATCGGTCAGTGCCACTTCCAGCTGGAACAGGATAAAATCCTTTTTATTCTTCTGCACAAAATCGCTGAAGGCCGCGGCCCCGAGTTTATTTACATAACTGTCGGGGTCTTCCTTATCGGGAATCAGCACCAGTTTTACATTCAGTCCTTCTTCCAGTGCCATGTCAAGCCCGCGCAGTGCGGCTTTCACGCCGGCGGTATCACCATCATATATGATCGTGAGGTTATTGGTGTATTTCCTGACCAGCCGGATCTGTTCAGTGGTAAGGGATGTACCACCCGAAGCCACTACATTTTCAATACCGGCCTGGTGAAGTGATACCACATCGGTATAACCTTCAACCAGCAAACATTCATCGGCCTTGTCGATAGCGGTCCGGGCCTGATAGGATCCATACAGGATCCTGCTCTTAATATAAATCTCGTTTTCCGGGGTATTAATATACTTGGGTGCACGATCATTACTTTTCAGGATCCGTGCACCAAATCCCAGCACCTTTCCGCTGTGATTGTGAACAGGGAATATAACACGGCCCCGGTAATTGTCCTGCAACTGGTCGTTGCGGTTATTCACCAGTCCCGTCTTTACCAGCAATTCTGCATTGTATTGCCGGGCCAGTGCCTCGCGGGTAAAAGTATCCCGCCCTTCGGGCGAATAACCCAGCTGGAATTTACGGATGATCTCTTCCCGGAAACCGCGTTCCCTGAAATAGGAGAGGGCATTGTCCTGGCCTTCCTCAGTTTCCCACAACATCCTGCTGAAAAACTGCTGGGCAAAACCGTTGATAATAAAAAGGCTGTCGGCCACCTGGTACTGCTGGCGCTGTTCATCACTGGCAAAGGTTTCTTCGATTGTGATATTATACCGCGCGGCCAGCCATTTCAGGGCGTCCACATAGCTGTACTTCTCATGCTCCATAATGAAGCTGATCGTATTGCCACTCTTGCCGCAACCAAAACATTTATAGATTTCCTTACTGGGTGAAACCGTGAACGATGGCGTTTTTTCATTGTGAAAAGGACAGTTGCCGATATAATTGGTACCCCGCCTTTTCAGTTTCACAAAACCGCCAACCACATCAATGATATCGATGCGGGTGAGTATCTGCTGTATCGTTTCAGGTGCGATCATCGGTGACAAAGATAACCAGTGTGGTGACCAAAAAACCGGGCCATTGGTTAACAGGAATCCATTTTTTTCGCAGGAAAATAGTAACTTTCCCTACTATTAGAAATTCTACCGGGCATCACAGATCATCACCTTAAAATCAAACGCCATGATTCAGGTTGAAACTACTGTCATTTCCGACAATTGCAATGCATGGAAGGAAAGACTGAATGATCACCGGAACAAACTCAATGATTGCCTGCGTTACCTCCAGGAGGCAGCCGGCAGAATGCTATCAAAGGAGCAGCTCCGGGAAGTGGGACAGTTATATAATCAGTTCCACGTACAGCTTGTCAACATCCACGATCTCAAACACGCCATCAGGTCCCATCTCCGGAAGACCGATTACGAGTTCAACGTAAAAAACGGGCATCTCAATGATGATACCATGGCCGAACACGAAACCCTGCTGGCACGTTACTCCCATCTGGAAGAACGGCTGCAGGAGTTACGGGTCCGGTTCGTCAGTTTTGTGGGGCGGCTGAATTAATTATTTGCAACGCTGAGCCGTGTAATTTCGGTTCCGTTGAAGATCCGTGCAAGGTTGGTATCCTTGGATTTTTTATACTCCGGGATACTTGACTCACTCACGATCCGCCACAGGTTTTTTGACTTAAGCTCAGAAAAATCTGCTGTTTTTATAAACATGCCCTGGATAGAATTCCGGGCGCGGAAACTAATCTGAAATGTAGAGGTTTCCAGGTTCTTGGTCTGGACTATCTTTTCTATCTGGTCGTTCGTCATCGTATGTTTTTAATGATAAGATAAAGTAGAAATATGTTAAAATGTCGTTGAAGCGGCTTCCTTGAGCCAGTTCAGGACAGAAATTTCGCTGCGGGCATCCAGGGGCAGTTCATGCATGATCAGGGATTCCATACGTGATACGGTTTCCTCATCTGTTTTACCGGTTGCTGATGCAAAGGAGTTAATAAGAAATAAAACCTGGTATCCGTCGAACCTGTTAAATAACCGGCGGCTTGGCTGTCCCTGAAATGGTGAAAAGTTGATATTCTCGTTCCAGGTGTAGTGATTACCCTTCAAATGCTCTCTGACGAAATCCATGTAACGTAATTTAATTGAGGCGGGTGAGTGAAACTGTAAGTAGGCTGGAGGGCGGTCAAAGTCTCTAATATCTCATCCGGAAACGCCCAAGGTAGCGATTTTTGGGCAAAATAATCCCGCCTCTCTGGAAATAAAAGCTGACCTTTGACTTACGTTAGGGCGCAAACAACTTTTTATATCCCAATCGAATTATACATGTATACTTATACCTGGAGAAAATATCTCCCCCTCATCCGTTTATTGCTGAAAAAATCAGCCGCAGGAACCCAGACAGTAGCGCTGAACCAGACCGATTTCCTCAAGTTTTCCAAGTCCAGAAAACCGGCCCTGACATTTACCATTGATATACGTGAAGGGAAGTATAGTGTACTGAAACTCGCCAGCATCGCAGCTGAACTGCTTGAAATCCTGATGGAAGACCCTGCAAGCCGCACGCTGATCCGCGCCGGTCATTACAATCTCACCCTTGCCAAAAATTACCAGTTGGTAATTACCAACCTGGCAGTAGCAGAAAACCAGGCTACCCCGGAAGTGGATTCGCCGGAGGAAAATACGGAAGCGGGTGAAGATGAAGAACAACCTGCCCCCAAGGAGTTAAAGGAAGCTTAAAATCTCCCGGACTTTTTATTATTGCAATTTTTTACGGGGGCCCCCGGGAAATCCGCATGCCTGTTATTATATCTGTCAGAATTCTTCCCACATTTTGATTGTTTTCCTGTGCATAAAACAGCGGGCGGCAAATGCTTTATTTTCTTTCCTTCAACTATATTCGCCGTCAGACTTAAATAAAAATAAACCGTGAGATTAAAGAGTTTGGAGATCAAAGGCTTTAAAAGCTTTGCCGATAAAACGATCGTGAATTTCGATGATAACATCACCGGGATTGTTGGTCCGAACGGCTGTGGAAAATCCAATATCGTAGACAGTATCCGTTGGGTAATCGGTGAACAGAAGATCAGTCAGTTAAGAAGTGAAAACCTGGATAGTCTCGTATTCAACGGCTCTAAAACCCGCTCTGCAAGCGGGTTGGCAGAAGTCAGTCTCACTTTCGAGAATACCCGTAACCTCCTTCCCACCGAATTCAGTACGGTTACCGTTACCCGCAAATTTTACAAAAGCGGAGAAAGCGAATACCGCCTCAATGATGTCCAGTGCCGGCTCAAGGATATCCAGAACCTGTTCATGGATACAGGTATCAGCACCGACTCATATGCCATCATCGAACTTGGAATGGTGGATGATCTTATTAAGGATAAGGAAAATAGCCGCCGCCGGATGCTTGAACAGGCAGCGGGAATTTCTATATATAAAACAAGGAAGAAAGAAGCAAAGTCCAAACTGGACGCAACCGAACAGGACCTTGCCCGGATCGAAGACCTGCTCTTTGAAATCAACAACCAGTTGAAAGCACTGGAAAGCCAGGCAAAAAAAGCAGAAAAGTATCATGAGATCAAGAAGGATTACCGCGAAGTAAGTATTGAACTGGCAAAGGCAGCCCTGGAAGGATTTAACCTTACTTATAAGGAACTGAACGACCAGCAGGAAACCGAAACCGATAAACGGATAAAACTCGAAGCCGAAATTGCCGGTGAAGAAGCCTTCCTTGAACAGGAAAAGCTGGGCTTTATTGAAAAAGAACGGCAGCTGCAAAGTATGCAGCATGCATTTAATGACCTGGTGGAAAAAGTGCGCAGCAAGGAAAACGAAAAGAACCTGGCTGCACAACGTCTCGAATACCTGAAGGAACGGGAGACAAGTCTCTCGGGTTTCCTGCAGAAAGCAGAAGGCCAGATCAAGGGCATCGATGAAAGTATTGGTTTTACCACCCTTCAGATCGCGGAAGAAGAAGAGTCACTGAGTGGAATTGCTTCGCAACTGGAAAGCCTGCGTAGCCAGGTGGACCAGAAACGTGGAGTGCTCGATGAAAAACGTGCAGAACTCAATGAACTCCGGAGCGCCCACCAGCAGGTACAGCGCAGCCAGTTTGAAGCAGAAAAAAAAGTGGCAGTCGCAGACACTTCGATCCAGAATGTGCAACGGGCCATTGACCAGATAGAAAACGAACGGACACAACGCGAAGAACACCGGTTCCAGATCTCGGAAGAACTGGAAGCCAAAGAAAAAGTGCTGGAGATCCGCAAAACCGACCTGGAGCAGTTACAACAGCATCAGGAAAATACCCGCGACCAGATCCTGCAAACGCAGTCGGTATTGGATGGTCTGCGTAATGAACTGGCCGGACAGACCCGTATCCTGGATTCCCGCAAAAATGAACATGCCCTGCTGAAGAGTATGATCGATTCCATGGAAGGATATCCGGATAGCGTTAAATTCCTTCATAATAACCCCGACTGGACCCATACCTCACCCATTCTTTCAGATATCCTGTATGTGAAAGAAGAATTCCGCACGGCAGTTGAGAATGTACTGGAACCCTACCTGAGTTATTATGTGGTTAACGACCTGTCGGAAGGCCTGCAGGCCGTACGCCTGCTCGACGAACATAAAAAAGGGAAAGCGAATTTTTTCCTGATGGATAAGATCAGGGAGAACGGAAATACCAATAGCGGTCATACACTGGCGGGTGGAACACCGGCCATGAGTGTGATTGAAGTGGACGAAAAATACCGCACCCTTGCAGAACACCTGCTGGGTAATGTATTCATTGCCGAGAACGAAGATGTATTACAAAACAGTAATGGTTTTGTAGTAATCGAAAAGAATGGCAAGTATGTGAAAGGAAAATATTCACTTACCGGTGGCAGCGTTGGACTGATTGAGGGCAAAAAAATCGGAAGGGTTAAGAACCTCGAAAAACTGGAAGAAGATATCATGCTGCAGGATGAGGTAGTGGAAAAACTCCGCGCTTCCATCCAGGCAAGGCATAATGAAGTCATCGCCTTCAGTGAAGACCTCCGCGAATCAGCGGTGCGTGAAACAGAAAAAGAAATCCAGCAGATTACCAATCAGGTATTCTCGCTGCATAATAAACTGGAGAACCTGTTATCGCTCCAGAGCCAGGGCCAGAACCGGTTGGAAGAACTTGGTTCACAACTGGCACAAACACAATCGTCGGTTGAAAACGTTCGCCAGGAGCTGACCATGCTCAGCGAGGAGCTGCAGATGAATGCCAACCGCCTGAATGAAGCCGAAGATGGATTCAGGCAGGAAGAGGCTGCCTATAATGACGCCAGCCGCCAGTATAATGAATTTAACCTGCAGGTGACCAGGCAGCAGAGTAAACTCAGCGCACTTAAACAGGAGCTCGAATTCAAGAGTAACCAGCTTAATGATCTTACCCAGCAGATCGAAAGTAATACAGCCAGCCTTGCTGATACCCGGCTCAATATTGAACAGTCAGCCGGTTCCCTTACCGAGATCCAGGATGGACTGGTTGAAATGATGAAGAACCGTGCTACCGAAGAGTCTGCATTAAATGAAGCCGATCAGTCGTACTACAATGTCCGCAACCAGCTGAGTGAAAAAGAATCTTCCCTTCGTCATAAGGTCAAGGAAAAAGAACAGATAGAACACCTGCTCGCAGCAATCAAGGATAAACTAAATGAACTCAAACTCCAGCTGGCCGGTACAAAGGAACGGCTGGATGTGGAGTTCCGGATTAAACTGGAGGATATCCTCGACCAGGAACGCATCGGCGAACTGACGGTTGATGAGCTGCAGGAAAAGGCAGACCGTATGAAGAAACGACTGGAAAACCTGGGAGAGGTTAATCCTACTGCCATCGAGGCGTTTACTGAAATGAAAAAAAGGTATGAGTTCATTGTTGAACAAAAGACCGACCTGGTGAATGCAAAAGACAGCCTGCTGAAGACTATTGAGGAAGTAGAAGCAACCGCCAACCAGAAATTCCTCGATACATTCAACCTGGTTCGCGAGAATTTCCATAAAGTGTTCAAGACCTTGTTTACCGAAGATGACCATTGTGACCTGGTACTTGATAACCCCGAAAACCTGGCGGAGACTGGTATTGAAGTGGTAGCACGTCCCAAGGGTAAACGGCCTACTTCGCTTACCCAGCTGAGCGGGGGTGAACGTACATTAACAGCAACAGCCCTTTTATTCGCGATCTACCTGATCAAACCCGCACCATTCTGTATCCTGGATGAGGTGGATGCACCTTTAGATGATGCCAACGTAGGTAAGTTCACCAATATGATCCGTCAGTTCAGTGATAACTCACAGTTCATCATCGTAACGCATAATAAAACCACCATGAGTACGGTGGATGTGATTTATGGCGTAACCATGCAGGAGCCTGGTGTAAGTAAACTGGTAAGCGTTGACTTCCGTAACCTGAACCAGAACCAGAATTAAATTATACCCGCGGTAAAAGAACTGAACCGCAATTATAATATTCATCCTTTATCGTAAGATCCGGGATCTGCATATCAACAGTCCCGCAGGAAGTATTCAAAAAAAAAAGGTTTGTGAGGCAGAACTTCACAAACCTTTTTTATTGGCGTTGGGGATTTATCCCTTCAGCCTTGTAACCAGGTCAACATACGACTGCATTGCTTCCTCTTTGGTCTTGCCCTGCAGGCCGCTCCAGGCCTGGTGTTTAGCCTTGTTTACAATATCGAATGGATTGGAAGGCGCTTCGGTATTCACGTCACCCTCTGTTCCCTGTTTGTAGAACGAATACAATTGAAGTAATACTTCGTTTGATGGTTTTTCGGACAGTGATTTACTGTCGGTCATCGCCTGTTCAAACTGTTCTTTAAGTTCCATATATGGCTGGTTTAATTGGTTGATCAGTTAACGCGTTACTTCTTCGATCACATCGCCCACGCATCCGTTTGGCATCTGGATCTTAAGCAGCGCTGCGATAGTAGCTGCAATATCTGTCATATAAGTTTCCCTGTTTGTCTTTCCCGGTTTGATTTTCCAGCCAAACCAAAGTAAGGGGATATGTGCATCATAAGGATTCCAGGAACCATGGGTGGTGCCTTTTTCCAATCCATCAAAATATCCAGGAAGGAAGAGGTACTGGATATCGCCACTCAGTTTCTGGTTATACCCGTTGGTCATCCGCACTTTGATTTTTTCCGTAAGGGTAGAGGAGGAAAGCGCTGACAGGTCGTGCGCACTCATAATAGCCGGATGGCCCTTCAGCTCTTTCAGCACCCAAAGTTTGAAGGCCTCTGTATCAATTTTTGCTGAATCAAGACTGGCATAGTTCAGGTAAACCTGGTAATTCGTTACAGTTTCAATAGCATCGGCGATCCCGAATTTTTTCTTTGCGTTCTGGTTGAGCCATGACTGGATAACTGCATCATCTGCCGTACCTCCGGGCAGGCTATGTTCCCTGAGGAAGGAAGGTACATGCGCTGCACCATGGTCGGCTGTCAGGAACACCAGGTATTGCCCGGCACCGAGTTTGGCATCAAGATAGGTAAAGAACTGACCAAGTTCTTTATCAAGGCGGAGATAGGTATCTTCCACTTCAATTGAATTGGGACCAAACGCGTGACCCACATAATCGGTGGAGGAGAAACTCATGGCAAGAAAATCGGTTACTCCACGTTGTCCCATTTTTTCTGCTTCAATTGCCGCCTTTGCCATATCCAGCGTGAAGGTGTTCCCACCAGGAGTCTGACGGAAAGATTCATAGCGGTTGATCTTGATACCGGAGGTCATATGGGGGAAACTATTATCCTCGCCACCGATACTGGACTCAAATAATTTTTCATCGCCCGTGCTCTGTTTATAGGTGCCGATCGGATAGAGTGTATTCCAGTTGGCACTTAAATACTGATCAGGTAATTTTTTTTCATTCAGTTTCCGTACCCATTCAGGAAGTTCCTTCATATAGTAGGTACTGCTGATCCAGCCACCAGTAGAGTTGTCAAACCAGTAAGCCGCATTTGCAGAATGACCTGCGGGCAGGATGGCACCCCGGTCTTTCAAAGCGATCCCGATGGTCTTACTTTCAAAATTGGTAGCAAGTCGCAACTCATCAGTAATGGTATTTGTCCACATATTTTTTGGCGACATCCGGCCGGCTGCAGAACTGGAGCCTACGGTAGCCACCGTGCTGTCTTCCGTGCAATACCAGCTACGTTTCAGATCGCGCCGGTACCAGTTATTACCCACGATTCCGGTAATGGCCGGAATGGAGCCCGTGTAAACAGAGCTGTGTCCGGGAGCAGTGTAAGTAGGCAAGTAGGGGATAAAGGCATTTTCGCAGGAATAACCCTGCTTCAGCATCCGGTTGAAGCCGTCCTTCCCATAACGCTCTGCATAACGGTACAGGTAATCCCAACGCATCTGGTCAACCACGATCCCGACAACCAGTTTGGGACGGTCATTTTTCTGGGCCATCATCACCAAAGGGAGACTAAAACAAAATAAAAGCACAAAAACAATCCTTCGCATATTTCAATGTTTTTGCAAATGTAAGAATTGAGGTGTCTGAACACAGTTGGGACTATTAATTCTGGGATAATTTTCCGAATTTGCGGATGCCTGTCACCGGGTACCACACTATGAGAATGAGTTATTTTGTTTTAGCGCTATTCCTTTTCTCCTGCACTCCCGAAGAGCAGGAAGCCCCGGTAACGGAACTTCCGTTTTTTTTTATTGGTACGGTGAACGGTCAGACTATCGGGTTTGCAGCAGGATCTACCCAGGGACTGGCATATGAAAATACGGTGTTCGAACAGACCGAACAGATTAATGCTGATTCTTTTCACGTATACCAGGGCACAAGGATCTTCGACCAGGCTACTGCACCTGCAGGCAGCGTTACCATCAGCCTGATGGGGATCTTCAATCATCTTCCTTCTGTACAGGAAACGGATTCCCTGTTCACAACCGGATACCATCGGTATGCATTAAGCGATAGCGCCGGTCAGGGTGGAGCATCCATCCTGTTTGTTGATGGTAATGGAACCAGCTGGTCAAGCAGTAACCATCTGCAATCAGACACGAGTTTCCGTATTGAACTCATCAATCCGGTTACTGATCCTTCAGCCCGCGCTATATTCCAGGCAAGGTTCAGTTGCAGGCTTTTTAATGCGGCAGGTGATTCACTCAATCTCGAAAACGGATCAGTCCGTGGCAAAATCCTAAAACCCTGACATGTATACGAGGGAGGAAGCATCTGCCGTGCGTAAGAATTTCTGGACAACCTTTGGTCAGTATATGAAACCCGTTAAAGGAGCAGCAGGTGAAACTGTAAACTGGCTCAACTACAAAACCGGGATCAGGCATCTTTACTTCAGGATGGACGCTGAAAAAACATATGCGTCGGTATCGATCGAAATTGCCCATAACGACGAACAGCAACGCCGTTATATGTTTGAACAATTCCTGTCCATGAAAAAAATACTGGAAGAAAATACAGGGGAAGAATGGAGCTGGCAGCAGGAAGTATATGATGAGGATGGCAGGATGATCAGCAGGATCCAGGTTACCCTGGATGGAGTGAATGTATTTACTACCGCCGACTGGCCCGCCATCATCTCTTTTTTCAAACCAAGGATAATTGCGCTGGATACATTCTGGTCACTGACACGTGATGTGTTTATGGTATAATAGTTGGAAAATAGGCATAAACGCACAATATGAAATATTCTATTTTGTTTTCGATGCTTCTTTCACTTGTCACCTTAAGCAGCTGCGGCGCAATAGAGACGATCTTTAAAGCGGGAATGTGGTGGGCTTTTTTCCTGGTGGCACTGGTTATTATCGTAATCGTGTGGCTGGTGGCTAAAGCCCGTAAATGATTACAACAGCTCCACCGTTAAACCAGATGAGGGGAAAACTTTTCCCCTTATCCGTGGTTTGTAAGTTGTTTATCCATAACGGCAAGTATATAAATTAACAATGCCCGAGCAGCCAGTAGGCCAATGCGAACACCGCAATAAATCCGAGACAACCGCCTCCCAACTTGTATCCCGCATAACCTGCGATGAGTGTACGTAACCAGTTTTGCATAATTTTTTTTGTTGAGTGGATAGAAAATAATGCCAGAAATACGTATGCTGACAGGATCCCTGCTTTGGCATGAAAATTACATTTATGCCCTCAAAGCTGTGATATGAAGTTTTTAAGTTGTGTATTCCTTTGTTTAAATTCCCTGTTGATTATTAGTTGTGGAAATGATCCGGATGATGGTAACAGTAAATCAAATCCATCGTCCACACCGGCCAAACCACCGGTCAACTGGAAAAAAGCAGCGAAAGATTCATATCATTTTGAATCAGTGAAGAACTGGCTGGAAAAAGGCAGGAAAGTAAAAGATACAACCGGGATTGACTTGATACTGGCAGTTAACAGGACCGATAGTATGAATCTGGCGGGACTCGATACGATTATTGTGCCGGATGATTTTTCCGGTGATATCGCCACCTACATGAATTTCCCTGAAAAGGTTTCTGCATTGAAAAATGTAGACAAGCTTATTTTTTTTTCGTACCCCACTCAAACTTTCGGTGCGTATGAACATGGTAACCTGGTGCAGGCAGGACCAACAAATATGGGCCGTAAAAAAGATCCCACACCCACCGGATTATTTTTTTCCAACTGGAAGGCAGTTGAAACCACCAGTACGTTTAATGATGAATGGAACCTCCGGTGGAATTTTAATGTAGACAATAAAGAAGGTATCGGATGGCATCAATATGCGTTACCAGGATATCCGGCATCCCATAGTTGTATGCGTTTGCAGACCAATGATGCAAAAAAATTGTACGATTGGGCTGATCAGTGGAAACTGGAGAGTAAGGATTCTGTCCTTGCCAACGGAACACCCACCATCATCTTTGGCTCTTATGATTTTGATGGAAAAAAACCATGGCTGGCGTTGGTAGGTGATGGTCAGTCGCTTGATATACCCGAAAAAACACTTAACGATCTGGTGCAGCCCAACCTTGAAAGAATCATTGCTGAACAGGAGAAAACAAATAAAATGAAGAATACCACTGCTTCAAAATAGCAAGTGTCTTGTCGGTTATAAAGCCTACCTTCCGAAGGATGGATTATTTGGCGCAACATCAGATTTCTCCACTCCACCAGGCGCTTTCAATAACCAGGGAACCACTAGTCCGGCAAACAATTGTATCAAGGGAAAGCGGCTGAACCCAGAGATAAATTTTAAAATGAAGACAGCGTTTATCGGAACATATCCTCCACGGGAATGTGGAATCGGAACATTTTCGCAGAATCTTGTAATCGCCATGGTTGGCAGGAGCGGGGACAATGAAGGGATTGTTATTGCCATGGATGATGAAGAGCCTTCCTATGATTATCCACCGGAAGTTGAGTTCCGGATCCGGCAGGAACAGCAGGGCGATTATATCGAAGCAGCCCGCTTTATTAATCTCAGTGGCGCAGATGTGTGCGTTCTGGAACACGAGTTCGGTATTTTTGGAGGCCAGAACGGCGTGTATATCCTGCCCCTGATCCACCGTCTTGAAATCCCGCTGATCGTAACCCTGCACACCGTTCTTAAAACACCGTCTTATAATGAACGGGCAATTATGCTCGAGATCTGCAAGATGGCCAGCCGCATCGTGGTGATGACGAATAAAGCGGTGGAGTTCCTGACTGAAATATACATGGTACCCCTGGAAAAAATAGCCCTGATCGAACATGGCGTTCCCGATGTTTATTTTGAACATGAGAAGGCAAAAAAGGATTTTAAATTTTCAAATCGTAAAATCCTTCTGACGTTTGGATTCATCAGCCGGAATAAAGGGATAGAGACGGTGATCCGTGCCCTTCCACAGGTTGTTGCACGCCACCCCGAAGTAATTTATATCATTCTCGGAAAAACACATCCGGCGGTGATGCGCCATGCTGGTGAAGAGTACCGGATCTTCCTGCTGCGACTGGTTAAAAAGTTACAACTTGAAAAACATGTTCTCTTCGTAAACGAATTCACTACCGAGAAGGAACTGTTTAAATACCTGCATGCATCGGATATATATATCACCCCGTATCTCAACGAAGCGCAGATAACCAGCGGTACCTTATCCTACGCAGTAGGTGCCGGTTCGGCTGTAATCTCCACTCCGTACTGGCATGCAGAAGAATTGCTGGCTGATGGTCGCGGCCGGCTCTTTGGATTCAACGATACTGAACAACTAACTTCCATACTGCTGGAACTTTTAGATAATCCTGATGAGCTGAACGAACTGCGAAGCAGGGCAGCAACCTATGGCGCGGGAATTACCTGGCCAAAAATAGGTGCCCGGTATAATGAGCTGGCGTTGGAAGTGATCCAGCATGAATCGGGACATCAAACAAAAACGGAAACAGAATTTGATCCCCTGATCCTGCCACCGTTTGCACTTGATCATATCCGCCGGATGACCGACGATACCGGCATTATCCAGCACGCAAAATTCGGCATACCCAACCTGAAGGAAGGATACTGTCTCGACGATAATGCGCGTGCCCTGCTGATGGTGCTCATGGCATACAAACAAAAAAAACATCCCCTGGCACTGGAGCTTTCACCGGTTTACCTGAGTTATATCCATTACATGCAGAATGACGACGGCCGCTTCAGGAATTTCCTGAGCTTCAGCCGCAATTTCCTGGATGAAGTGGGGTCCGAGGATTCATTTGGCCGGGCCATGTGGGCGTTGGGTTACCTGTTGGGTAATGCGCCCAATGATGCGTATTACCAGACCGGCAAAGAGATTTTTTTTGATGCCGCCCCTAACTTTGAAAACCTGCGTTCGATCCGTAGCATTGCCAACACCATCATCGGTGTGAGTTATTACCTGAAGAGTAATCCCACTGATGAAGGAATGACGGAACGACTGCGGGTAATGACCTACCTGCTCGTAACCGAATACCAGAATACCAGGACAGCCGACTGGCACTGGTTTGAACAGGTGCTTGCCTATGACAACGCCATGCTTCCCCTTGCATTGTTTCATGCAGCAATGGTATTACACGATGATAAAGTGGGTGGTATTGCGATGGAAAGTATGGATTTCCTCACCCGTCATACACTCAGGGATGGTTATCTCTCCGTTATCGGGAATGAACAATGGTATCACCGCGAAGGTACCGCCAGTAATTTTGCACAGCAGCCGCTTGATGTACTGGCCCAGGTGCTGATGTATCACCAGGCATACCATTATACAAAGGACAAGGAATACCTCAACAAACTTTATCTGTCCTTCATGTGGTTCCTTGGTGAGAATGACCTGCGGATGAGTTTGTATGATTTTGAGACCAAGGGATGCTGCGACGGACTGGAACGATATGGTGTAAACCGTAACCAGGGTGCAGAAAGTACCCTGGCTTATCTTATTTCCCATCTTACGGTGCTGCAGGCATTCGAAGAATATTATAAAAGCGAGCAGTCATGAAGATTGCTGTGCTTGCTTCCATTGCCTGGCGCACTCCGCCCCGGATGTACGGTCCATGGGAACAGGTAGCTTCCAACCTGACAGAGGGACTTGTAAACAGGGGCATTGATGTCACCATGTTTGCAACAGCTGATTCCCAAACGAAGGCGAAACTTGTTGCAGTTATAAATCGTCCCTATGCGGAAGACCCTGATGCAGATGCCAAGGTGAATGAATGCCTGCATATAAGTGAATTAATGGAACGGGCAGTGGAGTTTGATCTTATCCATAATCATTTCGATTTCCTTCCACTGACCTATTCGCTACTGGCGGCAACACCGATGCTGACAACTATCCACGGTTTCTCTTCACCACGTATTGTACCGGTTTATAAAAAGTATAACAGGCATTCCCACTATGTGTCTATCAGTAACTCCGACCGCCATCCCGACCTGGATTACCTGGCAACAGTGTACAACGGAATTGATGTGGAACAGTTCACACCGGTAAATCAACCCGGCGATTACTTATTATATTTTGGCCGGATCCATCCCCATAAGGGCGCGCTGGAAGCCATTCAGGTGGCGCGTCGGTCCGGGGTGCCGTTACTGATTGCAGGCCTGATCCAGGATCAGGATTATTTCTCCGGTCGGATCGAACCACTGATTGACGGCGTACAAACCAGGTATATCGGGAACGTGGGTCCGGACGAGCGGAATGTGTTGCTGGGTGGGGCATTGGGACTACTGCACCTGATCAGTTTTGAGGAACCTTTCGGGTTGAGTGTGGCCGAAGCCATGTGTTGTGGTACACCGGTGATTGCATTCAACCGTGGGTCCATGCCGGAATTAATCGATGAAGGGGTGACAGGGTTCCTGGTGCAGAATGAGGAAGAAGCAGTAAATGCTGTTACAAAACTTCGATCCATCAACCGGGCGGAATGTGCTGGACTTGCACGGATACGTTTTTCAAAAGAGCGGATGGTAGATGAATATATCCGGCTTTACCAGGGAATCCTGGGGGGAAATAAAACCAGTTAACCATCCCATTCAAATATTACTGATGTTCCTCCAAAGTATTAACCACCTCAGTTCCCGGCTTCCTTTAATGCATCCAGCAATTCCTGCAGATCCACGGTAGCATAGGTAGAAGCATGATCCGACATCGCATAGGGAATGATGAGACGACCATTGTGAATCATCTGGCCGCAGGAATAGAGGACATTGGGCACATATCCTTCGCGTTCCTTTTCATTGGGCGACATCAATGGTTTGGTCAGCCTGCCAATTACTTTTGATGGATCATTCAGGTCGAGCAGGGAAACACCCAATACATATTCGCGTACAGGTCCCACGCCATGGGTGATCAGCAACCAGCCCTCACTGGTCTCCACAGGCGATCCGCAATTACCCACCTGAACAAACTCCCAGGGGAATTTTGGCGTCTGCAACAACGTAGCCTTCCTCCAGATATTTATATTGTCTGAAAAAGCGATGTAGTTATTTACACCATCAATCCGGCATAACATTGCATACTGGCCGTTGATTTTTCGGGGAAATAATGCCATGCCCTTGTTTTGTGCCACCTCTCCATTGATAGGCATCACCTTAAAATCATAAAAATTTTTGGTCTTGATCAGTTTGGGAAGAATGGCCATCCCATCATAGGCGGTATAGGTTGAATAGTAGGTAGCCTCCCCGTCGTCGTCTGTAAACCTTACGAAGCGGGCATCCTCGATGCCCTTCATTTCGGTATCAGCAATCGGGAATATTACTCTTTCGGAAATATCGGTGTCTACGGAAAAATGCATTTCATAATGAGAAGAAGCCAGCCATTTCATTTCATTCAGTAAAAGGAGGCTTTGGGGATCGTCTGACATCCTGGCCCTGGTTTCCTCCACATAACGCATCAACTCTTCATAGGTGAAGGTCTCGGTCAGCTTGCCCATCATCAGCTCGTATGCAGGTGCGTTTACATTCTGCATTTCGGTGAGCTTACGGCTGAAGCTGCTTTTTCTATACGTATGGTTCTTTACATGTTCGGGTGCTTCCAGCATCCGGCCCACGGGTCCGATCCTGATATTACCCAATCCGTCGATGATACCCGAACGGAAAACAATGGAGGAAATATGCCCCTCACCGGTTGCGCGGAAACTCAGGATGATCCGTTTTTCATTACCCGCCATTTCCGTCTGGTCGGGGTCTTCCATGATGGAGGGATTGAAAAATGCGGCAGCTTCAATGGAATATTCCATGGTGAAGAACGATCCGATCAGTACTTTCTGTGGCCTTGTAAAGCCCCGTGCATCTACTTTATTGCGTTCAAAGATGCGGGATAACCGCTCGTAGTGTTTTTCGAAGATCCTGGACACACTTCTGTGCCTTTTTGAGAAATCACGTAGTACATGATTAAGCAGTTCCGTCTGCTCTTTCTCTGTCAACGCCATAACCCGGTTCACCAATTCAATTGCCCTGGGTTCGGTAGTATAAAGATATCTGGCGATTACCCTGCTTGTATCTGGCTGGAAAATTATATCCTTCCTGGTAACATTTACTGTCATAATAACAAAACTTAAATCAACTGGCCCTTCTGCCGGAGCCAATTACTGGCCCATTTATTTGTTTGATCCCCCATTGCCTCAAACCCTGGTCATAGAAAAAGGAGTTCAATATTGAACTCCTTCAAAAATATCTCCAAATTAACCTGTTCGGCTAATAAAAGGAATTCCTGGATGAACCCTGCTCGCGTGGCTTGGCTTCATTGGCTTTAATGGAACGACCTTCCATCATTGAGCCGTTAAGTTCCTTGATTGCATTTTCAGCTGCTTCCTTGTCGGGCATTTCCACGAAACCAAAGCCCCTGCTGCGGTTGGTGGCACGGTCCATAATAATGTTGGCCGACGAAACTGTTCCGTAAGTCGCAAAAAGTTGTTTCAGGTCTTCCGACTGAACGCCGAATCCCAGATTAGAGACATAAATATTCATATTGGATGAATTTAGGATAAAAAATATCTGAGGACAAAAGCAGGAGGTAAAGAAGACGGTTGAATTGCGGAATTCACTTACAAGATGCTGACAAACTCAAATAGATAACATCCTGAAGATAGTCTTTTCCCGGGAAGGGGCTTAATTTAAATTGCGGTCGGAGGCAACGTTTCCTGATAATTTGCTGTCAGGCTAGAAAATATTATTATGACAAGAATTTTGACGGCCGGGCTGTTGATCGGCACTCTAACTGCGTTCAGTTCCTGTATGAAAAATGAGGTCAGGGATATTCCCCCTCCGGTTACCGAAGTTCCGGCGGGATATCTGGCCCGGGTTGAATGGGATAACGGAATGAAAGGGTATTTTGACTACAATGGGGGTGTAAATACCCTGAAAAGCATCCAATATATATTCGGTGGATCTACCGGAAAGACCGTTTTCGAATGGTCGGGCAGCAGGCTGTCCAGCATCGCCGATGATGGTTCCCAGTTCAAAACTGTGTACAATTATGCCCCGGACAACAAACTGTCCAGCACAAAACAGATGTTGAAATCTGGTTCCGGTGATGGTTCATACCTCCTCGAATACACCTATAATCCCGATGCAACAGTGGATTCCTTGAAGTATTATACAATTTCCGGATCGGTTAAAACCCTGATGTCGCAGAGTGGTTACATTTATGACACCGCGGGTGATCTCAGCGAAGTAGTAACCGAAACAAGTAATGGAACCATCCGTTCAATAATAGAAAGTTATTCAGCCGAACTGCTGGTTGCGCCTGAGATGTACCTGGATGTGGTGCTGTCGGATAGTTATATGATCTATAACCTGCCGGTACTTTCGCAGAACAATAAATTGCCTACCAAAATCACCCGTATGGTTAAAGCCGGCGCCGGAAGTTTTACCACTGACAAGATCCAGGAGGTTGAATTTACCCTGGCAGCAAAAAAGGTATTAAAAACCAAGACCACTATTACATACCCCACATTGCCCGGCAGTAACACCGTGGTGGTTGCCAACTATGTATACCAGCCCTGACCAATTGGTTGAAATATTTAAAACAAAGGACCGGCCAGCCGGTCCTTTGTTATTATAAAGCATGTTACTCACTTGTATTTTTTGAGTGATTTTTCCGGTTTGCCTTCCAGCGGTACAAGGGAAACTGCAGCACCGCCACCCCGGTTCAGCTTGATCCGCAAAACAGAGGAAGCATCCACCCAGGTTGTTTCAATAATATATCCTTCGCTATTGTTCTGGTAATCGCTTCCGGGTTTATCCCTGTAAGTGGTAAGCCGGTATTTTTTATCCTTATCCAGGAAGGAGAGGGGGATAACAGCCAGGCGTTCGTTTTCATCTGTGATAGCACCAACAAACCATTTGTCACCAGCCTTTTCCTTTCTTGCAATGGTCAGGTAATCGCCCGGTTCTGCTTCTATGATATTGGTCTGGTCCCAGTCCACCGGGACCTCCCGGATAAAACGGAACGCATCGGGTTTTTCTTCATAATTTTCAAGCAGGTCGGCAACCATCTGGACCGGACTGTAAAGTGTAACATAGAGTGCCAGTTGTTTGCAGAGTGTGGAGTGAACTGAACGCTCCGGATAACCTGCTGCATAACCTTTCAATTTAAAAATACCGGGTGTGTAATCCATCGGACCGCCCATCAGCCGGGTAAATGGAAGAATAGTTTCATGATCCGGATTATTACCATTGCTGAATGCATGGTATTCGTTACCACGGCCCGCTTCTGAAGCCATGAAGTTGGGATAGGTGCGGTGTAATCCGGTAGGACGGGGAGGTTCATGTGCATCGATATTTACCTGGTACTTCATTCCCTTTTGTAAAACGCGTTCATAATGATTCACCATCCACTGACCATCGTGATGTTCACCACGGGGAATGATCCTGCCTACATAACCCGTTTTTACTGCCGGGTATCCATAATTTTTCATTAAACGAAAAGCAGTATCCAGCTGACGATCATAGTTGACAGCCGATCCGGAAGTTTCATTGTGCATGATCAGCGATACACCTTGTGATTTTGCGTACGCCGATACCTCATCAAGATTGAAATCGGGATAAGGAGTTACGAAATCAAAAACATTTTCTTTCCAGTTACCAAACCAGTCTTCCCAACCGGTATTCCATCCTTCTGCCAGAACGCCTCCAATTCCATTCTTCGCCGCAAAATCGATATAACGTTTCAGGTTGCTGGTGCTGGCTCCATGTTTACCATTCGGAATCAGTTGTCCGCTTGCATCGGTGCTGTCGGCATAATCAGAGTACGACCAGGTACTTTGTCCTGTCTGCATTTCCCACCACACCCCAACAAACTTCATGGGTCTAATCCAGGTAGTGGTCACTGCCTTTGATGGTTCATTCAGGTTCAGGATCATCCTGGATGCAAGGATCCCTGCTGCCTTATCACTGATGATGATTGTGCGCCATGGGGTTTGGAAAGGCGCATGCAGGTAGGCTTTATTACCAACTGCATCGGGTACCAGGCGAGAAGTAAGGCTAAATGTTTTTGGATCCACGTGCAGTTGCATTGCCGGATAGTTCACCAGTGCTGCTTCATGGATATTGAGATAAAGTCCGCCTGCTGTCTTCATCATCAGCGGTGTCTGCACGGAGGTTGGATCAGGCACAGTCCGTACCGCAATATCAGTTGCAGCTGCTACCACCGGCCGGTTATCGACAGCACTTAGTGCGGAATGCGTATAGGAATATTCATTACTGTCATAATCACCCGGAATCCAGAATGCCTGATGATCACCTGTCATATTAAACGAAGTGTATTCATCCTGTATAATAAAATACCGCAGCATAGATTGTTTGGGAAACTCGTAGCGGAATCCCACCCCATCACTAAATACGCGAAATACAATATCCAGTAAACGGCCACCACTATGCCGGAGATGTACACGTTGTTGTTTGTAATTATTACGGATACTTTTTTCCTCTCCCCAAACCGGCGACCAGCTTTCATCAACGGAATCCTCGCCGGTACCAATGAGGGTGAATGAGCGGTAAAAAGTAGTATCGTCGGACAGGGAAAATCCGAGTTCCGAAAGGGCAATCACCGGCTGGTTATTGAAGGAAACGGAGTACCGGGGCCGGCCATCGGCACTTAGCTCAAAACGAAGTCGCACTTTGTCCTTTTTCAGGTCAATCGGTTGTTGTGCCGGCGAAAAAGAAAAAATAAAAATGGCGATGGCAATACAGGTTAATTGTTTGAAGGGCATGTTTTCCTTTTTTTCAATGACGGTTGTCGGGTTTTGAATAGGAGTTAATATGATTTACGGGTGAACCGGGATCATACTCTGTTGAATAGATCAGGCCCGGCCCGTTGAAGAGTTTTTTATAAAATTCATCCGTCTGGTTACTGAATGAATAGGTGATCCTGTCGGTCCGGTAAGGATTTATGGTGATCCATTCAGGACATTCAATCCGTTCCACTGTAGTCCCGTTCCTCTTTAGTTCAACCCTTACCTTACCGGCGGTTGCGGTGAAACGGGTTGATTGCAGACCGGCACCAGCTTCCTTTACCTGTTTGCCGATGCGGATCTCTGCGTGATTGGGAAGAATAGTCACCACTTCAATGGAATCTTCAATACCCGGATCGGTTCCGGGTTTTTCGATCTGTATCACCGGGATGTTATAAGGTGATGGATCAATCATCCGGTTATACTTTTTGTAAAAAGTTATAAGAATATCGCGGTCTCCAAAAGGGGTGGGCAGATTTTTCCATTGTGCCCTGTAGTAAAGTAATAACAGCGAAAACCCATCATTGTGATTGATTTCGGGTGCCAGGTGGTGACCCTCGGGATAATCATTCCAGGTAATGATGTTCATAATGGATACATCTTTGGCGATGGCGAATTCCCATTGTTTGCGGAAATTTTCCGAGAGACCGGTTACGATGTATTTGCGTTCCGTTTTTTCTATCCCGGCACTGGTGGCACCTGCAGCGGTATGATACATTTCCCAGGTGCCCTTCTTAAGTAATTTTGAAGTGTAGAATCCGGGAAATGCAGATCCGGTAAATTCGCGTTTCCTTTTACTGCATTCTTTCCATACCATTTCCCCGATGTAACCGGTGCTGTATGGAAGAGTCCAAAGCCACACTGCAGGGAAGTAATCGAGGTAACTATTCAGTTTTGAAACGCTGATGAATTCATTGATGGAAAGGACCACCGCAAAACTATCCTTCACTGCCTGCTCCAGTTTATTATATGCCCTTGCCATTAATAATGGTGCGGGTTGTTCGGGACTTGCATTGGAAGTATCCGCCAGTGTTTCGCCATACCAGGTGTAAAGAATCAGGCGGCCATCCGGTGTTCTTAACCAATGCGGGTTGGACCTCCCCACCTGGTCCAGGATAAGATTCATCCGGGTAGCAAACCGGTTGATCCTGGAAGCTTCTGTTGAACCGGAAGGATGCGAGATACAAAAGGTAAATTTAAAGTCAAGTTGTTTTTTCGTTGCTACATTAAGATAGGTTAGAATGATTTTGTCCGCGTCTTCGCCACCAAGGGTATAATAAAACTGGAAGCCATCGATGCCACTTTGCATGGCAGCACGGATTTCAAATTCCACTGCTGCTTCAAGCGAGGAATCAGCAAGGAATAAGGCCGACATTGGCAGCACCTGTGTCAGTCCGCCCAGTGCTGCGGTTATATTTTCCCTGGGTGAATAATATGTTGGATCGCAGCTGTCTTCCATCCGGTGGCCTTTATACCGGATAATATTGGTCATGTTATGGGCAATGACCAGCTTATGGTCGGTCAACGGCAAAGACAGTACCCGCCTGTTGTTGAGGGGATCCGATGCCAGGACTTCACCTGCAGACAGGATCAGCAGGATCAGGACGATCATTTTTTTGGTATAAGCGATGGTCATATGAGAGATGTTAAGCCAGCTTCAACTGCGGCTAAATAGACAAAGAGAGTGCCGGTCGGAACCGGCACTCCTGACACTAACTGCTCTAATAACCGGGATTTTGCTGACCGGCAATTTGCGAATTGGCATTAAATTCAGCCAATGGTATTGGCCATGAATAACTTTTCAATTCATTAAAAGTAAGAGGTGTTGTAAGGTTGCGGGCGGTCTGGTAGTAAGCTGCTTCGCTGGCACCAAGTTTCCAGCGACATACATCAAACCACCAGTTGCCTTCATGGAAAAACTCTGCCCAGCGTTCATATTTTAACGGACTGTTGCCAAGAACGGGATCAGCTATCGCTGAGGTGGCAGCAGTAAGTGAAGCATAATCACGCACAGAGGGAGCATTAATGGGAAGGTCGTATGCACGACGGTGCACCTTATTGATATACTCCAGTGCAGTTGTGTTGTCGGAAGCGCCGGCGCTGGCTTCTGCATACAGAAGGTATACATCGGCAAGCCGCAGGAAATACCAGTTCCATTTATCGTAGTTCACATTATTGAGATGGTAATCGATTGCCGCATATTTCCTGAATCCCCAGCCATATGTATTTGGTTCACCGGAAAGATAATCCGGTTTGGATACGGGCACCGTATTCTTTGGTCCGCCGTTCCAGTCGGTATTGATGACGTCGAGCCAGGGCTGCACCAGGTTCACATAAAGTCGGGGGTCGGCTGTCTTATTGGTCCGCACTGCTTCTGCCTGTGCCCGGTAAAGAGGATCCATTACTTCGGCAGGATTGCTGAAGCTTGCCGGTGCGCTGTTATCAAACAGTGGATTTGGTACCAGGGTATAGTAACCGAGCGGATAACCGAATCGTTTTATGTTTTTATCATGTACACCAAGGTTACCTCCGTAACCAAGCGGCCTTGATCCTGTTTCCGTACCTGTTTCGCTCAGGATATAGGGCGACCATATTACACCGTTAAGTGTTGATGCGTTTGGATTGCCACCCCAGGGTCCATAGTTATTTTTATTATCGGCATCAACATTCAACTCGAACAGAGATTCTTCATTGAATTCATTTGCTACGTTACCGTTGAATGCATCCCGGTATTTGGCAAAAGGCATCAATGATTTTCCGCTGTTGTTGATCACGTCGAGCAGGGTTGTCCTGGCATTGGCCCAGTCTTCTGTGAAGACGTATGCCTTACCCAACAGGGCCTTGGCCGACCATGAGTTAACCCTTCCTATTTCAACCGGTGGCCATACGCGGCCGATGAGCAATGCGGCTGCGGCAATAAGGTCTTCCTTGATAAAATCCCAGACCTCTTTGGTAGTGGCACGTCCCTTCTGTGTGGAAGCAACGTCTTTTGGAACCCCGGTATATAAAGGCACCCCCATTTTATCTTCATTCACTCCACCCGCTTTTATATATGCTTCGCCAAAAAGGCATTCGAGATTAAAATAGTAGAACGCCCGCATAAAGCGCGCCTGGCCGCGAATGGCGTCGATATCTGCTTTCTGGGAAGCAGTTGCTTTATTGGCCTCAAAAAAATCTGCTGCTTCAAGGGTTACATTACAAACCGTAACACCTGCATAGAGTGCGATCCATGCATTGGTTGATTTGCCATTGGTAACACTGAGATTGTTTGCCGTCATTTCATTCCACGCTCCGTCACCATTGTAATTGGCATCGCCTGCGTGCACAGAATTTTCGAGTGCCTTGGGCATCAGTTCAAATCCCCAGAGGCCGATACTTTTAAGATTTCCATAGGCCGGATTCAGAACGGTATTCAACTCGGCAAGGGTGTTTGGGTACGAGGAGGTGGATACACGATCGGTTGGTGCCACCAGCAGGGGGTCCTTTTTACAACCCGTCATCAGGGCTGCAGTAAGGGTGGCTATGATTATTTTTTTGTACATCTTTTTTGTTTTAGGAGTTAAAAAGTTACATCGATACCAACTGAATAAATGCGCGTTTGCGGATACTGACTTACTACATCTATACCGCGGGACGTTACCCCGGCATAACCGGATGGAGAGAAGGAAGATCCCAGTTCAGGATCAAGTCCCGAGTACTTTGAAATGGTAAAAAGGTTATTTGCCATTACAAACACGCGTGCCCCTTTCATGTGGATTTTTTGCAGGGCAGTCATCGGGATATTATATCCGATCTGCAGGTTTTTCAGTTTGAGGTAATCGCCTTTCTCTACAAAAAAACTGTTTACAGAGGAGTAGTTACCGTTAGGATCCATGGTAAAGGACCCATTTGGATTTACAACACCAAGCCTTGGCTGGTCGGTCAGTCCGTTCCCATTCAGATAGGAAGCGCCCCATACTTTTGGTGAAGTGTTACCATCCTGGAATGGCCTCATCTCGTAGGCTTTTACTCCATTAAACAGATCAACACCGGCAACTCCGTTAAAAAGGAAGGAGGCATCAAAGTGTTTATAGGAAAAACGCATGTTCAAACCATAAACAAATTTTGGATTGGGATTTCCGATCACCTGGCGATCCTTGTCGTTGATGGATCCGTCTTTATCCAGGTCTTCAAAATGAAGATCTCCCGCATGTGCAGCTATTCCATTCACTTCCTGAAGCGCCGCCTCGGCATCGTTCTGGAAAATGCCCAGCACTTTATATCCATAGAATGAACCGAAGGGTAAACCTTTGCGTGTGGTGGTTATGGGTTGGTTGGGCATGATCTGGAAGGCCATGTCGCCGTTGTTATAATAATTATAACCATCAGCCAGTTCGGAGGTAGTTTCAGCGGTTAGCCTGGTCACTTCATTTTTATTGTAAGCCCCGGTGAAGGTGATATCATAGGTAAATGCCTTACCCTGGTTCCGGAAGCCAAGCAGTAATTCCACTCCTTTATTACTAACGGCGCCGATATTGGTGATATACGGAGCTGAGATACCTGCGCTTGGTGCCATTGGCAATGCGTAGAGCATTTCGTCCGTTGTTTTATTATAATATTCAAGGGTAAAATATAACCGGCGGTTCAGCATTTCTCCATCAAGTGCGATATTGGTTTCGCGGATTGTTTCCCAATGAAGATCAGGATTGGGAATGGCGCTGTAGGTCTGGCCCGGAATAATGGTTGCCCCATTGGAAAAGTTGGCACCACCTGCACTTCCATTACCGAAACTCGCGAACGGCTGGTACACGGAAAGGAAGGAGTAGGGGGCAATATTACTGTTACCCAGTTCCCCGTAACTAACGCGGAGTTTAAGTGTATTGATGGTTTTTATTGCCTGGAAGAATGTTTCTTCTGAAACATTCCATGCGCCCGAAACGGCCGGGAATATCCCACGTTGTTTGTTTGGTCCGAATACTGTGAAGTTTGCATCCTCGCGGATAGAACCGGACAGATAATAGCGGCTCCTGTAGTTATAGTTTACGCGGGCAAAAAGCGATTTGATCAAACCGTTATTGTCGTGTTGTCCAAGCATCTGGTAAGTAGTAGATGCAGTGGGGATCAGTGAATAATTGCGGCCTGCATCGGGCGACACATTACTGGCTGTGACATTAACATTATTGAATTTTCCGGTGATCTGTTCAAAACCACCAATGGCATTGATATTATGGGATCCGAACGACTGGTTCCAGGTTAGTGTGTAGTTGGTCAGCAGCTGCTGGCTTTCAACCGAGAGTTTATTCAATGAATTTGAACCAGCTCCAACACCACCGATGGAGAAGGCATTCTGGAAATAATTCTGGAGTTCATTGTAATACGAGTAACCGACGTTTGTCCTGAAAGTCAGGTTCAGCGGGAGTTTCACCTCACCGTAAACATTCACCTGTAAATTATTCCTGAAGTTTTCCACGCTTGCATTGTCAATTGCTCCTACTGGGTGGGTGCCCGAGAAGGCCAGACCTGGATAACCTGTTGGCAATGTACCGTAGTCGCCATTACTGTTGCGCACGGGTATGATGGGTAAGGTGCGGAATGGTGCGTTGTGTAACTGGGCCTCAATTCCAACGTTCTGCGGATTGGATGTCTTTCTGCGGGAGAATGCAATCTGTTCACCGAATTTAAAAATCTTTCCAACTGTATAATTGGTGTTGATTCTTGCACCGCCGATATTGGAAAAATTATGTCGTGCAACGCCTTCCTGTTTGTTATAAAAAGCGGAGAGGAGATAGTTGACAACGGGACCTGAACCGGCAAATGAGATATTATGGTTCTGTTCGTTTGCATTGTTGAACGTCTCGTCGATCCAGTCGGTATTGGCGAGTGTATCAATTCCTGCTGTGTTGGCAAAACGGCCGGGATTCACGATATTCTGCAAACGGATATAACCGTCTTTATCCAGTAATTCGCCAACCTTGGGAGTGGTGATACCATAACGTGCATTATAATTTACAACCGGTGTACTGGTAGTACCTCTTTTTGTTGTAATTACAATCACGCCACCAGCGGCTGCGGCGCCATAGATCGATGCCGCAGCAGCGTCTTTCAGGACATCCATGGATTCGATATCCTGGATATTGACATTGCTGACATCGTTTACCCTGATACCATCCACAATGTACAACGGGTTTGGCTGGTTAAGTGAGGCAAGCCCGCGGATGATGATCGAGGGTGTTGCATCCGGTGCACCTGAACTTTTAACTACGTTGACGCCGGCAATCCGACCCTGCAATGCTTCAGTGGCATTGGTGATCGGTTGGTTTTTGAAAGACTCTCCTTTTATGGAGGCAATGGATCCGGTTACATCGCGACGGCGCTGGGTACCATAACCAACTACCACCACTGCATCAAGCGATGTGCTGATGGCAGGAAGCACAACGGAAATCCGGTCCTGGTTACCGATAGCAACTTCGCGGCTATCATAACCTACAAACGAAACCACCAGGATACGGACCAGTGGGCTGACGCTGATTGAAAACGTACCGTCTTCATTTGTGTTTACACCGGCCGAAGAACCGGGGGGCATAACGGTCGCCCCATGTAAGGGTGACCCGGCATCACTGGTAACACTGCCGGTGATGGTCCGGTTTTGAGCAAGGGCGGGCAGGTGAAAGAGCAGCAACGCTACTCCAAGCAGGTTTAATAGCAATCGTTTCCTGATCATAAGACAGAAGTTTTGGGGTTAAAAAAACTGGGGGTGCAGTGTTGGTTTATTCCCGGGAATGGGGAAGGGGGTTTCATATAAAGCATTCGTTTTTGGTTAACTGGGAAGAATGATCTGGCGGGCATTCTTGAGTAACCAAAACAATGACTTGTTGAAAGGGACAACAAGTTTTATAGGGAAAGTATAGAAAATATATGGAGTAAAAGGAGTTGAATATTTTGCAAGAAAATGATAATCAATATGTTTAAAACATATATAAATTATTGTAATATATTGATCCTCTTGGTTAATATGACGTTTTGAAGTAGGTACACCCGGTCCCAAATGGTGATCAGATGGCGCGGATCTCCATGATCTTCCGTTCAAAATCCTCATTGATGATCAGTGACCGGTTTTTGATCCTGGTCTTGTAAGTGTTGATCGTATTTACAGAGTACTGGAGAATACGGGCGATCTTTTCATTGTCATGGATGCCCATCCGGATAAGTGCAAAAATCCGCAGATCGGTGTTGAGGAGTTCACCGTCCTTTAATTCAATCTGGTTGGTTGTATCGAAAAAATTATTGAATTCTGCCACAAAGTTGGGAAACAGTTTAAGGAAGACCCGGTCGAAATTCTGTATCAGATATTCTTTTTCGCTCCGCAGATTAATATTATTGACGAGGAACCGGATTTCATCCAGTTTTCGGTCGTTGACTTTCTGTTCCAGGTTATTCTTGAATCTTTCGATCTTGTCAAAAAATTCTGAGTTGACATTAAAGAAGTAGCCGATATACTCTTCCTTGATTTTATTTGCCTCAGAAAGTTTGTTGTTGACTTCAGAAAGCCGGTGATTGATCTCCTGGTCTTTCAGGTGTGCAGCAGTAATCAATTGTTTGGCGGCCTTTAATTTATTAACCTGGTTCAGGACCAGGATGATCAGTCCCACCACACCCAGCAGCAGCAGGGTTACAATCGCGGCATAGGTGATCAATGTTGTTTTTTGTTTTTCTACCAGTCCCAGTTTTTCGCTTTCTATCAATGGAAGAATATCACTTACCCGGACCTTACGTTGCCTGGCTCCGTAAAAAGTGGCATCTGAGATTGCCAGTTCAATACAGGCGGAGGCATTTTTTACGTCGCCCTGTTTATACAACAGGTTGGCCAGGTTAAACGCAGCAGCAGTTTCCTTGGTAGAGGAACGTATATCAGCAATGGCTGCTTTAATGAGTAATTCAATGGCGCCATCTTCATCGGAGTTCTGGATATAAATATCACTTAGTGTGGAAGCTGTCAGTGCGATCTCGTGATTGGTGAGTCCGGGGCGACTCATCAGTTGTTTATAGTTCAGCAGTGCGGCTTCCTTGTTTCCCGACCGGATATCTTTCAGGCCGCGGAAGTATGAATACTGGAATGTACCGGGATCGCATAAGAGCAGGGCTGAGTCGAGGTAATTATTTCCCTGTAAAACATAGGCCGGGCTATGGAACTTATCGTTATTAAAATCTGCCAGGTCGTAATTAAACCGGCCCATCAGCTGGTAATATTCCATGCGCAGGGTATCGGGCATCTGTTCTACCCGAAGAAGCAGCAAGGAATCGCCGGCTTCCTTAAACAAACCCGCGGAGATAAGTGAAAATCCGAGTTTAAGTCTTGCCTGCTCTATCCGGTGCGGATCACCCAGCAACACGGCAACCTCCTGCAATTTGCGGGCGTAACTATAAGCAGAGTCATAGTTAAACGCTTTATATTCTTCATACAACCGGAGACAGGTATTGAAGTAATCCACCAAACCCATATTCGTGGTAAACTGCTTTTTTATGGAAGTTATACCGGCTTCTTTGATGCGGTCAAATTGTTGTACCTGGGAGATGGTCTGACCCAGTTCCGTAATTAGTGGATGGGTGTTCTGTTGGGAACGGGTTTCCGCATTCATGATAATAAGAAACCCGGTGATCAGGATATAGCGCATAAGCAAGTTTGGCAAACGTCGCAGCAATGTAACGAAAGTTCGCGAACACACTAAATCACATCCGGTTTATTCATGCGGATTGGGAGTAACGCCCAGGCGGATAGTAAAATCTCCCTTCACTTTTCCATCGGCCATATTGCTGGGTCCGATGATCAGCTGGTAGGTTCCCGGTTGGGTAAGTTTGTATCGGAGTGTCTGGCCAAAAGGACCATCCGTTTTTCCATCGGGCAAAACAATCTGGGTGAAACGGATATTAAGTCCTTTGTCATCCGGGAAAAGCATGGCCGTGAGGTCCACTTCCTTATCAACCGATAAATAACCGGTAATGCGGTCCCTGGCCGAACCCAGTGTGCCGGTAGCAGTTAGGGTAGAGCTGTCGCGGTCAAACATAAAACGGATCAATGAATCCACCTGGACATTTACTGGTGTATTGCCGGTTGTTATTGTCGGTGCGGGATCGTTTTTGGCCGATGTATCCGGAACAGGGTCAACCGTATTTGGAGTGTCTGCACTATTATTACAGGCAGCGAGTCCGGCCATCATTACCAGGAACAGGAGGGTGATCTTCATATAAAGTTTAGGTTGGTTATGCAAATAACCTGCCGGGTCGTTACTGCGTTTCTCCGGGAAGCACCTGAATTTCTGTTTTATAACCTTTCCTTAAAACGGTCAGCGTTACATATTCACCGATCATTTCGCCATTGAGCAGACTATGGAGATCATCCATGGCCGACACGGGCCGGTCATTAAAAGCAACAATGATATCACCCACTTCGATACTATCGTTAATTGCAGGAGCATCGCGCAGTACCTCGCTCACATATACACCCGATTTATTGGTCAACCGGTTGCTGGCCGACATCCTTCCTGTCAGTTGCACGTTATTACCTGCGATCCCGAGATAGGCCCGCCGTACCTTACCTTCCATAATCAGTTTGCCGGCAACATAGGCTGCAAGATTACTGCTTACTGCGAAACAAAGTCCCTGGCCACCATTGATGATGGCGGTATTAACACCGATCACCAATCCTGCACTATTCAGTAAGGGTCCGCCGCTATTACCGGGATTCAATGCCGCGTCTGTCTGGATCACATCATCAATCAGTCGTCCGTTGGATGCACGAAGGCTGCGGCCCAGCGCACTTACCACCCCTGCGGTAACTGTAAACTGCAGTCCCATCGGGTTTCCGATGGCAATAGCAATCTGCCCGGGCATTAATTGTTTACTATCAGCAAAATGAAGGGCGCGGAGTCCGTATTCATGGATTTTAAGAACGGCAATATCGGTACTGGGATCGGTACCCCTCAGTTCCGCCGGTGCTTCAACACCATTACTCATCATCACCCGGATGGACAGGGCATCTTCAATAACATGGTTGTTGGTCACAATATATCCATCACTGCTGATGATGAAACCGGTACCACTTCCGGGCACCCGTTGTTTTTCGCGTGTCTGCCTGTTCACCACCTGTTTTTCTACCAGGATATGCACCACAGAACTGGCCGATTTATCTGCTACCGAACTGACGGAACGGCTGTAGGAGTCGAGATGCGCCGCATCATCGACTGCTGTGTAAGAAACTGTCTGGATCATGACTACCTATGGCAAAAGCCCTACCAGCGGAAATTTCCTGACTTTGTGGCGGGTCGGCAGCTGGCCGGTGTTCCTGTGCTTAATCGGGACCAGATTAATGAAAATTCGGTAGATTTACTTCAGCAGAAAACAAACCGTATGAACAATATAATTGATGAAGAAAGCCTGGACAGGGTTGACGGGAGATTAAAGGTGACCGGGTCGGCGAAATACTCAGGGGAGTTTCCGGAAGCAGGGATGGTTTATGCCGTACTGGTGCCATCGACCATCACCAACGGGAAGATCCTGTCAATTGATGTGTCTGATGCAAAAAATGCACCCGGTGTGGTTGCGGTGATTACACACCTGAATGCGGAAAAGGTACCGGGTTACCAGGCCGAGTCATCCACCCGTGTAAAGGGCCTCAAACTTTTTAACGATGATATAATTTATTTTAACGGGCAACCAATAGCAATGGTTGTAGCAAATACTTTCGAAAGGGCAACACATGCGGCTTCGTTGGTTGTGGCTAAATATAAAACTGAACCTTTTGAAACAGCGTTTGCAAATAATATGGGCAGGGCTGTTGCCGCGCAGAATAATAAAGACTATGTAAGGGGAGAGGCGGATGCATGGAAAACAGCTCCCGTTAAACTTGAGCAGGAATATATATTACCATCAGAGATGCACAACCCGATGGAGCTGCACGTGACTAATGCTTACTGGACAGGCAACGACAAGGTTACCCTTTATACAAAGTCGCAGGGAGTAATGAGTTCACAACGGGCAGTAGCCAATGCTTTCAGGCTTGAACCCAAAAATGTACAGATCAATTCGCGTTTTGTCGGTGGTGCGTTCGGGTCCTCACTTCGTACCTGGCCCCATGAGATAGCAGCAGCGCAGGCAGCAAAAATGCTGAAGTTGCCGGTGAGACTGACGCTTACCAGGGAGCAGATGTTTACCCTGGTTGGATACCGGCCGCATACGATCCAGCGAATAGGTATTGGTGCAACGGCTGATGGCAAGCTGGTGGGAATAACACATGAATCTTTTTCGCAAACAGCCGTGTATGAGGAGTTCACCGAGAGATCGGTCAATGTATCGAGGTTCCTGTATGCCTGTCCCAATGTAAATACCATTTATAAAGTAGTTCCGCTGAATGTGGGGGTTCCTGCGCCAATGCGTGGCCCGGGTGAAGCCACCGGTTCATTTGCACTGGAAGTTGCAATCGATGAAATTGCCACTGCGGTCGGAATGGACCCCATTGAATTCCGTCTGAAAAATTATGCTGACAGTGATCCTGAAAAAAACCTGCCCTGGTCGAGCAAAAACCTGAAAGAATGTTATGCGCTGGGTGCTGAAAAAATTGGGTGGAAAAACAGGAAGCCGCAGGCGGGTACAAATAAAGAAGGCGACTGGCTGGTGGGTTATGGCATCGGTTGTGGTGCTTTCGGTGCGTATCGGTCAAAGGCCCTGGCAAAAATAAAAATGATGGCAGATGGCAGTGTAAATATCCAGAGTGCCACCAGTGATATTGGTCCGGGTACGGGGACAGCCATGGTGCTCATTGCCTCAGAAATCCTTGGTATCAAACCCGAAAATATTGTATTTGAACTGGGAGATTCCTCGTTTCCCATGGCGCCAACGCAGGGTGGATCGGCTACTGTTTCCTCGGTAGGTTCGGCGGTACACGATGTATGTGTGGAATTAAAACAGAAGCTTTATGTTATGTCCGGGAAACCGGCCGACAGTACAGATAAACTGGATTATGCAAAGACGATCACCAGCCAGGGTTTACCGTTTGTGGAAATAACAAAGGAATCGAACCCGAATGAGTTGGCGAAAAATTATTCGATGTATTCTTTTTCCGCGCATTTTGTACAGGTTCATGTTCACCAGCTGACGGGTGTGGTCCGGGTAAAAAAAGTGGTAGCCGTTGTTGATGCGGGTCATATCGTTAACCATAAAACTGCGGCTAGCCAGATGATCGGTGGTGCCATCGGGGGAATTGGTATGGCCATGACAGAAGATGCGGTGATGGATCACCGGTACGGACGATATGCGAATTTTAATTTCGCCGATTATCATGTTCCGGTAAATGCGGATATTCCAAGGATAGAAGCAGTATTTATTGATAAACCGGACCCGATAATTAATCCGCTCGGTACAAAGGGTATTGGCGAGATTTCATTGATCGGGGTGGCGCCAGCGGTATCCAATGCCGTATTTAATGCAACCGGAAAACGGATCAGGGAGTTGCCTGTTACGGTAGATAAACTGATCTGACCGGAGAATTTAATATAATCCGAAAGCAGATCATGGATTTACCTGTACGGCAAATCCATGATCTGATCTGTAAATTTAATTTAACCGGAAAGCGAATCGGGACTCCAATCCCGTGATCACCTCAGGTATTGTACAGCTTGGGGTTACAGTCCGAATTCAAATCCAATCGTTGCAACAGCTTCCAGGAACCCAAATGAGTGATTTACCCGGTTTCCCTTCATGGTTTCTGTATTCGCAAGAGCGTTGACATAACGGATGTATCCGGTTTTTCCGGTTGTTTCAATGAAGAATTTTTTCAGCGGATACACACGTAAACCCGCTTCCACGCTTGCATTGTAACCGGCAATATGAAAATTGTTATTAAGCCGTTCTCCTTTCCAGGTGATATCCGAACGGGGGATATTAATTCCTGCACCTGCCTTGTAGAGGTATTTCAGGATTGGTCGCGTGCCGCTTTGATTTTGTAACAAAGTTCCCAGTCTTACATAATTTATGTGTAACCAATTGGCACCGTCTGAATGCTCAAAATGCAGGAAGGTTTTCGGATTCAGGATACTGTCGCCATCTACCTGCACGCCATCGATCACACCGGTCACCCGCACTTTTTGTCCGTCGGTGACGATGTATTTGGTATGGTCAAAATTTATTTCAATGGCCCTGGTCTGGGCGTCATTCAGGTAAAAGCCGATCCGGTAATTATACTGCGGAATTGAGATCTCGGCAGGTTTGTTATAAATCGCATCAAAATCATTTGAGTCGTGCGCCCTTGCTTTATGTAGTTTGAAATTATCGCCATTGCTCAACCTGAAGTGGATAGTGCTGTGTGTATAAGCGTCCAGGTTGTACCCCCACTGCAGGTACATCGACTTGAACAATTTGTTTTTTTTGGGATGGTGGGCGGGCTGGTTCTGATTGGAGACCTGGGCAGTTGCAGTTGAAAATACGGATAAACTAACCAGGCTGAGAAACACATATAATTTCATCCGTCAAAAATAAATCAGAGCTTAGTTGTAAACAAATTCCCGAGTAAAATAAGTTACACATTCATTGTATATCCGACTTTAAAAATTGTAGTTCTGGCCCTGGTACTGGGTTTCATGAGACAAGAGCGTATTAAAACGAAACAGGCAGGTTACGTAAACTTACTATGGATTTGATATCAGGACGCCAGGAAATGGTGCGATTCATATATCCGGTTGATGAATCAGTGTTCTAACCATATTTAATGGGCACTCTATGGATTTGCTATTGGTTGATATTTTTATGAAAATTTGCTTAATATGCCATAATTAATAGAATGCCGTTGGTTGCGGGTGAACTGCGCCTGCACTTGGTTTCGTATTCAACTTAAACTTAAAATCATGAAGTTTATCATTACAGGTTCGCTGGGTAATACCGGCAGGCCGCTTACTACAGGACTGTTGGAGAAAGGCCACCTGGTTACAGTCATCAGTAGCCGGTCCGAAAGGAAGAAGGAGATAGAATCTCTCGGTGCAGACGCTGCAATTGGTTCACTGGAAGACCTGGACTTCCTCACTGCTACTGTTGCTGGCGCTGATGCAGTTTACCTGATGTTCCCTCCCAATTTTGCCGTTCCGGATTCTTCGGAATATTATCGCAGGGTCGGTGAAAACTATGCCAACGCTATCAGGCATTCGGGTGTTAAACGGGCAGTACACCTGAGTAGTTATGGTGCGCACCTGGAAAAGGGTACGGGGTTTATAACCGGCTCGCACATAGTTGAACAAATCCTGAACGGGTTGGATAACGTAGCCGTTACCCATTTACGGGCAGGTTATTTTTATACCAATCTTTTCAATTTTGCAGAAATGATCAGGACGGCGGGTTTTATCGGTTCAAATTATGGTGGTGATGATCCCCTGATTTTAGTACATCCGCTGGATATTGCTGCAGCAGCTGCAGAGGAAATGCTCAGAACAAGTTCCGGTAAGGATGTTCGTTACGTGGTAAGTGATGAACGCACTGCCGATGATGTGGCCATGACCATTGGAGCTGCAATAGGAAAACCTGATGTGCAATGGGTGCGATTTACGGATGAGCAAGCACTCGAAAGCCTTTTAAAAAATGGCCTGCCTCCGCATGTTGCTGCCAATTTTGTGGAGATGGGAGCAGCAATCCACAGTGGAATACTCAGGGGTGATTATGAATTGCATAAGCCCGAAACGATGGGAAAAATAAAACTGGAGAACTTTGCAATTGAGTTTGCGGCTGCATTTTAACTGAACCCGCATCCAAACCATCAAAGCTGCCTTTTCCGGATGCGGCTGAAAGTTTCAGGAGTCATTCCCAGCATTGATGCGATGTATAACAGAGGCACCTGATTGAACAATTCCCTGTTGTTCTCGTAAAATGCAGCATAACGCTCTTCTGCCGACATGGATAAATGACCAAATATCCGGTTCTCCATCGTGCTGAAGCAGCTGATTAAAAAATGTTTTTCGATTTCCGGCCACCTCGGAACCTTTTCAACGATGTTAATATAACTTTCCTTTTGAATAGTAAAAAGTGTTGCGTCCGTTAGTGCCTGGATGTTCCATCGTGAGGGAATATTGAAAGTGAAACTGGACATGTCGCCCATGAAGTATCCTTTCGAGAAAATCCATTGCGTAATATCTTTATCCGCCAGCGTTGCATATAACCGAAGATAGCCGGACTGAACAAAACTTAATTTATTACAGGTCGTTCCACTTTTTATATAGAATTCACCCTTCCTGATCATCTCCGGCTCAAATAGGGAGGCGATCATAGACAATTCTTCGCCTGTCACTCCAAAATTTGCATTGATATATTGCTCGAGTCGAGTCATCTTGGTCTGCTAAAATATATAAGGAGCGGGACTAATTGCGAAAAATGATCAGGCCACTATAAAAGACGTTTGTCGCCAATCACTATACGGTTTTTATCAACCCAGTATGCAAGTAAAACGATTATAAAAATCAGTGTCACCAGGGTTAAAAACAAAGTCATAATCGACCCCGACGGGGGTGGACCGAAAGTATTGGCAAAATTGAAGGCCAGGAGAAATGCGACAAAGGACCAAAAGCCCCATTTTCCGGCCCGTGTTTTCGCTTTTGTGAAATTAGCGTAAATAAAAACCCCGGCTAAAAAAATGATTGTTTCGATGGTGAGTGAAAGGGCCACATGGTTCCAAAGGCCAAACCCCAATTTTTCCTGACCAAACGGAGTCAATGGCAGGTCAGCGGTATGGACAAGCAGATCAAAAAACCAGTGGCTTAACACACATAGCCCCACTACCATCGCACCCCGGTTATCTTTTTTGAATAGCCAGTAAACGAACCCGACAACCACACCCCAAATGATACCGGCAAGCAAGCTGTGTGTATAGGGGAAGTAGAGGAATTCGAGTGCGTTTGACTGGGTATACCCCGGAACGATGGCAACCTTTTCGATATTAAATAACAGCAGGAATGGCCAGACAATATCAACAAACATCGTTGCAATAAAAAGCGTACCCAATGAAACTTTTGGAGCTGCTTTTTTGGCAGCAAATGATAGTCCGAAGTGTCCTATAAACATAACGTTATTATTCAGTAATTAATGAGGTGCAATGTTCAGAATAAAAAATTGATACCCAACTTGACAAATATCAAGAAATGCAGAAATTAATTGGTGGCCTGAGACTAACTCCGGACAGGTCAGTAAAGCTCTTCATAACCCACCTGCTTATTTACCACATTTTTGTTATAGAAAGTTTTGTCTTATAGGGTTGGGGGTATCTGGCAAACGCTAAATATTCCTTATTTTGGCGTTTGGAGTTATCGCTCTATTTGATACAAATAAAATGAAAAAATAGCACTATGAGAAAACTGGTTTTATTTATGCATGTCTCACTCGATGGCTTCGCAGTTGATGCTGACGGCGGGCTTGGCTGGATTTCTTATGACAATGAATTGCAGCAATACGCTGATGGAATTGTGGCTAGTGTTGGCTCTCCTGTATATGGACGGGTAACCTATGAATTGATGGCGGGTTACTGGCCAGCCATGCTCAACAATCCAGATGCAAACGAACATAGCAGGGCCCACGCTCAATGGGTAGACAAAGCGACTAAAATCGTATTTTCCAGAACCATGAAAAATGCAGACTGGAACAACACGATCGTTATAAACGATAACCTCACAGAAGAAATAAACAAGCTGAAACAACAACCGGGTAAAGACCTCGTGATATTTGGCAGTCCCGGATTGGCGCATTCGTTTATGGAGCTTGATTTAATTGATGAATACCAGTTTACACTTAACCCGGTATTACTGGGAAGCGGAATACCTGTATTTCAGAATATAAAAAACAAAACCAATCTTAAACTGGTGAAATCAACAACTTTAAAAAGCGGGGTGGTGGGGTTGCATTATACGAGACAACAAAACTAATATGATTCAGGAAAATCCTGCCGCATTGCCTTCACTTTAATAGTATTTACCCTTATGTAATTAGTATTTTGTCATAACAAATATTGTCGGATTCTTTATTGGCAGTAAGGAATTATTAAAAGCAGTAACTGATTAAATGTTAACTAGTTTGTTAGGTTAAGAAAGGCAGGTTTGCAAACGTTGCAAACCTGGTTTTAAAAATATTTTTTTATAATCCATAAATAAATTCTCAAAGTAGTATCCTTTGTATTATAAATTTTCTCATATTTGTTAATAGACAATCACGTCAACCAAAAACTAACGCAAACCACCCTATGATCTTATTTTCATCTATCCTGCTTACACAGACTGTGTATAATCAGAATAACAAACTAAAGGCATCACTGTCTCTACCTCCTTCTCTTTATTTTAGTGATACCATTCTCCTTAAGAAAAAATAGAACAAGTAGATGACCCGCATGTTGGAATGCTAGCCTACTGACGATTTTTAAATCGTTCAGGCAGTTGTGCTACGTATTTCCGATAAGGTTAGATGGGGAACAAATACTAATGAATAATACTGGGAAAAATCTCCGACGGACGATAAACATAATAACCTGTATCCAAGCATGAAAATGACCCTACCAAGTCAACTGACTCGGAAGAGAAATCTGAAAATAAGATTTGTTCTTACCCGCCTGACTGGCTTTTGCTTGTTTATAAGTTTTGCGGTTAACGCGAACGCGCAGTTTGATTCTACCGGAGGATTTACAAAGTATGTAGTGGATAAAACAAGCGAGAATAGTCGAGATAATTTACAAAAAAAAGATTCTGCAGGTCCTATGGCTGTTCCGCCTGTTGGTTGTACCATTTCAGGCACTTCATCTGTAATTGGTGGCAATAATTATACGTATTTACTAAGCTGCGGTGACGGAAAGTTTGCTGACTACTGGGGCGTATCAAATGGGACAGTCGTAAGCAGATCTGGGGATAGAATTACAATAAAATGGTGTAATCCTGGCTGTACCAGCGGTATTGTCAGGGCATATAGGGATGCGACTGGACAGTTGGCTACAAAAACTGTGACCATTACCAGCTCAGGCAGCCCTTTAAATGGCGGGTCTATTAGTAATCCAACCCAAGGTCCTATCAACTATAATTCTGCTCCTGCTCAGGTTAATGCCTCTGCCGGCATAGGAGGGTATTGTAGCGGAACATATAATTATACCTGGCAAGAAAGTACGGACAATTTTCAGACTAGTATAATAAATATTTCGGGTGCCACAGGTTTAAACTATCAACCAGGTCTCCTGACCGTTACAACCTGGTTCAGAAGATTAACAGGCCTATCTTGTACTGATGCTTACGCTTATACCAGTAATGTTGCAATGGTTAGTGTTGCGCCTCAATTAGGTGGAGGCAGCATTTCAAGTGGCAACCAATTGATCCATTCCGGTAGTATTCCTGCTGTCGTAAACGCCACTGTAGCTTCGGGAGGTAACTGTAGCATGACTTACAGCTATCAATGGCAACAATCAACCGACAACGTGAATTTTACCGATATCAGTACCGCTACAGGGCAGAATTATCAGCCCAAAGCGTTGACGGTGGTGACTTACTTTAGAAGAAGAGCTTCGTGCAATGGTGAAATTGCCTACACCAGCAATACTTCAACAATCAGTATGATTTTGCCAGCTAATGGCGGTTGCATCACGAGCGGCAATCAGAAAAAACTTGTTGGTAGTATTCCCGATGTAATCCAGGCAACTGCTGCAAGCAATGGTAATTGTAATGGTAATTACATTTATCAATGGCAAAGCTCATCCGACAATTCTTATTTTACAGATATGCCAGGTGCCACTTCACAGAATCTGGGGTTTAGTACCGCTATCTCTAAGACGACATGGTTTCAACGGAGAACAACCTGTGGTACAGAAATTCAGTATACCAATAGTGTAGGTATTTTCATAGATCCATTGACTACATTCTACAATGTTGAAAAAAGCGGACCATTTACGCGTAATAATTGTGAAGCGGGCTTTTTGGGAAATACATTAACATATATCGTACCTGCATATACCTATTCTTCTACTCTTAACCAGGACGATGCTGATGCCAAAGCGCAGAACGATGTAAATACCAATGGTCAGAGATATGTTAATAATATTGGTATCTGCACTTCAACTACCGTGGCCGTTAGTTTGAAAAACTATTTTATAGGGACAAGCTGGCCTCCTTATATAACCGTTAAGTTTAAGCAAGGCAATACCATTATTCAATCCAACGTTTTTTCTTCCGCTAAAATGGGAAGTGTGGATATTACGTTACCTGCAGGCACCTATCAAATGGAATTTACCATGCCTTCGAATTTTAGTAATTATTTTGTTGTTTATGATAAAAATAATCCAAATGAAATTTGGGATAATGATGGCAATAAACTGATTGTAACAACTGGCAATGTAATTTTTAACGGGGGTATACACTATACTATTGGGGCCTCAGATGCTTTCTAGGCTAGCCTATAACTGTTTAAGAAGTTAGTTTTCTTTAATGGTGGGGTAAAGAAGTCATCGATAGATTGGTTTTTTCACAACCGCGTTTAATATCACTTGATATAAGGTACCATAATTATTAAAGATTTAATCAATTGTATTTCTAGTATTGCTTTTTGCTCCTTGTTATCTTAGAACCAGCCAGAAACTAATGTCCAAACGCCATATCATAATATTTTATTTAATCCTGTGTACTACTGCGGGATATAGTCAGGATAGCACGCCAAAGGCTACACTTCCCCGACTTCCATCTCGTTTTTTGGATTTGAACCCTTCTCTGACTGGGCAACTAAAACAAAATAATGATAAAGGCACTGCAAAAAAGAAATTTGGAAGGATATCCATATCGGACACATCAAAGGCTGTCACTGATTCAATAGGTTTGCAGACAGGCTTGACGACTCGAACAACCCAGCCCGACTCCCTTTCACCATTAACATGGATATTAGAAGTTAATCCGCGCATTATTATCAGGAACGATACAGCCTGGGTTTATAGTGGAATTTGTAAAACATTAAAGACCGGAATGTATATAGTTTCGGATGATATTCAGCAACCTGCCGTCAGAAACTTGAAAAAAAATGAACCGATTCTTCGTATCAATGGCAATATTCGCTACGATTTTGTCTATCGCTCATTTTTGGATACACCTTACCGGCAAAACGATTACCAGCAGCATATTCTGCAATCTACTATGAGTGTTGTTGTAAAGGATCAGTATCCTTTGAAAATTAATGTATCCACCCGCCACGATAATTCACCATATTTTCGAAATGTTTTTAATGCAGGCCTTCAATATGATCAATTTGCCTATATCAGGAGCGCAAAACAAAAACTATTGGACAGAATTTCGAGGCAGCAGTTTCAGACACCGGAATTGAAAAGGCTGGAAACTGACCTGCAAAAGGAGGTTGAAAAGTTTAACTCAGTAAAATTGGTATTAAACGATCCGGATATCCTCCAAAAAATTATTGAGGAAAAGGAAGTAAAATATTACAAGCTGATAAATGCAACTACGAACCAACCCCTTTCTCCACAAGCATTAGATATTGATTTTAAAAAACTAAACCAACGATTAACGTATAAGAGGAAAAAATCTTTACCGGAATCGGGCGGTATAAGTCACCTGCCGGATACTAATTTCAACAACTATATCGACAGCAAAAAAAAGGAACTGGATAGTTTACAAGAGAACATTGAAAAATTACAGGCAACCGCAGATAGCATTAAAAATGAATTGAACAAGGATTTGGTTGCAGTTAAGCAGAAGGTTTATAAAGCTACCAGTTTGCGGGATTTGCATAAGGTTGCCAGAGAAAATGGTCTATCTGGAGAAAAGGAAAATTGGTTTGAATCATTTTTATCCAATGTGAGAAGTATTGGCCTCGGCCGGTCCATGGTTAGCTATTCCGAACTTACGGCATGGAATGTTTCATTAACGGGGTTTAATCTTGAATATAATTCTGGAGTATACGGTGCAGTCGCCGCCGGGAAAATAGATTATGGTTTCCGGGACTTTTTGGGAAGAAATACCAGACAGCGGAATCAACACTTGCTTTTGGGAAGAGTTGGCGTTGGAAATACGGATAATAAAGCGATTATATTTTCGGCCTTTACTGGAAAAAAGTATAACTACGGAAGTCTGTTAGCCGACACCATTTCAAACCATGTCAATGTTATCGGGTATTCTGTGGAGGTCATTATAAAAAGAAATGAAAATACAAGTCTTAATGCAGAGATAGCAAAGACTACAAAACCCCTGAGCGGGACTTTTCAGAATAATCATGCCCGCAATGCTTTGGTGAATTTTTCCGATAATAGTAATCTGGGTATTAGTATAAAGGGACAAACCATTATCAAGGAAACTGATACGCGACTTAACGGATTTTATAAAAGAACGGGTGAGCATTTTCAGTCTTTCAGCCTGTTCTCCTATAACACTGACCAGGCAGCATGGCTCCTGAAAATGGATCAATCTTTTATTGAGGATAAAGTTGGCGTGATTGCCATGTTGCGTTGCAACGATTTTACCAATCCCTTCACAGAAAAAACATTCAGGACCAGCACGGTCTTTAAAAGTTTTCAGATCAATGTGCGGTTTCCCAGGTGGCCGGTGATTAGTGCAGGCTATTATCCAGGAACCCAGCTTTACGTGATCGATAAGGAAAGAGTGCGGGAGAATGCATATTATATCTCAAATGCTTCACTTATTTATCATTACACTGCAGGCCGCACAAGAATGCTTTCCTCCCTGATTTATAATAGTTATTCGGGCAAAGGTACTGACTCGGGATTCATATCCTATAAGGGGATCAGTTATATGGCCGGGCAGACTTTTATGTTTGGAAAAGCACAGTTGCAAGGCCTTTATACTTATACTGACCAGGAACAAATGCAGTTTTCAACCTTTGAAGCAAATGCCGATTATTCAGTCTCTAGTAGAGTCAGGATTGGCGTCGGTTTAAAATATAACAAAGTAGTTGGTGGGAAAAGTTACTGGGGGAGCCGTGCACAGATATTGGCGGAGTTCGGAAAATTGGGCGGACTGCAATTTCAGTATGAAAAATCTTATTTGCCTACTATATATCGGGCATTGTTTGCTGTTGAAACAGGCAGCGTTTCATGGTTTAAATATTTTTGATATGGATAGAAAGTATATTGGTTTATTTCTGTTTTGTCTTCCCCTGATTGTGCAGGCACAGTTTACCTTGAGTGTACAATTACCTCCCGCTGGTCTGATACAAAGGGAACAGTTATGGAATCTTGTGCTGGTCAATAACAGTAACTCCATAGAGGATGCAAGTGTTTTTCTTGATCTCAAAGACGCTGCAACAGGAGTATCAATGTTATCAGCCAGTTCAGGTAATGTATTGCTTGGTAAAGGCATAAAGATGATTACTATAAAAGATGTTCAGCCGATTCAGTATAACTACGGCGCCGGGAATGTCAGCGGTAACTTTCTACCACTGGGTTCCTATATTGCCTGTTACACTATCGTCAGTAATTCGAAAGGAAGTAACCCATTGGCGGAGGAATGTGTTCGGTTGAATATAAACCCGCTAAGTCCTCCAATGCTGAACACTCCCGCTAATAAGGAAGTCTTGCAGTTTGGCACACCTCAATTTACCTGGATTCCTCCCGCTCCCCTGGATATGTTCGTGAATCTAAGTTATGATATTAGTGTAGTTGAAGTAAAGGAAGGGCAGTCGCCTGCTGAATCCATCTTGTATAATTCACCGATATATGTCCGCAGTAATATCAGGGCAGCTTTTGAAAATTATCCCTCCACTTATTCCAGCCTGGAAGCAGGTAAAACCTATGCCTGGCAAATAACGGCAAGGAATGGACTAAGTTATGCTGCAGCCACTGATGTTTGGACTTTTTCGAAAGCCGTAGACTCATCTAAAATTGAGGCTACTAATCTTAGTTATGTCTTATTAAAGGACAACAAAGATGAAGCAGGCATTAATTATATTTCCCTGGGGCATCTCAACGTAAAATATTATTCCTTCGATAAGGAGCATGAAACAACCATCCGGTTTTTAAATGCAGAAGGAACAGTGCTTCATGAAAAAAGAAAAAAGATCAAATATGGGGATAATTTTCTTCAGTTTGAGCTAAAAGACCGGTTTCGGACCGGTCAGATTTATCTGATCGAAATCATTGATCAGCACAACAGGATTCATTCAGCATCCTTTAGTATAAAATAGTTCATCCAACCGATACTTTTTTATGATCCAGTTACTCGCTATCAGGTACCCCAGACAAATCGCCTTTATCCTATTATCTATCTTTTTAAGCGGCTTTCTACCCGTGTATGGGACAGCTTCAATTCCGCCGATTCCATCTTTTGGGATCAATTCGTTTTCCAATCCCAATAAAGAAGGGTTTATTTATAGTCCTGCCTTAGAGAATGGTGTTTCAGGTGCTGCTATTCCTGAAAAAATGAATCTGTCGGAGGTGAAAATGCAAAAAGAGGCTCCTAATTACGCAACCATTGATGTGGGTGCGGCAAAGCAGGATATTGGAGGTCCGGGTCAGCCTGAAATGTCGTCCTTCAAGTCAGTTGGTGCCGATAATATGGTCGATCTTTTCACAGGAGACTTTAGTTATAATATCCCGTTAATGGATGTTGGCGGATACCCGATAAATCTGTTTTATAACGGCGGCATCACAATGGAGCAGGAAGCTAGCTGGGTCGGACTTGGTTTTAATATAAATCCGGGTACGGTGAGTCGTAATATGAGGGGCGTGCCGGATGATTTTAATGGGGAAGATACCCTTATACAAACCCAAAAAATGAAACCCAACAAAACCTGGGGGGCAAGCATCGGGGCAGATTTTGAGTTGGTTGGAATTAAGGGGACACCATTTGCAGATTTTACTGGAAGCGCCGGTTTTTCTGTTGGTATTTCTGTAAATAATTACCTGGGTCCTGCCCTTGAGTTGAGTGCAAAAGGAACTACTAATTTGAGCATAGGCCTGAAAACAAATGCTGAAAAAAATGCGTCTCTGGGAATTTCCGGAGGCCTGAGTGCCAACCTGAGTTCACGTAATGGACTTACTGTTTCTCCTAATGTATCACTATCAGCCTCAGCATACAGAGTGGATAGAGGCATTTCATTTGGCATTGGATTATCTACCAGTTATAATTCAAGGTCAGGTATTAAAGCACTGCAGATTCAAGAGCAGATGGCATATAACTATGATATGGTTAAACGGGTTGGCAAAGGGGCAAGAATTTATAATCAGGGCTCAATGAACCCCATGTTGCCTGCTACTACCATCAGCTTTGCAAAGCCCAGTTATATTCCGTCCATCCGTTTGCCGATTACGAACACAGCTTATACTGGCCATTTTCAATTTGGACCCGGAATATTTGGTGCATATACTTCGGTGGAAGCAGAGGGATACATGCAAACTGCGGAAATTGATGTGCAAGATCAGGTCCAACGAAAGCCATTGGTTGGTTATCTGAATTACCAGAAAGCGGGTAATAATCCTAATGCAGTGATGGATTTTACCCGTTTCAATGATAATGAAGTGACACCGCACACGCCCATTATTTCTGTACCCCAATATACCTATGATGTATTCTCCATACAGGGAGAAGGAACTGGCGGGACTATCCGGGCATATCGTAATGACCAGGGATATGTGCGGGATAATTATACAAGAACAAAAGACAAGAGCTTAAGCATTGGTGGAGATATTGGAGTACCTGGTCATTTTGGAGCTAACCTCAACACGATGGAGACGCCTTCGACTATTAAGGAGTGGGATATGGGAAACAAACTCAGGAATTCAATTTATTTCCGCGAGGCTAAAGACAGTTTTGAAAACGTTTATTTCAGAAATCCCGGTGAAACAAGCGTGCTAAATAAAGGCCAGTATGATTCCATTGGTGGAACCGACCTGGTACGGTTTAAACTTGGCGGAAGTAACTATCTCCCTGCCATTGAGCCGACACTTGAAAAGTTTTCAAGGTCCAATAACGCTACAGGCGAAATAGGGGTAGGCGCCCATCTTTTACAGGAACGCAAAAAAAGGACACAAACTACCAGTTTCTTAACAGCCGAAGAAGCATCAAAAATGGGTTTGGATCTGGAAATCAAGAGTTATAATGCAACAACGATTTTAGACAACAATAACAATCTGCAATATGACCTCATTAAAAGGGTAGGTGGTTATCGCAAAAAGCATCATATCTCACAGATTAATGTGACCGAAGCAGACGGCAGACGATATATTTATGGCATACCGGCCTACAATGTGAAACAAACAGATTTTAGTTTTTCGGTAAATGGTACAGGGGACAATAAAGACCAGGTGAGTTTTGCCGGAGGTGAGCCAAATAATATTAATACATCGGTATCAAAAGAAGGGTTTATTCAGAAAACCAATACGCCTGCCTATGCTCATTCTTTTTTATTGACAGGCCTGCTTTCTCCGGACTACGTGGACGTCCGTGGTGACGGGATTACCGAGGATGATCTTGGTGGAGCAGTGAAATTCAATTATACCCGTATTAAGTCAGGTGGCAATTGGGCAGATTATAGATGGAGAACACCTTTGAATTCTGGTTTTGTTGCTCATTTTAATGCAGGGAAACTGAGCGAGTCAAAAGATGATAAAGGGGTCATTACTTATGGTGAAAGGGAATCCTGGTATGTTCATTCGATAGAATCCAAAACTATGATTGCATTATTTACACTGGAAGACAGGGCAGATGGCAAAGGTGCTATCGATTCTATATCCGGTATAAATACAAATGATAAATCCTTAAAACGGCTTAAGAAAATAGATTTATACAGCAAAGCAGATCTTAAAAAAAACGGACTGCAAAATGCGAAGTCGATCAAAACTGTTTGGTTTGCCTATAGTTATTCTCTTTGTGCCAATGCTCCAGGAAATGATGCCGGTGCTGAATTAATCAATGGGCAAAATGTGAATGTAAATAAAGGCAAGCTCACCCTTGATAGTATTTATTTTACATATAATGGTAAAAACAGGATAAATAAAAACAAATATGTGTTTTCGTATGCGGCAACCGGCATCGGAAATCCGACAGGAGCTGATAATCCTGCCTATGATGTTAATGCTTCTGACCGTTGGGGTAATTATAAGCCCACGGGTCTGAATCCCGGTACCCCGGGCCTAAAGAATTCAGAATATCCTTATAGCAATCAGGATAAAACAAAGACAACAACCCTTAACCAGAATGCCGGTGCCTGGTCGCTAAAAAGGATTCTTTTACCTTCTGGGGGTCAATTACAGGTAGACTATGAAGGTGACGACTATGCTTTTGTACAAAACCGTCGTGCGGCCGGCATGATGGAAATTGCGGGACTTGGAAAAGATGCAGATAGCTTTTCAGATAAGTTATATGGGGTGTCTTTTGATGGCATGGGGAAGCCAGTTTTTATTGAGAATGACGTTGTATTTATAAAAGTGCCGGATACATGCAGCACTCCCACGGTATTTAACAAATATCTTCAGGGCGTTAACCAGTTGGCATTTAAAGTGGCAGTGGTGATGCCAAAGGGTATAGAATATGTTAGTTCATATGCCTCGATTGCAGGTTACGGAGTGGATCCCAAAGATTCCAGAAGAATATGGGTCAGGGTCAACAGGACAGATAATTTAAGCCCTCTGGCCCTCACGGCTCTTGAATATCTGAGAGAACAGCTACCCGGACAAGCCTTCCCTGGTTATGATGTCTCTGAAAGTACTGGTTTGAAGCAGGTAGGAGAAATGCTGATAGGGATGTTATCAGGATTAAATAGTGCTTTTCAAAATCCACTGGATCAATTACGCGGCCAGGGGCTGGCACGGTATATAATTCCAGGCAAATCCTTCGTGCGTCTTAATGATCCTGATGGATATAAATATGGAGGAGGACATAGGGTGAGATCTGTAAAGTTGAAGGATAACTGGCAGGCAATGACGGGACGATATACCTCTGAATACGGTCAGGAGTATAGCTATGAAACCACCGAAATATTTAACGGAGATGAAAGAAAAATAAGCAGTGGCGTGGCCTCTTATGAGCCATCCATTGGGGGAGAAGAAAATCCTTTTCAATCCATCGTGCAGGTATCCAATAAGCTTCCGCTCGGACCTAATTCCTATGGAGCAATTGAAATGCCGGTCATGGATGCGTTTTTCCCTGCGCCGCTTGTTGGGTACAGTAAGGTGACTGTGCGTTCCAATAAGAGGGGTGATATTCCAGCAGATAAAAAATCCAGGTCTGGTATTGGAAAACAGGTCACTGAATTTTTTACAGCTAAAGATTTCCCCGTCTACTATAATAATACAGGTTTTGATAATAGCACCGATAAACAACAGCACGACGCATCATTTTCGGCATTCTTTTATAAATACAAATTCGACAGCCGCGCTTTGTCCCAAGGCTTCCTGGTGGAAACAAATGATATGCATGGAAAAATTAAATCTCAGTCTTCCTACCCCGAGAATGACTCCCTGACACGGATAAGTTACACAGAGAATTTTTATAGAAATACAGGTGCCAAGGGTCTTCAGGAAGAATTCGATTTTGTTCACGGATTAAAAGGAGGCGTAATTGACAAAGGGAATATGGGTATCGATGTGGAACTGATGACCGATACACGTGAATTTTCCGTAGAAAGCAAGAGTCTGGAAATTCAGGGTCAGTTGGACTTGTACCCTGTGATAGTTACTTTCTGGTTACCATTTATCTGGGGAGTTGCAGGTAATAGTGTAAATAATTACCGGGCGGTCACCACCACCAAGGTCATTAACTATCATGGCATATTGGATAGTGTGGTGGTAGTTGATAAAGGCAGCCGGGTAACCACCAAAAACATGGTGTACGATGCGCAAACTGGTAATGTGGTGGTCAGCAAAATCAATAATGAGTTTGATCGGCCGGTTTACCAGATTAATTATCCTGCTTATTGGGCTTATAGTGGTATGGGACTGGCATATAAAAATATTGATGCTGTATTTAATGGCGTAAACTTCAGGGATGGAAGGATTGCTTCTGGTATACCAGCAGCTGATATTAATAAATATTTCGAGAGTGGCGATGAATTATTCCTGTTAAATCCAGGTGTTCCACCAACAGATAACTGTGGCAGTAAGCTGCCATCTAGTAATGACACCCTGCTTTGGGCCTTTGACCGGAATAAAAATATCGGTGCACTTACCATTACTACGCCGGACATGGTATTTATAAATAAATCCGGTAAACTCAGTAACCGTGATAATGTTAGCTTTCGGATCGTTCGTAGTGGAAAACGAAATATGCTCGGTGCAACAGTGGCTGGGATTTCGACTATGACCGATCCTACGGACACAATTGGTAGTGTAAGAGTATTAAAAATTAATGCTGCAGATAAGGTAATTAATGCGGCATCGATAGAATACAGAGAAAAATGGCAGGCGGATAACGACATATTCAAAAAAATGACCAGCCTCTTTGATCCCAATACTTGTACCAGCATGGAATTACTGGATTGCAATGGCTATCTGGAAAAAAGTATCAACCCATATTGTAAAGGACTGTTAGGAAGTTTCATGACAAATAGAAGCATGGCTTTCTATGGGGCAAGAACTGAAATAAATCCATTGACCAAGACTGATTTAAAGCATAATGGATTTTTGAAGGATTTTAAATTGTACTGGGATTTTGATGTTGTTAATAATCTGGTACCTGACAACGCGAATTCGAAATGGGTTTGGAACAGCCAGGTAACAAAAGTGAATGGGAAAGGGTTAACACTGGAAACAAAAGATGCGCTTAATATTTATTCCTCGGCCCAGTATGGCTATAATAAGACAACGCCTGTTGCAATAGCTAATAACGCCCGCTATGATGAGATATGTTTCGAAGGTTTTGAAGACAAAGAATATCAGGAGAATATTAATATCGGTGATATCAGCAATTGTGGTATAAATCATATTGATTTTACAGACATTGCCAACTCCCAGGTTGTTAAGACAGCATTGCTCAATTTTAACGCTCATAGCGGCAATTATTCCTTAAAATTAAATCCTAATACTGCTGCTGTGAAAACAATAGTCGTTGGCCAAAACGATATTGATAGTTTTTCACTGGTGATGAAAAATGATGCAATAAAAGCCCTGAACGATCCGGGAGGGGCTACTTTAAAACTTTCGTCTCAGCCATCCAACGCGCCAATAGTGAAACCTGATATAGTCGTATCCAATTTAGGCTTGTCGATAGATTTTCCTGTCAGAAATGTTATTGGTGAAATTGCCGGAAATACGATCGTGTATGCATACATGTATAAAACTACTCAGTACACTAAAATAGCCACTCCAAATACCTATACTTTCAACTTGTCAACCTTTCAGCACGATGTTCCTTTAGGATATCCGGAGGAGTATATTTTTAATAAAAGTGCCATTACTGTTACTATTAAAAAATTAAATGGGGAACGTGTTGCATCATTTAACTGTTACAGCACTGAATCGCCAAAGATCAGTAGTGTTTTTTTGACTTGCGATACCTACCTTATTGAAACACTATGCAGCGTCGATTTACAAAGGCCTATAACCGGCGGGGGAGATGGTTTTCATGCGTTCTCTGCAAACTTTACTTATACGTCTAATCTGGGCACCACGAGCTATCAAAGCCTGGATGCTGAAAATCTTTGTTATTTTACAAAACCCCTTGCAACATCGGACTCTATGTTAAATCCGGTTTTCAACGTTCCAGCCAATAAAAAAATGCTCTTTAGCGCTTGGGTAAGAGAAAATTGTGATAACAGGATTACAAACTGCACCAGCAAGGTAACCTTACAATTTAATAGCGGCGGCAGTCAACTTATTGAGTTTAAACCTTCGGGTCCTATAATTGAAGGGTGGCAACGTTATGAAGGTGCTTTTACAGCTCCGGCCGACGCAACGCAAATGACATTAAGCCTGGTTAACAATAGCAGCCAACCTATATACTTTGATGATATAAGAATACACCCGTTCAACGCAAATATGAAGAGCTATGTATATGACCCGATTAATCTGCGGTTAACGGCCGAACTGGATGCCAATAATTATGCCGTCTTCTATGAATATGATGAAGAGGGTACACTTGTTCGTACAAAGGCAGAAACGAAGGAAGGGGTGAAGACCATTAATGAAACCAGGAGCTTTAAACAAAGAGCCATAAAGGAGATACATTAACCTGGAAGTTGGTAAATAAATTCAAATTAAATTTTTGAAGTTGTGAATAGAATAATATCATTATTTATATGTATGTTGATTATGTGCGGCGTGACCGCACATGCCCAAAAAAAGTCTTCGAGAAAATCAAAGGAAGCGGATAGCCTGGCTATTATACGGGAGTTTGTTCAGGTATGTAATATGTACAGAGAGTTGCCACTGCAGCTTGATCTGGAATTGCATAACTCAACCAATTTTATTACGGGCATTGCCGATACAGCAAGCACGCAGGCACAATTTATTTTGGAGAAAAACGCGTCTTATATCCATTTTGGAGAGATAGAACAATTTGTAAATGATTCTGTGGCATTACTTGTCAGTAGTCATCTACAGAAAATGATCTTATACACTGATGTACGGCCAATGCTTTCACAATTGAAAGCTATGGCAGGCTGGCATTTAAAAGACTCCTCGGTCGAAGACATATCTGAAAAGTATAAAGTATTAAAGAGGTATAGCGGTAACGATACTGTTACCATAGAACTGGCTAACCGGTTATCGGTATATGGCGGCCTGCCGCCCAGGGAGACTATTGTGTTGCAATATGATCCAAAAACAAATGTACCCTTTAAAATCATGACGATTAAACGAACCCTGATTACCCTGACGCAGGAGGATTATAATAAGGTTAGTGAACAAACCGGTTTTTCCGACAAGCTGCTGGCGCCTGAAGGCAAGGGATATTTTTTAGTTAAAGAACAGCAAGGGACATTTTTGTATAAATCCGTTAGTCATGAGCAGGTGAAAACACGGGTGACGATTAATGAGCGAATCATAAAAAACGGACAGGGAGAATATTTACCGGCCAGGGGATATGAGACGTACCAGGTGATATTAAATTAAGAACCATTCATTATAATTTATAAATGCAACCAAGACCAACCCTTATGAAAATTAGTTTGCAAAAGAATAAATTGTCCTGGCATATTATTTTAAAAAATTATAATAATATTTTGGGTAGGCTATTGGTGACTATATTTATTTGTATTGCATTGGCCAAATCGACGTCGGGATACTCGCAATCGGAGGATGGTATTAAAGATGATCCCCGTATATCGCGGCTTACTGGTACAACCGGAGATACTGCACTCACAAAAGACAAGTTTGCTGTTACGAGCTTTACTTCCGGATATGAAAACAGTAGTGAAATAAAGAATATTGTTACACTAAAGGTTATTGAAGAAACACCCCGCTATATCGCCACCGACTTTACGGCTACCATTAGGGTAAAGATTGAATATGGGGAATCGGCCGCTTCGCTGAATAGTCTCCCCGACCAGGATCTGACAGTGGATTATAAAAAGGGAGAAGGGGTGAAATACAATGCCAGGAACTATATTAGTTTTGGCAATGCCAGATATGTTAAAGTGATTGTGATAGAATCCACCTTTTCCCCGGCTTCGGTTGGTAATGTGGATGTCCGTGACTTACTGGCGCTGGAAAATGAAATGAGAGTCACCCGCAACTATGAATTATCTGCTAATGCAGGTTATTTAATACCGACGACGCTGACTCACGCTGAACCTTCAGCTGGTGCCGACGAATTGCCAGTTTCATGGTCATGGCCATTGGAATCGGGACGTACCCATACACAACTGGAGTGGACATGGGTAGAGGATGAGTTGATTACCAACTATTACACCGCTGGCAATCTTGATTATATGTTGTTATTTAGAAACAATGCCGCAAGGGTAGATCTTTCCTATGGCAAAAACGGTTACAATATTCCGCTATTATATGGGGGGCAGGGGAAAATTTATTTCCGTATAAGAGCTGTCAATATAAAAAAGTCTGGCATCAGGACAGATGGACCATGGTCGACAGTGCAGTCGCGATCTTTTGTCGGACATAACAACATCGGTTCGACTAAAGACTCACTAAACTGGCAATCCTCCATAAGTTTTGCTGAGGAGGGCAAGCGTAAAGCAGTTGTCACTTATTTTGATGGTTCACTGCGTAGCAGACAAACTGTGACTAAAGATAATACTACCAATACAGTAGTGACCGCGGAAACTTTTTATGACGCGCAGGGCCGGCCAGCTGTGCAAATACTACCGGTTCCTGGTACCGGTAATGTCATTGGCTATTCACGGGGTCTCAATCTGTTCAAGGCAAATGCCCAATTGAATCTCCCAGATAATCAGACAGAAAATGAAGATCCTCTTAAATTTTTTGACCTTGAACCCATTGCAGTTCCTACCAGCCTGACGGCCGGGTTGCAAACAAGCACCGGTGCTTCCAAATATTATAGTACAGATAATCCTGATAAAACTGGCGGGAATGCGCAAATTCCCGATGCGGAAGGTTACCCTTATACCGTAACCCGTTACAAGCAGGATGGAACAGAGAGGATAATAAGTCAAAGCGGAGTTGGAGCAGCCATGAAAATGGGGAGTAGCCATGAGACCAGTTACTATTACGGTACACCCTATCAGGAAGAACTGGATGGATTATTCGGAACAGAAGTAGGAGTGAACACGCACTACTTCACCAACATGGTGAAGGATGCCAACGGGCAGATGAGTATAAGTTATGTGGATATGCATGGAAGGACCGTCGCCACCTCTCTTGCGGGAAGCGCACCTGCGAATATGGTTGCACTAAATACCAATGATGCAACCCAGTATCCCGAACAGAAAGGCTCATTTATTACCACGGATCTGTTGAATAACAATTCAAATGCAATTAAAGGTAACAGTGTTGAATCGATCAATACTCTATTGGTTCCCGCAACTACAAGATATACGTTTAATTATAAGCTTGACCCGGACGTTCTTTCCCTTCCTTCATGTAGCAGTGGCACATTGTGTTATGACGGCATGTATGACCTAGAAATTTCCATTATTGATGAATCAGGAGATGTGCCGCCCCTTGTAAAAAAATTCAGCAATGTTAATCTAAACGCCGACAACATTTGTTCTTCTGCACCGCAGGGTTTTAAAGATGCTGATGGTAATCTGATGCCTGACAATATAATAACTATTGATGCCGTCCTGCAACCGGGATCCTATATTGTCCGTAAGACCTTAGTGATAAGTGAGGCCTCACTTCAAAAATACAGGGACGACTACTTAACGAAAGGTCTGTGTAAAACGGAGTCAGAGCTGATCGATTCTGTTAAGACTTTAATGTTAAGCACTTCTGACTGTAATGTTGTTCCCGCCAATGCCTGCGATGCCTGCCGGACTACCCTGGGTGACTATAACAGTTTTAAAGCTAATTACCTTGCTTCAGGCGTTTCGGTTCCGGAATCTGGAATCCAGGCAAGCTATAGTGCTGCAAAACAAAATTGTGATAGACTCTGTAATGATGCATCCCAGATTCTGGCTACCAAACGGTCAATGATGGTCAGCGATTTGATACTTTATAATGGCCAGTATGCTACAGGGGTCGTACCCACTGATCCAGTAGCATTGGGCCTTTACAATAAGTACAGCGTTTTTTCCGAAGCGTCTGCCGGCACCCCCGCGGAGGAGTTGCTGCCACGCCACCCTGAATATCAAAGGCTATTGTTTGCAGAAGGCAATTTACAAACTAGTTACAACTGGATCAATACCTTTAGTAATACGACCAGTTACGAGACTGCAATGGGTAAGAATTATATTTTTACTTCGGCGGCAAATCTGAATGATCCCTATTATATAGCAGCAACAGGAGATAAAAATGCCATAGTGGCGAAGGTTACAAACGATTACCGAAACGGACTAAGTCTGTGGCAGATAGCCTATGGTGATGTAAGATGTAAAACCATTGTGTCGCCTTATGAAAGGAACAAGTGTTATTCAACAACTGCACCAAAGGTGCCGCCTGCTGATAATTATAATGGTGCTCCACACAATTTTTCCGTTGCAGAAAAAAATCAGCTGTGGGTTACGTTCAGAAATTTGTATACCAATGTAAGGGACAGCCAGGTGAATGTATACATAGCCGCTCAGAGTCCCCTGGCAGATGCACAGCTGCTTGTTGACAAGGGATTCAGATTGCATTTCCCAACGCAGGCCCAGATGGTGCAGCAGAACAATCAAAATGGTGACTGGTCCTTTTGGCCTTCCGCCCCAGGTGCAGATCCTGTTCCAGGTAATATTCCCGGAGGGTATACACCAGGTTCTGTCTATACCAGTCGGTGCAATAGTTACATTGGACAATGGAAACAGGCCTTATCGCAATGTCCGGCGCTCGCGATACGAAGTGATAAGGAAGCAATACTTAATGAGGTTACTTCCGCAATGGAATTGGTTTGCCAGAAAGGAAGCAACGAGGCAAATCCTTATGGGTCTTCTAATGTAGCGCCCAATTCGCCTGATGATGGATCACCCAGGAGTTTTGAGGAGGTGATAGATTATATACTTAGAATTAAATACGGCATTGCAACCGATGCTCTTTGTAACCCTTATGTGATCGAGTTTCCCAAGCCGTATGGCAAAGGCCCAATATTTACAAAAGAAATGATAGTCGTGCTGGATACCTGTAATTGCGGCCGGTTTTACCAGTTAAAATCTGAAGCTTCAGTAGCAGGTTACAATCCCTCGATGTTGGGTTCCATGAATCAATACCTGAAGGCCAAATACACGGACACGCTTACGCAGGTATTATATGATGCCATGGTGAACAATTGTTCCAAACTCGCTACAACAAGTTGCGCCGACTCTACAGTTAATTTTGGGGGAAATTGTAGCGGTACTATCAGAATATGTGCAACCACAGCTACCACATATCCCTTGATCGTACCTCAGCCTCTGCCCGGGTTTTTAAAATGCGGATTTGTAGCAGGCGCTCAATGTATAGATTGTGCCACAATAAGTGCCCTTACCAGGGAATTTAAAGATTCTATTCCATCGCCTTATAATGCAGGACCGGTATTTACAGGTGCCGACCTGACTCCTGAGAATATTCGTGATAATATAATGTATGCGAGGTTCTTAAATTATCGCACCGGCTTCCAGTATAACTGGACGGACTATGCCGCGGCAGCAGCAAAGGCAAACTGTAATCTCGCCAGTTATAACAATAATGCTGGTGCCATGCAAAACGTGATCTGCGCCAATTCGAAACCCCTAAATGATACGACAGGAATGGTGGCCAATGAATCGCCCTGTAAGCGGGTGGAGACGATGGCCATTGCGCTTGCTCAACAAATCTATCAGCAACGAAAGGAAAACCTCCTTGCAGATTTCGAGAAAGCTTATCGTGACAAATGCCTGGCTGCTGTGGACAGGGAAAAATTCACTCTTGACTATACGGTGAAACAGTATCATTATACGTTGTATTATTATGATATGGCAGGCAACCTGGTGAAGACGGTCCCACCTGCGGGAGTCAGACCCCGGTTTGCCAAAACATTTACGGATAGTGTAAAGGCATATAGGGAGGCCGGCAATTTCCTGGGAAGGCCTCATTTGCTGGTTACCAACTACAGGTACAATACAATTGGCAGTGTGGTGGCTCAAAATTCTCCTGATGCTGGCGCTTCAGCGTTTTGGTACGACCGGATTGGTCGCCTTGTCGTGAGCCAGAATGCACAACAGGCACTTGATGGAAAATACAGTTACACGCTTTACGATGATTTGGGACGAATCATTGAAGTGGGACAGAAGCCGCAAAGTATGTTAATGACTCAGACGATCAGCCAGGATGCAGTAGCACTAAAAAACTGGATTATGTCAACCGGGGGAACCAGGGAGCAGCTCACGCTGACAGAGTACGATGTACCCTTTGGTTTTTCTTTATATCCTGAAGGGATCATGTTTGGAAAACTAACCCAGCGAAACCTGCGCAATCGGGTCAGTTATTCGGCAACAAAAAATCTGGCAACCGATAACAATCATTTTACCGCCAGTTTTTATACTTATGATATCCATGGTAACGTGGATACGCTTTTGCAGGACTACAACGGCATTGCAGAGATGTCTGCTGACTACCTAAAGAAAATTGAATACGATTTTGATCTTATCAGTGGAAAGGTAAACTCTGTGAGTTACCAGACGGATAAACCGGATGCGTTCTATCATCGTTATCAGTATGACGCTGAAAACAGGCTTACCGAAGTATATACCAGCCGTGATAAAATCGTATGGGAACGGGATGCAGCATATTCGTATAGTAAACACGGTGTCCTGGCTAGAACGGTACTTGGTCATCAGCAGGTGCAGGGTCTGGACTATGCCTATACGTTGCA
>JBEVJC010000026.1:0-54345 GCA_040510375.1 Chitinophagaceae bacterium
TACTCCTTTTTAAACCTGCCAAATGACACAATGTTTAAGGAACTAAGAGATACATTAATTGTCAGGGAGGATCGGTTGCTTTTCGATAATGAAATCTATAAGCGATTTAGTAAGATCGATTCAAGCGTAATAAATAGTTTTTGGGTGAAAGCCAAAGACTTAAAATATGTTAAGTAGAGATTTCGTACGCTCCCCAGTGGTTTCAATAAGACATCTTGTTCATCAAATAGAATATTCCTTTAGTAGTATTATTCACCTCTTTGTTATCACCTATTTTCTTATCTGATTGTGAACTGGAAAGAAGAATTAATACTGGGCATAAAATTTTAGCTACAAGAAAATTCATTTATATAATATTTTAACTGTATTTAAAATTAAAACGGTCAGACTTTTCAGCCTGACCGTTTTTTTATTCTTTCCTTTTCTTAAAGAGGTTATTGAATAATCCTTTTTTCTTTTTCTCCTCCACCGGTGAGCCTATTGGCTTGTCGGAATTTTTTTTATCAGCGGCTTTCCTGGCGGAATCTTTGATTGAAGGCGCATCGTTATTATCCTTGAAGGGAACTGATTCGCTGCCGATGGAATCACCGCCATACATTTCATAATCATTGGGAGTACCCACACCCTGGTCAACACCTTCACCTGCAGGATCGATATCGATCTCCACTGCCATCGGATCCGCACTGTTTACCGAGTTGGTGAAATCAGCAGGCTGCGCAAAATGAGCGTCCTTATCAATCCCCAGTGTTTTATCTGCATACACTTTACGGAAGAAGTTTTCCCAGATTGGCATTGCTGCCTGGCCACCATAACCAAGTCCGTTTTCGATGCGGATGAACCGGTCATCGCAACCAATCCACACACCAGCGAGTAACTGTGGCGAGTAGCCCATGAACCATGCATCTGCATTATCATTGGTGGTACCCGTCTTTCCGCCCATTTCAGCCGCGCCCAGCCTAGCTCTCAGGCCGGCGGCAGTACCACGGTCAACCGTGCCCTGCATCATCCTTGTCATATTATAAGAAGTAATCTCGCTCACCGCTTCTTTCCGGTTATCACCGAGATCAAATCTTTTGATCACGTTTCCATTACGATCTTCAATACGGGTAATGAAAACTGGTCTTGTAGAAAATCCACGACCGGCAAAAATACTGTAGCCCCACATCATTTCATAGAGGGAAAGATCAACGGCACCTAATGCAATGGAAGGGTAGGGTTCTATCTTGGTGGGTATATTAATCCGGCCAAGGAAGTTCACAAATTGTTGCGGTCCTACCTGTTTCATAATATACGCAGTGGCGCAGTTCTTTGAACGGGCCAGTGCGGAAGCCATGGTCATTTCACCTCCAGAGCAAGACTTGGTTGTAGCCGGTACCAATTGCCCGTTACCGAAATTCTGCTGCTGGTCCAGTACCATTGTTTCCGGTGTAAACCCGTTTTCTTCCATGGCCTGCATATACAGCAATGGTTTGATGGTGGATCCTACCTGGCGTTTGGTATTGAGATTGGCGTGATCAAATTTAAAAGTCTTAAAACTGATACCGCCCACCCAGGCACGGACTTCCCCTGTTACGGGATCAGTTACCATGAAGGCCGTCTGCAACATCTGCCGGTGGTACTTGATGGAATCAAGCGGGGTCATGATGGTATCCTTTTCCCTTTTTGTATTCCAGGCGAAAACCTTCATCGGCACTTTTTTCTTAAAGGTGGCCCTGATATCCTTGTCGGGCAAACCATCTTCTTCCAGGTTTTTCCAGCGGTCACTTTGTTTCATTGCTTTTTCCAGTACATCATCGTGTTCTTTCCATACAGATCCATTACGGATCTTGGATTGGGCAACCAGTGCATTCTGGAGCTTGGGCATATGTGCTGCAACCGCTTCTTCAGCGTATTCCTGCATACGTGGATTGATGGTGGTATAAATCTTCAGTCCGTCCTTATAAATATCATAACTATCGCCATTGGGTTTCTCAACGTCTTTTAAAACCCGGCGCACTTCATCTTTTAAAACTTCCCGGAAATAAGGCGCGTACCCTGTGTTCTCATCAAGTTTTGAATAACTGGTTTTGATGGGAAGGGCTTTCAGTTTTGCTGCTTCCGCTTCACTGATCTTTTTGTTAACTGCCATCTGTCCAAGCACTACATTACGCCGGTCGCGCGAAGCAACAGGGTTACGAATGGGATTGTAAAGCGTATTCCCCTTCAGCATTCCGATCAGCAGGGCAGCCTGTTCAATGGTGAGGCGGTCCGGTTCTACTTTGAAGAAGGTCCTGGACGCATTCCGGATCCCATAAATATTATTCCCGAATGGCACTGCATTCAGATACAGAGTGATAATTTCTTCCTTGGTAAAATTGCGTTCCAGTTTAACAGCGATGATCCATTCCTTGAGTTTTTCAATACCCCGGTTGAACATGTTCTTGCTTCCCTGGTCAAGTAATGCCTTTGCCAATTGTTGGGTGATGGTGCTGCCACCTCCCTGTGAACCGCCGGAGACTACAGCACGGAGCGTCGACTTGAAGTCGATACCTGAGTGGTCGTAAAACCGTTCATCTTCAGTAGCCACCAATGCATCAACCACATTTTTGGAGATATCGCGGTATTTGACATTACTCCTGTTGCCCCGTTCGGTATAATATTTACCCATCAGCGTACCGTCCATTGCATAAACTTCAGAAGCCTGCTGGATGGAAGGGTTTTCCAATTCTTCCAGGGAAGGCATCTTGCCGAATACACCGAAGTTGGCGAGTAAGATCAGCAGTACAATTGCACCGACCCCTACAAAGAAGATGCGCCAGAAGATCCGAACTGATTTTTTCATAATGTTTGATTAGATTGAAGGAGCCCGACCCTTTTCGGGTATCGAATTTAAGTAAAACCGGCACCACGGGGCAATCATGGTGTTTAATTTTATCACAATATATTAAAACTTACCAGGTATGTTCTTATCCAGGAACTGGCGGTATTTCTCCACGTCCTTCCCGGCCTTTAACACATTCAGGTTTTGTTCGTTAATAATGATGTAAAAATACTTGCCGCCTTTCAGCCAGGGGATGATATTGGTGGCGGTTTTGGGACGGGTCTGGTCGATATACTCCACGGCTTCCTCTGCATCGGTGAACGGACTGATCAGGAGCAGCCGGTTGTCTTTATCAATTTCTACCAGGTCGGCCGTCATCTGTTTGTTATAATATGTATCCCGGTTGTACCGGTAAAATGCATTTTTTGCTTCGCTCACAAAAATCGGATCCACCTTGTTGAGAACGATCACCACATAATGGGGGGCTGCTGCGTTAAAGGTGAAAACATTTGTGTTGATCGCGGCCACTGTATCCTTTGTTGGCTTATTAACCACTACCGGTTTTTTTACCGCGGGGTCAACCGGTGCCTTGGTGACAACAACAGGTTCAGGATTTTTCACCACCGAATCCAGCGTTGGTTTTGGAAGGGATCTGTTAATACCCACCCCGGCCGTTGGCTTGGCAGTGATTGAATCCTTGCCCGTGCCGATCACCGCCATGGATGGCTGGTTCAGGGCTGAGGAATCGCGTAGACCGGGTCGGACCGGATCCGGTTCCTCTGCCGGTGTTGTTTCAAAAACTACTTTGTTACTATCCTCTTCCGGCATTACAATAACCAGGTTGCGCAGTTCTTCTTCAATCTGGGCGCGGCGATTCAGTACACTCAGCAGGTTCTCTGCCTTGAATGCCATTGGTTTTCCTGCAAACTGGTCAATGATATTGCCGAGTATTTTTTTTGCGGTGCTGTCCTCCCGTTGCCTGATGTAATAAACTGCTTCCACGTAGAGCAGCTGGGGCGACCAGTAATTCCTGCCATAGAGGCTGTCAGCTACTTTCTTTTTGGCGATGGCATCTGCGAAATTCCCTTCGATGAACTCATCATAAATTGTTTCGTATAAACGGGTGGGTTCTTCCTGCGGGATTTCGTTGCTGTTACTTTTTCCGGTTTTGATGATTGATGTAAATTCAGAATCACCAAACCTGTCGATCATTTCACTTTTAATAGGATCGGTCTTCACTTTATCACCGTTACGGTTATAACAGTAGTACAGGTTAAAGAGAACCTTATCCATCTCTGTAAATTCAGGGAACCTCACGCGCAGCTGTTCCAGTGTAACGGAACCGGTGATACAGTCTTCCAGTTGCTGGATGTAACTGATGCCATTTTCAAACATTGCTGTTTTTACAGAGTCGTTTGAAACCTGCAGTTGTTCGGCTGTCAGCGGGATTTTATTATAGAGATAATCGTAGGTTATTTCGGGTGTGCCTTCAATGCCTTCAACCGAGCCACCATTCTGGGGTTGATCGGGTGTATGGTTAACCGGTTTTGCATTTAGTTTCGCCATCACGGCAGAAGCCCGCCGCCAGTTATCTACATTGGGCCGGGTGCCCCATCTTGATTTAAAGTCGTTATTACCTTTCTGGCGCGAAGAAGTATTATAAAAATACCATTCGCCCTTTGAGGAAGAAGGATTGAACAGGGTAGGTATAACATCTGTTTTATCCGTGGCCGATTTACCGGATCCCATGGTAACGGTGCTTTCCTCTTTCAGTCCTTGTTGTTTGCGCAGTTTGCGAACCATTTTTTTAACGAGGTCCTTACGTTCATCTTCCGGCATGGAGGCCATGCGCTGGAGGCTATCCTGCCGGTCCATGATATCGAGGTTCTTCACCAACCTGGCGAGAATGGTTTTCCTGCTGGCCACCTGATCAGGATCTTTTATGGAAGGATCATCTGCACTGAGACTATCATAAAAACTTTTAGCATCGCGGTATTTCCGTTTTGCAAAACTAAGCTCGGCCAGCTGGAGGTATGCTTTGTTTCGTTGGAAGGGATTGGCCGATGAGTACCTGGTGCTTCTGTAAAGCAGTTGGATGGCGCCATCGGTATTGTCGCGTTCCAGTTCCATCTGTGCAGCCATGTAGTAGATAATGTCGCGATAGTCGAGGTATTTATCACGGCCGGCCATTTTGACCAGCGTATTTATATTATTTCCGATACTGTTGTCTTTATCGTCGCGGTTAACCCGCACGGAACCCAGTCTGGCGTACACTTCCATCACCAGGTCGGTGGTATGGTTAACTGCCTTTCCATAATATTCACCAGCTAAAGCATTTTTACCGGCATTCTCATAAAGTTGTGCGATCAGGAATTCCCAGCGGGCCTTCTCCTGTTTATTGCCGGCGTTCGGTAGTGCATTCTCCAGGTGAAAAGCGGCACTGTCCCATTGATCCCGCCGGTAAAAATAATAAGCCTGCATTTCTTCCAGGTCGGGCTGAAGGCGATCGGGGAATGAAGCGTCGTTTCGCAGTGCCTGGATCAGGGTTGCTGCCTGGGAAAAATGATCCTGTTCCAGGTGGTTACGGATCTGCCAGATGAATGCATCGTTGCGGCTTGGCTGGCGGGAGAACATATTGTTGGTAAACGAAGATTTTTCTTCGGTGGAAATATTTCGTGCATCATTGCCATCCCTTGCGCTTCCGATATTGAGGTAGTAACCATCCGATTCTTTTTTTGCGAATGCATGGTTGATGAACTGGAACATATTGTAAGCCGAATCAAATTGTTTCTGCAGGAAATAAGAGGTTCCCCAGAGCAGGTAAAAATTATCGGCCCAGCCGCTGCGGACATCGTGCAGTACGATTCCCGACTGGGCTTTGAAAGAAATCGAATCCAGCTGGATGCTATCGGCTGCGGTGGTTTCGAGTGAAAAATTGTAAAAGGGAAGCAGTTGTTCGTAATCGTCTTTATTGACAAGTTTGGCGCGGGCAATTACTTCGTTGATTTTGTTATTGGCGTTGAAAAAATAGTTGTAATGCGAAACGGTATTCTGCACAAATCTTTTCGGTGCGGTGAGTTTTTTGGTTGATTTTTCGGAACGCAGTAAGCGGTTCTCAAATTCTTTTGGTTTTTTAACGGTGGGAGTGAATCCGATCTGCGCGTTGACGCCTTCCGCCATAAAGCAGGTGCTGACCAGGAAAAGGACGATTGTTACTATGAATCCGGAAGCTCGCATCAATGTTAAAAACTAAGTCCTTAATAACTGAATTTCAGCCGTTTTAGTATAAAAAAGCCCTCATTATTTTTGCACCGGGCGGGGCAATTTAAGCCATGGGGGCCGATTGGTTTTTGAGCAGCGTTACAATTTAAAATTGTTTTTAGAGTTAGTGGCTGGTACTGAACGATTTAATAGGGGAGTATGGAAGATTAACGATCTGTAGGCTGGAAAAACCCCAATGCTTATCTTTAAAAAATTTTAATGCACAAGTATGGCAAAATCAGAGGCTGGATCTACTTTGAAAAGGCTGCGTAACAGGTATCGGCTGGTGGTAATGAATGATGATACCTACGAGGAGGTGGTCACTTTTAAGCTTTCAAGGTTGAGTGTATATATTGGTTTGAGCACGATATTTGTCGTGCTGGTCGGTCTCACGGTTGCGCTGATCGTTTTCACTCCGCTGAAATATTATATTCCGGGGTACGATGATCTCAAGGTGGGCAGGGAATACCGCAAGATGAAGTATCGGGTAGATTCACTTGAAAAAGAAGTGAATTTCCAGGCAGGATATATTGATAATATCCGGAAAGTTCTCAAGGGAGACGCTGCCACACTGGATACTGTTCAATTGCCCACACCGAAGGACGAGTTGGAGGATGATTAAAAATTCCCGGATCCGTAAAATCCGATTATAGGGGAATTGAAAAAATGTTTATATTGACGACGACCTATCCAATAATCTGTGTTTTGCATTAAATCAACAGCTATGTTTAACGCCAAAAACAAAACCGACATGCAGCCTGAAAAAACCTCAGGGAATGGTACCACCCTCATTGGTGCCGGAACAATCCTAAAAGGAGACATTACCAGTAACAGCGATCTTCGTATTGACGGGACCATTACCGGCAGCATCCACAGTGCAGCGAAAGTTGTAGTGGGAGCCAATGGGCTTGTTGAAGGTGATATATCCGGAAACCAGGCCGATATCATTGGCAAGGTGAATGGCAATATCAAAGTAAAGGACCTGATACAACTTCGCGGTGATTCCGTAGTGAACGGAAATTTATTTGCTGCCAAGTTACAGGTGGAGCCATCAGCGACCTTCAACGGCCAGTGCCATATGAATAGTACGGTCACTACGCCGGTCGCGGAACTCAAATCTGTAAATGGAAAGGAAAAGCTCGTCCTCTCATAATTCAAACAGGATGTTATTACGGTACGCGGGGTTGGGTGCCCAACTCCTCGCCGCCATTGGCGTATCCGTATTTGTCGGGGTAAAAGCCGACGAATGGTGGAACAGTTCGCCATTGATGACCTGTGCATTACCTTTGCTTGTATTAGGTGGTACATTTTACAAACTGATACGGGAAACCGGTAATAAAAAGAAAGATGAATCGAAGTAACTGGAAGTCGCTGCAATGGATGATCCTTGTTTTTATAATCCTTAACGGATTTTTTATAGCCGGCCGGTCGTTGCTGGAAAAAAAGGGGATAGAACAGGACGTGGTGATTGTTGGAAACCTGGTACTTTTTGGAGTATCCCTTACTGCATTCCTGCTTACCCGCAAAACACTTGATAATAAAAATCCTCATGTGTTTGTGCGGGCTGTTTATTCCGGTTTTATTATTAAGTTCATGATAGTAGTGCTGGCGGCCTTTGTTTATTTCCAGGCGGTGGACCAGGTGAACAAACCTGCACTCTTTGTTGTACTTGTATTGTATCTTGTGTACACATTCATCGAAGTTTCATCATTGCTGCGATTATTGAGGGGTAAGAAGAATGTCTAAGAAAGAAGTTCCCATTAAACAATTACAGGATTTCCTGCCGCCCGGTACCTACGAACCGGTGCTAGATTACCTGCGCCGGTACAAAGTGCATCTTACCGTTGCAAAAGAACGGAAAAGCCTCCTGGGCGATTACCGTCACCGTACCACGAACGACAATCACCGGATCAGTGTCAACGGTAATCTTAATACGTATTCCTTCCTTATTACTTTATTACATGAACTTGCGCACCTGCTTACGTTTGAGCAATACGGCAACAAGGTAATGGCCCATGGGAAGGAATGGAAGATGGTATTTTCATCGGTGCTCAAACAATTCCTCGATCACAAGGTCTTTCCTTCCGATATCGAATCCGAGCTGATGTTATCACTTAGTAATCCCGCTGCCAGTACCTGCGCAGAAGATGGTTTGCTGAGGGTGCTGCGGAGATATGATTCCGGAGTGAACCATCTACGCCTGGTTGAGGAAGTACCGATGGATGGATTGTTTAAAACCAGCGACGGGCGCGTGTTCCAGAAGAAGGAGAAACTGCGTAAAAGATTCAAGGGTATCGAGATTGGTACCAGTAAGGTATACCTGTTCAGCCCGGTTTACGAAGTGGAGCTGGTAGCGAGTGCTTAAATAGCCCTCGACATCCAGATTTCACAACCCGTATGGTTACTGTTCCCCACTGCTTTGTCAAGATAACGGAAGCCTGCTTTTTCATAAGCCTTGATTGCCTTACTTAATTCAGGCATTGTTTCCAGATAGATATTATCGTATCCCAGGCTCCTGGCGTAGTCAATTGCTGTTTCCATTAACTGTTTTCCCAGTCCGATTCCGCGAACCTCCGGTAACAGGTACATTTTTACCAGTTCAACTGTTTTATCGGGAAGGCCATCGGTGGGATAGATACCGCCACCACCAACGATCCTGCCTTCGGATACAGCTATAAAATAACCCGAACCCGGGGTCCGGAATAATTCATAAAGATGATCGGTGCTGTTATCGTAAAATACGGTGCCGGGTTTGTTGGCACCGAACTCGGTAAGTGTGGCGCGAATAATACTGGCGATTGCCTGGTTATCGCCCGGTTGAATGGGGCGGATGCTGGTGTCCATTTTTCAAAATTAAGAAATCCGGGAAGGGGCTATGAAAAAAAGTCCGTGTTGGGTTTATTTATTTAATTATCGTTTATGCTGTTTCATTTCATAAAAAAACCCGGCGGTGAGGCCGGGTTTGAAATTTATTTTTACCGATATACTTTTTTACCGGAAGTTATGCTACTGCTTTACGAACCAGTTCAGCTGCTTCACTGAGAAGGATGGCGGATTGAACTTTCAGTCCGCTTTCGTCGATCAGTTTTTTTGCTTCTTCTGCATTGGTGCCCTGTAACCTTACGATGATCGGGATAGTGATATTGCCAAGGTTTTTATAAGCATCAATTACACCTGCTGCAACACGATCGCAACGTACGATACCACCAAAAATATTGATCAGGATGGCTTTAACCGCAGGATCTTTCATGATGATTTTGAAACCAGCTTCTACGGTCTGTGCGTTGGCGGTACCACCTACGTCGAGGAAGTTGGCCGGTTCGCCGCCGCTGAGTTTGATCATATCCATGGTAGCCATGGCCAGTCCTGCACCATTCACCATACAACCTACATTACCATCCAGTTTTACGAAGTTCAGGTTATACTTACCTGCTTCCACCTCGGTTGGATCTTCTTCAGATACATCACGAAGGGCAGCGATATCGGGGTGACGCATCAGTGCGTTATCATCGAGGCTCATTTTACAGTCAACTGCAATGATCTTGTCATCGGCTGCTTTGAACAGCGGATTGATTTCGAGCATGGCGCAGTCCAGACCGGTGTATGCGTTGTAGATATTGGTCACGAATTTTACACAGTTCTTGAATGCTTCGCCGCTAAGACCCAGGTTGAACGCGATCTTGCGCGCCTGGAAGGGTTGCAGTCCGCCGGCAGGGTGAACCCATTCTTTAAAAATCTTTTCGGGGGTATCGTGTGCAACATCTTCGATGTTCATACCGCCTTCGGTGCTGTACATAATTACGTTCTGTCCTTTTGCCCTGTCGAGCAGGATGGACAGGTAAAATTCTTTTCTTTCTGAAACACCATCATAATACATATCCTGTGCAACGAGGATTTTGTTTACCAGTTTTCCGGCCGGACCGGTTTGAATGGTAACAAGGGTACCACCCAGGAGTTTGGTTGCAAATTCCTGGATTTCTTCCAGTGACTTGGCCACTTTTACTCCATTGAGACCATTCTCCCTGATGGCGCCTTTACCGCGGCCACCCGCATGGATCTGGGCTTTCACCACGGCGAACTTACTACCGGTCTGGGTTTTGATCTGCCGGTATGCTTCTTCAGCTTCCTGCACGGTGCCACAGGCGTAACCTTCCTGCACGGGCACATTATATTTTTTCAGTAATTCCTTGGCCTGGTATTCATGGAGATTCATGCTGCAATATTTTCGCGAAGATAAATCTTCAGGTTCAAACCAGAACATTGGTTATCGGCCGGGCTGGATAATTTTCAGTACGTTTGCTGGCTTAATTTTCCAATTATGTCTGATATATTAATGGAACTCCGGGAAACAGTGGCCTATCTTCAGTCGCGCTATGCCGAAAAACCGGAAATAGGTATCGTGTTGGGTAGTGGTCTCGGTAATTTTGCGGGTTCTATTAATGTGGAATTAGAAGTTTCCTACACTGATATTCCCCATTTCCCGGTATCGACCGTGGAAGGTCATACGGGCAAACTGATCTTCGGAACCATTGGCGGGAAAAAAGTAGTGGCCATGGCCGGGCGTTTCCATTATTATGAAGGGTATACTCCGCAGGAAGTGGTATTCCCCATCAGGGTGATGAAGTATCTTGGCATCAGCACACTGCTGCTTTCCAATGCAGCGGGGTCGGTCAATCCGGATTATGAGGTAGGTGATATGATGATCATCAGGGATCATGTCAGTTTTTTTACTCCCAATCCGCTTATTGGAAAAAATGTGGCAGAATGGGGACCACGTTTTCCGGATATGAGCGAACCATATAATAAAGGACTCATCAATAAGGCCAGGGCCATTGCTGCCCGGCACAATTATGTGATCCATGAGGGCGTGTATGTGGCGGTGACGGGTCCAACTTTTGAAACCCGTGCCGAATATAAATTTATCAGTGTGCTCGGTGGCGATGTGGTGGGCATGAGTACGGTGCAGGAATGTATTGTTGCCAACCATATGGGCATTGATGTATTTGCCGTAAGTGTGGTAACCGATCTTGGAATCCGGGAAGAAGATAATGTAATCACCCACGAGGAAGTACTGGCAGCTGCAAAGGCTGCCGAACCAAGACTGGCTACTATTTTTGTGGAACTGATCTCGGCTATTTAACAAATCGATCAGCGCTGTTAACAACCGGCTTGTTAAATTTGCATTGCTTATGGACTTCGATGGAAGTTGCGAGAACACACAAAAAATTCAGACCCTGCTTACCAGACTCATTTATATCTTTTTTTGCGGACTGCTGTTTGTATCATCCGATACATTTGCGCAGCGATCGCTGATTCGTTCCGGAGCCGGGCGGCTGGGACAACTTGGCCGTAACATGAGTGGTGGCGGTGGCGGCGGGGATAGTCTCACGCGTCGCGACAAGTTTGAGGATTCAATTACCATCCATTTCCGATACCTCGATTCAACCCGTAATTTCGATCTGGACTCATCGGTATCTGATTATACCAGGGTGTTCCCGATTCCGGCAACCAATATCTGGCTGGGAAATACCGGTAATGCTTCAAGATCTATTTTATTCTCGCCCATTATGCAGGCCGGATGGGATCCGGGTTTCCATTCCTATGATATTTACCGGTACAGTGTGGAGCGGGTGCGTTTTTTTAATACCACGCGGCCCTATTCTGAACTTAGTTACCAGCTGGCAAGCCGTTCCGAGCAGATCATCCAGGTACTTCACACGCAGAATATCAAACCAAACTGGAATTTCCTTTTCCAGTACCGGCTGATCAATGCACCGGGTTTTTTCAAGAACCAGCGTAGCAATCATAATAATTACCTGTTGTCTTCCTGGTACCAGGGAGTGAAAAAAAGATATAACCTGTACCTGATTGTAGATGGTAATAAAATCCAGGCAGGGGAGAATGGTGGACTGACCAGTCCCGACAGCCTCAATTTCAGCGGATTCAAGGAAAGATTCCGGATGACCACACGTCTTGGTGATAACAGTATTGGTAATATCGATTTTTTCAATACCGATGTTGGTACTGGTAACCGTTACAGTGATTTTACAACGGTAGTCCGTCAGCAATATGATTTCGGAAGAAAGGATTCACTTGTTACCGATTCAACGGTAATACCATTATTCTATCCGCGCGTGCGACTGGAATATACCGTTAACTACAGTATCCGTAAGTATGATTTCAGGGACAGGTCCATTGATACGGCTTACTATCATGACTTTTACCAGATCCAGCTTGCGCCCCGCGACACGTTCCATCTGCGTGATGCATGGCGTGAAATACTCAATGATTTTTCCATTTATACATTTCCCGATGCAAACAACCTGCAGCAGTTTTTAAAGGTCGGGGCTGCGGTGCAGAATTTGACATTGACGAATGCGAAGGGCGATTTCCGTTATTTCAATATATATGGTCATGCCGAGTACCGGAACCGTACGCGCGACCGGAAATGGGACCTCGAAGCCAATGGTAAATTATATTTCGCGGGATTCAATGCCGGCGATTACCAGGCATATGCCAGTCTGCAACGTTTTATTGGTAAACGCCGCGGGTATGTGCAGCTTGGGTTTGAGAACGTGAACCGGGAGCCTTCATTTATATTTAACCAGCGAAGTGATTTTTTCCTGGATACTAATGTTAACCAGAGTTTCAATAAGGAAAATACGGTTCATCTTTTCGCATCTATTTTTCAACCGTTCCTTCAATTACGGCTTACCGGTAATTATTACCTCGTCACCAACTACACCTATCTCAAAAATTTTATAGAGCTGAGCCAGCAGTCGAGCCCGTTCAACGTATTACAGATCTCGGCCGAAAAAGTAGTCAGTCTTGGCAAGCGGTGGAAATGGCATGCGGATGTTTATTTCCAGCAGGTATTGGGTAATGCGGAAGTGAATCTTCCTACGGTGTTTACCCGGAACAGAATCGGGTATGAAGGTAATCTCGGGTTCAAAAACCTGGATATCGCATTTGGTGCTGAGTTCCGTTATCATACGGGCTATCAGGCCGATGGTTATTCGCCACTGATCGGTAAGTTCCAGTTCCAGGATACGATGACTATCAAAAACAAATTGCCGGACCTGGCGGGGTATGTCCAGTTCCGGATCAAGGGTTTCCGGTTGTTCTTCCGGGCAGAGAACCTGAATACGGCGCAGATTACATCGGAGGACGGCTTTGGATGGACAAGGAATAATGCCGCTGCACCTAATTATTTTTATCCGGGGTTCCTGCTCCGGTTCGGGGTGTACTGGACGTTTGTGAATTAAGAATGGGAACACCTGCGGCGTTTGTGTATTGATAGTCAGTGCTTTCATCTCCAGATTTACCAGTTCTTTAACGGGTTATGAGTCAAAAACATTGAGTTACATGATTTTCAGTGCTTGTGGTTCCGGACAAGGAAATGTATCTTTGTCATGTTCATGAAAAAAGTACTCATCATTCCCGTTTTGCTTTGTTATCTGGCAGTTACCTGCGGGGTGATGGTGAATTTTCATTACTGCATGGACCGGCTGGCTTCCACCCAGCTTTATTCTTCCATTAAAACCGAGTGTGATAAATGTGGTATGCACATGGATGATGCCCATGGTTGCTGCAGGGATGAGGTGCAGGTGGTGAAAGTGAACGATGATCATCAACCCACGATGACGTCTGATCTTACGATTCCTTCTTTAGAGCCGGTGTTCCAGGTTCCTTCTGAATTCCTGGCCACCTCCTTCTATAATTTTCAGGAACCGGTAACGGCATCTGATCATTCTCCCCCCATACCGATCAGGCAGGATATCTGCGTTGAAATAAGTGTTTTCAGGATTTGAGTTTTATTATTCTTGCACGGTAACTGTCGTTTCCAGACAGCTTTTCACGAAGTGTAACTTCGTTTCACAAGATTTAATTCTTAAATAAAACATTCAATATGAAATCGCTTAAAATATTTTCTCTCGTTTTGTTAATGGCCTCTACGTTTGCGGGAATGGCACAGGATCTCAAAACTGAAACCATCCCGGTATCTGGCAACTGTGGTATGTGTAAAAGCAATATCGAGAAAGCCGCAAAAACAGCCGGTGTTTCTGAAGCAAACTGGGATCAGGATAAAAAAATCCTGACCATTAAATACAACGAAACAACAACCTCCGTTGCCAAAGTGCAGCAGGGTGTGGCCGCTGCTGGTTATGATACCCGCGATGTGCGCGCTACTGATGCATCTTATAAAAAACTCCATGCCTGTTGCCAGTATGACCGCACCGAAAAAGGTGACAAGGGTCCAAAGGGTGACAAGGGTGATAAGAGTGTGACTCAGGTGAAGTCGGATCTCACATCCACTTCAGCCAGTTGCTGCAGTAAGGGTGGTGGTGCGGAAAACGGGTCGGCTGAAAAAGCTAAAGCCTGTTGCGCCAAGGGTGGTAACGAAACTACTTCAACAGAGAAGGCAAAGGCCTGCTGTAATGAAGGACATTAATCACGTTTAAAAATAACAATATGAAAAAGTTGTTTTTACTGGGGTTGGTGTTTTGCCTGGTTATCGCTTCCAATGCCCAGTTCACCAGTGCCGGGTTGCGTGCAAATGGCCTTACCTGTGCCATGTGCAGTAATGCAATCAATAAAGCCTTATTGAAATTGCCGTTTATACAAACGGTTAAGCCGGATATAAAAAATTCCACTTTCCAGATCACTTTTAAGGAAGGCCAGGACATAAATCCTGATGCTATAAAAGATGCTGTTGAGGACGCCGGTTTTTCGGTTGGTCGCCTGGAACTTTCGGGTGATCTTTCCGGCGATTCGGTAGCAAATGACAAGCATATCAGGATCGGTGGATCGGTTTACCATTTCCTGGATGTAGGTGAGCAGGTCATCAATGCCAACACGAAGATTGTGGTGGTAGATAAGGACTTTCTCAGCCTTAAACAATATAAGAAGATAAGTTCGGCAAGCTCCATGAGCTGCGTGAAGACAGGCAGGGCCGGAACCTGCTGTACGGATGCAGGTGTAGCGGAGAATGCGCGGGTTTATCATGTAACTATCTGATAAAAGCTCCCCGCGATGGCGGGGAGCTTTTAAATTTCCCTAAATGAAATTCCATAAAATCATTCCCGTACTGATCCTGCTTTTTTGTATCAATACAGTGCATTCGCAGGAGGTCCCAAATATTTCTGATCCGCGTTTACAGGTCCGGCTTCCCGATGTCAATGGCGATACCATTTCACTTGCCTCATTTAAGGGCAAGGTGGTGCTGCTGGATTTCTGGGCGAGCTGGTGTGTTCCCTGCAGGGTATCGAACAGGAAGCTGGTGAAGATCTATTCAAAATATAAGCCTCTTGGTTTCGAAATCTTCGGCGTATCGCTGGATGAAAATAAGAAGGACTGGCTCAAGGCAATTTCGAAAGACAAGATCACCTGGGTGCAGGTAAACGAAAGTGGCAATAGCTGGGAAGCGAAAACGGTTCAGCAATGGGCCATTTCGGCGATCCCTACCAGTTTCCTGGTAAATAAAAAAGGGGACATCGTAGCGATGAACCCTGAGGCCGGTGACCTTGAAAAATTGCTGAAGGATCTGCTCGCGGAATGAGCAAACTGATAAAATGAAAATTTTTTTAATTCTCCTGTTCAGCTTTTCGATGATGAAGGGGCGGACACAGGAGTTATTTGTATACAGCGATCCGGCATCGAATATTCCTGCCAGGTCGGTTTCCGCAAAGATCAGTGCCAACTATATTAATTCCCAACATCACGATAACCGTACTATGCAGCGGTATCTGCTGGAGTCGCAGGCTGGTCTCAATAAAAACTGGATGATCCGTGCTGGTGCGGGTTTTGCAGATGTTCATACAAGACAGTTTAAATGGGAATCGGTTTACCTGTATACCAAGTACCGGTTTTTATCGGTTGATGAATCGCACCGGCATTTCCGGATGGCGGCCTTTGCAGAAGGCGCGTATACACGCAGTGATTTTAATTTTGATGAGATTAGTCTCACCGGTGATAAGTCGGGCGTACAACTTGGTGTAATCGCCACGCAATTATGGAACAGGTTTGCGCTATCGGCAACGGTCAGTCATACGCAGGTACTTCATGATTCCCGCACTCTAAAGGGAGGGTATAATCCATCACGTATTTACCAGGTGATGAACTACTCGCTTTCCGGAGGGCTGTTGATTCTTCCGGTTAAGTATACGGACTATAAGCAAACCAACCTGAATTTATATGGCGAATTACTGGCGCAGGAATCGCTTGACCGCAGGGCTTATTTTGTTGATTTTGCACCCGCGGTGCAGTTGATTTTTAACAGTACTACCAAGGTAAATGCCGGCTATCGGTTTCAGTTGGGATCAGATATGCAGCGGATGGCAAGGAATAGTTTTTTGGTAGGAGTGGAGTCTACCATCCTGAATGTGTTGAAAAAAAGGAAATAATGGAGATCAATATAAAAAACATGGTCTGTCCACGATGTGTAAGTTCAGTGGAATCGATCTTCAGGTCGGAGGGGATTGCGGTGAAGGAAATTATACTCGGCAGGGTGGTCACGGAGGAAGAGCTGGAACCCGCGCAGGTGGGCGCTGTACGGGAGGCGTTGGCTGAACAGGGATTTGAATGGCTCGATGACCCCAAGACCCGGCTGGTGGAGGAGATCCGGCGGTCGATCATTGAGTTGGTGCAGTCGGGCGAACTGGACGGAAAGGATTTTACCTTATCGGCCTACCTGGCGCGGAAACTCCATCGCGATTATCATTCACTGAGCCTGTTGTTTTCCTCCATTGAGAGCACAACGATTGAGCAGTTTTTTATTCTACAGAAAATTGAAAAAATAAAGGAGTGGCTGGTTTATAATGAAGATACGCTGAGTGAGATGGCGTTCCGGATGGGGTATAGCAGTGTGGCGCATCTTTCGGCGCAATTCAAAAGGATTACGGGTTTTACTCCAACGGAGTTCAGGCGGCAAAAGGGTCATTTGCGCAGGCCGATTGATGGTATTTGATTAAGATATTCCCTGGCGTACTATATTTGTCTGCCATTTATACTTAACCTATGAACTACAGATCAATCATCATCATTTCCCTCCGCTGTATCTTGATTTTTCTGGTAGCTGCCTGGATAACTGCAATAGTAAAACACCCCATCCATCTGGAACCGGACTCCCACGGTTATATTGAAGACGCAAAAAATCTTTTTGTTCCGGATTATGTATCGCTGCGGCCGCCGATGTATCCAGCCTGGCTGAGGCTATTTGGTAGTGGCAGCACATTCCTTAGTCTGTTTTGTTTTTTTATCAATGCATTCAGTCTTTTGTACCTGGTACATCTGGCAGGCAATAAAGCACCTTCGGGCTGGAAGAAATTGTTTTCAATCCGGAATACGATTGTTTTAATTTTCTTCTTTTTAATGTCGGCAATCTGGAGCTATTGTGCCACTGTTCTGACAGAGTCAATATTGTTCGCTGTAGAAATATGGATCTTTATTTTGCTGACAGGAATTTTTAATTCCACACGGCCATGGCGTCCTGTTAGAATTATTTTATACTCAATATTAATCGGCCTTTTGGCAGTTACATTGAAGCCATGGATCATGCTTATGGTGCTGCTGATGAGTTTTCTGTTGTTTGTTGCAAGTTTACTGTTCAGGGATTTCAGAGTGCACCGCCGCGCTTCTGCACTGCTTTTAACGATTTGTACCGTAATATTCCTGGGTACCTATTCCTATAGTAAAAGTAAAAGTTTTGAGTCGGCGAATTCGGTTGTACTCATGATCAGCACACCCCGTGAAATTAAAGATCTCCACGTACGATTAAATGATCCGTCTTTAACCCGGGATTCAGCTGCCTTTATTAAAAGTATTTTAAGTGATATTGAAATCATCAATACCCAATACGGTGGTAATCCCTGGGACGCTTCTCAGGCCGGGAATTTGCAAGTACTGAATTTTTTCAGGAATGAAAACACACCTGCCATAAGGAAGGCATTTAATATGATGTATTTTGATCACTGGCACAATACCCTGGATCTTGCCACTGTTGCTTTGTCGCGGTATTTCATCAAACTTAAAACCGGGTTATCCAGTCTGGATATTGTTTACGGTCCCGACATACGGTTTATCAGGAAGATTGATTTTCCTTTTATATTTATTGGTTCGTTGTTATGTATTATCTATTACTTCAGGGTTCATAGAAAGAAAAATAAAACCAGGGCGAATTATACAATTTTCATATTCACCTCCATCATATTTTTCTCCGGAGTCCTTTGTGCTATTGCGCTTACCCTGGCGGGGACTGATCTCCAACGGGTAGTTTATACAGCAATCCCCTTTCAGTTATTTGCTTTAACGTATTTTGTATTTCTGTTCAGGGTGCCGGTGGTGGATAATAGTAATCGCGGGCCGATCGATGGTATATGACAGGTGTCTATACGTTTAAGGAGGGTGGGCCGGACGAATTATGTAAAAGGAATGACGGGTAATGTAACAGGTCCGCCTGGGTTTTGATGGAGTTTTGTGTTAAATTAATAACCATGACACATCAGTATAATATCAGCGGTCTTACCTGCGGAAACTGCGTAAAAAAAGTAAAATCAGAGTTACTGAAAATCGGCGATCTCATCGGAGCCGAGATTGACTATAAATCGGGGCTGGCCGAGATCCAGATGCAAAAGCATATTTCCACCAAACAATTACAGGAGGCGGTGGGCCGTGCGGGCAGTTATAAGATTACCGAAGAAAATGTAGATATGTCAGACGGTGCTGTTTCCGGGGTTTCTTACAAGCCGCTGGCACTGATTTTCGGATATATCCTCCTGGTTACAGCGCTCTCACAGGTTAATGCCGGCGGGTTTGAAATACAATCAGCCATGGAATACTTCATGGGTGGTTTTTTCCTGGTCTTTTCTTTTTTCAAATTGATGAACCTGACTGGTTTTGCAGAAGGATACAGGACCTATGATGTGGTAGCAAAGGCGATCCCGGCCTGGGGATTCATTTATCCGTTTGTAGAGCTGGCACTGGGAATTGCGTTTGTCACCGGTTTTGAACCATTGTTGACTAATGCGGTTGCATTTGTGGTGATGGGTGTCAGCAGTATCGGGGTAATCAGGAGTCTGATGGCTAAGAAAGAAATCCAATGCGCCTGCCTGGGTACGGTGATTAAACTTCCGTTGGGGAAGGTCACGCTGGTGGAGGATTTACTGATGGTGGTTATGAGTGGGGCGATGATTTTGATGATTGTATAGTAAGAATATTCTGGTGCTATAATTTTGTTGAGTGTATTTGTTCGAAAATTTTCTAAGGATTTTTAAGCATAAACTCTAAGTTTTTAAAAATAAAATATTTATTTTTTGCTAATGGATGAAATATCTCATATTTTGAAACAGTACAAAAGATGGATGAGTAGGAACACTAAATAAATATCATCAATGAGAATTGCATTCGTGGACCGAGCGGCATTATCTCAAGCTACCCGATATTAAAACTGTCGGCAGAGACACTGATACTATCTTCATTCATAAATGACAATCGCACATACGTATTTTCGGTATGATTTCACGGAGGAAATTAGATAGATGAGAAAGTTCGCAAATGTTTGTTTTGTTGTATTAATTATCAGTTGTTCCAATTCCAGTAATAAGTGTCAGCATGTTTTTGTAGGATTTGATAAAACGACCTATAATGTTTTGGGTTGTTTAGAAGACTCGTTGGAAACCGGGACCTGGTCAATATTAAGTCCGGATGGTGGTTTATTGGAGTCTGGAATATATTTAGCCTCCTTTTGGCGACAAGGCAAGGGACTATAATTGGAATAAAGCAGGAATGAAACATGCTCGACTTGATACCAAGGGTAAGCTGTTCGGAGGAAATCAGATTTCTAAAGGATTAAGTTTTCGAATATGGTAAATATTAAAGGTCTACGCTACGCCGTTTTTCTACTGATTATCGGGTTAACTCTAGCGATTGGTTGTGTGGACAAAAAAAGTAAAGTCAGTTTATTTGGAAAAAGAAAAGTATGTTCTGGTTTATGGTTGGAAAAGTACCGGGTATTTTCTGGGGGCGCGTATTCAGCCGAGTTATATACTGATTATTTGACTGATTCTACGAATTTCCGGGTTTTAATTGGTCAACATGATGATATGTCAAACTTTTCATACGACTGTAAAGGTGATACCGTAGTAGTGACGAAATTTCTAATTGAAGAGAATGGTCGTAAAAGGCCGGATAAAGAAAGCAATTTTAGCCTGTCGCATCTCAAATCTCAGGGAATCTTCGAATAGTAGTTTGTCAACAAATTCTATTTTCGACGGATATACGTTTACTGCGCGAGCTGATGACGTTGTCGTTTGGTGGGAAATGCATCGATGAAAGTCTTGACCAGGTTTTTATCTTCGGGATTGAGTTGCTCAATCATTATGATTTTATTGTTAGGATGCAAAATGATTACGGAATGAAAATGTACGGTCAAGAAATTATGAAACCAATTTATAAAGTGTTACTGCTGAATATTGCAATCACAATATTGTTTGTTACGATGTATTTTATTACAGGATTTTTATTGGGCTACGGAGCTAACAGTACCCACTCAGAGCGAGCAACAAAGTTGTATATGTTATTTGGCATTGGTCACTTCCTTCTAAATATTTGGCTTTTGCATAGAGTTAGCACATTAAATCTGGTTAACGTTGGCATTACACTCGTTGAACTATTGTCTTTATACGTTGTAATTTTTTGCTACTTTAGTAGTTAGCCAAGCCCGATGGAGGTAGAAATGTTTTTAAGCGCAAGGCTACGCCTTGATGCTTATATTTACATACCAATTATTCCCGATTTTGATAACTTCACATACGTATTGGTAGCTACAGGTAATTATAAATGGTAGCGGCGGATCACTTCGCGAAGTATAGACCGGGTTTCCATTACGCACGATCCCATTTTTACGGTAGTTTCCCCATTCAAAAACAGGGGTATTTTCATAACCCGCTGAAAATGGCGAAGATGACACACCGGAGTAAATAAGGTGGACAAACAAAATTTTTTTCTTTTGGTTTGCCCGTTACATTTGCTCCCCCAAACGGAATACCTATGGAGCTAAAATATGCCAGCCAGATTGCATCCACACTCAATCTTTCCCTCAAACAGGTCAACAGTATCCACGACCTGCACACCGAAGGTTCAACCATCCCATTTATTGCCCGCTACCGTAAGGAAGCTACCGGCAATCTCGATGAAGTGGTGATCGGCGATGTAATAGAACAGGTCAAGTATTTTAATGAACTGGAGAAGAGAAAGGAGACCGTCCTGAAGACCATGAAGGAGATCGGGAAACTGACCCCTGAACTGGAAAAACGGATTACCGAAACGGTTAGTGCCACCGAACTGGAGGATATTTATCTCCCCTACAAACCCAAGCGCAAAACAAAGGCTACCGTTGCCATCGAAAAAGGACTGGAACCACTGGCTAAAAGAATTTTTGATGAAGAAGAGATAGACGTAGATGCCATTGCCACCGGCTTTATCAATACTGAAGTAAAAGATAGCGCAGAAGCCCTGCAGGGTGCACGTGATATCATGGCCGAATGGATTTCTGAAAATGAACAGGCAAGGAATATCGTCCGCAAACTTTTCCAGGAAGAAGGTAAACTTTCATCGCGTGTTTTGTCGACCAAAAAGGACGATCCGGAGGCACAGAAATACCGCGACTATTTTGAATTTGGCGAAATGCTGGGCGATAGCCCCTCACACCGCGTACTTGCAATCCGCCGCGGTGAGAAAGAGGGTTACCTGATCATGGATATTAATATTGAAAAAGAAACCGCGCATGAATCACTGAAGCGCACTTTCGTAAAACATAGTAATGGTTCCTCCCGGCAACTGGGTCTCGCTATCGAAGATTCATTCAACCGGTTATTGAAATCATCTATCGAAAACGAATTCCGCGTCAGCAGTAAGACCCGGGCCGACGAAGAAGCCATCCGGGTGTTTGCTGAGAACCTCCGCCAGTTGTTACTGGCATCGCCACTGGGCAACAAACGCGTGCTGGCACTGGATCCGGGCTTCCGGACCGGCTGTAAAGTGGTTTGCCTGGATGAGCGTGGCACCTTCCTGAAATACCAGACCATCTTCCCCCATGCTCCGCAAAATGAATGGCAGGCATCTATCCAGACCCTGAAAGAACTGGTAGCGAAATATGATATCGAAGCGATCGGATACGGGAATGGTACGGCAAGTAAAGAGACAGACCAATTGGTGCGCAGTATCGACTTTGGCCGTCCTGTTGCCGTATTTATGGTGAACGAGAGCGGCGCGTCCATTTATTCAGCAAGTGAAGTGGCAAGGGATGAATTCCCCGATGAAGATGTGACCGTACGTGGAGCAATCAGTATCGGTCGCCGGTTACTGGATCCATTGAGCGAACTGGTTAAGATTGACGCGAAGAGTATCGGGGTTGGACAATATCAGCACGACGTAAACCAGACCAGATTAAAGGAAGCACTTGACCAGGTAGTAGAAAGCTGTGTGAACTTTGTGGGTGTTGATCTTAATACAGCCAGTAAACACCTGCTGACATACGTATCAGGCTTGAGCTCAACTGTAGCCAAAAACATTGTTGAATACCGGACAAAAAATGGTGGATTCAAGTCAAGGGAAGAACTGAAGAAAGTGGCCATGCTGGGTCCAAAGGCTTTTGAACAATGCGCCGGGTTCCTGAAAGTAACTAATGCAGAAAACCCCCTCGACAATTCAGCGGTGCATCCGGAAAGTTATCATGTGGTGCAGGCAATGGCATCGAAGGTAAATAGTGAAGTAGGGGAACTGATCCGTAATGCGGAACTGAGGAAACAGCTGAAGGCAAAAGATTTTGTTACCGAAATTATTGGCCAGTTTACCATCGAGGATATCATGAAGGAGCTGGAAAAACCTGGTCGCGACCCGCGATCGCCAATTGAAGAGTTCCGCTTTGCTGATGGTGTGACTACCATGGGTGACCTGAAACCTGGTATGAAGATCCCCGGCATTGTTACGAATATCACCAACTTTGGCGCCTTTGTGGATGTAGGCGTGAAACAGGATGGACTGGTGCATATCTCCCACCTGAGCAACCGTTATATCAGTGATCCGAATGAAGCAGTGAAACTGAACCAGAAAGTGATGGTGACTGTACTGGAGGTTGACCCCAGCCGTAAACGTATTTCCTTATCCATGAAAGATGGAGGTGAACGCCCCGCACAGGAAGGCAGGAGAGATGACCAGCGTGGTAAACCAGGCACATCAAAGCCTGCAGCGAAAGCCGCGCCACTAAACGCCTTCCAGGCGAAACTGATGGAGTTGAAAGGGAAGTTTAAGGATTAAGGATTGTTCCCGAACGGGAAGTAACATCGTAAGGACAATCCGCGGTTGGATGAAACACACTAACGATAGTCCCCGGATGGGAAGAAACGATAATCAAGATTGAATACGCTAACGATAGTCTTCCCGGATGGGACTGAACACATCGATCAGCTGACACTCCGTAATTGCCCGGGCGCTATGTACCACATTGGATGGAATGACCTGCACAGCGCCTGGTTTTAATAAAACGGTTTCATCACCGATCTGCATTTCCATTTCGCCATCAATCATATAAGTGATCTGTTCGTGTACATGATTATGAGCCGCCATCTGGGTGCCGGCCTTTATTTGTACCAATCCGAAGGTCATATCGGTGGCATGACGGTAATACCCGGTGATACCGTTTACCAGTTCGCGTGGAGCGAGATCCTTTATCATTTCCATATCATCATTATTTTTGGAACAGGCAATAACTACCGCCTACCCATGTCTTGTCTTTATTATATCGTACGCCAATCATCTTACCCTTACTTAACCGTGCCAGGTTATTTGACGGCACAGGCCGAAGGTTTCCATCTTTCCAGAAATAAAAAATCCGGATCTCCGCTTTTGCAGGCCCATCGGGCGTTTTAATGATATCGGCATACTTTACCTTACGTTGAAGGATCCAGTTCTCCGGGTCTTTTACATTACTGATATCTTCGGCCGTGAGATCGATGATCACACCCTGACCGGCAAAGGAAAACAGTGGCTTCAATACATAGTTCTCCAGGTCCGCTGGCATTTGTTTCACCTCGTGTAAAAAATAAGTTTGCGGAACATACGGATGCCGGATTAATGGCAATGTATACTTGCTGATCCGGTAAAACCAGGAAGGATGCGGCAGCCATTCCACATTTAATTCTTCAAAGAAAATCCGGCCCAGGGCCTGGACTTCGGGCGACTGCTGCTGCAGGTCGTCGAAGATTACCCGGTTGTAAATACGTTTAATTTTTGTTTTTACCCCATCGTTCATATAAAACAGGTCCTTATCCTCCCGGATCAGTTCTGTTATACAAACGGTCTTAATGCCGGTATAATGTTCCGTTGCATAAAAATCAATCTTTGTTTTTTGCTGATGGGGAAAGATCTCCAGCAGGATGACATTTTTCACATCTTCCGTACTGGTAATGATCTCTTTTAATTCTGCCAGGTAGGATTCGCGGTTGAATTTACCGAGATACGCTTCATATTTGTCGGGGATATCAAAATGTTTACGAAAAGTATCATCCATCAATACCTGGTAAGCGAACAGCGTCGGAAATCCCTGCATCTCGATCAACTGGGGCTCATAATCGCCTTCTTCATTGATACAGATTCCAAAATCAAATGCAATGAAATGGGAGAATGCGTTTTCGTTGGGAACCTGCAGTCCTGGAGGAATCGCATTACTTGTGAGTTCCTTGAATTTTGGGTCAACAATTATATCAACGATGCTTTCGCAGGCGTCCAGCATCATATTCGTGAAATATTTGGGAACAAATACCGGGGTTTCAGCCACACGGAACTCCAATGCTCCGGGGAATACAGACTGGAGCTCATCCAGGAATGCCTGGTATTTTTCTTCAGTAAAAGCAGCATTGAAGGCATCTCGGACAGATGGAACCATTACAGTTTATTTAAGCAGGATTAAGATACTGCATAGGGTAATAGATACCAAAACTATGTGCGTTTACTAAACCAATGCAGGTTCTTCAACCGGGAGTCCAACAGACTGGTTAAGAAAATTGGGAAGGATATGACTGTAAGTCCAGCTGATCTTTTCGGGATCTTCCAGTTGTTCAATCATACTGTTGAGTTTTTCTTCACCGAAATTTTCGATGACTACCTTCCTGCGTTCTTCCATCTGCAGGTGTTTACTCATCCCCTTCGCATCGGCTTCGGGATGGAATTGCGTTCCGATCATGTACTGGTTAAATCGCATGGCCATGGCAGCCCGTTCGTAAGGTACATGCGGACGATCTTTTTCAATGCAAAGAATGGCGCCACCCATATCGCGGATCACCTGGTGGTTTGGCTGGATCACCTGGAAATCGCGGCTGTCGACCGCATAAAACGGATCTTCCAGTCCACTGAACACCGGTTCCTGTTTACCCTCTTCCAGCATATGGATAGGGAACACGCCGAATGCAGTGGACCTTCTTTTATAAACCAGGCCAGTATTAAAGTAACGGCTGGCCAGCTGGTAAGAATGACAGATAAAGAAGATATATTTTTTGCGGGTATTGGACGGGTTGGCATTCCAGCGCATCATCTCTCCAACCCATTTGCACCAGGCAATATCCCAGTCATCAAATCGGGTGCTGAGTGGATCACCGGGTCCACCTGTTGAAATATAGATATCAAATGAGGTATCGGGAATTTCGTTTTTGGATCGCACGTCGAATTCGGTCGACTCCACTTCCAGGCCAGTGCTGGCCGTCCAGTCGTGGATGATCTGACGGATACAACGCATACCCTGATTGGCATGTCCTTCATAGAGGTCGAGGATTGCGATGCGAACGGGACGTTTTTCGCTGCTAAACATGCGCAAATTTAGCTTATTTGAGGTAAATGGCTTAAACCATTGATTCACAACATTTACACAAATTTAAACGGTCAATTAACTGTATGATTCCCAAGGCGCGGGGGTGGGGGAAAGCCTTGCTGTTAGTGCTCTTTGCAAAAATAATGTCAATTAATCCGGCATTTCAGATAGCAGGAATGGTACCCCATCAATCCAGGAAATAATTCAGTTTTTTCAGACGCGAAAGGATGGCACCCCGGGTGCGACCGAAATGAGTGGCCATATCACTCACTGGCCGGTCCATTTCGTACAGGTCACGTAATTCCTGGTCGAGGTCCGGAGTCCATGGCTGGTAGGAATCCTTATTGACTTCCCGTTTACTGTTATATGTGTAAGAGCGGTCAGACGGTTTTACTTTATTAACCGGTTTCATCTTTGAAGATTTTGAAACCGGACGCTCATAACGCGATGTTGTGGATTTCGCCTCTGTACGTTCGTACACCGTTTCTTTTTTCACCTTTACCACTTCGATACAGGAAGAGGATGGGAAATTTTTAGGAAGCAGGGTTTCGGGGATGAAGAGTTTATTTTTCGCACGGGTTACTGCTACATACAGCAGGTTGATTTCTTCATTTAATTTTTTCAGGTCGGGTTTCTCTTCTTCCTCTTTTATCTTTTCCAGTTTGGCGGCGGTAATAAAATCGTTGACCAGGTATACCACATCATATTCCATTCCCTTTGCCCGGTGTACGGTGGAAAAGATCATCTCGGCAGAGCCGCGGTCTTTTTCCTCCACATGCCGCGCTTTGAGGTCTTTCAGGATATCATAGATCTCATTCTCATATTCCTTTACTATTTCCAGCATGATAGAAAGCTGGACATCTTCTGTTTTTTCGATATAGTCTTCCAGTTCATCAATATCTTTCATTGTCCGGATCATCTGGTCGCGGATCATATCGGGTTTATCATTGTACAGGTTCAGTACATCATACAACGAAGTACCATCATCGGCATAAGTGTAGGAACTGATATTCCCTTCAAAATAGATCTTCCTGACCTTGGGGTTATCTGCCATAAAGTTGATGGCATTCAGCAGCAATCCCAGGTTGGTCCTCGCAATAGTGGCCCTGGTCTTCAGTTGTGTGCCTTTGCCAATTCCCTTTATATTCACCGGCCGGTGTTTAGTCAGCAGGTTTTTCCATTCCAGTACTTCCATAGCAAGATCAGCAATTGGCTGGGGGAAACGGAAACTGGTGGAGAGATCCAGTTCGGCCAGTTCCATTTTTTCCAATGCATTTTCAGCAAAACGCCAACCATAAATCTGCTGGTGCATATCACCAACCATCACTTTTGTAGCCGTTTGGGCAGCAAACACCGCGAGCATGGTTGCCGATGCATCCTGGGCTTCATCAAAAAGGAGAAGGTCGTAGGGTAAACGCGGATTTGACAACTGGAATTTCTTGAGGTAGAAATCGTGTGTAACAGGAATCTCGCCCTTGTTCATTCGTGCAAGCAGTTTACGCGTGCCGTCTTCAATGAGCTGGTAAAACGAGCGGACAAAACTGCCGGCCTGTTCGTCGGTAATAGTATCGAGATAGTTGAGCTCCTGCACCTTTGCCTTATCACTGTTGCAGAAGTAGGTAATGAATTTGTTGATATGGTTGGCGATGATATATTCACCGTGTTTCTCACCGATGGCGGGGAATTCGAGCAGTCGCGCAATCTCATGTGTTTTGTAGCCGGACGATTGCACCTGCAACCCTGATCCCTGCATTAAATAACGATAGGCCAGTGAATGGGCGGTTTCTACCTGTACATTGGTGAGGCCATGTTCGGTAAACTTACGGATGGCTTCCAGTTTGACGGACCTGTTGAATGCAAGATAGAGGATCCTTGAGTTAACCGGCCGGCCTGCTGCATATTCAATCAGGGTGGTGGTCTTGCCGGAACCCGCCACTGCATTGATCTTCAGGTCGCCGGTTGATCCGATAATGGCCAGCTGCTGGTCGGTGAACTTATTTTTTGTCAGACTCATAACTCCTCGGTTCTTACTGCGGTTATTATTTTCCAGGAACCTGACCCGGGGACTCCGGAGCCGTTTATGGTTTTCCAGCGGCAAAAATAAAGTTTCATTACCGCAGTGGGGGAAAGAATTATTGGGCTTGACGAACGCAGCAACATTAACCTGGTATTGGAAAAAACCAGGTTACTCTATTATGCCATTTGGAAATTTCCGGGATAATTGTTTATGAAATTTCTTCAGATACCCGCCAGGTATTGACTCCTGATATATTCAACCACCGAAGTCAGGCTTTTGGTTTCACTAAATACTTTTAACTGGCGGTCGGCCCCCGTTCCATGTTCCAGGATCTTGTGCACGTGCTGGATGCGGTGACGGCTTCCCAGGTGATCAAGCACCGGATCAAGGAAATCGAGCAGTTCGTAGATAAGTGCGCGGGTATTTACCTCTTCTTCCTTTCCGAAATCGATAAGGAATCCGTCGACACCATAACGACTGGCCCGCCATTTATTTTCGTTAAGTAAGGCGCGTGAGTACTGGATAAAGTTTAGGTTTTTATGTCGCAACATATAAATCCTTGCACAGATAGCCTGGAACAGTGCGGCGATGGTAATGGTCTCTTCCACGGTAAGCGGGATATCACAGATCCTGAATTCAACGGTATTGAAGAAGGGGTGCACCCGGAGATCCCACCAGATCTTCTTTGCGTTGTCGATGCAATTGGTCTTGATCAGCATCTTCACATAGTTATCATATGCTTCGATGCTCTCGAATGAATCGGGAATACCGGTTCGTGGAAATTTATCAAAGACTTTTGTCCGGAAGGATTTGTAACCGGTTTGTCTTCCTTCCCAGAACGGCGAGTTGGTGCTTAATGCAAAAACATGGGGCAGGAAATAACGGGTGGAGTTGGCGATATGATTGGCCATCTCCCGGCTTTCCATACCCACGTGCACATGCAGGCCAAAGATGAGATTACTTCTTGCCGCTTCCTGCAGTTCATTCACGATCTCACTATATCGGACATGGTCGGTGATAAGCTGGCTTTCCCAGTGGCTGAATGGGTGCGTGCCGGCTGCGCCCATGGCCAGTCCCAGGGTATCGGCAATACCCGCGATGGTTTTACGCAGCGTAGCTACGTCGGTAAATGCCTCATCCACATCCGCACAGATATCGGTTCCCACTTCCACCACGGCCTGGTGCATTTCGGCTTTCACTTTATCCTTGATCACTTTCTGGCCTTCATGCACGATTTGTTGTTCGTGGCTTTTAAGTTCCTGGGTTAAGGGATCAAGTACCATGTACTCTTCTTCCACGCCGAGGGTAAAACTTTTATAATTCAGGAGCATAACAGGTAGTTCGTTTATTCGGTGTCCGCGAAAATTCAGGTGAGTGGCGATTTGGTGCTGCTGCGTTTCACATACTCACCCCAGGTCAGGTTATCAGAACGGCCATCATTTTCCATCGCTTTGCTGATGGCATAATTTGCGGCAGTCTCCACCACCCATTCAAAATTCTCTTCACCCACACTTGTCCGTTCTGCATCAGGCGCGGGGTTACAGAAGTCGATCGCGTACGGCACACCATTTCGCAACGCAAGTTCGACCGTATTAAAATCATAACCAAGATATTTATTGATCTTGAGAACGATATCGGTCATCTCCCGCAGTTTTTCAGGCGTGGGGGAGAAGTCGGCCACATACCGCAGGTGATGCGGGTTACGGGGCTCATAGGGCATGATGCGTACATGTTCACCGCCGATGCAGTAACAGCGGTAATATTCATCAAATACAATTTCTTCCTGCAGCAGCATTACCAGCTGGCCGGTTTCGCTGTGTTTATGAAAAAAATCTTCTTTATCATTCAGCCGGTAAACATTTTTCCATCCGCCACCTTCAAATGGTTTCATATAGGCCGGAAAACCTACATAGGCAAAGATGGATTCCCAGTCCATCGGGTAGGCCAGGTTGGCAAATGATTCATTGGTTGTATCGGTGGGCAGATCCCAGGATGGAATGATGGCCGTTTTTGGAACGGGTACATCCAGTTTTGTCATCAGGCAATTATTGAAATATTTATCATCGGCGCTCCACCAGAATGGATTATTGATCACCGCGGTGCCGGTCACGGCTGCATTTTTCAGCCAGGTACGGTAAAAAGGAACATCCTGCGAAATGCGGTCGATGATCACAGCGTAGCCACTTGGCTCACCCTGCATCGCCTGGCTGATCAGTACAGGTTCGGCCATAATGCCGGCGATATTTTTGCTGTTAACCCTTGCTACGAACGCTTCGGGGAACGAACGTTCCTTGCCATGCAATACGCCGATTTTCTTCATATATTTAATTTAGATGAATTGTACTGGGATCGGCCTTTGTAGGAAGTGGCCTCTTCAAATTTATTTTTTCAGGTCCATATAAACAAATTAACTATTGGTAGTGTTTCCCTGGAATTTTTTTCTGAAGGGTTGATCAACTACTTTTGAAATAATGCAATTGATGAATGTGACGGAAATCCTGGTAGAAAGTGCGTTTGTACCCTCCCGGTTCCTCGGGAGAAATATCCGGGTCGATTTTTTCCTGCCCAGGAATGTGGAAGACCCTTCCTCTTTGAACCTTTTACTGATCAACGACGGACAAAACATGGAAGAACTGGGTTTGAAAAAAATCCTGTCCGACCTGTACGCCGAAAACCGCATCAGGCCTGTGTTGTGTGCGGCGATCCATACCGGGGCCGACCGTAAAATGGAATACGGGATTGCCTCGGAACCCGACTATGCCGGGCGTGGAGCCCGGGCCGGATTGTATACCAGTTTTATTGTGGAGGAACTGCTGGACTTTATCCGGAGTAGTTATGCCATTCCTTCTTTTGCAGAACAGGCGTTTGCCGGTTTTTCACTGGGTGGACTTTCGGCTCTTGATATTGTTTTCAATCATCCCGCAATATTTAACCGGGTTGGAATATTTTCCGGATCACTCTGGTGGCGCAGTGTAGCACAGGATGACGAACGGTATGATGATAACAAACACCGGATCATGCACCAGGTGGTGCGACATGGTGCCTATGCTCCCGGATTGAAATTCTTTTTCCAGACGGGTAGCCTGGATGAAACAAACGACCGTAATAAAAATGGCGTAATCGATTCAATTGATGATACTATGGACCTGATCCGTGAACTGGAGGATAAGGGGTACCGGATGTCACGTGATATTAATTACCTGGAACTACCCCTGGGGCATCATGATATCCCCACCTGGGCCGAAGCCATGCCTTTCTTTTTATTATGGGGCTGGGGAATTAAGGTTTCAACACCAGCACAGAAGGTGTAAGTGGCAACCATTCCGATGACTGATCGATCGACTTCCTCCAGCTTTCCAATGCAAGCAGCATAAGGTCATGGTGGACATTTACCGGGAGATGCGCTTCCAGGTCTGTCTGAACAATTACCTTACCCGGGAATTTCCGTTCCAGGTCGCGTTTTCTATTGGTGAGGTCCTGGTTCCTGCCAAGCACAGCGGAAGGGTCGATCATTATTAGTTCCGCATCGTTATTGGACATCAGCTGTGATGCATGATCAAGCAGGAAGAGGTCGTCCGCATCAAGAAACGTTACAATTATTCGTTGCGGCGTTTCGAGTCCCTTGTCAAAATAAATCCCAACCGGAATACTGGTATTACGCAGGATCTGTAACACGGTATCATCAAGCGGTGCATTTTCAAACAGGCGGCCTTTACCGGTCAGTGAGTCATATAATTTTTCAGGATTGATAAACCGGGTGGTGAGGCCAAGGATTTTTCCAAGGAAACTTCCTTCAAACACCGAACTTCCTGCACCGATGAGCAGCAGGTTGAAGCTGGCCAGGTTGGCCGTCTGGGTGATATCCTGTTCAACCGAAGATGATGCCTTGAAAAGGGTGGTCACCGGCAGGTTTAGTCTTGCTGCTTCTTCCTTGATCGGTTCAAAATTATCCCGTTCATATTCCGCCTGGTTATATTGGTTAAGTTCGTTCGATGGTGAAAAATGAAGTGCGGTAACCCTTGAGGTCCTGATTGATTTTTGGACAAAATGGCTTGCCAGGCGAAGCAGGCGCACACCTTTTGAGGGCAAGCGGAAAGTAACAAGTACTGAATAAATCCGGGTGCGGTCCTTTACATCGGCGACTGGCTTTTCGGGCCAGATGCGGTTGATGAGATCGAGTGCGGGACCGGTCATAAAAGTGGTAAGTAAGGCCATGATCACCATCATGGCAAAGATGGAGGGCGTTAGCACACCCAGATCGTATCCGATGTTCAGTACGATCAGTTCCATCAGGCCACGTGTATTCATCAAGGCTCCAATGGACAGGCTATCCTTCCAGCTTTGTCCCACGAATCTTGCCGCCACCATACTTCCCACAAATTTTCCCACTACTGCAACCAGGATAATGGCGATACAGACCCACCACATATTACCATCGTTGAGCAGGTTGATCTGGGTACGCAGGCCGGTGAAGACAAAGAAGAGGGGGAGGAGAAGTACCAGCGACACGTCTTCCACTTTTTCAATAAAGATGCTGCGGAAGTTGGAACGTGCGGGCATAATCACACCCGCCATAAAGGCGCCGAATAACGCATGGATGCCGATCACTTCTGTAATATATGCAGAGGAAAGCAGGGTGAGGAAGAAGATCGCAACCACCGGTTTGCTGATCGATTCCTTACTCGCATATTTTTCTCCCATACGTTTCAGGAATGGCCGCACTACGCGCAACATAACAATAACGTAAGCTATTGCCATCAGGATGGTGAACAATGCACTGGTGATGGACCCTGCCTTCACAATGGCGATAACTGCTGCGAGGATACACCAGGCCGTGATATCATCTGCGGCAGCGCAGGTGATAACGATTGTTCCCAGCCTGGTCTTGGACAAACCCCGTTCCTGTACGATCCTGGCGAGTACCGGGAATGCGGTGATGCTCATGGCAATTCCCATGAAGAGTGAAAAGGAAAGGAAGTGGATATTGTCCGGCGCATAATTGACATAGATATAATAAGCCAGTCCGATCCCGAGCGTAAAGGGGAAGATAATACTGGCATGGCTGACCACAACCGCATCCTTTGCCTTGTTGCGCAGGAATTTCAGATCAAGTTCCATTCCCACTACATACATAAAGAGGATCAGTCCGATCTGACTGAGGAATTGCAGGTTGGGTAAGGATTTGGCGGGAAACAGGAAGGCGGAGAATTCGGGCAGGTACATTCCAACGAAGGAGGGACCCAGGAAAATGCCGGCCATTATTTCACCGATTACGGTTGGCTGCCTTATTTTTTTGCAGACCCATCCGAAGATCCTGGCCACTGTGATGATGGTAAGGATCTGGAGTAACAGGATGGCCAGCGGGTTGGTCAGGTTATGATGATAGGCGTCTTTAAACTGATCCCAGGTGGAGGCCGAAAGTTGCGGTACAAAACCTTTCATTTTGCCGTTCTCCAGTTTCGCACCATGGCGGATCACCCAGTAAATAATACCGGAGAAACCAAGGATCGTAATGATATAAAAAATGAGCGATCTGTATTTCTTCATCTTCCTGTATTCAATTTAAAATAACTGCCCGGGAGGGTAATTCCGTTCGGGGGTGGAGTGGCACCAAACGAAGACCGAATCGCCCGAAAATAACGAATTACACCGGATGAACAATTGTGGGATCAGTGATTTACAGGAAAATAACATTGGAAAACAGAACCCTCACGAGGGAGACTACGTGTGAGAATGAAACCATCATGCAGTTCCATGATTTTACGGGCAATGGCCAGGCCCATACCGGAACCACGGTATTCGTTGCCATGAAGTTTTTCAAAGAGGTTAAAGATCCTTGAAGCATCTTCATCGGCGAAGCCAATCCCGTTGTCGATTAAACTGAGGCGGATATATTCGCCTGGCAGGTTTTCACCAACGGCTGTTGTTTTTGTTACATCAACTGTCAGCTTCGGGATGTTTCCCTCGGGCTGGAATTTGATGGCATTATCTGCAAGATGGAATAGTAACAGGGATACCAGGTCGCGATGTCCGAGCACCGAAGGCCATTCGCCGGTGATCTCTATTTGTGTATTGGTTTCGCGGATTTTTACAAGTAATTTTTCCCGCACTTCTTCCATGATGGTACGCAGGTCGATCTCTACCGGAATGGTATCGGGGTTACTGATCTGCGAGAAGGTAAGGATATCATTTACCAGCAGGTTCATCCGGTTAAGTGCTGATTGCATCCGGCGCATGCTGGCCTTACCGGCATCGCTGAGGTTGCGGCCCTCCGATTTTACGAGGAATTCAAGTCCGGTATAAAGATGCCTAACGGGTTCCTTGATACTTGTGCTTGTAATGATGGTAAAGGTTGATAATTCTGCAGATGCACGTTCCAGTTCCCGGTATTTTTTCTCCAGTTGCTGGTTTAATAACTGGAGTTGCTGCTCGGCTTTTATCCGATGGGATACATCATGTGCAATGGTCATTACCCCTACAACTTTGTCGCCATCTCCAATAAGAGGTATAAAATGCAATTCACTTAAATGGCGGTGAGGGATATTCCGGTCTGATGGCAGGAAACTTTTATGTCCTTTAACTGCAGTGTCAATTGCATGGAGGTAATGGTGGTCGCCAAGCAGGTGAGGGAAAACTTCGGTTAATTCGCGGCCGATTACATCACGGGAAGGTATGCCTGTGATTTTTTCAGACGTTTTGTTCCAGGATATGATCTTTTTATCGAGATCAATAGCCATGACGCGGTCGATGCTGCTGTCGTTCAGCATTTCCGCAAGGGATACCTGTGATGTTAAGTCATACATGTTTTTCTACCATTTCTAGTAAGCTCTTTAGTCTGAATGGCTTTTCAAGATATCCGTCAGCTCCGGCTTCAATACTAAGCGGTCCGATTTCCGGATTGGCCGACAACATGATTACCGGAATTCCTGCAGTTGAGTCCTGTGCTTTCAGGAAGCGGCAAATATCAAGCCCATCTACCCCGGAGAGTTGTTTATCAAGGATAAAGAGATCTGGTATTTCAAAATCATTATTCAGCAAAGGATCGCCGTTCGGCACTACAGTGAGTGCGTACCCTGCTCTTTCAAAAATCAGGGTGATGGCATCCTGCATAGCCGGATCGTCTTCTGCAATTATAATCTTTTTATTGAAGTTCATGTGATTTATAAGGAATAGTAAAGTAAAATGTGGAACCCTTACCAGGCCTGCTTTCTACCCAAATTTTCCCGTTATGTCTTTTTACGATCTCAGAACTGATATAAAGTCCCAGTCCGAGGCCCGGATAAGTCTGGATTTTCGGATTATTGGTCCGGTCAAATCTGTCAAAAATCTTACCAGTTGAATCGGGTGTCATTCCGATGCCGGGATCTGTAACCGATACCTGCACTGCGTTACCCAGATTTGTGGAACTTATCAGGATATCTCCCCCGTCGGGTGTATACTTTATAGCATTTGTGAGCAGGTTATTGATAACCTGGCCGATCCGTTCGCGATCAGCGGTGACTTTTTCAATACTCCCTTCCCTGACAATCAGGTTATGCCGGGAGGTAAGTGACTGAAGGTCTGCTACCTGGTCATTGATCAATTGATTAAGATCAAACTCTTCCGGCTGGAAAATCAATTGACCCTCTGCGATCCGGGTTGTATCAAGAAGGTGGCTGATCAGGATAGTCAGCCGGTCAACCTGGCCGTCGAGCCGGTTCATCAGTTCAGCACTTTTAATATCATTTGCATCAAGGAACATATCGCGCAGTACTTCTGCATAGGCCTTGATACTGGTTACCGGTGTTTTTAATTCATGACTGGCGATCCCGATAAACTGGTCCTTCTGTTGTTCCAGGATTTTTCCTGCAGTCATATCCCGGGCTATCTTAACCAGTCCTTCCCTGCCCTGGCGCAGACGGTTGGTGACCCCCGATACATAAAAACGGGTATTGTCTTTCCGGAGGTGCCAGCGTTCATCATCGGCCCGGCCATACTCCATGGCGGTGGTGATTTCCTGTTGTGGAACATCTTCCACCCGGTCTTCCGGTGTAAAGATCATTTCAAAATGCTGTCCGATTGCTTCCATAGATTCAAAGCCGAACATCTTTTCTGCTCCGGGGTTCCATCCGGTAATCACTCCCCTGGTATCGAGGGTGATGATGGCATAGTCCGCGATACTATCCATTACAAACCGAAGGTGTTCTTCATTACGGCGGCGTTGTTGTTCGGCCCTGATTTTTTGTATGGTATTCCAGGTACGTTCCGAAACTTCTTTAACCAGGTGGTAGTCCTGGTCGTCCCAGTCTACACGTTTATCAATCAGGAAATAAAAACAGGCTTCCAGTTTCCCTTCGGTTTTTAATGGCAGTAACAGTGATGACTGGTCGTTCGAACTCTCCAGCACAATGAATGGCTCTGCCCGTGATTCAATCTTTAACTGGTCAAGACCCTTCCATTCATTTTCAAAATCGGTGTTGTCCACCTCTTCCAAATCGTAACGTGACCATTGTTCCCTGATCGATCTGGCTCCGCTGATATGGTTAATCTCCATATAGACGGCGCGATCTATTGCCAACTGTTCACCGATTGCTTTTAATACAAACCTGATCATGCTGTCCGGATCACCCATGATGGACAGCCTGTCGCTCAGTTCCAGCAGGAAACGTTGATGCTGTTCGGTTTTCCGGATGGATTGCTCTGCCTTTTTTAATGGAGTGATATTTACAAAAGTGATGACTACCCCATTAATATGATCTTCTGTTGTACGGTAAGGTAATAACCGCATCATGAAAAACTGGTCGTCGGTTGTTTCCACTTCACGTTCGATGGTGACAAGCCGTTCCATTACAATAGCTGCATCCTTCAGTACATCCTGTTCTTTCAATCTGCTGGAAATATCTGTCAGCGAGCGTCCGATATCGTGGGAAATCAGATTAAAGATCTGTCGCACGCTAGGGGTAAAAAGTTTCACCAGGTAGGAACGGTCCAGGAAGATGGTACCGATATCGGTTGAATTAATCAGGTTCTGGAAATTGTTGTTCGACTGGGAGAGTTCGTCGATTTTTACTTTCAGTTCCTGGTTTACGGTAACCAGTTCTTCATTGATCGACTGGAGTTCTTCCTTGCTTGTTTCCAGTTCTTCGGCAGCGGAGCGCAATTCTTCATTGATAGCCTGCAACTCTTCGTTGGATGCCTTGAGTTCTTCCGTTTGTACTTCGTACTGTTCTACCGAATTCCGGAGTTGGACTTTTGAACGCATCAGTTCATCTTCGAGGTGTTCGGCCACCGGGCTGGGACCCGTAATATGGATGGCTTCATCTTCTTCCGGCACATCACCCGCTTCCTGGATGATGATGAGGATGAATCCCTGACCCACATCATCTTTCCTCAATACAGGGCGGATATGTATGTTGACAGATACGGCCGGATCGGTGAGTTTAAGATGCTGGATTTCCAGGTTTGTCTGCTGGCGCACGGCCTGGTAAAGGCCGCTTCGCAGTTCCAGTCGCAGTTCGGGCCGGATCAGTTTCAGTAAATTATTGGATGGTTCACCACCAAGGATCTGAAGATACCTGCCTGCCCGTTCGGACAGGTGTACGATATCAAAATCCTGGTTAACCACAATGGAAGGCGGTGCATATTGTTCCAGTAAACGCTGGTGAAGATCATTATAGGTAAGCCGTTCCGTTACACTTTTCTTAGGGATTCCGGCCGACTCCGATGCGGGATCCTGCGATTGGGGAGAAGAAAATTTATCAGGAAGCGGAAAGGAACGTGACACAACAGACCGGGTCTGGAATATATGGAACTCTTTGGAAACGGGCAGGTAGAGATCGGCTGAACTTTCGATTGATTCGGATGAGCCGATAAACAGGAAGGCGGCGGGTTTGAGGGCAAAATGCAGGGTTTCCAGGGCACGTTTCTGGGCAGCCTGGTTGAGATAGATCAGCATGTTGCGGCAGGTGGCCAGGTCGAGATGGGAGAAAGGCGGGTCCTTGATCAGGTTATGGTTGGCAAACAGCACCAGCTCGCGGAGTTCCCGTTTGATCCGGAAATCATTTCCTTCTTTTATAAAAAAATTATTCAGTCGCTCCGGGGAAACATCAGCCGCATCATTTAATGTATAGATTCCTTCCCTTGCCACTGCGATGGCTGCATCATCAATATCGGTGGCGAAAATCTGCACCTGAGGTGATTCGGGAACGCCGGTTAATTGTTCCATTAATAACATGGCAATGGAGTAAGCCTCTTCACCGGTAGCGCAACCGGTCACCCATACGCGGATGCTGTCCATTGAAGTCTTGCCTTTGAGCAGACGTGGAATGATATCTTTTTCGAGAAAGTCAAATGCATCTTTATCCCGGAAAAAATTGGTCACCGAAATCAGCAGGTCTTTTAATAAAGCAGCGGCCTCGTCCTTTTCATTTTTCAGGAAGCGGGAGTAATCTTCCAGGCTGGAAAGGTTCCTGACGTTCATCCGGCGTTCGATTCGCCGGACCATGGTAGCTTTTTTATAGTTGGAAAAGTCGTGTCCGGTTCTTGTCCGCAGTTCCTTAAATATCTCCCGCAATTGTTCTGCCTGTTCCTTTTCAGGAAGAACGAGGTTTCCATTCTGCTGGGTAGAGTCAAAGCGAAGGCGGTATTCCCGGATGCGGGTGGGAAGCAGGGCTACCTTCGTGATATTGTCAGCCAGATCAGTTTCGATGGTGTGATTGGGCATTTCATTAAACTGTGCCTCCATGGGGTCCTGGGCGAGGATAATCCCCCCGTTCTCCTTAATCCTTTTTATACCCATGGAACCATTTGCGCCGGTGCCGGAAAGTACTACCCCAACCGCCCTTGGGCCAAAGGCATCGGCCAGTGAACGGAAGAAAATATCAACAGGTGCGCGTCTCTCTTCAATACTTTCTATCGGGGAGATATTGATTTGTTGTTTCTGAATGGTGAGACTCTTGTTTGGTGGAACTACATACACATGGTCGGGTTTGATTGTCGTTGATTCATTGACCTGTGTGACGGGCATTTTAGTTGCCAGCTGCAGGATCTCGGCCAGCATACTGTCGTGGTCGGGCGAGAGGTGAAGTATTACGATATAGGCAATTCCCGAATCGGGTTCTGTGTTGGTGAAAAATTCCTGGAGTGCCTGCACACCACCCGCGGATGCACCGATTCCCACAACGAGAAAGTTTTCTTTTGTAGTGTCACTGTTGGTAATACCGGCATCAGACATAAACATCCTTTAAAACAAAATAATGAGGATGAAAGGTAGGCTTAAAAGGTGAACACTGTGAATGAACCCATCGTATGAAAAGGTCATTTTGGTTTCAATTCTTCCAGTTCTTTTTCTTTTTCCGCAATGATCACCCTGTCTTTTTTAATATCGATCCGGATTTTTGCATAAAGTCCCATATAGATATTGGCCACCCATACCAACGCGAAAAAACTGATAAGGTATCCCCGCCAGTCGGTATAGACCAGCTGGAATCCGGTGATGGCCAGCATAGCGATGGTTACATAATGACTGAAACAGTATTCACAGGTAAAGAGGTAAAAGAATTTGCGTTTGAGGAAGATTCCCTGGCGCGACTGGTCCACACAATACTGACGGGGTTCACGGAAGATTTCTTCCTGGGTGACTGTCCACGCGATACAAGCCACCGGTATTGCCAGTATTAATAATTGAAAAATAGAAGCGCCCATAGAATGGATCATGAGTTAATTTTTTTATATCTGTATTCAGGACAAGAACCCTGCCGTCCAGGTTGTGGCTTCGCCCAACAGTTGTTAGTATGACCTGGGATTGAAACCTTGGCATGATATTTTTATGTATACAAGTTAAGGGGATTCTACTATTATCCGGTTTTACCCGGGATTTAAACTATCACCCCCGATCCTTACCTTTAGTAATACCTGTCACGGCCATCAGACCTCACTCAACCGGCCGCAAATACATAGCGTAGTATTCTTCAACGCACCATTTTATCCATACATCATTTCGAATTCCTGTTGTCTTCTGTCTCCGGACAAAGTTGATCAGCATTATTGTTTTCCGGTTTTATAATGATCGTTTAAAAACTACCATGGACCACCAGCAACTTATCCTTTCAACGAGTCAACCCGACACGGTTGAACAAATTAATTTTATTGCATCATCTGACGAGCATGTATTGTTATTCGGACCCAGGGATTCCGGTAAGGAATGGGTGGCCGAATTAATACATGACCTGAGCGGACGGAATGAGCGACCGTTCCTGATTATTAGTTGTGTGAGCTCAGCTACCTATAATATACTGGTGGAATTATCATATCCGATCCGTCGGGAACTTGGCGAGCTGATGAAGTTACGTGAAGAAGGTTTACTGGAGTCGGTGTCAGGTGGAACGGTCTGGCTGAATAACCTGACGGAACTACCTCTTTATGAACAGAAGAAACTGATCGACCGGATTACGGATCAGTTGGGCTGCCGGGTTATAACAGGTGTAAGTAAACCTGCCGGCGCCAGGGCTGCAAATGATCAGTCGGCCGAATTGTTTTCCGAAAAAGTCACCCTTAACCTGCCGCCGCTGCGTAATCACCGGAAGAATATCCAGTTCTTTATTAATTATTTCCTGGCGAAGACTAACCTGGAATGGAACCGCACGGTTCCGGGTTTTACAGAGGAAGCAGCTGAATTGCTGGTTAGTTATGCCTGGCCCGGGAATCTTACTGAACTACGTGATACAATCAGGGAAGCCGTATTTCTTGGAAAGAACGGAGAGGCAGTACCAGCGGGCATCCTGCCTCAATCCGTGAGGAATTACCAGTCGCAGGATCCCCTTTTCCTGAAGAAGGCGGTATTAAAGGCTGAGTATGACCTGATATGCAAAACGCTCTATGAAACACGGAATAATAAACGGAAGGCAGCAGAAATCCTGAAGATCAGCCGGAAGACCTTATATAGTAAGATGCGGATTTTCCAGGATGTGAACCGCCAGGGATCAGCGGCCTGATTCAGGCATATGTTTTGCAACTGGCGATTAATCAATTCACGGAGAACGGCCAACAGGTCGCGTTCCATAAAAAAAAGCAAACATGAAAAAGATTTTTATTGCGTGTTTAGTAACAGTGGTTTTCAGCGCTTGCAACAATGACAGCAAGACTGATTCAACGGAAGACACGGTATCAACTATGTCGCCTTCGGATAACACCGGTTCTTCCATGAATGGTCAGGGAATGGTTGATTCAATGGGTGTTCAGGATAGTGGGATGATGGACAGTACAGGATCGAACGGGCGAATGATGAGTGACAGCACGCCTCAGTAAGTGATATTTAAACGAGACCTGCCTGTATTTGTACAGGCAGGTTTTTTTATTCCGTTTCGGTAAATTGCAGAATGAAAGTTTTCGTTACCCGTATTATCCCTGAAGAAGGTCTGCAACTTATTCGTGATGCCGGTCACAGCCTTACTATTTACAGTGAAAAAAAGGAATTAACTGCACGTGAATTAATCGATGCCTGTTTACAGCATGATGCATTACTCAGTGCCGGGCATAATAAACTCGATGATCCATTTTTTACAGCCTGCCGGCACCTGAAAGTGGTGGCTTTGTATTCGGTTGGTTACGATCATGTGGACCTGAAAGCCGCCGCCAGGGTGGGAGTGCCGGTAAGTAATACGCCGGGTGTGCTCAGTGCTGCAACAGCAGATACGGCCTTCCTGCTGATGCTGGCTGTTTCACGGAAGGCATTTTTTCTTCATAATACTATTGCAAAAGGCGAATGGGGTTTTTATGAACCCACAGCAAACCTGGGTATGGAACTCACCGGAAAAACGCTCGGTGTCTTTGGCCTGGGTAAAATTGGTTTCGAAATGGCGAAGCGTTGCCGGGGAGCCTATGATATGGAAATCCTTTATCATAACCGTTCTGTTAATGCGGTGGCAGAACAACAGCTGGGTGCCAGGTATGTGTCGTTCGACGAGCTTCTTCAAAAAAGTGATGTACTAACTGTACATGCGTCTTTAACTCCTGAAACAAAAGGGTTGTTCAATATTGATCTGTTCCGCAAAATGAAACCCGGTGCTATTTTCATCAACACCGGCCGGGGTGGACTGCATAATGAAGCCGATCTCCTGAAAGCCTTGCTGGACCGCGAGATCTGGGGTGCGGGTCTGGATGTAACCAATCCCGAACCGATGCTCGCCGGTAATCCGCTGGTAAACCTGCCAAATGTTGCGGTACTGCCACATATCGGATCAGCCACAATCGAGGCCAGAACTGCCATGGCAAGGATTGCGGCTACCAACCTGCTTGCCGGACTTGATGGAAGGGATATGCCAAATCTTATTACAGGTGGCGGACCTGAATGAATGGGTGTTGCAGGGTGGGGCTGGCAACGTGTGCCCCTTCCCCGCCGGAGGTGCAGTTGTTTGCTCCGGTCAGCAATGAAAATGTCCTGAACTTCCTTACATTTAATTTATGATGAACCCTGAACTGAAAAAAAACCAGACCCTTGTTTGTTTTGGTGAGATCCTTTGGGATCTGCTACCTACCGGTGCTGTACCCGGCGGAGCACCCATGAATGTTGCTTACCATCTTCATACGCTGGGGCTGCATCCGCGGTTAATTACCAGACTGGGAAAGGACCAGCGTGGTATTGACCTGCAGCGCATACTGCTGGATAACCATATCGATATCGGACTGGTCCAGGTTGATCCGCTGGTGCCAACGGGGATTGTGAAGGCATCACCGGATGAAAATGGTGATATGACTTATGATATTGTAACACCTGCTGCCTGGGATGAGATAACCATTGATCCATCGCTGCTTGAGGTAGTGGGTTCTGCTGATTATTTTATTTTTGGCTCTCTGGTAGCGAGGTCGGAACGGTCGAGGTTAACCTTACTGGAGCTACTTGATCATGCGAATATAAAAGTACTTGATATCAACCTGCGGGCGCCAAACTATACGCAACCGCTGGTTGAACAACTGATGCAGCGTGCCGATGTGGTTAAGATGAATATTGATGAACTGGCATTGATCAACGCTTGGTATGGGGATATAACCGACACGGAAGGGCAGATGATGTTCCTGAAAGAACGTTTCGCCCTGAAGTCGATCCTTGTTACGCGCGGCGCAGAAGGTGCCATTGTTTATTATGATGGACAATGGGCCAGTCACCCCGGTTTCCGGGTGAAGGTGGCGGATACGGTTGGTAGTGGTGATTCTTTCCTTGCTGGATTTTTGTATTCTGTGATCAATGGCCGACCGGTCAGTGATGCACTGGCATTTGCCTGTGCACTTGGTTCCTTTGTTGCAACAAAAACCGGTGCATGGCCGGTTTACAAACCGGAGGAGATATTGAGTTGAACGTCCGGGGCCCGGTTATACCAGTAATGTTCCTCCATCAATCAACAATGCCTGGCCGGTGCCATATTGTTGTTTCATCAGGTAAACAAAACCATCAGCAACATCTTCCGGCTCACCAATCCTTTTAACCGGTAAGGTTTCAGCTACTGTTTTAAAACGTTGTTCGAGGTCAGCTTCCGACACATTGCTCCACAACGGTGTTCTGATTAATCCCGGGACCACACAATTTACGCGGATAGGTGCCAGTTCCACCGCCATTGCCCTGACAAAACCTTCCATGGCACCACAGAGAGCGGAAGCTGCTGACCATCCAACCCCCGGACGTGCGCTGGCAGTACCACTTGTCAGATTAATGGATCCGCCTGTATTGATTAACGGCGAGCCATATTTCACGGCCGCGAAGGCTCCCCAGAAACGCAGCGTAAAGAAATCGCGTGCCTGTGATAGCTCGGTTGCATGAATAGGTTTTAAATTCAGGTTTTCACCGGCAGAATAAACCAGGTGATCAAAGCGGCCGGTTTTTCCAAAAAAGTTCTTTATATTTTCTTCCTTACTCAGGTCGACTGAATAGCCTTCGCTCCCGGCCGGCAGTCCTGCAAGCGCCTTGTCTATACGTGCCTGATTGCCCGATACAATTACTACATTGGCGCCTTCGCTGGCAGCCGTCCTTGCCGTAGCCAACCCGATACCGGAACTACCACCCAACAGGATCACCCGTTTACCTTTTAATGTTGGTCTTTCGTTCGACATAACATTTTATTTAAATTATGAAATCTGGAATCACTTATCCGCCCGGTTATGATGGTAGTACAAAGTTCCTGATACTTTTGAAGGCTTACCATGTCGATTTAAGCTGAAACATTTGATGAATATGCCGGTTTTTAGGAAGGAGCCCGCGCATGTTAGTGGCAAAAAAAACCGGACACATCGAAAAAATTCCGACATGTCCGGTTAAGTGCCCAGGAAAGGAATCGAACCTTCACATCCTTACGAACGGCAGATTTTGAGTCTGCTGCGTCTACCAATTCCGCCACCTGGGCAACTGTCAAACCGGCTAGCCTGTAGTCCGGTATGAATTGGGCTGGCAATATTACTGCTTTTTAGCGGCAACAACTTTTCTTCGGTAAAAATATTTTCCTGAAGATCTTCAGGATTTTATTCAGTATGTCCATCTAACGCGTTTCTATAGGTGTTTAACAACCCGGTGACGGGTTTGTTTGGGTATTAACCCGGATCCCTGATACAATGCAGAGTAATATCGTATGGAGCCATTTTACCACGAAATACGGAAGAGCCTCGCCGATCATCGGGTCAACGAACGCCCTGCGTATTGGCGCGCCCACAAAAATAGACGGAATAATTCATCAAAAGAGGTAAATCCCGCCAGCCGGCAGGAGGGACAGACCTTTAAATGGAATTTTAACGTCTTGATTGAATCCGGTTAACTTTACCTGCCTGACAGGAATCAATAAATAAGAGGCAATAAAACGAGAAGGATGATTACAATCGGACTTATCAGGGAGGGCAAGATACCGGCGGATAACCGGGTAGCGCTCACTCCGGCACAATGCAAGTGGATCCAGAAAAATTCAACCACAGTTACCATCAAGGCACAATCCTCTCCCAACCGCTGTTTCAGCGACCGCGAATATGTATCGGCGGGGGTGGAGGTGGTGGACGACCTGGGCGGGTGTGATATCCTGATGGGGATTAAGGAAGTTCCGCCTGAACAACTGATTGCCGGCAAGACCTATCTTTTTTTCTCCCATACCAAAAAAAAACAACCACATAACCAGCGATTGCTGCGGGCCATACTGGATAAAAAAATCCGGCTGATCGATTACGAATGTCTTGAACACGAGGATGGGCAACGGATCATTGGATTTGGTTTTTTTGCAGGCGTGGTGGGTGCCCATAATGGGATCATGGCATATGGCGAGCGGACCGGTCTTTATAAACTTGGCCGTGTGTATAAAGAGAAAAGTTTTCGTGAGCTGATTCATACTTATTTTGGAATCCGGTTGCCCAATGTGAAAATAGCGGTTACGGGATCGGGCCGGGTGGGACATGGAATCCTGGAGATTATGAACCTGATGGGCATTCACGAAGTGGAACCTGATGAGTACCTGAAACGAAGATTTTCTTACCCGGTATATACGCACCTGAAAGGATCCGACCTGTATCAGCACAAAATCACCGGAACCTATAGCAGGAGTGATTTTCATGAGAACCCCTCAGCTTACCGATCTACCTTCCTGCCCTATACCGAACAAACGGATATCCTGATGAACGGCGTTTACTGGGATAAAGATGTGCCCCGTTTATTTGAGAAGGAAGATGCGGGATCGCCGCATTTCATTATCCAGACCATTGCCGATATTACTGATGATGCAGACGGATCTGTGCCAATCAACCTGGGCGACCAGTCGATCGAAGATCCGGTGTACGGAATTGACAAGAATACCCTGCAGAAAGTAAAACCCTATTCAAAGGATTCAATTGATATAATGGCCGTGGGTAACCTGCCCAATGAATTACCAAGAGACGCTTCACGATACTTTGGTGAACAACTGATCAAGTTCGTTCTTGACGACCTGCTTAATGGAACTTCACCCATTATAGAACGCGCTACCATGGCCGTTGGTGGAGGGCTGGGCACAGGGTATGAATACCTGCGTGATTATGCGGAAGGAAGATAGACTTTACGTTGTTGTTGTTCCGCATCCATTTACAAGCGACTAGAGATGTAAATAATATGGTTGAAGTAAACCGGTGAACCAGGTGGTATATAACTGGTCTGCTTCCTTTATAGCCCGATCATTTATTTTGAAGTCTCCTGTTTTTTTACGGGAGCCACAGACAAGGATCCGGAAGGGATCATGTTTTATACTTTGCCTTACTTCTTCCATCTGTTCTATCCCGAAGCCGTAAATTTCTATCAGGTTAACAAGATCCTGTTTTCGTTTAATGGGAAGTAACAGGTAGAATTTCCCGGAAGGCGAGAGGTGTTTATCAATCGCTGAAAATAATTGGTCAAGCGACAGACCGGAATCATGAAACGCCAGGTCTTTTTCCGTTACACCTGAACGCAGGTCGTTTTCATAAAAAGGCGGGTTGCTGATAATATAATCATACTGGTGGCCGGGATTAAAACCGGCGATACCTGTGTTAAATAATCTCAACCGGTTATTCCACGGTGAGCTCCGGAAATTTTCAGTTGCCTGGGTTGAAGCCTGTGCGTTTATTTCCACGGCGTCGATGATAGCGGGAACTGCCTGTGCCAGCATCAGTGTAAGTAATCCGGTACCTGTGCCGATATCGAGGATGTTTGTTTGACCAGTTGAATGAAAGACTTTGTCGTTACCTGTAACGGCTGGTTGATTGATTGCCGGAATTGGAGTAAGGGATGTTTGACCAATCTCGTTATCTGTAACCACTGGTTGGTTTCTGGCGGGTTGCGCTTCGTGGTTGATCAGGCTTGCCGCCCAGGCTCCCAGCAAACACGCGTCGGTAGTGACTTTCATGGCAGTTTTGTCCTGTTCGATGCGAAATTGTTTAAACTGGAAATAGGTATTGGCCATCATTTAATGTTGATGATCAGAATTCTGCGCGGGCGGAAGTTCCGATCGATAGCGGGGAAAAATCCTTAGCCAGGAATTTATAATAACCGGCAATGGCGATCATTGCTGCATTATCGGTGCAATATTCAAAAGCGGGGATATAGGTTTGCCAGCCCAGTTTAACTCCTGTTTCTTCAAATGCCTTACGGAGACCACTATTTGCCGAAACACCTCCCGCAAGGCAGATCTGTGTTATACCTGTTTCTTCTGCCGCTTTTTTAACTTTATTAAGCAGGATTGAAACAATGCGTTGCTGTATGGATGCACAGATATCGGCGAGATTATTTTTAATAAACAGGGCCCGTTCTTCTTCCGTGACACGGAATTCTTCTTTATAAATATTACTGGTACCTGCATTCTGCAGGAAATAAAGGATCGATGTTTTAAGTCCGCTGAAACTGAAATCCAGTCCCGATACTTTTGGTTCCGGAAACCGGAAGCGATCGGGGTTACCTTCTCGTGCATATTTGTCGATCAGGGGTCCACCCGGATAAGGAAGTCCCAGAAGTTTGGCCGACTTGTCAAATGCTTCGCCGGCTGCATCATCGATAGTCTGTCCCAGTACGGTCATTTTTAGCGGCGACTGGCAAAGAACAATTTGTGTATGACCTCCGCTGACTGTAAGGCAAAGAAAAGGGAAGGAGGGACGCTGTTCAGGGATCAGGTTGGCCAGCACATGTGCCTGCATATGGTGTACGGAAATCAGTGGCCGGTCGAGGGCCATTGCCATTGACTTGGCAAATTGTGCTCCCACCAGCAATGATCCGATTAATCCTGGTGCCTGTGTAAATGCGACTGCATCGATGGCGGTATTCGAAATTCCGGCAGTCTTCATGGCAGCTGTTACAACCGGAACGATATTCTGCATATGTGCCCTTGAGGCAAGTTCGGGTACCACGCCTCCATATTTTTCATGCACCAGCTGGTTGGCGATAAAGTTGGAAAGGATTTTTCCATCCACGCAAACGGATGCCGATGTTTCATCGCAGGAAGATTCTATGGCCAGGATGGTGGTTGACAAATGAAAAATATTTTCGCAAAATTACGGCATTATTTACTGCGGATCGCTACTACAGGGGCCATACGGGCCGCCTGGGAGGCGGGGATGAAACCGGCCAGGACTCCAACTGCAATACAAACACCGATGGCCACCAGCATATTGTTCACCGAAATAAAAACGGGAAAGGGAAGCAGTCCGGAAACTACTTTGGCCAGCAGGAATACCAGGAGTAGACCGATGATACCGCCTATAATACAGAGAAAGGTAGACTCCAGCAGGAATTCGGTCAGGATCACGCGGTTTTTGGCACCGATGGCTTTTTTAAGACCGATCTGGCTGGTCCGTTCGCGAACAGACACGAACATGATATTGGCTACGCCAAACATTCCTACAATCAGGGACAGGCCGGCAATAGCCAGTCCACCGATATTGACACTGACAAACGCCTCAGAGATCGACGCGCTGATATCACTGATATCATTGAGCGAGAAATCATCTTCCTTGGTTGGGCTGAGTTTATGGATTCCGCGTACGGTTCCGGTAAGTTCGTCCTTCAGGGCCTTGCTGGTAAGGTTATCGCGACCCTTGATAATGATCACCGGGTCGGCCTTGAATTCATTCATGATGGTCCGTGCAAAACGGTAGGGCACGATAATACTCTGATCAAAATCCCAACCTCCGATCATCTGTTTTCCCTGTTTTTTTATAACGCCCGCCACGCGGAGTTTACGGCCTTTCACTGTTATTTCCTTTTCCAGCGCGAGGGAAGGTTCGCCAAAAAGCTGGACCGCCACTTCGTTTCCGATAAGCACGGTATTACTTCCAAAATCGAATTCTGCATTGGTAAGGTAACGGCCATAAGAAAAATCAAGAGGCTGGATTTCGGAAAAATCTTCCGTCACGCCGTAAACATTTACGTTGGAAAGCACGTTACCCTTGTATTCCACGTCACTGACAGTCTTGATCCGGAAGGCAGCATATTGTGCATCCGGGGTACGCTCTTTAATCTGGCTTACATCAGTGAAGCGGGGCACGGGGCGGTTTACAAACTCCCACCAGGGCCGTTCTCCGGGTCCGGTTGAGTACTCCCATTTATCCAGGTACAATGTATTTGAACCGAGGGTATTGATTTCGTTCTTCAGGTTTTGTTCGAGGCTACCCACCATTGCCATCACGCTGATGATGCAGAAAATGCCGATTGTAATACCAAAAAGGGAAAGGAAGGTCCGGAGCTTATTTTTCCAAAGCTCAAGCAAGGCCATTTTAAAGCTGCTGCCGATTATTTCGAAACTCCGCCGGATCATGGGCAAATGTAGCCGATTGCCTGCTAATTGTTACCTTTGCGGACTTAAAAAAGCGGAAAGGGTACAAGTCTCCACCGCAGGGATTTATATGAAATATCACAACGAAGTAAAGCGCCGGCGCACATTTGCCATTATCAGTCACCCCGATGCGGGAAAAACCACACTGACGGAAAAGTTCCTCCTGTTCGGGGGTGCCATCCAGGTGGCGGGTGCCGTAAAGAGCAATAAGATTAAAAAACACGCTACCAGTGACTTTATGGAGATTGAGCGGCAACGGGGAATTTCCGTGGCCACTTCCGTAATGAGCTTTGAGTACAATGGCATTCTTATCAACCTGCTGGATACTCCGGGTCACAAGGACTTTGCGGAAGATACCTACCGGACGCTTACGGCGGTGGACAGTGTAATCCTGGTGGTGGACAGCGTGAACGGGGTGGAAGCGCAGACCAGGCGGCTGATGGAGGTTTGCCGGATGCGTGATACGCCAGTGATTGTTTTTGTAAATAAAATGGATCGTGACGGAAAAAACCGGTTTGATATACTGGAAGAAATTGAAAAGGAATTGAATTTATCGCTCCATCCCATGAGCTGGCCGATAAGCAGTGGTAAGGATTTTAAGGGAGTTTATAACCTGTACGACCAGCGCCTGGTTTTGTTTACCGCCAATACGAAGGGACAGGGTGAGGATACTATTTCGGTGTCAGATTTGTCGGACGAAATCGTAAATGAAAAACTGGGTGAGAAAGACGCCATACAATTACGTGAGGATGTGGAACTGGTGGAGACGGTACATGGGCAGCTGAATGTGGAAGATTACCAGGCGGGACTGGTTGCGCCCTTATTCTTCGGTAGTGCCATTAATAATTTTGGGGTGAAGGAAATGCTGGATACATTTATCCGCATTGCACCGATGCCAAGAAGCCGGGAAACCACCGAGCGGATGGTGGATGTGGAAGAAGATAAACTCAGTGGTTTTATATTCAAGATTCACGCGAACCTGGATCCAAAACACCGCGACCGGATTGCCTTCCTGCGTGTATGTTCGGGACGGTTTGAAAGGAATAAATATTTCCATCATGTAAGAATGGATAAGGAAGTCCGTTTCAGTAATCCTTATTCGTTCCTTGCACGCGATAAAAGTGTGATCGATGATGCCTATGCCGGGGATGTGGTTGGTTTATTTGATACCGGTAATTTCAAGATCGGTGATACGTTGACGGAAGGGGAGAATTTTTATTTTACCGGGATTCCATCTTTTTCGCCCGAGATCTTTAAGGAAGTGGTGAACAAGGATCCGATGAAAACCAAACAGCTGGAGAAGGGGTTGATGCAGCTTACCGACGAAGGTGTGGCGCAGTTGTTTACACAGTTTGGCGGAAACAAAAAAATTATCGGCTGTGTGGGTGAGCTTCAGTTTGAAGTTATACAATACCGGCTACTGCATGAATATGGTGCCTCAGTGGTATTTAATTCAATGCCATTTTATAAAGCCTGCTGGCTGACGAGTACCAATAAGGAAAAGTTACTTGACTTCTCCCGGTTTAAACAGACCAATATTGCAATGGATAAGGATGAACATATGGTGTACCTGGCCCAGAGTGAATGGTTCCTGAATACAGAGATCGCAAATAATCCGGAGATTAAATTCCACTTTACTTCAGAGATCCATAAGGAAGGGGTTTAGGGATCAGTTTGTTTTATGAAGCCGGTATTCATCGGTTATTCCGTCGGCGGTTTTCCAGATGCGAAGATCCTTTTCATCTGAATAAACAAAATTATAATGGCCATCGGCGATCAGGCTCCAGTCGAAGTTGGCGGTCCATGAGCAGGTGTCACTGAAAATTATTGTGCCCGTGCCCAGGTCGAACGAACCGCCGCAGATAGCGGGATAGCGATCGATACTGCTGGACCCCGAAAACTGGTTACCTTCAAAATCGAGTGAAACATTTGCTGTATCTAAACCGGTGCGGGTAAATATACCCACATAACGGCCATCGCCAGGCCGGTCGGTATCAGCACGTTCTTCCTTCTGGCATGATATCATCATTGCCAGGGCGATTAAAACAAGAGGTACGGGACGCATAAAACAGTTTGCTGTGTCAATCCAAATACTATGCTAATAAGGGTTGTAATCAGAATTTTGCAGTGATACCCGTGTAATTATGCGGACTGATTTTTTTGAGTGTTTTTTTCAACTCAGTATCAATCTTTAATCCATCAATAAAACTGGCAATTGATTCTTTGGTAATCGACTGGTTGCCTCTTGTCAGGTCTTTCAGCGCCTCGTATGGCTGGGGATAATTTTCCCGCCGGAGGATGGTCTGTATTGCTTCTGAAACAACGGCCCAGTTGCGGTCGAGGTCGGCTTCAATTTTACCCGGGTTAATTACCAGTTTGCTCAATCCTTTTTCAATGGAACGGAATGCTATGATGGTATGGGCAAATGGCACACCGATATTGCGTAAAACCGTGGAATCGGTGAGATCCCGTTGCAGGCGCGAGATGGGTAGTTTGGAGGAAAGATGTTCAAGAATGGAATTTGCCATTCCCAGGTTCCCCTCTGCATTTTCAAAATCGATCGGGTTTACTTTATGGGGCATGGCGGATGATCCTACTTCACCAGCCTTTGTGCGCTGTTTGAAATATTCCATGGAAATATAGGTCCAGATATCGCGGCAGAAATCGATCAGGATATTATTGATCCGTTTCATACAATCGAAGTGTGCGGCGAAATTATCGTAGTGTTCGATTTGTGTGGTGAATTGCTGGCGGCTGAGACCGAGTGAGTCGAGGAACTCGTTGCCGAATGCCACCCAGTTTGTTTTTGGAAAGGCTACATTATGTGCATTGAAGTTGCCGGTTGCGCCGCCGAATTTTCCGGTGAAAGGTACGTGGATGAATTGTTCAATCTGGTTCTGGATCCGTTCGTTGAATACCATGATTTCTTTGCCTAGCCGGGTGGGACTTGCTGGCTGTCCATGAGTAAATGCCAGCATTGGTATATTCTTCCATTCTTTTGCCAGCAGCCTGAACTGCATGTTAAGATTCAGGAGGGAAGGAAGGTATTCGTATTCGATGGCATGTTTCCATGAAAGTGGAATAGCGGTGTTATTGATATCCTGTGATGTCAAACCGAAATGCACCCATTCAAGGATTTTTTTTCCGCCGTTGGCTTCGAGTTCTTTTTTCAGGAAATATTCTACCGCTTTGACATCATGGTTGGTGGTATGTTCAATTTTTTTGATCTGTTGAGCATGTTCGGGGCGGAAATCGGAAGCCAGTGTGCGCAGGTGTTTTGCGGTACGGGCAGAAAGGGTCAGGAAGCCCTGATCCGCCAGGAACAGGAGGTATTCGATCTCGATGGTAACACGGTATTTTATCAGTCCGAACTCGGAAAAATATTCATCCAGTTGCTGTACTTGTTTGCGATAACGTCCGTCGATTGCCGAAATGGCTGTAAGTGGGGTAAGTTCCATTATTAAGTCGTTTAGCGTTAGGCAGTTGGCTGGTTCTCTTCTACAACCTGATTCTGCGCTATATTTGCGCAAAAATAGATCAATTGAAGAAGATCCGGGTGGGTATTGTGAATTATCTGAATACGAAACCGCTGATCTATGGTTTGCAGAGGGGACCGATCAGTGATATGATAGAGTTGACGGGTGCATATCCGTCGAAGCTGGCAAAGATGCTGAAGGACGACGAGGTTGACCTGGGACTGATTCCGGTTGCAGCAATCCCGCTTCTTCCGCAATCCTACATTGTGGGTAACCACTGTATTGGGGCGGAGGGGGAAATTGCCTCGGTTTGTTTGTTCAGTGAAGTGCCGATGAAGGAGATCACGAAGGTTTATCTAGATTACCAGAGCAGGTCGTCTGTGGCATTATTGAAATGGCTGATGAAAGAATCCTGGGGGATCCATCCGGAGATTATTGAGTCGGACAATGAATCCTACCGCGACAAGATCACCGGGACTGCTGCGGGGCTGGTGATTGGTGACCGGGCACTGGAACAACGGCGGATCTCGACATTTATCTATGATTTGGGAAGTGAGTGGCGTGGAATCACGGGGCTGCCCTTTGTATTTGCAGCATGGGTGAGCACGAGGCCCCTACCGGAAGAGTTTATCCGGGTGTTTGATGCCGCCAATGAAGAAGGGATCAGCCATATCGATGAGATTGTGTCGGGTCTTCATTACGATACCTATGACCTGCAGAAATATTATAAACTGCATTTAAGTTATAACCTGGACGACCGCAAACGCGAGGGGATGAAAAAGTTTTTGAGTGTGATTGGGGAATAACCAGCATTGAAACGGGTATTTTTAATATCTTGCCGGTCTTACAACCGCTGAAATTCCAGGCTTCCCATGCGATGCCCCGCCATTAAATTCTCTAAGGCGATAATATTGAAAACAAATTCATGAAAAAAGCATTGATCACAGGGATTACCGGCCAGGATGGATCATACCTCGCAGAATTTCTTTTGGCGAAGGGGTATGAAGTACACGGGATCAAGAGAAGAAGTTCCCAACTTAACACGCAACGCATTGATCACCTGTACCTGGATCCACACGAGAAACACCTGAAGATGATTCTTCATTATGGTGACCTCACCGATTCCACCAATTGTATCCGCATTATCCAGGAAGTGCAGCCCGATGAGATTTATAACCTGGGTGCCATGAGTCATGTACAGGTTAGTTTTGAAGAACCGGAATACGTGGCCAATACTGATGCAGTGGGTACCCTTCGTTTACTCGAAGCTATCCGTTTACTGAAGATGGAAAAGAAGACCCGGATTTACCAGGCTTCTACCTCGGAGTTGTATGGAAAGGTGCAGGCAATCCCGCAAAGTGAGACCACACCGTTTTATCCCCGTTCGCCCTATGCCGTGGCCAAGATGTATGCTTACTGGATCACGGTAAACTACCGCGAAGCTTATGGCATCTATGCCTGCAACGGGATTTTGTTTAACCATGAGAGTCCGCGTCGGGGGGAGACCTTTGTTACCCGCAAGATCACGCGTGGGGTGGCCGAGATTGTACTGGGACTGAAAAATAAATTATACCTGGGTAACCTGAATGCGCAGCGCGACTGGGGTCATGCCAGGGATTATATAGAAGCGATGTGGCTGATCCTGCAGCAGGAAGAAGCCG
>JBEVJC010000027.1:0-63324 GCA_040510375.1 Chitinophagaceae bacterium
GAAATAGTTGTTTGAATATGATTGTTTGCTATATAATGAGAGCTGTGATTTGCTAAGGGCTGTAATTTTAAAAGGAACATCAGCAATCACAATGGCAGTATCTCCCATTACCTGGTAGGATTCAATTTCCGAATCTCCGTCAAAATCGAGCACAACCTTTCCATCAGATCTGAACTCTATATAATCTGTAGACACCCCGGTGTAAGTATCTTCGAAAGGCTCTTCTCCTTCAATAACTTCCCTCGTAATTATCTTGCTTACATTCCATTTACCAGCAATTTTTTCTGCAGTAGACTGATCGTCTTTATCCTTTTTACAGGCAGTAAACATTGTTAACAGCAGGGCACCAGCGAACACGATTTTTTTCATTGTTTGGATTTATAATTAAAAAATAATTTACGGTATAACAAATTTCAATGTTGAAGACCATTTCGGCGTCCGCCGAAAACAATACCAGGGTTTCTATAATTGACCAACTTGTTTCACACAAGGATTGAGGGATCATAGAAAACACGGAACGCAACAGACCATTCGATCCATCGGATCTAGCCTTAATGGGATCAGCTAAAATATCTTTTTAGGGAGAATTGGTGGCCGCGCAGCCCTGCATTAATATGGAGGTTGGATATATACAGGACAACCCGGTGTTCTATCGCATAACCGATAATAAATAACAGGAACAGAATTATTCCCGGGGAACATGGTAATGGTTTCATAAGCAGTTGCTGTCACAGGTTTTGGTTTCAAGAAACTATAATAGCTTCTTGACTGCAATGATAATCGTTATAAGGATAATTACAAAATAGGAAAACACTGTTTCGACAGGTAGTAAATGATTTAAGTAAAAAAACAAAAGAGCCCGTAAATCCCACATTTCAGTCAAAACTTGGCGTGTTTATACTATTTTCTGATTCCGGTTCTTTTTATTTTCAATCTCCCGCCAGCTTTTCGATTATTTGTAACTTCTAAACAGATAAGTATGCCAAACCAGATGGATCTTAATAAATTTAAGAACGTTCTTCCCTATGCAAGCGAATTATTCGGAGTATATCAGCCTTTGCTTGGATGGAAATCTAAAAGAATGATCAAGCGATTTCATTCCGGAGTTAAAGATTCGCAGCTAAAAATTGTAGATACATTGTTATCCAAAATGTATCCCGATACCGAATTGAAAGTGAATGATTTCAGCAATAATGATATTCATTTTGACATTTTAAAATTTAACGCCGGCACTTTAAACCTGCCAAACAGAACAAATGTACCTGGTCCATACAGGTTCTTCATTACCGATCTTATCCAAAAGCAGATCAACAGGGAAAAGATGGACAAAACCAATATAAAAATCTGGAAAAAACTGGTTAGTGAAGAGGCTATGAAGGATTTGTTGCCCGAGGTCAAAACCCTTTTACAACAAGAACACACTTCCTTTATCAACAATGTTATTCCTGTTGATCAAAGAATTGATTTTAACCTGCCCGAAAGACAGGCACAGGTATCGGAAATACTGAATAACAGAATAGAGCTGGAATCGTCAATGGCCGGTGTATTAAATGAACTTTTTAAGCAGGAAAAGTTTGAAATATTAGCCAAAATATTTTTCCCTGAAGAAAATGTTATTGACATAAACCAAATTGATGAAATGACGGTTTTCCTGGATCCAATGGAAAATTTTGATCCAAAATCCGAGATTGGCCGGGTATCCCTGTCCCCCGTAGGTATTGTCCATTTGTTCAGACAGTACTTTTTCGAATTCGACACCTTTCTTGGCCAACCGGTAGAACATATCTGGTTAAGCCCCGGCGCATCCCTGGAATTGATAGAGATTCATACCAGGAAACAAATCATTGAAAGTGCATTCGAATCATCATTCGAATCGATTCATAAAACTGAAGAGTCTGCCACTACAGAAGATGATGTATCTGATGCTGTAAGAAGTGAAAATCAAAATAACACAAAATTTGGTATGAGTGCCAGTGCAGGTGGATCAGTTCAAGGTGGGGTTCCAAATGTGTATTCCGCAACCGGGCATGTTGATACTACCACCAGTTATGGCCTGGAAAATAATGAAAAAACGGCTAAAGAACATGTTGACAAACTTATGAAGCAGCAGAGCCATAAAATTTCAACAGAAATCAGGAAAAATTTCAAAACATCTTTTAAAACCACAACTGAAACCCAGCACACTTCAAGTAAACGATACGTATTGCAGAACACTACACAAGATCTTATCAACTATGAGCTAAGGCGGAAAATGAGACAGGTGGGAGTACAGGTACAGGATATTGGCACAAACCTGTGCTGGCAGACGTATGTGGATATGCCCGGTCACGATTTAGGATTGGCCAAATTGGTTCATATTGCTGAGCCCCCTAATTTGTCCGGTCTGCCTCACCCTGAACAGGGCGCGATACCTCAACCAATTTCAAAAGACTATACATTGAAGCTACCGCTCAAAGATTGGTGGTCAGACGACCGTGATACCCAGCTCTACGTAGAACATCCTCCCGTGCCCGGCGGACCTCCTTACAATGATAAAGGCGGCGCAATAAATTCAAATTTTGACGGGGATTATATCCATATGAATTATGAAGACAATAAGGTGGAGGAAATTCCGGGATACAATCTTACCCAGGTAGTATTTGACGGATGTGTGGAAGGCAAATTGGTTGAACCGGTTTTTTATGAATACAAAAAAAGTGCCTTCAATATCCATTTAAGAAAGGTAAAATTTGATGGCTACGAACTTACCCTGAAGTTGAAATTAATATACTCACCGGAACAAGCAGTATTGGATGCTATTGACGCCAAATATAAAGCCGACCTGGCGAAATATGATACTGAAAAGGCAAAATTAGCCAAAGAGGCTTTTGTAAGAGAAGCGCGTGATAGAATTAAGGTTGCCAGCAATATAAAGCCCAGGAAATTCGAAGAATTAAGGGAAGAAGAAAGAACAATCATTTACAGGTATCTGATCGGTGACTTACTGAAGGTAGGCGTAGATATGTCCAATTCACAAACACGTCATGTGCTTGCCGAATTAATTAATTCCATGTTTGATATTGACAAAATGTTGTATTTCACAGCTCCGGAATGGTGGATGCCCAGATCACATTCAAAATCATTTCAGGATGTAGGTAAAACCATCGTGCCTTCGCCTGTTGGCTTTGGGAGGACGAAAGTTGTACCACCCTTTACAAGTGAGGATATCGTGAGTTGGGGAGGTGCAGCTGAAAACTATCGTCCCAATTACTTTATAACTGAAGATTCCACCCCTGCCAAATTGGGCAGTTCTCTAGGATGGCTGTTGCAATTAGATGGCGATAATATAAGAAATGCCTTCTTAAATGCACCCTGGGTTAAAGCAGTAATACCAATAAAGCCGGGTAAAGAATTGGCAGCACTTAACTGGTTAATGAAAGCTAACGTTGAAGGGGCGGATGGTATCCAGTCTAAGTACCAGGAAGGGTCAAAAAAAGAACTGGACGATATTATTCTTTTTCTTGAAAAATATCCTTTTGATGCTTCCGATCCTAGGCAAAAAAGATATAAGAATTTTTCAACTAAAATTAATAACGACCCTGCAAATTTTTTTGTAACCATTGAAGATGCGTTGATCTCTCTCTCCCTGGAGATAAAAACGAAATACGAAAACTCAAAAAAACCCGTAACTGAAACTATTGACGGAGAAACTAAACGTTACTTACCTACGGATAAAGTTTACGAACATGGATTTGATCCTTTGCAAGGTGGCTTCCAGGTAGAAACAGACGTGCAATTTGCACTGGGTGGCCCATGGGTTGAAGTATTGCCGACTGATCAGATAGTAGCGGTTGAAGTTAAATATGATCCTAAAACAGGGAGGCAAATATGAGTAGTTACCATATAATTGCTGAACCATGAGCAGCTTCCCCGGTTACTTTGATATTAGAAAGCCAGAGCCACCGGCATCACCGGAATATAAGTTTTTTGACCTCCCGTCTCCGCAAAAGATTATTATTCCGGCTGGACCACCTGTAGACCGCCAGGCTGCTGTGGATGTGACTGGCTATTACGAGTCTGTGCCTCTGCGCGCCGGGGAAAATTCAGCAATCATGCTTCAAATCGCGCAGGCGGGCAAAATAGTTGTGGGGTGGTTTACGCCACCGCCTTCCTGGATGCCCAATCGTTCTGACACTAAATGCCAGGAGCCGGCCAAAAATGCGTACAGTATACAGCCTGGAGTATTATGGGGCTGGATGATGCAACCATTAGACAAGGGTGTACAGTTTTTTTGGATAAATGAAACCGGCAATATGAGTAGCCCGGAGGCGCTATTGCAGGAATTCCGGATTGATCCGCCTGATATTTATTCGTCAAACAATGCCAAAGAAGGAATTCTCAAAGTGATCTTTCTTGATGGAGAAGTTGAATCGCTTTATTTGTCATTTGTCCCATCGGCATCAGACATGGGCAAGTTACAACAGTCGCCTACAGCTGACAGGTTTATCCGTACAAAGACCACCGCCCGCAGTTCTAATTTCCTGCGCCAGTGGCTACCGCGGCAAATGCAGGAATATTTACTGGCCGAGCAAATTTGTCCTCTACCGTCCACGTATACAGATATAGCACTCTCTTCACTTGCTCCATTTGATAATACAACAACCTTACCTCCGGTAACCGCTTTGATAAACGAATGGCGTACGGCAACGGATAAGCCAACCAGGAAGATCAAAAGGGAAAAAATCGGGAATATCCTATCAGCTGTTTTACTGGATAAAAAAGCCTTTCAAACATACCAGGTTTCTTACGGAATGCGGATACGTGCCCATATATATTCCAGATCACTTGTGGTGAAAGATGAGAAAAAAACCTATCTGCAATGGTACCAGGCTGTTCTTGGTGAAGAACTGGATGAGAGAGAAGAATTACAAAAGCTGGGTAAAAATACCGATAATATTATTTCCCCCTTAGTTGAAACCTGCAGGCAACTGGGAATAGCTCCGGCACGTAATCAGGAATATGCTTACACTTTAAACTTTAAGCCGATGTCTGTACCGGGATTGGGAGCACTGAGCAAAAAACCTGGATTTAGTTTCCTGGCGCATGTGGGTATTACGGGATTTCTAGTTACAATAAAAAAAGAAAGGGTAACCTACATAACTGAAGCAGATGGTTCAACGAAAAGAGTAAATGGTATTCCTGTTGTTGCATCACGCACTCCTGTCTGGGATACATCCTCCATTCCTTCAGGTGGTTTTGCAGGAGCCTACGGCGATGTAGGAGCTGGAATTAGCTTCGGGGCTGAAGACTCCTTAGATTCAGACAAAGGTGTACCAGTAGATACCAAACGTATCAGTGGCGAAAGCAAAACCAAAAAAACAGGCGAACTCAAAGGAATGGAGTTCCGTTCAAGTATTTCCATAGACAAACCTACTGAATTTGAATATGCCCGATTTTCCATTGCGGCGGTAAGGGCACCTGGAATTGCTGTCGGTAATTTCGGGTCTATCGATTTATTCAGCTCGAAATATATTGAATTCCGATTAAGCAATAATATCATTCTCTCAACTGTAGAAGAAAACAGTCTTAAGCTGACGCCGCCGAGTGTTCCAGGCGCCGGCAATCTATTCAACGCGGGTAAATACATTAAAGACTGGAAATCGCCTAAAGCAAGCGCAAGGCTGTTGGATATATCAGTAGGCTGGGGAATTATTCTGACGAACCTTCCCAGTGTAATGAAACCTGTTGCATCCGATAGAATTCAATATTCTGAAGAAAGAGACAAGAAGGTTAAAGCCTATAAACTCCAGGAAGCTTTTTTCAAAGTAGATTCTGCCAATCTTGACCAAACAACGGCTTTAGGATCATTTCCGCCACGCGTTATCCTGGAGACATTTCTTGCATGTGAGAGAGCACTTTTTACTAACGGTGATGCACTAATTAGGGCCTTCGGTTATACTTCTCCCGAACATACAGCTGCACACAATCTTGAACTTTCGCAAAAAAGGGCAGACGCTGTGGTGCAGGGAATAAAGGATGCGTTTGGAAACTTACTTCGGGTTACTTCAATTACGGCAAAGGGACTAGGCGAAGAAGCCGGCCTTCGTTCGGATCTGTCACTTCTTAATCCACCAGACCCGATTGGGAATTGGGCCACATCTCATCCGGAACAGGTAAAAAAATGGCCAGACTGGAGAAAGGTAGATATAGAGGTTGAAGGAATTGTGGTTGCCAGATTTCAGGACAGGTAATATAGGAGATAGCCCTCCCATCCGCCTGTTCCCCGGCCAAATACTATCTGATTTTCAGGCAAATTCATTTTAAATGTTTCCTGAAATAATACTCCGCTAAAACCTTTGCTATAACCGCGGGCTCTGCTTCATCAGTATTCGTTAAAATAATAATAGACAAACCATCATCAATATAGCGACTATACTGGGAACGGAAACCGGTGTTAGATCCGCCATGTGATACCAACCTGTGACCATTAGCCTCGTCCACCAGCCACCCAAATCCATAAAATGTTTTGCTTTCCGGTTTGTCAGACAGCTTGATAAACGGTTTCCATAACAAATCCCAGTTCTGTTCCTTAAGAATGATTTTTTTCCCGTACAAAACTTTATCCCATAAAATCATGTCATTACTGGTTGACAGAAATCCGCCACTCGGCCGCACGGCATACATGGCGTTAGCATTTAAAAGGGTATCACCTTTATGCATGTAGCCACTTGCCCGGTTAGGGATAATGGGATAGAAATCTGTCATTCCGCTGTTCTTCATACCCGCCGGTATAAATAGGGAATCACGGATATAATCCTGCCAGGGCCTTTTGCTGACCTGCCTGATGATCTCGGCAAGCATAAAATAAGCAAGATTACAATATTGATATTTTGCACCGGTCTTGAAATTGAGCGGCAACGAATAGGCCGACCTGATGATGGTAAGGTCGGGCTGGATGATATTATTATTATACGCTGGCCCCTCTCTCACCAAACCGGAACTATGCGAAAGCAGGTGTTTAACCTGGATCGGACGCCAGGTTTCAGGAGCATCGGGAAAAAATTTATGAACAGAATCTTCTATACTTATTTGTCCATCCTCTGCCAGTTTGAGAATGGCAGTGGCAAAGAATTGTTTGCTGACCGAGCCCAGCCGGATAACCGTCTCTGAAGTGACCGGTATATTCAGCTCCACATTAGCGAGACCATAGCCTTTCTTCACAACAGCCTTACCATTTTTTACAACTGCCAGTGTAAGCCCTGTGATCCGTTGATCCTTCATCATTTTTTTTACAATGAAATCGGTGCTGTCAATCTGGGCAAAACCTGCTATCCGGATCAACAGGAATAACAGGAGCATCTTATTCTTCATAAATCATAGTTTAGCGGTCATCCATAGTGCAGGTTACCGCTCAGTGCGGGTCCGCACTCCCTTTATATTTTCTATTTACTGTTGATTATATACTACCTGTTTAATCTCACTAATCAGTATAACAGGCTGGATATTGGTGTAGTTTTTAAAATCACCGATAATTGCGTCCCGGTTTTGTACAATCGCTTTATTGTATTCAGCAACATCGGTAATGTAAAAGTAACCCGTAGCCAAAAAAGGCACCTTATCATCTGGTGTCCGGCCAGCTATACCTTTATCGATTTCATACAATTTTAAATTTTTCCCCAGGAATCCTGCTACCATTGGCATGTGCTTTTTTTCATAGTAGTCCATATCAAAGGTTTTACCATCCCCATTCGGATAAAGTATCATTACTTTAAACGTCCCGGTTTGCGGGGCTGTCGTTTGTTGTGATTGACCGGTCTTGCAATATATCAGGCCTGCAAAGAGAAAGATTAACGTGACGAAACTGAATTTTGGTTTCATATAAATTGTGTTGTAGTTTACTTTGAAAACGAACTGATCAGTCCGGGATCTCCCTGAATAATAAATGGCCCTGAAGGAAATGCCGCTCATTAATGTATCGGGCCTGTGCTGTATACAAAATACTGATTTTCCTGACAATATTTGTGATTTGCTCCTTATTCCGGTTAAATGGCCCGCGGCGCTGTTTGGTTGAAACCTGTAACCGAAACCCGACCTTTGCCGTCAAATCGGTAATCTATGAATTGGTTTATCCTGGTCATCGCGGGTTGTTTCGAGGTAGCATTTGCATTTTGTCTGGGCAAAGCAAAAGAAGCAACAGGTACTACTGTGTTTTACTGGTATGGGGCATTCCTTGTTTGCCTGACATTCAGTATGGTGCTCCTGATAAGGGCAACCCAGACATTACCCATTGGTACTGCATATGCCGTATGGACAGGTATTGGAGCCGCCGGATCTGTGTTGATGGGCATCCTTGTATTTAAGGATCCGGTGAATGTCTGGCGGATATTATTTCTCACCACACTGTTGGGTTCAATCGTTGGATTAAAAGTTGTTTCACATTAGATAAGGAATAGCTTTCGGTTGGCGTGGAAAACGGTAATGTGGAAACATAATTTATTTTTCTGCAAGAAAATATCTCACTGTTGCGATATTTCAAATAGCGATCGAAGGACAAAATGAAATGTTGAAAATTACTATATTAGCAAAAAACAAACTTACTGCCACTATGAAATCAGCTTTTCGGGCCCTGCTTTTGGCCACCATACTTTTCACAAGTTGTTCGAAAAATGTAAAGGACGAGGAATTGAAGACTCCTGAAGACGGCATTGTCCTGAAGCTCATTGGACAGGTTATGCGTTTGGAAAGTTATACAGCCGAATATACAATTAATCAGGGTTGGCACAGGTTGAATATAAATGGAAGGGATACTACAAATGGCCGGTTATTGGCTGTAACTATAATGTCACAAAGCGAAATTGTTCCCGGTGAGTATGTGTATACCACCTCGGTACCAAATGCCACGGCCGCCGTTGCATTCGGTGCAAACCGCGAGGATATTGCAAATGCCGATATCTATAACTCACAAAACATGACGCCCCCGAATCCTATGAAGATAACAATCACCAGCATTGGCAATAACAGGTTGACAGGCGGCTTTTCGGGTGATGTCCGTAAACAGGACAACATAATGAAAAATATCAGTGGTAATTTCAATCTTTCATACTCCAGGTAGATAATATAATGTCATAAAAAGTAGATTTTCATGCAGCATCTGAGTTGGCTCAGGCAATCAGATTGTTTATATCCGATTTAACGTTTTAGGATTAGGGGATATCCTGCAGATTGTTCTATTTTGTAGGGCATTTCCTTGTCTCTTTAATTACCTCACCAATCTGATTGCAAATGAAGAAATTTCTACCCCTGACTCTGGTATTATTCCTATTATTATTTCTTGGCTCATGCAAAAAGGAAGGGCCTTTAATGCCTGACAATCCCGATGAGTCGTTATTGGTCAACCCACTGATAAATAATGCTGTTGCCTTAGCATCAACAAGTCGTTCTGATAACTATGTAGCTATATTTTGTTCACAAAGTGCAAATATTTTGCACGCCGACAGTTCTTATGTAATTTACGCCGCAGCTTCATTTAAAAGAAATGGACGTTATGTTAATACCGGACCTGTTAAGATAAATGGACGTACAGTCTTAACTCCGGACAACTCTTATTTTTATAACTATGTCGAAAATAATTCACTTTCTGAGGGGCTGTCCTTAACCGGCAGTAATGTTCAGGTAAGTGCATCCGGACCCAGTCCCATGATTCCATTAGTAATAACCAACCCTATTTACCTGCCTAAAATATTATACCCCACCACTGATTTTTTCCCTCATTCTACCATTAGATTAGGCAAATCGCTTCCCCTTTCGTGGGACCCTGATCCAAATAATCAGTTTAAAAAAGTAAATATCGAGATTTCGTATTACAAGGGCATTTCCCAATTCAACGGCCCTGGAATGCCGGATAATATTACTTCCCTTTTTTACCAGGTAGAGGATAATGGATCGTTTAATGTTTCACTGACAGATTTAAGCCGATTTCCCAAAGGTTGTTATGTGGGCATTTCAATATCCAGGACATCGTACCTGAATACTTCTGGAAATTATGCGTTGATTGCCTTAACGGAGGTCCGTACTCCTCCCGTGTTGGTGATTGATTAAATGTTGGTGAGATTAAACAATCAGAGGTAGCTAATAACCTATCTTTATTTCAATGTCAGAAAGCCCATCACTGAGGGAGACATCCGCCAGAAGCTACGGCCTCGACGTCGTAAGGGCTGGTGCGGTACTCATAATACTTTTTAGCCATAGCCTCGAACTCCTTCACGTGTACATTCCATTTTTCTGGATCGGTACTTACAGTGGAGTTGACCTTTTCTTTTCCCTGAGCGGATTCCTTATTGGCCGCATTCTCATAACACTTTTCAATCAGCCTGACCCATCAATCTCATTGATAAAATCCTTTTGGAGACGAAGATGGTTAAGAACGCTACCGCTTTATTTTATCGTTTTGTCAGCAAACATTATCATTTCGCTGATCACCTGGCCGGCGTTTCGCATTGATTGGACTTACTTTGTTTTTTTGCAGAACTTTCACAATAACCCCTATTTTTTCGGCGAATCATGGAGTCTGGGTATTGAAGAATGGTTTTATTTTCTTGTCCCATTGTTTGGACTAGTATATTATCGGGTGCGTCGGTTAACAAACACTGGCGTAACCGGTCAGTTTGTAATCCTGAACGTCGCTTTGATCATTATAATTCTTTTCAACCTTCTCCGTTTCGCCAGGGCAGGGCAGTTTCCGGTGCAAGCAATATTATATCGGTATGATGCAATAGCCTATGGGCTAATTGCAGCTTGTTTATCAAAGTCCGACATCCTTAAAACCCGCAAATATTCCCTTCTGATGCTTTGCCTGGGATCCATTTGCTGGGGCGGTGGATTCATATTCAGCATCAAAGCCGGGGAAGAATTATTTCGTACACTTTATTTTCCCTTAACTGGTGCGGGAACTGCATTAATAGTTCTCGGGCTTTATTTCTATCGATACAAAAAAACATTTCCGATCATCACACAAGTCAGCAAAATATCCTATTCGATCTACCTGCTGCACCTGACCTTATTTATCCGTCCTCTTTCCGGATGGACGGGAACACTGCCTTTAGCACAACGTTACCTGGTATGGCTAGGGGTACTGGCGGTGGTTTTTCTATTGTCTTCACTTTCGTACCTGTACATTGAATCATATTTCCTCGGACTGCGTGATAAGCGCATAACGAAGGAATTCGGACCAGCTTTAAAGAAACTGCCAGAATACCCAGAGACCAGAATATAACAGGATCTAAGGCATTATGGTTTTTCAGAAACGATAACCGACAGACAAGCTAAAACCAATATTTTTATCACTATTGTAAAATGACTCCCCTTCAATCGTCGGTGAGATATTCAGCAACCCCAATTGTCCATTCAACTGGAGAGAAAGCTTCGACACAAATTCATATCCCACAAGAAAGTTAACCCCTCCGTCCAAACGTTTTCTATATTCAGTATAAGTCAATGCCTGATCCCAGGTGATATCCTCTTCAAATTCAAAATCGGATTCGCCATCTGAATCTTCACTTCTAAATGACCCACCCACCGCTGTAGCGAGATATGGACCCGCACCAAGTAGCAGTTTCCCACTGCCCCAATTTGATTTAAAGATCAGATTTACAGGCAGCTCAATATAGCAAAGTTTGGCAACCGTTTTCCAGGCTTTGACACTGTAACCTTTAGTTGAAAACAATAACCCAGGTTGTAAATAAAATCTGGTCGCAACTGGAACCTCTGCATTAAAACCAACATTAAGGCCCGTTTTGAGGTTGCTCCTGAAATGTTTAGCACCAAAGCCCTCATATACTCCGGAGAAGTTAACACCGGCCCTGACACCCAGGGTTGTCTTCTGGGCAAAGCCGACAGACATTGAAGCAAATAAGATTGTAAGGAGTAGGGTAAAATTTCTTCTCATATTGAAAGTTTTGTTCTGACAAAAATACCCGCGCAGATGAAAGCAATAAGCATTTTTTGAATCTTAACGATTAATTAGCTGCCTGAAATGATAGCCGTCGAAACATCAAAAACGGTGGTATCAGTTATGAATTGAAAGTAGAGAGTGAAAAACTTCATCGGAATGTTTTAGACAATTGAAAGTGATTTCGGCTAAACCAAAAGCAGATTTGGCTAAATCGTTATGATAAGCGCGGGTGATCTTTGTCAACACAAAACAAGATCTGATATGCGTGTATTCATAACAGGAGCCACCGGCTTCATAGGTACTGCCATTGTGCAGGAATTAATTAGTGCTGGACACCAGGTATCAGGATTGGCCCGTTCAGATGCGTCGGCCAAAAAACTTATCCATGCAGGGGCTGAAGTTCACATGGGTGATCTGAACGACCTGGAAAGCTTGCGCAGTGGTGCCGCTGTTGCAGATGGAGTAATCCACGCTGGTTTTATTCACGACTTTACCCGCTTAGCAGAAGTTTGCGAGGTGGATAGAATCGCAATTGAAACCATTGGCAGTGTATTGACCGGCTCCGATCGCCCCCTGATTGTTACTTCCGGCTCAGCATTGGTCAGCCCGGGCAAACTGGCCACAGAAGATATTATCCCTCCATTTAATCCGGCCTGGCCGCGTGCTTCCGAACAAGCTGCAGATGCCGTAGTACTTATGGGTGCCCGCGCGGCATGTTTGCGTTTATCACCTTCGGTACATGGCGAGGATGACAAACAGGGCTTCATACCCATTTTGGTCAATATTGCTAAAGAGAAAGGCGTATCTGCCTATATCGGAGAAGGGCAGAACCGCTGGAACGCAGTACATCGTCTGGACGCAGTCCATCTATTCCGGTTAGCTCTTGAAAATGCTTCAGCAGGTGCCCGTTATCATGCTTCTGCCGAGGAAGCAATCACAATGAAAGCCATTGCAGAAGCCATAGGCAGGCAGCTCAATCTTCCCGTCAAGTCAATAACACCGGAAGCATCCGGAGAACATTTTGGCTGGTTTGCGCATATGGCTGCGATCGATTGCCCGGTGTCGAGTAAATGGACACGGAAAACTTTGAACTGGCATCCTACACGCTCCACTTTACTTACTGATATCGAAAACGGGGTGTATACTAAATAAAACGACCTGAAGACCAGCTGCAAAAGTCGGAGTCAAACCCGCTGATTTAGCCAAGGAGTTTGCACCGGTTTACAATAAATATTAACCGAACTTTATCGGAGTGATGAATAATAAACAGCTTTCGCAATTTAAAACCATTTCCGAATACCATCGGGCCACAGGCCTCCCAAAGCCTGCGCACCCGCTGATTAGTCTGGTGCACATGGAAGACTTGAAGAGGCCGCTGTCCGAAACCTCATTTAGTCTGGTTTTCGATTTTTATTCTATCGCTATGAAAAGAGTAAAGAATACCAGGTATAAGTACGGCCAGCAAACAGGCGACTTTGATGAGGGAGTATTGTTCTTTATGTCGCCAGGCCAGGTTCTTGGTATTCAAATTGAAGAGGGCGTAATTCACCGCCCCGAAGGCTGGATGATCCTGATCCACCCGGATTTTCTATGGAATACCCATCTGGCAAAGACCATTAAACAATACGAATTCTTTAATTACTCGGTTAACGAAGCGCTTTACTTGTCGGACAAAGAAGAGACCATGCTCAATACGATCGCAGAAAATATTGAGCAGGAGTATCATTCAAATATTGACCGGTTTAGCCAAAGTGTGATTATTGCCCAGCTTGAACTTTTACTCACTTATTCGGAAAGGTTTTACCAGCGCCAGTTTATCACCCGAAAAATTGCCAGCCACGAGTTGCTGACCAGGCTGGAAGACTACCTCTCGGACTACTTTAAAAGTGGAGCATTGGCCCAAAAAGGCCTACCCAGTGTGGTCCATATTGCTGAAGTTTTAAATATTTCTCCGGGTTACCTGAGCAGTCTCCTTAAATCATTAACCGGACAAAATACACAGCAGCATCTCCATAACAAACTGATTGACCTGGCTAAAGAAAAGCTATCAACCACACATCTTTCAATCAGTGAGATCGCCTATGAACTGGGATTTGAACATTTGCAGTCGTTCAGCAAGCTTTTTAAGATTAAAACGAAACTGTCGCCGTTGGAGTTTCGCAATTCGTTTAATTAATTCTCGACGGCCAGAAAGAGTCATTTTCCGGGGCATGATTACTCCCTACTCCCTACTTTCATAATTCTCCGCCATTTTCATAAGTCTCTTCCTGATTTTTCCCGCAAGGACCCTGGGCGCAAGCACCTTCATACATTCACCAAATCCAAGTATCTCCTTTTCCAGTTCAAAATTCAATATAACATCAATACGGATAATTATCCCCTTTTCACTTTCCTTTAAAACCTGTTGCGACGCATGCAGGGGTTTGGTAAGTACGTAGGGCGCATTAGACTTGTCGACAAACAGGATTACCCTATGGGTTTTATCCTTTTCACTCCTGGTGACTCCCAGCAGCTCGCTATAGTACGTATCAAAGTCAGGACCCCTGTATTCGATAAACTTCTCCCCTGGTAATTCCTGCATTTCAACAATCCGGTCCAGGGCCATCGTCACCAGTAGTCTGTCCTTTTTTGGTTTACAGATAAGGAACCAACGATTTCGGTATTCTTTCAATAGGTATGGATAGTAAATATTAGCAATTGGCCGGGTAGACTTAAACGACTGGTACTCGATCAGCAACGCCTTCCTGTTAAGTATAAACTGGTAGAGGGGCGTGATATGTTGCAGCCCTTTCAACAGCTTGTTATCCTTAAACTGAATACAGTTACGTTTCTGATGAGTTGATTTGTACAGGTTGTTTTCCAGCCGCGCAATCATCTCACTCATTTCGTCAAAATAATTAAACCCGTTAAACTGTTTCAGGATCCCGACTATCTCTTTCATCTTCCCGATGTCCGCATCATTGATCGGTGCATTGGTGATACTGTAACTTTCATCACTGTAAGAATAATACTTGCGATCCGTTACCAGAATAGGAGCGTTATAACCCAAACGGTCACTCCGCATCAACTGGATATCTGCCTGGATTGTTCGTTTGCTTATTCCGGAAGTTATTCCTTCAGACTCATAAAGTACATCAGAAATTTTTTCTATCAGGTCCTCCAGCGTCCACTTACGATACCTGTTCCTGAGGCAGGCATCAATTGTTTTATAACGAATCAGGGCTAATTTATTGACCGACATGAATGATTTGTTGCTTTAAATATAAAAATAGTCTCTAATCTACGCAATCTATCTGCGTAGCAACGGCGGCTATAATAAAAAAAGAAAATATTTTTGTCATAAGTCATTCATATACAAAGAAAAGAAAAACCTTTTCAATTATTTTTCCAACTGCGCAGTTCGGTTGCGCAAGCGTGCGCACATATTTGCCGTGATCAAGGAAATTATATTTGAAATGAATTAATCAGGAAAAATGAACCAACAAATTACAGGAGCAGATCTGCTGACAATTGGATATACAGCAGGACCATTGCTGGGCCTTGCTCTCGAACTCGTTCACGTAAATTTTACAGACTCAGACAAAGAAGAAACACTTGTTTTGATCAAAAAAGTAAAGGATTATCCGGAAAGTTTCCTGGACGATCCGATCCTCGAGCCACTTGCAAAAGCAATGATTGAGCAGGCATTGATTCCCGCGGATGACACTCTCCTGTTGCAGGACAATCCGGGAACCTATGCCGTGTATGGTAGCGACCAGATAGAGGAAGGGGCAAGAAAACAAATGAATATTGCAATGAAACTTCCGGTCACGGCCGGTGGCGCACTGATGCCCGACGCGCATCAGGGATACGGACTTCCCATTGGTGGAGTTCTCGCAACACGGAATGCTGTTATCCCATATGGCGTTGGTGTTGATATCGGATGCAGAATGGCGTTATCCGTCTTCGATATACCGGCTGAACACCTGATCGCAAATGAGGCAAAGTATAAACGTGAACTGATCGCCCATACAAAATTCGGCGCAGGTGCAGGTTTTAATGGAAGAGATAAGGCTGATCACGATGTGTTGAACAGTCCGGATTTTAAGCTTACACCATTCATCAGACAGCTTCACGATAAAGCCTATTCGCAATTAGGAAGCTCCGGTGGGGGAAACCACTTTGTTGAATGGGGGATTATAGAATTTGCAGCCAGGGACGAAGTATTGAACATCAATGCAGGCAAGTATCTGGCACTTTTATCCCATTCAGGATCGCGTGGGTTTGGCGCAACCATCGCGGGATATTATACGAAGCTGGCGAAATCAATATGTAAGCTTCCCCAGGAGGCCATCAATCTTGCCTACATGGACCTGGACAGTGACGCAGGCCGTGAATACTGGATTGCAATGAATCTTGCCGGCGACTATGCATCAGCCTGTCACGAGATAATCCATGCAAAACTCAAACAGGCAATCGGCGGCGAGCTGCTGGCGAAAGTGGAGAATCACCACAACTTTGCGTGGAAGGAAAACTGGGATGGAGAGCAGGTTATTGTACATAGGAAAGGTGCGACTCCTGCAGGGACCGGCGTAATGGGAATTATACCGGGGAGCATGACCGCGCCAGGATTCCTGGTTCGTGGAAAAGGCGATGTAGATTCGATCAACTCCGCATCACATGGTGCCGGGCGTCAGATGAGCCGGACAAAGGCCATCCAGAATATTTCCAAAGAAGAAATGAGCACTATTTTGAAAGAAAACCAGGTCACGCTTATTGGGGCAGGACTGGATGAAGCACCAATGGCTTATAAAAACATCCACCAGGTAATGGCTGCGCAGACAAAACTGGTTGATGTGATCGCAAAATTTAACCCAAGGATTGTGCGTATGGCAGATGATGGAAGCAGGGAAGATTGATCAATGGCAGTTTTTAGGCAACATCGCAGAATTAGACGTTATACCGGATACGTATCGTAATACATGCGCGGAACTGTTTAGATGGTTTATCTTGTCCCGGATCCGTGACAGTGCCTGCATCGAAAACGTACACCTGTCGCCAAAATGCCGGGATAACAGGGTGCCCCTCAATCGTTTGCGCAGTTGGCATGCTTGTAGCACCCACGCACCGGCGACCGCCTAAAACAACATGTATGTTTAAACTTTCCGTGATTACCGCATGGCGAAGCCTGTTAAAGAATAAATTTTATACGGGCATCAATATCGTTGGACTATCTGTTGCTTCCGCAGCATTTTTCCTGCTCGCTAATTACGTGCGGTTCGAACGCAGTTATGAGAACATGATTCCGCAGGCGGATAATATTTACCGTATCACACTCGACCTGTATGAAGGTTCGCAGTTTGTTGTGACAGATTGTGAAACCTACCCTCCTATGGGTCCTTTACTGAAACAGAAGTACCCGGAAGTAACCGGGTTCGTGCGGGCACAGGATATGGGCGACCAGGAACTGACCTTCGAACAAAAAGCGTTTCGATCCGAACGTATTTATTGCGCTGATCCATCAGTGCTCGATGTGTTTAATGTTGTTATACTAAAAGGAGACAAGGCCAGCGCACTCTCTGCACCAGGCAAGATAATCATCTCCTCTACTATTGCATCAAGATTGTTTGGCAACACAGATCCTGTCGGCAAAACAATTATGGTAGCCGGTAGTCCGAATATCGTTACGGGCGTGATGCAGGACGCACCAGCAAATACACACCTGAAGTTCGATGTATTAATGCCTATCTCTACCCTGGCGCAACGTGGATATAATCTTGAAACCTGGAGCGGCAATAATAATTACCTGTACCTGCAGATGAAACCAGGAACTGATCTTACCGCTTTCAATGCAAAGCTTGCCGAATTCTCGAAGGAACGATTGAAAGAAGAAGTAGCCACTGCTGAATTGATGAAAGATATCCACCTGCATTCCAACAAAACATTTGAACCGGATGTCAATGGCGACGCCCGTTCGGTCAATATCCTGGCAGGTATAGCACTGCTTGTGCTGTTTATCGGATCAGCCAACTATGTCAACCTCGCGACTGCACGGTCGGCCGAAAAGCGCAAGGAGTCTGGTTTGCGCAAGGTACTTGGTTCATCAAGGTTTTCTCTTGTCCTGCTCTTTTTTATTGAATCAATCCTTATCAATCTGGCTGCAATCGGCCTGGCACTGGTCCTCACCTGGCTTGCACTGCCTTTTTACAACAGGCTGGTTGGAGATGCTGTAGCGAATGATCTGATGAATTTGCCAGGTGTACTCCTGATCCCAGTTGCCGTATTTGCGATGAACGTTTTATTGTCGGGCCTCTATCCCGCATTTGTACTTTCATCCGTGAAAGCCGCAGTGGTCACAAACCGTAATTTCACAGATGGTACAGGAGGAACGTTTTTCAGGAAGGCACTGGTGGTGGGCCAGTTCACCATCGCCCTCATAGTACTTTCCGCTTCATTGATCGTTTATCAGCAACTTAGTTTTGTACGTACGCGCGACCTCGGTATGAATATCGAGCAGGTGCTGGTGGTGCGGGGTCCCGCGCTTGCAGGTAATGATTCTGCCCGTCAGATCGCCGGCGTGCATTTCAGGGATCAGTTGTTACGTTTCCCGGGAGTAAAGGCCGTATCCATGGCCTCATCGCTGCCAGGTTTGGGCTTGAGTACACTTAACACCAATTCATCAATCCGCCGCTTCGAATCAGCAAAGAAGAAAGGATTTAATTATTACCTGTACGGAGTTGATGAAAGTTTCCTGGATGTAATGTCAATGAAACTGGTGGCAGGAAGGAATTTCGAAACAAACGCTGCATCAAATGACCATAAACTCCTGATCAATGAAGAAGCATCCCGGCTGCTTGGTTTTAAAAACCCATCAGATGCGATCGGGCGAAAAATTTCAATGGATACCGGCAACGAGAACGAATATTCCACAGTAGTCGGTGTTATTGGCGATTACCACCAGCAATCACTCAAGGAAGCCCAGATCCCCATGATTCACTGGTTCCAGCAGGATGCCAGCAACTTTTTTGCAGTTCGAATGGATACCAGAAATGTGCAATCTACACTCGATGCCATCTCAACCAGCTGGCAATCGGAATTTTCCGGACACGTGTTCGACTACTACTTCATGAACGAAATGTTCAATAAACAATATGCGGGCGATGTACGGTTTGGCCGCATCCTTAACCTGTTTGCAGGGTTTACTTTACTGATTACTATTCTTGGGCTATTGGGCCTTGCCACATATAATGCATCCCGCCGTACCAGGGAGATCGGGATCCGCAAAGTGCTTGGTGCAAGTACCGCCGGTATCATCCGTTTGCTGTCGCGCGATTTCCTCCGGCTTGTATTACTGGCAATTTTACTGGCAATCCCCATCTGCTGGTACATTACAAATGCATGGCTTCAGGGTTTTAATTACCGGATCAGTATCAACTGGTGGGTGTTTGTAGTTACGGGTTTGGTTGTTGCGCTGTTTGCAGTTACAACTATTGGAATCCAGGGATTGAAAACAGCCATGGCCAATCCGGTAAAAAGCCTGCGGTCTGAATGAAGAATTCTTATTGCCTGACCGTAGTGCATCTGTGATCAGTACCCTCCTGAGCCATATAATGCTGGTGACCCATGGAGGAACCGTCACTGTAACTGTCGACTACCGGCGAGCTCCAGTTACACTTTCCGCAAACGGATATGTGATGATCACTGCTTTCGGAAGAATAGGACACCGTTGAGTATTTGTGATCGGTCCCATCTTGTGCCATGTAATGCCGGTGCCCCAGCGACGATGCGTCAGAGTATGTGGTGGTTCGGGGTGAGGTCCAGCTACATTTGCCGCAAACGGAAAAGTATTGTTTTGCAAATCCAGGCTTTGCCTGGTTTTCCTGCACGCTTTCAGGTATGGTAATTTTCCCCGACCAGTCGCCGTTAAAACGGTAAGACTGTGCCGACTGGATGGAACAAAGGATGAGACCAATAAAGAGTGACATGGTGTGTTTCATAACAATGTTTTAAATAATGAGGGAATTCAATTTGTTTTATGATTGCGGAAGTAACCTTGCGGGATGACAGCACTACTACAAACAATCATAGATGCAAGATAGAAACACAGGTATCCGCTGACAATGGTATTGTTCCCGTTTTACGGGAGGGTGTTTTGCCCGTAGCTGCTTAAAGTTCGTGGAGAATTGTCGCAGGACTATTCTAGGGTTGAACCAACCCGTTTTTTATGGCATAGAGGACGAGGCCGACCCTTGTTGAGATAGAAAGCTTTTTGAAAAGCGATTCGCGATAACCATCAATGGTGCGGTCGCTCAGAAACATATCGCCCGCGATCTCTTTATATGTTTTTTCGCTGCAGATGCGTTTAAGAAATTCCGTTTCGCGTTCGGTAAGATTGACAAAAGAAGCATGACCCGGTTTGCCATCAGCAATTGATGATATTGAACCAAGCACCTTCCGCGATATGATATCATTGTAATAATACCCCTGGAGTTTGATCTGGTGAAATGCCATCTTTAACTCTTCGGGTTCTGAGTTTTTGAGAAGATATCCCCTTGCACCATTTTTGATCATCCGAATAATTGCAGCATCATTATTCATCGTACTCAATGCGATAATCGCGGTATCTGGGAGATTAATACGGATCCAGGCAGCGGTATCATATCCATCCATTTCGGGCATGGTTATATCAAGCAAAACGATATCGGGATAATGCGGAGGTTTCAACTGCCGGATGAAATCCCTTCCATTTGCCGCATCGAATAAAATTTTGTAACCGGGAAACATATCGATCAGAGAGCAAAGCCCCTTCCGGAGCATGGTATGGTCATCTACAACGCAGATATAACGGTTCTCATTCATAAGAAATAGTAATTGAAAGATCGGTTCCGATTCCCGGTTCAGATTTGATTTGAAAGTCGCCGCCCATAAGCTCAGTCCTCTTTTTCATATTGATAAGACCCATGCCCGTTTTCTGGTTGGATTGGGCATCAGCTGTGAAACCCTGACCATTATCAACCAGACGGATACTACAATTGTTTTTTGTTTGTTTTACAGTGATGTCAATGGCAGAAGCTTTCGCATGTTTCACAATGTTTTGCATTCCTTCCTGGATCAGCCGAAACAGCATGAGACGGTGCCCTTCCGGTATCGACTGGGTGTCACCTTCCTGGGTCACGGACACCTGGTATAAACCATTCCTGTTAAAACGTGCAGCTTCATCGCGGATTAACTCCGAAAGATTAACCGTTTTTACGCGTTCGCCATTAAGCGAGTGCGCCATGCTACGGAGTTCAGCGAGCGACTGGTTTATGTTCGTCTTGGCATCCCGGATCAGACCCTTATTAAAGACATTGGATTCTTCCAGGGCGGATAACTGGACGTTTGCGAGAGAGAGTGACTGACCAACGCTGTCGTGGATCTCATCACTGATGTAAGCAAAAGTCTGCTCCTCGATTTCGAGCCGGCTTTTCAACAGCTCTTCGCTGAAAGCGGAATTTATCTTTTGCACTTCCTGCACGTGTTTTACTTTTCGTTTCCAGTAGAGTATAATATAAGTGATACAAAATGTCGAAAACAGCAAAAAGATGGCTGTTCCGGCCACGATGGCAATAAAAATCTCGTTCGACTGGTCGTGCGGCAATTGCGAAGCTTTTACCTAAGTTAGCAAATTTGGCGAAAACCTGCTGTGCCGTATCCGAAGTTGCTACCAGGCCTGGAGCGGTTATTGGCCGGCAGCTTTCCGCGATTTATAACTCTGGTAAAAGCCGATCGCAAAAAGTGTGTACATGACAACGTTGAAAAAACTCTGGATATTCCAAAGGTTATGAATAACCGGGTTCGTGGATTTTTCTATATAATACGTTAGTGCAAACACAAAGATGGTGCAGGGGCTGTACAGTAAAATTGCGGTCAGGTACCAGAAAAATGGCAACCTGGAATTGATGAGCTTCTCTTCGTGGTACAAGGTATCCAGGATGGTCAGGAATATCCAGATAAGATACACAGTACTTGCCGCACAAACCAGTTCGTTCAGAAACTTATGATAAAGCCCGTTGTAACTTATCAGGATCCCTGCGAACGTTGAATAGGCAACAACCAGCGACCTGCTGATATAGTTAAACCATTTGTTGGCAAATGAATGCCCTAGCAAAAAATAAGTAAATAAGAACTCACCAAGCGTATACACATTGTATACGATGTTGAGTTCCTTTGACTTTATCATTGAAACCGTCAGCAACTGAGGCACCGTTGCAAACACAACAATATAAAATACAATCCGGGATGGTTCGTCAAGCCGTTTAAAAAAAAGGAAACCGGTAACTAAGGGCAGGAGAACAATCCAGATAGATAGTTGCAGAAACGCTGATGTGATCGTCATGGGCAGGGGTTAGATCCATTTTTCAATTGCTTCTGCCTCAATCATTCTGAGGATTCTATAGTCGGTGTCAGAATGTTCACCGCATTTTTCGACAACCTTTGGAAGGTATTCACCCACTGTCTGCCGCGATGTTGGTTGCTTCAAAGTACTTCCTCCGCTGTTGCCGTTACCAGGATGTTCAAACCCATCGGCAGGCAGCATACCCCTCGTTTCCTTATGCAATTCCGATAGTTCTGTTACCTGTTTGTGGACCAGGTCTCCATTCTTTCTAAGAATGTATGGAGTGGCAACTATCGTTGGCCGGCCAAAAGAATAACCTTTGCTTAAATCGTTTTCATCAATCGGTGATTTCCGCATACCCTGAAAAAGTACCACACATCCTGCGCTCTGATCGCTTTCCAGGTCTTTCTCCTTATTCTTGTCTATTGTATTTATCAGTGCACGCATAATCTCCACATCAAAAATATAAGCACAGTCGTCGTAACAGAAGTAACGAAAGGCATGAATATCACTTCCCGTGAGATCTTCGAGATCCGCCCGGTAGTTATTTCTCACGTTGAGAAACTGAGATACCATGGCATCGGCGCCGAGTTGACCAACCGGAACTGAATCGTTGCCGACTATTGTATTGACGCTGCTGTTTGGGAATTTAATGGGCAGACCATACTGGGGGTCTGATGTTGTAATTGACATAGTTTTAGTTTTAGGTGAAGTTGAATTTATGAATACTGTAGGTTGTTCTTGCAACTGCAGGGATGACTACAACGCGACTGACCGTCAGGGTTGATTGCTGAAATGCATGCCAGTAAAGGATTTCCATAATAATCGTCCTGCTGATTTCCAAATAGACAAAAATAAAACACCGTGAAAACATCTATCTCACATGGGAAATACACCCTCCTGTAAAACCGGTATAAACCCCGGACACGCCGGCACCCTGTAAAAATACAGTCGGGCCGATCATACTGCGTTAACGATCATACCGCATCAAACTACCGGTCCAAACACACCAGCAAAGAAGTTTGATTAATTGTTTTCAGAGGAACAAAAAAGGGATGTGGGATACCATCGGTGAAACCATCCAGGCCTGACACAGCGGGTAAATGGAAAAGGTTCGAAGGCATCTACAAGATAAAACTTCAGCATTGTTACGCAAATAATTTTTTACATGGGTCGGTGTGGCGTTTAACTACATCACGAATTTTTAAGATGTTCCCTATTCAAAATACCGGAAAAACACCCCCCTGGTTGTCGCCCGCCTGCTTTTTATTTGTAATCAATTGCGGTACCCTGTGGTTTCACCTTCTAATTACCGCTTATGTTACAACACAAATCACCGACGCGACCCGGCCTTATCTCATCAGTTAATACCCTGGCACTAATTATTGGCATCGTATTAAATGCCCAAACCCGCATTTCTGCACAAACAATCGACACGTTGCTAAACTATCGGCCGGTAGCAGTCAAGCCGTCGTCAGACAGGGATCCGGTGACGCCAGAAACACCGCTTGTGGGCAAGCTTTCCGCCGTTGAGAAACAAAAATTTCGTGACAAGTGGCTGGCCTACCTCATCACTACAAAAAACAACCTGCAGGATGATTCCCTGTTTTTAAAACGGGACTACGACCTGTTATGGCCAGGATTTCACGCTCAGTTTTCCGCGGAGGTTGATGCGGCAATCATATATTGTAAAACAGGTGTCGACCAATCCGGTATAATATACTGCTATCTTCCTCCAACCAGCGACATAGAGGCGTTCCTGGATACTTTGAATTCTGTTACCATTGAGAAAACGTCAACAGCCGAAACCAGTGAGACATACAATGTATACAAAGTGAACCCTTTTAATCTTTGGCTTTTTCAGGTTTTTAAAAAATATACAGAAACAGGTTTTCCATTCCAGGACATGGACATCAGCTATATAAAGGACTGGAGGAATATTGAATATATATTTCGCGAAGGCAAAAATGATTTTGATTCACTTACTAAAATGATTAATGGCAGGTGGGACATGGACCTTTTTATGAGGGTGTCGCTCAGGCAGGAACGATACGCACGGCTACTTGCCGACAACAAGGTATTGCGGTATCTGACAAAGGCAGGAAACTTTTACCAGCAAACCCTTTGGTTTACTGGCGGACGCTTAACGATGAATCCACTGATCATAACGGATAAACTAAGGTTATATCCAGCCAGGGAAAACAATATGTTTCTCCCGGGAGATCATTACAAAATACTGGACTCCCTTGAAAAGATTCAGTTTCACAAGGGTTTATTTACCACGCGAAGGCTGCATAATAAGGTATATGTACCTTACTCAGTACCCGGAAATTCAACCCCGGGCTTCTTTGTTCAATACGACGCAACAAATGGCTACAAGCCGCATAAACCGATACCCAGGTTCCTGTTTAAGCAGCGAAAACTCATAACAATCGTTCATAACCTTCCGGCAGAGAATTCCGTCGAACTAATTGCTGCCGAGAGCGAAGAAATTAAAAACGAAAGCCGCGCTGCTGGTTTCCTGAGTGAAACCTTCGGTGCAATTGGAGGAGTAATTACGGGTCTCGCTCCGTTAGCTGGGGTCGCGGGAGTACTTGTTAATACCTTTAAGGCAAATGCTGTTTTAAGAACTATCCCGGGAGAGAAAAATAATTCATTCAAAGGATTCAATTCAAACGCACTTGCCAATTCTGCAAAGTCCAATACAAAGTCAAAACCTGAATGGCAATTTACGGTGAGGGTGAAATCCGTTGAAGTGAAGGTCGATGGGAAAACCGATCTTGGAAAAATACTTGAAGTTGCATATCTGACTGGCGATACCCTGAAGGACAAGTTTATCCGCGGCTGGATCGACTCGTTTTTCTTCAACACGCATGCCTACAACAACTTTGACGTCACCAATCCTCAATTTTCCGCAGACGATATGCTCAGCAAATTTGCTGAATACCTGGTTGAGGTCGCTGATGGCGTGTTAACCAGAGTAGCCGAACTCCGCAACCAACTTCTTCCTGTAGTCAGAATCTACGACAGGTCGCTTCCACCATCCACCATTGAAGAGGTAACAAATTCCAACCATGTTCTACGTTCAGAGGTTCACGAGTCGAAATTGCCAAAACCAACTGCCAGGTTTCGGTTTGAATTATATGAAACTTCTGAAAAACCAGCTGACCGAAGGGAGGTGGTTTCTTCAGGATTTAAAATGGCAAAAAAAATATACTTCGGAATATCCGCGGGATTGGATTACACTTTTTTTAAAGAGTATGTGAATACACCACATATCCGTACCGGAGTGCCGGATATTCACCCGGCAGACCATTTTCAATTCACTGCAGTGGCCCATTGGTATCCCTGGGGCATCAACAACCTGGATGATAGTCTTTTTCCGATGTCAAAAAACCGGATCTCTGTTTTCGCGGGACTGGGCCTGACCAAGCCCCTGGATAATTATTATACGGGGATGAGTTATGACATAATACCGGGACTGAAGCTACTTGCTGGTATGCACTTTTACAGACGTACCAGATACCGCATTGTCAACGACCAGATAATTGAACGTGCTTCCATGCTCCGTTTAATGGGTCCATCTATTGGCATTCACCTGGACTATAAAACAGTTGGTACCCTTTTAGGATTTTTTAAATAAAAAAATATGAAAGTATTCTGCTACTTCGTCTTCGTGTCGCTCCTTTTATTTATTTTCGGGTGCGACAAGTACAATCGCCTGGACAACCTGCGCGAGTCTATCGACACCTGCAGGATTTATGGCCGGATATTCCTGTATGATACGCTCACACAGCAAGGCGAGTTAATACCCCAATCAAAGAAACGTCTTACAATCACCGCTGCAGACCAGGTTGAAACGCTCGACTATCTGTACAGCACTACGTCAGACGAAAATGGCTATTTTGAATTTAAATACCTGACGCGGCAGAAGGCATACCGGATCAATTATGAAGAGGCGGTCAACGGAAGGATTATCCAGGGCGATACGGTTATTACCCCACCCCTGACCCAACTTCAGTTTGAGGTATCTCCTTCGCTCGACCTACAGAAGGGCATTTATTACAGGATAGTTGATGAACAAGGAAATCTCATTCCGAAGGCAAGTATCTGCATTTATACCAATGAAGACGCCTATCTATCGGGCAAATGCGAAACCGCAAACTACAATGAAACCGCTGACGCGTATGGGCGCGTATTTGTAACCGGCTTGCCCCAGGGCCGGTTTTACAGCATTGCAAGTGTAACTCTCGGCGGTTCCAGGTACACAACACGTGATACCGTTGATATAGACAAGGCTGTTGTTTCAAAAAGATTGTGTTTGAGTGCTGTTGCAGCTTCTTCAAATCTCCAATACACTATTAAAGACGTGGATGGTTTTATCGTTAAAGGTGCAGAAGTATGCCTTTTTCTCAATCCGGCATTTGCACAAAATGGGGGCTGTTCGGGCAGTGTACTATCCGATTCTACAAACGCGCAGGGGCAGGTAGTTTTTAAAGATCTGACTCCTGCAACATATTATGTGAATTGCAATTTCCAGGTTGGAGCTGCGGTTTATAAGAGGTCTGATGTTGTTACCATCACTGCCAATGAGAGTCAGCAGCGAATACTGCAGTTGCAATAGCCTGATTAAATTGTGCGGGGTATTCTTCGCATCAGGCATCGTGACTGCCTTTTAAAAATATAATTAAACCCCTCGTCAAGATGGATCAGGAAGTCGATAACCTGTGCTGATTTATGCCTGGCTATTTTCGGAAACCAGGCTCCCTCCGGTTCTGCCCCTGTTGATAATATACCGGATATTTGTTATTTTCCCTGAATGAAACATTGCCACACCCCCACCAACCGTACAATCCTGTTTTTCCTGTCCATCAATTTCCTGCTGGTTTCGATTAGTTCCTGCCAGAAAGATAATACTCCCCTCCCCGATGATGAACACCAGATAATATCTTTCACATTCCGCAAAGCGGATGGCACCGTGATAGACACTGCACTTATATCCGGCACGTTCTGAAACGATAGCATAAATATTACCCTGCCAGCAGGTACCGACGTACACGAACTGATCCCGGTAATCGTTATCTCTGGTGTATCCATATCACCGGAGAGCGGGGTTAAACAGGATTTTACAAACCCGGTAGAATACACTGTCACAGCTGAAAACGGTACCCAGGGAAAATATATGGTGATCGTCAAAGAGGCTATTCCACCAGTTGAAAGCCTGGTGTTCTTTGGAAGCAGTAACAATAATTTCTATGCATTAAATGCGAAGACCGGCACTTTGAAATGGAAATACCTCAGCACAAATTCATTTGCCTACTCATCACCCACTTACAAGAATGGCGTGATCTACGTGGGCGGGATCGACAACTTTGTTTACGCATTCAGGGCAACAACCGGCGAGGTGCTCTGGAAATACGAGACCGGGCCAACGGGTATCGAATCAGATGCAGTGATTTTTGGAAATACTGTGTACGTAGGTTCAAATGATGATAATTTATATGCCATCAACGCGCAGACCGGGACCCTGAGATGGAAATTCCAGACGAGATCAAACGTCAGCTCAAGCCCGACCGTATTCGAAAACCTTGTCTGCTTCGGAAGTTCCGACGGTAATTTATATGCGCTGGATACCGCAACAGGTCAGAAGGTCTGGAGCTACCAGACCGGTGCCATGATCAACCAGTCCGGCGCAAGCCTTGTGAACGGCACATTGTACGTTGGCAGCCGCGACCAGAATCTTTACAGTATCGATGCCCGGACCGGCACCCTGAAATGGGCCTACAGTACGAACGTATCGCTGGAACAATCAAGTCCCACCGTTGCAAATGGTATCGTCTATATGGGCGGGTGGTACGATATCAGTTCATTCAGTATCAGGGGCAGCCTTTACGCCATAGATGCAAATACCGGAACGCTGATCTGGGAGGAGCTTAAAAATACGGGAATCAGTTCAAGTCCCTACGTTGCAAACGATATCCTTTATATCGGTGTCGATGACCTGTACTTCTATGCGCTCAACGCCACAACTGGCGCCACTCTCTGGCGTAAACAGGTTCTCAACAACAGCGCCAGCGCCTCCGTTGCGGATGGTATCGTCTATATTGGTGGTGGTAGTACTCACAATTTTTACGCATTAGATGCAGTGAGTGGTGCAGAGAAATGGAAGTTCCCAATCGTCAACGGGTTAATGACATCCAGTCCACTGATTGTTGATGAAGCGGGCACCCCTCACCACCCGGGTGACTCTGGAGGCCAGTATTAGGATGCCTTGTTTTTAAACAACTTTCTTGCTGCAAGAGAAGCGGCATAATTACGAAATCGTATGAGGGCATCCCGCCAATCGAACTAAATTTTCCTGCATACTTATTGCCGTTTCCGGGAGTTCTCTAAAAGCCGGGTAATACCATTAGAGGTTGTTATAAAACGAAAAGTATCTAAGCTGTTATCCTTGTCTAGCGTCAGGCTGGTTGCATTGGCACCCTTTTTACTGAAAACGGTTTGGAATACATACACCTCGTTGGGGTCTGACGTGTCAACACCAACGAATTTAAAGGATTCCAACATTCCAAACTCTTCCAATAGTTCTGCCGCTTTAGCGTTTGTCCATAGCGGCTGACTTGATTTGATATCATCCCACCCGTGTCCAAACATCGCGTTGATGCTATCACCCTGGCCAGCGTTATAAAATTTTGTAAACTTATTCATTGCTTGTTGATGGGGATTCTGAGCTTGCGCCGCCATTGCAAAAGGCATGAAAAACATCAAAATGGCAAGAAGTTTCATATGTTATAATTTATATGTATGAATATAATGAAAATTATACTTCCGACGCAATCACCTGAAAAAGTTCAAAACGTTCCTGGGCGGGCGTCGAGCCAGCGAAATGACGTCACGTTTGCGCGCATCTTCGCCCACAATATGGCATAACATGACGCCTCTAAAGTCTTATTTTAAAATAAATTCCTAGAATAAGACTTTTTAGTCTTATTTTACATGATATATGAACGTAAAAGGAAAAGCAGAGAGAACCAGGCAGTTTATCATAGAACAATCGGCACCGATATTCAATTCGAAAGGAATAGCCGGAACGACAATAGATGATATACTGGCCGCCACAAAAATGGCGAAGGGAGGCATCTACGGGAATTTTGAAAATAAGGAGGCGATTTCGATCGCTACTGTAGATTTTATTTTCAGCAAAGTCTCGGCTAAAACATATTCCGTTATTTCAAAAGAAAAAACAGCGGTTAAAAAGTTGTTTGCGTTCCTGGATCTTCGCAAAAATCCCCTGGATCCATTTATTGGAGGCGGATGTCCTATTTTGAATTTCGGTGTAGACTCGGATAACACAAATCCAACAGTCAAAAAAAAGGTAAAGGCAACGATCGAAGCCTCATTGGCGCTATTTATCGATATTCTAAAACAGGGTATAAAAAACGGAGAGTTATCAGATAAACTGAACCCTGAGGAGTATTGTTTAAAAGTACTGGTAATGCTGGAAGGGGCAACCTTGATTTCAAGAGTAACCGATAGTGTTAAGCCAATGCATACAGTTATTAAAATGCTCAAATCTGAATTAAAATCTTTTGAGATTAACCAATCATAGTGAGCCGCATGGTCTATATGATTAAATCAGGAAAACCTTTTTTGTGAACTAAATAAGACCAAATAGTCTTTTATTAATCAATTAAAACCACAAAATATGAAACGCAGAAACTTTGTAGGAAACATAGCGCTTACAGCTGTTGGCGCTGGTTTGATCAACCCTTTGGAGGTATTGGCGCAAAAAAAATCAGAAACGGTTAATACACCTGATCCATTAAAGGAGATGAACCTGCCGGAAGGAATACAAGAAAGATATGTTACCGGGGTTAATGGCCTTACAGTTCATGTACTGGAAGCTGGTTTCGAAACACCAAAACGTCCCGCCATACTTTTGCTGCACGGATTTCCGGAACTTGCCTACAGCTGGCGGAAGGTAATGCTGCCACTGGCCGCTGCGGGATACCATGTGATTGCCCCTGACTTGCGAGGCTATGGTCGTACAACGGGATGGGACAATAATTATGATGGAAATTATGCTTCATTCAGGACGCATGAACTTTCCCGCGATGCCCTTGGTTTGGTGATGGCAATGGGGCATGATTCTGTTCATACTATCATCGGCCACGATATAGGTGCGATTGTGGCGGCATATTGCGCCCTTGTGAGACCAGACTTTTTCCGTTCAGTTGTTCTTCTGAGTTGTCCCTTCGGTGGAGTACCTCCCCTACCTTTTAATATCGGAATACAAAGCGCGCCAAATGTTCAGAACATACCCGTAAAAGATCCACTTGCATCCCTATCAAGGCCTCGTAAGGACAGCACCACCTATTTCTCATCACGCAACGCCAATGATGAGATGCTGAACAGCAAGCAGGGCCTGCGCAACTTTCAGCGGGCCTACTTTCACGTAAAGAGTGCCGACTGGAACCAGAATAAACCATTTCCACTTACCTCGAACACGGCTGAAGAATTCGCTAAACAGCCATCTTATTATGTTTTGGATCTTGATAAAACAATGCCGGAGGTAGTTGCTCCCGACATGCCATCCACGAATGAAATAACCTCCTGTAAATGGCTCCCGGATTCCGAGCTTGATGTCTACACCCAGGAATTTAAACGTACCGGTTTCCAGGGCGGATTAAACTGGTATCGCTGTACAACCAACGGATTAAACAGGTCCGACCTCGAACTTTTTTCAGGTCACACAATAGACGTGCCTTCCTGTTTCATTTCAGGAATCGCGGATTGGGCAAGATTTCGTCCGGCAGGCGCATTAGAGCAGATGCAACGTCAGGCCTGTACAAAAATGGAAAGCTTTCACATCATTGAAGGTGCGGGACACTGGGTGCAGCAGGAACAACCTGAACAGCTTACCGCATTGATTATTGATTTTTTGAAACATTGAAAACAGCCGACAGGTTGATTACTGTAAAATTTGGAGTGGTTTACATTTGGTCTCGAAAATAATAAAACTCCCAAAAGGGCTTTTCCAAGCTGGATGCTGCCAGACAGATATTAATACTTTCCTCCGTTCGCTGCCGTTTCGATAAACGCGGCAATCTTTACAGGTTGTGACATGAACACAGCATGGCAACCAGGTAACTCTGTTGTAATTGCACCCGCACGTTTGGATACCCTGCGTGTAATTACCGGGTTAATGGTTTTATCATCCGTTGCAATTACAGAGTAACTGGGTTTTGTTTTCCATGCTGCATAGGTAACTGGCGTTGTCAGTGCTTTTACCGAAAAGGCGCCCTGTGCATCACATAGGAAGTCGGCCTTAGCCTTCGGTAACTCAGCCGCAAAGCCATTGTGAAATTTATCCTTTGAATAATACAGGATTCCATTTTTATCAGGTGGCATGATTCCGTCGTTTGAAAGATCTGGACCCGATTTTCCAACATCAAGGCCTGACTCGCCAACTTCCGGGATATATGCTGCGATGTATACAAGCCGCTTCACCTTATCGTTACCACCTGCCTGCGTGATGACTACCCCGGCATACGAATGGCCAACGAGCAAAACCGGCCCATCCTGCCTGTCAATTGCATAATTGGTAACTCTCACGTCATCCTCAAGTGACGACAATGGGTTTTGTACTATTGTAACACGATAACCTTTTTTTGTCAGGATATTGTACACTTCTTCCCACCCTGAACCATCTGCAAAAGCACCGTGTACAATTACAATATTTTTTATCGGCTCCGGATTCTGTCCAGACACATCCGGACTAATGATGGTGAAAATTGAAACAAGTAAAATGGCGGCCAGTTTAAATTTTAACTGGATTAAACTAATTGTCTTTTTCATCGTATAATTTTTTTATACTTATAAAATAGGTTCAAATGAAAACCAAAGATGAATTACCGGAATGAAATAGTAAAATAAGCTGGGTTATAGCTGGCATTATTAAAATGATCGTACTGTCCAGAAATCATCATTCTATAGCAACCCAAGGTCAATATGTTAATGGTTAGCCCGGGACGCTATTAATCAAAAAACCCAGTTTTCCAGCAGTATCTGTTCAAGTTGACAGATCTCACGCGCATGCATAGTTCTTTTTCGTTTCACGAAGTTAAAAGTGTTCTCCATGCTTGCGCTTTCCTGCCATGCCAGACGTACCGTCTGGCTGGCCAACTCTTTTTTGCAAAGTAAATCGGGCATAACAGCAAAACCATTGCTTCCGCGCAGGCAGCGGAGAATCGACTCAGAATTTGGGACTACAAAGTTGGGTTTAAAATCTGGCTGGCAATCGAAATTGGCAAGCCAGAAATGATTGATTTTTGCGATATCACCAACAGAAGCGAACCAAGTTTGTTCTTTCAACCATTTACTGATATATGCTTTTTTGCCCTCCCTTACAAGTGCATTTAATACTGCTGTATCGGTATGACTGCCACAAATCAATACTACCCGTTCCTTGGTAAAAGCGGAATATTCCAGGTTTGGTAACCGGCTGATATGGTCCGTTATTATCAGGTCGAGTGTACCATTATGGAGATCATGCAGGAGTTGATCAGGCTCACCGAATTTCAGCAGCAGGTTGAATGGTAATTTTGCAATATGCTGTTCAAGTGTGTGGCTAAATGTTTCAAAACCCATACCCGCACCAATAGTTGGTTTGCCTGCTTTACAATTCCTGTAAATAACCCGTTCCGCCTGCACAAGAGTATTTACAGATTCAATGATGCTGTTATAGAGCATTACTCCGCGTTCGGTCGGCACCATTTTTCTTGTTTCACGTTTGAAAAGCCGGTATCCCGTATAGGTTTCCAGGGAACTGAGGTGAAGGCTTGCCCCGGGTTGGGAAATAAAAATCTCCTGGGCTGCAGCCGTCAGGTTACCCGTTTCGTAAATTGCTTTGAAGGTTCTGAACCATTCCAGATTTAACATACAAGTTGTGTTAGATAGTTATTGTTCATTTATTTATATAGGATATTTTTAATCACATGCCATGAAGCTTTATTAAATCCTCTCGTTTAACCAGCTCACTATATCCCCGACTACAATCCCATTGTCCTTATCGTTCAGCAAATCGTGGAAATAGCCATCATATAATTCCAATTGTTTGTCAACCGACCCGGCATTTTTCATAAAATATATACTTCCCGCCGGCAACGTGGCTTTATCTCCTGTTCCGTGCAGTACCAGGAGGGGCAGTTTTATCTCAGGTATTACCTTTCTCAGGAATACTGATGCAAGCAGCAATTGCTGCATTGTTTTAACAGGTTGTTTCTCCTCAGCCACCAATGGGTCATTGTTCAATGTATTCACCACAATCTCGTCGCGGGAAAAATCCTTGTTGTTTAACTTTATCAGCCGCATACGCGGAATAATATGCGCGAGTAATTTTATTAATGTCAGGGCAAACCCCGGTGCAGGAATTTCAAAAGCAAAACTTTCCGAAATTAGACCCTGTAATTTCTGCTGGTACCGGGCTGCATAGACTGAGGCAAACACGCCGCCGGCGCTATGTCCGAATATAAAAAGGGGTAACTCCGGGTAGATCATCTTTACAATGTTTGACAACTTATTAATATCATCTATTACATTCCGGTAATCTTTGATGAAGTAACGCTCGCCCTCTGAATGCCCCCGTCCACGGAGATCAATCGCATATACCTCAAACTGGTTTTCATTCAGATGCAGCGCAAAATCCTGATAGTATCCACTGTGCGAGTTGAAGCCGTGAACAATCAGCACGACAGCTTTCGGGTCTGCGGCGATCTTCCAGTTGCGGTAAAAAAGATTCTGACCTTCGTTGTTTTTAAACGTTCCTGTGATCAGGTTGCTGCTTGGATACATGTTAGCCGGTTTATTATTAATGTCTGCAAAAACTAAACAAGACTATTCGCATGCCAGTTAATAGTAAACTCTTAAACGGGAAAGAAATTTTTTTCAAAGGTTTGTAAAACACTTTGTTGGAGGAAAAGATGGGGACAACAACTATTATCCCTGAAAGCTTTGCCCCCGAAAAAAACGGGAGCTGGAAGCACGGGACCTGAAATTTTCGTGGGAAGTTTTAAATAATTCCGGTATTCGTAATGGAACATGTAGAAGCTCAAAGCTGCTAGTCGCCAATATTGATAAAATGCTCGCGTTTGATATTAAGTCTGCTCATTTTTGATTCCAGAGTAGATGGCTTCATATTCAGCATCTCAGCTGCCCCATTAACGCCACGGACGCGGCCGTTCGCTTTTTTAAGTATGGAAATGATATATTCCCTTTCGGTTTCCCGCTGGATATTCCTTACGTCTTCCAATGTATTTACAGGAGGCTTCGTTGTCATTTCCTTTGATTGCCGGGGCAGTACTCTCTTTAATTCCAACTTTGATTTCCCATCATTCAGGACAACAGATTGTTCCAGAACATTCTCCAGTTCACGAATATTCCCCGGCCATTCGTAGGCCATCATTGCTTCCAACATATCACCGGAAATACCAATGAATGGTTTATTGCATTCCCCGCAATATTTCTTACCAAAAAAAATTGCGAGTGCTTCTATGTCAGATCTCCGCTCCCGCAAGGGGGGCAATGTAACAGGAAAAACATTGAGGCGATAATACAAGTCAAGCCGGAAATTACCCTCGGCTACCTCCTTCTCCAGATTACGGTTGGTGGCAGCTATGATACGTACATTCACTTTTATGACTGAATTGCCGCCCAGGCTTTGGATTTCCTTCTCCTGTAAAAAGCGCAGGATTTTCACCTGCATTTCCGGTAGAAGTTCGCCAATCTCATCTAAAAAAATAGTTCCTCCATCGGCTTGCTCAATTCTGCCTTTTCTTTTTTCGGTAGCGCCGGTGAATGCACCTTTTTCATGGCCAAATAATTCTGACTCTATCAGCGTTGCCGGAATGGCCGCGCAACTTACTTTTGCATATGGCCCATTTTTTCTCGGGGACAGTAAATGAATAGACTGAGCCAGCTTCTCTTTACCTGTCCCACTTTCACCAAGAATTAAAACCGACGTGTTATAAGGAGCTACCTGCGCAGTCAGGTCCAACGCGGCTAGCAAAGTGTGATGGTTTCCAATTATGTTTTTGAACTCCGGGTGATTGGACCCTTCACCAATTGGCTTTTTATAAGAACCGGTCAGGTTTTCTGTAGAAAAATCCTGATTGTTACCGTGGGCCATTTTTGAAGCCAGTTCAACCAACTGAGCAGTTAAACTGTTCAGTAACATAATGTGACTATTGGTATATGTATCCCGCTGGCGGCTGTAGAAAGTATAGTGAAAAGACTGTCCATTGTTTAAGACAACAGGAAATACAAGAAATGATTGCAATTTAAAAGTTTCTGTCAATGTTTTTTGCAGCGACGGGACATCCATCCTTTCCTGGACAGTGTCTGTATGGTAAATAAATGAATTTTCTTTAGTGATTGTATTTTCAAGAATTACAGCCAACGCTGTTTTTTTCATATTGGTTATTGCCAGCAGTTCGTCTTCACCAATAAACTGGTACTCATCAAATCCTATGCGCAAATACCCGTTGTCATTGAATTGTCCATTTTTGAAGGGCCGTTGGCCGGTTGTTATGAGATCGAATGGAATGTATGATTGTATAACCCTTGTTATTTCCAAAAACATTTGCCGGATATCCCAATGACCGCCAATCTTCCTTAGTTGTTTCTGCAGAATATTTTCCCGATTATTTTTTGTTTCGAGACTGTGTATGTAACGGTACCATGCAATATCCAACATGACCCGCAGGTCCTTTTTCCTGAATGGCTTGACCAAAAACCCATAAGGGTCGGTTGTCTTTGCTTCTTCCAATACTTTCTGGCTTGAATTAGCCGACAAATAAATAAACGCTATTCCCTCCTCATTTAATTTTTTTGCAACATCAATCCCTGTCCGCTCCCCTTGCAGGCGGATATCCAGCAGTACGATATCGGGTTTATTTTCTTGCAGGTTTTCTTCTGCTTCGGAGGCAGATGCTGCAATTCCACTTACCTCGTAACCAAAACGCTGTAATACCTGCCTCAGATTATTGGCAACAATAAATTCATCTTCAACAATCAGCACTTTTTTGTTCATAATATGGCCGCTTAAAAGTTTACCAAAGTTTTCTTACCAACATAAAAATTAAGCCTGACAAACCTGATTGTAATATGCATCCCCTTTTTGCTTTCATAACTAAAACTACCGTTCAACTGCCGGGTAAGACCCTGGATCAGATCAAGTCCCAATGATTTGTGGGCCTTTGTATTAAATTCTGCAGGAATGCCGACACCATTATCTGATATTTCCAGAACCAGATGATCTGTATCGTCCTGGTAAAACTCAACACGGACGAGGCCTTTTTGTCCGTCAGGAAATGCATATTTGATCGCATTAACGATGCTTTCATTGATGATCAATCCAATCGCGATGGCCTGCGATACGTCAAGATCTATCGGTTCTATCATTTGTTCAAAACTGATACGGTTGTCTGTATCAAGGCTATCATCTGCGTAATTAACCAGTTCTTTAATATATTCATTCATGGAGATGGAAGAGTTATCGTCGCGCTGATATAGTTTCTGATGTATGAGCGCCATTGCATGAACCCGGCGCAGGTTATCTTCAATGGCAGCAAGTGCGGCATCATTTGTAATATATTCAGACTGCGAATCCAGCAGGCTCATAATGATCTGGAGATTGTTTTTCACCCGGTGATGTACCTCCTTTAAAAGCCATTCTTTATCAGCAAGCAGTTGTTGAAGTTGTTCGTTCTTACCTGTAACCACCAGATTGTTTCTCTTTCGTAAAAGGCTTTGGCGGTACAATAAGGCGGCGATGATCAGGATGGCAAACCCACCTGCTATCGTTAAATTTCTTACTATGCCCGCCCTGACCGAATTGGCTTTTTCGAGCCTTGCCTGCAGTGTTAATGAATTTATCTGACTTTCCTTCTCTTTGATCTGGTAAACAACCTGGAGTTCCTCCGCTTGCCTGGTGCTATAAATGCGGAAACTGGAATCAAGTAACTGCGTATATTTTTTATAGTCTGCTACCCCGGCGACATGGTCTCCCAGCACAGAGTCAATATAGATTAACTGTCTGTAGCCCTCAAGTTTGGAAGAAGCGTAATTATCCATAAGATCGGGCGAATTAAATCTTTTTTTAAAAAGAACACGTGCCTTCCCAAATTCTTTCCGTTTCATAAATAACCACGCGTATTGACCGTCCACTTCACTTCTTCTCATGGGTCCCCTGATTGCTTCAGCTTTACTTTCCAGGAAATCCAGTTTTTTGATATGCATTTCAGCCTTGTCCAGCAATTGAAGTTTCAGATAACAGTCGGAGAACATAATATGATAAGAGAATTGGTCCGAAAAGGTGCCTGGAACTCCTACCTTGTCAGAGATTTCCAATGCAAGATTCAGCGCCTCCGGCGCGCGGTTCTGACCTTGCATATATAAAACAACATTATCAAGCATTCGGTACACGGATGGATTACGCGCCGCAACGAAACGTTTGACAGACTTTTGCGCCCACTCAAAACTCTCCCTGGATCTGCCCTCCAATGCAAATAAATGCGCCAGGTTACTATAAAAATAACCCCAGGCCACACTGTCACGGGTTTCTTCAGCAGTCCTGATAGTCTGATATGCATAACGGAGTGGCTCACCAAACTTCCCCTGAAAAAGTGTGACCGTTATAAGGGCCTGCGTATTATATTGGGTGAAGGGAAAATGAATTGTTTCCGCCAGCCTGAATGCCCTGAGGTGATTTTCATACGCGGTATCAAACATTCCTGAGATGATCTGCAAATATCCCAGGTCTGTCAACGCATTTATTTCACCTTCTACATTACCCGCACTGTTAAAAAGCGCTGCAGCTTGCCGTGCATCGGTGATTTTTCTTTCCAGCGTAGAGCCCATAGGTGGCGTATACTTGCTGCGGTAAGCCAATGCCCTTGCCTCCGTTTCTTTATCGCCCGTCTGTCTGCATTGGGAAATCAAAGCCTGGCAAACCGAATTGGCTCTCTCATCATTGCCCTGGGCATATACTTTTACCAGGAGGCAAAGTGCCTGCCTACACAATTTTTCCTCCTTCAATAATTTGCTTTCCTGTATTGCTTGGTTAAGAAAGTATTCAACACTGTCCCTGTACCTGTTATAACTACCGGTCTGGAAAGCATAATAAGATCCAAGTAAAAGTAAATATTGGAGATGTTTTATGCCGCTGGCTTCCGAGAGCAGACGGACACCTTTGGCTGGGTCCTGCTGATCTACCCAACCTGCCCGGTCAATCAAACCCGGATCATCAAAACCTTCAGCTAATATCGGGAACCGGCTCACTCCCATGGACCGGCTGGCCGCAATCATACAACTGTCCAGATCGACCTGCCCTTCCTTTGCAACAACAAGAAATGTTGCACTTAGCAACAGATACAAACGTTGCCAGGAGGGCTTGTAGTGCTGAGGGGGTTGGTAAACGTAAGCGGGACTTACGGACTGTGCAGGAGACTGCGCCCATCCCCTGTAATGAATCATCAGGCCCAACAGCATACAAGTTAAAACCAGCTTGAGCATACCCTCATAAGGTACTAAATTTTTTACAACATTCCGGATTTTCAGGTGTCCCATTTTACCTGCCACTCCTGAAAACACGACTGCTAAAACTGCAGGATCACCATAATAAAAAAAAGGTTGATATTTCGCGAATACCTGTCCCATTGCCTGACATAGGCAATGTCTGCATTGATGTGCCTGGATAACTCACTGTTTATGCCGAAAGCAATGCGGTTTCTTGTGACGGTAGTATTATTAAACAGGTAATAAATCTCATCGTAGATATATAGCTTTGTGACTATTTCCCCTGTCTCTAATATTCTACCAACTTTCAACCGGTTGCGGTAATAATGTGTTGCGGCCGACCCAACAGGAATTCTGTTCCAGAGCATGTTCCTGTCCTCTATAAAATAATATTTGCTGGTCGCCTGCAAAATTACAGCGTTCATCAGGTAATGTTCCGACAATACAGGAGTGCGGTATTTTTTCTGAACCAGATAAATATACGCCGGATTCAATACGATGTTCTTATGAACAGTAATAAAAACCTGCGGGAAAAAAATACCTGCCCGCAGGTAATGATTGTAGCCGACCTGACCGAGGATCCTGGTATTTTTCGCCGGGTGCCAGCTGACACCCGGAAGCCACCATACAGCAGATGCTGCACCGGGCTGCGCGAATGATAAATACTGTATACCCACAAGTAATGTGGTCAGGAGCAGGTTCCTCGCAGACGGGTTCATAAATAATGGATGTAATGTGGCGGACGATCACTCCTCAAGCGGGGTTGTTATAAAAACTTCCCGTTCATCCAGAAGAGGGATTATTTTTGCGGCCAGTTCTTTGTAGTGGTCGGAATCCACATGCGCTTTCTGAGCTGATTCATCTGTATACCCTTCAAAAAGGATCAGTGTGCTTGCATCGGTTTTGCTTTGATTTATTCTATAAAACAAGTTTCCTTTTTCAGAAAGCGTTTTTGAAGCTAAGGTTTTAAGGAGCTTTAAAACATCAGGTTTATTCCCTTCCTTAACTTTCCATCTTGCGAATACATGAATTTCTGATGTTGCCATTGTTTTTCATTTTATTGATGATGTAACATGACCGCAGTAAATGAGTATACCTCTCCGATCAGCCTTCTAAAATTGTAATAACCCGCTGGGCTACGCCTTGCGCCGAAGCTGGGTTCTGACCGGTGACCAACCTGCCATCGGTAATAGAGTAAGCCTGCCACGGGGTTATGCAACTATAATCGGCACCCCTGGCTTTGAGTGCTTCTTCAAGTTCAAACGGCACGTCTCCCCTTGCATAATCAAATTCTTCAGTAATGCTGAAGCCCGTTACTTTTTTACCGTCAACCAGGTTAGAGCCGTCTTTCAATTTAACGTTGATCAGGGATACAGGACCATGACATACCGCACTGACTACTTTCCCCTTTTCATACATGGATGATATTATATTCTGGACAGTCTGATTATCCGGCAAATCAGCAACAGGGGCTAACCCACCAGGCATAAAAACAGCGTCATAACCATCTGTTGACACATCTTCCACCTTGCCGGAGTTCTTGAACTTTGCCGGGCCCTCACCTTTCAGAAATGCCTGGTTAACCGGATCCTCCGGTTCAACCATTTCTATAGGAGCTTCACCTCCCTTTACACTATAGATATCAATATCATATCCTTCCTTTTTAAATGCTTCATAGGGATGGGCAACTTCGGGAAGCAGACTTCCTGTATGCCGTTTCTTAGGTCCAATAATGCTGGTACTTGATACAATGAACAAGATTTTCTTTTTCATAATAAAATATTTAATCGATTAAAAATGAATGTTAGTGTGAGCAGTAGTAATTATTACAAGCATCTGGAACAATGTGAAAGACGAAATAAAATGTGAGGGATGACCGGGCTATTGAACGGTATTTTTCCATGCTTTCTCCTGCAGCTCTTTTAGCATGTCCTCTACAAACTGCGGGAATACGTTTCGGAATTTTCCCGTGTCTGCGGGAATAACCTTCACCATTTCGTCTATCATATCTTGCGGAACCAGCTTCCAGTCTGGTGTGCTGATCTGTGCATCGAAAGCCGCCTTCAATTCAGATTTCTTAGTAAAATTTTTATCGTCGTCCAGCCAGCGATACGACGTTTCCGACATCCTTTCGTTGAAGCCTGTAAAAAATGCGCCAGGATTGATAGTCTGGACCTGGATATTGTAAGGAGCCAGCTCCTCCTTTAAAGATTCTGCAATCGCTTCCAGCGCATGTTTGGTAGAACAATAAACTCCAAAATGGGTGGGGGTAAACAATCCGCCCATTGAAGACAGCCAGATCACTTTACCTTTCTTTTTCGCTCTGATGAACTTTGCTATGAATTTCTGGGATAGTGACAGAGGCGCAAAAACGTTGGTTTCAAAATTTTTACGGACAAGTTCCAATGGAGTTTCAAACACTGGTCCTGTCTCCCCGATCCCAGCATTGTTTACCAGTATATCAATGTCCAATCTCAATGCGGCAATGACATCGTAAGGATCTAAAATATCAAGTCGTTGCACATGAAGATTGCTTTCAATACCAAGTTCTTTTGCTTTGTCGCGCAATGCGGTTACCTGCGGATCAATATGAACACCGGCAATCACCGTATGACCTGATTTAGCCAGCCCTATGGCTGCGCCTTCGCCAAGTCCGGTCCCCGCGCCGGTGATCAGGATTGTTTTACTATTTGGCATGTTCTTTAAATTTGATTGTTAAAAAATTGTCGATCCATTTATCCGGATCTGACCTTTCGTCAAACAAAGTACAGCCATTTACACACGTGGTTAAAATCACTGGGTTAATACCAGATATTATTTATCTGATGAAAATTATACTCAATTAATGCATTTAATTGTCTAGGTTTCCCAGCCTATCATAGATATCTTCTTTCACCTTCATGTATCCGGTGTTCTGGTTAAATAGTTCTATGGTCCGTCGAAAATTTTGCTGGCGGGTTTTTCATGTTTACCCGCACGGAAATTGGCCGGAGGGCTCCCGGGTCATCTTTTCTTCCTTAATACACTCAGGAATTCTGGCGTGATGCCGAGGTAAGATGCGATCTGTTTTTGCGTGATGCGCTGCTCCAATCCCGGATATCGTTTGCGGAATTCGAAATATCGTTGTTCCGCTGTTTCGGCAAGATTGGTTGTAATTCTTTGCTGGTGCATACTCAATGCATTCTGTGCAAACACCCGGAAGAACCGTTCCATTTTGGGAACCTCGATGTAAAGTTTTTCGAGTGCATTGAAAGTGATCCGACGTATTACGGAGTCCTCCAGGGCATCTATTGAAAAAGATGCAGGCTTTTGACCGGTGAAGCTCGCCATGTCAACTGACCACCAGTCGGCCGGACTGAAAGCGATGATGGAATCCCGGCCCTTGTCGTCCGTGTAATAGGTGCGAAGGCAACCTTTCTCCACGAAAGAGATATAGCGGCAAACCCCGCCCGACACAAGCACGCTCTCATTCTTCCGGATAGTTACCTCCGGGAAAACAGCGAGCACGCGTTCTGTTTCTTCGCGGTCGAGTATCACATGTTTCGCAAGATTACTTAATAACAGAGTGTCCATGCAAGGCTAAGGTACATCAAAGCTGCAATGGGATGGTGGCAAACAATCGCCAGTTCTGCAACGCGGCCGTACGATGTGGTTCGGCTTCTTCGAGGTATCTTTTATCTTCAATCACTTTACGAAAAGAAACATAGTCAGCGTAACCGATGATCCCGACATCGGTCCAGTTTGCCTTCTCGGGTGCAACGAGATTCGCCGCAACGGCGCCGAGATGGATAATTTGGACTTTTACTCCTACTGCCTCCGCCACAGCATAAAATGCCGGTACGTAATGCTGGAGGTAAACCTCGCGACCGGAAAGCGGGTTGCCGTTTTCTCCCCTGTACGAGGTGTGATCGAAATATTGCAGCAGATTCACCATTACCACCGGCTTATCGCCGGGTAGTTTTGAGGCTGCGGATGCTAACGTCTCCGGGGTAAGATCTGTTGTTGTAAACATGTTTGTTGCTTTGTTTGATTGGCAACAAAGGAAGTATGATGAACGCAGAATGGAATTAATGTAGATTAAGAAAATGACCTTACAGAGGTAATACCATCGGTTAAATATCACCGAGGCAGGCTAGATTCGGTAAACTGATTTGTACCTGATGTTGCCCGGTTTCCGGGTGTATTCCACGAAAAACTGACCTGCCCGCAAATGGACACAAGATGTCCGAAATCGGACAAACATATACAAACCCGATTCTCCAAACTAAGGAATATCAGGTGTTTGTGGCCGTGGCATTGCAATTGGGACATATATTCATCACCAAAACAAACCGGTATGCTGCTGAACAATTTCAAAATCGCCTGGCGAAATTTTCTCAAAGACCGCCAGTTTACCGTGCTCAATCTTTTCGGCCTGGCTATCGGTCTGGCCTGTGCGCTGATCATTTATTTGTGGATACAGGATGAATCCGGCATGGATAAATACAATGAACAGGATGATAATCTTTATCAGGTGATGCATAACATTAAAAGCAGCAGTGGTATAGAAACGATTGAATATACACCCGGATTGCTGGCAGCGGCACTGACCAGGGAAATACCGGATGTCGCAGCAGCCGTTACGGTGGTACCTCCTTCCTGGTTTGGATCTGAAGGAATCGTGACCGGTAACGATCATAAGTTCAAGGCAAAACCGCAGTTTGTGAGCCCGGATTTTTTTTCGGTTTTTACCTGCCCGGTTGTTGAAGGAGTTGCACGGCGGCTCTTCGATGGTAAACAAAGTATTGCTATATCCGATAAACTTGCCGCCAAATTATTTGGCCGGCAAAGTCCAATCGGTAAATCCGTAAACTGGGTCCATGATGATTTCGATGGCAGTTATGAAGTGGTAGCAGTATTTAAAAGTTTACCGGCAAATGCAACCGAACAATTTGACCTGCTGATGAACTTTGATCTGTTTGTCGAAAAACGTCCTTCAATGCGTTCATGGGGTAACAGTGATCCGCATACCTATTTGCTTTTGAAAGATGGTGCGACTCCCGATCGTACCAATACGGCGCTCCGCACCTACCTGGCTGCAAAAGATAAAAACATACACAGTGAACTATTCCTCAGGAAATTCAGTGACCAGTATCTGTGTGGCCAGTATGCTGATGGAAAACAAACGGGGGGCAGGATAACCTATGTAAAATTATTTACCGGTATAGGTATTTTTATCCTGTTACTCGCCTGTATCAATTTTATGAATTTGTCAACTGCCCGTGCAGCAAGGCGGATCAAAGAAGTAGGTATTCAGAAAACCATGGGTGCTACAAGAGGCAGGCTGGTAATCCAGTTCCTGACAGAGTCGGTTGTCATGAGCATTGTTGCGCTGCTGGCGGCATTCGCACTGGCTGTGCTGTTGTTGCCGGCATTTAATACCATTACCGGTAAGTCGCTGTCCATTCAATTTAACTTCAACCTGCTTCTGGCCGCCCTTGTTATTACTTTATTCACCGGTATATTTTCCGGGAGTTATCCGGCTTTTTATATTTCCGGTTTCAAACCGGTGGCTGTATTAAAGGGACCGCTCAGAACATCGGTTGCAGAACTCTGGACCCGCAAAGGACTCGTTGTTTTCCAGTTCAGTCTTTCCATATTTGCGATTGCCACCGTGCTCATCATGTACGACCAGTTTAAATATATTCAGAGCAGGAACCTGGGTTATAACCGGGAAAATATAGTACGTTTTGAGATCCCGATGGGCACTGATTCATTATCAGCATTAACCGCTTCAGCATTTCTCAATGAATTAAGAACGGTCCCCGGTGTTGTCAATGTTTCAAGTTATTACCACAATCTTACAGGAGGTCATGGCTCTATCGGTGACTTTCAGTGGCCGGGTAAAGACCCTGACACAAATATTGATTTTATTAATCTGGAGGTAGGAGAAAATTTTGCCGAAACAGTGGGAATCGAACTGAAGGAAGGGCGACATATAATCGCCAGCAGGGAGGGAATGATGTCGCCATCCCGCGAGATTGTGTTCAATGAAGCTGCCATCCGTGCAATGGGTCTCAAAGATCCCGTTGGCAAGGTGGTGAAGTTCTGGGACCGGGAACGGACAATCGTAGGAGTTGCCAAAGATTTCCATTTTGAATCTCTGTACCAGAAAGTGAAACCCTGTTTTTTCCAGGTTTACCCGGTAATGCCAAACGTGATCGCTAAAATACAGGCGGGAGCCGAGGCTCGCACGTTGCAACAGATCCGTACCAGGTTTGACAAGTTCAGCAAGGGGCTGCCTTTTGAGTATAATTTTCTTGACGATGAATACCGGGCTATGTACAGCCAGGAAACAAAAGTGGCCACCCTGGCAAAATATTTTGCGGGTCTGGCGGTACTCATATCCTGTCTGGGTTTATTTGGCCTGTCTGCATTTACCGCACAGAAACGACAAAAGGAAATCGGCATCCGCAAGGTGGTAGGTGCTTCGGTAAGTGGGATTGTAATGTTGCTGTCAAAGGGATTTATTCAATTGATCTGTATTGCAGTGGTAATTGCCCTGCCATTGGTATATTGGACGATGAACGCCTGGCTGGATAACTTCGCATACCGGTCACCGATATCTGCCACGGCGTTTGTGGTCACCATCATTGGAATCCTTCTGGTGAGCCTGGCCACCATCAGTTTCCAGTCCGTAAAGGTGGCATTATCAAACCCCGTAAAATCATTACGCAACGAGTAATATTGATTCACGGGCTAAAATTAAGTATTCCCTATTGGCCGGACCCTGGCCAGAGCATTTTCACGCAACGGCATCGAAGTATTGTGCTAAATACAGAAATTGGCAGCATCTCTTACCGACCATCGTGCTAATATCCGTTACCAAATAAATCAGCAAGTTTCGGGTTTTATGAAATTAATATAGGTTTTACATTTACAAATGCAAAATCCGGGAACGATGAACGAACAACAAAAATTGAACTACAACCGTATTGCCGAAGCAATAGAATATATTAAAACCAACTTCAAAGAACAACCGAATCTTGACGAAGTTGCCGCAAAGGTTCATTTAAGCCCTTTTCATTTTCAACGCTTGTTTAGTGAATGGGCGGGGACAACACCCAAAAAGTTTTTACAGTACATTAGTCTGGAACACGCCAAGAAATTACTCACGGACCAGCAAGCCACGCTTTTTGATACGGCTATTGAAACAGGACTTTCAGGCACAGGCAGGTTGCACGATCTTTTTATCAATATTGAAGGAATGACACCTGCTGAATACAAAAATGGCGGTAAAAACCTTTCAGTCAATTATACTCTGGCGGAAAGTCCTTTCGGAAATCTGATTGTCGCTTCCACAGCAAAAGGGATTTGTCATATGGCTTTTAATGAAAATGAAATCAATGCAGTAATCGACTTAAAACATAAGTTCCCTAATGCAGTTTTTCAGCAGAAACTGGATTTAATACAACAAAATGCACTGTTCATTTTCCAAAACGACTGGAGCAAATTGCCTGAAATCAAATTGCATTTAAAAGGCACGGATTTTCAACTTAAAGTCTGGGAGATGTTGCTGAAAATTCCATTGGGTAAATTATCCACTTACGGAAGTATCGCAGAACAAATTGGCAATCCGGGTGCTTCAAGGGCTGTAGGAACAGCCATCGGGAGCAACCCTGTTGCCTTCCTTATCCCGTGCCATCGGGTCATTCAGTCTTCGGGAAATCTTGGGGGATATATGTGGGGTAGCACAAGAAAAACCGCCATCATCGGTTGGGAAAGTGCAAAGACGAATAACGAAATTGATATATAATGAACTGGAAATTCATGGGCCTTTGTCCTGCGTTTCGGGAAAATAAATGATAAGAACAGGTTTTTTTCGCAATAGAAAAAGAAGCCTTGCAAAATAATTACCTTCCAGCAGGCATTGTATGATCGACCAATATAAAATATAGAAGAATGAACTTATTTGAAGATACCATTGATAAATCAAAGAATTGGTTACCTAAAGACGGGACGGTAAATTATTACGGCAAATTGTTTACCCCGGCAGAAGCTGATACTTATTTAGAAAATTTACTGAACACAATTGAATGGAGAAATGATGAAGCAGTTTTTTTCGGTAAAAAAATCATCACTAAACGGAAAGTAGCCTGGTATGGCGATAAACCCTTTGAATATAGTTACTCAAATACGACCAAGAATGCCTTGCCATGGACAAAAGAATTATTGATCCTGAAAGCAATAATAGAAAAGGAAACAGGAGAAATATTTAATTCCTGTCTGTTGAATTTATACCATAGTGGAGAAGAAGGAATGGCGTGGCACAGTGACGGGGAAAAGGATTTGAAAAAAGATGGAGCAATTGGTTCATTGAGTTTTGGAGCAGAACGAAAATTCGCATTTAAACACAAAAAAACCAACGAAAAAGTAGAATTAATGTTAGAACATGGCAGCCTTTTGACAATGATGGATACCACACAAACACATTGGCAACATCGTCTTCCGCCAGCCAAACGCATCCTGAAACCAAGAGTAAACCTTACATTCAGGACAATCATGCAATAACCCAATAGCTATTCGGGGAACAGCGCCCGTGCGGATAATAAAACTGTCACCTGGTGATACAATAGTTGTAACGGTTTCGTACACATCGGTATAAAAATGAAAACTTAAACCTTTAAGGATCAGCGTGAAAAAATGCTGGTATTCTAGTTGGACGGATACGGGGACTAATCCCCAAAACCTTACAACAGCACAATTATGCTCGATCATTTCAAAACGGCAATCCGCTTTTTGTGGAAAAGGAAATCCTTTGCGTTCCTGAATGTTTTCGGATTGTCAGTTGGCATTGCTGCAAGCCTGCTGATTTTTCTTGTCATAAAAAATGAACTGAGTTACGACCGTTACCATAAAGATGCAGACAGGATTCACCGCCTTGTGACCCGCACCAGTAACCGTACAAGCGGGGAGCTGATTGATTATAGTACAGGAATACCGATACCGTTGTCTGCTGCCATGCGCCAGGAATTCCCCGAAATTAAAACGGGTGTGATTGCAAATTTGAGTCAGGCACAGGTGTATGTTCCCGGTCTTGTTTCTGGAGAAGAAAAACGCTTCAAGGAGAATGATGGCCTTTTCTTCGCCGAGGCACAATTCTTCGACATTTTTCAATTCGAGTGGCTGGTTGGGAACGCTTCCAGATTAAATGAACCCAATACAGTCGTCCTTCAGGAATCGTATGCACGTCGTTTTTTCGGTAGCGCTGATGCGGCCATTGGCCGACGGGTGGAAATCTGGTCATTCCGCATTCCGTTGCAGGTCGTTGGAGTTTATAAAGACGTTCCTTCAAATTCAGACCTGCCCGTTCAGTTCGGTGCTTCGTTCCCCACGCTGATCAAGCTGTTTAGCCAAGACGGGGATCCAATGACGATGTGGGATCAATCAATGGACAACCTGACCTGCTACCTGTATGCGCCAAGTGCTGTTAACATTCGTTCTGTCCAGCAACGACTCCCAGCTTTTATAAAAAAATATTATCAGGACAAACCTGAAGTCAGTCGTTCTTTAATCATCCAGCCACTCAGCGCAGTTCACTTCGATCAGGACATCAGGACTTATACCCCCGGTCGCTTATCCAAAAAGGAACTCTGGTCACTTGGCCTTATTGGTGGATTTCTTTTACTTGTTGCCTGTATCAATTTTATCAACCTGTCTACGGCCCAGTCGGTCAATCGCGCGAAGGAGATCGGTGTCCGGAAGGTACTGGGATCTGACAGGAACCGCCTCATCCTGCAGTTCCTTCGGGAAACAGCTGTTATAACTGTTTTTGCATTGCTCCTGGGACTTGCACTGGCGGCGATTTCCCTCCCTTTAATCAACCAGCTTATGTATAAGGATCTTGCCCTTGATCTGCTGCATCAACCGATGATCTGGGCATTTCTTCTGATCACAGGAGGGCTGGTTACGCTGTTGGCGGGCTTTTATCCGGCCCTGGTTTTATCCGCGTTCAGACCAATGCAAATCTTTAAAAATAAAGTCAATGGCCGGTCAAATGCCGGTGTCTACCTGAGGAGAAGCCTGGTTGTATTCCAGTTCGTGGTGGCACAACTCCTGATCATCGGGACTATCGTTGTTGTTAAACAAATGCACTACTTCCGGAATAAACCAACCGGTATGGATAAGGATGGTATCGTGATGGTGAACCTGCCTTCGGATAGTACCCTGAGAATTAAATACCCGCTGCTTAAGTCGCGGATCGAAGCTATACGCGGCGTTGAAGCCACCAGCTTATGTATGGAAGCGGCTTCCAGCTTCTCCCAATATCAGGAAGATCTCTATTTCCAGGGCGAACCCATTAAACGGGATTTCAGGGTTACCAGGCAACTGGCCGACACCGGATTTTTCCGCACCTTCGGAATCCAGCTTGTTTCAGGACGCATCCCTTTTGCAAGCGATACCACGGTAGAACTCGTGGTGAATGAAATGCTGGTCAGCAAACTTGGTTTCCGGGACAACAATGAAATGGTAGGTAAACTTCTTTCTTTTGATGGCAACAGGAAATATATGGTTGTTGGTGTATGTAAGGACTTCAATAATCTTTCCCTTCGCCAGGCCCTGACCCCACTCGTGATCTCTTCTGAAAGTTCCACCTACGAATGGATTGTAATCCGCACGGAACGTGAACGCATGCAGGCTACGCTGGAAAAAGTGCGTACTACATTCTCCTCCATTTATCCAACTTATATGTACGACCAGGTTTATTTCGATGAACGACTGGAGTTGTACTATGAGAATGAAGTGAGGATTTCGCAGCTGTTCAAAGTTTTTGCCGGACTTGCCATCCTCATTTCCTGTCTCGGCCTGTATGGCCTGATCTCGTTCATGACAGTACAAAAAACCAGGGAGGTAGGAATCCGGAAAGTACTGGGAGCTTCGGTACAAAGTATCATGTATTTATTTTCCCGTGAGTTCACCTGGCTCATATTAACCGCATTCGTCATTGCCGCACCAATCGGTTATTATCTGATGAATCAATGGCTGGCAGGATTTTATTATCATATCAGCCTTGGGTGGATGATCTTTTTCCTGTCGATCTTTTTATCATTGGTCCTTGCCTGGATAACCGTGGGATATAAGGCCTTCAGGGCAGCCGTGGTTAACCCGGTTAAAAGTCTTAAATCTGAGTAAACAGTTCGAAAAAAACCAGCTATTCATCGATTTTCAGGTCTTTAAAATCCACGCTGAAGTCCCAACGTTGCAGATATTTGTCCGGATCTGTTTTACCCCAGCTTAGGACAGAATACCCGGTTATACGTCCGCTTGCCAGGAGAATCGTATCGAACCGGTTAAGGATCTTATCCTTTGACAGGAAAATAATTGAAGTATGGGTTTCAGATCGTGGAGAACCGGCATCGGGAGGAAATTCGTTATTAATAAAGTAATTCATTCCATCCGCGCCAGTGTGTGTTCCGAGAAAAAAACCACCTCCGACATTCCCGGTTTCGGGGTAACTATAGGGTTTGTTTAATTCAAATTCTCTTGGGACACCCGGGAAAGCCTGGCTGGTAAATGAAAAATAGGGGAACGATTTATCGTCATCATCATATCCCATACTGAAGCCCGGGTACCCTCGGTGTATATTAGCTGATGCATGTTGAACATTGGAATAGTACTCAGGGTCCCTTTTTGAAAAACTCCTTGACACAATAATACTGTCTTTAAGGAAGCCTCTTGCGCTGTCTGCGGGTGAAGCTTTCGTCATGAACACCCTATAAGCAATAGTTGGCTCGAATGTAGTTCTGGATGACAGGTTTCCGGAAGAGGATTCGGGATTCTTTTTACAACTGGCAAACACAAGGATTAACGTGACCAGGAAAAAGCATGTTACTTTCATAGACGTTCTTTTGAATTACTATATGTAAAATAAGAAAATAAATTTTCCCGGTAACCTTGCAGGAATCGAAACCTTTTAGCCAATATACAAAGCTCCTGTCAATTTATACACCCAGGCTCCATTTATATGGCGGCGACCTGATACCGGATTCCGCGAATCCCAAATACCACACATGGCGTGTCTTTAGAGAACTTTCCGGCAGTATAGAGCTGAATAGTTCCATTCACTAATCCACCGAGTTTGACCAGTCCTTTGGGACAAGATGCCGATCGGCAATGGTATTAATCAGCGACATGTAAAAAATACCATAGACAAGGGCAATAGTACAATTTGATGCTGGATAAGCTATTGTACCTTAGTGACTGAAATGGCGAAAAAGATACCTGTATATTCTATTGGTACTATCAAAGAAGTAGAAAGCAAACCGGATGAATTTATTATTTCAGGGTTTGGACAATACCTTGCGCAAAGAAATTATCTGCTGCAACCACACGGTCATTCCTTCTACCACCTCGTGTTCTTTACTAAAGGCAGTGGTAAACAAACTATTGATTTTACCAGTTTCCATGTAAAGCCGGGACAGATCTATTTTATGAATCCCGGACAAGTTCATAGCTGGCAATTTTCAGGTGAGGTCGATGGATATATTATCAATTTCTCAGAAAGTTTTTTTACTTCATTTTTCAAAGAACCTAATTACTTAGACCGGTTCCCTTTTTTTGGCGGGTATGGGGAAGACCAGGTAATACACCTCACCGGCCACTGGCTAAAGGCAGTGAAAGTATTGTTTGAAAAATTACTGATAGAATTAAAACCCGTGAAAAACTACGCAACAGATATGATCCGTACCCTGCTGTTGCAGCTTTTCATCACCGTAACCAGGCAGATTGAACCAGCCCGGTTAAAGCAATTATCGAAGCCTGGATTTACAACACTTCGGAATTTCCAAAAACTGGTGAATGAAAATTATATAAAATTGAAATTACCGAGCGAGTATGCTGAAAGATTATATGTTACTCCCAACTATCTGAACGGACTTTGCAGGGACCTGCTGGGAAAATCTGCCGGCGAGATTATCCGGGATCGAATCATGCTTGAGGCAAAAAGATTATTAATAAATGCTGACATCAGCATCAATGAGATTGCATTGGAATTAAACTTTCAGGACAATTCCTACTTCACTAAATTTTTCAAGAAGTATGCCAGCAAAACTCCTGAAGAATTCAGGAAAGATTATCATATCGGTTTGGAGAACCACTAAAACTTATTTATATGTGCGCATTAAAAAGTGAACATAATCCGGGACTGTTAAGCAGCCTTTTAAAAAATAAATGTACCCGTTGCCGTAAGGGAAATATTTTCAGATATAGCAACGCATACGATTTCAGGAATATGATGAAGATGTATGACAACTGCATTGTATGTGGGCAGCCACTGGAGCCCGAAGTTGGCTTTTATTACGGAACAAGTTTCGTCAGTTATGCACTGGCGGTGATGATCTGCGTTGCGAGTTTTATTATCTGGATCCTAACGGTTGGGATCTCATTAAACGATAACCGTCTTTTCTGGTGGATAGGAACCAATGCTGTCCTGCTCCTGGCCTTACAGCCATTGTTGATGCGCCTTTCCCGAACAATCTGGCTGGCCATTTTCGTACATTATGACCGGCAATGGTATTCGAACCCGCCTGCCACTGTTGAACGAACTAATGACCAGATGAAAAATAACTGGTAAATATCACTTTTATGCGAACGTTAATTTCGTCCGCTCATGTACCTCTCCCATTCCGAATCATTTCGCCAGAAAAAACGCTGATTCTTCATCCATTGATCTGGTGGCGGTACTTTAGCGACAGAAATAAACTTCGCCACCTGTGTACTTAAGGTTCCACTTTTCACAGTAGTGCTACCAGGGCCCGGAAGGGAATGAATCGTATTGTCGACTACAATTGAAACAGACCTGTTGGGATTTATTATATACCGTTGATTCCACCCACCTGTTTGCCTGAAGCCGAAAGGATACTCTCTGAATTGTACAAATACAGTATCATTCTGTAATCGGTAAATACCCCACACTGCATCCCTATAAAAATTCCGGGAAGCCTGCCTGGACGGTGATCGTTGGTAATAATTGTTTAACATCAAATCCATCTTACTTGTAATACAACTCCCGTCTTCATAAAAAAGTATGTCCCATGTGATGGTGTCCGGTGTGGGACTTGATCTCACCAAAGGTTTCAATAGATTCCGATAAAATCCATGTAAATCAATTCTTGAACCGAGCCCCGTTCCTCCTGGCTCAAAACGGTTTGAGAAAGTCTGTCGCAATTCGTCAGGTAGCTTGACCTGCTTTTTAGCATTAGAACAGGACAATAGGGGCAAGAATAAAACAAAATAAAAAAACAGTGTCTTCATTTTAATAAAATGAGAAAGGAACAGGGCGTATCGGCATTTCCCCACTTCTGTTCATCCTTTGTTGTGAATTTTTTGATTTCCAGTTTACTCAACAATATTTCAACCCGCTGTTTTATTAGTTTGCTTCCCTCTATCCGGGTGGAGGAACCAATGCTTTCGATTGTAGTACTCTTTTCAATACCCATATTTACACCCAGAAATACCCGTAAAAAAAGCTTTTACCCAAATAATTACCCTTAAATCTCCAGCTAGAAAATCATGGGCACCATTCTTTTGTAGGCCACCACTTTCTGCTAGTCAACTAAATGAATATTTATTGTTGATTAGTTCTCAAAGAACTGCAGGTCAGGTTTATCCAATTAAAAGACACAACAGGGCTACATTATTTATCGTATTTCACGTAACGTGAATATATATGAATAATGAAAAATATTTTCTAAAATGGCTATTTTTCACTATTTTAGCACTTTCACGTTACGTGAAATACCATAAATAATGAAAGAAACCGAAATCATTCAGACAGCTTTGTATAATCTGGAAGAAACGAGGAATATAAAAGGAAAATGGGAAAAAGCCGATCCGAAACAAAATGGCGACGGAGAACTAGACCTATACCTGGGCTTAAACGATGAATGGAAAAAACATTTCTATATAGAAGTAAAGCGTGAGCTCAGGGCCCACCATTTGAAACAACTGGAAGAAAAGGCGTTGATTCACCAACCATTCATGGTCATAGCTGAAAACATCTTTCCTACGCTTAAACAGGAACTACGTGAAAGGAAAATTGCCTACCTCGACGCTGCCGGAAACATTTTTGTCCATAATGCCCAATTTTATATTTGGCTGGATGGCAACAAATACGTTAATCCTGCCACCACAGTAAAAAACCGTGCTTTTACAAAAACAGGGTTGAAAGTAGTTTTCTATTTTTTGATTAAAGGAACGGCCATTAATGAAACTTATCAGCAAATTGCCGTCGCAACTGATGTCGCCATTGGCAATATGAAAAATATATTGGACGGCCTGAAAGAAGCTGGTTATATATTGCAGTTAGACGAAAAAAGACTGGAGATTGTCAATAAAGCAGCACTGCGGGACCGATGGCTCACCGGTTACAGGGAAGTATTGCAACCAAGCTTGCTTATTGGTACCTACCGCATCTCGAACAGGGAGAAACTTCTCAACTGGCATGCCCTGCCAATAGAAGGGAACGAAATATTTTGGGGTGGTGAGCCCGCAGCGCAGATGATGACGGATCACATACGCCCCGAAATCCTTACGATCTATACCGACAACGAATATTACCCCTTTGTCGATAAATGGAAGCTGATGCCAAATAAAAAGGGCGATGTAAGAATCTATCGTAAATTCTGGAAGGAATTTCAACAGGATAATATCAGCCTTGCACCCCCTCTCCTGGTGTGGGCTGACCTGCAGCTTACCAATGACCCCCGAAACCTTGAAACCGCGGAAATTATTTACGATAAGTATTTGAAGCATGAATTTGAGTGATATTAAAAAAGGTCCATTAAAAGACGTATTTGACGCTCTGGAAGAAGCTTTTGTAAAAAATAATACTGATTTTTACCTGATTGGCGCACAGGCACGTGATCAGTGGTACGCCAAAGACAATTTAGTTGCCAGGCAAACAAACGATGTGGACTTTGCTGCTTTTGTAAGCGATGTAACAGATTATCAGAAACTACGTGAATACCTAAAAGAACATTTTGGGTACAAAGAAACCAAACAGAACCAATTTATATTACTGGCACCTTCAGGTCTGCAGGTAGACATCCTACCTTTTGGAGACCTGGAAATTGACGACGCCATAAATTTCAAAGGCGAAGGATTGACCAGTATCAAGGTAAACGGTTTCAGGGAAATTTACGAAAATGGTACGGAGGAATTCACAACAGATACCGGGCATACCTTTGAAGTTGCTTCGCTACCTTCTATCGTATTGCTTAAACTAATAGCATTTGATGACCGTCCGGAAAAGCGGGTAAAAGATGCCATCGATGTCGATAATATCGTTAACTATTACTTCGACCTCCAGTCGGACAACATCTATGCGAATCATAACGAGCTTTTTCTGAATGAGGACCTGGTAAATGAGACCACAGAACTTTCAGAAATATCAGCTCTCGTTATCGGAAGGGAAATCAATAAAATAATAAATGGAAATCTAACACTGCTGGATCGGGTTAAAATGATTCTGCAAACTCATATAGAACAAGCAGTCAGCAGTCTTTTCATTCGCTCTATGATTAATGGGGACGATACAGTAGCGGGCAAGGTAAAGCTGCTTAAAAATATGCTCATAGGTTTAACACAACAAACTGAGAGGCCTCCGATTCGACAGGTTAATTAAAACATACATTAGTTAATTTGTTATCTTGGTTAAGCGACCCGGATAACGCGCTGCACGCCGGCCTGTTTCAAGTTCGCCGCACCGGGTGGGTATTCCAGCCGGCAACCTGAAAAGATAAGTTATGAGGTTAAAGATAAAACAAGCCCTGCTTTTCATTTGTTTCTCCGGCCTGCTTTCCACCGAAGTCCGTTCGCAGCGCCCGAACATCATCTATATAATGACAGATGATATGGGTTATGGGGATCTGAGTGGTTATGGCCGCAAAGATTATACAACACCTAATTTAGACAAACTTGCTTCCCAGGGAATTAAGTTTCTTAATGCCTACTCCGCCGGACCGCTATGTACACCCACCCGTGCAGCTTTCATGACCGGAGGTTACCCCGCAAGAACCCATATTGGAATGATGGAACCGTTAACAGGTACAGGAAGTGACTCTGCCCTGGGCCTTACAACTGAATTCCCTTCTATAGCTTCAGCAATGCAGGATGCCGGCTATCAGACAGCCCTGATTGGCAAGTGGCATCTGGGCATAAAGCCGCGGCATAGTCCAATCAGGAATGGTTTCGATTATTTCTTTGGCTTCAGGAGTGGTGCTGCGGATTATATGTCCCATAAGGGAGATGAAAGAAAACATGATTTTTTTGAGAACGATTCAGTGGTTTACCCCAAAGGATATTTAACTGATCTGATTGCCCGGAAAACGGTTGATTTTATACAGCAGAAACATACGAAACCCTTCTTCATAGTTGTGGCCTTTAATGCGCCGCATTGGCCATGGCAGGGTCCCACTGATATGCCTTATGATGATTCGACAGACTTCAGGAAAGGAGGTTCGGCCGCTACGTATGCAGCGATGATGAAAAGCCTCGATGGGGCCGTCGGGATTATTATGAAAGCCCTTGACGAAGAAAAACTGGCACCAAAAACCCTGGTAATTTTCACGAACGACAATGGTGGTGAAAGGTATTCAGACAATGGCGGCCTGGCAAAATCAAAAGGCACGTTATGGGAAGGAGGCATCCGCGTTCCCGCTTTTGTAAGATGGCCCGGCAGGATTGTTCCCGGTTCTATTACGCAACAGACGGCTATTACAATGGATTGGACCAAAACCATCCTGGCCGCGGGTGGTGCCAAAGACCTTAGCGCTTATCCGTCTGACGGGCAGGACCTTTTGCCAGTGCTGACAGGTAAAAAGAAAAACAATGACAGAACCCTTTATTGGCGGACCTTCCAGCGCCTCAAACAAAAAGCGGTCAGGGATGGGGATTGGAAGTATCTGCAGGATGAGAAGGGCGAATACCTTTTTAATCTCGCCCTTGACCCACACGAGACGAACGATGTAAAATCTGCAGAGCCGCAAATTTTTCAGCGACTAAAAGATATGTACCAGCATTGGGAGAAGACTGTGTTACCACCTGTTCCTCTGGCAAACAACTGATGAGGGGTACTTAATCGCTTAGCTCAACATATCCGCCCCTGCTACATTTCGTAGATTGTAGTTTTAAGTGTTTTGTCGCTCGATAACAATATATGTTGGATGATACTGGTTTTGTTTATTTCTGTCCGGGTGTTTGACTGTGATTTACTGGTCACGGGGTGGATCGTGGGGAAGGGTATGCCTTAATCAATAAAAAGTAAGAATTATATATGGGCAAGAACAAGGTTATCATCAGTTCTCTTCTTTTTTCCCTTCTACTGACCGGAAACAATATGATTGCACAAGATAAACCCGATAAGCAGCCAGGTTTAAATCCCCAACAGAAAAGTCTCGTTACCATTGCTGCATTGGCAGCCAGCGGGCAACTGGATTCACTTGAACGCGGGCTACATGCGGGTCTGGATGCGGGCTTGACGGTGAATGAAATTAAGGAAACACTGGTACAGCTATATGCTTACTGCGGATTCCCCCGGAGCCTCAACGCTATCACCAGATTTATGAAAGTAATGGACGAAAGAAAAGCAAAAGGCATTCAGGATCCAAATGGGAAATCAATCATATTATCTGTTGATAAGCCTGGTAAGTATGAACGGGGCCATAAAGTACTTTCGGAACTTACGAAAATGCCGCAGCTCAAACCAGCTCCCGGATTTGGTGAATTTGCTCCGCGTTTAGATGCCTTCCTGAAAGAACATCTGTTTGCTGACATCTTTGATAGTAAAGTACTCTCCTACCAACAACGCGAGTTGGTGACCGTTGCAGCACTGGCAGCGATGCCAGGTACCGAAGGACAATTGCAGTCACACCTGAAGATTGCGCTAAATGTCGGGGTAACAAAGGAGCAGCTGTTACAGGTGACCACCCTGACAGAAAAAAATATAAACCGGACGCAGGCCAATATTTTACGGAAACTACTGGACACCCCAGAAATCCCAATTCTCAGCGACAACATAATGGTGCGGATCTCGGAAATTGAAATTGTACCTGAATTTCTGGAAGAGTACAAACAAATATTACAAACTGAAGCTTCTGCGTCAGTTCTAAAGGAACCAGGCGTTATAGCAATATTCCCGATGTATCAAAAGGAAAACCCAACTCAGGTCAGGATTGTGGAAATTTATGCGGACCAGCAATCCTATAAAAAACATCTGGAAACTACGCATTTTCAACACTACAAATCCAGCACATTGAAAATGGTGAAGGCATTAAAGCTGATAGATATGAATGGTGTCGATATTGAATCGATGCCGATGATCTTTGGAAAAATCAAATGAAGCTGGTTTAACTCAAGTTGTTGATGCAATACCCGCCATGCGGATGTAGATTCGTTCCGGAAATTTGCCAAATACAAATAAAACGACATTACAGAGCCAGACTGTTTCCGAAAAGAGCCGACCTGAATGCAAATGCACCGTATAAAAGGCGCCGCCGCCGTTTATCGGCAATTCAATCGCGTTCAGATCCAGCACATCTGCAAGGGGTATTGGCTTTTCGCTCAGTAACAGTGATACTGAAGTCTGGCCCGCGGCATAATAGTCGAGTAACAAATCAGCCCCCGCCACCATTTGCAAGTCAGCAGGGCTTCCACCGGCAAGCACATAAGCCGGCAGGACGATTGACCAATCTCCACTCCGTAATTTAAATTTGTAAGCTGTCATTCGCTTATTATTTCGGCACGCCGAAGGCCTGAGTCAATTGTTCAGCCTCTGTGATTATCTGTCCGGAACGTGGGTCTTCCTCAGCATATAAAATAGACAGGAAAACCGTCTTGTAGTGGCTACCTGAAGGCTCCAGCAATTCCTTATCAATTTTAAGAAATTTTAATTCCGGCTGATGGTCCGATACCAGCGATCAAAATGCCGATGACGCAACAGTTGTTTGTCATCCGTGTCATCGCAGTTGAACACAAACATATGCTGGCGGCCTGCTATTGCCGAGTACTCACAGATAATTGAAGCAATAGTCCGGCCAATCCGTGGGTCAAAAGCATGGTGGTCTTTCTGCCCTTCCTTCAGTGCCCGATCCACCAGCACATATATAGCGTTTGAAATAACCGGAGGTGGTCCAGGATATCTGTGATCAAAGTTGATTCAATAAAGGTTACCGAGACTTACAGACCCTGGGATGGATTGAAGCGAAAGGTTATACGGAGTGTAACCGGAAGACTGTCCGGACGGTAGTCGTAGGGTTGAAGCAATGGACTATCTTTTCTTGACCTTAAAGTCCTTTATATTTCCACCATTCGCTACGAAATTGCGCACGGTCTCCTTAGCTTCCCGGAGCTTTTTTAGGGCGTCCAGTGCCTTGGTATTGTTGCGATCGATTACGATTACGGTACTCATATGATTACAAAAATAATTTATTTATTTGATTAACTATAAAATGGAATTTTAATAATAGTAAAATTTTAACTAATTTATAGTCAGTGGATTGCACATTGGTTAGCAACCCGTTTCCGGATCACGCACGAGTTACAAGATTTTTTTGTTCACGCGTTAAACATTGTTTACTGATCTAAAAGATTAAAATCCTTTTCAAAACTTAAAAGTGTCTTTTAAAATACGCCGACACCTCCGGATCAGTAGAATAAATATAACATCCCTTCATTCCCCTTGTCATCAAAGTCCGATACGTATTTTTAATAATCGCGTCAAGCCTGGCCTGTGCGTCGACCTTATTTCTTTTCGAAAGTTCTTTCCACCCTTTTATAGAGTTATCCGAAGTCGCTCTTTTCTCAGGTCTGGTGATGATCTCACCATTTTCCACCGCAATATCCGGCCCTAGGACAACTCCGATATAATCAACCTCCAGACCCTGGCAGGTATGGATACATCCAATCTCATTAACAGATTCCGGGGAAATAATCCAGGTACTACCATCCTCGGTAAGATTCCATTTCATTGCAAAATCAAACTCCGGAATAATTACATCAGTAGCATTTTTATCTTTTTTGCTATTCCATTTCCAGCAGTATCCAGCTACCATTCGGGATTTGTTATTACCCATGTTTTTCTCAACTATTGCATCCCTTAGTTCGTTTGGGGAGGAAAATATTTGGAAATCGTACGGCACATTTTCCAGCGTTGGGTTGGCCGTCGGCCGGATCTGAAGGACATTGTCCAGCCAGGCGAGATAACCATCAGCACCGTTGCACCTGAATTGTGATTGGAGTTCCATTTCATTGATCTCTGCATCGGCCATGGTCGCCCATTTTTTTATCTCATCCACCGAACCGATATCCTTCAAGGTTACCTTTTGGTCTTCATCGACAAAAAAGACGGTGCATCTTGCAGCATTGACTAATTCCTTGATCTGGTTTTCCCCCAGGTTACTATATAGACCGGATTTTTCATTAAGGCGATGTGCTTCGTCTACGATTAATGTATCAAATAGATTGGGCTTGGTTTCAACAAATCCTCCTGAACCCCGGAAAAGATTGGAGATTTCGGGCTTTTTTAAGGTTCCAAGGAGTTTTGATTTATAGACCTCGCGCGGTGCTGCATTTTTTGAAACGTATTGTGCTAGCAAACCTTTCTTAGTGATCGCAACCAGGAGATTCACCGCTACAACGGACTTTCCTGTTCCCGGGCCACCTTTAACGATCAACACCTGCTTTTTTATTGCAGTGGCCTTTTCAGTCAGAGCCAGTGCAGTTTCATAAACCAGCTTCTGGTCGTCGATCATGGTGAATTCCTGATTCCCCTTAATTAGGCTAACCATACTATCGGAAAGCATTTTCGAAGGCCTGATCCTCCCCTGCTCGATACGATAAAGGATCTTCGTCCGATCACCCTTTTTCACGAACTGTTTAATGAAATTTCGCAGGTTTAGGCCATCAGTTTTCAGGAAGACAGGCGCTTTCTGAAGATATTCCTGGTAATGTGGATTCCGGATTACATCATCGTCGATGTAATTATGGAGGTATGCACAGGGCTGCAGGTTTATCTTGTCCTCCTCTACAGTCTGATTAAAATTATACAGTAGTGATGCATAGGACCACGCCTGATAAGAGGGATGTGTAAGCTCCCTGACTGATCCACCAACAAACGAGTTAATTATCCCGTCTTTCGCAGAAAGAGTGGCCGTTGACCACTGTTTGAGTTCCACCAGAATTGCATATTCCTGATCATCCTCCCCGTTTCCAGTGAGGATGAAGTCTAAACGTTTTGACGTCTGGGGAATCTGGTATTCAATTGCTACCCCGCAATCATCCGGAATTTGTGAATCACTCAGTACTTTATCCATAAATCCAAGAGAATTTCGCCAGGAGGCGATTTCAGCCGGACTTGTACTTTGGCCCAGATGTTTCCTGAAGAAGTCGTGGATTTTTGAATCAAGGTTATTGGTCAATATGTCGTCAGAAAAGTTGGATTTGGTTCCCTGGTAAACAATCATTGAATGTGGGTCTTTTTAAAGTTGATCATATTTCTTTGCATTTCCTCTTGCCTTGTCGATGGGATATTTTTCGGCATTTACTTCCAGTTTTTTCCCGATGATCTCAGCAATATCAATTCCTTGCTTATCCGCAAGGAAGATTGCATACATTAGTATATCCGCCAATTCTTCTTTGATTCGCTCCGGATCTGCGTCTTCGGCTTTTTTCCATAGGAATAATTCATTTAGCTCACCAGCTTCTATAGATAGGGCGAGTGCCAAATCCTTTGCATTGTGAAATTGTTTCCAATCCCGCTCATCACGAAACTTCACTACCAGAGATATTATTTCTTCCATTGAATGCATTGACTTTCTTTTTTTGAGTAAAGAATAAGTGACTGGAATCCTGCAATTTTAATCGAAATCTGTCAGTTTTGATACGCTCACTTCCAATGCAGAGGCTATCTCCCAAAGAGAGTATAGGGTAGGATTCACTTTACCGTTCTCAATTTTTTCGATGGCTTGCCTGTCTTTGTTGCAGGCTCGTGCCAGGTCAGACTGGCTCCATCCGACCTTTGTCCTGAGTTCAACTATTCTTTTGCCGATCTTATTTTGAAGTTCCTGCTTTTTCAAGAAAGCAATGTGTATAAGTTTGAAATAAAATATGTCATATAATTAGTTGACAATTGAAATTTCTTTTTATTTTTGTCATATAAATATATGACAATGAAAAATCCAAGAAAAATAATGGTTTATTCTAAGTCCGTCCAAAGAAGATACGACTCCTGTGTCATTCCTGACATCCGCTTAAACGGAAAATGGTTGGAAGCGCTGGGTTTTACCATTGGTAAGTCGATAGAAATTTTTGCGGAACAGAAAAAGATGGTTATAACTATTTGCGATGATCAACCCGTAACGGAAGAAAAGTCAAAGCGTGAGAGGAAAATTTGGAGAGGCGCAGATTTTTAGCGCGATTCATTCTAGCTTCAACATCTGCGTTTTGCCATCGAGGATTACAAGTTCGGATTCTCCCGTTAAAAAGCGACCTACCCCAGGCGCCATTTTTATGGTGGTGACCAATGAAAGGAATCAGCGACGGGATGATCTCTGAGGCATTCGTTTCCTTATATGGTCATGCACGACCCATCGGACCAGTTCAGTTTCGCTGAGACATAACCTGATCACTGACAAGTCCCTCCCTGGTTGTGAAATGCTTATAGGCTCTCCCATGCAATTATAAACTCAGTAATCAGTGTAAGCGGACGAAAGGTTTCCGCGTCGATCTTCCAGAACATCCCAGAACTTGCGTGAACTAATTTTACTACCTGTGAGATTAGTAAACGATTTTCCACCGTAGTATTTCCTAAATCATATACTCAACAACCACCTTTTCGGGGGATACGTTTAAAAATTACCTTACCATCCCGTTCTAAATATTCGCACGATATTATCGGATATGAATACTTCGGTGCGTGCGAAACGACGTGGCTTTTTATTACTATTTTGTCGTTAACCTTCAGGCTCTGCAATTGCTCAAGTTGAGACTTTTCCGTGTCAAATGTTACAATATAATCGACACCATCAATCCTGGCCATCACACCGAAACCTAATCTTGATCCTGGCGGAAGAGAAAGAGAGGTTATAACAGCCTCCATATTGGTAGAAGCACTTATATGCTTCCTTATTTTAACAGCATTGGCAAGCACTTTTTTACCTTCGGGAGCCGCTTCCCATTTTTTGTACGCTATGCCACCAGGGGTAGTGTACCATTGTTTCAATGCGGCTTCCCTTTCAGCAGCAGAGATTGGCTTTGGGATCGCTTTTTTAGGAGTGTCATTTTTGATCTCGCGATTGGCAAATACCAGTCCGCTTACCACAATCAGCGGTAAGAACAGCGCATAAATAACTTTTTTCATATGCTTGCAGGTTTAATTAAAGTTTGATACAGCGAAGCTACTTTGATCCTTTCAGCTTGAAGGGTTAGG
>JBEVJC010000028.1:0-26911 GCA_040510375.1 Chitinophagaceae bacterium
CAGGATGTATCACTTTGGTCGGCTCCGATTTTACAAAGTACCCGTGTTGACGACTGGCGTCCGTCGCTCTGGCATGGTACCAATGATAAACTTTATTTCACGCGTACCAGTCGCGATTTAAAAAGGATTGATATCTGTGCAGTCGATATCAATACAGGTGCGGTTAAAGCGCTCATTGAAGAAAGGCTCAATACCTATGTCGAGACCAGACGACTTGGCCTGGTGAAAGGTGGCGAGGAATTAATCCAGTGGAGTGAGCGTGATGGTTGGGCGCATTTTTATTTGTATGATGGTTCGGGTAAACTCAGGAACCAGATCAGTTCGGGTCCATTCCATTGTGAAGACATATTGGGGATTGATGAAGTAAAGAGGGTATTGTATTTTACAGCCAATGGCCGGGAACCCAATGAGGATCCGTATTACAGCCATACTTACCGGGTTAATTTTGATGGATCGGATCTGCGTTTGCTCAATAAGGGCGAGTTCGAACATTCGGTGAGTATGAATGACAATGAACGTTTTTTTGTCGATAACTATTCGCGGGTAAACACGGTGCCGGCCTCTGCGCTTTTTAATTCGGAGGGAAAGAAGATCATGGATCTGGAGAAGGCCGACTTTACATCACTGTTATCATCGGGGTATAAGTTTCCGGAGATTTTTAAAGTGAAGGCCGATGACGGGATCACTGACCTGTATGGGGTGATGTATAAACCTTATAATTTCGACAGTACAAAACAATATCCGGTGGTTGCGTATGTATATCCGGGTCCGCAGACGGAAGCAGTAAACAAAGCATTCACTCCACCCAATCCACGGACGGACAGGATTGCACAGATCGGCCTGGTAGTGGTAACGGTTGGTAACCGCGGGGGTAATCCGGGTCGTTCCAAATGGTATCATAACTATGGCTATGGTAATCTGCGTGATTACGGTTTGGCGGATAAAAAAGCGGCCATTGAGCAATTGAGTGACCGTTATTCCTATATTGATATTAACAGGGTGGGGATCCATGGACATTCCGGTGGTGGTTTCATGAGTACAGCGGCGATGCTGGTCTATCCTGATTTTTTCAAGGTAGCGGTGTCTTCGTCGGGCAATCACGATAATAGTATTTATAACCGCTGGTGGAGTGAAAAGCACCATGGGGTACAGGAGCAGATCGGGGAGAAGGGTGATACTTCCTTCATTTATAATATTGACAAGAATCCAGACCTGGCGAAGAACCTGAAGGGTCACTTGATGCTAACTACGGGTGATATCGATAACAATGTGCACCCGGCTAATACGACTCGTGTGGCAAATGCATTGATCAAGGCGAATAAACGTTTTGACCAGGTGATATTGCCGGGTCAGCGTCATGCATACGGTGATATGTCGGAGTATTTTTTCTATGTGCTGGCTGATTATTACGCTAAATGGTTGATTGGTGACTTCAATCAACCAGTTGATATTTATGAAATGAACCGCGAGAATCCGCAGTCCGGCGGGGCTGGGAGCAGGAAAGCGAGATAGGGTTTGTATTTTAATTGTGGCTGCCCGTTTTTAATTCGTTGATGAATTAAAGACGGGCAGTTTTTTTATTTGCTGTTGGTATTGCTGTTCTTTTATTACTTATTTGTCTTTTTTATGATATCAGATTTTTGTTTATTTTATACCCGGTAAATGAATAAGACAACAACGTTTAATGGTTAAAAATGAACTCATGGGTCCTGATTGAAGACAAGTATTATTATAATTTGTGGGAACTTTTACACAATTGCGTACCCGAGTTTAAATCTATTTGGGAAAAGGACGAAATCTATTTAACAATGGTTGAATTCGGTGAATTCCTGATAACCAATATTGAAAATAATGATATTAGTGGGAAGTGTTTTTATTTTATAAATGAAGCTATAGAAAACGGAGGATATAAAACAGAGGATGTGATAGTAATAGGGGTGTTCCATCGACTATACGATGATCCTGGTTATATTCAAAAGGCGAGGTTGGTTTTGTCAACAAAGGCGTTAGCTGTTTTCGATAAGGGAGATGGCTTAAGAATTAATGTATGAGTAAAAAACTATGTTATAGCATTCTTCAGGTGTTTGCATTGGCTATATTATCCTGTAATGGGATAAGTGGCGAATATTCATTAGGCAATCATCTTTCATTATGGGATAATGAGAAAAAAGAAGAAAAGGTTATTGTTTATTGTGAAGGAGATTGCTACGGTGGTATTTATGTTGTTCCAAGTTATGAAAGGCATTATGATAGTAGCAAACAGCACTACGCCGAGTATATTGACGAAGTTACATTTGATAAAAAATGGGTTCTGGCTAAAACCGTTCAGATGACAGAGAACAAAGAGAACTATTATATTATCAATAAGGGCTTTAACATTGAGAACTTAGATTGTGCGAAAGCAAACTGTGATAGCATTCTTCAAAGCCATGTTATAGGACCTTTAAGCATAACGGAGTTTAAAAATAAATTACAAGTCTTGAGCATAGGGTTAGATTTCAAATGACAGAAGCCACCTGGATGGTGTCACAAAACGTGATACCATTTAATACTATTTTGATCAACGAGTCGCTGGATCAGGGATGGGCAAGCCCGCAGTTCGGACATTCATAATCACCATAATCAACAAGCGTTATCGATTTGTCGTCTGGTCCCTTTGTATGGTCTCCGTACAATGGGTTTTTTTATCGATAATTATTTTCAGGGAAGTATTTGTACGTGGTAGCTTTTGCACTGCGTGTAAAATTGATAAGTGTATTTGCTTAAATGAAATTATTTTTTCTTTTCTTATTCATTTTTTTTTAAAATTATTTTGAAGATTCATAATTAACCTGCAATTTTATCTCACCACCGTATTTGCAACTCACCATTGCAGATCATTAAACCAACTAACAAATTCACCCCATGACCTTCTCCAACCACCAACCGCGTTCATTAGTTTTATTGTCCCCTACGCCACTATTTCGATAGTGTGAATCCCTGTTAACTTATTGTTGAATGTCGCTGACTCTTTGATCAAATGATCAATGAAGGCTTGCGGGTAATTATATTATCGTGCGCGTAATTTTCCAATTTAAATTTATTTTCACTGCTTCGTTGCTGCTGGCAATGGTGAATGTCATTGCCCAGAAGGAGCCAGGAGACTCACTTACAGAGAAAGAAGATTCAATTTGGTTGCTTGAAATGATTAATCCTCTCGCATCATTCAATGTACCGGATGCTAATGCAGATTCTATACTAAAACGGCTCAAAAAATTTCCAAAATTTCAGACCGACTCCATACAATTGAAAAAAAACTGGCTGGAACTTCAACATGGTTATGTCCAGTATAACATGAACTTCAGGTCAAGAATTGATACTCCCTATGCAGAGAATGATATTGTTCAGCATACCGCTTCTGGCAATTTTCAATTTCTGGTTAATAATGCGATCCCGATAAACGTATTGTATTTTGAACGGCAGAGTAATTCCGCCTTGTTCCGCGATTTTAGGGATTTGACAGTTTCTGTTAACGGACCTGAATTGCAACGAATTCGGATGGGTCGCATAAAAAACGACATAGACAAAAAGGTCAGGGAACTACAGGATAATAAATTAGCGGAGCAGATGAATGATGCACAGCTCAAAACATACAATCTGAAACAGATTCTGAATTCTCCGGATATTATCGGTAAACTGATAAAGTGCAAGGAGAAGGTAATGTTTATTGATGAGCGTAAGGAGCCATCGCGTTATAAGGACTCCGTGAAATCCGCTGCCGCGAGGTTCATAAAATTATATGAGGATAAAGAATCAGAGTTGAAACAATTGCTGGTTCGTGCAGATTCAATCAAACAGAAATACCTGGCTACAGCGAAGACAATTCAGTCGTTGAAAAAAATGAGTTCGCCACAACTGCTGACTACGAAGGGTACCCGCGTGGTGGAAGATTCTTTGCGCAAAATGGGCGTACTCCCTGACGAATTATCTAAATATAACCGTCTTCTGAATTCTATCAAGAGTCTGTCAGTCGGCAGAACGTCACCTGATATAAGTCCGCTTTCGGTGAAACACATTAATGTAAAGGGTCTTAATGCTGAGTTTGAAAACGATCGCTACTATCTTGCTGTAACTGCCGGTTTTGTTGATTTCAGGCTTCGTGAATTCATCCAGAGAAATTCCCCCCAGCCAGCACAATTCATTTATGCGGCCAGAGGTGGGTTAGGTCGGAAAGATGGAACACATATTTACGTAACCGTTTTCAACGGACAAAGGCAGGTTTATTCATTTAATAAACCTGCGGTAAATATTACTGGAACCACTCTTGAGGTTCAGCATGTTATTAAAAAGAGGCATCGGATAAAGGCGGAAATCGCCCAATCTTCAGCACCTTCAGCCATTATCTCTGGCGCACCGGCAGGTGATTATAAATTTAATATTTCCAATAAAAGCGGCAGGGCATACAACGTTCAGTGGAATTCGTTTTTCCCAAAATTGCAGTCGCGATTCGATGCCAGTTTTCAGCACAATGGTTTCAACTTTGTTGCGTTTAACAGTTATCGCGCAAATGCTGCATCCAAGTCATGGAACATTAAATATGAGCAGTTATTATTTGGCAGACAACTTCGAATGTCTGCTTCCCTACGAAAAAACGATTTCGAAAATCCTTATATTCTCCAACGTTATTCCAGTAATACTGTCTTTAAAACTTTGCAAGCGTCGTTTCGCAGGAAAAGCTGGCCGACCCTCACCCTGGCCTATATTCCATCGTCTCAGTACACTGTAGTTGATAGCCAGATTTATGAGACCAGGTTCCAGACAGTTTCTGCTACAGGGAGTCACCAGTATAAATTAGGAACCGCGGGTGCCAATACCCAGTTCTTCTATAGCAAATTTCTCAACTCTGCTTCTGACACCGGATTTGTTTATGCCAATGCCAACCATTTCTCTTTCTACCAGCAAATTAATTATAACCTCCATTTCCAGACTCTTACGGTCACCTATACAAAAAGTCCTCAGTTTTCTTTATTGGTTACCCAGGGGGGATTTGGAACGCGCATTATCAGGGGTGTTGAAGCCGAACTTGGATTTAAGGTAAATGTGATAAATCAGATGAATTCAAAAATAGGCTTGTACTGCAGAGGCAGGATCAACCTGCCGTCAATCGGAGATTTTAATTTATGGTATGAAGACTTCTATCTGCCAGGTACCGGAGCCGACCTTTTTAAAAACAGGCAGATGAATATTGGATATACACGTCGTATTAAATAAAATGTATGGTAAAAAAGTTTCTTACACTTTTATTAAGTTGCTGGGCTTTCCAGGGTAGTTCTCAGGTAACGGTGTCACTACAGTTGCCGCCAGCAGGGTTACTATTGAAGAGTCAGTTGTGGAACATGATTGCCACAAACGCTTCTGCAAGTGGTAACTGGGTTCATATAGAACTGCTTTTATCAGGCATTGCAGGCAATGAACCCGTTTTAAGTGCTACATCTGCAACGTTCCTGCTACCTCCCGGAAGCCAACAGTTGCAGGTTAGTAATTTATCACCGATCCAATATGTTACGATTGATCCTTCTTACCAGGCGGTGGCAACCGGGGAGTTCTTGCCAGTTGGTCAATTTCTGGCCTGTTACAGTGTTGTAGTTCACGGGGGCGATGCGATTGAAAGGATTTGGGAGGAGTGTGAATTAATTGAGGTTGAACCATTAAGTCCGGTACAGCTCCTTTATCCCTACAATCAGACTGCTGTAGAAACATTGGTTCCCACGTTTAACTGGATACCTCCCTCTCCGTTATCGCTTTTTTCAAATCTCTTTTATGAAATTGAAGTAGTAGAGATATTGCCCGGACAAACTGAGAGCGATGCCATCCAGCAAAATATTCCCATTTTTTCAGTGTCTTCACTTGCAACGCCTTTTTATCCTTATCCGGCCTCGGCTCCTTCGCTTGAATATGGAAAGAACTATGCCTGGAGGGTTACTGTGAAAAACGGAATATCTCCTGTCTCGCTTTCTGAAGTATGGGCATTTACGCCTAAGCAGTTTAACGAACGCGACAGCACAATTTCGATGGTCGCTCCTTTCGCTAAACTCCGGAAAGATGATCTGATGGCATATGGAATAGCATTGGGAAATCTGCGATTCGACTATTTTAACGAGACCGCTGACACTGTGTGGAATTTAAAAGTGCTCGACATTACGCAAGCCAAAAATTCGGTTATTAATCTGCCAATGGATTCCATTCCACTAAAACGTGGTCAGAATCTTATAACTATTTCACTTGAACCACTTGGTTTTGTGGACAAGCATATTTATCTGCTGGAAATCGCCAATTCACGGAATGAGGTCTGGCGACTTCGCTTTGAGTATCGGAAAAATGAAGAAACATCAATAGAATTTTAGTTAAAGCCAATCATAACTTATGATCCACGCGCTGTCTCAGAGAGGTAAACTTGTTGCCATCTTCCTGTTTGGTATTTTTTATTCGGACTTTGCCCTGGCTATTGCGATTCACCGTCGTTATCAGCCGAATGATTTCCCGGCATCACAAAATATCGGATCTGGCATTTTAAATCATGATGCAATACAAGGAATCCCGAAATCATTAAATCGATCACAACTTGAAAATGTAAAGGAAAAATCCGGACCTGATTTTAAATCCGACTTGCCTAAGGAGGATGTGGGCGGACCCGATCAGCCGGAAATGAGTTCTTTTTCCAGCGTGAATGCATCAAATATGGTTGACCTCTTCTCGGGTGACTTCTCATATAATGTCCCATTGATGGATGTTGGAGGATATCCCGTTAACATCCATTATTCCAGCGGCGTGTCGATGGATCAGGAAGCGAGTTGGGTTGGACTGGGATGGAATATCAATCCTGGTACGATCAGCAGAAGCCTGAGGGGTCTACCGGACGATTTTAATGGCAACGACTCTATTACTAAAATCCAAAGCATTAAGGAGAACAGAACCGTTGGTGGAAAGGTTTCTGCGGGGCTTGAACTTTTCGGAGGTCCAATGAATCTGAACATTGATCTTGGAGCTTTTCACAATTCGTATAATGGCTGGGGAGTTGAAACAGGGATTAACGCATCCATTAATTCAGGTAATACGGCAAGCGGATCTCTCACAGGATCACTTGGTATTTCCAACAACTCGCAAACCGGGCTCGACGTATCACCATCCCTGTCGATGAAATTTGGGAGTGAAAACAGCAAATTTAATGGCACATCAACTATTGGAAGCAATTATAATAGCCGGGCGGGAATTTCCGGGCTTCAACTTAGCACAACGGTAAGGAAGACAAATGGCTATTCATTCAAGACCTCTAAGGAAAGATCCGGAGGAGTTGGCCTCGGAGGTTCTCATAGTTCATTTATTTCATTCGCAACATCAACTTTTGTCCCGACGATTACGATGCCGATGACCAGCACACAGCTGATTTTTAGCGGAAAACTTGGAGGTGAACTTTTCGGTGCCTTCACCAATATATCAGTGGAAGGTTATGTGTCCCGCCAAAAAATTGAGGATCAAAATAAGGAACAACGGGTGCCCGCATACGGTTACCTGCATCTTAGTAAGGCGTCTCCCGGTAAGGTATTACTGGATTTTAACAGGGAAAAGGATATTGCTTTTAATGAAAAGGTTACTCCAAATATTGCGCTTCCACAATATACATACGACGCTTTCTCGATTTCCGGTGAAGGCACAGGCGGAATGTTTCGTCCTTATCGCGGCGATGTGGGTTACATTTATGACCATTCAGTCCGTACAGAAAGTAAGACTGATAAAGCTTCGGGTGACTATGGTTTCGGCAAGATATTTCACGGCGGTGTTGACATTAGCAATACCTCGGCAAATACCGAAAGCAGTGCGTGGCTGGATCAGAATAATATTTTAAAAAATATCAGGTTCTCAAAATCTGATTCTACTTTCGAAGAAGTCTATTTCAGAAATCCAGGGGAGAAGTCTATTAATTCATCTTCGTTTTATAAAAACCTAGGAGGCGATTCGCTGATTCGTGTTCGTTTGGCGGGGAAAGGAAACTATATTCATTCAGAATCGGCATTCGAAACTTTCAGCCAGGCCACGCCTGCAGGTATAATCCCTGTAACAAAACCACTGTACAAAGACTCTCGGGATAAGCGCGGCCAGGTTATTTCATATCTTAATGCGTTTGACGCATCCAGATACGGTTTAGATAAAGTCATCAGGTCATTCAAACAAGGTTTGAACCCAGTCCTCGCTTGTGAAAATGCTTACGATGAGATTCCGCGAGTCCAGGGAGTTGTTCGGAAAGCACATCATATTTCACAAATTTCCGTACTGAATCCCGATGGGAGGCGATATGTCTACGGCTTACCTGTTTACAATGTAGATCAGCGTGATGTAGTTTTTTCAATAAGTGCAAGTACAAATCAAGCTGATAACGATCGGGGTGTTGCCGGTTATGATCCTTCGTCAGATAATTCCACTGGTAATAATAAAGGGAAGGATAACTATTTCAATTCGGAACGGACACCTGCCTACGCCCACTCATTTTTACTGACAGGCCTGCTTTCGGCGGATTATGTCGACGTTACTGAAGATGGAATTACCGAAGACGATTTAGGTGATGGTGTGAAGTTCAACTATACACAGGCTTTCGGCCCGTCAAACGACTATTACCACTGGCGAACACCGGGTGAAATAAATAAGGCCAACTACAATGAGGGATTAAAGTCATATAACCGTGACGACAAGGGTACATATATGATCGGTAAGAAAGAGGTGTGGTACCTGCATTCACTGGAGTCCAAGACTATGATTGCAACTTTCAACGTAAGTGAGCGGAGGGACGCGATGTCAAATCTGAGTGAAAACGGTGGATTGGATGAGAATAAACGCCTGAAAAAACTGGATAGTATCCAATTATTTGTTAAGGCAGATCTGTTGAAAAATGGAGCCAATGCGCGACCTGTAAAAACGGTACACTTTGAATATAACTATGAGCTTTGTAAAAATATAATTGGTAAACCGGATTCAGGAAAGCTCACGTTAAAGAAAATCTGGTTCTCTTATAATGGTAACCGGAAGGGCCGGTTAAATCCTTACAACTTCACTTATAAGGGCGTTAATCCAGACTACAATCCCGGAGCATATGACCGTTGGGGCAACTATAAAAATCCAGCTGATAACCCTGGCGGTACTACAAAATTCAATAATCGTGATTTTCCCTATGCTATCCAGGATTCAGTTAAATCTGCAAATTATTCGGCCGCATGGTTACTTACAGATATCAGGCTTCCCAGTGGAGGAGCATTACAGGTAACATATGAGGGAGACGATTATGCTTTCGTTCAGGATAAGAGAGCATCCCAGATGTTTGAAATCCTTGGATTCGGTTATAACAAAACTGATAATCCAGATAACCGGCTTTACAACAAGCTGATGGGACTGGAAGAATCTCCCGACCGGAATTTTTTATTTATCAAAACAACCAGTCCTGTCAACAGCACAAAAGAAATTCAGCAGAAATATTTGGAAGGCATAAATAAGCTCTACGTAAAATTATCGGTCAATATGCCCAAAGATATTTGGGGAGGGGGTGAGGAGATGGTGCCAACATATATCGAGGTTGAAGAATACGGGATAGTCCCGGGAAAAAATGATCGGTTTTGGGTAAAAATGAAGCAGGTCAGGTATGAGAAAAAAGACCAAAGTCCCACTGCTCTTGCAGCACTCCAGTTTTTACGGCTTAATCTTCCTTCAAAAGCATACCCGGTATCCGAGCCTGGTGACAATGTTGATTGGAAGACAATTATTAAAATGGTTGTTTCGTCATCGAAAGAAATCAGGAATGTTTTGAATGGGTTTGGTGAAGAAGCCAGGAGATCCGGCAAATGTCAGATTGTAAATCCGGCAAGATCCTTTGTAAGACTCAATAATCCGGAATACAAGAAGTATGGCGGAGGTATCCGTGTGAAGTCCATCAGGATTTATGATAACTGGAAAAATATGACCACAAGGGAGGGCAGTGCAGGATTGAAGGAATCTGTTTATGGCCAGGAATACACCTATACTACGACTGTTGATATTGATGGTGCTAAAAAGACAATCAGTAGCGGAGTTGCTTCTTATGAGCCAACGATCGGCAATGAGGAAAATCCGTTCCGGACTCCCGTTGAATACATTGAAAAGGTTGCGCCGCTGGCTCCAACAGACTTTACTTACACGGAGACGCCTTTGGGAGAATCTTTCTTCCCTTCACCCTCTGTTGGTTATAGCAGGGTGCGGGTAAGAACTATTAATGCAAAGGCGAAATCTGCAAATGGCTGGGAAGAGACAGAACATTTTACAACCAGGGATTTTCCAACTATCTCTGAGTCTACGCCATTTGACGGAAACAGCAAAAAAAGACACAATCCGAAACTTCAGAATTTTCTCCGGATTTATGCGCAGCACAATCTGACTTTGTCACAGGGCTTTAAGATTGAGCTGAATGATATGAATGGCAAAGTGAAATCACAGTCCACCTTCGCTGAGACCGATCCCGTAAACCCAATTAAATACACAGAAAATTTCTATAAGGTCGATAATGATTCGGCTTTCAGGAAAAAATTAAACAATATGGTCTGGGCGGTCGATTCTGCGAACGGCCATATTAACCAGACTGCAGAAATAGGTAAGGAGGTGGAAGTAATGGTAGATGTGAGACAGCAAAAGTCTACGACATTTTCGGGAAGCTTCTCGCCAAATCTGGATATCGTACCGGGATTACCTGTGTTTCCAATCCCGTCTATGTTCAGCCTTCCGCAATATGAGCAGAAACTGTTCCGCTCTGTTGCTGTATTAAAAATTGTGCAGCGATATGGTATTCTTGATAGTATTGTGGTTATAGATAAGGGTAGTAAGGTTTCCACAAAAAACATGGTCTATGATGCCGAAACCGGTGGCGTCCTGCTTTCGCGTACCAATAATGAATTTAATGATTTTGTCTACAATTTTTCTTATCCCGCACATTGGGCATACACGGGAATGGGAATGGCATACAAAAATATCGATGCAGTATACTCTGGTTTAAGGGTTCGCGATGGAATTATTGAATACATTGACAGGACACCTTTTGCTACGACGAAACACTTCGAAAGTGGAGATGAGCTCATCGTTTCGGGTAGGTTGAGGACTACAGTTGTCACTACTCCGGGTGGGAATGAGTGTCCCGGAGATATTTACCGCATTGGCAGAGATACAACGCGCCTTTGGGCCATTTCAGGGTTGAAAGGCCAACTCAACGATAAGGATATGTATCTGATTGATTCGAAGGGGCAACCTTACTCAGCAAGAGATGTTTCGATCAGGGTTATCAGATCCGGCAAACGAAACTTCACAGATGCAAGTGTGGGGGGCATCACTTCCCTGGGCAACCCTGTAAGGGATTTGGGTAATAATAATCTGCGTATTGTCATTGATACGGCAACAATGGTAATTAATACCACCGCATCATCTTTTAAAGACATGTGGCAGGTTGAAAAAACATCCTACCAGGAGGATAGCTGTTATACAGTAATACGGACAGCCAATAACAGGGAATTCCTCCCGGTGGGTCCTGCATTCAACTTCCGCAGGGTTTATTATCGGGATGGCGGCGATGGAGACCTCGTGCATCTTGAAGGGCAATACAGTCCTCATTATGTCGCAAGTGCGAGGAAATATCACGGGAACAGTGATCATTCCTATGCCAATTGGGTGGTGAAATCAATTGTCAAATTTGACCTTTCTGATATTCCAGCAGGAAGTTCTATTACAAATGCAACTTTTGCAATGCCCGCTGCGGCACCGGTGGGTGTATGGGGAGGAGTTCAAAATGAAGATTTAACAGAATTCCCTGCCAAAACACGTGCCCATTATAATAACGGCGATAGAGACGGAACCGCTAACTCTGCAACCTTGAAAAACGTGACACAACAATGGAATGCACAAACCTTGTGGAATGATGTTGTCACAGGCTCTTATTCTTATTTTATTGCGGAGACGGAAGATCGTAGTTGCATACCCCAAAACATAAATGTTACGGCAATGGCGCAGAACTTTTATGCAAACCCCGCAACAAACTGGGGGATAGTTTTCGATCTTGAAGAAGAGAATAGCACGAGGGAATATAATTCTTCTGAGCGTACCCATTCGTATTGCGCGCCGCAGGTGTATAAACCAACAACTGTTTATCGCAGCACAAATAATATAACACCTGAGGCAGCAAACGTTGCGGTTCCGGGCGATTGCGTAGACTGCGATTCACCGGTTAAAATGCTGGTTACTTATAATTACCAGAAAGACACTTGCGTAAAGGTCTGTCGCACCAATATTGCCGACTCAGCAGTAAATCCATACAGATGGGGAATTCTTGGTAACTGGCGACCTGACCGGGGGTATACTTTCTATCATGACCGGTTGGAGTCTGCGGTTGATACCATGGAAGGAAAAACCAATATCCGTTTTGAAGGCCAATTGAAAGAGTTTGTTCCCTACTGGAGCATGACAGACAGTGGACTGGTCCCAGTCACCGATACTGTAAAATGGGTTTGGAACAGTGCTACCAGTCAATATAACCGTAAAGGCCTTGAGATAGAAAACTATGATCCACTTGGCCGGTATAATAGCGGACTATATGGGTATAATGAGACATTACCCGTTGCTGTAGCACAAAACAGCAGATATAAAGAGATTCTGTATGACGGATTCGAAGACTACGGCTACCAGGCGCAAAATTGTAATACGGCCTGTGCGACTCCGCGATCTTTTGATTTCCGGAAGGGTAATTTATATGCATCAATCGACGCATCACAGAGTCATACTGGTCGTTACAGCCTCCGGGTCAATTCGTCCCGTTCAGCAGTGTTGACTGTACCCGTAGATAGTGGGAACATTTATATACCAAAGGTTCATGTTGTAGGCATAGATTCAACTCCTGTTTTTAATACCACTGTCACAGCAAGGGGAAAAGGTTTGTCGGCAAACTACTACTGCACGTATGAGGATGTTCATATAGCGACCAGACTGGAGGGTCCAATTGACCATAATTTTGACACAATGGACATCCTTACTCCTTGTGAGATGTACCGAAATAAATACCGGGTGGAATGGACCGGGTATATCCAGCCAGCATTTACAGATACTTATCAATTCTGGATCGATTCCGGAGAGGAAGGTGGAATTATCACAGTAAATGGAGTTCAGTTACTGGTTGATTATGATAAAGAGGGTTACCGGATTTCGACGGGAATTCTCCTCGAAGCCGGGAAACTTTATCCTATCCGGGTAACCCATGGCGAATTCGATAGGTATGATGATGGGAGATTTAAATTGGGTTGGGTCGGCAATCAATTCCAGGTAAATGAAGTTATTCCGCAAAAACATTTTTATCCGCCCAATATGGTCCTTGCAGATTCAGCAGGAAGTGTAAAGCAATATATTAAGGATTGGTGTATTAAAGGAAACACCGTGCGTCCAGAAAAAGTGATCTCTCCATTAATGACCCTTACACGCGGTCTCCAATACGTAGTAGGTGGTTGGGTAAGGGTTGGCGTTGACGGATGCTCCAGCACTGGTGCGCCTGCAACTCCGGACGCAACATTAAGAGTGACATTTAATTCCGGTTCCACCAGCTTTTTGCTTCAGAAAACAGGCGTACCAATTGAAGGATGGCAACGCTATGAGGCAATATTCAGAATTCCGGGTGATTCTGCGATAACGAATATGCTCCTGACCATGACAAGCCCCAGCTTGAATACCTATTTCGATGATTTCCGGATTTTACCGTTCAATTCAAACATGAAATCCTTCGCATATGATCCGGTAAGTCTCCGGTTAATGGCGGAACTCGATGAGAATAACTATGCCACTTTCTACGAATACGACGACGATGGCACATTGATCCGCGTGAAAAAGGAAACGGAGCGAGGTATCAAGACTATTAAGGAAACACGGAGCGCTTTGTTTAAAGAAGAATAATTCATTGTTTACAGAATACATAAATGATATGAGAAAATTAAAATTGATTTTAGGTTTTTTTGCGATGACCGGACAGTATGCTGCTTTTTCGCAACCGTTTGTCCCGGGTGATGAGACGCATGAATTACAACGGATCAGTAAAATGTACGGTCGTCAGAACTCATTAAGTTTTGACATAACCTGGCAATACAGGGATACTATTTCCCAGATCCTGCCTGACGAACAGATGAGTGCACATTACCGATTAAGTGAGGGGAGGTATCATGCCCGGTTTGACAGCCTTGAAATAATTCAGGGTTTTAACTACAACCTGGTAGTATATCACGATATGAAAATCATTGTGCTAAGTAAACCGCAGGTGCTGTCAAAAGCCATGTTTCAGGTTTCAGTACTGGATACCCTTTTTCAGCAAAACCTCTTGTCGGCCATGACCGTCACCATTAAACCAGATTCCAGCCGGGTTCTGAATATCCGTTACGGCCCGGGTGAAAAGTTTGAGTACCAGGTTTTTTACAAACCATCGACCTACCGCATTGACTCAGTGAAATATGCTGCACCAGATCCAAACTCCGATTCAGGCGTGCAGTATATCGTTGCGCGTTATGGCAATTATAGTACAGCAGCGATTGATGAGAGTTGTTTTATGGAGGGGAAGTTTGTGTATAATGACGGCTCCCGGTTTTTCCTGAAACCTGGTTTTTCCACCTATGAGTTAACGGTCAATGGTGACCTAAACAATTCAGATCAATAGCTCCAGTTAATATTTACCATTTGAACCTGCTTTTTATGCATTCGAAAAATTTGTTGAAACCGTTTTTATTATTGGTATTACTGTTATCGGGACAGATCGTTTTTTCGCAGTCGGAACCTGCAGTCGATTCCGTTCTTAAGGGTAAGGATGGGAAACTGGTTGTTGGGGCGGAGGCCTATGTTCAGGATGTTGTGTTTTTTGATCCTGTATTGAAGCCGACAATCTATGCCACTAACAGTGTAGATAACATTATAACCCTGCGGTTGAATGAGTTCGATAACTTTTATCTAACGGACTCTTTTCAGGTGACTGCTGTGATCCGTGTGATTTATACCAATGTTAATAATCTGGTTGATTCAACTGAGCGATCGCTGACAATCACGTATAACAAATTGCGTGAATATCAGGCGAAAGCACATTTCTTTTTCTCCAATGCTTATGAGGTGAGGGTTAAAGTGGTGAGTCTGGCAGCAACGTATCAGCCACTCAATAATTTCATCCATGCGTTGGAATTGGAGAATCTGATGGTAATAGACAGGGATTATAAAATTGATTGTAGCGCTGATGCAATCCAGCAGATTTCCGGTGATGCTTCATCCGTAGCAGTCAATGGTGAGTTGCTGGTTAGCTGGCCATTTAGCCGGGTGTCGGAGGAGTACGACCTGGAATGGACATTCATTGACAGCAGTGCACTTGAAAGTGGTCGTTACCATGTAGGGGGAGTGCCTAATCCAACATTGTTATTCAAAGACAATGCTACGAGGGTAACAGTGACAACTGATCATTACAGTATTCCGCTACTGTATGACGGTGGTGGTACAATATATTTCCGCGTTCGTGGCGCTCAGATGTTAGCCAACGGAAAGCGGAATACCATGCCCTGGAGTTCCGATTTTGAAGCCCAGGGTGGGCTAGGCCAGTACATTTTTACCGGGCACGAGCGGAAGCTGAACTGGCAGGCGAGTACGGCATTCGCAGAAGAAGGTAAACGTAAAACAGTTGTTCAGTATTTTGATGGTTCATTAAAAGGCCGCCAAACGGTAACCAAGGACAATACAACGGGTACTACAGTAGTAGCAGAAACCCTTTACGACAAGCAGGGTCGCCCGGTTATCCAGGTACTCCCGGCACCTACACTAAGCCAGTTAATTGGTTTTACTCCCCGCTTCAATACTCCGGCTGATCTGGCGATCAACGGACCAGAATATGATAAAAACGTTTACGATACAATAATAAATGCGTCAGATTATTGCAGCACACCTGCACCTGCGATGAGTTCCAGTACCAGTGGAGCATCTCATTATTATTCAACACAAAACCCTGAAGCAAGTACAGGGATAAATCAATTTATCCCAAATGCATATGGCTTTGCATTCAGTGAAACGAAGTATTCGGCCGATAATGCAGGACGTATCGCCAAACAAGGAGGAGTGGGGCCGCAGTTCGTTATCGGGTCGGGACATGAGACTACCTACTATTATGGCGCAGCTGAACAGGATGAACTGGATGCATTGTTTGGAACAGAGGTTGGTGATGCTTCGCACTACCAGAAAAACCTGATCCGGGATGCGAATGGCCAGTACAGCGTATCCTACGTAGATATGCATGGTCGTACAGTGGCCACCGCACTTGCAGGACCCAAACCTGCCAATCTGGATCAGCTCAGCAGTTACAGAAGAGAAATACAACTTAGTCAGTTGCTGAATAAAACCAATAATGTCATCAAAGGGACATCGTTGGAAATGACAAAAGGGTTGATGGTGACTTCTGCTGGCGACCATACATTCAATTATTCGTTAAGTCCGGAAAGTCTCGGACTCGATGATTGTAATAGTGCAGAGATCTGTTACGATTGCCTTTATGACCTGGAGATCACTATCACGGACGATTGTAACAATCAGTCGCTCCCCAACCAGGAACCTTACAAGTATATCCATCGTAATTTCACACTCTCGGAAATCGATACCACCTGTGCGGCTGCGAATGCATTTTCCTATTCACATACACTTTTCCTGAACGAAGGAAGTTACCAGGTAACCAAGAAGCTATCGGTTAGCCAGCAGGCCATGCAATATTACAGGGACAATATTTTCATTCCACATAATACTTGCAGGACCTACGAGGATTTTGTTAATGAGCAACGGCAGATAATTCTTGCGCAGATAGGTGACTGTACACCGGCACTTGACAGCGTATACGATTATGAAAGTGTGAAATCGAGAATGTTGCAGGATGTGACACCAACGTTTGGACAATACGCCAATACTGAAAACATAATTAGCGGTGGTACCATATTTTCAACGAGGACTGATGGAGTTATTCCCTACACGGCTGCAATTTATAAGGATGATGACCAGTCTGAATCAGTCGTAATGGTCCCGTTACCCGGAGGTGGTTCAGCACCCGGTACTCCCAATCAGTTATCACAGGGTGATTTTATCAAGGAATTCCGGTCGTCGTGGGCGGAGGCACTTCTTCCATATCACCCGGAATATGGTCTTTGGCAGGTTTATGAAAAATTACGTGACAGTCATATCTGGGACGAGGAATTTGCAAAGACGGACAATTTATCCGAAGCAAGTTCGAAAGGCTATTTAAATCCGACCTACAATATTTCGCAGCCGCCCTTCTCTGGATTTACTCCCAATCTTAATGATCCATTATTTTCAATTATAACCGCGAACTGGGGGTCACAATTGTCCAGTGCAGCAAAATTTTCAATTGAAGACTCCATCAGGTTTTTTCGTAAAAGCGGTAGTACCTGGTATTCCCTCTATGGCGTTGCGTCGGCGCTGGGTTCCTGTCCCGATACAGACCCAATGAATGCAGCATGTTTGAACGGGTTTAATACTACACCATTCCCATCTTCCATTTGCGAAGGTGAAGGTGATATGGCCTGGCGTTTTTTCCGCAATATGTACCTGCAAATCAAAAAGCAGTACATCATGAAATTTATTCGCGCCAGGGCTCCGGTTCCTTATCCAGCAGCACCCTATGTGTCTGTTTTTCCGCTGATTGAGGAAACTTCAATGACAGAAGCGGGAATAAATAACGTCTGGGAAACCAATATCACAAGTCTGGTGGGTGGCTCACAGGCGAGTTTGGCCGCCCAGCGTGAAAGCATGTATGCCGACTATGTAGCAGACTGGAAAGTTAAACTGGGTTTGTGTGGATATTCAGAAACCCAATTAAATGAAGTGGTCGCCCTGCTGCTGGCTATTTGCAGGGAGGGTACTGATGAAACCCATCCGTTTGGAGCCAGTTCAGTGCCACCCGGCTCAACGGCGCAGTACAAAAGTTTTGACGAAGCGATACGTGGATACAATCAAAGTATCTATCATGAAAATTGTAACGGTTTCCTGATTGACATGCCTAAACCATACAGCAACTCAGGATTAGCTGTAAACAAACAAATTTATTCCAAGCCGGAAGACTGTGATTGTGCGCGAATCACCACCCTGAATAATGAGTACCAGGCAAATCCGGGTACAGCGGTGAATTTTAGCGAGTTCCTGAAAAATAATTACCAGACTACTATCAGCCAGCAAGCATTGGATACATTGATAGGTCTTTGCGCAGGAACGATCACTTGTAAGTATATCGCAAAGATGATACCGCTACCGCCAGCAATGCAGTGCGGGAATAATAGCCCTTGTATTGACTGTGGTCAGTTTAAGATCGCTTACAGTGGGTTCCAGAGCAGGTTCCCTACGCTGGTGCCCTCATTTGAGGATACTTCTGAAACGCAACAGAAAGCCAACATCCTGTTCCGTTCCTACATGAACGCCACATTGGGCTTCAATAAGACTACCCAGGAGTATCTGATGTTCAAGGATACCTGTGATGCAACCGATGACAGCAAGTGTGATAGCCTCAAACAGATTCTGGAGGACTACCGGAAGATCCGTAAAGAACTTAAGGAAGGTAAGGCGGCCTATGGGTTCCGGATTACTCCAGTAGTGGACGAGATTAAAGAAGGCATGAATGGTTTATTGGAATGGAAGAGGAGAAACAGTACGGGACGGTATCTAAGTCCGAGGTATAAATTCCAGCCAACAAATTATGCATTGATCAACAGATTCTATAGCATTTCACATACCGTCTATTCGTACGACGACTCCGTATTTAACATGGTACTTCCATTGAACATTAAATACCTTGATAATAGTTCTGGGTTATTCACAAAGATGTTGAATAATCAGGTTTTAGATACTACAGACTTTGCCGGCACTTATTCGCAGACCGACCTTGATAAAAAAATGTATGGAGTATCGTTAATGGAGGAATGGGGGCGTTGGCGTTTAATGTGGAGCGGCGAAAAGCCATGGGCAGGCGTTACGCCTGATTGTTACAATTTTTCGATAGCCGGTTATTATGGAATAAGTGCACCCAAAACCAAGTTTTTGAGAGACAGCATCTGTGGGCACCTTACCAATGGTTATGCTGAATTGGCCTTTTATCCGCAACCAGTTCACATTACTACGCTTTCGCAATATGAAAATTGGAGAACTCAGATTTACTATGCAATAAACAAATTACCGGAGGCTCCGCTTTCACATGATGACCGTTTGCCTGCTCTGGGATTGCGGGATACGCTAAAAAACAGCACCAGGCTTTTCCAAAATGCCGATATACGCAGGGTGGTGGATTTTACACTTGATACCGCCTTCTTGAAATTATATATCTCAGGCGGATCTACCTATGATCATAGAATTAACGGGGATTTTATGCTTGTGACGCTTGAAATGATGGATGGTAGTACCAGGTACGCCAGGTTTATGACTGCGGGAGGATGGCAGCTCTATAAAGAATATACTGACACAATTATTTATGGCAGCGATTGCCAGAAGGGTTTTTCTGCTTACTACAATTCTGTCAAAGGCACAAATTTGAGCTATTCTGCTATTCAAGATTTATATCGGGCTGGTTGTGGAGTTGAATTGGATATCTGTGATACAGTTCTGAGCTGTACAAAAATGAATTCTCTCATCAAAGAATATCAGGAAAAATTTGTCAATCCGGCCAGCGGATATGTGGATTTGCCGATGAGAACCTTTGCGGGAAATAAAACACCGGGTGAAGGTCCAAAGGGGGTGTTTAATGTAAATAACCAATTAATAGCTCAAACTGTTAGCGGTAGTTTAATTGAAATAAATAACTCTTTTGCTTCCATTTGGAATTCAGACCCATCCAATTCAGTTTTCGGTACTCTCGCTGCATTATCAGATGGAAACTTCCGGCTATTCCTTAAGCCTGGTCAACTCGCGCCATGTAACGGTATAATTGGTCAACGATTCTACCAATTTGAAGAAAATGTATTTGATTCTACTTCAACTGTATCTTATACTTCAGAGGGAACCTACATTGATTTTGGCGACAGCTCAAGATCGTTTCTCAAGGGACCCGTGTATGACGACGGCCTTACGTATTTGAATATATCGCCAGATCCTAGGACAACGCTTAGTTATTTCAATTATGGATGGAAATCTGGCGAAACAAACGATTACCTGACAACAGACTATAAACCGGGAAAAATTATCAATGTTAGACATCGCTACAGGAAATCGCCAGGGTATTGGAAGACTTATACAGTTACGGTGTATCATACGGACATAAAAGGTGTTGTTGGATTCAATGCACCTAAATCGGAGAGGGGTGGGGAGCTTCGATCAATTAAACAAAATATACGGGGCTATTGGCCACAGGAACTGTATAAACTTTATCTGGAAAGCGTGCAGGATTCAACAATGGCCAGAACTAGTTCTATATACAATTTCAAACAAATCACATCGCTGCAAGCTTTCGAGGCATCAACCAGAGAGGGAGCCACATGCATTTACGACGTCAACATTGAAAGTTTCCAGAATAATCGTAACCTCCAGATCCTTGCATTTGAGCGATCAGGAGTGGGGACAGGTATCCCAACTCGCGTAGGCTGGACATATTCCCAAGTATCGGGAACCCCGCTATACAAAGCCTTTCCCGACCTGCCAATTAATTTCCCTAAACTGAGATTACTTTCACTTCCAGGCTATAAAGGCATGGAGCGTGAGCTTGATTCAACTAATTTTGGTTTGCCGTATTTAAAACTTTTATCGATGCCATTTAGGGATAGTGTAAGAAGCTATCATCTTGATACGGTATTTAATCAACTAGCTAGGGTTAATAGTGTCAATATGGGAACGCTTGAATACAAGCACGGCGCTCCATATGTTGAGGGTTACACAACTGCTAGTGACGCAGCTCGGGCAAAACTAACTAGTCAGTTATGGAGTATCCCCGGTGTTAATTCCAATCCATCTGTTCCAGGAAATATAATACCCAGCAGCGCAATTATTGACCGCGATTCCTTATTGCTTTGGCATGAGTTTAGTGACTTTGTGAATGAAGCATTAGGGACAAATTACACATATCCCCAACTCCAGCAGAAATACCAGCAAGTATGTGGTACACCGCTTCAGCTTTGTAATATCTCACCTGCAAATCAACCAATTCCAATCATAAGATTATGTGGTAACGTACAAGGCGAAGACACCATCACACCTCGTCAGCCCGACGCCTGCAGCGACAGTAGTTTCCTGATTACTGTCACCGCAACCGAGCGATTCAGGGCTTACAGTGATTCGCTGCTGAGTTCATTCAATGAGGCGTATACCAGGAAGTGCCTGGCTGCCTCTAATCTTGAAAGCTTTACTGTTTCCAGAAATGTCAGCGAATATCATTATACACTCTACTACTACGATCAGGCCGGTAACCTTGTTAAGACCATTTCACCGGCGGGGGTAAAACCTGACCGCACAGCCGCATTCCTCAATGATGTAGCTGCCAAAAGAAGTGCAAAGCTCGAACGTGTTCCGACTCACGTACTCAAAACCACTTATCGGTACAATAGCCTGAACCAGGTGGTTCAACAGGATTCACCTGACGGCGGGATCAGCAGGTTCTGGTATGATCGCCTGGGCAGACTGGTAATTAGCCAAAACGCGAGACAACAGTATTTCCGCCAGTATAGTTTCACGCAATACGACGCGCTTGGTCGGATAACCACGGTGGCGGAAAAGGTGCAACCATTGGTGTTGACTACCGCCATTCTCCGCAATCAGCGATTGTTGCAAAAATGGATGGAGTTCCGTAATGACCTGTCTACCTATGAACCGAAGAGCGTAACATTTACCCGTTACGATGTGGTAAGCACCATGCAGGGAGCATATGGCGGAGCAACGCCATTCCGGCAGAACGCAAGCACTTTGCGGAACCGCGTAGGTAGCAGTACCTATTTTGTTGACCTGCCGCACACCCGGACAATATTAGCAGGGGATACCACTTATGCAGGAGATTATTCGAACTATTACCAAAGCTCCATCGAGTACAGTTATGACATCCATGGAAATGTGGATTCGCAACTCAATCTGTATAACCGGGAAACGGTGATGAACTACCCGGGTCATCAGAAATACAAACTAATAGCGTATGACTATGACCTGATTAGCGGGAAGGTGAACCAGGTCCACTATAATCCGGACAACAATGATGAGTTTTACCACCGCTATTCCTACGATGCGGAAAACCGCCTGACCGATGTGTACACAACGGATATTAAAAAGTTCGTGGGGCAGCCATCACTGGAAGAACATGAAGCCCATTACGAGTATTACAAACACGGCCCGCTGGCGCGCCAGGTGATCGGGCACCAGCAGGTACAGGGAGTCGATTATGCCTACACCCTGCAAGGTTGGATCAAAGGGGTAAATGGTATTGGCCTGACGCAGGCAGGTGATATGGGAGGAGACGGCACTATCACAGGCATGGATGAATATGCTTACAACCTCAACTACTTCACGGGTGACTATTCAGCGATCTCCAATAAAAATCCTTTCCCTGAACCGGCTACCGGTGTGATGGCCGCGAACTACCGCCCGCTTTACAATGGTAATATCAACAGCATGGCGGTCAACATCCGGCAGTTCAACCAACCGCAACTGTACGGCTATATGTATGATCAGTTGAACCGGATCACCGGAATGAATGTGTATCGGGGGCTCAATGTCGGGTCCAATAACTGGGCTTCGATGACCTCTACCAGTGATTACACGGAACGAACGAGCTACGATGCCAACGGGAATATCCAAAAGTACCTGCGCCGGGGGATTGGTGCAACGCAGTTAATGGATAGCCTGACCTATCACTATTATCCTAATTCCAACCAGTTACGCTATATCAGCGACAGGGTGAATGATGTAACACACAACGGGAACTATCCTGATGATCTGGATGATCAAACGTTGCCAGGATATAAGTTGAATATGACCAGGGGGAATTACATGTACGATCCAATTGGGAACTTGAGGCGTGATACTGCCAACCGTACTGACTCCATCCGTTGGAATGTGTATGGTAAAATCGAGATGATCCGCAAGTATCCGATTGTTCCAACGGGCAGCCTGCGGTATGTGGATTACGGGTACGATGCCATGGGCAACCGGATCATCAAAACCCAGTACCGGGCGTCTGGCGATCCAACCTGGTCGTTTTATGTGCGCGATGCGCAAGGTAACGTGATGGCTGAGTATGAAAAAACAGCACCCATTGCAGGCGGACCGCTTTACTTAAAAAGGCATCATCTGTATGGTAGTTCCCGGATCGGACTGATAGCCCGGAATCAGAACACCAATCTGGAAAAGTATAGCTCGCAGAATATGAATTTGTTGGGTCAAAGCTTTTTATCGAGCTTTGAGCGAGGGGATAAAACGTACGAGTTAGGTAATCATTTAGGGAATGTTTTAGTGACTGTCACGGATAAAAAGACAGGAGTTGATATTGCCCCGCAAGATGGTATTATAGAGTCGTACAATGCGGATGTGGTAACGGCGAATGATTATTATCCGTTTGGAATGCAGATGCCCGGGAGGGATTACAATGCTCTGGGTGCGGCAGATTCCAAATATGGATTTAATAGAAAGGAGAATGATGATCATGTGAATGGTGAAGGGAATCAGCAGGATTATGGGATGAGAATATATGATCCGAGAATGGGTAGATTTCTATCGGTAGACCCACTTACAAAAACATATCCTTGGTATACGCCTTATCAGTTTGCCGGCAATAAACCTATATGGGCTACTGATGTTGATGGGTTGGAAGAAAACACACCATCAACTTATGTTAGAAAAACAATTCCATTACTTGTAAAACCCACGTTTAACGGAATAATATCTGTCACTGATGCTACTGCTCAAACGGCTCATCAAACATTTAAAGGAAACTTTGCCCAGCTAAGAAAGGCTGATCAAACAGGCTTGGGGACATCATTAGTTAACCAAATAACAGGTTCAAATTACGGAACAAGTGCGAGTGCTCTTGATATTAAAATGACTGGAACAAGATCGGAAATTTCAAAGTCTTGGAAGGGTACAGATATAAAATACTTTGTTCAATATTCTTATTCTTTTACCAGCAACAATGTTGCAGAACAGGGTACCTTTGAAACGAATGTTCATACCGCTTCGGTGTCGGCACGAGCGTGGGATCCTGTTGCATTTCTTCTCTTAAACAAGGTCGTAAGCTCGATCGTGATAACCGCAACTAAATTGGGCGGAACTGCTGTTACAGAAGAAATGATTACGCTTTATAGGAGTATTTCAAAAGCTGAAATGGAAAGTATTCAAACGACCCGACAATTGTCATTTGCTGAAGGGCAAATGGAAGCAAAACAATTTTGGCAAACTAAGGAAGGGTTAGCCGGATTTAATAAAACCTTCGTTGCAGGAGAATATAACCTTGAAATAAAAGTACCGAAGTCATTACTTGGGAATGGTAAACCTTTAAATACAGCTGTACAAGTAGATGAACATTTAGGCACCACTGCTACAATTGACAATGCAGCTCAATTAAATACAGTAAACCAAAGTATACAAAGTATTAAAATAACCCCTAGAAAACCTTAGATATATGAGTGAAAAAAAATCTTTTAGAAGTGTGCAATTAAGAGGTATTTTTTATTTTATTGAAGATGCAATATATAGCTTTAAGGGGCCGATGCGCAAAGGGTTAAGGCCCATTATGTGGCAAACAAAAATAGAAGGAGAGGCAACCTCGTTTACACAACTCTCTGATGCTGAAATTTATCCCGGCGAAAAAAGGGAGATTAAGGTTGTTATCTTAAATGAGCTACAATTCGAGCACCCTATAATTGAGTATACGATTTTGAGTGCGGGGACAATAGGTCACGGCAAGATTAACAAATTTGGAGAGTTTGAAGTTCTTGAGCATTTGGGAGAATGGCACGGTGGTAGGGTTCCTTAGGGATGTTTATTAGTTAGATAATCAAAGTTTTAACGGCTGAATTGCTCAGCGGTTTTTCGTTTATAAAAGATTTTTGTTAGCGTTCTGCATATATCCAACGCTGATTTTTATAAGGTGGCGATATTTATTTGCAGGTGATCTTTTAACCGCTTTTTGGAAACGACTGTCTCGATAAGTTTAACGAATTTGAATAAATTTAGCCCTGAGTAAGCATATATAAACTTGCAGCAAGTCAATATAATTATTTAGAAGACTACCTGGTTAAAGTGCGTTCCCTGGGGCGTTTTGCTTTTACATTGACAGAAATAAAAGCAAAATTTTAAATATCGGATAAATCTCTGAATCAAAGTCTCTTCAGACTTAAGGTCAAAAAGAAGATTGCGCAAGTTCGGAAAGGCTTTTACGCAATCATTACTCCTGGGTATTCGAATAAAGGCATTCCGCCTCCTGTTTTATACATAGATGATTTAATGAACTCTTTAAATAAAAAATACTATGTAGGGCTACTTTCTGCGGCAGCTTTATATGGTGCCGCTCATCAGCAGCCGATGGAATTTTTTGTTATCACTGAAAAACCTGCACTTAGAAATATTAAGAGCAAAAAACTCAAAATAAACTTCTATGTTAAAAAGCAATGGGCAACAGAAGATATTATTCAAAAAAAACTGATGCAGGTTACATAAAAGTTTCTTGCCCTGAATTAACAGCATTGGATCTTTTGTTCTATCAGGATAGCTTTGGTATTAACAATGTCGTCACTGTTTTGCATGAACTGTCATCAGAAATGAAAGCGCAAGATTTAACGAAAACAGCCAAAACCTACTCGCAGGTCGCAGTCATGCAAAGACTTGGTTATTTATTAGATAATGAACTAGGAAACGAAAAGTTATCAGATGCACTATGGATTGTGCTAAAACAGAAGACGTTATTTCCTGTTCCCTTATCCGTTACTAAAGCGAAAGAAGGACCCACAGACGAAAAATGGAAAGTTATCAGGAATATGAAGATTGAAACCGATATATGATTCCACGCAGGTATATATAAGAATGGAAAGAGTTTGCCCCCTGGCCCGACAATTCCCAGGTCGAGCAGGATTTGATTATAGAAAGGGCTTTGACAGAAGTTTTTTCTGATGAGTTCTTAAGAACCAATCTCGCCTTTCGTGGAGGTACTGCATTTCATGAATTATATCTGGCACCTCAGGCAAGGTATTCTGAGGACATTGATCTGGTACAAATAAAAAAAGGGTCAATCGGATCAATACTGGATAGAATCAGGGAGAAGCTACAATTTATTGGTACCAAAGCAAAAAATGAAAAAAGTTTGCACAACAATTCACTAATTTATCGTTTTGAATCTAAAATACCACCGGTTATTAATATGAGATTGAAAATCGAAATCAACACAAGGGAACATTTTAGTGTACTCGGTTTCACACAAGTTGATTTTAAAGTTAAAAATTCATGGTTTTCTGGTGAATGTAAACTTACGACCTACCACTTGGAGGAACTATTCGGAACAAAACTAAGAGCATTGTATCAACGAAGGAAGAGTCGGGATATATTCGTCCTTTACTGGGAGTATCAGCACCATCAAATTAACACTGCGAAACTACTACAGTGTTATCAGGAATACATGCAGTTTGTAGTGGCTATTCTTCCTTCTCAAAAAGAGTTTCTTCTAAACATGGAAGAGAAGATAAAAGATAGTGAGTTGACCAGTGATATTCAAATTGTTTTGCGGCCAGGCATCGAATATAACAATGAAGACGCTTATGACTTTATTAAAAAAATATTATTGAGCAGTATTTGATTCGGTTTGGCGAAGTACAACCGTGAACTTGATGAGGCAATGGAAGAAGTGAGGCGGAAAGAATTGTATAGTTAT
>JBEVJC010000029.1:0-35660 GCA_040510375.1 Chitinophagaceae bacterium
TCTATGTCTACAATTGCGTACATGGTTGTGTGGATACAGTGGGCTAATTTCGTGAAAATTTCAACCATTGACGGAAGAAAAATTGCAAATGTTCAGGAACAGGCTGGTAAAATTATTCAGGCATACCGGCAAACAGGCAAAGAAACAGGGAGTTACGTGTTATCGACTGTATGATCACGACCTGCCTGAATTCCCTTTCTGTATTGAGTTTTATGGCGACCGCCTGTATGTGGCAGAATATAAACGCCGCCATAACCTGCTGGAGGAGGAACATGAAATATGGATCGAAAAAAGCCTGGAAGTGATGATGGAAATCCTCTCCGTCAGCCGTGAAAATATTTTCCTGAAACTTCGCCAGCGTAAGGCAGGAAGGCTGGGCCAGTACCAGAAACTTGAAGCCATCCAGCATGAATTTACTGTTCAGGAAAACGGACTGAATTTTATTGTGAACCTCAGCGATTACCTCGATACCGGTCTTTTTCTCGATCATCGTATTACCCGGCAACTGGTGCGTGATCAAAGTGCCGGCAAAAAACTGCTGAACCTGTTTGCCTATACCGGCTCCTTTTCTGTTTATGCGGCAGCAGGTGGAGCAAGTCATGTCACCACGGTTGATCTTTCCAAAACTTATCTGGCCTGGGCCGAAAGGAATATGAAGGCGAATGATTTTTACGACACCTCCACCCAGTCGTTCGTTCATGCCGATGTGAAACAATATCTCAAGGAAGTATCACCCGGTACTTACGATCTCATTGTGATGGATCCACCCACATTCAGCAATAGCAAACGAATGGAGAGTTTCCTGGATATCCAGGCAGACCATGTGGAACTGATCAATGATTGCCTGGCCATACTGAAACCCGATGGAGTACTTTATTTCAGCACCAACCTGCGCGACTTCACCATGGATGAACAAGCTATCAACGCAAGCTCGGTGAAAGATATCACGCGGGCTACCACGCCATTTGATTTTGAGGGTAAGTTGTTTCGCTGGTGTTACCGGATAATCCGGTGATCAGGCTGCAATCAAATAGTAAATGCAAAAAAAAGGCTGGCCGAAGCCAGCCAAACTGATATAAATTTCAATCAAAGGGTTTTCAGCACATCATTCATACTTCTTACCGCATCGGCGCTTTTGTTGAAGGCTGCCTGTTCGGTTTCATTCAATCCAAAATCGAGGATTTTTTCCCAGCCATTGCGGCCGATAATCACGGGCACACCCAAACAGATATCTTTCTGTCCGTATTCGCCATCCAGGCTGACGCAGCAGGTGAAAAGTTTCTTTTCATCACGGAGAATGCTTTCGACCAATGCAGCACCCGCAGCACCTGGTGCATACCAGGCAGAAGTGCCGATTAATTTGGTAAGTGTTGCACCACCCACCATTGTATCTGAAATAACCTGTTGTTGTTTGGCCTCATCCAGGAATCTGGTCACCGGAACAGAATTCCAGGTAGCCAGACGGATCAACGGGATCATGGTGGTATCTCCGTGACCACCTACTACCACCGCATTGAGATCGGAAGGACTGCAACCCAGATGCTGGCTCAGCTGATATTTAAAACGTGCACTGTCCAGTGTACCACCCATACCGATGATCCGGTTTTTAGGCAGGCCTGTTGCAGTTAATGCCAGGTAGGTCATGGTGTCCATCGGATTGCTGATCACGATGATGATCGCGTCGGGAGAATATTTTAAAATATTTTCTGCAACCGTTTTCACGATGCCTGCATTCACGCCAATCAGTTCTTCACGTGTCATACCCGGTTTGCGGGGAAGACCCGATGTGATTACCACCACATCACTGCCGGCGGTTTTGGAATAATCATTCGTGGAGCCGGTAATCTTGGTGTCAAATCCAAGCAGGGTGGCGGTCTGCATCATGTCCTGCGCCTTACCTTCTGCAATTCCTTCCTTGATGTCAAGTAATACCAGTTCCTGGGCCAGTTCTTTCCGGGCAATATTATCAGCACAGGTTGCTCCAACGGCACCCGCACCTACAACAGTTACTTTCATGAAAAAGAAAATTTAGAGAATGAAAAATTATTTCGCGGCAAAGGTATAAGAAAGTTTGTGTGAACGGGTGACCGGTCCGCCATTTATAAAACAGCGCTGACCGTATTACCAAAAGCGCCGGACCGTACTATCCGCCCCGTTCCGTTATTTCCTGAAATATGCGGCCATGTCACTGGCGTTCATTGCCTGTGCGGAAAAACCGATCAGTTTCCTGTTCTTCCCGTAAAATGCAAGGAAGGGCAGGTACCGGACCTGGTAATAGGATGGCAGCATAAAACGGTGATCGCGGCCCATCACGATATTGGGGAAACGGCTGAGCTGGTAATCGGTATAGAATTTTTTCATTTCATCAAAGGGCAGGGGTGTGGCCATGATGATATCGATATCCTTGAACAGCCCGATATTGTTTATTATATCTTCAGTTGCTTTTTTGCAGTGCTCACATTCAGGACTGAACAATATCAGCATAAATGGTCGTTCTTCATTCAGTCCCTCGGAGGTCATCACGGTGTTACTGTCCACCAGCAGGAGATCCAGGGGAATATTGTTCGGGAACTTTTGAAAAGGGGCACTGATAGTATCAACCTGTGCACCGGCTATACAGGTAATGGAGAGGAGCAGGGCGGTAAGGAATTTTCTCATGCTGCAAAGTGAATGATAATTACCCGGAATTAAAAATCCGCAAACATGTCCATGAGGGGAGTACCGCCCGGATGCCGGCAGATTTCCTTTGCCGTGAGGGGAATCAGCCCTATCTTCGCTTCCCAATTATTTATAAACATCCGCCCCGGCGGATCAAAGCTTTTATTCATGGCAAATACAGCAGACATCAGTCGCGGCATGATCATCAAACTGGATGGCAGTTTGTATTCGGTTGTCGAATTCGGTGAAAATAAAACAGCCCGCGCGGCGGCGAAAGTCTGGGCAAAACTCAAGGGAGTTGATAATAACCGTTCCATCGAAAAGACCTGGAACTCCGGCGATAATATCTATCCGGTAAGGGTGGAAAAACGCCCCTACCAGTTTCTTTATAAAGACGATACAGGGTATAATTTCATGGACACCGAAACATTTGAACAGATCGCCCTCCAGGAAACCCTGGTGGATGCGCCCCAGTTCCTGAAAGATGGCCAGGAAGTATCAGTTGCCATCAATACAGAAACCGAACTGCCGATGAGCGTAGAGCTGCCAGATAAAATCGTTCTGCTTGTTACCTATACAGAACCCGGATTAAAAGGCGATACGGCCACCCGTACCCTCAAACCTGCAACGGTTGAGACCGGTGCTACTGTGGGTGTGCCATTATTTGTAAACGAAGGAGAACTGATCCGTGTAAACACCAAGACCGGTGAATACGTTGAGCGGGTAAAAGAATAATATTCCAAAACGCCAAAAATGGCCCGAAATCGTGGATTTTGGGCCATTTTTCATTGTTTTTAAGAGATTTTCAGGTCATAATGCCGAAAATTTACTTGATTTACTGTGACTGATTTCCCTAACTTAGCCTTCCCTTTGGGAGAGTTTTATTTTAAACAAATACCTGTTAAATTGAAAAACATGGACTTTAAACAGATCCAGGAGTTGATCAAAATGGTCAACAAATCCAATATCGGAGAAGTAAGTATCGAGCAAAAAGACTTCAAGGTAACCATAAAACAAAAGGAAGAGCATATTACACAGCTGATGCAGGCAGCAGCGCCTGCCCCCGCTTACCAGGCACAGGCACCAGCCGGAGTTGCTGTTTCCGGTGGCACAACCCCCGAAAAGCCAAAGTCCGAAACACCCGCAGGAAACCTGATCACTATCAAGAGTCCGATGATCGGAACCTTCTACCGCAAATCGTCTCCCGACAAGCCAAACTTCGCTGAAGTGGGTGATGAAGTAACCGTAGGAAAAGTAGTGTGTATCATCGAAGCCATGAAATTATTCAACGAGATCGAAAGTGAGGTCAATGGCCGTATTGTTAAAGTACTGGTGGACGATGCGTCACCGGTTGAATATGACCAACCACTGTTCCTGGTAGAACCTTAAACGAGCCTCGATCATTTAATCAAACCTGATTCATGTTTAAAAAAATATTGATTGCCAACCGTGGTGAGATCGCCCTCCGGGTCATCCGCACCTGTCGGGAAATGGGGATCAAAACGGTAGCCGTTTATTCTACGGCTGACCGCGATAGCCTTCATGTTAAGTTCGCAGACGAAGCTGTCTGCATCGGAAAACCGCAAAGCAGCGACTCGTATCTCAATATCCCGCATATCATGGCCGCAGTGGAAATCACCAACGCCGATGCCATCCATCCGGGTTACGGATTCCTTGCAGAAAATGCCCGTTTTGCCTCCATCTGTAACGACCATGGTATCAAGTTCATTGGACCCACTGCCGAAATGATCAATGGCATGGGCGATAAGATCACTGCCAAGGAAACCATGATCCGTGCAGGAGTGCCGGTGGTACCGGGCGGACAGGGATTGCTCCAGTCGGTGGAAGAAGCAAAGGGTCTTGCAAAAGATATGGGTTACCCTGTTATCCTTAAAGCCACCGCCGGTGGTGGTGGAAAGGGAATGCGTATCGTTTGGGAAGATTCCGAAATGGAAAAAGCTTATAACACCGCAAAAACCGAAGCTGCCGCCTCGTTCAAGAACGACGGGATCTACATGGAAAAATTTGTAGAAGAACCCAGGCATATAGAAATCCAGATCGCGGGCGACCAGTACGGTAATGTTTGCCACCTGAGTGAACGCGATTGCTCCATCCAGCGCCGCCACCAGAAACTGGTAGAAGAATCTCCTTCGCCGTTTATGACCGACGAGTTACGTCAGCGCATGGGTGATGCTGCGAAGAAAGCCGCCGCTGCCATTAATTATGAAAGCGTTGGTACGGTTGAGTTCCTGGTGGATAAACACCGGAATTTTTATTTCATGGAAATGAATACCCGGATCCAGGTGGAACATTGCGTAACCGAAGAGGTGATCAATTTTGACCTTATAAAAGAACAGATCAAAATCGCCATGGGAGAAAAAATCTCCGGCGAAGATTATATCCCGCAGATGCATTCCATAGAATGCCGGATCAATGCAGAAGATCCGTATAATGATTTCCGGCCTTCACCTGGGCGTATCACCACGTTCCACCAACCGGGTGGCCATGGTGTGCGTGTGGACAGTCACGTGTATGCAGGATATGTAATTCCTCCCTATTATGATTCCATGATCGGCAAACTCATTACTGTTGCACGTACCCGCAACGAAGCTATTGGTACCATGTACCGTGCATTGAGCGAGTATGTGATCGAAGGTGTAAAAACAACCATTCCGTTCCACCTGCAACTGATGCAGGATGAACGTTTCCGCATTGGCGACTTCAATACCAAATTCATTGAAGGATTTAAACTGAGATAATGAGTGGAAGGGAATCAGTGGCAGGATCAGCATACTGATTTAAAAAGGAAGACAGACGATCCGTTTCAATTAAAAAATACACCTCCGGCCGCGAAAATTGCAGCCGGAGGTTTTTTATTTAAAACAAGGTTATGAAAATATTACAGCACACGGTGCAGCTGAGCGCCAGGAAAAGAGGGTTCCATCTGGTGACACAGGAAGTACTGGAAGCAATGCCCGGCCTGCGTGATTTCCAGAAGGGAGTCTGCCAGGTATTCATCCGGCATACTTCCGCTTCGCTTACCATTAACGAAAATGCGGACCCCACGGTAAGGGCCGATTTCGAAACGTATTTCGATAAACTGGCACCCGAAAACGATCCGGACTATACACATACCGACGAAGGTCCCGACGATATGCCGGCACACCTGAAAGCTGCGCTGCTCGGCTCTTCCGTAATGATACCAGTTACAAACGGGCGACTGGCACTAGGCACCTGGCAGGGAATCTATCTCTGCGAACACCGCGATTATGGCGGTGAACGGAGCCTTGTGGTTACGGTTTGGGGGGAGTAAATCACCAGGACAGGGAGTTACCCCGGAACAATCGTTGTCATTGTTCCGGGGTAAACCATCTGTATTATTCCGGAGTACTCATTGTATTAACGAAGGAACAATAACTCCCTGTATTTTGGAAGATACCATTCCTTATCATCCACCATCAGTTCAAGTTTATCCACGTGATAACGCAGGTCGTCGAAGAAGCGGTCCTTGATCTGCGACTGATAAGCGATGGCCTTTGTCCGCGTATCATCAATTGCATTGCAGATCTTACGTTCTTCGATCATTTTTTCTACCAGTTCACTTGCCTTATTGATATGTTCGGAGATCTTATTAACAATACGCCGCTGGTTGGTCCAGGCTGATTCATCAAGTCCCATATCCTGCAGTCCCTTTATATTCTGGATCAGCTGGTTCAGGTAACGGATGGCTGGCGGAAGGATATAACCCGTTGCGAGTTCGCCCATCATCCGGCTTTCAATCTGTACCTTCTTGATATATTTCTCCAGCTCGATCTCATGCCTTGCTTCCAGCTCCGAATGCGAATAAATTCCATTGTCCTCAAAAAGCTGCTTGGCTTTATCAGTGATCATGGCATCCAGTGCAAGGGGAGTGGTCTTCACGTTGGGCAACCCACGTTTCTCTGCTTCCTTTTCCCAAGCTGCACTGTAACCATCACCTTCAAACAATACTTTCTCACTGCTCACTATATATTCACGGATCACATGCATCAGGGCGATCTCTTTTTTCTCGCCCTTCTCCATCAACGCATCCACTTCACGTTTGAAGTTGCGGAGCGTATCGGCCATAATGGTATTGAGAATGGTCATCGGATTTGCACAGTTGGCCGATGAACCCACGGCGCGGAATTCAAATTTATTTCCGGTAAATGCAAACGGTGATGTGCGGTTGCGATCGGTATTATCCATCAGCAGTTCCGGAATGCTTTTATGGATATCAATCTTCAGCATACTTTCATCCTGCTCGTCAAACTTGGATCCCACACGTTCCTTCACATCTTCCAGCACCTTACTCAGGTACTGGCCAATGAATACCGAAATTATTGCGGGTGGTGCTTCATTGGCTCCCAGCCGGTAATCGTTTGGTGCAGATGCAATGGAAGAACGCATCAGGTCGGCATGGTCATGCACCGCCTTGATGGTATTGACGAAGAACGTAAGGAACATGAGATTGGTCTTCGGTGTCTTGCCGGGTTGCAGCAGGTTAACACCGGTATCTGTTGCCATGCTCCAGTTATTATGTTTGCCACTTCCATTGATTCCGGCAAATGGTTTTTCGTGAAGCAATACACGGAGTTTATGCCGCGATGCCACACGGGCCATCACATCCATCAGTAAGGTATTATGGTCCACCGCAAGATTGATCTCTTCAAAGATCGGCGCGCATTCGAATTGTGCCGGGGCTACTTCATTATGCCTGGTGCGAAGGGGGATGCCAAGGCGGTACGATTCTTCCTCGAATTCCCTCATGAACGTATACACACGTTCGGGTATTGAACCAAAGTAGTGGTCTTCCAGTTGCTGGTTCTTGGCAGAATTATGTCCGTATACTGTGCGACCACACATCAGCAGGTCGGGCCGGGCATTGAACAGTGCTTCATCCACTACAAAATATTCCTGTTCCCATCCAAGGGTGGCACTGACCTTTGATACATTCTTGTCGAAATAATTACAAACATCCACGGCCGCTTTATTCAATGCTTCCACGGCCTTCAGCAGGGGTGCTTTATAATCGAGCGATTCACCTGTATACGATACAAAAATGGTGGGTATACACAATGTTTTTCCCGAACCGATGTCCATCACAAAGGGTGGCGAGGATGGATCCCAGGCCGTATACCCGCGCGCTTCAAAGGTTGCACGTAATCCGCCACTGGGAAAAGAAGATGCATCCGGTTCCTGCTGGATCAATGCATCTCCCTCAAACTCTTCTATGGGAGTGCCATCACTTTTTAATGTGAAAAATGAATCGTGTTTTTCTGCTGTGGTACCGGTCAGTGGCTGGAACCAGTGGGTATAATGGGTAACTCCCATTGACTCGGCCCAGGCCCGGATACCATTGGCGATCTGGTTTGCAACGGCACGCTGGATCTTCTGCCCCGCACGAATGGAAGAGGTCAGGCTTTTATAAGCTTCGTCACTCAGCACCTGGCGGGCCTTTTTCAGGTCAAAAACATTTTCGCCAAAGATCGCGGTGATCTTTGTAGTGCCCGCAATAGGTTCAACCTGGTTTTTCCCCAGTTCTTTCAGTGCATTGAATCGTAAAGACATTCGTTAGTTTTTATTAATGGTAATTCCGTCGTCGGCCATCCTGCCAGAATCAACTTTCCGGAGGTAATGGCTGGGACGAGGACAAAAGTAATCCAGATTCGAAACACAATCATCGGTAATAAAAAAAACCCTCCGGTTAAAGGAGGGTTTGGATTTATTTTTTGCCGGTTTATACCTTGGCTGTCTTCACTGTTTTAATGATCCTTGCAGCAACCTTGTAAGGGTCAGCGGCAGAGTTCGGACGGCGATCTTCCAGGTAACCCTTCCAGCCCTTTGCAGGAACGATAACCGGAATGCGGATGGAAGCACCACGGTCAGAAACACCATAGCTGAAGTCCATGATACTTGCTGTTTCGTGTTTACCAGTCAGGCGCAGGTGGTTATCGGCACCGTATACTTCAATATGTTCTTTTACCAGCGGACGGAATGATTCACAAACTGCATCAAATTTCTCTTTGCTTCCGGCTGTGCGAAGCAGGGTATTGGAGAAGTTGGCGTGCATACCACTACCATTCCAGTCGAGTGCGCCAAGTGGTTTGGGATGCCAGTTGATTGCTACTCCGTATTTCTCTCCGATGCGCTCAAGCAGGTACCGTGCAACCCAGATCTGGTCGCCCGCTTCCTTTGCACCCTTTGCAAAAATCTGGAACTCCCACTGACCAGCGGCAACTTCTGCGTTGATCCCTTCTACATTCAGACCTGCTTCCAGGCAGGCATCCAGGTGTTCTTCAACGATATAACGGCCAAACGCATTGTTTGCACCAACTGAGCAATAGTAGGGGCCTTGCGGACCAGGATAACCTGCTGCAGGAAAACCAAGGGGTTTATTGGTTTCAGGGCTCCACAGGAAATATTCCTGCTCGAAACCAAACCAGAAATCATTATCATCATCTTCAATCGTAGCACGGCCATTGGAAACGTGCGGCGTTCCATCCGAATTCAATACCTCAGCCATAACCAGCCAGCCGTCCTTGCGCTGCGGGTCCTGGCAAAGGAATACAGGTTTAAGTAAACAATCAGATGATCCACCTGGGGCCTGTTCAGTGGATGATCCGTCGAAACTCCACATCGGGCAGTCTGCCAGTTTGCCGCTGAAATCCTTTTCAATCTTCGTTTTACTCCGAAGACTTTGGGTGGGTTTGTATCCATCGAGCCAAACATACTCCAGTTTTGCTACAGCCATAACTATAAAATGATTTATAAAGTGATGAAAAAATTGATACCGCAATTTTAGGACAATATTGCCATATTCCATTCGTTGACGGCGTAAAATTCAAAAAAACGGATGTTAGTATTAATGAAACACCCTATTTTTTAAAAATATTTCATATTATTAAAAAATGCTATTCGTCATAAAGATTTATTTGCGGATCGATCACGGCTGATTCGCAGATAAAGGTGGGCACGATCCCGCTTGAATTAATCCTTGTTTCTGCATCTTCCCGGAGGATATTACCGGTGAGTACCAGTGCAGTATCAAGGCCGAATTTATTACCGCCGAGAATATCGGTATGGAGGGTATCACCTACCATCAGTACGTCTTTTTTTGTAAGATCGGGAATGCGTTGTTTAGCCAGTTCCCAGGCAAACATAAAAATCTGTGAATCGGGTTTACCAAAGCGGAATAATTTTTTACCGGTGATCTTTTCGATCATCCAGGAAAGCCCGCCGATGGCGATGCCCACATCGTGTTTGGATATAGGATACGCACCATCCGGATTGGCCACAATTGCCGGGATGGTTCGCCAGCGAAGGAGGTTAACGGCTTTATTCAATCCATCGTTCCAGTCGAAACCCTCATCATCCAGCAACACCAGTGCCGTTACTTTTTCAATATTGGATTCATCCAGGTCGCCGATGGGCATGATCTCCACGCCTGGTTGTTTGATGTAGTGGGCGGAGCTGGCCGTACCCAGGTAGGCCACGATACCACTTTTAACTTTCAGCTGGATGAATTCACGGGCCAGCATACCTGATGAGATGAACCGGTCTGCATGGATGTTCGGGAGGCCATAGGCATGGTAACGTTCCACCAGTTTATCCGGACTGCGGCTTGCATCATTGGTGATTATGAAATAATCTTTCTGCACTGATTCCAGCCAATCGAATGTACTCCGTATACCAGGTATGAGTCCGTTATAATTACGGATCACGCCATAGGCATCGAAGAAGATAACTTTATAATTGGATACAAGCGACTTGAAATCTTTCATGTTAATTCAGTTTCAGGTAGGAGATGATCCGGTCGGCGTCAAAAACCCGGTCGAGGGAAGGCAGGTAAATTTCCATCGCCTCATCCCTTAATTTTTTTGCGTATTGTTCGTTGAAAAAATAGTTGCCATCCTTTACCACATAATTAAGTATAAAGAACCGGTAGGCTTCTTTCATAAACCGGATCTCATCTGCGGTAAGCGGGTTTACTTTATGGTATTCTTTCAGGAATAACAGGAAGCGGTCTTCCATCATTGTATCGGCCAGGTAACTGAATACGGTTTTGTCGCCCGCATCACTCACCACACGGCTGAAAAAATAAAAGTCCATCATCCGGTAACTCATACGGAACCAGTCGTAGTCCCAGCGGCTGTACAATTCCTGTTTGCTTCCCACTGAAAAATTACCGGTATTCCAGTCGATGAACACCGGGATCAGGTCGAAACTCCGCACGTTACATTTGTTACGGTTGACCAGGAATTTTTCGCAATGATCACGCAGCAGGGCTGCGTATTCCGGTCCCCCGAATTTTTTTTCATCACGTGCCAGCTGTTCCAGCAGTACATTAATATCGGTGCGCAGGGTTTTTTTGCTCTTGGGCATCACATTGCGGATGCGGCTGCAGGCCTTATGGAACTTGGCTGTCTGCCGCGCAAAAGTGCGGATCATTGTTTCATCCAGCCGTTTGGGTAATCGCTGCAGCACCCTGCTGGGATTGTAAAAAACAACCCATGCATCATTCTTCCCTTTTTTATACCGGTAGGTATACACCCGGTTATTTTTCAGCAGGCTTTTAGCCAGCAGGTTTTCAAAGGGATACAGCAGGTTATTACACACCGTATGGATGAGCCGGTGATCTTCCTTGAAATGTTCGTATTTACCAAATGAAGAAATTTTGGCGATAATAAAATCATCGTCGGTGAATGTGATACGGAATACATGGTTGGTTGAAACCGCAGCGCTGATCTCTTCAATGGAACTCAGGGTGCGGGATGGATCGTACCCTTTCCAGGCCTCTTCAATAATCGCGTGATAATTCATTTTATGATTTTTATGGCAGGCATCCGTTAACGGTCTTCAGGTTTTCAGTGCTGCAAACAGCCGCACAAACCTGTTCCAGTCGGTCCTTGCAAGCAGCGGCGTCATGATCAGTGGCAGGACGATACTCCTGTAACGTGCAATTGCACCGAGGTTGTTTACACTGAATCCGATTGCCAGCAACATTGTCAGTGAAAAGAAAAAGCAAAAATACAATGTGGTTCGCGAAGCGGTGGGTTTTGGTATCCGGTATAAAAGGAAAATGACAACGAGTAACAATAATATCCCGATCTCAACAGCGGCAGCAAGGGATAACAGGTGGCTGATATCAGAAGGATAGGGCCTGGTGGCTGCCATTGCAAATGCTTTGGGAGTGCTGGCAATGAAACTACCAAAGTCGGGTTGCATAACATTGAAGGGAATGGAGGAATTTCCGACCAGGCGAAGGAAGGATTGTTGTTTCTCCACCACAGCAGCGGGGAAATCAAGGTCGGGTATCAGGTAACGGCTGGTGAAAAAAAGAAGGATGCATATTACATACACGCCGCTGTAGATATACGGGGTCCAGACTGGTTTGCGGTTGGAAAGGATCCAGGCAATGATTGCCGGGATGATCAGCATCAGCACAAAATTACGCAGGATCAGCAGCAGCAGTAATCCCCCCATAAATAACAGGAAGCGCTGCAGGTTAAGCCGCCCCTGTTTATTACTGAAATAAATAGCATACATGATCAGGCTGATCCCCATCGAGATCAGGCCTTCTTTATGCAAACCACTGCCCCAGTAAAAAAAAGAAGGGATAAAAAATACGCCAAGAACCACCCAGATCCTTCGTCCGGGCAACAGGTTGTTCATTACGCGGAAAAGCGCAATGGGACCAACAAACGTAGCGTATGTATAAAAAATCACATTCACATAATAATAACCACCGCTGAAAATGTCGAAGATGGAAATGAATTTGATGAATACATTAGATTTCAGGTCGTTCCAGTAGGAAAACTGTGATCCGAAAAAATTTTTCAGGCCATGTTCATATGGGTTGTTAAAGAGGTTGGAAAAATATTCGGGAGGATGGGTCCGCAGGATATTGTATTCAACGAGGCCCTGCGAATGATAGCTCCAGGTATCGGACATCTGGGCCAGTTCGCCATAATAAATGCCGATCCATCCATAAAAAATCCCGGCGATGATCTTGAGCAGGAAGAGTATAACGAGTTGTGGTTTGCTTAGCCCCGAAGCAAGGAAAAATTTGGTCCTGGTGACCAGCCATGCAAAAAAGATAAGGTAAGCGACGAACAGGAGATACTCCAATGGGTTGTTTTTAACCTCCTAAAATAGCTATTTATATCTGATTTCCTTAGTTTTGCGGTTCTTCTTCAACCTCATCACAGTTTAATGGAAATAACAGTTAAAACAGCACAGCAGCTGCGGCTTACCGCCGGGGAATTTGAACTTATTCAGCAGAAAATGGGTCGGGTGCCGAACTTCAATGAGCTCTGTGCATTCAGTGCCATGTGGAGCGAGCACTGCAGCTACAAAAACTCTATCAAATGGCTGAAAACCTTACCCCGTGAGGGCGGACGTATGCTGGTCAAAGCAGGGGAAGAGAACGCAGGGCTGATGGATATCGGCGACGGACTGGGTGTTGTTTTTAAAATCGAATCACATAACCACCCCTCGGCTATCGAACCCTTCCAGGGCGCGGCAACCGGCGTGGGGGGAATCCACCGCGATATTTTCACCATGGGTGCGCGGCCCATTGCCTCATTGAATTCACTCCGCTTCGGCAGGCTGGACGAGGTAAAGACCCAGCACCTGCTTTCGGGTGTGGTGCACGGGATCGGCCATTACGGTAACTGTTTCGGGGTACCAACCGTTGGAGGCGAAATCTATTTTGACCAGAGTTATCATACCAATCCGCTGGTAAATGCCATGAGTGTGGGCATTGTGAAAGCAGGCCGGACCGTTTCCGCAACCGCACTGGGAGAAGGAAACCCGGTAATGTTTGTGGGAAGTGCCACGGGTAAGGACGGAATCGGGGGAGCATCATTTGCATCGGCCGATATCACGGCTGAAAGTGCCCAGGACCTGCCCGCTGTTCAGGTAGGTGATCCCTTCCAGGAAAAGAAATTACTTGAAGCCTGTCTCGAAGTCATTGAAACCGGCGCAGTGGTAGGTATGCAGGATATGGGTGCAGCAGGAATCATCTGCTCCACAGCTGAAATGAGTGCGAAAGGTGGTGTGGGTATGCGGATCGACCTGGATAAGGTACCTGCACGCCAGGCAAATATGAAGGCCTGGGAATTATTACTCAGCGAAAGCCAGGAACGTATGTTGCTGGTTGCCGAAAAAGGAAGGGAAGCCGAAGTAACCGCCGTGTTTGCCAAATGGGATCTTCCCTGTTCAGTAATCGGCGAAGTGACTACCGATGGCCAGCTCAACTTTTTTATGAACGGGGAACTGGAAGCATCATTACCTGCAGAAGAACTGGTACTTGGCGGCGGTGCACCACAATACGAACGTGAATACCGTGAACCGGCTTATTTCAGCGAAATAAAAAAATTCGACCAGAAAACAATACCCGTTGCCGAAGACCTGAAAGCGGTAGCTGAACAACTGATTGTTCTTCCTTCCATCGCGTCGAAAAGATGGATCTATAACCAGTACGATAGTATGGTAGGTACCGTCAACACCGCCACCAATGCGCCTTCCGACGCACCAGTGGTATTGGTAAAAGGTACTTCAAAGGGACTGGCAGTTACAACAGATTGTAACAGCCGGTATGTATATTCCGATCCGTATAAAGGAGCCATGATCGCGGTCAGCGAAGCGGCGCGTAATATAGTTTGCAGCGGTGGCCTGCCACTGGGTGTAACCAATTGCCTCAACTTCGGAAATCCGTATGATCCGGAAGTTTATTACCAGTTTGTACAGGCGATCAAGGGAATGGGCGAGGCCTGTGTGAAATTTGATACACCGGTTACCGGGGGAAATGTGAGTTTTTATAACCAGAATCCGGATGGACCTGTATATCCTACCCCAACCATCGGTATGGTTGGATTACTCGAAGATGTGGACGCGAAAATGACGCTTGATTATAAACAGGAAGGTGATCTTATTTACCTGGTGGGTCCATCCTGCCGCGACCTGCATAATTCAGAATACCTTCATAATATCCTGGGCGTTCCTTATTCGCCTGCTCCCACATTTGAACTGGAAGAAGAGTTCAGGTTGCAGCAGGGTGTTGCCCGGCTTATTAAGGAAGGACTTGTATTGTCGGCACATGATATCAGTGAAGGCGGATTGTTTGTGACCCTTTGTGAAAGTGGTTTCAACCGTGAACTTGGGTTCTCCGTAATCAGCAACAGCAGCTGCCGTAAAGATGCATGGCTGTTCGGCGAATCGCAGAGCAGGGTAGTGCTGACAGTTGCGTTGGACAAAGCCGCAGAATTTGAAGCGGCCCTGGGTGATCTCGATTATGAAAAACTGGGTGTTGTCACCACGGGTGAAATAATGATCGATGGCGAGTTCTGGGGAACCATCGACTGGTGGCAGGATGCATATGACAGCGCAATTGAAAAACAACTCGGCCGCGAATTTGCCGAAGAAGCGCTGGTAGCGTTATAAATTACAGAGGAGCCCCGCGGCTCCTTTTTCCTGCATGTTGGTGAAGACCAACGCAGATTAATTGTTTTAAATAAAATCATGGGAAAAAAGATCGTGATCATCGGCGGGGGCAACCTTGGATCCGCTATTGCGGAGGGACTGATCGAAAGCAGGTTCAGCGAACCAGGCGAGATCATTGTTACCAAACGTAACGTGTCTACCCTTACATCCCTGCAACAAAAAGGTATCCGTACGGATTCTGATAACAGTGCGGCAGTAAGGGAATCGGACGTAGTAATCCTTGCAGTAAAACCCTTCCAGGTAGCGGAAGTACTGGCAGGTATAAAAGACGAACTGAAACCCGGTAAACTGCTCATTTCGGTAGTAACCGGTGTACTGATCAGTGAAATGGATTCAATCATCCAGGCCCCGCTGGTCTATTTCCGCGCAATGCCGAATACTGCTATTGCCATTGGTGAAAGTATGACCTGCATTTGTTCACGTAATGCTGATGTTACAGCATCGGCCTATGTAAATGATCTGTTCAGCAAGATGGGAAGGGTAGTGACTATCGATGAGAAACTGATGGAAGCGGCTACTATCCTTGCTGCCTGTGGTACCGCCTATGCCATGCGTTATATCCGCGCCAATATACAGGGTGGAATCGAGATCGGATTTGATGCAGCCACTGCATCACTCATTGCAGCACAAACGGTAAAGGGGGCAGCGGATCTTTTGTTAAAAAAAGGAACCCATCCCGAACAGGAAATCGATAAGGTTACAACACCCAAGGGTTGCACTATCGCGGGTCTGAATGAGATGGAACACCAGGGATTCAGTTCATCACTGATCAGGGGGGTGGTGACCAGCTACCGGAAAATCGCGCGTGATTAGGTGTTTTTCTACAAGTTTTTAATCAATTTATACGGCAGTTTACAGTACTGGCAAAACTTCCGGGCTCTTTTCCCCATTATGGGGATGCTTTAATTTTTATCACATTGAAATTTGCTTAGCTTTGCATGACCTCCCGGATTTCTCCAGTCATTTTCCGATGGTCACTTGGGCAGGCTGAACCCCTTATTTTATTAATTCTTTTTTGCAGTAACTGTTGCGGGCAACCGGTTACGGGCCAGCCATTTTTATTTTGAAATTCGACCATTATGTCTAAATACATTTTCGTTACAGGTGGTGTTACCTCTTCATTGGGAAAAGGAATCATCGCCGCCTCTCTTGCCAAACTACTTCAGGCAAGAGGGTTAAGAGTTACCATCCAGAAATTTGATCCCTATATCAATGTGGATCCCGGAACCCTCAACCCCTATGAACACGGGGAGTGTTTTGTAACAGAAGACGGTGCAGAAACCGATCTCGACCTTGGACACTACGAACGTTACCTTAATATTTTCACCTCCCAGGCAAATAATGTGACTACCGGTCGCATCTACCAGACTGTTATCAATAAGGAACGTGAAGGTGCCTATCTCGGTAAAACGGTTCAGGTGGTACCACATATCACCGATGAAATCAAACGCCGGATGCTGGAACTTGGCCAGGATGATAAGTATGATGTGGTTATCACCGAAATCGGAGGTACCGTTGGCGATATTGAAAGCCTGCCCTTTGTAGAGGCGGTGCGTCAGTTGCAATGGGAACTGCCCGAAGAAGATACGGTGGTGGTTCACCTGACCCTGATACCTTATCTCAAGGCAGCAAAGGAACTGAAGACAAAACCAACACAGCACAGTGTACGGATGCTCAGCCAGGAAGGTGTTCACCCCGATATTATTGTCTGCCGCACCGAACGTTCACTGACGCCCGAATTAAAAAGGAAGATCGCGTTGTTCTGCAACGTGAAACCCGAAGCAGTGATCGAAGCAGCAGATGCACCAAGTATTTATGAGGTTCCCCTGCTGATGCAACGGGAAAAACTGGATGTGATCTGCCTCAAAAAAATGAATATCACCGGGTACAGGGAACCGGAACTGATCCGCTGGAAAGAATTCCTGGATAAACTGAAATACCCCAAGAGTAAGGTCACCATTGGCCTTATCGGTAAATACCTTGAACTGCAGGACGCCTATAAATCGATACTGGAATCATTTGTCCATGCCGGCGCAGTAAATGAATGCCAGGTGCAGATCGTAAATGTGCACAGTGAATATATTACTGCCAATAACGTGTCGGAGAAACTGGCCGGCCTGGACGGACTGCTTGTAGCTCCCGGTTTTGGTATGCGCGGAGTGGAGGGAAAAATCACTGCCGTGAAATTTGCCCGTGAAAAAGACCTTCCATTCTTTGGGATCTGCCTGGGTATGCAAATGGCCGTGATTGAATATGCAAGGAATGTACTGGGACTTACCAATGCCCATTCAACCGAGATGGATCCGCAAACACCCGAACCTGTAATCGACCTGATGGACGAACAGAAACAGGTTACTGCAAAAGGTGGCACCATGCGCCTGGGTGCATATCCATGTGATATCCGTGAGGATTCACTGGCCTATACTATTTATGGAAAAAAACAGGTAAGCGAACGCCATCGTCACCGCTGGGAGTTCAATAATAAATACCTCGACCTGTTTGAAAAATCGGGCATGCGTGCAAGTGGAAAGAACCCCGGTTCGGGACTGGTGGAGATTGTTGAGCTGCCCGAACATCCCTTCTTTATTGGCGTGCAATACCACCCCGAACTGAAGAGTACGGTGGAAAATCCGCAGCCGATTTTCGTTCATTTTATCAAAGCTGCCAAGGCCCATGCTGAAGCACAGAGTCCGGTTAAAACCACGTTTCTGCAAGAAACCCTGGGCTGATCAAACAGCCCTGATTTATACGAAACCCGCAGCTGCCACCCGTAATTACGGTGGCAACTGCGGGTTTTTATTTTCAGGGAGATGCTGAAACCCTTAATGGGCGGGCATTCTGCAGGCCGGCGGTTAAACATCGCTGTTCACCGAAAATAGGACGGTACAACTCATCCGTCCGACCTACTATAGGCCTAAAAACCTATCTTTGCGATCTTTAAAATTTCCATTTACATGAAGTTTGATCGTAGTACCATCATAGGTTTTGTAGTCCTGGCCCTGTTGTTTTTCGGGTATTTCTATTATAATAACAAGGAGCAGGCAATCATGCTGAAAGAGAAGGAACGCACCGACTCAATCGCAGCTGCCAACCGGCCAAAACCGGATACACTGGCCTTCCGGCAGGACTCTATCAGGTCCGATTCAAACAACCGCATTATCCGTTCGGGTTACTTCCAGAGTTCCATCAGTGGCACCGAAGAGATCGCTTACCTGGAGAATGATGTATTCCGCGTTGCCTTTACCAGCAAGGGTGGCCAGCCCAAATGGGTTGAGCTGAAGAAATTCAAGAATATGGATAGTGGTCATGTCCGGCTGGCCAGTATGCCTCATGATAAAATCAGTTATATCGTAAGCACCGGTGAAAACAAAACTGCTGAATCAGCCGAACTTCTTTTCCCCGGTATTGATTCGGTGACAAACAGTGATGGTTCAAAAACCATTTCGTTTACACTTGCTTCGGCCGACTCTGCAGCACCATCGTCCATCGTACACCGTTTTACTATCCGTCCGGGTCAGTACATGATCGATTTCGGGGTCGAAATGTCGGGCGCCAACCGGTTACTGACGCAAGGCGTTATGAATCTTACCTGGGCGTACACCGCTGCCCAGCAGGAATCGGATATCGATTTTGAAAAACAGAATACCCAGATCGGATATATTGAAGACAATGAATTTGACTACCATACCATTGCCCGCACAAGTGATGTCAGTTTTGACCAACCGGTAAAATGGGTGGGTGTACGCCAGCGTTTTTTCAACACTTTCCTGATCGCGGATAAGGAATTTGCTTCCGGTAAAATGGATTGGGTAATTCCACCGGATGATAAAAAAATTGTGGTGGAATCCACTACCAACCTGCGTCTGCAGCTGGATAACTCGGCCACACAAAAGATCGGTTTTAAATTGTTTTATGGTCCGGCCGATTTTAATACACTTAAAAAGTATGATCTCAGGCTTGATAAACTTATCAACCTCGGCCAGGGCATCTATTCCTTCGTGCGCCCGCTGAACCGTTATATTGTATTACCGGTTTGGGATTTTATTAAATCCTTTGTAGGTAATTTCGGATGGGTTATTGCCTTCCTTACCTTATTCATCCGTCTGGTAATTTCGCCACTTTCATACAAGAGTTATCTCAGTGGTGCCAAGATGAAAGCACTGCGTCCGGAGATTGCGTTGCTGAAAGAAAAACACGGCACCGACCAGCAGGCAATGAGTATGGACCAGATGAAATTATTCCGCGAAGCCGGTGTGAATCCATTGGGTGGCTGTATCCCTGCACTGCTGCAGATCCCGATCTTCTTTGCGTTGTATAGTTTCTTCAGTTCTAACGTTGATCTTCGCGGGGCCGATTTCCTTTGGGCAAAAGATCTTTCCGCATTCGACAGTTTCATCACATTTGGTGTGAACATTCCTTTGCTGGGCGGACACCTTAGCCTGTTCACCATTACTGCAGTTCTGACCAGCCTGCTGATCTCGATCTACAGTATGAGTATGTCGCCCGACCAGAGTAACCCCGTGCTGAAGTATATGCCGTATATCTTCCCCATATTCCTGTTGTTTATCTTTAATAAACTTCCATCGGCCCTCACCTGGTATTATACCGTGTCAAATATTATCACCCTGATCCTTCAGTTTGTAATCCAGAATTATATCATCGATCATAACAAAATCCTGATGAAGATCGACGAGAACCGGAAAAAGCCAAAGACGAAAAGCAAGTGGCAGGAACGGATGGAACAAATGCAGGAACAGCAGAAAAAAATGAAAGAAACCCAGCAGAAAGGGAAAAAGTAAGCGCATTTTAGTTAATTTACTCATAACAGATCCGGGTGTGAACGTAGTAACACCCGGATTTTTTTTAACAGGGTGGTCGCTGCAACGCCACGGCACCAGTCCCCGTCTTTTATATGAATAATCAAAAACTAATGAAAAAGTTCCTGTCAGTCGTTTTATCAGTCATTGCCCTGGCTACCGCTTCCGGCGTAGCCGCGCAAAAGAAACTGACCGAGGCGACTATCACCTATGATATCGTGATCAATACCAATAACCCCAGTCCCCAGGCAGCCGACCTGCTCGACGGAGCAGTCAGTATCATTTACCTGAAAGGAAATTCAAGCCGTTCCGAAATGCGGAGCAGCCTTGGTACACAGTCGACCATTGTCGACGGAAAAACAGGTAACGTGACCATCCTGAAAGATTATGGCGAACAGAAATACATGATCAGCCTTACTCCTGAAAACTGGAAAGCATCCAATAAAAAATACGAGGGGATAAAATTCAAATACGAAGACGATTATAAAACCATTGCTGGTTACAATTGCCAGAAAGCAACAGGTATACTGGCCGATGGCAGCACGTTTACCGTATATTTTACCAGGGACCTGGTGCCCGTCAACAAGGACTTTCAATACCTCAATAAAGACCTGCCCGGACTTGCCCTGCAATATGAAGCTACCCTGGGAAAACAAAAGGTTACCTATACCGTATCAAATGTAAATTTCAGTCCGGTGCCAGCCGCGAAATTTGACCTGCCCAAATCCGGTTACCGGATAGTGACATTTGATGAAACGAAACAATGATAATGCTGGGGAGGCCTGGGTCTAAAATATAAAAACCGGCATCAGGGCCGGAACGAAGGAATCAAAAAACGAAGGAATCAAAAAAGGGATCAGAAATTAATATTAACTGTAGCACCCCTGACCTGATTCTGGGCAGAAAGGTTAAGGGAAACTTTTTTCTTTACTGGAAGAACATAAGTAGTGCGGCCCTGCTGAAAGGTTACTACGGTATTCAGGTTGATGAATTTGTCGTTTGAAACGGTAGCCATTACCTGGTTGCCACGGAATTTGTATCCTGAACGCAGGGAGAACGCACCTGGTTTTACCGAACTTGGATTTGCGAGTAATTTCTTGCCTGGTTTTTCCTTTTCCCTGTTTACCGATCCACTGCTGAATGTAGCAAAAGACGATACCGAAAAAGCAAAAACACCGAAGGTTAAAACCAGTTTTTTAACTGCAGTGGCTGATATGGAAAATACATGTTTCAATCTGAAGCAAAATAACACTAAATAAATGATAAAATCAAACCGCTTATCCTAAAACTTTAATATACTATTAACGCACAGTCGGGTCATTTGTTACAACGTCAGCAATGTTTTTTATCCGAATTTTGCACAGCTGGGGAAAACAAATAGGCTTCACATATAGGAGATTTTAGATAACTTGTTGATAGTAACCGGAAACCATCCGGTAAGAACCACAGACCCGGAATTTGATTTTTGTACCTTAAACCCGCAATGCATGAAAGATAACTCATACCAGGAGGATCGGGAACAGATGAGAGAGCTGCTCAGACAGTACGAAGATCTCCGCACCGGGAGGAAACACAGTTTTATTGACGAAGATTCCTTTGAACGTATAATCAGCTATTTTGAAGAAAGGGACGAGATTGCCAGGGCCCTGGAAGCAGCCAATCTCGCTATTGAACAATATCCTTTTTCTTCAGGACTCCTCATCTGCAAGGCAGATACCCTGATCGGTAATAAACGGTACCGCGAAGCACTTGACGTGCTTGACCAGGCCGGTTTGTTCGACAGCAGCGATATCAATCTGTACATCCTGAAAACCGATGCCTGCCTTGCACTGGATAAACAGGATAAAGCCGTCGAGATCCTCAGTGAAGCACTTGAACGTTTTGAAGGGGAAGAGAAAATCGAACTTCTTTTCGAACTGGCGGATGTATATGACGACTACGAGGAATTTGATAAAGTGTTTGATTGCCTGCGGATGGTCCTTGAACAGGATCCCACCAATGAAGAAGCCCTTTACAAGATTTGTTTCTGGACCGATTTCACCGGTCGCAATGAAGAAAGTATCCGGTTGCATCTGAGTATCATCGATGATTACCCATACAGTGAACTCGCCTGGTTCAACCTGGCAGCGGCCTATCAGGGTCTCAAACTTTATGAGAAAGCAATTGACGCATACCAGTATGCCATTGTTATCGAAGAAAAGTTCGATTATGCCTACCGCAATATGGGTGATGCCTATATCCGGCTCCGCAAATACAAGGAAGCGATTGAGGCCCTGGAGAAAGTGACAGAACTTTCAAAACCGGAAGTGGTGATCTATGAGGCAATGGGCCATTGTTATGACAAACTCAAAAATTTTGCACAGGCGCGTTTTTATTACCGCAAGGCCAGTCACCTTAACCAGGAGGACAGCAAACTGATATATAAAGTAGCCTGCACTTATTATAATGAAGGAAACTTCAGCTCCGCCATAAAACAACTGGAGAACGCCCTCAAGATGCATCGCCTCCAGTCGGAATACAACCTGCTGATGGGCGAATGTAAACTGGAGACCGGTCAGGTAAAAGAAGCGATTCAGTTTTTCGGGGTGGTAGTCCGTTCGCGGCCCCGCAGTGCCGGCGGATGGGAAGCATTACTCCGCTGCCTGATCCGCAGTAATATGCCCGATGAAGCGCTCGACCAGGTCAATGCCGCGTTGCGCGCCACCAACCAGAAGCCTTTATTCTTTTACTACCAGGCAGCTGCCATGCTCAAATCGGGCAGGTTAAAGGAAGGCCTCGTTGTGCTGGAATCCGCGCTGCAGGCTTCTCCCAGACATCTGAAAAAATTCCTGGAACTCGATCCTTCCTGGTTGCGTAATCAACTGGTGGTGGAAGTGATCGCACGTAATAAAAAGAAAAAAACCTGATCCGGCCGGATCAGGTTTTTCTTCCGTTCTTCTAAAGCTATTCTTTCCTATTTTTGCCCGCCGTTTAAACCGTACCCTCCAGGGTCGGTAACGAAGGAACCTGTTTGCTCCGATAACTTAATAAAACCAGCATGAATTTTAATTTAACCCAGATGCCCGACCGTTTTACAAGACCACGTACGTCGGGACTGACCATGGTAATGGACAAGGGACTTAGTATCAATGAAGCGAAAAACTTTCTAAGCGTATCCCATCCGCACGTAGATATTATTAAACTTGGTTTTGGTACCTCTTATGTTACTCCCGACCTGCGTGAAAAAATCTCCCTTTATAAATCATACAACCTGCCCGTTTATTTCGGCGGAACCTTGTTTGAAGCATTCCTGGTCCGTAATCAGCTGGAGGATTATATCAGTACCTGCCGCGACTTCGAAATTGACTACATGGAAGTAAGTGATGGCTCCATTACCATCCCCCATTCTGAAAAATGTGGTTACATAGAAAAACTTACCAAATACGGCACCGTACTGAGTGAAGTAGGCAGCAAGGATGCAGCCCATATCATCCCCCCCTATAAATGGATTGAACTGATGCGTGCCGAACTCAGCGCAGGCGCTGAATATGTAATTGCAGAAGCACGTGAGGCAGGTAATGTGGGAATCTATCGCGGATCCGGTGAAGTAAGGGAAGGCCTGGTACAGGAAATCCTCACCCAGATCCCCGCAGAAAAAATCCTCTGGGAAGCACCTCAGAAAGCCCAGCAACTTTATTTTATCGAACTGATCGGATGTAATGTGAACCTCGGTAATATAGCACCAACTGAAGTAATTGCGATGGAAGCAATGCGGGTTGGACTCCGCGGCGATACGTTTGACCTGTTTCTCGATAAAAAGTAATCCTGATGCGACTCTACGGCCTGATCGGATCCCCCCTGACCCATTCCTTTTCCGGGAAATATTTTTCTGAAAAGTTTGCCAGGGAAGGGATCACCGGTTGCCGGTACGAACTTTTTCCGCTTGATTCAATTGATGAATTGCCAGGCCTGCTGGCCAGTAATCCGGAACTCTGCGGTCTCAATGTAACGATCCCATACAAACAGCAGGTATTGCGGTTTGTACACTATCCTGATGCAGTAGTGCGGCAGGTGGGAGCGGCTAACTGTATCCGGATTATAAATGGTCAGTTGTATGCATATAACACCGATGTAACCGGCTTCGAAACATCATTGATGGATAAATGGAATGGCCGGCACCAACGGGCATTGATCCTGGGCACAGGCGGGGCCAGCAAGGCAGTGGAATATGTACTTCGTAAACTGGCACTGGAAATTTGTTTTGTGTCAAGGAAGCGGTCGGAAAACACCCTCAGTTACGAAGAGATCACTCCCGCCATCCTGAAAGAATTCACGCTGGTGGTCAATACCACCCCGCTGGGTACATATCCGGCCGTGGAAACCGCTCCTGACCTGCCTTACAATGCTATCACCCGGGATCATTATTTCTTCGACCTGGTTTATAATCCGGCGAAAACAAGGTTCCTGGCACTGGCGGAAGAGCAGGGAGCAACTATCCGCAATGGTGCCGATATGCTGGCGATCCAGGCAGAAGAAAGCTGGAGGATCTGGAACAACGAACAGGGCGGAATTTAAATCGGATGATAAACTCCCTGGTCAGGCGCCCAGTAATTTTTTTGCATTTTCCGGGATGGAAACAATTTTTTTAACGGAATAATCAAAACAGACCATGCCGGTCCTGGCCGACGCTACGAGCAACGGACCATTTTCTGTTTCCTTCTCCAGTTTATAATAGATATCAAAAGCGACCTTCCCCAGGTTGGCAATTGCAGCAGAAGCAATAACTGTTTCGCCGTAATATAATTCCGCCCTGAATTCGATACCCACATCCGACATGATCAGTCCGGCCCCGCCAAAATCAAGTTCAGTAAGACCAAACGCTGCCAGGAACTGCATCCTGATTTCATGGATCATTGCAAGGATCGCGTCATTTCCGGCATGACCACCATAATTAAGATCGGTAATACGTACAGGGAAGCGGGTAGTAAAAGGAAAAGTATCGGGCAACACGATCTTAATTCTGGACATGTGATTGTTTAAATGCCCCGTTTTATAAACGGTTATTATTATTAAGGGAATTAACCAGGTCCAGTACATCCAGTACATTATCCTGGCCCACAGGGGAGGAGGCAATTTCTTCCTGCCATTTTTTTATCTGGCTCTTACATTGTTCATCCTGCTCCTGGCCGGTAACACAACAAACCAGCGGACCCAGCTTTTTTGACATGCGGATAAAACCGCCATCGGGTGTCATGAGCATTACATATCTCTCGGCCATGGTTGGAACATGATCCTCGTATGCATACAATGAATTACTGTATTCGCTATCCGCATTATCTGTTTCGGAAACACGGTTACGACGTGGATTATAAACCGCGGCCGATGCTTTCACACGCCTGGTGGGAGCAGAAGGGGTAACCGTTGCTGTAACCGGTGCAGAAAGTGGTTGAAGGGCAGAGGGCGTATCTTTTGCTGAGGTGGCGCTGTCTTCCGGAATTAATTGTTGTTCATTATCTGTGATCCCCTGGTTACTGCGTTTGTCAAATACCAGGAATGCAGTTACGGCAACGGCAGCAAGGATAGCAGCGGCAGCAGCATATCGTACAAACATCTGTACTACACTACGGCGCACAACTGGTTTAACATGCTGCTGTTCTTCATCAAGCAATTGCCCGATGCGGTCCCACACGGCCGGCGGTGGAGTGGCCTGCAGATCATATAATTTTTGGGAAAATGTATAGGACTGTTTTTCGTCCATAGCAGCAGCGATCCGGTCCCAGACACCTGTTGGCGGGGAAACCTCGTGATCGTATAATCGTTGCTGGAAATTCTTCATGATTTTATCCGGTTCCTTGTTCTTGTATCAATAAATTTTTTCACCATTTCCTGGAGGATCACTTTGGCCCGGGAGAGTTGCGATTTGCTGGTTCCCTCACTGATGCCCATGATTTCGCCAATCTCTTTGTGGGTGTATCCTTCCACTACATACATATTAAAAACGGTACGGTAACCGGGCGATAATTGCCTGACCAGTTCCAGGATATCACGTTCTGCCAGGTCGTCCAGTATGGACAGATAGTTGCCTTCAATGCTGGCTTCTTCCTTTTCCGTAACAGGTTGCAGGTATTTCTTTCTCCGGAAATGTTCAATAGCGGTGTTCACAAAAATCCGCCTGATCCAGCCCTCAAATGAACCTTCGCTCCTGAAACTGCTGAGTTTTTTATAAACTTTTATAAATCCCTCCTGCAATATATCCTCTGCTTCCTCAGCATTACCAGCGTACCGGAGGCATACTCCGTACATTCTTGGTGAGAAACGGCGGTACAATTCTTCCTGCATTCGCCGGTTGCCATCAATGCATCCAATGATTAAGTCGCTTTCGGAAGTATTTTGGTTGCCTGATGTGCTCAATTTCCCGGTTTTGGTTGGAGGTTATTCAAAAATGCGACCAGTTTTGCCGTTGCTTTGGCCCGGTGACTGTACTGGTCCTTCTCGCGGAGGTCCATTTCACCAAATGTTTTGCTGGCTCCGTCGGGTATAAATATCGGGTCGTATCCAAATCCACCGCCGCCCCGGCGCGTTTTTGTTATCTGTCCCGGGCATGTGCCTTCAAAAAGATATTCGTTTCCATCGATGATCAGGGAAATAATTGTCCGGAACCGGGCCCTTCGATTGGACACAGCATCCAGGTTATCCAGCAGCAGGTCCATATTATCATCGGCCGAACTTCCGTCGCCCGCATACCGTGCACTGCGCACTCCCGGTTCGCCATTCAGGGCCTCGGTTTCCAGTCCGCTGTCTTCACTGAAACAATTGGTATTTGTAAGCCGGTAAATAGTAGTTGATTTCTCCGTAGCATTCGCTTCCAGTGTGGGGTGGGGTTCGGGGATCTCCTGGAAAATACCAGCTTCTTTGAGGGTCAGGATTTCAAACCGGTCGCCCACGGCATAACGGATTTCCTTTACCTTATGGTCATTGTTGGTGGCGAATATAAGTGTCATCCCTGCAGTCAATTCGGAGAATGTTAGAAAAGCAACAAGATAAAAGAAAAGGATTACAAATTAAAAATGCGTTTGAGGCATACCCATAGTTTGCTTTTGAATAATTCATCACGCAAGCGTTCTTCAAGCGCGGGTGTATACAGGAAGGTGGTGCCTGCAAACGACTGGACCTGGTAGTGCGGAAAGGAAAGTGGCAATCCAAAGGAAGCCGGATCAGGACCAAACAGGAAGAGAACCTTGCTACGGAAAAACCTTAGGTAATCAGACGACCGGGCCGCTGGATAAAACGCACTGTTTACAATGGCCACATCATCGAGACTGAGTTTACAGGCCCCCAGCATCTTTGTTAAAAAGCTCAGTTCTTCATCGGGCAGGTACGCTGCACCTTCATAAGACACCACAATCAGTACCTGTTTTTTATTATTACCCAGGAATTTCCAGGGAATGGATTCGGACGGAACTGTTGCTGTTGGCGGGGTTCGGGGTACTATTTTCCCTTCGGGAGATGCGGGTGCGGGCGGCAGTGACTGGTTTGATTTTCCTTCGGGCGATACGGGTTCAGGTTGCTGTTGCTGTTTGGTTTTCCCTTCGGGAGATACGGGTTCAGGTTGCTGTTTGGTTTTCCCTTCAGGAGATAAGGGAGCTTGCGGTTGTGACTGGTTTGATTTCCCTTCGGGAGATGGGGCTGCAATAAATGCAGTGGGGCGGTTCTCTTCAGAAAAATCAAAGGTCAGCAATTCATCACCCACAGGCAGGGCATCCAGGTGAATAGCCGGTACGTCTCCGAGATTAACCAGCGAAGATGGATAAAGATCAACCAGTGATGAAGCCGAAAGCCGGATATCGTTCAATCCCATCAGATGCAATTTTACGAATGAGTGTTAGGGTTTTTTTGTTTCTTTGCGGTGGTAAAAATAAACCATTATGACAGAGGCCATGGATATTTCCGTAGAGAGAGCGGGCAGGACCAAATTGCAGGATCTTAACCTGCAGAATATTCCGTTCGGACAGTATTTTACAGACCATATGCTGGAAGCGGATTTCGAAGGAGGCGAGTGGAAAAATGTTGTTATCCGTCCGTACCAGGCACTGCAACTTGAGCCTTCACTTGCCGCACTGCATTATGGCCAGGCAATATTTGAAGGCATCAAGGCCTACCGCACCAATGACGGCGAAACCATGATCTTCCGGCCCTTTGATAATTTCAAAAGATTTAACCAGTCGGCCGCAAGAATGAACATGCCCGAAGTACCGCAGGAAATCTTTATCGACGGCATGCGTCAGCTGATTGCGCTCGATAAGGAATGGATTCCAAAAGGCGCCGATCATTCACTCTATATCCGCCCCGTGATGTTTGCTACCGACGAGGTACTGGGCGTGCGTCCATCCAATAAATACAAATTCCTGATCATACTTAGTCCCACCGGTCCCTATTATATGAACCCGATGAAGATCGCCGTGGAAGAAAAATATACGCGGGCTGCTCCGGGTGGTGTAGGGTTCGCCAAAAATGCCGGTAACTACGGAGGCAGCATGCTCGCATCCACCATTGCCAGGCAGGAAGGGTTCGACCAGGTACTCTGGACCGACGCTTTCGAACACCGCTGGTTACAGGAAGTAGGGATGATGAATGTATTCTTTATTATCGATGGAGTGGCTATTACCCCATCACTGGAAGAAGGCACCATACTGGAGGGTGTAACCCGCGACAGCGTAATTACAGGACTTCAGGAAATGGGCATCAGGACCGAGGAACGGAAGATCAGTATCGACGAAGTGGTGGATGCCTATGATGCCGGAAAGATCACGGAAGTATTCGGTACGGGCACCGCTGCGGTGATTGCCCCGATCCGCGAATTATATTATAAAGGAGCCTCCATGCATTTCGACACCAGCAAATATCCGGTTTCTTCCGGGGTCAAACAATGGCTCCATGAAATCAGGACAGGGGAAAGGAAAGATCGTTTTAACTGGATGGTTAAAGTATAGTGTATTGACCTTCAGAGATTTAAATTTTTATATTTTTTTTCGCCGTCCCGGACAACAGGGCGGGGAAATACCAAACCTGGGAGCAAAGGAACAATGCTGATAAATAAAAGAGCGATTTTTTGGTATTTAACCATTAGCCTGTTACCTTTGCCGTCCCAAAAATAATGAGTTCAGAATGCCTACTATTCAACAGTTAGTCAGAAAAGGAAGAGAAATTATCAGGGCCAAGAGTAAATCGAGGGCTTTGGATCAGTGTCCGCAACGCCGTGGCGTTTGTACACGTGTGTACACTACCACTCCAAAGAAACCGAACTCTGCGCTCCGTAAGGTAGCGAAGGTCCGCCTGACCAACAAGGTGGAGGTTATCGCTTATATTCCGGGTGAAGGTCACAACCTCCAGGAACACTCGATCGTCTTGATCCGTGGTGGCAGGGTGAAAGACTTACCGGGTGTACGTTATCACATTGTCCGTGGTTCATTGGATACCGCAGGTGTGAAAGACCGTAAACAAAGCCGTTCCAAGTACGGTACCAAGAAAGAAAAAGCGAAAAAATAATTGCTGATCGTAGATCACGATCGATAAAAATTTAATAACAGGAACCAGCTACAGCTGGTCAATCAAACAATAAGCGATGCGGAAAGCACAAGCCAAAAAACTCCCTTTATCTCCAGATCCAAAGTTTAGCGATAAACTGGTTACCCGTTTTGTGAACAACATTATGTGGGAAGGAAAGAAGAGTGGCGCCTACAATATTTTTTACGATGCGCTGGATAAAGTTGCCAAACAAACCAACGAAGACGGATATGAAGTTTGGAAACGCGCTTTATCAAACGTAACACCTGCTGTTGAAGTTCGCAGCCGCCGGATCGGTGGTGCTACCTTCCAGATCCCTGCCGAGGTTCGCCAGGACAGGAAAATCTCCCTCAGCATCAAATGGCTGATCCGTTACAGCCGCGACCGGAATGGTCGTAGCATGGCCGATAAACTGGCCGGTGAAATCGTGGCAGCAAGCAAAGGGGAAGGTGCCGCATTCAAAAAGAAAGAAGATACGCACCGTATGGCTGAAGCCAACAAAGCTTTCGCTCACTTCAGGGTTTAACCCGGTGTCAACTGATACAAGAACCACCTGCCAACAGCCGGTGGTTTTTTTTATGTCCTGTTACTGCCAACTAACAGCAGACAGCTACCTCCTGGAGCTATTACAGGCAGCCCACCACCAACTATCCGTTGCCAATTATCACGTGCACACAATCAGGAACAGCAAACCATCCGCAACTGTCAGCACGCGATTACCACCTGCACACAATCAGGAGCAGCAGTCCATCTGCAACTGTCAGCACGCGACTACCTCCTGCACACAATCAGGAACAGCAATCCATCCGCAACTGTCAGCACGCGACTACCACCTGCACATAATTAAGAACAGCTGTCAGTGGCCGATCACACGAGTATCATCTTCCACTCAGCACTCAGCGTTGGTACCTGATATTCTATTAAAAAATTCCCCAAAACAAAAAGTCGTCCTTTCGGGACGACTTACAGTTATAAATTAATCACTGGTAACCGGTGATTGCAGATAAATAAATGACCGGTCTGCCAGATGAATTTACATTTCAGGTTTTGGATCTTCAGCCGTTTCGGTTTCATTAACCACCTGTTCGGTTGGTAATGGTTCCTCTACTGTGTCGGCAGGTACAGATGCTGGTGCCTTCGGAAGCTGGACTGGTTTGCTGGATTTTTTCCGGGAAGCTGCCTTCTTTGGAGCGGCTTTCCTGGGAGCCGACTTCTTCGGAGCCAATTTTTTTGAAACCGCCTTTTTAGGCGCTGCTTTTTTAACGGCTGTTTTTCCGGCAGTCTTTTTCTTCGCTACTTTTTTCGCTGCCTTCTTCGCTGCTTTTTTAGGAGCTGCTTTTGTGGCTGCTTTTTTCACCGCTTTCTTTACTGCTTTTTTTGCTACTTTCTTTTTAGCTATTGCTTTTTTAGGCGCTGCTTTTTTAGCTGATTTCTTCTTTGCAACCGATTTCCTGGCTGCTTTCTTTGCGGCTTTTTTCGCTACTTTTTTAGGCGCAGGTTTTGCTTTCTTTTTGGAAGGCATACGACAAAGTTTTGGGGTTAATGACTGAATTGATTTTATTAAACTAAATTGAAGTTACAAGGAATAGCATTCGTAACACAACTTCGCTATATTATTTTTCAACCATTTAATCACAAGTCGTTTCAGTATAAAACAAAAAGGGCTGCCCCATAGGACAACCCTTCATCTCACTGATTATATCAAACGTTCTTAAACGCAATCCCCATCTGGCCCGCAAACCTCGCCACCACTGGCTTCCAGCCGATCGTTGCTGATGGGTTGCGGACTCCATTCCGACCATGATTTTTGTAATGCACCCAGGAAAGTTTCTCCCGACTGAGCGCCGGATACCGCGTAGCGGTCATTAAATACAAAGTAAGGAACACCACGTACGCCGATCTGCCTGGCTTCATACAGATCCCGTTCAACCTCTTCTGTAAATTCCTTACCCGCAAGAACCCTTGCCGTTTCATCAGGATCCAGACCAGCTTCTGCAGCCAGTTTCACCAGCGTATCAAAATCAGATGTGTCAAGTCCTTCCGTAAAATAGGCGCGGAAAAGCCGTTCTTCCATTTCGTCTCCGAGGCCATGGCTCTTGGCTAACTGGATCACCCGGTGGGCATCAAAGGAATTTGTTATGACAGCCTTGTCAAAGTCGAATGTCAATCCTTCACCAGCTGCCATCTCCGTCACCCTGGCGTTCATCTGCCGGGCTTCTTCAACCGACCAGCCCTTTACATCGGCCAGGTATTCGTTGATACTCTTGCCCGTATTGGTCTGCAGGTTTGGATTAAGCTGGAAACTTTTCCAGGTGATTTCAATATCATCCCGCTGCGGGAACATTGCCAGCCCGCTTTCAAAACGTCTTTTGCCGATATAACAAAAGGGGCACATTACGTCCGACCAGATCTCAACTTTCATAATAGTTATTTGATTTAATAACAAGACCTGGTAACATTTGGTTCACAGAAACAACAACAGGATATCTTCTGCAACCCAATCACCCGACAGTCCTGAATGGAAAACAATATTATTAATATTTACCGGCAAAGTTTCAACACCAGGTTTTAAAAAGGAGACTACATCCGGATTATATTAACGGAACCTTTCAACAACAGGGATACCCCGGATCAACATCCATGAACAGGAAACCAGAACCATAAACCGGAACAATGTCCGGTGATACCGTTCATCGGAGCAGGGTAGTTTTACTGTTACCTTTTCATGTGAAGGCCTCTGTAAACCGCTACTGGTAAGGGTTTTGGCAAAACATTACCATCGTGGCATCAGTAGCACCCACGATAAAATACGATGGTATACTTTTTGCAAACTGTAACAAAACAAACCGGATGAATAAAAAAGAAAAGCTCCTGATCGGATTTGGAGCGCTGGCCCTGACAGGACTCCTGATTTTCTCTGTGCGTCGCGCAAAGGCCTGTAAAATGCTGAAAGATGTGTCGGATGAAGGATATGAAACCGCGCCTGATGTACTCTATCCGGGTAAGAGGAAGAGTGGGAGAACCCATTACGGACCGGTTCTCCCATCCTGAACCGTTTTGTTTGCTTATTTTCACAAATTAATAAGCGACTATAAGCATTATGCAGCGGATCAGACCCGACCTGGACATTATTAAAGATTTGCTGGAAGCAGTATTGGCAGCCCAGCCAGGGTCTGTTTTTATATCCAGCCTGTTGCACCAATACCACGAACGGGGTGGATTGAGTAAAAAACAGCTGCAGGGACTATATGGCAAGGCATCCCGGATAGATACCATTACACCCGGCAAACTCGCTACACTGGAAGCGATCATACTGAAAAAACCAACGCGTTATAAATCGGCAGTTCCGGTCCCTGAAACCGCCCCGGAAAAAGATGACCGTACAGGCACAGTGCTCGACGCAATCCTTGAAAAGTATCCCGCACATAAACGGGTGTTATTCCTTAAATCCAAGTTCGATCATAAGGAACCATTATCACCTGCGGAATCGGCCGAGATAGCAAAATTTGAAAAACTTATCGGCTCCTGATAATTTTCAGATCAGGACATCATTTCCTGCGAAGCAATCTCGCCCATACGGATCGCGGTATGACTTTCATCATAAATGCATTTTCCGTTACGGATCAGGAGCACCTGAGGTGATTCATGTTCTATTCCAAACCGTTTCGCTATCTGGTTCGACAACTGACGGAAATTGATCAGGTCGAGATAATGGAATTCCATATTTGCGGGCTGTGTTTCCCGGTCGAGCCTTCCTTTTACCATCGAACTGATTGAACAGCGGATGGAATGTTTAAAAATCACCTGGGGTACCGTTTCAGACCGGATGATTAGCTCCTCTAATTGTTCTTCTGTGGTCAACTGAATCCAGTTCATTGTTTTCATCTTTAATGTTACAACAATTTATCCTTATAAGGGTTCAGAAGTTACAATCACAGCCATACTAATAACTGTTAGTGCCAAACTTGGCATCTGCATTGCGAAACTTCAGCGCTTTAACATTTATCATGGCCCGCGGGGCCGGGTAGGGTTGTATTACGTTTCCCGGGAATGTTTGAAAATGAATAAAAAGAAAATTTACGTAGCGGATGATGATGCAAACATCCTTGAGCTTATGCAGATGATTCTCGAATCCAAAGGATACGAAGTTATAACATCTGCAGATGGACAGTCCCTCAGCCGGTTAAAGGAACTGCCGGATATGGTATTCCTCGATATCGCAATGTCAGGCAGCGACGGAGGTGTGATCTGTAAGGATTTCAAACAGCAGCATAAGGTAAATGGCCGGCCGGTGGTGCTGGTTTCTGCCAATACAAACATTCATGAAATTGCCCGCAAATGTGGTGCAGACGCTGTTCTCGCCAAACCATTCGATATAAAATCTGTGGTGGAACTTGCCCAGCGTTTTACGGAAAAGGGGAATAATTGACCTGCCGGAAAGCCTTAATATAAACTTTGCATAAGGGAAACATGTAATCCATCCCATTTAACATCTTTATTACCTGCCCCAGCGATAACTGTCCATATGAAAACCTGCCAGGTCAATGATACGGTCAACTACAGTGGCGACCACTTCTTCGATAGTGGATGGTAAACTGTAAAAAGATGGAGTAGCAGGGCAGATGATTCCCCCGGCAAGTGTGATGGTTTCCATATTCCTCAGGTGTATCAGGTTATAAGGTGTCTCCCGCGCTACGCAGATCAGCTTGCGCCGTTCTTTGAGTATCACATCAGCTGCCCTGGTCATCAGGTCATTGGAGATCCCGCCTGCAATGCGCCCCAGCGTGCCCATAGAGCAGGGTACAATGATCATGGTATCGTAATTACCCGAACCCGAAGCAAAGGGCGCGTTGAAGTCGTTTGAACTGTATAACCTGGCGGGAAGTGCAGGAAGTGCTTCACCCGGCAATTCGGTTTCCCAGACCTGGCGGGCATTGGTGCTCATGAGAACTGCCAGCTCAGACCATTGTCCTTCCAGCCTGATTAATTTGCTTATCAGTTGCCTCGCATATACCGATCCGCTTGCTCCCGAGATGGCCACTACAATTTTTTTTCCGGCTGCTGGTTGATTCATATATTAATATTACCGTAAAATTACCGCTTATGCTCTCAAAAAACCTGGATAAGAAAAACTGCTTGGTCTTGTTCGTACTTTCTTAATAATCAATAGTTAAACATCCATTTTTGACGTTACGACATTGACAGGGATCAATAAATTTTATTCCAATTAGAAACAATTCAAAAAAAACGGATTAAAGTTTTTGTATTAAATCATTAATACCGATATTGCCTTCGAATTTTCATAGGATAAGGTTTAATGGTTAATGGTTTTTGATTAGGGCCCTCCCGAATTACTTCGGGAGGTTCTTTTTTTTTAAGAACCTTCCCGCATAAAAAAAGAGTATCACCTTTCGATGATACTCCTTCAAACATTCTTCCCCTTTACTTATTTCACGATTCCTTTCTGTGTTGCCTGGTTACCGAGATTTACAATTACCCAGTTAACCATTTTTGACCAGAGATGGTAAGTGGTATTATCCGACTGGCCGCTTATACCATGGTTTTTGTTGGGGTAGTAAGCGCTTTCGAAATTAATATTGTTCTGGACCAGGGCCGTCACAAGTTGTGTGCTGTTCTGGAAATGAACATTATCGTCAGCCGTACCATGAATCAGCAGGAATTTGCCGGTGATGCGGTCCGTAAAATTAACCGGTGCATTCTGGTCGTAGCCATCCTTATTTTCCTGCGGTGTACGCATGTAACGTTCCGTGTAGATATTATCATAGAACCTCCAGCTGGTAACAGGTGCAACTGCAACCGCCGCACTGAAAACATCATGTCCCTTGGTGATTGCAAGAGAACTCATAAAACCACCAAAACTCCATCCCCAATGTCCGATATTGGTTTTATCAACATAAGGCAGGGTGGCCATATATTTCGCAGCGTCGATCTGGTCTTCGATTTCCAGTTTTCCCAGCTGCAGGTAAGTTTTCTTTTTAAATTCTTCACCACGGAAACCTGTACCTGTATTGTCCACGCTTACTACAACAAACCCTTTTTGTGCAAGCATCTGGTGCCACATGCTGACTGCACCAAAGCGGTTGGCTACCTGTTGTG
>JBEVJC010000030.1:0-94434 GCA_040510375.1 Chitinophagaceae bacterium
ATATATTCGAAGTTGTAGGCATGGACGGCGATGATGAAGTGCGATGCGTTCCTAGTCCAGGTAAACCTCCATATTAGGCGAAATATATGCTGAGATCGAATTCCACGATCCGTTCGGCCACGGTCAGACTGCGAAGAGCTTCTCGTTGCAGAAACAAATATCATTTACCAACGCTAAACCATGCGCAGTGTAGCTCAGCATTACATTGAAGCTGAAGCGGAAATAGCATTCATGCCAAGCGGCCTAGCAATCATTGACAAGTTCGCAAACTGTCTAGGAGCCATAGAAGCGCAACTTGTCAAGGAGCAGGATTTGCTGAATGCAACCTCGCTTGATATAAGTCTGCTCCAGCTAGATCCAGGCACAGCTGCAGCGGTCTTCATTAAGGACTTGACTGCAAAAACTGATCGCCATGCTGTCTTCGTTTGTGTTAAATTCATGTTTCATAAAAAACCTGATCTATGGTAGGAATTTTCCCAAATCTATATTACACTGTTGCATCATATTCACCTGTTACGACGTTTATTTCCTTTGAAGCTCTGAAAGCAAAAGATTGGCAAGCGGCATTGGGACAATCTACGAATTGGAAGCATGCCGAGATACGCGGCATAATCCACCACGAAACAAGGCACTACGTAGATCACTTATCAACTCTCTGGGGTCAAACAAATCTTCTATCCTTGTATAAAGCTATGAACGCTAGGTTAAGCTTAAATGAAACGAGGTTTAGCGAAATAATAAATTACAAAAAACAGGAACGAGAACTTCACTTTGCTGATTATTACCATGAACTCTACAATGGATATGTATGGAGAAAGGGTACTGCCAATTGGGATTACCGTTTTTCATCTGGTTTTCGTTATAGAGATGATGGCTCCAGCGATGATACAAGACCGATAATGTTTGTAAGGTTTTTTACATCTGATGGCTTATCGCTATCGCGAGTCCCTGTGTCGATAGCCTCCTTATTTGAAACTAACGCAGTTTTTCAGGAAGTAGACGTTATGGGGAAGTATATAGCTTCGCAAGTTTCCAATAAAGAGTTAGACAAATTTAATAGCTGGTTAATGGGATCTTTGATTTATAACAATGACAGAACAATATATAACGTCGCAGGACACATTTGCGCTAATTTGCTTGATATTAAAGATCCACGAGAGGCTTTCCCAATTTGCTCTTCCCTTGCGACGCTTACATTAAATCTCCCCCACAAATTAGTCGAGATGTTACCTCTTAGGGATGATGAACTAAAGGTGTGGAATAGCCGTCCTCGAGACATGTTAAGGAATCATGAGCATGGGTTCGTATTTTTCAATCTGTTAAATAATTACAAAGAAAAATATAGGTCGGTCAAACGTTTTAATTTGCAGGACCTGTTGGCTGAAAATGGCTTACCGACAGAACAAGAAATTGCGGAAATGGTACGTGTCGAATTGATTAACTTGACCAGATGTTATAACGAAGAAAATCTGCAGCGGTATTTTTTAGACTTGCATCAGAAGGGGTTGGAATTATTTAATCTTAGAGGGATTGATGGTAGCGGTTATGACATTTCAAAAATCTTGGCTTCAACTTATATTCCGAATATCCGCTTTGCTGATAGCAAGAACGGAAGTCGGTTCAAAGAGCTCTTTGATGTCTTCAAAGAAATGCCGCTAACCGACATCACGCATGAAGATTTCTTTCAGATTGCGACCTTAACAGACGAAAGGATGGATTCATTATTTCAAATACGGGGAATTTAAAATCAATCAAGTTGGAAGAGATACAAATCATACTGCAGGAGTTACAGCAACTTTTAGCATCTGCAGATCTGAAGAATCATAGCAAGTCAAAGGGGTTTCAAATTTTGATCGCAAAGAAATCAGATCTTAAATTTAGAATGGAGCCTGATCATCATCAAAGAGCGCACATTCATATCCAATATGGTAAAGAAAGCCACAAGGCAACCTTCGCAATAGACACCGGTGAATTATTAGCAGGGGATTTGCCTGCTTATCAGCAAAGAGTGGCCACAAAATGGATTTCTGATCATTCGGAACCTTTGAATAGATTATGGACAACATTGAAACAAGGAGAAAATCATGGCCCAATCATTAGTGAGCTTCAAGGGGATGATTGATGTTATCGCCGAATTCCTGGGTACTGAAGACTTCTCTATAACAGAAGACAACATTTATACCACTAAAATTATCGTCTATCGAGATAGTGTGACATTAGTCATTTAATCGAAAAGCATTCAACAATATACGTCTTGAGGTGACATAAGTAAAGGATATATAGGGCGGTGAGTTGACATTTTTTTCGTGCCGTGTGTGAGACTGATTGTTTATCGATCAGGATCCCAACTAGACTGAGTTGTTCAACATATTTTTGGTCTTGCAAACCCGGTAGCTTTACTTTGTAATGTAATGTCAACTGATGTAAAGTCCAGTAAGACTACGGCAGTTTTTTGAATTTGATCGACTAAAAAATCGACTAAAATTTCAAGTAGTTGATTTGTAACGTAATAAAAGCGTACCTGCCGTCCGGTCCGCAACTCATAAGTTTTAAAACCCGCTATCATAGCGGGTTTTTTTGTTTTAGGTTCATTATGCGGGTCCGCATAATCTGTCCGCTCTTATCATTGCAAACCGATAATGGCTTGTCCATCAAGCACCTTCATCTTTCCAACCTTATATTTTTTACTTAATTCTTTTGTTCACTGAGGGGGAAATCGAGGGGGCATTGATTTCAATTCCCTTTGGTCACCTTGATCGACTGTAATGCCTGTCTGGATTGTCTTTCGCTGATTATAAGTAATATCTTATACATATTGATAACCAGCTTTTTAAAGACACTAAAGGAGGCATTTTATGGAAGCAAAAATGAATATCCTGTTTATCGGGAAAAGACAACGATTAACCAGGCATGGCCTGTTACCTATTTACATTCGAGTAACAATTCAAGGACAGCGTTTTGAAGTGTCCACGAATCATCACGTGAAACCAGCTGAATGATCCCCGATCGGCGGGAAAATGCTCGGTCGATCGTACTCTGCTCTGGAAACTAACACGGCATTAGATGTTATACGTACCCGGGTTTATCAGTATCGAGAACAGCTGCTGAAAGAAGACCGGGAACTAACTGTGGAAGCAATGCATGACAAATGGTTTGGGCAAGACCGGGAAAGGAGAACGTTGATGGGAGTATTTCGATTAAGCATACTCGACCTGCAGAAATTAGTCTCGAAAGGGATTTATAAGAAGTCTACGATTACCAAGACCTGACAACGGAAATGCATCTGCAGAATTACTTGCTATGGAGCGGCAACCGGTCAGACATTTTACTTTTTGACCTGCGAATCGGATTTATTGAAAACTTTCAGTTCTACTTGAAGGCCGAGAAAGCGCTTTCAATCAACTCTTCGGGCAAGCACGTTAAAAACCTAAAGAAGATTGTTCGCGATTGTGTTGACAAGGACTGGCTAGATAAAGATCCGTTTTGGAGATACAAAGTGAAGCACACCGACCCCAAAGTTCCTCACCTCTCAGCAGAAGAATTGCAACGAATTGAACAAAAGGTAATTCCTATGCCGAGGTTAGCTTTGGTTCGCGACATTTTCCTTTTCAGTTGTTATTCAGGATTTGCATACGCTGATGTGGCTGCCTTAAAACAGGAGCACATCAAAATTGGAGTCAATGGTAAACGATGGCTTATCAAACCGAGGCAGAAAACAGGTATAATTGAACTGGTGCCGATCTTTCCTCCGGTTGAAAGCATTCTTACTAAGTATAATGGTCATTCAAAATGGGAAAAGCCAGGAATGCTGCTTCCTGTTCCCTCCAACCAAAAGGTCAATGCTTATCTGAAGGAGTTAGGGGACCTCTGCAGCATTCCATTTAATTTGACATTTCATATGGCTCGACACACTTTTGCGTCTACAGTGGCTCTGGACAATGGAGTGCCTATTGATTCGGTGAGTAAGATGTTAGGGCATCGCAGTATTAAAACGACGCAGATTTATGCGAGGGTAAGTCAGGAAAAGGTAGCTGCGGATACACTACGTCTGTATACTTCCCGGAATTAGAAAACATATTTGATTAGCACTTCCTGCAATCGGTCATGAAATTTGATAAAGCGGCCTCCATGCTAGCAGCTAAACAGAGGCTTTCGATGCGAGAATAACTCAAAGTTATCCAGCTAAGCAAACTACCGTATATTGAAGCATGAACAATAATCATACAATGTACGTCCGAATTCAAGCGGAATATGGTGAAAGTGCGGGCCATCTGGAAATAACATCACCGGTATCGATCAAACATGGCGATACAGAATATCTGGTATCCTTGGTGGCTAGTTCAATGAATTTGCAAATAATCGGAACAGCCATTCGTTTCATAGGCGATAAGCTTTAAGACGCCTTTCGCTCCCATGGGCAGGCGCTGGGGATTTGTATTCAAGACAAAAAGGATGTTCGGTTGTCGGCCTTTTGCGATGAGCATTTGGCTGCCATCTTGGAAGAGCAGGAAAGATTGTATCGCTTGATACGCTGGAAACACAGATTGGGCGAGCGAAAAGAAACACAATTGAATTTAACGATGGAATGGTGTCTCGATAAGAAGTCTTGGGGCAACTTTGTCAGTTGCTCATCAGCTGAAAATTTAAGAGTCTCCTCTACGCATCGACGGCCACTGGAAAGCTCAATTGAGAAATTGTTCGATGATCAACAGGATGAACCAGTCTTCCTGGACATGCTTCGGCAAGCAAATAGTATTCGATCCGGAAATTTAGAGCCTAGTTTTGTGATTGCTGTGGCCGCAATGGAAGTAGGAGTAAAATTCTTGATTCAAAATAGACAACCTGCCACCAAATGGCTGGTGGAAGAACTGCCGAGTCCGCCAATTATACGATTGGTTCAGGAATATTTACCCAAAATTGTAAAGGAATTCGTTGTGAAGGAAGAGGACAAGGCAATGATCAAAAACATCGTCGAGGCCCGTAATAAGATTGTTCATCGAGGCGGTTCAGTTAACGAACGGAAAACATTGTATAAATGGTTAAACTACATCAATGATTTTTTGTTCCACCGCATCGGCCCATTGATTCAATAAGTCAACTGGCTTCGATCTTGACCCGAAATAAAACGGGCTTACAATGGCCTCACCTTTCTAAAGCTGTATTTTTAGTAAGGGGAAAGAGTGCTGGTAGCAGTAAAGATGATCAATCGTTTACAGCAGCGAGTTAAGGCCACATATAAGTGGTTGGGTGAGTCAAAGCGGTGGGCATCCATTAATACGACGGTATCAAACTCTAAACCTTTAGTCAAAAGTGTAGTGCCAATGCATCTCCCATTCACTTTTCTTCCTGTCCTTCGGATAAGATTACGATTATCCTTGATAGCATCATAAATTGAAATATTATTCAAATGCGATTGTTGCAGGCTATTAGCAAAGCTACGGCCTACTTCTTCGCGCTTATATTTCAACTTTAGATATTTCCGGAGTTTATCTACCACGTTAAAGAGGTGAAGCGCTGAAGGAGTTTTTATGAAAATGTCTAATGGCATGCGGATTTTTTCCGAAGTTTCCTTATCTGCTGGACTTTTCTTAGAAATAAGTCCTTCACCATTGAACCACTGACTCAATTTACTAGCTTGAAATAATTTATCGAGTATAGATTCTTTAATCTTTTTATATTTCTTACGTGCCCGTCCAATTGATTTAAGCAGTTCGTCAGCGTCTTTTGCAAGGGAATAGAATAGCTTGTCATCAATCGCTTCCAGCAGGCTCAATTTCTTGGCGTAATCTATCTGGTCCCTTAGTTTAGCTCGTTGTACTATACTTCCCTTGCTTACCTTTTTGCCGTCAACGACGTCATCATATTCAGGCACCAGGATCAATAAGCTGTCCATGCCTTCCAGGTTTGTTTTGTTGTTGATGATCGAATCTAGCTTCTTACGATAAGTACTGGTAGAATCGTACAGGTCACCGTCATTTATCGATATAATATGAAGACCAATTGAATTATCACCCGTGAGTATGATAGGCTTTTTTTGCAACAAAAGTTCACGGTAATCTTTTAGTACATCTCCCAGCGCCTTGTTATTACCATCTTTATACCAACGGTGTGGCGTATCAAGATCGGGAAACTGAGTAAAATCCGGTAGATCGGTATCCATATCCACCTTGTCACCATTAAAATCGAAAATACCCTGAAGCGGATCGCCTAAGATATGAGTAGGCAAAACCTTTGAAAGCAACTGTATAATAATATGCTGACCTTTCGAGCAATCTTGATATTCATCCACGAAAAGTCCCTTATAACTGGCGGCAATTGCCTGCTGCGCCAGGGAGGATGAAAGAACCCTAGCGACCCGCTCAGTTATAAATGTATGATACTCGCGTGCTTTATCCTGCGGAGGGATATCCGATTTTCTACAATAGGCATGCACAAATTGCTGTGCAAAACTGCTGATTGTTTCTATGGTGTATTTGGTTGATTCAATATCGGCGTTGCGGATTTTTTCCTTGATCGAGCCGATACCGGCATGAGTATGGGTTAGAATTAACTGTTTTCCTTCGGTGTGTTTTAGACATTCAACAATAGTAAACGTCTTACCGTATCCTGCGGGAGATACCAGTTTGGTCTTAGCGCCGTTTACAAAACCCAAAAAGTCCATTTAATTATCTATCCAATTTGAAAATGATGTGAATATTTTCTTCAAGCCCGCTTCGTTCTTCATTGAATCAAAATATTTGAAAATTATCTTTCCAAGTATTTCACCATGATCAATCCTTTTAAACCATTCCTGTTTCCAGGCAGCAATGCCAATGGCATTACGGATTTTTTCATTATCCCTATCTTGCCAATCCACCGGAAAAGCGGCGCCCGCAGAATACCTGGCCTTTACAGATTCACTCAATGCCCCCTGATCGTTGTTCTTATGTGTCTTTAACACATACTCCAATACTTCTGTAATACCTTCCCAAGGCAGGTCACTGAATACTTGTAGCTCCAGGCAATTGGTACCTTCACAATCAAATATTTCGATCCCTTGAGCCTGCATTGTCGTTTTCTGAGCATTGACGTTAGCCTCATCTGAATCACAAAAAAGTGCAGTTTTTATACCGGAATCCTGAATGGCGTTTACCCGCTCCAATAGTGTATTACCGGTACCATCAACATAAGCACAATCCTTGAAAGACATTGGCTCTTTACCTGAAGCAATCCTGAAACTATCAAATGCCCGGCAAACGCCCACTTCTGTGGCGCCCTCACATACCACTACTTTAGTGGCAAAGAAGGCTTCAGGGCACGCCCTCACCACCTTGGTAAGCTTCAATTCATCAATGCCAAGTCTTCGGCTAATTATCATTGACCCTTTCTTTTTCTTTACCAGTAAACAAAGTGCGGGAGAACCCAACTCAACAATCACATCTCGCGAATGGGTTGTAATAAAAATCATCCCTTTATCCGTTTCTTTTAACGAACGTACGAGTTGGCATATACGGTCAGGTTCCAACCCCTGTTCTATCTCATCGACCAACATGAGACCGCCGTTTCTTACAAAAGCCAATTGAATGGCAAAAGAAATCAATCGCTTTGAACCTTTACCTTTCAGCCGAAACGGTATCAAATCATCGTGCAAACTCACCCTACCGTCTTTTATTGACAGATCTTTAAAATCTAGCGTTGTGCGGGAGCCTGTGATATCCAGGCCCAGATGAGCAGCCCTTAGAGTGATCTGGTCAGTAACAGTTTTTAATTCCGGAAAATCATGTTCATCAATCTTGGCTTTCGCCAATCTTAATGTTTCTATAATCACATTCTTTTCTCCAGGCAGTACTTCCGCTTCGACCGCCTTTAATATGCCATATAAGGGATTTCCCTTGCTCCATGAAAAGTGACGATCAAGATTATCAGCAACCATGTAACAGTTCAATAAGCCCCTTTCACCGCTGCCTATAGTTTTATTCTCCTGATCCCTTTCATTAGTCACTACCCAATTAGGCTCCAGTGTATGATCAACCGTTAATTTAATTGACAATAAAGGCATTTTTCCTTCTACTTCTAAGTCTTCTATATTATCAGAAATATCCTTTGTTGCAGGATCGTAGTTTCTAAGAAACAAACCAAACTTTTCAATTGAAATCAGCTTTTCAGGTAGTTCAACTAGGTGTGCGGTGATCTCTACAGGCTTGCTATAATCGCAATTATAAAAGTCAGTGTCGTGAAAAGTTAGGTTCCAGGCAGGTGAGAGCACTGAAGCGATTGCCTCCAGCACTGTGCTTTTACAACTGTCCCCCCGGCCAATCAGGCAAATAATATTTTGGGAATGTTCAAACTCTAGTGACAGATCGTTTATCCCACGAAAGTTTCTAATGTCAAGTTTAACCAGTTTTGCCATGATGTCTAATTTACCAAGGGCTACCCTTTTAGTAGCCAAATTCTCAAGATTAAGGTCCTCCGCTATATACGGAAGGTTTAAGTTGATACGTTGTATCCGGTCGCGATCGGTTATAGACAGGAGTGAAAATTGAAAAAAAGAAATCCTAAATCTTTACCGTATTAGAATTTACATTTCTTTCAAGTTGATACACTGAATTTAGTACTTCGTGTTGAATTTATTGAATATTTACGTTGCAGCCTGAGCAATATTGTATTGCAACACCGTTATGACTATGTACGCAGTTCGCCATTTGCCAAAACTATTATTCAAGTCTCTGGTCATCCTATCAACGTCGAACTGAATTCCGAAATGCTCAGCCAGGATGTTCAAGACATCCTTCATGTCTTCAAAACTTTCACTTTCATAAGGCCATCCAAGACATTTTATTTCAGCGTTCAAGGTTTCCAACTCTTTTTTTATGTTGAATTCATAATGACTGATTCCTGAGCCAAAGGGATCGCCAGATGTCACTCCTAAAATGTGTTGATTAACTATGGAATTGCCTATCGAGAGCCTATAATCAACGCATGCTTGAACAGACTTTGGTTGAATAGGAGGGTGGTGTTTGGTGATATATTCGATTATATCTTCAGCTTTTGGGTTCATAATTTTATATGTTTATATGCGAAGCGCTATTTCATAATAGAAACTTAAGTTGATTAGTTTATCCGTTTGGATGTATCTGCTTAACGTTATCAAAACTAACCAAGCAATGATGATCAAAAATAAATTCTGAATAAGCCACTCACCCGATAAGCGAATGTCAGCAAGAGGAAGTCTATAATTCTGCTCATCACATTCAAGATTTATTTTTTTGCTTTTCTATTAGATTGATGTTTACGTCCGCGCAAGGACAACGCAACGAATCGGCAGCTCCATACTCAGGCGAAATATAAATCAAGCCATTGCATTTAGCACAAGCAAAAAAATCGAGTAGGGTTTTATAGGCGACGATAACTGGTTCGAAATCCTTTTTATCGAAGTTAGCCCATTCGTTGTAATGCACGGCTGGATTTACTTGCCAACTTTCAGCGTTAGAATTTACTTTCGCGTTGGTAAAATCTTGATCTAAAGTATTTAAGCTTGTCATTAACTCTTGATTGTTCCATGACTGAGCGCTTTTTTTGGCCTGTTTAAACTTGTTGCCTAAACCGGAAAGTGCTCCAGGTAGAAGGTCGCCAAGGGCATATTGTCCATCGGCCCTGAAAGAAACTTGCGCACGTAAATTGTGACAAATTTCCTGCGCGATATATTCCAAATAATTTCGGAGCTGTGCAGCAGCTGCTCGAATATCGTTCTTCTGAACATGATCTTCAATTTCCTGCCAAATATCTTTTCCTTGCCATGTAAGGGGTCCATCATCGACGGTCCATTTCCTGAAATGACAGAAACCTTTTGAATTTATTAGACCTGAAGACTTCATTGTTTTAAGCCATACATCATCATGGGTTGTCATGATGAACTGCACATTTGGGAATCGTACTTTCAACAATTTAGTGACTTCTCTGCGGTGACCAGAGTCAACTGACATCAACACATCGTCCAAAACGGCAAATGTAAAATGTCCCCCTAACAAATGATCCATAAGCGCGAGGTACAGACACAGCCCCATACTGTCTTGATGACCTTCGCTGTGATACGCGCCTGGTGGAAAGAATCCCCTCCCGTAAAAGTCTACGTCAAACCCCAATTTACCAGACGATGGTGTTAATTGTGCATTAAATTGCGCCTCATCGGCATTGATAGATTTATATAGATCGATAAAGGAGTCTTTCACATCTACGTAAATCTTTTCTAGCTCAGCAGTCGTCGATGAATTGTAGGTATCGAGGATATCATTCGAGATACTAGCTCTGTTGACCGCTATATTTAGTTTTCTAGATGTATCACGGTAAACTTCAATTCTTTCTTGTGATGCTACTAAATAGTCCCTCGCGGCATCTTGAAGAGTTGGCTCAGGGAGAAGCGCAATTTTGGCTTGGATGCGCCTAACAAAATCGAGAACCTGAGGTGGAATTTGGCTAAATTCGGCAATCTGAGCTTCTTTGTCCGCGATTGGGAACACTTGGCGGAAGTGATGGATTTTGTCCCGCTGTAAATGGATAAACTCGTCTACTGGCTCGGTATTGATGGCTGGTTTCAGCACTCCAGCCGGTTTTACAACCAAGCTCAAGGACGAAAGCAAGGCTTCCATCGGACGAACAAGCCTTTCCAGTTGCATCTCAAATTCAACTCTTGCACTGGTAATGTTTTTTAAGTTTTCTAATTTATCCTGCACTATCCCATTAAATGTTTGAGATTCCCATGGAGTATCGCAAACTGGGCAACTCTTTTCATCAAAAACAGCTAATGCATCTTGAAGCAGTTTTTCTTTTATTGGCCCCTTGGGATCTTCTCCGATTTGAACCAAAGACTGCAGTAGCTCCACACTTTTGCTAATATCCCCTGCAAATCCGTCACTTTGAATGGAGTCGATTGCTGAGAACACACTTTCTACATCTTTTAATGTTACCGTTTTGTTGATTGATGAAATTACAGTGCTGGATGATGTCGTAGATAACCCGTCTTTTACACAGGTCTTAGCATCAAACGTCGTCAGCGCGGGTAACTGAAGGAGCGAGCGTTTAATATTAACCTCCTTTAAAAGTTCTGGTACAGCAATTTTCTCAATTCCCAGTGTTCGACAAAGATTTTCAGCCGCTACTGCTTTCTCAGACGTCAATGTTTTTATCGGTTTAGCTTCGGCGTTTGCAATTTTCAGGAGAACTTTTCGAAGGTTATCTATTTCTTCCAAGCGCAGCAGTGCTTGAACTTCTTGGGAGCGTTTTCCAGGTTCTGCCAGGATATATTTAATTAACTCACGCCTGGAGAGAACAAACTCAGGGTGTTGAAGCATATGACCAACCGCAGCCTTAGTTTCCTCCGTTTCAGGTATCAATGTAGGCTTAGTGATATTCTTAACCGTTCGAGTGAGAGTAGCCGTATTGCCGGTTGCTAAAACTTTGAATTTGATACTCACAGTTGCTTTTTCCGGGTTGGCACGAAAATCAACATGGGGACCATGATCTCGGACGCTAACATTCCCGGTACCGGCACCTGACAGCCGAGATATGCTTCCGGTAAAGCAGAATTCGATTGCATCGACGATCCCACTTTTTCCTGTTCCATTCGATCCGCATATGGCAAAATTGCTCGAATTTAGATTCAACGAAATATCCCGAAGCCCACGGAATTCTTTGATGATGATTTCTTCAAGCTTTATCATTACCGCCCTCCTCATTAAATATTGCTTGACGTATTATGACTTCAGACGTACTGTCACAGGCTTTCAATCGCTGCGCAATATCGGCAAAGCCATCTTGCTTGGCTAGTTGCTGATAAAATGCATTTAAGACCTGTTTTGCAACCGGGGTGGTGGTGGCTGTTTTCACAGTTGACGACTCCTGATCTTTGGTATCCATTTAATCTAGTTTAGTAGTTCAATTATCTGGTTTTGGATTGGATAACAAATTCTAGCATCCTCGAAGGCGTATATGCCACTTCATCTTGATGTGGGGTGTCGACGAAGCCACTCCCCAGATGGAATGTCGATGGTAGGAAAATACTGTAGCGGACGTTTGAATTCCCGAGCGACATCGGCATAAGGTTGTTTGATTAAATATATCAATAGTTTTCAGGATTAGGATACGGGTTCCCGGATTTTGATTAAGATCCAACATTGACTCACAATTCATCGGACCTGTTCTAAGAGAATGTTCGTGGAATGCCTTCTTTGTTGGAAAGTGCAGATTATTCAGCAGGGTTTTGTGTCCAGGTTTTCGTAGGTGGACACGGAAAATCACTTAAATTTGAAAAGTAATGTCAACTGAAGTAAAGTTCAGTAAGATTACACCAGGTTTTTGAATTTGATCGACTAAAAAATCGACTAAAATTTTAAGTAGTTGATTTCTAAATGTATAGAAGTGAACCTGCGGGCCCGTCCGGTCCGCAGAAGGAAAGGATTGCAATTTGCAATCCTTTTTTCATTTTACTCCACTTTACACTAGTCGGTTGATCTTGAGAATTTAGCAACACAACTGGCGCAAGTCTGCAATTTAACTTTACACAGGTTGACGATTTTTTAATCGACTAAAAAATCGACTAAAATGCAGTTCCCTATTAAGTTGATTTGCCCAGTAGGCAAACAAAAAAAGGACGGCACCTATCCGATCTTCTTTCAGTACTGTTTTAGTGCTGAGCATCGCACGTTATTGAACACGGGCCTGAGCATTCCATACCAATTTTGGAATCCTTCCAAGGGCTGTATCAAGGACAATCTGCCACCGCAGTTTGGGTTAGCAATAAAGCTTAACACTGAGCTGATTCGCCAACTAAGGTTAGTCCAGGATCTGGTAATTTATGCTACCGCTAACACTCTGGAAAGAGGGTATTTTGAATCATAAGTTTTTGAACCATACTTTAAAAAGACATTATTTCCCGGGATTTAATCCGAAAAAAAGTAAGTTTATAATTGAGGTTCGAGAAATTGTGGAGTTGATCAAGAGGTCTGCCCAAGTGCCAAAATCGATATTGTCAGATAGCGGGATTATCAGCGTATCGTAGATGCAGGTCGAACTGTAAGAATAGATATGGTAACTGGTCAACCGGCGAATTTTATGACAATAATTACCAATGCTGCCGGGAATCTGCAGACAGCTTTTCCTGGGCTATTAAAATAATTATGCTATGGCGTTTGATTTCGAAATTCACGGTGGAGAGCCAAATTCAGTATCGGTTCAATATGATCTGTTTAATGAAATGCACAGCTTGGTAAAAAACGAACCAAGATTTTCGGTTTTAAGAAAATGCTTCAGTGATTTTTTCGGAGAATATGAATTGACATTACAGGAGGTAAGTAGGTTCTATGAGGAGCTGCAGCAATTAAGGGATTTTTCTGACAAACTGGATAGGCAACTCTCGGCACTGATTAATGATTTAAATGCTTTAATAAAGCGAGCATTGCTATCTGAACAAATGATTAGATTGACAGGGGATTAATAATAAATTATAAATCACCTGATGATACTTAAGACTGCATTGAGTGATTTACAAAGGGCTTCCCAAAAAATGGAGAAGTTGGAAAAATAGTCAATGAAAGCACTTCGTATTTTATTTATAATAACTTTTTGGAATACGCTTTCTTGTAATGCACAAAAATCTAACGATTCTTGTTTTATATCGATGAAGGACTCGCTTGTTTCTATTGACGAAGGAAAAGTCATTGATCTGACCAAATTGAATTGTATAAAATGGGATGAGCTTGTTCTCATCCCCCCTTCTTTTTCTAGAAGTTTCGTTGAAGAGTATGCAAAAATTAACCTACCCAAAGATGTAGATTACAGCTGGGTGACTGATGGCGAAGGTAAAGGTTGGTGGGTTTTATTTTTAGATAAAAAAAACGTTATTTCATATTTTTTTTTAAATAGAGTAGACGTGGACTTTACTAAACTATCATCTTCGCTCAATCAGATAGATGTTGTTTTGCTCCCAAAATCAAAGGCGAAATTTATAACATTTGCTACTGGTGACATTTTTTTTGATTCAAAAGAAAAAGTCATTGATGTAAAGCTTAAGAATTGAGTAGAATTTCGTATACCGCAATATGACTGGAGAGCTGAAAGACCTGGGTTGGATCATCAATCATAAAAAGGTGTACCGTTTGATGAAAGAAGCCAGGCTGCTGTACGGTGGCCGCATCCGGCCAAAGCCCTTTAAACGCAACTTCATCCAGTTCCGAAATCCAAGGCCAGCCCGGCCTCTGCAAAATCTCTCGATGAATATCAAGTATGTACACATCCACGCGACGGGCCGGAATGCTTTGTTATTGACTGTTGTGGACATTTACAGCAGGAAGGTGCTGACGCACTTATTGAAACACAGCATCCGCAAAGGAGACGTGCTGATTGGTTCCGGATCAATTGATCTTTCTTTTCCTTCCGGCCATCAGCTCACTTTCCATGGCCCGGTACCGGCTTCATTCATCAAAGAACTGTAGCCTTTTTATTCTTCAATTTTGTTTTTTGTTTGAGAAATTATTTTTTTAAAGTTATCAATCATTTCAGTTTTTAATAATACGAACATTACACATTCTGGTTGTGTCACAAGTATAACTCTAAAGTCTTTACTTTGTCTTTTTATTATATCATTTAAAATGTTTCTAAAAGTGTTGAGATAGTGTATCATAATTTGTCCTATTGTCTCTCTCGTTACCTGTCCTGAAAATATGATATATTCCCTGTCGTTAACTGTAATTCTGTGATGAATTATCTCTTTGTTGTTTTCGTCAAATATTTCGTCTTTATAGTCAAGTTTAATATTATTTCTTTCAAATACTAATTTTGCAGATTGCATATAGTCAATGAATTCCCCACGAAATAAACTGCTTGGGCATACTTCAAAGGCTCTAAAGTCTGAAGTTGGTGAACCGTTTTTATATTCTATTAAATTGTAAACACTGGAAATATAATAGTCGTTTGGAAAAGTCAACCAACCTTTTCCTATATATTGATTTTGAGTCGTCATTAAAGTCAAAGTCAATTTTTTCTTTCAGATACTTTTTTTTTCAGGATTGTCTAATAAATCAAAGTATCGAATTTTTTCTAATCTTTCAGAGAGGTTGATTTCTTCAACCTTTTCTTTTTTGAAAATGTCAAATAGTCCCATAGTTTCTAAATTTTTTATCACCTTGAGGTGGTGTCGGGAAGGTTACAGCCAACACTTAAATTTACGATACAAGATGTTATAAGTCAAAGAAAGTCACGCTCAGCACCCCCTGTTAGCGCAAGTTTTTATTCGGATTGATCTTGACTTAAAAATCCAGACAAAGAGTTAAGCTGCGGTCATTAAAGATAGGTTTTCATTTTGTTCCTCAAATTCTACCGGTGAGAGATAATCAATGGAAGAATGTTTCCTCCGGTTGTTGTACCATTTTTCAATATACCTGAATACTTTGCTGCGCGCCTCTGCAATGCTGTCGAAAATCCCATGTGGATGAATCATCTCTCTTTTAATAGTCGAGAAAAAACTTTCGCTCACTGCATTATCCCAGCAATTCCCTTTCCGGCTCACGCTACAGATCATGCCTGCTTTCCGAAGGGCTTCCTGGAACATTTCGCTGGCATACTGGACACCGCGATCCGAATGGTGGATCAGGCCCTCACCAGGCTTTCTGTTTCGAATAGCTGCACTCAGCGCCATCATTATCAGATTCGTCTTAAGGCTGGTGCTCATCGACCATCCGACCACCCTGCGGGAATACGGGTCTACAATCACTGCCAGGTACAACCAGCCTTCACGGGTCCTGATGTACGTAATATCTGAAACCCATTTTTCATCAGGTCGGGACGCTGTGAAATTCCTGGCCAGTTTATTTTCAGCGACCGGAAGGTTATGATCAGATTCAGTAGTTATCCGGAACTTTCATATATGCTCGCACCAAAGCTGTTTTTTCTGCATGATCCTGACAATATGGCTCTGCTACAACGCACTTTCAGGGCTTTCACAGACCGGTAAACGCGCGGACTTCCATAGGTTTTGTGAGATTCAAAGTAAAATGTCCTAACCAATGTTGTAAGCTTTCGCCTGTGTTCCTCGCGTCTGGTTGTCTTTCCGGATCTCCAGCTGTAATACGCGCTGACGCTGCACGGCAGGGTAACACATAAAGCCAGAACAGGGTATTGCCCTGCCAACTCCAGGATTACTGAGTATCTTTCCCGGAGTGTTTTAGAAAGATACCCGCCGATTTTTTTAGGATCTCCACCTCCATCTTTAGGCGGGCATTATCCTTTTTCAACTGAGCTAGTTCCGGATCGACAGGCTTACCATTGCCAGGGAAAGCTTTAGCCCCATTACCAGCCAGCTGTCGCTTCCATGTGTGAAGCAAATTGGGATGAATACCGAGGCCTGCAGCAACTTGTGTAACCCCGGACTTCTCTGGCAAACGAACGGCTTCTTCCTTGAAAGCCCGATTGTAACTGTTTCTTGATGCCATTGTACTAAATTAAGATTTTTACACCTTAACCTGGTGTCCGTCAAAGTAAGGCAAGTTCACCGGTTCCCACTTCCATTGCGCTAATTAGAAACAGATTCTAGAAATCATTTAACTTCGGAATTCGCAAATCATGTCCGATACATTTTATGAAAGAAACATTTTATCGAGTGGGTAAATAATCGCCTAATAAAACTCAAAACAATAAGCTCTTCATGCCAAAAAATGTAGAGACAGTTAACAACAATGACAATATCTAGTTTCTCGAATAAGCTACCCCTATTAATTTAAACTGTGAATAGACATGTTAGCTGCATATAATAAATTTTGTTGTGGAATATATTTTCTGTTTAGGGATTATACAGGTTCTGATGTTCCTTTTTTTGCCACTTTTACGTTTACGCTGTTTTTAGTAATGTTATCCTTTTATGGTGTTGAGAATTTATATGAAATTTTGACGACTGAACCTCTTACCTCAACTCGTTGGGTAGGGCTTTTCGTTTCCTTAATCTTCGGTATACCAAATTATTTTTTTGTTTTCCGGGACGAAAAATTCTTAAATTATTCCAGGGAAAAGGTTCATCCTATTTTGGTGGTCGTCATTGTTGTTGTTATAGCAGCATTTTTTTTGACTACAATGGGAATCAAGGGACCAAGAATTCCCTATCATAAAGGGTAGTCCCAGAGCCGAGATTAGATTTTAAATCTAGCCAACTATGTGACTCAATATGGGTTCGATTACGAAGTTTTTCAAAAGGACCAAGGCTCATAAATTGACTATTCAAAGTACTCGCGACAAACTGTTTTTTTTATTCTTTGCAGATCTGTAAGGACGAATGCGGACAGGCCTGGCTTTTAAGGTAAAAATTTTATAAGTAATTTGAGGGTCAAATACAAACCTCTATATGTTACCAACTACTCTTCCAGATGGTCTCGGTAAGCTCTGTTTAATTGTTGGAATTGGTATCCTGATTTGGGGCATGAATGAAGACCTTAAAGTTTCATCTCGCATAAATGATCAACCACGGTATGCAACTACCGGAAGCGACAGTTTAGACATACAAGATAAAATCATTGACAGAGCCACAAAGAATCTCATTGAAACTGCAAATAGCCTTTCGAACTTGCATGGTTGCCGTCTGAAAGCTGAACTTATCCAGGATAAACCGTACCACAGCATCGAAAATCATCGAGCTGAAATCTTTGAATACATTGAAGGCTACTACAACAGTACAAGTCTTCATTCCGGATTGGGTAATAACAGCCTGGACGACTTTGAGCAAATTCTAATGAATCAATTATCTTCGGACGGCACAACCAATCGGCGATACATTATTCCGAAGAAAGATATTAGCGTGAGGGGGATCGACCCCCTCTCGCTAAAGCACAAACCAATCAGCTCCTCATTGCCCAAAGAAAGGGGAGTTATTTATTAACTAAGAGAATTTGGTGTCTGGCTGGAATGAGCCACCTCAAAGTGCCCTTCGAACAATTAAATTGCTGATGAATATGTTAGTTGTGTATAAAAAATTTTGTTGCGGATTATTTTTTCTTTTAAGAGACAAGGCGAGGTCTGATATTCCTTTTTTGGCCACATTTATGTTTACGCTATTTTTAGTACAGTTGTCTTTTTACGCTTTCGAGAGTGTTTATGAAATTTTGATGGGTAAATCTCTTACTCCAAGTCCGGTGATTGGATACTTGGCTTCCTTAATATTTGGCATACCAAATTATTTTTTTGTTTTCCGGGGCAAAAAGTTTTTAGAGTACTCCAGCGAGAAGACGCCATTCATTATGGTGATTACAATTGTAATTATAATTTTTGCAGGGAGTTTGGCTGCCATACTAACACTTGGGCCATATGGCAGGAACCATTAATAAAATGTGTTTTTGAATACCATCCGGTATTAGAGTCTTGTTTTGAAAAAGTATATCTCTAAACGTAACTCGGAAATCAGAAAAATCATTCTGGCGAAAAAATCATCTATTAATAATGCATGCTACAGAAATGTGATTAAATTTAGAAAGGATGACGTTACTATACATTTCCATTGGGATCGCTGCGAAGCTAACGGGGGCACACGGCGTGAAGACCTTTGCAGTAACCTCATCGACGACATGCGGATTGATCCTAAGAGGCAGGTAAAAACTCAATACCACAAAAATTTATATTTACAATGTATTTAGCGCAATCAACTCAGTTTATAATCAAACCGTTATTAATTATTTCTTTACTACTCCTTAGTTTGATTAGTTTTTCGCAAGGAGACAGTGCCTATAACTATTACAAAAAAATTCCAGAGGATGAACTGAAAACAGACCTATCCATGTTAAAGGATAGTCTTGAAATTATTCATCCGGCATTATACAGGTTTACAAGTAGGCGCCAGTTTAATGTAGCTTATCAAGAGGCGGTCAAACAAGTCGATAGGCCATTGACGCAAACTGAATTTTATGGTATCGTTGCACCGCTTATCAGTAAAGTCGGAGATATTCATACTACGATTGAGCCATCTGATGAAGCCTTGAATTACCTGGCTACCAATGCTGGACTCTTTCCTTTTGATGTAAGAATAATTGATAAAAAAACTTTTATAGTTAGCAACAACAGTAATGATATCCGTTTTGCTGTTGGAAGTCAGATCCTGAAAATTAACGATCAACCAATCGACAAGGTTCTGGACACGATGAGAAAATACTTTTCTGATGAGGGTCATAATCAAACCCTGCAAATTAAGCGGGTGGAACAACGTTTTGCTTTTCATTATCAGTTGGTATTCGGTTATTCAAAGTCCTTCGATATTGAATACATAAGTGAGAAAGGAAAGAACGAAAATGGAACTGTTCAATCATCGTACTTTTCGGCGATCCAGGAGAGTAGGGCAAAAAATAAATCGGAGTATCCACTTTTAAGATCTTTGTTCCCACAACCCCCATACCTGGATCTAGCATTGGACAAAGAAAAAAATATGGCTGTGCTGACGATCAAATGGTTTCAAAATGATGTGTTACAAAGTTCAGGTGTAGCATTTAAGTCGTTCATTGATTCTGCATTCAATGAAATCAGATTAAAAAACATTGACAATCTTATTATAGACATCCGTAACAATGGAGGCGGCGAAAGTGAGAATGCTGGTTACCTGTATTCTTACCTCACTGATAAACCTTTCCGTTTTTTATATTCAATGGAGGTAACCCAGAAAATCTATGAAGATGATAGTAGGAGAGGATTAGCCTATACGTCCCTGAAAACCACTGGCAAGTATCGCTTTACTAACCCTACAATAGAAAGCCAGCAATTTTATGGATTTAAAGAAGAACAGCCGCAGGCGAATAATTTCAGGGGAAATGTTTTTGTATTAATTGATGGTCTTACCGCATCAGCAGCACCGCAATTTGCATCATTGGTAAAACAACATAAAAGGGGAATACTTATAGGTGAGCCGGCACCGGTTCATTGCATGGTGGGTCAGGAAGGGGATACAGTTATTTTTATTTACCGAATTCAGGATTGCTCACTATGATCTCGCAATACCGGTTGTATTTAACCAGTCCGCAGCAAATAACTAAAGATGAAGGGCTGGCCCCGGATCATACACCGACAAAGACTATCAATGATGTATTAAATGGTTTGGATAAAGACCTTGAACTTGCTATTCGTTTGATTACGGATCAGCAACAAAAATTTCCAATCAAATAGGTGTTGTACAGCAATTTTTTATAAAATTAACAGGCTAAGCTGCTTGAAATATGTGCAGGATCAGGTAAAAGAAACTTACAAAGACGGTAGTGTTACTAAAGACGGAGAGACATATAATGTTAAATTTGATATAAAGGTCGAAATCAATGAAGATATTCAAACAAAAGATTTAAAAAAGGGAGAAAATATTGTTACCACCGACGATTGTCAGGGCCGCGGGGTCACAACTTCCAGTTCTTCTGGCCAAAACAACATATCGCGCGTTGGAGAAATCGGAAGTATTACTTCTGTGCATGAGATAGGTCACCAGCTTGGGATTGTTTATAGATACATATCGGGCCCCAATGCCGATGCTTCTGGTTCCAATGTCTCGGTCAGTGATGATGGATATGAGAATTCAATAATGGGAGCAGATAGATGTAACTTGTAATTATGAAACATATTTTCTGAAATTATATGACAACCACTAACACGCATTGCTTGCCGCTCTGTGGCAAAAAACTTCTTGTCTTTATTTTGTTTTTATCGGGTCTTCAAACCTTCGCGCAACCGACAGCGGAGAATTACCCGGTCGATCCGGCAAGTCTTGAACAACCCGGTGTTCCCAAAGGTGAAGTATTAAAACTTACTTTCGATCGATCGGTTGTATTCCCTGGCACAACCCGCTATTGCTGGATTTACATCCCCGCGCAATACAAACCTGAAACTCCTGCATGCGTTTACGTAAACCAGGACGGCATTCAATGGAGAGCTCCCACCGTCTTCGATAACCTTATCCATAAAAAGGAGATGCCTATTACTATCGGTGTATTTATTTCTCCGGGAAAGGTTCTGGCCGACAGTGGTTCTGATGCGTTAAGCCGCATTAACCGAAGCTTTGAATACGATGGCCTTGGTGATGCTTACGCACGATTTATCCTCTCGGAAATCTTACCTGAGGTTGAAAAAATGAAAGCCACCAATGGCAGAGCTATTCGGTTATCAAAAGCTGGTAATGATCGGGCTATAGGAGGATCAAGCAGCGGAGCCGTTTGCGCTTTTACCGCCGCTTGGGAAAAACCATCAGAATTCTCCCGGGTGTTCAGTGCAATAGGCACTTATGTTGGGTTACGGGGAGCTGATCGTTATCCCACATTGATCCGGAAGTATGAACCTAAACCGATCAGGATCTTTTTACAGGATGGAATAAATGACCTCAATATCTATGCAGGTGATTGGTGGAAAGCCAATGAAACGATGGAACGTGCTTTAACCTTTGCAGGTTATGAAGTGAACCATGTGTGGGGTGAAGGTGCACATAATGGAAATCATGGAACGGCAATATTCGCCCAGGCGATGCGGTGGTTATGGAAGGACTGGCCACAACCGGTAAAAACAGGTTCAACGAAGAATCAATTCCTCCAAGATCTTCTCATACCGGGCGAGGAATGGGAATTGGTGGGAGAGGGTTACCAGTTTACGGAAGGAACCGCCGTGAATGCATCCGGTGAAGTTTATTACCAGGATATACCCACCTCAAATACATATAAGGTGAGCCCGGATGGAAAATTATCAAGGCTCGATCTCGATGCAAAAAGATCGAGTGGTACCCACTTTGACGCAAATGGAAGACGTTATACCCTTGCAGGCGCCACCAAACAAATCCTGGTTTACGATGCCGCCGGCAAAGAAACAGTATTTGCAGATAGTATTGCTGGCAACGACCTGGTGATAGCGCGCAATGGGAATATATATGTTACTATGCCCGATGGTGCAATAAAGCCTGGTAAACTGATGTTGTTCCGCAGCAATGGTGAACGGCAAGTCATAGATGAAGGTTTGAAATTCCCAAATGGCATAACCTTGTCGCCTGATCAGACACAATTATATGTTACAGAGTCTGCCTCTCATTGGGTCTGGGTTTATAAAATAAAACCAGATGGCACGCTCACATACAAACAACGTTATGGCTGGCTACATTTTCCTGATGCCGAAGGAAATGCATGGTCAGACGGTTTAAAGTGTGATACGGCAGGCAGGATCTATGTGAGCTCAAGAATCGGGATCCAGGTACTGGATCAATTAGGAAGAGTGAATGCCATACTTCCTCTTCCTCCATCAAAAGAAATGTCTTCTAATGTTTGTTTTGGCGGCCCTGCTTTTAATATACTCTACGTAAGTTGCGGCGATAAGATTTATCGTCGTAAATTGAAAACGAAGGGTGTTAATGGTTTTGAAACACCACACAAACCGAATAATCCTTCACTTTAATAGGTTTACTGGATGCTATCAGAAATAACGGAACGGGCATGGCCGGGTGGCATGGTGGTATGGGTGACTCATTCCGGAACAATCCCTGATGGCGATCCAGCAAAAAGTCTTCCGGGTGATAATAAGCGGTCGATGATGTCGTCTTCATTTACGATATCAGTAGATAAAGATGGAGTTTTTACCGGAGTTCAACAGGGAAAAACTACCTACACAATGGCCGAATGGAATAAAATGATGCAGGGGCAGCCATTAGATAAAAACGATGGGTTTAGGGGTTATGGTGGTGGAGACGTTGGAGGATCTGGAGCGGGTGGTAAATGGTAAAATTAAAATCAAAGAAATGAAATCTATGACTATTACGTTAGTATACTTGTTATCAGCTTTACAGTTTATCGTCTCTTGTGGCTCACAACCTGAGCCAGAAACATACTTACTTCCTCAAGACTTTACTGGAAAAGTCAATATTATTTTTAACCAAGCCAATGGCGAGCCGGTAAAGTATGAAAATGGCAGACGAGTATATGAGATACCAGCAAACGGTATTCTGTTAACACAGTTTAAGGACGAAGACGGAATAATAGATCATGAATATTATTATGTGGACTCAGCAGGAAACAGAACTCGGTTAAATGTTTTTTCTGATGATGAGAAAGAAAAAGCCACTAATGCTGGCGTGTTCAGGGATGGAACTGTGGGGGTTTATGGCAACTCAAGTGATCCTAAGTCGCTTTCTTATCAAGAGTTCTATATTGCTAGTGGAAATGAATTTGAAATGTATTTTACACCTCAATATCAAAAAGACTTTGTTGATAAGGTCAGGCTACTTACAGGCTATAACTTTTAATTTCTGAATTCTATATCATCCCTGGTGTTGAACTTTCCGTCCTTGCCAGAAGAAACTAATATGAATGTCGTTCCATTATTGTCAGTTTTATATTGATATGGGTTGCCCCAATCATCCTTGTCCCATCCAATCCTCATTGGGTTGTTAGTTATCAAAGTTTTAAGATCTGTAGGGTAAGTCTTTTTACTTTCTTTGTAAAAATCTAATGCGAGTACCATCTCTTTACAGGTATTTATGGTATTACGTTTTTTTAAAAAATTTTGTCCAAAAAATAATAAACATGCGGTAGCTACTATAAACGCCGATACTGTTATAACTGCTATTTTTAACGATCCCTGTAAAGCTTTTGTATCTATTTTTTTAAGTGCATCAGTGGTATTGTTCAATACACTTCGAACTGTCTTGTTAGGTTGAGGTATATGGATTTTTTTATTGGCAGCGATAAGGCCGGCTCCGAACAACATAATTAGAATATAAATAAGAGAGGGCCAGAATCCAAAAAATAGCATACCAATATTAAGCACCAGGCCAATTACAAACAGAATCTTGCCTGCAATTTTTATTAAAATCCGAAATGTGTTTGATAGCTTTTCCATGTTATTGTGCGTAAGCTTTTTTTGCTTTATGATCTCTTAGGAAAACGTCCATTAGTGCGAACAGGTGTGCTTTGTCTTGTTCGGGGAGTTGTTGTATACCGGTGATCCTTTTTAAGAGTGTTTTATCGAGGAGCAGGTTGGTTTTACCAGCCAGATAGTCGAGTGATACATCGAGTGCATCGGCCATTTTAGCGGCTACTTCCACGAAAGGCACTAGCTTCCAGCTGGTAGCGGAATTGCATAAGGTTAGCCCGATTGAGTGGAACTTTTAAGTCCTCATCATCTGCTGAGATTCCAAGTGCCAGCCAGTTATCGAGTTCGTTTCGAATCTGTGTCAGATATAAAAGCTAAAAAACTCGGCAATCACAGTTTCAGGGTTTTCTATTTCAGATGGTGTTAATCTTATAGGGCGATGGGAGAGGAAGGGAGGGAAGTTCATGTATTTCATGATAGAAGGTTTAGGAAGCAAAGATAATAAATGCTACTTATTATAGCCGATATTTGGAAATAAATTCTTTCCTTCAAACAGTATGGCTGAGGTAAAAAAAAATCCAAATTTGAATTACAGATTGTTGATAGGGTGCGCCTGTTGCGGCAGGAGCATGGCTTTTCGCAGGCGGATATCGCTGCGATTATTGGCGTGAGTCGTGGATTTGTTGGTTAAATTGAAAGCCCCAAACTTTCGACAGTATACAGCTTGAATCAATTGAACGCACTGGCATTGGAATTTGAGTGTTCCCCGCAGGATTTTATTCCGAAGAAGGCGGTTGAATGATGTTTAACTCCTACCTCAATACGGATTGTAAAGTATGCCAGCATCTCTTGACTCACAATGTCCTTTTTTGTGGGAGGATGTCTTATTAACTTGGGTTACTACCCCAGACTTCTCTGACAAACGAACGGCTTCTTCCATGAAAGCCCGATTGTTATTGATTTTACTTCTCAGCGAATTAAATCATGATCTTTGAACCTTAACCTGGTGTCCGTCAAAGTAAGGCAAGCTCAATCAATCGCGTAACCCTATCCCCGGTTAAACACTTAGATTAAGCTCCCATTATGAAATTTTCCTTCCTAATTGCAAAAGACAGAACGATTTTGTTAGATTTGGCACCTAAGTCCAAAAAAAAATGCCAAATACCTGTAGCCCTGAGTTTGGAGCATTAATTAGTAGCCAGCGTAAACTGAAGAAAATGCCATTGCGAAAGGTAGCTGCCGTATTGGATATTGATACATCAAAACGCACAAGACTTGGGTAAGACGCTCGCCCTGGAGTTAGGAGTTGCACATGAAGATTTAGCGAAAGGCCCTGTTGCCGGGCGAGCTATGGATTTGAATAACAATAACTGGGGAGCCACTTGGGGAGAAAATAATCCCGATGGTACTTATCAAGATTTTATAAATGCATTCAATCACGCTGTCGCTGCCGGCGATATTATTATTCTTGAGGCCGGTAAAGGTACTGTTACAACAACTAATTAAAATATCAAAACCCTAATTTAATAGACAATGAAAACACTTCGTATTTTATTTATAATAACTCTTTGGAGTACGCTTTCTTGTAATGCGCAAAAATCTAACGATTCTTGTTTTATTTCGATGAAGGACTCGCTTGTTTCTATTGACGAAGGAAAAGTCATTGATCTGACCAAATTGAATTGTATAAAATGGGATGAGCTTGTTCTCATCCCTCCTTCTTTTTCTAGAAGTTTCGTTGAAGAGTATGCAAAAATTAACCTACCCAAAGATGTAGATTACAGCTGGGTGACTGATGGGGAAGGTAAAGGTTGGTGGGTTTTATTTTTAGATAAAAAAAATGTTATTTCATATTTTTTTTTAAATAGAGTAGACGTGGACTTCAGTAAGATATCATCTTCGCTCAATCAGATAGATGTTGTTTTGCTCCCAAAATCAAAGGCGAAATTTATAACATTTGCTACTGGTGACTTTTTTTTTGATTCAACAGAAAAAGTCATTGATGTAAAGCTTAAGAATTGAGTAGTATTTCGTAGTTATTTAATATCTATCTGAAATAGCATTTTCTTCAGCTTGGGAAAAGAAGTCGCATTTTAGCGTGATTCGCAGGTACCACATAGCTACATTATCGTAACAAATTAATATTTTCACGTATAATCAGATCTGTTTGAAAATAAATCTACATAAGATATTTCCCTTAATTGTTCCGTCTAGCTACTATGTAAGAGGAACATGGGACCTGCCACACTTCCCTTTCCTGGAAGCAGAATTCATATTAACGTGGATTACTTTTGATGAAGGCAGTTCAATGTTGTATCTCACACGCGAGCAGTATCAAAATCTCGAAGTCAATAATGCCGGATGGCAACAGAATGCCTTTGAGAATCTAAGACTTTCGATAAATGACGAAGAAAACTTTTTCTCTCAATACAAAAAGAACAGTGACGGACGGCTTTTATTTTTAGCCTTTATTAATTCTGATGGCATCGGCTCAAGCAGGATAATGTTTGCTAAAGAATTGACAAAAGCATTTCCCCATGGTTATTACATTGCATTTCCCGATCGAAGTTGCGGTTTGGTAATTGGAAACGATATAAGACCTGATGAACTTACTGATATTAAGAAAACCGTAGAAAAGATGTTCAAAGAAGCTACAACTGCAATGTCAAATAAACTGTTCTCACCAGAAAGTTTTAAATTGCCAATAGAATGGGTCACACCCATTAATCCTGAATTGTCAGACTTATTAGCGGAAGAAATTATTAAACTCTGAGCTAATTGTGTTGCTGGTGTTTCCAGATGGCTTGAAGCAACGTAAAATATAAACAACAGGTTTCATGACAGATTTTGACGATATAAAACTTGAAAATTATGAGGGTGAAGATATTTCCGATGTCATAGGAAAACTGGAAAAGTCTTTCGAGCTCAAGTTCAGTAAAACTGCCTTTGCAGAGGCCAGGACCTTTGGTGATATTTGTGATATTGTAGGGTTACATATCAACCACATTCACAAAGATGGCTGCACAAAACAACAAGCATTTTATAAGATCAGGAAAGCCATTGCAGAAACACAGCTTATTGACGAAAAGCAAATCAGCCTCGCCAGCAACCTGGTTGAATTGTTCCCATGGCATAACCGAAGACAAAAAAGTAAAGAATTTCGAAATCGGTTAGGAATTAAAGTAAGCATCTTGACATACCCAGGCTGGTTGTCGTTACTTTTTGGAATAGGATCTCTTTTATCATTAGGAGCCTTCTTCATTGACTGGAAAATTGCTGTTGCTGGAATAATTTTCTTTGCTTCAGCTTTTAGAATTGCAGATTGGCTAGGGAAGGATCTGGAACTTCAAACTGTCCGTCAATTGGTCGAAAAAGTAACAAGGGAGCATTACGTTGCCATCAGACGAACAAAACATACTGTTAACCGAAAAGAGATATTGGATACGATAAAAGATGCCTTTAGCAACGACCTTGCAATCGACTGGGTACATTTAACAAGGGAGGCTTCGTTAGGGTGAGAAAGACCTGCATCGGTGTACTGCTGGCGTTTTTAGGTTATAATAAGAAACAAGTCTATAAAGTTATAATCTTATCCAAGCTAAAATTTATATTTTCCTCATTTCTAACATATCCCAGCTGATTGGTTAGCAAGATTGTATTCCCAATACTGAAATCCGGTGTGTTGCTGTGGTGATGCCCATAAATCCAATAATCAATGTTTGAAGATTCAATGAGAGGAAATAATTCAACCGCAAAAGCCTCGTTTAAAATACTCCCTTTGTGCTGCGAAGGGAAATTCATAAAAGTGGGTACGTGGTGAGTAGTCACTACTGTCTTACCTCTATAATCTTGACCCAATTCCTTCTGTATAAAATCCAGGCTATCTGAATGCAATTGATTAAAGTTAGAAGCAGATAAAAAATGATCCTTGAATTTGATAACCTGGAAGTCGCTTATGCTGCGCTCGATCTGCCATTCATTGGCAGGGCTGATCTTGGACCATAAAGTAGAAAAAATAAGCTTTACATCATTGTGTTGAAAAGAGATATTATTCACCAGGAATATATTCTCCCTTATTTTTTCATTGATTGTTCCCGATCGTTCGGATGCATCGGAATAATAATACTCATGATTACCAGGAAGCCAATAAGTCAGTTTGAAATTGTCTGAAATATAATCAAAGAAATTTTTTCGCTTGCCAATCTCAGTAAAAGTGACAATATCACCTGCCAATATCAAAATTTCACCCTTAGGTTGTAGAGGATGTTGATTCAGAAATTGTTTGTTTTCCCTGAACTCCAAATGCAGATCGGAACAGTATTGTAAAAGCATAACGATCTATATTTTCCGAAAATGTTTGTTGAATTCTCTCACCACCAAATCAAACTCCGGTAAGTCCTTTATCTGGCTGGCAAGTGATCCCTGTCAGCGGCCTTTAAATCCATTCAATTTTGATTCAACTTTTTCTTTAAAGGCAGCGGGCGTATGACCTTTATTCTAAGGATATAATCCTTTTCAATCTGTATGTCCCGCACACCTGATTGATGAGCATATTGTTTTATTTCTGCTGGTTTGATCATGTAAGTATGGAAGATTGAATAGTTTCTGAATCTATATTTTGCTGGATGCTCCAGCGGCTGAGTCTTTTACCTGTATTTGGCATTTCTGTATCCAATTGTATATAACTATTGCTTTTTAGCTTTTGCAACTTGTCAATGATCGGGTTTTCGATCTTTAAAAGTTCCAATAAAAATCCCAGTCGTTTTATTACAGCCTGCGAATCGAATTGCTTGCAATATTCCAATAGCCTGTCATAGTTGATAGATTGTTTTGCTATATACAAAGCTTTTCCAGTTTCCACAATTCCACCGGCATGTTCAGGTTTGTACAGGCAGTCAACGAATGTCTTTTCGAGATCGGAGCACAATACCTTATGGAAAGAGTCAACCCATATTTTTTTTGCTCCAAAAAAATGTTTCTGATTATGGTAAATGAAGCGAAAATTAGTATCCTTTACTTTAATAGTAGCTGGCCTGATCTGGCGATCAGTAACAACTAATTCATTAAGGGCAGGCTGCGTGGTTAGATTGTGCAGCTGTAGGGCCGAATAATAGCCAATATAATGATTGGTGCCCTTAGCCAGGCATTCGGCCAGCAAATGCCAGTCGGGCATAAATGTCACCGGATCCTGTTCAAAGGGGATGATATAATATAGCCCTTGCTTCACTCACATCAGCAATCCCCGTTTGGTCATATCGCTGAGCAATTCCCAGACTGCGTTTTCAGATTTGCCCCCCAGGACTTTTTTCGCTTCGGTTATATCAAAACATGGCCTGTTCAGATCAATAAAATGCTGAAGAAGTGTACTGGACTGGAATGAAATATTTTTATGTTTCATAGCTGTTAACTCAGGTTTGACCTGAGTAATTGACTACAAGATAGCAATTTTTTGCTTTTCAGCTTGAGATAATTATGTTTCATAGCTGCTAACTCAGGTTAAACCTGAGTATTTAGTTACAAAACATAACAAACTGCCGTTGAAAATGAGCATTCTATGATGTCTTGTAACGAAATAGGGGCAATTTTGGCCATTTTATGTCACAGAATTAGGGCAATTCACCCGGAAGCCTCCAGAATTGTAATGTTCGCTATAACAAACTATCTCCGCATAAAATGTCCATTATAGCGAACATTACCACTTTGACCAACCGGCTGCGCCACTGTGATCAATTCTCTTTCCTTCCCGATCTTTTCAATCTGAAAGGCTGCCTGGTCAGGCGTTACTTTAATATACCGGTAAAAATCCTTCAGGCTTCTATGACCGCTGATTTTCATGATCAATTCAACGGGCGTTCCTGCTAAAAACTCATTGGTGCAAAATGATCTTCGACAGGAATGCGACGTGATCCATTTATATTTTGGCTTTATTTCCTCAATATCCCTGTTACCTTTTTTATAAGAGAACTTGATTGATTCATTTATCTCCGCAATCTCACATACCCTTTTGATATCATCATTAAAGCCGGCATTTGATGTTTTGGGTATTTGGGCTTTGAATTTAGTTATAAGTATATCATGTGCTATGGCCGCAGCGGTATCACCACCTAATGATCCGATTTCTGTTGTTTGATATGCAATTTTCCATTCCTGATATCTTCTGGTTTAATACTGCTGAAATCAGAAAATCGTAGTCCGGTGATGCAACCCAACACCAAAAGATCTCTTGCCATTTCAAGTTTCGGGTTTAACGACAGATCAAGGTTGCGGATCGTCTCGATTTCATACATGCTGAGATAAGTGGCATCGGAGATTTCTTCCACTACTTTGTATTCTGTCAGGTTGATCGGTGGAATGATCTTGCGGCGTATCCTGTCTTTGAGAAACAGTCGTAAATGTTTTACTGCTTTACCAAGGGTATTTCTTTTTAACACCTTTATTTTCGTTTTTGTAAAGCGGTAAGAAACATAATCGAAGGTCATGAAATCAACGAACTCATGATAGAAGTCCACATCGAAGGACTTAAAAGATATTTTTCTACCCCTTAATTTTTCAAATGCTTGCAGGTATCTTTTTACTTCCATATAAATATTCACCGTTGCAGGTGCAATCCTTCTTTTCTTCGATTCGATATACTCATCGAACTGATCAAATACATCCGGCTCCCTGTTTTTTCCTTTCGTTGTTCCAGTGTAGCAATGTCGATGTCAAGTGAAAAGTTCTTTTTTAGAAAGGACATTGGATTTTCTCTTGTGTTCTTCAAACGGAAGCTCAGCAAATCTTCTACCAGCCGTATCATTTTCTGCAAGTGTTCATTCAACTCAGCAGCGATCCCGTACTCTGGCGGAAGATCCCCAAAGACTTTTAATAATTTCCTGTTCCAGTATTCAGGAGGAATGGCGATTTGTGTATCAACCAGAGTGCGCTGGTTAGAACCCATACAATACTGAATGAAGACCAGGCTGGTCCCATTTCTTCTTTTCCAGTCTTTCTTGCAGACCGGTTTGAGTGCATATATCATGTCTTGACGTTTTTACTCTATCGTTTACTCTATGTCGGGCCTATCAAGTCATGTGAAGATAAATCGGCACCCAATCAGTATGAATCATCTAATTGGTTAAAATTCAATGCCTGTGTAAGGATCTGTGAAATGATGGAAAGATGTAAAAAGAAGCCAGTTCCGCCGTCCGGTCCGCTGAAAATTAGTCCCCTTCGATTGAAGGGGATTTTTGTTTTGGTATGCTAAGGTTTTCCATGGCGAATTACTGAGTTCGGGTAAAAGCGGATTTGGACACTTTTTAGGGGATAAAATATCTTAAGTCGTTAATGAGCATTCTATGCAGAAATGCACCAGATTGAAAAAATATCAAAATCGGCTGAAAGCCTTACGGGCAGTACGTATCAACTGTTTTTTGTTGAATATTTCATGGTAGGAATCCGATAAAATTCTTACATTTATGTCATCGGCGGCGGGTCATTCGTGATCTCCCAACGACAAAGACCTGAAAAGGACCTTTACGGGGTCCTTTTCGCTATTTAATGATCTTGTAAATATTCTTTCCAAGAATTCCTGCTTGGTAAGTCGGTAGAACCGGTTCCTGTAAAACAAGAGTAATTCCTTCATCTTCGATTTTCCGGTAACACCACTTCGCATCCCATCTACCAGTATCCTCACTTCGATATCTGACACGATATCGATAACAATCCTGGTTGCTTGTTCCAACCCTCCATGGATGCGCTTAGCAATAGTATCCGGGTTCTTGCTGTTGCAGATATACTGCTTCTATCAGTGCTTCCAGCTTTGCCGCATCAGGCAAGGCTGAAAAAATAGGTTTGCTGTTATGCTGGCTGACGAATAAATCCTCGACTTTTTGTTCGTTATCACCACGCGATCACCAGTGGTTCGTTCAGACGTGATTCTATTCGGCTTTAGTTCTTATCTTCAGGTTCAGTACTACGATAGGCTTCGGTTCCAGGTTGGATGTTATAAATCCAAGCCCAGAGCCAATCCTTTTGAAACACTATAAAAATCGCTTTCTTTAAAAGCGCCCGGATATCAAAACCAGAAACAAACGAATGCAAAAGACCAATACTTCCTTCGCAATAATTTTAATAACATCATTGTTTTTCCTTTGGGGTTTTGCGCTCAACTTGAATCCTATTTTGATTCCACACCTGAAAAAGGCCTGCCAGCTTACAGATACTCAGTCGGCCTTTATTGACTCAGCTTCATATATTGCCTATTTTTTAGTTGCCATCCCGGCCGGGCTTTTTATGAAACGCTTTGGATACAAAGGCGGCATCATTGTCGGGCTTTGCCTGTTTGCGATCGGTGCATTCCTTTTTTATCCGGCTGCAGAAACCCGCGATTATGCATTCTTCCTGACCGCTTTATTTATTATCGCCTGTGGACTAACCTTTCTCGAAACTGCTGCCAACCCCTATATCACTGTGCTGGGAAATGAGGAGGGCGCAACCCGACGGATAAATTTTGCACAATCGTTTAATGGACTGGCTGCAACGCTTGCACCGCTGATTGGTGGTCAGTTTATTCTTTCAGGTACAGTATTAACCAATGACGAACTGGCCGCAATGGCTCCCGGCGACCTGAACGCCTACCTGAACAGTGAAGCATCGGCGGTAAAAATTCCATTCCTTGTAATCGGTTTGGTGGTTTTATTGGTCGCCCTCATGCTTTGGCGAACACCTTTGCCGGAAATTGAAGAACAGGATGACGAAAGAATAATTCGGGGTTCCCTGCTAAAAGAAAAAAACCTTATGCTGGGGGTTATTGCCCAGTTCTTCTATGTTGGCGCACAGGTATGCGTAAGCAGCTTTTTTATCCGCTTTGCAGGTCAGGTGGCAGGCATAGAAGAGAAAGCTGCTTCTGTATTCCTTTCAATAGCGCTGTTTGGTTTTATGGCAGGGAGGTTTATAGGTACTTTCCTGATGAAGTATATATCACCCTCAGGATTGCTGGCTTTTTACAGCATCATGAATGTACTTTTACTGGTCCTGGCAGTTCTGCTCCATGGCAAATTTTCGGTATACGCATTAATGGGTGTCGAGTTCTTTATGTCGATCATGTTCCCGACCATTTTCTCCCTCAGCATTCGGGGACTCGCATCAAGAACAAAGGAAGGCTCGTCTTATGTAATTATGTCGATCGTTGGTGGTGCCATTTTCCCGGTCATCATGGGAAAGATTTCAGACCTTAGTAATATTCAGATAGCATACCTGGTGCCGGCCAGCTGTTTTATCGTTATATTTTACTTTGCATTAAAGAACATCAATGTTAAATATATAAGCCGTGCTGCTACTCATTAAACAACGCCTGAAAGCATATGCGGATCATTGACACACACCAGCACTTCTGGAAATTTGATCCTGTCCGTGACAATTGGATCACAGATAAGATGCACGTTATTCAGCGCGACTTCATGCCTGCGGACCTGTTACCGGTTTTGCAGGAAAACGGCGTAAGCAGTTGCATTACCGTGCAGTCGAACCAGTCGAAAGCAGAGAATGAATTTCAGCTCGCCAATGCCTCAGAAAATAATTTCATAGCAGGAGTTGTAGGCTGGGTCGACCTGCAGTCCGCCGATATTGAAGAACAACTGAACGAGCTTAGCAGTTTTAAAAAAATGAAAGGGTTCCGTCACGTACTGCAGGGCGAAAGGCAACGTGATTTTATGTTGCGCAGCGAATTCAAAAAGGGCATTGCGCTGCTAAACAAATTCAATTTCACATACGATATTCTGGTGTTCACGGACCAGCTGAAATACACAACGGAATTTGTAAGCCAATTTCCTGACCAGCGCTTTGTAATTGATCACCTGGCTAAACCAGATATTAAAAACGGTGACTCGGACAACTGGAAGAAAGATATTGTTGAACTGGCAAAGTATGAAAACGTTTACTGCAAAATTTCAGGGATGATAACGGAAGCAGATTGGGAAAGCTGGTCGTATAAAGATTTGGTTCCATACTTAGACATAATCGTACAATCTTTTGGAACCAATCGTATTATGTTCGGTTCTGATTGGCCTGTATGCCTGGTTGCAGGAACACACCAGCAGGTATTGGGTGTTGTACAAAGGTATTTTTCAACCTTCAGCCGCATGGAACAGGAACTTTTCTTTTCAGGCAACGCTATCAGGTTTTATAACCTTGTTGAACATTGAACACATAAAAAATGAAAATATGGATCTGCAATTAAAGGACAAGATTATAATTGTAACGGGGGGCGCAAAAGGAATTGGTGAAGGAATTGTAAGAGTATTGGCTGCAGAAGGCGCGGTTCCAATTATTGCGGGCCGTAGTGAATCAGATAACCAGACACTGGTCACCGAAATTATAAAATCGGGCGGAAGCAGCTTTTCGGTAGAGGCTGAATTAACAAAGCCTGAGGAATGCGAGAAGGCAGTAAATGCGGTATTAAAGAAATTTGGCAGGATCGACGGACTCGTTAACAATGCGGGGGTGAACGATGGGGTGGGTCTGGAAAATGGGGATTACGAAAGTTTTATGAGTTCACTCCATAAAAATGTGGTTCATTACTATATGATGGCACACTATGCTTTGCCTTCACTTAAAGAAACAAAAGGTTCGATTGTTAATATCGGATCGAAGACCGCGGAAACCGGTCAGGGAAATACTTCCGCTTATGCAGCTGCAAATGGAGGCCGCAATGCGCTCACGCGCGAGTGGGCTGTTGAACTGTTGCGGTATGGAATCCGCGTTAATTCCGTTATAGTCGCGGAATGCTGGACACCACTTTATTCTAGGTGGATTGAAACATTGCCCGATCCAAAACAGAAACTTGCCGAAATAAAGTCTAAGATACCCCTGGGCAACAGGATGACAGCCGCTGAAGAGATTGCAAATGCCGTAGTTTTTTTATTATCGGCCCGATCAAGTCACACAACCGGTCAGTTAATTCATGTAGACGGAGGTTATGTTCACCTCGACAGGGCATTGGCAAAGGCATAACTTTAACAAACCGCGAAAGACATTTCGCCCGGTAATATTTATTTGTAAATGTAAATTGAAATGAAAACCCTGGTTTGTACAAATCCGCTAAAATTTGAATACAGCGAAAGACCAAAGCCGGCTTTGTCGAAGGGAAACGCGATACTGCGCGTCCGTCGTGTTGGAATCTGCGGAACCGATTTACATGCTTACGAAGGCACACAGCCTTTTTTTAATTATCCCAGAATTTTGGGCCATGAAATTTCGGCCGAATTGGTAGCAGCTGATGGTGCAGATGATTTTAATACCGGCGAACTGGTGTCCATTATACCTTATTTTAACTGCGGCAATTGTGTCGCTTGTCGCACAGGTAAGCCAAACTGTTGCACCAGCATCAATGTTTGTGGGGTGCATAGCGACGGGGCTATGGCGGAATACATATCCGTCCCTTCCAGTTCACTAATTCATGGAGATGGACTAACAGCTGACGCGCTCGCATTAGTGGAACCACTTGCTATAGGAGCGCATGGCGTACGAAGGGCAGCCGTTACTCCGGGTGAATTTGTACTGGTAATTGGCGCAGGCCCTATTGGGCTTGGAACCATGGAGTTTTCCCGCATTGCAGGCGGAAAAGTAATTGCGCTGGACATAAATGAATCGAGGCTGAATTTCTGCAGCCAACAATTGAAGATAGATTACGTCATAAATGCCGCTGCATCAGATGTGGTTGACCAGTTAATGCAGATAACTAACGGTGATATGCCTACAGTTGTGATCGACGCTACCGGCAACCAGAAGGCGATAAATAACGGGTTTAGTTATATGGCACACACCGCACGTTATGTCCTGATCGGACTACAGAAGAACGAGATCAGCTTTATGCATCCCGAATTTCATAAACGTGAAGCAACACTGATGAGCAGCCGGAATGCGACACGCGAAGATTTTATACACACGATTGCCGCCTTAAAGAACCGGCTGGTGGATCCCACAAAATATATCTCTCACCGCGTACCCTTTGATAATGTCGCCGACAGCTTTCCAACCTGGCTTGATCGGGAAAATAAGGTGATCAAGGCAATGGTAGAATTCCCCCTTACCTAGAGAAATCATCTTTTATCACCTAAACCAGGAAGTTGCCGCACGCACCGGTTGGCAATACAATGTTGGTGGCAGTAAACTTTTCGTGTCCAAAGGGTTTAGTTTAGCAAATGCGTGTCAATTAGTTCTGTAAATTCTGTCATCATTTTGTTTGAGATACTGTGTGTATTGTTCTCGTAAGAATGAAGAATTACTTTGAATTTGCTGTCCTTCAAAACTTGAATATGTTGTTTGACAGTATCTATCAACACTATTTTATCCGCAAGTCCGTGGAAAACTTCAATTTTAGAAATCTGTTTTTGGGATTTCTTGCTTAAAGGTTTAATTATGCGGTTGTCCATAGTTGCAAGCAAAGGGCAGGATAAACTTACAAGGTTGTTGTAACGAATACCTATCACATAACTTAAATCACCTCCTTGTGAAGCTCCAATAATTACAGGTTTTTTTGTCGGCTTGTATTTGTCTGTTATTGCCTTGATAAATTTGCTTAATTTCTCTCCTTCTCGTAATAGTATTTTCATTTTATCATCTGTCGGAAGAGTGTAATAGTCTGTGGGAATAATTTTAAAAAACGAATAGTTCGCCTCATCATCTGGATATTGTCCTTGTAATAATATTAGTCTGACAGGTGTTTTCAAGTCTTGTAGATACTTCCCAAATTCGTCAGGTGTTGAACCTCTCCAATGTAAACCAATTATGATTGGAATTCCATTGTCCGTTGAGCTGATGTTAATTGTTGTGTCTTTGTATTTATAACCGCTAAGTTCGTGTAGTTCTTGACTTTGAACTGATTGTTGGGCGGTTATGCGGGTCTGGAACAAAAATAATGTCAGAGTTAAAATATAAATCAGTCGCATTTTGTAAAAGTTATTTGTCAAAGTGCAGGGATTGCTGTCGTTTTATTATTGCTACCAACTATGTATTTATGTTGTAGGCCTACCCTTTTTTCGGTCAGTTTGAAAGTGTAGCCCGGGGTATGCAACACGTATGTGCTGTGAGAAAATGAATCTAGTCGTGCATAATACCATTCTGCTTTTCAGGCAACTCAATAATAAAGACAGACCCCATATTTATTGTACTTTGCGCCATGATGAAACCGTTGTGCCTGTCAACTATTTTTTTGCAAATAGATAAGCCAACTCCTGTTCCTTCAAATTCGTGATAGCTGTGGAGCCTTTTAAAAACCATAAAAATATCTTCGGCATATTTGGTATCGAATCCGATCCCATTATCAGATACCGATATCCTGTAATAGTTTATGTTGTTCAGATTATTTTGGGGTGCCCTTAGTTCCGAAGCTTTAATTTTCTCCGATGAAATATTTACTTTAGGATCAACACCGGGTCGTCTGAATTTGATCGCATTGCTGATGAGGTTGTAGAATAACTGGCGCATTAAGCTGGGAACAGCATATAAGACAGGCAATGGATCTATATTTACCTGAGCATTTGATTTTTCTATCTCAACATCCAGTTCGACTAAAGATTCTTTTACCAGGGCATTCAGGTCAATATTTAAAAAATCTGCTGCGTCCACCGAGTGCCTCGAAAATTGAAGCAGATTGTTTATCAGCGATTGCATTCTTTGCGATGAACTGCTGATCTTGACAAGATATTTTTCTACTTCTTTTTGATCATCTTTCTGAGATAATATTTTATCACTGAAGATCATTATTTTTCTCAAAGGCTCCTGCAGGTCATGGGAAGCTACGTAAGCAAAGCGATCTAATTCTTCATTTACGACTTTAAGATGCATATTGTTTTCAACCAATTGCTTGTTTAAGAGTTTTATCTTTTCTTCAGATATCTTCCTGTCTTCAATTTCTTTTTGCAAAGACTTGTTAGCCGCTATTAATTGTGCTTCATTTGTTATTAGCTGATGATTTTTCCTGTAAAGCTCAACGAACACACCAACCTTAACCCTTAGCAGCTCGGGGTTTATCGGTTTGTAGATATAATCAACACCACCCATCCGGTATCCCTTAAAAATAAATTCCTCATCGTTGCTATAGGCCGTGATAAAAATGACAGGAATTGATTTGAGTTTATCCCGCTCATAAATGAGAGTGGCAGTTTCCAGGCCGTCCATTTCCGGCATTTGAACATCCATGAGTATAAGCGAGAAATCATGCTGATTTAACAGAATTTTCAGAGCGGCCCTTCCGGAATTTGCCTTTACGATGTTGTAATTGTCTTTTTCCAAAATTGTCTCAATCGAAAAAAGATTGTCTTCCCGGTCGTCCACAACCAAAATCTTAATGTCAGATTTATTAACTAAATCCGTTGTTTTTGCAACATCCATTTATTATCTTTTATATAACCATACTCTCATCAGTGACATTAGCTGGTCAATTTTCAAAGGCTTGGTTATATAATCAGAGGCTCCGGCCTCTATGCATTTTTCCCTGTCTCCTTTCATTGCTTTTGCAGTAACTGCAATTATCGGAAGGCTGCTGTTCTTATGCTCTCTCCTTATTTTCTGGGTTGTTTCATATCCATCCATTTCAGGCATCATTATATCCATAAGCACTATATCTATATCGTTATTTTCGCTCAGGATGTGCATGGCTTCCTTTCCGCTTTCTGCGGTGATAGTATTGATATTGAATCTTTCAAACGCGGTAGTTAAAGCAAACAAATTACGCACATCATCATCAACCACCAGCACATTTTTACTTGTTAAAATATCCTCCTTCAGACGGAGGTCTTCTATCAGTTTTCGTTTTTCCGGTAACAGGTCTTTGTGGTCAATATGCAGCAGCAGTATCGTCTCTTCCAATAGTAAATCGAGTGATTGTACATCTTTTAAAATTATTTTGTTGGCGTATTGTTTAAGCTTCGTTCTTTCCTTAGCCGAAAAATCTTTCGCAGAATAGATTATTACCGGCGTCATCTGGGCTTTATTCATCCCACTTATTTCAGTCACTAATTCCAGCCCTGAGATATCCGGTAACATGTAATCCACAATAATACAGTCGTACATATTCTGCTTAATTAATGCCAGCGCCTGTTTTCCCGAATCTGCAATTTCAATTTGAACCAGATCGCCGTTTGCTAAAATCTTGGCTACTTGTGAAGAGTCCGGTTCGTTGTCTTCCACTATCAATAACCGCCTGGTCTTTTTGTCGCTAAACTCTACTATGTCAGAGAACAACACCGTTAATGCTTCTGCTTTCAATGGCTTTAAATGGAAGCTTCTTGCGCCACGCTGCATAGCCAGTAAACGATTCTCTTCACCGGAAATAAGATGAACAGGAATGTGACGAAAACTGATATCATTTTTAAAAAGATCAAGAATGCGCCATCCACTTGCATCCGGCAATTTGATGTCGAGGGTTATCGCTGCAGGCAGGTATTTATTTGCAAGATTAAATACCTCGCTGAAATTTGTTGCAACCACCACTTTTAGTTCTTTCTCGTGAGCTTTTTCTATCATAATCTTCCCGAAGCGAAAATCGTCTTCAATAACGAGCACCACTTTGTCTCCGGGTACTATAGTATTCCTGTCATCACCACTTTCATTTATTATTTCATTCAATACATTCAGGTCTTTGGTTTCAGCAACCTTAATCGTTGGTACCGATTGTATGGTTACACTATCGGTTACATCTTCCAGTTTATATTCGCTTACTTTCAGGTTAGAATGTTTTTCTTTTTTAGCCACGGCATCGTAATCGATTGGAAGGAATAGCGTAAAAGTACTGCCCTGTCCCACTTCACTTTCTAGTTCAATCGTTCCTCCGAGCAGATCCGCCAGTCCGCGGCTGATTGATAAACCCAAACCTGTGCCGCCATATTTACGACTCGTAGAACCTTCAGCCTGCTGGAAGGCTTCGAATATGATGTTTTGTTTGTCTTTTGAAATTCCAATCCCGGTATCGCTAATTGCAAATGCAACAACACGCCTTGCATTATCAAGGCCCGGGTGGCTTTGTCTCCAGTTGTGATTGGCCTCATAAATGCGCAATCTCACTTCTCCCTTCTCTGTAAACTTAAATGAATTGGAAAGCAGGTTCTTTAGAATCTGGTTGAGTCGTTGAGCATCTGTTTCAAGACTGCCCGGCAATCTTTCATCCATTTCTATATTGAACTTCAGGTTCTTGCTTTCAGAAATGTGTTTAAAAGTTGTTTCAACGAATGCGGTGATCGCACTGAATCTAAGGTTAACAAAATCTGTAGAAATATATCCCGATTCAATTTTAGAAAGATCGAGAATATCATTTATCAACTGGATTAGATCATCGCCGCAACTGTGAATGGTTTTTGCATAGCGAACCTGTTTTTCATTCAGGTTGCCTTCATGATTTTCATATAATTGCTGTGCTAAGATCAATAACGAGTTTAATGGTGTACGCAACTCATGCGACATATTTGCAAGGAACTCAGATTTATATTTCGATGTCAGCTGCAACTGCTCTGCTTTTTCTTCCAGTGACCTTCTGGCTTCTTCCACGTCCTTGTTCTTGGCTTCCACTTCTTCTTTCTGTTTAACCATCAGTTGTGCCTTATCCTGCAACTCTTCATTAGTTCTTCTTAGTTCATCAGCCAAAGATTGAGACTGCTCCAGCAGTCCTTCCGTTCTGGAGTTTGCTTCGATGGTGTTCAGAACTATACCGATACTTTCTGTTAACTGGCTTAAGAAGTCAAGATGGGTTTCACTGAATGTATCGAACGAAGCAAGTTCAATAACCGCTTTTATTTCTGTTTCAAATAATACAGGAAGAACGATCAGATTTACCGGTGCAGCTTTACCTAATCCGGAACTGATCTTGATATAGTTCTTGGGAACATTCGTCAGCAGTATCCTTTCTTTTTCAACAGCGCACTGTCCGACCAACCCCTGGCCCAGGGCAAATTCTTTCGACATGGTTACTTCATCACCGTACGCATACGCAGCAAATAACTTCAATTTTTGATTCTGGAAATTTTCATCCTGTTCCAGAATGTAAAACATCCCTTTTTGCGCATGTACCACCTGTGCCAATTCAGAAAGGATACGACGTGTTACCGTGTTCAGGTCTTTTTGACCCTGCAACATCTGTGTGAATTTTGCAAGGTTCGATTTCAACCAGTCCTGTTCCTGGTTCCTTAATGTTGTTTGCTTAAGGTTAACAATCATCTGGTTGATGGTGTCTTTCAGTTCTTCTACTTCACCTTTCGCTTCCACACGGATCATCTGGGTAAGATCACCTTTCGTCACTGAAGAGGCAACTTCAGAGATAGCACGCACCTGTGTAGTCAGGTTTTCTGCCAACTGGTTTACGTTTTCTGTAAGATTCTTCCAGATCCCTGATGCGCCGGGCACACTTGCCTGTCCGCCCAATCTTCCTTCTACACCAACTTCACGTGCAACCGTTGTTACCTGGTCGGCAAACACGGCAAGTGTATCAATCATTTCATTGATGGTATCCGTTAATTGCGCAACCTCACCACGGGATACAATAGATAACTTTTGTTTCAGATTTCCTGTTGCAACTGCCGTTACCACTTTTGCAATTCCACGAACCTGGTTAGTAAGGTTCGATGCCATCATGTTCACAGAGTCAGTAAGATCTTTCCATGTTCCTGCAACCCCCTGCACTTCTGATTGACCGCCAAGTTTCCCCTCCGTACCAACCTCTCTTGCCACACGTGTTACCTCGTAAGCAAATGAATTTAGCTGGTCCACCATTGTATTAATGGTGTTTTTCAGATCGAGAATTTCTCCCTTAACGTCAATAGTTACTTTTTTGGAAAGGTCACCTGATGCCACTGCTTTCGTTACCTCTGCAATATTACGCACCTGGGAGGTGAGGTTACCTGTCATGTGGTTTACTGAGTCAGTAAGATCTTTCCATGTTCCTGCAACCCCCGGTACAAACGCCTGTCCGCCCAGCTTACCGTCAGTACCAACTTCTCTTGCCACACGTGTCACCTCGGAAGCGAATGCACGTAACTGGTCCACCATTGTATTTAGTGTTTCCTTTAATTGCAATATTTCCCCACGAACGTCCACGGTGATTTTTCTTGACATATCACCGTTCGCAACCGCAATAGCAACGTCTGCAATATTTCTTACCTGTGCTGTCAGGTTACCTGCCATCTGGTTCACCGAGTCCGTAAGATCTTTCCATGTTCCTGCAACACCAGGCACATTCGCCTGACCACCGAGTTTACCTTCTGTACCAACTTCCCTTGCCACACGGGTAACCTCTGATGCAAATCCACGAAGCTGTTCCACCATCGTGTTGATGGTATTTTTTAATTCAAGAATTTCACCCTTGACATCCACTTCAATTTTACGGGAAAGGTCACCGTTAGCAACGGCTGTTGTCACCTCTGCAATATTCCTTACCTGCGAAGTCAGGTTGGATGCCATCTTATTTACAGAGTCTGTAAGGTCTTTCCAAAGACCTTCCACCCCCGGCACATCCGCCTGTCCGCCCAACTTTCCTTCTGAACCAACTTCCCTTGCCACACGGAATACTTCTGAACCAAATGAGTTTAACTGATCAACCATCGTATTGATGGTGTTTTTTAATTCAAGGATTTCTCCCTTAACATCCACGGTAATTTTTCTTGACAAATCACCTTTTGCCACGGCCGTTGTTACGTCCGCAATGTTTCTTACCTGGGCAGTAAGATTGGATCCCATCTGGTTTACAGATTCCGTGAGATCCCTCCATGTTCCGCCCACACCTTTTACTTTTGCCTGGCCACCAAGTTTTCCTTCAGTTCCAACTTCCAATGCCACCCTTGTTACCTCAGATGCAAAAGAGTTTAACTGATCCACCATTGTATTAATGGTATTCTTCAGCTCTAATATCTCCCCGGCAACATCCACCGTAATCTTTTTTGATAAGTCACCATTTGCAACAGCGGTTGTAACCTCCGCAATGTTTCTTACCTGGGCAGTAAGATTGGATCCCATCTGGTTTACAGAGTCTGTCAGATCTTTCCATGTTCCCCCAACCCCCTGCACTTTAGCCTGCCCACCGAGCTTTCCTTCGGTACCTACCTCCAATGCCACCCTCGTTACTTCAGATGCAAAAGAGTTCAGCTGATCCACCATTGTATTGATGGTATTTTTTAATTCAAGGATCTCTCCCTGGACATCCACTGTAATTTTTCTTGACAGATCACCTTTCGCCACTGCTGTTGTTACATCAGCAATATTTCGTACCTGCGCTGTAAGATTGGATCCCATCTGGTTCACAGACTCGGTAAGATCTTTCCATACGCCACCTACACCTTTTACTGTCGCCTGGCCACCAAGCTTTCCTTCTGAACCAACTTCTCTTGCCACACGGGTAACCTCTGCAGAGAACGAGTTCAGCTGATCAACCATTGTGTTGATCGTATTTTTCAATTCAAGGATTTCTCCTTTAACATCCACAGTAATTTTTCTTGAAAGATCGCCTCTTGCTACGGCCGTTGTTACCTCCGCAATATTCCTGACCTGGCCGGTAAGATTTGATGCCATCTGGTTTACAGAGTCAGTAAGATCTTTCCATGTCCCTGCAACCCCTTTTACCTCTGCCTGCCCGCCAAGTTTACCATCAGTACCAACTTCCCTCGCTACACGGGTTACCTCAGATGAAAATGAATTCAACTGATCAACCATCGTATTGATCGTGTTCTTCAGTTCAAGAATTTCTCCCTGAACATCCACGGTAATCTTTTTAGAGAGATCACCCTTGGCAACTGCTGTTGTTACCTCAGCAATGTTGCGCACCTGGCCTGTAAGATTCCCGGCCATTTGGTTCACAGAGTCAGTCAAATCTTTCCATACACCTGCCACACCCTTTACTTTTGCCTGACCCCCAAGAATACCTTCAGACCCCACTTCACGGGCCACACGTGTTACCTCCATGGAGAACAGGTTTAACTGTTTTACCATGTCATTTACTTCCTTGGCAATTCTTCCAAATTCGCCTTGTAACAAATGGTCGCCAATCTTAAGGGGCATTTCCTGGGATAGATTTCCTTTGGCAACAGAACTTATAACATGGGCTATTTCAATGGTAGGATGAACAAGATCAGATATAAGACTATTGATTGAATCAACACCGGTATTCCATGAGCCTCTGGCCGAGCGTGGCAATTCAACCCTGTGATTAAGGCGCCCTTGTTTTCCGATAGTATTCCTGGCAAGATTTAACTCCTGCACTAATGTTTCGTTGAGTGAGATGATGTCATTTAAAGTGTCGCATATCTTACCGCTTATTCCAATTCTGTCAATAGGCATCCGAACGGTAAAATTGCCGTTTTTCACTTCCCCCAGAACCTGTAACAATTCATGGATGTGAAAGCCATCCATTAGCTCAGTGGCGCCATTATTTAATTTTCCCGTTGAACTACCATTACTCATTTTTGTAGCTCCATTGGTTTTTCCATTGGAAGATTTGTTTCCCTTCCCGTTTGATCCGTTGGCGCGGCTTTTAGTTTTACTAACTAATGCGCTACCAGTTTTTCCATTTGATTTTTTCATAAAAGTTGCAGAAGCAGAAGGCAATGTAGCAGTACCCCTCGGCTTTACCGCGGCGTTGACATTTTTTTTCATAAATAATCTTTAAGAGACTTTTACTTTTAAATTATAAACAGATGGAATACAAGCAGGGTAATTATTGTGTTTTTTTAATAAGTGTAATATTTAAAATTAATTAATTATATCAATATAATCATAATACATATCTTAGTGTTATTACCCACTAATTGTAATGGAAAAAGATCAGCTTTCTGAAATGAACATCGCCACCCCAGGATCCGGAAAATTTATACTGTTGGGTGAAGATGATATAGATGATCAGGAAATTCTTGAAGAAGTTTTTTCAACGATCGACCCACTCCTGCGTCTGCACTTTATAAATAACGGGAAGAAACTGGTATCACATTTCGAAGGAGTAAGTGACGAACAGCTCCCGAATTTAATTATTTTGGATTACAATATGCCAGAATTAAACGGGGCGGAGATACTAAGGAACCTGAATAGCAATATACGGGTAAAACATGTTCCCAAAATCATCTGGAGCACTTCAAATGCACCGGCATACAGGGATATTTGTATGCAATTGGGAGCAAGTGATTACCTGGTAAAGCCTTCCAAAGTAACTGTGCTTGTCGATATGGCCAGGTATATGCTCTCATTTTGCTAAGAGTAAACGGATCGGTACAGATATATGAAAAGGAGTTAAACGTGAGGAGAAAACAATTCCTGAAGACTGGCGAGGGAAATGGGCTTTTCCCAAATCTTTACATTTGGAACTGATAAAAAAGCACTGGTATTTTGCTTAAATGCGCTGATCAGGTTTAATTTTATAGATGGATTATTTTTTATTATCTCATCAGCAAGTTCCCATCCATGGCCATCCGGTAAATTGTTATCTATAAATAAAATATCCGGGGATTTTTCACTGATAAGCTTAAGTCCGTCCTGTATATTGTATGCCAGGTAAACTTCATAGCCTGTCTTTTGCAGATAGGATTTCATTATCGCACAAAAATCCACCTCATCGTCAATAATTAAAATCTTTATTTTTCGCATTCGTTTTTTGTTACAAATTAATGTCCAAATATAGAAAAATGAACACAGAAAGAGCATTAATGGATAAAGTTTTAGAGTTGGAGAGGGAGTTGCAGGAGAGGGATAATGATTTACGCGCCTGCAAAAACGCGACCGGAGAATTTATTTACCTTGCCTCTCACGACCTGCGTGCTCCGCTTAGAAAACTTTCAGTTTTTACTGAGCGCCTGGTATATAAATCTGCTGATGTTTTAGGGGAAGAATCCCTTTCTTATATAGTCCGGATAGAAAATGCCGTAGCAGCCATGCATTCCCTGGTTGATGGCCTTTCTGCCTTCTCCGAAATCTCTGCGACTGACTTCGATTTTAGAGTATGCGACCTGAATAATGTTCTCCGGGAAGCGATTAAAGACCTGGCATTGTCCATAAAAGAAAATGATGCAGACATACAAACATCGCATTTACCTCAAATCGAGGGAAACGCCCCGCATTTAAAAACTGCTTTTAAGCATCTTATATCAAATTCCATAAAATTTAAGAAGCAAGACGTAGCTCCGCAAATACTTATTGCCAGCGAATTGCTTCAACCTGAGGAAAAAAAGGTTCATGGATTACCTCCTGATGCCATTTACCACAGAATTGAATTCACAGACAATGGCATCGGTTTTAAAGCAGAATATGCGGAGAAGATATTACATGCTTTCCAGCGTTTGCATCCTAAATCTTCTTACAGCGGAACTGGTTTAGGCCTGGCAATGTGTAAAAAAATAATTGATAAACACCATGGGCTGATTTATGCAGAGGCCAATGGAAATTCAGGCGCGAAATTTATATTAATTTTACCGAAAATACGTAAGTAGATGATGTTAAGCGATAAAAATATAAAAATTTTAATCGTTGAAGACGATGACGACGACTATTTTATAATTGAAGATTATATCAGGGAAATTGATAGCGCCCGGTTTATAATTGAATGGTGCAACAATTATGAATCTGCGATAGAGAAATTTCAATCCGGATTGCATGATCTCTATTTTGTTGATTACCGTCTTGGCAGTGAAACAGGGCTGGAACTGATCAAAAAGGCCGTGCAACTTCAACCCAACAGCCCCATCATTTTACTGACTGGAATGGGAAATAAGAAAATAGATATTGAAGCAATGCTGACCGGTGCAACAGATTACCTGGTAAAGTCCGAGTTAAACGCAGAGAAACTGGAACGTTGTATACGTTATGCACTGGACAGAGCGGCATCTTTAAGGGCAATTAAGGAGAGCGAGAATAAATATCGTAATCTTTTTGCCAGGTCAAAAGACGCATTGTTTATAGCGGATACAAATCTATTCTTTAAAGAATTAAACCAGGCGTCGCTGGAATTATTTGGTCTGCCTGGTAGCCACTTGCAGACAATGCACTTATATGATTTTATTCTCCATCAACTGCAAAAAGACAATATCAGGCATGCCCTGATAAATAATAATAGTATTAGTGATTTTGAAATAGAAATTGAAAATGCGGCCGGGGAGAAAAAGACATGCTTACTTTCTATTCTTCAGGAATCAGATACTTCGGGTAAAGATTTTGTACATGGGATTATTCACGATATCTCCAATATTAAAAAAGCAGAAAAAGCAAACCTGCTCACAGAAAAACTGGGAGCAAATGAAAGACTGGTAAGAATATTGGCTCATGAAATAAGAAATCCTTTAAATAATATAAAGTTAGCCGCAGAGACTATGGAAATCGCCAATAGTGCCGCCGAAAAGAAGGAGCCAATGATTTCCATTATTCAAAGAAACAGCGTAAGAATAAACCAGATGATTACGGAGCTTCTTAATTCTACTAAAACGGCAGATATGGTATTTCAACAACATACTTTGCAGGAAGTGGTGGAGGAAAGTCTGCTGACAACAAACGACAGGCTCAACCTGCGAAACATAAAACTTAAGAAGAACTTTCACGCTGTGCCGTTGCCTGTTCTGGCCGATAAAACAAAGTTGCAAATTGCATTTTCGAATATCCTTATTAACGCCATTGAGGCAATGGAGGATGAAAAAGGGGAACTATTTGTCAGTATCAAGGAATCACTAAACGGCTATACTGTGTCCATTAAAGACAATGGTATAGGGATTTCCCCTGAGCATTTACCTAAATTATTTGAGCCATTTTTTACCATGAAGAAGAATGGCATCGGTTTGGGACTAGCAACCGCCTATGGAATTTTTACCTCTCACAACGCCAGGGTGCAAATTGATAGTGTTATAAACAGCGGCTCAACTTTCACTATCGACTTCAATAAGCATAAGAACAGTTAATTCCTGCAGTCTCGTTCTGATCATTTATAAGATTATTGAAATTTAGTTCTCCTTGGTAAATGTTCGTTCTCCCTGGGGCCGTTTAATTGTCATTTGTTTTTTTGCTATATCGAATTCTATCGTAACCCCGGGACCAATATTGAATTTATTTGATGCTGTAGCTTCGAGCGGTATAGTCGATCCATTATTTTCAATAGCAATCGTTGAACCAATCTTTTTCACCGTCATCTTTGCCGGTGTACCAGCTACTACATAAACACCAACGTATTGGTCGAGAAGCTCCTGATTGACCGCCAGCGCCTCGAAGGTTGGCACGTCATAAGATTTATTCCAGTAAATATCGAAAACACCGGCTATGATATCTTTCACCGGATAGATCTTTGCATTGGTGGTATAGGCCATGGCCAGCTTTTCGCCAGGCTCGTAGGCCAGCCAGGATCCCGCAACATTGCTGCCACCAGTATGGCCGTAGAGGGTATGACCTGCAAAAGAGAATGGTTCCATGCCCATGCCTTCCCCGTCACGCATCGTTTTCATTTTATCAAGACTTGTTTCCGAGATCAGTTCCCCCTCGAATAAAGCGTGAATAAATTGACACATATCCGTTGGTGTTGAAATTATAGCACCTGCCCCGGCCGGAATACTCAGATCCATTTCAGGCATTTCTTTCCATGCCCCCAGGTATCCGTAAGACAGGCTTTCGTTTTTGTCAACATTCGTATTACCTATCCCCATATAAGTGCTTTTCAGACCGACCTTATCCGTTATCCTTTGCTTCAGAATTTCCTGGTAGGGTTTACCATCAACTTTTTCCAGAATGTAACCCAGCAATACATAACCGGTATTACTGTAAGCATGCTCACTGCCGGGTTCAAATGACGGTTTTCCCTTCTCAATAACCGTGAGAATTTCCTCATGAGTTTTGGGCTGCGCTCTCCAGCCGGCCTCGACCGTGAGCTCCGGAATACCACTACGATGGTTCAGTATCTGCTCAACAGTGATCTTACTGGCATTCGGTACATGCGGAAAGAATATATCCAAATGGTCGCTCAGCTTCAATTTTCCTTCTTCAACCAACTGAAAGATCATTACGGCCGTATAGGTTTTTGTAATAGAAGCAACCCGGAATTTCGAATCTTTCGTAAGAGGCTTTTTCATGGTTTCGGTGATCTGACCATAACCGAATGAACGGGTGTAAATAATCTTGCCCTCCTTAGCGAGCGTAATAGACCCCATGCCTTTGTTTTTTTCTGACAAACGATCAAACAAAAGGTCCAGTTTGGCTTTATCAAAGGTTTGAGCGTAGCCTGTACCAAATAATATCAGGCAGGTTAGTACTGTCAATATTGTTTTGACTTTAATTATTATTTTCATTTTAATTTATTTATTAGAAGATAAAAAAGTACTTTGTAATTCAAAGTTAAATGAATTGTTTTTGAATTCAAAAATTATTACGCCGATAGCGTTTTTCCTTATATAGTTGAGATTTATTTTATACGGCGGCTTTTATGAAGTGGTGATAAGTTATGTAAAAGTCAGAGCAGGATTTGCTTTTCATACAATCATACAATATGTCTTCCTGATAGCGGGGTAGGAGCATATGTTGCTGTGATCGTACAGCTGATGTATCATAACCGGACAGTAAGGCTTTACGTCAAACTAAGATTTCTTTGATTTTCATATGATTGAAAAACGGCACATTATTTACTTAATAAATATGAAATTAATTGATGAAACCTCATCCTCCATCTGGCCATTACGATTTCTTCGCTGGTTTTGCCGTGAAGAATTCATTGAGGAGATCGAAGGAGATCTTACGGAGATTTATTTTCTTAACTATCAACAATAGCCTGCAAAAGCAGCAAGACAATTTACATGGAGCGTTATTAAATATTTCCGGCCCGAATTTATAAAATCCATCCGGTTTCAGATACGCTATAATTAAAGAGTCATGATAAAAAATTATTTCAGGATAGCATTTAGGAATATTATGCGCCAGAAGGCCTATTCGATTATCAATATTTCCGGTATGGCAATAGGCCTTGCATCGAGTATACTGATATTGCTTTGGGTACAAAACGAAAGAAGTTATGACAAGTTCCATAAGAACGCCAGCCAGATATATCGCATCAATGGTGAACTAGGTGACCTCTCAGTTGCAGTAAACGCAGAAGCAATGCCGGCCGGGTTAAAAGCTGAACTACCGGTTGTTAAAGATTATGCCAGATTAAGTTTGTCTTCCACCATGCTGTTTGAAGCCGGCGACAGGAAATTTGAAGAAAAACGCGTTTTTTATGCCGATCCGGGTTTTATGGATGTGTTTTCCTTTCCATTGGTAAAAGGTGATCGTGATGCCGCCTTAAGCAGCGTAGATGGGATATTAATCACGCAGAACATTGCCGAAAAATACTTCGGAAACGAAAACCCAATTGGTAAAATCCTGCGAAAGGATAATCGTGAGAACCTGGTAGTAACGGGCGTTTTGGACAATATCCCTGCCAATTCAGACCTGCAGTTTGATATTATTTTACCTATGGCTGCCTTAGAAAAAGCAAATCAAGGTTCAAATGAAGACAAATGGGAGAACTTTAATTTTTACTCCTATATCCAGTTAGCGCCGGATTTTGATCCTGCACCTGCAAATTTAGCGGCGCTGGAAAAACAAATGAAGCAGGTATTTAAAAAGCATAGTTCAATGCCGGTAATATTTCATTTGCAACCTTTGTCCGGGATCCATCTGGCGCCTGCGATGATGGGGGATATGCCAGGCCACGGGAATGCACAATATGTAAATATCTTTTTTATAACCGCTATTTTAATACTCATAGTGGCCTGTATCAATTTTATGAACCTTTCCACTGCACGCTCGGCCCGAAGGGCCAGGGAAATCGGCTTGCGTAAAGTGGCAGGGGCCATACGCGGGCAGCTGATCCTCCAGTTTTTAAGCGAGGCTGTTATTATTTCATTTTTGTCGCTGATTCTTGCACTAGTGGGTGTCTGGTTGTTTTTGCCGGTATTTAATGAAATAGCCGACAAAAAATTGGCCATCCCTTTTTCCGATGTACACTTTTGGCTAAATCTATCGGGTATAGCTTTATTGACCGGATTGGTTTCGGGTAGCTACCCGGCATTATTTCTCTCCGGCTTTAACCCGGTTAAAGTACTTAAAGGGAATCTGAGATCAATGGGTGGCAATTTGTTGTTCCGTAACGCCCTGGTCGTCGTTCAATTCACGACATCTATCATATTACTGGTTGGCACGGTGGTTATTTATAACCAGCTTGAATTTATAAAAAGCCGTAACCCCGGCTTTGAAAAGGCCAATCTTATGTATATGCCCATAACAGGAGAGCTCTGGAATCAGCAGCAGGCCTTGAAAAATGGACTGAAGCAAAATCCACTGACCAGCGATTTCGCTATTACGTCTGACCTGCCCACCAATCTTCAATCGGGAAATGGAAGTGCAGAATGGGAAGGGAAAGATCCCAACTTACATATGGTTTACTCATTGATGGATGTCAATGAAGGTTTTATAGATGTATTTAAGCTAAAGCTGGTAAATGGAAGGGGGTTTTCGAAATCATTTCCGGCCGATTCAAATAATTTCATAGTCAACGAAAAAATGCTGGGCATTATGGGATTAAATGCGGCTACAGTAGTTGGTAAGGCATTCTCGTTCACCGGAAGGAAGGGTACAATCGTTGGTGTAGTGAAAGATTTTAATTTTAAACCAGTGCAACAGGCTATCGAGCCACTGATCCTGCGCTATAACAAAGACGGTGGTTTTGTGGTGGTGAGAACATTACCGGGCAAAACTGAAGCAACCATCCTGGCACTGTCAAACATAAGCCAGCAGCTTAACCCGGCTTATCCGTTCAAATTCGATTTTCTCGATCAGGATATAGCCAATCTTTATAAGGGAGAACAACAGATGGGTAACATCTTTAACCTTTTTGCTATTCTGGGTATTTTTATCGCATGCCTGGGTTTATATGGCCTATCTGCTTTTATGGCTGAACAGCGCACCAGGGAAATTGGAGTCCGTAAAGTATTAGGTGCGTCCGTCGTCAACCTGGTGTATTTATTATCCGCTGGTATTACGAAGTTGATTTTTATCGCAATAATTATTGCTATACCACTTTCCTGGTGGGCAGTGAATAGTTGGCTGTCAAATTTTGCCTATCATATCCAGGTAAGCTGGCTTGTATTCTTCACTGCATCCCTTGGAGCATTGGGGATTGCATGGCTTACGGTTAGTTATGAATCCATAAAAGCAGCAATTGTTAACCCTATAAAGAGTTTAAGGACTGAGTAAATATCCATCCCGGTCAGATTTTAAAAGAAACCTATCTGCAGCCGTCAGGCTCTGAACAGGGAAACAAAACTCACCTCTGTTTTACTCACTTGGGCTTAGTGCCCGAAATTGAGTGTTTCGATAGTTGTTCAAATTCATGGAGTCAGCTTATTCAGCAGGGTTTATTTAGTTTGATTACCACAGGTAAGGGCAAGAATATTTTTTTAGTGTGAAATTTTTAAGGAATTAAACGGGGATCCCTTTTTTGCCTGATCTTATTGGAACCGGGTACGCTAATCCACGTAGCCGGAAGGCTACAACAGATACTATCATCGGACTACTTTTTAACCGCGATCCATTCATTTCCTTTGTCTTATATAATACTGACCAATCAGGTAAATTTAATGAGCTATTATCCTTAAATACCATAACTATTTCGAACGGATAAGTTAATCAGGCCATATGTGTAAAGGGGTTCCGGTTGCCTTTGTCCAACTTTTATTTCCATCCTATGAAAAGTGAAAAGAATTATCTCAACATTCTGGTTGTTGAGGATAACCCGGCTGACTTATTTCTTATTGAAGGTATGCTCAGGTCTTCAACGATCAGGATCAATACTATCCATGAAGTTAACCGTATATCAGGGGCTTGCTCTCTATTGGAAACCCAGTCAATAGGATTAATCCTTCTTGATCTTTCCCTTCCTGATAGTTTTGGCATTGATACCTTTCTGACCATCAAATCACTTGTAAAGCACATACCCGTTATCATCTTAACGGGTGTTGCTGAATCTGCCATAGCTTTAGAAGCCCTGCAACAGGGAGCGCAGGATTACCTGGTAAAAGGTGAGTTTAATACCGATCTTCTTGAAAGGGCTATTAAGTACAGTATTGAAAGAAAAAGTGCAGAAGAAAAGATACATGCTTCCGAAGAAAATTACCGGCAAATATTTTACAAGAATCCTCTCCCCAGCTGGATATATGATCTTGACAATTGGAAAATACTGGAGGTAAACGATGCGGCCATACAAAAGTATGGGTATAACCGGGAGGAATTCCTGGCACTCACCACTGAAGATATTTGTCTGCCGGAAGATATTCCTTTACTAAGATTGTCTTCGGCCAGCCCTGACCATGTACGTCCACCACAGGAAACTTTATGGAAGCATAAAAAGAAGAATGGTGAAACAATGCTTATAGAAGCCACGTTTTACCCGATCAGTTATTATGGAAAGATGGCTATGCAGGCCCAGTTCAATGACGTTACAGAAAAGAAAAGGCTGGAACAGGAGTTAATGGAACAGGATATGCAGCGGCAACAACTGATTGCAGAAGCAGTCCTGGGCGCCCAGGAAGAGGAAAGGAAAGTGCTTGGCGCTGAATTGCACGATAATATCAACCAGATACTAGCTACGGCCCAATTGTACATTACGGCAGGGTTAGAGAACCCGGTTTCATTGGGCGGCCTTTTTTCCAAAGGGCAAGACTGTATCGTACTGGCCATTGAGGAAATCCGGAAGCTTTCCAAAAAACTTACCACACCGGTTTTTATTGCTACGGGGTTAAAGCAGGCCATTGAAGCGATGGCGGCGGATATACATTCGCTAAAACAAATTGATTTTATTACAGACCTCGACGCTTTGGAAGGAACCAGTTTGTCCGAAGTGCTGAAGATTACGATTTACAGGATCGTACAGGAGCAACTCAATAATATTTTAAAACATGCTAAGGCTTCAAGGGTTAACATAGCTGTGCGTGTGGAGGAATTATTTATTGTCCTCTCTATCAATGATAATGGAAAAGGTTTTGACATACAGGTTCCCAAGCAGGGGATTGGTCTGATAAATATTCAGAACCGGGTGGCCTTATTTAACGGGCAGGTGGAACTTGATTCCTCCCCGGGAAAGGGATGCTGTTTAACAGTAAAGTTGAACATCAATTCAACCATAAAGCAACAAGCCGCCTGATGATGCTTTATCAACCAAATAACATAACTCAATGATCAAAAAAATGCGGTTTGTCTTTTTTAGGGCCAGCATTTTTGTGTTGGGTATCTCAACCCATGTGGAAGCGCAGAAAGGAGTAGGTTTAGATGAATCATTACAGGAGTTCTTTACTGGTGAAACGGTATATGCACAGGAAAGGAAGGAAGTGCAGTTTACGCTAAAACCAGCGTACTGGAAGAAGGAAGGGCTGAAAATGTTGCATATTCCTTTGCAGGTAGAGTATGGTTTCAGCGACAGATTCCAGGTTGAACTACAACTGCCGTACTATAATCTCCATCCAAAAATTGGACAAACAATAAATGGCATGGGCAATGTTGAAGTTGGATTTTTATATAATTATTTAAAAGGTAATGGACCCTTTGCCCTTTCACTGGCATTGGATATCGGGCTGCCTACAGCAAACAAACAAAAAGAAATTGATGAAGCGGAAATAGAATGGGAACCTACACTCATAGTAGCAAAAAAAATAGGAATAGCCCAGGTGCATGCAAGCGTGGGTGCTGAGATCACTAAAACCGAATCAGCGTTTTACTATAACCTGGCAACAGTAGTTCCCATTGGAGACTGGAGAGCTACCCTTGAGTTGAGTGGAAAAATAAACGAGCAACTGATCTATTTAACTCCCGGTGTATTATGGAAAGGAATAGATGATTTTGAATTTGGAATTGGGTTTTCAAAAGGTAATTCGGCCTGGGGAGTCATATTGATGGCAACTCATGAGTTCTCATTGCCAACGAGGATGAAGCAACAGCGGTAATGCGACTAACCGTTTCTGATTTACCCCGGACCATTAATGAAAGATAATTTGAAATAATAAGTTGGAAAATGAAGATCAGGAAAAAATTGTTGCTGGTATTTATAGGGCTTGCTTCGCTGGTCGCCCTGGTTGGGTACTTCGCCATTGCTGGTTTAAAAGAAATAAGTAAGGATGTTACCCAGATCAGGCAATCAAGCATTCCCGAAGTAGAAAGTTCTACGGAGATGGCATTTGAACTGATGCAATTAAATGGCCTGTTTAACGAGTATGCCCATCATGCAAACAAAAATCGCCGGGCTGAAACCGACAAAATAAAGATAGAATTGAAAGAGGGTTTTGCGCGATTTGAAAAAGCACTGGCATCAAGAAAAGGCATAACAGCATCGGGTCTTACACTTTATGACGGAAAAGAATTGCAACAGGAACTAGAAGAGTTGGAGGAAACGAAAGAGCTGGAAAATAAATATATTTTATATAAGAAGGATGTCAGTAAAATTATCACCTACTATGAAGTAAACAGGTATGTCGCAGACTATATTTTACATGAAGATGAATTGGAGGAAAGAGGCAGGGATTTAATTGAAGAATTGAAATTGTTTAAAAATGATGCCCAGGCGGAAATTAATTACGAAACTCTCGCAGTCGAAAAGGAAGCTAAGTTTTCAACAAGATTTCTCATAGCGATCGCGGGGATTGCATTCGTAATAGCGATAATTGCTGGCATATTGGTTTCGGGATCAATAGTAACTCCCATTTTGAAACTTAAAGCGGCCACCCAGGGTATTGATGGCGGCATTATGGATATCATAAAAGGTATTAATGGCGATGATGAGATTGGAGATCTTGCCATTTCATTTAACAAGATGACAAGGGACCTGAAAAGGTCTAAAATGCAGATAGAAGAGCATACCAAAACTTTGGAACAAAAAGTACACGAGCGGACAAATGAACTGGAAATGTATATCAGGAAATTGAAAAAAACTGAAGAAAAACTGAGGCATTATGCATATGATCTGAAAAATTCCAATACTGAATTAGAACAATTTGCCTATGTAGCTTCTCATGACCTGCAGGAGCCTTTGCGGACTATTTCCAGCTTTGTGAAATTGATACAGCAGCAATACAAGGGAAAGCTGGATGAAAAAGCGGATAAATATCTCGGCTTCATAACTCAGTCTTCCGGTAGAATGGAAGTGCTTATAAAGGACCTGCTCGATTTTTCCCGTATAGGTCATAAAAAAGAACTGGAAAAAGTTGACTGTAATGAAATACTACAGGATGTGCTGACAGATCTGAGTGCATCCATCATGGAAACGCAGGCTACCACCGAATCAGCATCATTACCTGTTATCAACGGCTACCCCACCGAGGTCAAACAACTTTTTCAAAACCTGATTGCCAATGCGATCAAATTCAGAAAAAAGGATAGCATTCCGAAAATTAAAGTTGCTATATATGACATGGACAGGTATTGGAAATTCGGCATTTCAGACAATGGTATTGGAATTGAAAAACAGCATAGCGAAAGAATTTTTATCATTTTTCAGCGACTGCATACCCGAACCGAATATAAAGGTTCAGGTATTGGACTATCGCATTGCAAAAAAATTGCCGCGTTACATAAGGGAAAGATCTGGGTAGAGTCTATTAAAGGCGAGGGAAGTACTTTTTATTTTACTATTGAGAAAAGTTGAATGGGTGAAGAAAAATATAAATTATCGTGTGTTTTTTAAATGAACACTACAACTTATAAAGGGATAAACTATGTACAACAAGCTTTTAGATAACCAGATTCAAAAACATTTCGGAACCATCGACCAGGTCCCGGAGAATTATCTCGCCCTGTTCGCAGATATCAGTAAATCTTATGATGATCATGAAAATGACATTGACACTGCTGAATCTCCGGTTACCCGCCCTTCAAATGTATTAATTGAATTGAACAATAGATTGAGCCGCGAAAATGATGATCTCTATAAGACGAATAAAGAACTTAAAAATGTCCTGGAAAATATTGAGGAAATCCTGTATTCGGTAGATATGGTTTCACTTAAAATTTTACACATATCTGCTGCTTGTGAAAAAGTTTACGGGTATACCCAGGCAGAATTTCTTACCGACCGGGATCTTTGGCAAAATGTGGTTTTTCCTGAAGATATTGATATGGTGCATAACCATTTTACAGAACTTTATATGGGTAAGCAGATTACAGGTCAATATCGTATACTTCACAAGGATGGAAGCATGCGTTGGTTGGAAAGTAAGATCATTCCTTCATTGGATGAGTCGGGCCAGTTGATACGATTGGATGGTGTGACCAATGATATTTCGGGACGCAAACGGGCTGAAGACAAAATAAAGGAAAGTGAATTACGATATCGTACTCTTATCGAACAGGCAACCGATGCTATATGTATTGCTGATGCCACCCTGAAATTTACGGATATGAATCCCTATGCCTGTGAAGTATTGGGCTATACGAAGGAAGAAGCACTACAACTTTCAATGATGGAGGTTTTATTTGAAGAAGACCTTGAAACAAACCCATTTAAATTTGATAGAGTAAAATCGAATGGAGTAATCAGGAATGAACGAAGATTAAAAAGAAAGGACGGGACGACGATAGTAATGGAACTAAGTACAACGCTGATGGAGGGGGGAGGATTTATAGTTTTTGGGCATGATATATCTGAACGGAAAAGGTCAGAAGAAGTACTCCGCGAAAGTGAGAAGCATCTCCGGCAGATAATTGATCTCGTACCTCATTTTATTTTTGCGAAAGATGCCGGGGGAAAATTCGTTCTTGCGAATGAAGCCGTTGCTAATGCTTACGGATTCAAAGCCGAAGACCTGATTGGTAAAAGCGATGCCGACTTTAATCCGCATGATGAAGAAGTTGAACATTTCCGACAGGAGGATATTAAAGCAATCCTCAGCGGGAATATAAAATATAATATAGAGGAAACAATAACGGATGCCGATGGCAAAATCCGGGTATTATCTACAACTAAAATTCCGTATACTTCTGCGGGGCTTGATACTCCCGGTGTTTTAGGTGTTTCTGTAGATATTTCTGAGCATAAAAACGCTGAAAGGGTACTAAAAGAAAGCGAAGGCCAGCTTACTGTGGCTGCACAGATCGCCAAACTGGGATACTGGGAGTTTGATGTAGCATTAAACCAGTTTAAGTTTAACGATCAGTTCTATTCTATTTTTAAAACAACCGCTGAAGAAATGGGAGGCTATACAATGTCATCTGAGCTGTATGCTGAACTTTTTGTGCACCCGGATGACCTTTTATTAGTAACCCGTGCAGCAGCAGAGGCTATCAAATCTCCTTCTCCAAATTATAGCAACCAAATAGAACATAGGATTAAATATGCCAATGGCGGGATAGGGTATATGGCTTCCCGATTTTTTTCTGCTAAAGATATATCAGGACGTACTGTTAAAATCGTTGGTGCGATCCAGGACATCAGTGAACGTAAAAATGCAGAAACAATATTAAAACAAAGTGAGGGTAGGCTGGCGATTGCTGCGGGTATTGCTAAGCTGGGATACTGGGAATATGATGTACTAAGTGACCTGTTTACATTTAATGACCAATTTTATGCTATTTTCAGAACTACTACCCTGCAAGTAGGAGGTACCCGCTTGTCCGCTGCCCGCTATGCTGAGCTTTTTGTGCATCCGGATGACCAGCATGTGGTCTCTGGAGAAGTTGGGGAGGCTATCAGTTCCCCTGATCCGCATTTCAGCCACCAGATAGAACACCGCATCATCTATTCTGATGGGGAGATCGGGTATGTGTCTGTACACTTTTATGTTGTCAAAGATGATAACGGTCGTACCATTAAAACCTTTGGGGTAAACCAGGATATTACCGAACGTAAGAAAACAGAAGAGGCCCTGAGTAATAATGAACTTCGCTTCCGGACATTAGCTGGCAGCGCCCCGGTGGGAATATTTCAAACAAATACGGAAGGAAAAACGATCTATGTAAATGAGCGATTCCTGGAATATACCGGACTGACATTTGAGGAATCAATGGGAGATTCCTGGATGCAGGCCATTCATCCTGCTGATCGTGCAATGGTGCTAAAAGGGTGGGATGAAAGCTTAAAACAAGAAACGGACCCGTCTGCAGAATACCGGCTTTTAGATAAAAAAGGAAATATAAAATGGGTGATAGGTCAGGCTGTAAGAATATTCAATAAAAGTGGTTTAAGATCTGGCTATATAGGCACCATGTCTGACATTACAGAAAGAAAACTTGCCATTGAATCACTTCAACAAAGTGAAACTAAATACAGGAAAATTGTAGAAACAGCACAGGAGGGGATATGGTTGATTGATGAAAAAGATAATACCACCTTTGTTAATAAAAAGATGTGCGAGATCGTTGGCTATGCAGCAGAAGAATTGATGGGCGAAAAGATATATCATTTTATGGGCGATGAATCAAGGAAGAAAGCGTTCCAACAAATTGAAAGACGAAAGCAGGGATTAAGTGAAATCCATGATTCCCTTTTCGTCAGCAAAGATGGAAAAGATGTGTGGGTAAACATATCCACTAACCCGGTTACTGATGACAAGGGGATTTACAAAGGAGCACTGGCCATGATAACTGATATTTCGCTTCGTAAACAACAGGAAGAATTACTCCGGATATCAGAAGCCAATCTTGCATTAAAAAACAAAGAACTGGAACATACGAATAAAGAGTTGGAACATTTTGCTTATATCGCCTCACATGACCTGCAGGAACCATTGCGTACCACTTCCAGCTTTGTAAAATTGCTTCAGCAACAATACAAAGGGAAGATGGATGAAAAGGCGGACAAATACCTCCATTATATTGTTGACTCATCAGACAGGATGAAGGTCCTTATCACGGACCTGCTGGATTATTCAAGGATCGGCAGCAAAAGGGAACTACAGCTTGTTGATTGCAATACAATGCTGAATGAATTGATGCAGGATCTTGGTGCAGTACTTAAAGAAACAGGGGCCAAAATGTGCGTTGATCGATTACCGGTTATTAGCGGGTATAAAACCGAGATCAAACAGCTTTTCCAGAACCTGATCGTCAATGCCATTAAATTCAGGAAAAAGGATACTACTCCCCAGGTCAGCATTTGGGCCGTCAAGGACCATACGCATTGGACATTTGTTGTTCGGGATAATGGTATCGGGATAGAGAAAGATCATACCGACAGGATATTTGTCATCTTTCAACGTTTGCATACCCGGAACGAATATGAAGGATCGGGAATAGGATTGGCGCATTGTAAAAAAATCGTGGACCTGCACGGCGGAAAGATATGGGTGGAATCAATACCTGGCGAAGGAGCCACTTTTCATTTTAATATACCTTTAATCAATACCTAATGAAACAGAAATTAAATTGCGTGTTACTTATCGATGACGATGAGCCGACAAACTTTCTCAGTCAAATGATAATAGAAGAAGCTGACTGTGCCGGGCATATTCAAATCGCTACCAGCGGTGTCCAGGCACTTCGTTACCTTAACAATCGCAGAGGATTCAGTGAGGTAGATACTTATCCCTCTCCCGATCTTATCTTCCTTGATATTAATATGCCCGCCATGAACGGGTGGGAATTTCTCAAAGAGTATAATAGGATGGAAAAAGAGCAACAGGGAAATATTGTGATCATCATGCTGACCACTTCCCTGAACCCTGATGATGAATCAAAAGCAAAGATAACCCCTCATATTGATGGTTTTGAAAGTAAGCCGTTGACGGAAGCAAAGTTAGAAGCTATTTTAAAAAAATATTTTCGGGAGCATTATTAGTGAAGTAAGTTACAGGTTATCATAATACCCTTAGAGCGACATCAGTTCATCCTCTCCTTAGTAAATGTTCGTTCTCCCTGGGGCCGTCTAATTGTCATTTGTTTTTTTGCTATATCGAATTCTATAGTTAATCCGGGGCCAATATTGAATTTATTTGATGCTGTAGCTTCGAGCGGCACAGTCGATCCATTATTTTAAATAGCAATCGTTGAACCGGTTTTAATCACCGTCATCTTTGCCGGTGTACCAGCTACTACATAAACACCTACGTATTGGTCGAGAAGCTCCTGATTGACCGCCAGCGCCTCGAAGGTCGGCACGTCAGAATTTCTTTTGAATTCAAAATACTTACACAGATAGTCTGTTTTGTTACATAGTAGATATTTATTTTATACAGCGGCTTTTATGAAGTGGTGGTAAGGGATGTAAAAAGTCCAAATGGATGAGGTTAAGTATGCAAAGTTTTACGCAAAATTGATCAGAGCCATTTAAATATCTCAGTAAGGAGCGAATTATGAGGGCAATGCCTTCGCATTGCATCAAAATCAATCAGCGTGTTGTATCAAAAAAGAACAAGTTCGTATAATCTTTATTTATCAACATATTGAAATACACTGGATTAATCATTTGGCATATTTTTCAATACTAACATCAGAAAGTCTGTCATCCCTTGAGAATTTCTAATCGAACTGTTTATTAAGAATAAACAGAAGATTTCAATCAACCTCATTGTCTGGATAACGATCGGGTATAAATCAATAGACATCAAAGCCGCTACAACTCGTTTGACAAATACGGTCTGGAATATGAAAAGCAGCTATTATTAAACCCGTAAAAGGTTCGGGAACAGAATAAATTCGTTTTCCATGATAGAAAATTATTTCAAGATAGCATGGCGAAGTCTGCTGAAAGATAAACAGTTTACTTCATTGAACCTACTTGGCTTATCCGCCGGCCTGGCATGTTCCTTACTTATTTTTTTGTGGGTAGCTGATGAAATGAGCTTCGACAAATTCTTTGAAAATGATGAACGGCTGTACAAACTGGTGGAGCGTAAAAACTACAGTGGTAAAATAGGCTATAGTGGTGAGTCATCGGGAAGGTTAAGTGGTGCCGTTAAACAAAACCTTCCCGAAGTGGAATATGCCGCTTCTATAGCTCCTGCGCACTGGTTCCCGCAAAATACGCTTTCGGTAAATGATAAAAATATTAAAGCCAACGGCCAATACGCAGAGAAAGACTATTTCAGTATCTTTTCTTTTCGACTGATAGACGGAAACAAAAGCAATGTGCTTGCAACATCAAATTCCATCGTACTTTCTGATGAACTGGCTACTAAACTGTTTGGAACTACCGAAAATATTGTAGGTAAGCCCGTAGGATTTGATCACGATACCACCTTTTATGTATCCGGTATATTCAAAAAAGTACCCGATAATTCGTCTCAGCAATTTGACTTTGTGCTGTCGTTTGACTATTTTAAAACTGTTAAGGACTGGGTACAGAACTGGAACAGTTCCGGTCCCGTGAATTTTGTGCTACTTAAAAAGGGAACAGATATCAACGATTTCAATAAAAAAGTTGAAAACATTATAATTGTCAATACAGGAGATACGAGCAGAAAAGTTTTTGCAACAAAATTTTCCGATGGCTACCTGTACGATCCATATGATACCGACCAGGCGTCAGGTGAAAGGATTGAATATGTGAACCTGTTTACAGCATTGGCCGTTTTTATTCTCCTTATCGCCTGTATCAATTTCATGAACCTTTCCACTGCAAAAGCTGCCCGAAGGCTCAAGGAAGTGGGAATAAAAAAGGTGGTGGGAGCCAGGCGAAGTCAGTTGATACTGCAATTTCTGGCGGAATCATTCTTACTGACCGTGTTTGCTATGGTCATTGCAGTGGCGCTTGCTGTTGTTTTGTTACCAGAGTTTAACCAACTCACGGGAAAATCAATCGTCCTGCATTTCACCTGGCAGATGGTTGCTGCGATTGCAATTATTGCGCTGATTACGGGTTTTCTTGCCGGCAGTTATCCGGCTTTATACATATCTGGCTTTCAACCACTGGCCATACTAAAAGGCAAGTTGAATACATCCGCAGCCGAGTTGTTATCCAGAAAAGGCCTGGTAGTCTTTCAGTTTACCCTCTCAACCATATTGATAGTAGCCGTAACGATTATATTTCAACAAATACAATTCATCAGAAACACGGATCCAGGGTATGACAAGGAAAATATAGTCCGTTTTACTGCTGAAGGAAGTATCGAAACGGGCCAGGAGACTTTCTTATCTGAAATACGGCATATTCCTGGAGTGACGAATGCCGGCTATACTTTCCACAATATTGTTGGCCGTACATACAGTGACGGCCTGGACTGGCCGGGCAAAGACAAGAAAGATAATGTGTATTTTGAAGTATTTGGCGTGAGCCCGAATTTCATTGAAACGATGAGCATGCAGATAAAAACGGGAAGAAGCTTTTCAGCGGATTTCGGCACGGATTCGCTTAATATAATCATCAACGAGGCCGCGGTTAAAGCGATGAACCTGAAAAACCCTATCGGGTCTATTGTCCGGTTTTATGGAAGAAACAGGCAGATTATTGGTGTGGTTAAGGATTTTCATTTTGAATCCATGCATGAAGTTATAAAACCTTCATTTATGTATCTGCAAAAGGGCGAGGGTACGATTGTAGCGCGGATAAAACAGGAGAACCAGGGGCAGACCATTACTGCAATAGAAAATCTCTATAAAAGGTATAACCCCGGTTTCCCGTTTACATTCAATTTCCTGGACGAAGCTTACCAAAAGCAGTACGAAACAGAAACACGTACGGGAGTTCTGTCAGGCTATTTTGCAGGTTTAGCCATTGTCATTTCCTGCCTGGGTTTATTTGGTTTAACAGCGTTTATGGCGCAAAAAAGAAAAAAAGAGATCGGTATCAGAAAAGTGATCGGTGCGCCAGTTGCAGGCATCGTAGGCATGCTGTCTAAAGATTTTCTGAAATTAGTATGTATTGCCCTGTTGATCGCATTCCCTATTTCATGGTGGATGATGAATACCTGGCTGCAGAGTTATACTTATAGGATCGACATAAATCCAACGATATTCTTAATAGTAGGTACGTTCGTATTACTCTTTACATTGATTGTAATCAGTTTCCAGACGATCAATGCCGCGATTGCTAACCCGGTAAAATCGCTACGAACGGAATAAGCTCAAGACGTCTCTCTATTGCTGAAATTTCTCCAAAGTATTGAGTGAGCCAAATTTTAATCTGGCAAATAACCTGTGATCAATACTCCGCTCACCAAACCTGATTATTTAATTGTATAGCTTTTAGTGTCTGCTTCTGCAAGTCTGAAATAGCCAAAAGCGTAATTGTTGTTATTGGTTTGATTGATAATATTACCGCGGACCGCACCTGGTGTGGTAGGGAATGGGTTGCCATCATTACCTGTAGCCAGTGTTAATTTGAACATGTAATTGTAATAGCTTTTTGAGATTCCGTAAAGTTTAAAGTCTATCCGGTCCCCGGGTTTTAACTTTTCATGCGAAAAGGATTCCTGCATTAAATTGCCGTTAGTGTGTTCGTCGTCTTCCACTTCAAGCTCGGGAAACGGCGAATGCGGCTGGGTAATACTGTTCAGATAAAAGTTTTCCTGGCCGGGATTATCCCTATAGTTAAATGTTACTTCGATTTCGTCACCCATTTCACCTCCTTTGTCGTTCTGATCAATATTATCTTCTATTTTTGGAACAGGGGTAAATGTTTCTGATGCAGTATACGTTTCTCCGTGTAATACAATTTTTAAGTTGTAAGTCTCACCGATGACAGGTAGGAAATTCTGACAAACATATTGCCCCATTCCGGAAGCTTCTACAAAATTAAAAACCGTATTCGACGCGTTTGTTACCGTTATTAATGCTCCTGAAACGCTCGGGAAATCGGCGTTGTAATAACCTGTTGTTGTCGACAGTACGATCTTTTGTTCATTGCCTGCTGTATTTTTAATCCAATCGATAGACGCATCTATGACCAATCTTGGTGATGCTGTCTCAAGAGGTAAATCAATAGCTTTCTCGCATCCTGTCACAAACAGTCCTACGGAAAGTCCAACAGTTATAATCATACTCTTTTGTATTAGTTTCATTTTCATTTTATTTTTTTATAAATAAATGGGTTTCTTTTAAAATTTTACGTTGTAGGTAACGCTCGGAACAATACCAAAAATGGATACTCTTCTTGTCTCACTTGTTCCCGTATCTTCATTCTGTCTGAAAGAGTATGATGCTGCGTTATTCCTGTTGTAAAGATTGTAGATGCTGAAATTCCATTCACCCTGCCATCCTTTTTTCTTATCGGGTCTAGGTGTATAAGTTGCAGATACATCTAAACGGTGGTATGCGGCTAAAGAATTTTCATTTCTTAGTCCGTAACTCGGAACAATGACGCCCTGATATTGATATTTTCCGTCAGGAAATGTGGCTGCTTTTCCGCTCTGGTAGGTTAAAATAGCCCCAAATGACCATTTCGGACTTACAGCATAAGCACCTGTAACAGATAAATTATGCGGTTTGTCATAATTTGCCCGGTACCATTCTCCGTTGTTTATTCCCGGTTCATCTGCATTTCTGCCTGGTGTCCTTTGTTGTGCCCTGGAAAGCGTATAGGAAACCCAGCCCGTCAGTTTTCCTGTATTTTTTTTCAACATCATTTCCAGACCATACGCTCTTCCTTCGCCGTTCAAAAGCACGCTTTCTACAGCATCGATTCCCAACAGATCTGCGCCGTCAATGTAATCTGCCTTGTTTTTCACTTTTTTATAGAAGGTTTCTGTTTCCAACGAGTATTTACCGTCTTTAAAATTGTGAAAGTATCCCAGTGCTACCTGATCCAAAATTTCTGGTTTAAGGTATTGGTCAGAGGGCGCCCATATATCAAGCGGACTTGCAGAAGCGGTATTGGAAATCAGATGAACATATTGGCTCATTCTATTGTAACTGGCCTTAATGGACTGATAGTTGTTCAGCGAATAAACTACGGCAAGTCTTGGTTCCAGGTTGCCAAAACTGGCTATCTTTTTATTTTTTGAATAGTTTACAGTTCCTGTTGGTTTGGCTTCTTCATAAATGTGAAGCTCCTTATTATAAATGACCGGTTGATTATTGGCATAGGTGTACACTTCCTGCGGGCCTAATCTTTGAAAATTACTGTAGCGAAGTCCGTAATTCACTGATAACTTTTCAGAGAAGTTTTGTTCTGCGCTGATATATGCTGCATATTCAAATGCGTATTTTTTGGCCAACTGGTCTGGATTTACAAAAGAAGCGGCTCCGAATGGCCTGATCGTTCCCGGATTAAAATCGTAGTAAATTGAATTGATGCCATAATTTAATGTCAGGTTATTTGAAACATAATGTTTAAAATCATATTTGAAATTATAGTTTTTAACCTCTGCTTTCCAGTCAAGACCGGCCGATTTTACTTTGATCCGGTAGTCATAGTCACTATATATGGCAGATGCATTAGAGAAGATCCTGGATGAGAATATATGGTTCCACCTTAGGTTAAGAAGTTTGTTACCGTAAGTGTTTATAAAACTCTTATTAAAATTCAGGTTGTCGTTTCCAAAGTATCCTGATACAAAAAAATTGTTTTTATCGTTCAATTTGTAATTGAACTTGGTGTTCAGGTCGTAGAACGAAGCCGAATTCGGTTCATCCGCAAGTTTCACCAAAAGATGTGCATAAGAACCTCTGCCCGCAACCACGAAAGAACTTTTACCTTTAACGATAGGGCCCTCTACGAGCAACCGGCTTGAAACTAATCCGATCCCCGCATTAACATGATACTCCTTGTTATTTCCTTCTTTTTGATAGATATCAAGTACCGAGGATATACGTCCTCCGAAATTAGCCGGGATCCCGCCCTTGTAAAGTTTCAAATCTTTGATCACATCAGCGTTGAAGACAGAAAAAAAGCCGAATAAATGCGAGGTATTGTATACAACGGCCTCATCAAGCAATACCAGGTTTCCATCAACAGATCCTCCTCTTACGTTAAATCCGGACGCACCCTCCTGGGCATTGGTAACCCCGGGAAGTTGTAAGATCGACTTCAGGACATCTACCTCACCCAACACGGCCGGCATCTTTTTGATCGTCGCGATAGATAGTATATTGGTACTCATTTCAGGTTTGCGAATGTTGGCCTGAGGTGTATTGGTTTTAACAAAAACTTCATCCAGCACCTTGCTGCTTTCCGCCATCCCGAAGTTTAGTTTTGTGTTTTCGGTCAACGTGATACTTTCCTCGAGGCGATCATAACCCACATAGCTAATGATAATGGTATAAGTTCCTTTAGGCAATTTTGTGGAATAAAATCCGTAGGAATTGGTAGTGATACCTACTTTCGCTTCCGGGATGTAAATCGTTACGCCGATAAGTGTTTCGGTATTGGACTTATTCGTAATTGTGCCGCTAAGGGTAACCTTTTCCTGCGAATAGGCGTGGGATACCGAAGCAAAAACAAGTATCAGCAAGGAAAGGATTCTGCTTTTCATTAATAAAGGTTTAGTGTTAAAGGCTATATTTTCGGCTAAACTATATTTTTACAGACCCCGCAATTTTTATATATACGAAATGCGTTTCTTTATATATTAAGACAGCTATTACATATAGTAAAATAAATTGCAAACCGGATTTCAGGTAAAGAACCTGGATTTGCCCCCTGTGATCCCTGGATTTTTGGTTGGTATGTGATATTAACACCTGGAAATCGGTTTGCCCATCTTTAAATCCTATTTTGGTATATTATTAAGGTGCTTTTGTATAGTAAAAATCAATATTTCTGGGGTACTGATTACTTTGCCCGAATTATAAAATAGACTTATGAACAAAACGTTACCCAGAAACGCTGTGGATACCAATTGGATGCTTCAGTTGGTCATTTCAGGAAAATACAGATTGCAACGTCATTTGTCAATAATTGCATTTTGTATTGTTGTTCTGTATTATAGTCCGCCGGACTATGTGGAACCTTTCGAAACCTATAACCGACTGGTTATTTTCTTTCAGATAATAATATTGGCCTACAGCAATATGTACGTTTTTGTTCCCAAATATTTATTCAAGAAAAAATACCTGGGGTATGGCCTTTTTGTGCTTTCAAGCATGATTCTTTCGTACTACATTCATGAATTCTTTGCCTGGTATTTTACGCCTGAGTCACTGCCGTACCAGGATGACAGTATTAATTTTTTCACTTTTTCCTTCATGATCATGACGCTTGTTATTGCATCGGCAGCAATCAAATTATTCCAGCGATGGATCTCTGATGCCCAGCTGATTTATGATCTGGAACTGGCAAAAACCAATGCTGAACTGGAACAGCTCAAGAATCAGATCAATCCGCATTTCCTTTTTAATATGCTCAACAATGCCAATGTTTTAATTGAGGATGATCCTAAAAAAGCTTCGCAGGTTCTGATGAAATTAAGTGACTTACTTCGTTATCAGCTTTATGACAGCTCGAGGGATACCGTTTTATTAACATCAGAAATCCATTTTTTGGAGGATTTTTTAAACCTCGAAAAAGTCAGACGGGATAATTTCAACTTTCAGGTATCCAAAGAAGGTGAATTGAGCGGTGTTCTGGTTTCTCCTTTATTATTCATTTCATTTGTCGAAAATGCAGTAAAACACAACAATGACTCAACGAAACTATCCTATGTAAATTTGTTTTTCGATGTTCGGCATACTGAGCTTTTTTTCAGGTGTATAAACTCAAAGCCGGCTGTAAAAGCAGTTAATAAGCCCGGAGGGTTGGGACTGGACAATATTAAAAGAAGATTGGAGCTCTTGTTCCCTTCTTCACATAATTTGAAAATAGAAGACAATCCGGAAACGTACTGCGCTACTTTAACTTTAAAATTATAAGATGAACTGCATTATAGTAGATGATGAGCCATTAGCAAGAAAGGCAATCGAAAAACTGGTTTGTCAGACAGAAAACCTTGAAGCCATAGCTTCCTTTAACGGGGCGGATGCTACAAAGGATTTCCTGGCAAAAAATACTGTCGACTTGGTATTTCTTGATATTCAAATGCCAGGAGTGAATGGGATTGAATTTGCCAGAACAATTCCCAGAAAAACTTTAGTAGTGTTTACGACCGCTTTTCATGAATTCGCTTCTGAGAGTTATGAAGTCGAAGCTATTGACTATCTGATCAAACCTGTAAAATCAGAACGCTTTCAGAAAGCAGTTGAAAAGGCCCAGACGTATAGCAAATTGTTCCGTACTGTTGGGATAAACAGTAATATAGAAAACATAACCGATGACTATATTTTCGTTAGAGCGGAGCGCAGGATAATCAAAGTTCATTTCAGTGATATCCTTTATATTGAAGGCCTGAAAGATTATGTGATCATATATTTGGCAACTCAAAAAGTGATTACGCTAATGAATATTAAAACCATTCATGAATTACTTCCGAAAAGCTTTTTTGTCAGGGTCAGCAAATCCTACATCATCAATGTAAACAATATGGATTCTGTAGATAACAATACTGTTTACATAGGGGAAAACGAAATACCGATCGGCAATATTTACAGGGATTACTTCTTTACTGAATTTGTAACGAGGAAGATTTTAAGTAAGTGATATATCACCTATAAAGTCTCGTGTTTTCCCCTGTTTTTTCCGCAAAAACCCCATTGCCACTGGCTCGCTTATTCCGAAATTAAAATGCAATTATATTCCTTCAATCAATTCAGCATTAAAAATTTCTTGTAATGTGTAACGTTACAGGTTATATTTGCAATGATACTTAGTATTCAACATAAGGGACTAAGGCTTCTCTGGACCAAAGACAATGCTTCGAGGCTTCCGCAGGATCAGGTCGGCAAAATCAGGCTGATACTGACACTGTTGAATGCAGCTGAGAAAGTAAGCGATATGAACTTTCCAGGGTCAGGGTTGCATCCATTGAAAGGCGAACTTGCTGATTACTGGGCGGTGACAGTTAAAACTAACTGGCGTATTATATTTAAGTTTCAAGACGGAAACGTCTATTTAGTCGATCATCTTGACTATCATTAAAGTAAAGAGTATCATGCTTAAGCAGGGAATGAAGCCGGTCCATCCCGGTCAGATTTTAAAAGAAACCTATCTGCAGCCGTTAGGCCTTAACCAGACGGATACCGCAGCCAATCTTGGTGTAGCTCGCAAAACCCTTTCCATGCTGTTGAACGGCCGTCAGGGCATTAGCGCTGAGATGGCCTTGCGACTCGCGAAAGCATTCAATACTACTCCGGAATTGTGGTTGAACATGCAGCAAAGTTATGATCTCTGGAATGCTGGTCAAAAGGTCAGGCTTGCTCAAATCAAAGTATTTAAGGTTCCGAAAAAGAATATTCCTGCTGGGCGCCATTCTGCTGTATAGTTTGCTGATAGCCAGCGCTGGTGGTCTGGTTCCCCATCCTTCTTGCATGCAACCCGATAATGTACATTTTCCGTAAACAATCATGACCCGCCACCAACGCCACGGTGCTACGTCTGCAAACTTTCATGAAGTAATTCAGCGACTTCTTATTCCCTGAAACCAGGGCAGATCGGAAAGAAGCTCAACCCTGCAACCTTTCCATGACCGCCTGCTTATAAAGCCGGCCGATAGGTATTTCCGTTTTACCCAACTGTACCGCAATCCCGTTATATCCGGAGATCTTGTCAATCGAAACCATGAAGGAACGATGTGTGCGGATGAACTTATGTTCCGAAAGCAGGTTTTCCATTGAACTGATTGACTGCCTGGCCAGCAGGTACTGCCCATCAAGACAAACCACTTTAACATAGTCCTTCCAGCTTTCGATATACAGGATATCGCTGATGATCACTTTTTTCATGTCGCGGTCGACCTTCAGGTAAACGAACGTGGAGTTGTTTAGGGGTTCATTGTGATTTACAACAGGGGTTTCCTGTCCCATGAGGCGGTTGAGTTTTGTAATGGCCTTAAAGAATCGCTCAAACGATACCGGCTTAACGAGGTAATCGACCGCATCCAGTTCAAAGCCATCAACAGCGTATTCCCTGTAGGCGGTAACGAAAATCACTTTAGGTGGCCGGCACAGGTTCCGGAGGAATTCGGTTCCGATGATACGTGGCATTTTTATATCGAGGAATATGACGTCGACTGGTTTGTGCTTGAGTACGTCAAGGGCTTCTATGGCGTTGCGACATTGTCCTGCGATCTCGAGCCCGTTGATAGATGTGATATAACTGGCAAGTACTTTCAGTGCCGGCGGCTCATCATCTATAAGAAGGCAGCGGAGTTTCATGCGGACGCCATTTTCCGGATTGACGGGATCACCGGGTCAGTATGATGGAATTCTACATCAGACAACCTGATGCGTATCGACACTACAAAAAAATTGCCTTCATCATGCACCTTGAATTCATGCCTGCCGGTATAAATGAATTCGAGCCGCTTCTTCACGTTATTCAGACCGATTCCATTCTTGTTATAAGGCACCGACTCATTTTTGCTGTTGGCAATCTTGCAGTGAAGCGTGTTTTGCCTGACCGATATGTCCACACTCAGCCAGGGCTTCTCAATCTGTTCAGACAGCCCATGTTTGAATGAGTTCTCCAAAATGGGGATCATAATCAGCGGTGCAATAAAATTTTCGGCCATTTCACCTTCCGCATTCCAGGAGATATCAATCTTATTGCCATAACGCTCTTTTTCCAGCTCGATGTAATCTTTCATTACTTCTACTTCTTTCGAAAGGCGCACTTCATCCGCTTTGCAGTCGTACAACATATAATTCAGCAGTGATGAAAGCTTCAGAATCAAACCGGGTGTTTTGGAAGATCGCTCCAGGGAGAAGGAGTATATATTGTTGAGCGTATTAAATAAAAAATGCGGATGGATCTGTGCCTTTAAAACCTGCAGTTCTGCCGTAGTCTTTTCGTTTTGTGCCTGCATCCAGTCGCGTTGCTTGATGGTCCACAGTTTGAAAAATTTTATAATCATAGGACTCGCAGCTGAGGTGGTCATGCACAGGAAGCAGAAAGCGAGCGGACCCCTGGGAATAATATTTGTCAGACCCATTGCTTCCTGTGCGGGGATCAGGATATAACTCCTGTAGGCAATATCAAAGTAAAACCCAAGTACTCCCCATCCGAGGATGACGAAGAGAAACTGTATCACCTTACCCTTCAGCAACAAATGCGGGATGGCGAAGTATACAAGCGGGTAACTGAATAAAATGAATGCGGGGATCCACATGGTCATGTTCAACAAGTGACGGCCGTAAGAAAGCGAATCGATCATGACGAACCAGAATGCCGCCCATAAACAGATATGGAATGTCCAATAGATCACATGTCGCCATATCCGGTAGCGTGGCGAGAAAATAAACTGGTTATATAAAAAGGCATTGATCCGTTTCACTTCCTACAAATTAATCAATCTGCCCCATTAATACCCGCCGGAAAGTGAAAAATAGACTAACAGCCTGTATTTCCGACAGACGGCAGATTGCCTAGCCCTTGTGCCGTTGAGCGCTCGTTCCTGCTGTATTTCCGGAAACAGGCGCGTTGGTCGATTTACTGAAATGGACGGTTGCAATAATGAATAGATTGGTGTCGCTTTCGCGGTCGCCCGCAAGTGTGGCCCGGAAGCCAGTCTTTTCATTCAATCACAATTAAACTTTTCTGATTATGAGATTCAGATCCCCGCACGTTGCCCTGTTTGGGACGGTGCTTTTCCTGTCCACTATTGCCTGTCACAAAAATGATGATCCCGAAGTGCCGCGGGCGGAGACTTATTCCGCCGAAGTGGTGACTAAATGGCTCGGGGTGCAGACCGGTATGCTGAACAGGCCGACTGGTAACCCGTTTGGATTTAATCCGGCGCGTTATATGGCGTACTGCGGCATTGCCCTGTACGAATCGATACTGCCCGGAATGCGCGCCAACCGCTCATTGTACGGGCAACTCACCGACATGCCCGCGATGCCTGCCGTTGAACACGGGCTTTCGTATCATTGGCCCAGTGCGGCACATGCCGCGCTCGGTGTTATGACCCGCAAGTTCTTTAGTGGGGTAACCGCTGCTTACAATGAGGCCGCCGTTAATGCCCTGGAAAATGAATTGAACACACAACTTCTCGCAGAGTCCGGTAGTGAAGTCTTTGGACGCTCCGTTGCCTTTGGCACAGAGGTGGCTAACCGGATTTATACATGGGCACAAACTGACAATGCGAAGTTTCCAACTGTTCCCTACCAGTTGCCTGCATACTATCCCGGTATGTGGATGCCTGAAACAGGCTCACCAGTGAATCCTTATGGCGGGTACACCCGACTGCTGGTGCCTGGCAGCCTGGATAATGTGGCATCGCCTCCACTGGCGTATAGTACCGATCCAACGTCGGCTTATTATAAAGACATGAACGAAGTGTATACAGTTTCACAAGAGCTTACCGATGAACAAAAGCTGATCGCGAAATATTATAATGATTCCAATCCCGGATTTCCTGCAGGGGCACATTATATCTCGGTATTAAAACAAGTGCTTGAACAGCTAAAACCCTCATTAGACAAAGCAGCCCTTACGTATGCTAAAACGGGCATCACCCTGTGCGATGCTGTGACCGGTTCTTTCAAAGTGAAATACACGCACCTGGCGGAAAGGCCCTTTCAGTTTATCCGCGCTGTGATTGCACCGAATGCTACTCCAACCTGGCAGCCTTTCCTGGGTACGCCCGCGTTTCCGGATTTCCCATCCAATCATGCTGTATTCAGTAATAGCGTGGCGTATGCACTTACCAGTATTTATGGCGACCAGGTTTCGTTTAAAAATGCTACATATGAAGGCGTAATGGCAGATCTTGGCAGGGGCCCTCAGAACCTGGGTACACGAAATTATGCATCGTTTAATGCGATGGCCGGGGAAATTTCTATTTCCAGGTTATATGGCGGTATTCATTACCGGTATTCCTGCGAGGAAGGTGCGAAGCAGGGGAGGAAGACCGCGCAGAATGTTGATACGAAAGTGAAGTTTTCGAAATAGGATTGTGGGATGCACAGCGTTTAGATAATAATTCTAAAAGGGCCCTGTTGGGGCCCTTTTAGAATTATTTATTTTGCCACCGGCTTAACTGGGGCAGCATACTTGATGACTGCTGAATGACCGTGTCTGGGAGGATCGGTTTGTATCAATAAAGGGAATTCCTTGTTCTTCATCAACCCGCACCGCCTAATCAACATTTTTATTAGATTTATTGTTTCCGGGAATTTGCTGTCATGAACGAATTAGCTGTATCATTCATTAATTGGAAAGTGGTACATTACAATAAGGTATTAGCCGAATACCGCAAACATTGGGTTATTCGGTTTGTGAATGCCTAACCGATTGCAGGCCGGGCGTTGGTTCGGGCAGGACGATCGACACCGCATCTTATTATACCTGCTAAAGCGTAACCCTCGCAAAAAAAATATTGTATGGAGTTGAAAGAAATTATTGAATTCATTAGTCGGGGGAGGACTGACTATATACTCGAATTGTTCAAAGAATCCAATTGGAAGGAAGTATTGCATGAAGGACAAATAAAGCCATTGCAATGGCTTGTTTACTATAATGACACAACTGCCTTAAAATCGGTTTTACTGGAAGGAGGGAACCTCGACAGTATTAATCTGAATGACGAGTTAGGAAACGCTGCTTTCTTTGGACATTGGAAGGTATGTGACTTTTTAATCAATCACGGGGCGGATGTACATGCTCAGCTGGGGCAAACTCATGAAACTCCGCTGCACAATGCTCTTTCCAAGGCGGGGCGGCCGTACTATTTCTATGTGGTAAAACTTCTTGTGGAAAAAGGAGCGGATGTAAATGCAAAAACTATTGCGGGAAAAGAAACGGGTGCTTTTATGCGTGATGTAAAAACAAAGGGTGAAACCCCTTTGCACCGGGCTGCTGCTTATGCCGACGAAAAAATAATTTCATATTTGCTGGACAATGGAGCGGATAAAACCGCTAAAGACTCAAATGGAGATTCGCCTTTAAGCTGGGCAAGTGAGCACTTACGGCCAGGATGCATTTTATCTTTGTTAACGTACGATGGATTTCAAATAAGTGAAAAACATAAACAAATAAATACAAGTGATCACGGGCAGGGGTGGGGGAATAGTATGGATTGGAATTTATTTGGCGAATATTTACCTGAGTAGAAGTTGCCAAGGCACAACAGAGGTTTGCTGCAATGATCATTGGTGATGGGTAATGAATGCGTATTCGGTCAGGTGTCCGGCCACTTGTTACACCCCTGATCTGTGTTGTTTATTTCTATCCCAGTTATTCAAACTCACTCTTATTCCTCGCATTTCCCTGGGCAATCACCGCGCCATTGTTTATGGTGTTGCTTGCTTTCTCCATCAGAAGGGGTATTCGGGCTGACCAAACCGGCACCCGAAGTCCCAGCGATTCATCGGAATGGAGGACGGCAAAATTGCCAACCAGGGAATAAACGGCCATTCCCTTGTGACCAATATCACACATACTGTTGATGGTTGTCATGGCAGTCACCTGTGACAACAGCTATTTTTACCGTACACGGACAAAATATAAGAATGTATGAAAACAATAATTATTGCAACCGATTTTTCCCCTGCAGCCTCTAATGCTGCCGAGTATGGAGCAGAAATGGCATCGGCAATAGGGGCTAACCTGCTTCTGGTTCATGTGTACCAGCTTCCCATCAGTTATTTGGAGGTGCCGGTAGTAATTAATCCGAAACATTACCGGGAGGAATTAGAAACTGAAATTCTTCAGCTAAAACGGAGACTGACAGGCAGAATACCCGATCATCTCACCATCACGACTGAAATCAAGGAAGGCAGTTTCTATCCAGAGTTAAAAACCATCTGCGAAGATGTTGAACCTTATGCAGTAGTCATGGGAAGTCAGGGAACAACAGCGGCAGAGCGTGTTTTATTTGGCAGTCATGCGGTGCATACTATGAAAAACCTCAGGTGGCCTGTTGTCACAATTCCATCAGACGTACGATACAAATCTATACGTAAAATCGGAGTGGCTTGTGACCTCGAACAGGTACGTAAGACTGTCCCAATGGACGAAATCCGGCAGATTGTGAGCGATTTCGGTGCAGAATTGCACATACTCAACCTCGGCAAACAAACTACATTCAAACCAGGGATGACTTTCGAATCTGGCGTACTCGCCGAAGAATTGGCAGCACTCAATCCCCAGTTTCATTTCATTACAGGTGCTGATATAGATGATCTCATTATCGATTTTGCGGGAACGAATGGTCTTGACATGCTGATGGTGATTCCGAAGCGACATAATCTGGTAGAAAAATTACTGAACCGAAGTCTTACCAAAAAGATGGTCTTACATAGCCAGATACCAGTAATGGCATTACATCAATAGACCCTTGATCAGTCAAATCTGCACATGAAGACCATCTTTCGTAATACCGGGTGTATTTATTTCCTGAGCAGGAAGCAATTTTTCCGTAGGTAGAAGTGCGTTAAGAACTGTACTCAGCAGCTCCTCTTCCGAAAAAGGCTTCTTTAAAAAACCATCCGCAATTTTTTTGAGTTCGACCTGCAGGTGCTGGGCACTGCCTGCGGAGAAAAATACAATAGGTATATCGCGGGTAACTGCGTCTGCCTTGGCCAGGCGGAAAAAAAGCGAACCATCGGTATCCGGCATCATGATATCACAAAGTATAAGGTCAGGCAGAAACTCCTTTGCCAGTTTAAATCCTTTTTGCCCTTCCTCAGCTGCCAGCACTTTGTATTTACGCAGTTCCAGTATTTCCGAGGTGTTTTCACGGATCGCTGTATTATCTTCAATAATAAGTATACATTTCATTAGATGCAAAATAGCCTGATAGCGGCCCTTAACCAATGACCAGGATCATTTGCCTGGTGGATTCATGTCATCCTGGACTGTCGGCAGCGTAAGTGTAAAAATGGTGCCTTCGTTCTCTACGCTGGAAAATCCGATTGTCCCGTTTAACAATTCAACATACCTTCTTACAATATTAAGCCCGAGTCCAGTGCCCTGGATGTTGACCACATTGTGGGCACGGAAAAACTTACCAAACAAATCTTTCTGTGCCTCCAGCGGTATGCCGATGCCGTGATCGCGGACAGAAATCACAGTTTGCCTGTCCGAGCCTTCTGCAAATACTTCTACTTTACCCCCGTCATGTGAATACTTGATCGCATTGGATAACAGATTGATCAGGATATTACCGAGTATCTTTTTATCAGTCAGCAAACTATCATGGCCGGATAAAACCAGGTCAAAAACAAGTTCTTTCCTTTTTATCATTCCTTCCATCATATCTGACACTCTGCCCAACAAATTTTTCATCGAGACGCTCTCTATGTTTATTCTGACCTTTCCCTGTTCCAGCTTTTCAAGTGAAAGAAAATCATCGAGAATGTTTGTCAGGCTGCTGACCGATGTCTTTATCCTTTCAATGTGTTTGTTTCTTTTTTCTTCCTGACCTGGATTGACATAGTGTTCGATAAGAGAGGAGCTTGAAAGAATGGCACTAAGCGGAGTTCTAAACTCGTGGGAGGCCATGGATACAAAGCGGGACTTCATTTCACTCAGCTCCTTCTCCCGCTCCAGGGCCTGCGTAAGCTCCAGTGTCCGCTCTTTTACCCGCAACTCGAGGGTCTCGTTTGTTTTTTTTAATGCTTCTTCTGCCAGTTTACGTTGTGTAATATCACTGCGGATAGCCAGATACTGGTAGGGTTTGCCACTCTCATCAAGAAATGGAACAATGGTAGTGCTGACCCAATAATAGCTGCCATCTTTTGCCTTGTTCCGGATTTCTCCGCGCCAGATCTTGCCATTGGCAATGGTTACCCACAGGTCGCGGATAAATTCTGCGGAATGTGTTGCTGAATTTATGATCCGGTGATCCTTTCCAATCAGTTCTTCCCGGGAATATTTGGATATGCTGCAGAAATTTTCATTTGCATACCTGATTATCCCTTTCTGATCGGTTATCGCAAGTATAGATGATTCGTCCAGCGCATGTTTGTAGTCAATGACCTCGGAACGGCTTTTGATTAACTGCTTTTTCAATTCTGTACTAAGCCCGATCCGTTCATCTTCCAGCATTTTTGCCGACGTAAGATCCCGGGTAACCTTCCCATACCCGATGAGCATTCCCGAACCGTCACGCATTGCAGTAACAGTCAGGCCGGCCCAGAATAAACTCCCGTCTTTCCGTACACGCCAGGCCTCACCTTCAAACTTGCCGGTTGACCTCGCCATTTCAAGCTGGCGCGCAGGTTCCCCGGATGCGATATCTTCCGCGGTGAAAAACGTTGAAAAGTGTTGTCCGATAATTTCGTTGGCGGTATAACCCTTTATAAGCTCCGCACCTTTGTTCCAGGTCACAACATTGCCCTCCGTGTCCAGGATCAGGATCGCATAATCCTTTACACTTTCGATCAGCAAAGCGTAACTGGTTTTGCTGAGATTTTTTGTTATATCGGTCATGGGAATGTTAAATGATAATTTTTTTGCAACTCTTCAATCAGATCGTGGGCTGCCAATAAAGACCTGGTACAATTTAAACAAAAGCCAGCTTAAAAATTCTTTGAAAAGACGACTGGCGGCGGCACCAGCGACCAGAGCGAGCAGCAAAATTACCGCTATGGTTTCATTCAGACCGGAAAGTACTGGTTTCATAACTAATTTTTGAGGTGATAAGTGAAAAGTAACCGTTTACCCGCCCTGGTTAACTGACCCTGCTCAGGAAAAGGGTGGATTCTGGTCAGATACCTTTCATTCGTGCCCAGAGTGATTTCATTGCGGGCGCACTAAAATCCTTACTACGACCACGTTGGAGGACCATCTTATCTGCTGGTCCCTTTTTCAGGTTATAACTGAACACAGTTCCCTGGTATAAACCGGTCCATCCCTGCACTTCACCAAACCGCAGATCGTGAAAGCGCACGGTGCCACCCAGTGAATCCACAATATAATATCCCCCGGAAAAACGTTTCAGCAGACCAACGTCGACCTGGTTAGGAGCATCTGATAATAGGTCTTCTCTTTTCAAAAGGAAACAAAGGTTGAGATTTTCCTGTTTGTCAAGTATCGAGCGGTAACCGATATAGTAACCGCTTTCGCATTCGATCACTGCATTATGAAGGAGGGTTTGAAATGGGAGAGGAGTTGTCATGAACCGTTTGTACTTGACTCCCTGTTTTGCCAGGATCCGTTTTACATCAGTTCGGATTACCTGTTGAAAAAAGACTGCAAGCATGATATACACAAGCGGAAATAACAGTCCGGCCACTGATGTAATCATACATAACCGTTTTTTCTTTCTCATTACCAGTAAGGCAAGTAAAGCGATTCCCGGGACAACTGAAAACAGTGGGTCAGCCACAAACAGTACGTCAAAGGCAACTCTTGTATGATTGAATGGTTCCCACCAGCCCGTACCGTAGACATTGAGGGAATCCAGCAGGATATGCAGGCTCAATGCCGTGAATAACAAAAATAGCAACCTGCGGGATGATACCGGTGTTTGGGAATGAATCATTCGGAAGATAAACAGCAGTACGAAAGAAGCCATAAATACAAACAACCACGAGTGCGTAAAACCCCGGTGGGCAAGAAGTGCAGCGGGTCCATCAAGCCAAAGCCCTGATACAAAATCAACGTCCGGAAGGGAGTGGGCGACAGCACCCCAGATCATTGCTTTTTTTCCAGCCGTTTTTCCGAACGTGGCGTAGCCGACACAGGCGCCGATTGCTATATGAGTGAATGTATCCATAGTAGAGCCTTGTGGTTTTTGCGCCGCCCGACCAAAAATAAACAGCTCTACGGGCGTGCAAATGATCCTGCTCACCGGAGTATATGACCATGATCATAAATGGGACCGGTAAGTCAGAATTGCGTACATTGTTCATCAGTTCTTTAATCTTTCCGCCAATAAAACCAGATTTATGAACAGCATTCTTATCATCGAGGACAATGCCGCCATACTTGAGAACACCGCTGAAATAATTGAACTTGCCGGTTACAAAACGTTTACCGCCGATAACGGAAAAAAAGGTGTGGAGATTGCAATGGCTGAACTTCCGGATATAATCGTCTGTGACATCATGATGCCGCAACTGGATGGATATGGAGTTCTGCATCTCCTTCGAAAACATCCGCCTACAGAAAACATTCCTTTTATTTTTCTTACTGCCAAAACAGAACGTAACGATATGCGAAAGGGGATGGAGATGGGCGCTGATGATTATGTCACCAAACCTTTCGCGGAAATCGAGTTGCTGAATGCAGTTGAAATCAGGTTGAAAAAACTTGAGGTCCTGAAAAAATCCTATCCAGGTACCGTACAAGGCATCAATCAGTTTCTTTCTGATACGAAAGCGGCAGGGATGGTCCAGCAGTTACAGGGGCAATATGCGGCGGACAGTTTCCGGAAAAAGCAAATCCTGTTCCAGGAAGGAAAGAAACCAAGATTTGTTTATTACATCGTGTCTGGCAAGATCAAAAGCCTTCGCACACAGGAGGATGGCAAGGAATATATAACGGATGTCAATACCAGCGGTGATTTTATCGGCTATACATCACTGCTTACCGAAAGGAATTATGATGAGTCCGCTGTAGTCCTGGAAGATGCTGAAGTGATGGCAATTCCCAAAGAGGACTTCCTGAAAATGATTTATGGTGATATGTCCATCGCAGCGAAATTTATCCAGCTTATTTCAAATAACGTAAAGGAAAAAGAGGAAAAGCTGGTCAGGCTTGCCTACAGTTCACTTCGCAAACGGGTTGCGGCCGCATTGGTAGACCTTCACAACAAGTTCAATTCACAGGGACAGGGGCGAGGTATGGATTTATCAAGGGACGATATCGCGCATTATGTTGGCACCGCAACGGAATCGCTGATCCGTACGCTCAGCGATTTCAAATCCGAAAATCTGATTGAAATCCGGGATGGCAAGATCAACATCAAGGAACCTGCCCGCCTGGCCGAACTGCTCTGCTAAAGGCAAGCTCAGGTTGCATAAAAAAACTCGCGTTCACTATGTTCAAACCGGCCGGATTTTTCCATTAATTCAATCCGGAAAAAAATTCCGGCCACCCGCTCGTCCTCGTTCGCCGGGAAAGGCCATTGGGATGTCAGGTGCATTGTCTGGCTTGAAAGCAAAGGAAGCGTCCGCCTCCCCAAAACTTTTAAAGCTTCCTGGCGTTCGTTTTCTTTTGTCAGCTCCTCGAATTTTCCAAATGATATTACACTTTTCCAGTTTGAAAGGTTTTTTGTGTCATCAACTTCAAAGCATACCCTGGGATTTTTCCGCATCATGGAGATCTTCATGCCATCCACTGAATGGAAATAAACATAGATTCCGTCATAAGCATAACTCACAGGTACCACATAGGTCAGACCGTCTGCGTGACAACCGATGCGCCCCACAAACTGGCGATAAAGCAGGTCTTCTATTTCCGAGGTGTTAAGTTTTCCGAACATAAAATTGATTTCAGTAAAAATGCAGTCTTACCCGGAATATGCAGCTGATATTGATCAGTTGTCAGGATGAAGCTGCTCATGCTCTGCGCGTGAGGTTCAGGCTATGTTTGATGAATCAGCAATCCTGTCAAATTACCCTGTTATGTCTTCTGGTAAACAATATTCAACTCCGGGTTACGCGCAGGCCAGCAATGTACGACTTGTCAGGGCTGGCACGGAGTATTTTGATTGTGCACACAGCATGATCCGGAACGCCAGGTCGGTCATTCATCTGCAGACCTACATCTATGAAGAAGACCACACCGGGCAGGTGATTGCTCAGGCACTCGCCGATGCAGTGAAAAGAGGTGTGAGTGTATATTTGCTGGTCGACGGATATGCATCCCGAACACTGTCTAAGTCTTTTCTCCGGCAGCTGGATATGGACGGCATCAACTTCCGTTTTTTTGCACCATTGTTTCGGAATACCAATTTTTATGTGGGACGTAGGTTGCATCATAAAATACTGGTGGCCGATGTGGACGAAGCCCTTGTTGGCGGTGTTAATATATCTGACCGGTATAACGATCTTCCTGGTCAACCGGCCTGGCTTGATTTTGCCCTGTATACAAAGGGTGCTATTGTAAGCGAACTATATACACTATGCTGCAAGACCTGGAATAATTTCCGTAATGGGGCGACGTTTCCCGTTCTTAAACCGCAGCAGTCCACCGCTCCCCCAGATAATTTGTCGACGATTGCCCTTTGCCGTAACGACTGGGTCCGTCGTAAAAACCAGGTATCTTCCACTTATGTCAGAATGCTTCGTTCGGCGACCAGTGAGGTAATAATACTTTCAAGTTATTTTATTCCCGGCAAAATGATCCGTTCTCAGCTTGCGCAGGCAGCTCGCCGCGGTGTAAAAATAAAAATCATCACTGCAGGTAACTCGGATGTTGGGATTGCGAAATATGCTGAACGGTACAGTTACTCTTTCCTGCTCCGCAACCACATAGAGTTATATGAATACAAGGGTAATATTCTCCATGGAAAGTTGGCGGTATGCGATGACCGGTGGCTCACAATTGGCTCTTACAACCTGAATAATATCAGTGCCTATGCCTCCATTGAGCTTAATCTCAATGTGCAGGATGAGAAGATTGCCCGGAAATCAGCACAGGTGCTGAGAGAACTGATCGACCAGCATTGTGTCAGGGTCAGCGATTCCATCAGCGGGCATGTCCGCAATCCCTTTTCACGATTGTTGCAATGGGTATCCCATCATACCGTGAGGTTTATTTTTTATGTTTTCACCTTTTATTATAAACATCACGCGTAAGTGTGTAAAATTCAAGTATGGTTTACCAGACAGCGGAAGAAGTTATTCAAAAGATTGTAAGTGGCAACCGGGTTTTTGTACATGGAAGTGCAGCCACACCAACAACGTTGATCAATGCACTTTTTGAGAGGAGGGCCTCCCTGAAAAATGTGGAACTTGTGAGCATCACCACTTTGGGCGACGGGCTCTTTAACGTGCCTGATTTCAAGGATCACTTTTTTATGAATTCCATGTTTGTTTCCGCGAATGTCCGCGAACTGGTTAATAGTGATGCCGGAGAATACATCCCGGTGTTCCTGAGCGAAATCCATCATTTCTTTGAACGTGGTCTGTTGCCAGTTGATGTTGCGCTGGTCCAGGTATCGCCACCGGATAAACATGGGTATTGTTCACTTGGTACATCGGTTGATATTGCCCGCTCGGCTATGACATATGCCAGACATGTAATTGCACAGGTGAACCCCCGTATGCCAAGGACACATGGGGATGGGATGATTCATGTAAAAGATATTGATTCAATGGTGTGGTCTGACAAGCCGTTGCCTGAAGTTGATTACAGTTACCGATCCAGTGAAGCGATCAGGAAAGTTGGAACACTTTGTGCCAGTCTTATCGAGGATCGCTCAACCCTGCAACTGGGAATCGGTGCCATTCCGGATGCTGTGCTCTCATGCCTCCATCAACATAAGGACCTCGGGATTCACTCGGAAATGTTTTCGGATGGCGTTGTCCCGCTGGTGGAAAAAAATATTATAACGAACAAGTTTAAAAAATACAATGCAGGAAAACTGGTCTGCAGCTTTGCAATTGGTACCAAACGTCTCTATGATTTTGTGGACGATAATCCTGCTGTTTCATTTCAGGAGATCAGTTATGTGAATAATCCTGCTGTTATTGGTGCGCATAAACGTATGGTCGCTATCAATTCAGCTATTGAGATGGATATCACCGGCCAGGTCTGCGCGGATTCCATCGGCACCTATCAATACTCTGGCGTAGGTGGCCAGATGGATTTTATGCGTGGTGCAGCACTCTCGGAAGAAGGGAAACCTGTTATAGCAATCACGTCGACCACAACGTCGGGTAAATCAAAGATAGTTCCCAGCCTCAAACCGGGGGCGGGTGTAGTTACTACGCGGGCCCACATGCACTATGTCGTTACAGAATATGGTATAGTCAATCTTTTTGGAAAAAACCTCAAACAAAGGGCGGTTGCTCTGATGCAGATTGCGCACCCCGACCACCGGGAAGAACTGGACAGGGAAATTTTCCGGCGATTCGGCTGAGGGTTGAGCAGGATCATAGGAGGAACTGACGATAGTGGGCCGACTGCCCGGTCCGGAAGGCGAGATTCGGGGAATCAAATTATCTGATCATTCACTATTAAAATTTTCAGTTATGAAATCTGTCAGACTATTTTCAGCAATAATGCTTTTCGTTGTTGCTTTTTCATTTCGGGCAATGTCTCAGGAGGTGCTGCCTGAGGTTCGGGTTATTGCTACCAGGTACAAATACCTTAGCGCTGTCAACAATGCAGAAACGCCCAGGCCGGCTAAAGTCCTCGAAAGCAAAGCCGCAGCTTACGATGTCCGGAACGCTGAATATTATGAAGACGATTACGACACCTATTTTGTTTCGTTCATCATTCCGGAAGGCGAGATACTCGCTGCGTATGACCAGACCGGAAAGTTATTACGCACCGCCGAAAAATATAAAAATGTAAAACTGCCCAAAGCTGTGGCAGACGCGGTGTTGGAGCGTTTTCCAAACTGGCATATTGCTAAAGATATTTACCTGGTTAATTATTACGAAAACGAAGGAGCCGAAAAAATTTACAAATTGCTGCTTGAAAATGGAAATAAACGGCTTCGGGTTAAGGCAAACGACAAAGGTGAATTCCTATAATTTTGACCGTATCAACATGTATTCGAAGTCTGCAAATTCGAGCGACTTCAACAACTACCCTTATTACTGGGAATCAGTACTGGTTGATCTTGCATTCCTGAGAGCGATCTGTTCAGTCAGGACAAATCGTTATCCGCCGACCGGGGGATGGGAAGAGAGCCCTTACAACATCGGGCAAATGCTGGAGCAATACCGGAAAGAAAAAGTACTCGTGCTTCAACGTCAACGGTAAACATGGGGACTGACAATTGTCAGCCCGCTGACTGCCGGTTATCATTGCCGGCAACATAAGGTTGGTTTACGTTTGAAAAAAATAAACAATGAAAAAGATACTCATTGTGTTTGATGGTGGCCATTTCTGCGAATCTTCCCTGCAGTTTGCCCGTAAACTGAATGAAATCGATGCCATCCTGCTTGTAGGATCCTTCCTGCCGCAGGTGGATTATGCCAATCTCTGGAGTTATGCAGAGACAAGCCGATTTGGAGCCAGCGTTGTTCCTCTTATTGAGCCTGCAGAAGCTAACCATGTTCAGGAACACATTAAACAGTTTAAGGCTTTTTGTCACACCAACCATATTGCCTTTGAAGTCCATACTGAATACTATGATTTTGCCCTGCCTGAGTTGCGGAAAGAATCACGTTATGCCGATCTCGTGATCCTGAGCAGCGAACGTTTTTTCCGTGAGGCCGGTATTGCTGAACCAAATGATTACCTCAAAGAAGTAATGCATAATCTTGCATGTCCCGTTATACTGGTGCCTGACAAGCTGGTTTTCCCTCAAACAAATATACTTGCATATGATGGCAGCGAGTCAAGTGTGTTTGCGATCCGTCAGTTCAGTTACCTGTTTCCCGGACTGGCAAAACGAAAGACCAAAGTTATCTATGCAAAGTCAGATTCCCTGACTGATCTGCCAGGTGGCAAATCAATCCGCGAACTTGTCAACGCACACTACCCACAGGCGGAATGGGTCAGGGAAGACTTTTCACCAAAAAAGTTTTTCAGTACCTGGCTTGCCGAACAGGATGAGCCATTCCTGATCACCGGCGCATACGGCCGTACGGCTATATCGCGCATGTTTAAGAAAAGTTTCATCAGTGAGATTATCTCCGAACATCGTGTCCCCATTTTTATTGCTCATCATTAAACCAGCTATATGGAAAAGTTAATTGTTGCACTCGATGCACTAAACTATAAACCCTCGGTGGTGAAGTTTGCCTGTTATATTGCCAGGCTTACGAACTCTTCGCTGACAGGGCTGTTCCTGGAAGACCATCTTGCACTGGCCGGCTCCGCTAAACCGGTTAGATGGATGGAAATGGGACAAGAGCACCCGGGCGATGAAAGCCTTTCAGAGAGCCATGCGATTCTTCGCAATATTGAAGTTTTTCAGAATACCTGCATCAGGGAAGGTGTGCGTTCTGGATTTACAAGGGGGGAGAGTTATCCGGCAGTGGACCTGGTATCAGCTTCCCTTTTTGCCGATCTCGTCCTGCTCGATGCAACACTTACATTCAGTGAATTTGATGGCGTTCCATCCGGATTTGTGAGGGATGTCATGTCGAGGATCAAATGTCCGGTGATTGTTACACCCGAATCCTTCGATGCAGTGGATGAAATTGTTTTCACCTATGACGGGCACGACTCTTCCGTTTTTGCGATGAAACAATTTACTTACCTGTTCCCGGAATTCTCTGACAAAAAAGTCAGTCTTATCCATGTTAACAAAGATGGCGAATGGCAGGGTGACGACAGGCAGATGTGCCAGAAATGGCTCTCGGAGCATTTTTCAGCGATCGGCATACAAGTGCTTCGCGGGCATACAGAAGACCGGCTCTTCGATTTTCTGTTCAAACGCAAAAATGTGTTTCTGGTGATGGGTTCATATAGAAGGAACTCGTTGTCGCGTTTTTTCCGTCACAGTCATGCCGACCTTATATTAAATACTATACCCGTACCCGTTTTTATAACCCATTCTTAAACTGACATCATGCGCAAAATAATTGCTGCTATGGATGGCCTCCGGCCTTCGCTGGCCACGAGGGAATATTCAATGGATCTTGCGGTAAAATCCAAATCACTGCTTGTAGGCGTGTTCCTGGATGACTTCGATTACAATTCATATCGTGTGTATGACCTCTTAACCGAAAACTCCGGTAATATCACCACTGCCAAATCCAGGCTCGACAAAAAAGATGCTAAAACCCGTGCAGCTGCTGTGGCAGATTTTGAAAAGGAATGTAAAAAGAAAGGCATTGATTATATCATTCACCGGGACCGGAATGTGGCTATCAGAGAACTGATCAGGGAAAGTATTTATGCTGATCTTCTGGTAATCGAAAAAAATGAAACCCTGACAAACCATCCGGAGAAGTCACCTACCACCTTCGTGCGGCAGTTATTATCCGATGTTCAGTGCCCGGTTTTAATCGTACCGCACCATTATCATCATTTCGAAAGACTGGTATTACTGTATGATGGGGAGCCATCATCGGTTTTTGCTATCAGGATGCTGGACTATACAATTCCCCAGCTGCTCGGGCTAAGGTCTCAAACCGTCTTTGTAAATCCCCTTAAACAAAAAATCAGGATGCCGGAAGATAAGTTGATGAAAGAATTTATGGACCGCCATGTACCTGATACCGATTACGTGGTTTTGCAAGGCGAGCCTGAATCCACTATCCTCAAGCGACTCAAAAAAGAAAAGGCAACTACGTTGATAGTCCTTGGCGCTTACAAGCGGGGCAAAATATCCCGCCTTATCCGGCCGAGCCTGGCAGATACATTGTTGGCAAAAACCAATCTCCCGCTTTTTATCGCCCATAACAAATAAACTGTATGAAAGTAATTATTGCTCCAACCGATTTTTCAAGGGCTTCAAAAAATGCAGTCCGTTTCGCGGCCGATCTAGCCTGCTCGGTTAACGCTGAGTTATACCTGCTCCATGTTTGCCAGATTTACACGATAGCAAACATTCTGGCAGAGCCATTACGTCGGGAAAGGATTTTAAAAGAAGCAGATGATGCTATCCAGGGACTGCACGAGGAAATCATCCAACGCACAGGGAAAAAAATTCCGGTACAAACCGCTATTGTGGAAGGAGAGGTTGTACCCTCCATCCGGAGTTTTTCGGCGAGAGTCCGTCCTTCTTTTGTAGTAATGGGAACTCACGGTCTCAGTGAGATTGGGATGTTGTTTTTTGGAAGCACAACTGTTCTTGCCATGAATGAACTTCAGTGGCCGCTGCTGATGGTGCCGCCCGAGGTTCCATTCAGGGAATTCAAACGCATTGGTGTTGCCTGCGATTTCAGGAAAATTGAACAGGGCTTTCCGGCTGCAGAAATCCGGGAACTCAAGGAAAGATTTGATGCAACGATAGAGGTGGTGCATGTAAAACCGCCATACGAGGAACCGTATCCCGTTGAAACAGTGGAAGCTGCAATGCTGCTGCAGGATATGTTGCATGAATTGAAACCTTCCTGGCATTTTATTGATGGTGAATCAGTCCGCCAGGGCCTTGTCGGATTTACACGCGGGCAGAATCTGGACTTACTGGTTGTTGTTCCCAAAAAACATAGAGTGTTCGAAGGTATGCGTCGCAGAAGTTACAGTCGCGCAATCGCAATGAGTTCACCCGTTCCGTTGCTGAGTATTCATCAATGATTGCCGGATTACTTATTGATTTTAAATGGTTTTATCAAACTTGTGAACTGTATAGTTTGGGGAATGGTTTGATATTTATTAATCACCCCCATTGCCGTGCATCCTACCCCGGTAGTCTGGTAGTCGAAATTGAATGTTACTCCATCCGATTTGATCAGATGATAGGTGTATTTTGCCTTTGACAGATTTTCAGTGCTGTAATTATAGCAATTGAAATTGAATGGTTTTGCTGCTGAAAACTCAATTCCTATTCCATCAGCATTTGTCAGTCGCACATAGCGGTTTTCGGTGCGCAAGCCACAATCCTGAGGCAGCAGATACGGTACAAACATCGCATCAACAGTCGACTGATAATGCCCAATCCGATAACCGGTTTTGCGGTCTGGATAATTCTCCTGTGGCCCACGTCCAAACCATTCTACATTTTGCATTTGGTCATCGAAAATCCATTTTGTCCCGATGCGTGGCAGCGACATGGGCATTTTTCCATTCGGATTAATTGTGTGTTGTAAACTAATTTCACCTTCGGGCGAAATTGTATAAACCATCTCATTTTCGAAGCCAGCACTGCCTGCATTTCCAAAAAGAGTAATTTCACGAATACTGACAATTGTATTTTCAGCGTTATTTTCAACCCGGAATGATTCAAGTTTTGACTTCATTTTATCCAGACCAATGGAATACCATGATGTGGCAACCATCCTTCCGTAGCCCTCAGTTTTAGGAAATACATTAACCGAATAAGTGGTCCAGTCGTCCTGTTCGTTCGCCAGAGGTGCACGCCAGACATTGAGTTGCGCTCCCTGTTTCAGCAATTCTGTACCCATGTATGTCATGGAATACAATTGCCCATCAGCTTTATTAAAGGTATAATCGAAATTTACTCCGGATACAATCAAATGATGTTCATTATCTGTCACTTTTAAAGGATCGGTTTGATGCTGTACCAATTTTTCATCGGCAGGAACAATCCATGGCAATTCCAATTGATCCCAACACAGTTCAAAACCCTTTGGCGCCCATTGTGTAACTTCTTTCGTATGAAAACTAACTGTTGCCAGATAGTTTGCACCGGGTTCTAGCTGAGGCTTCGGGATAGGAAGAACGTAGGTATTTTTTGATTCCGGTTCCACATCCACCTCCAATTTTCCGGAAGCAATCGGGATTCCATTTTCTTCCAGGTTCCAACGTGCTTCAAAGGCATTCGTATTTGTAAAAAAGTTTCGGTTCTGCACTTCAATTTCCATTTTTTCGGCATTGCTCCACTTTACAGAAATGGGTTGAGCCGACTTTTTCATTTGCCACATTTCAGGCTCCGGAACCCGATCGGGCCAGATACATCCATAGGTACGTGCTCCGATCCCATAGCTGAAAAAAGCGCCTTGGTTTTGCTCCTTTTCAAAATCGAGCCACAAAGCTGCCCGATTTTTCAGGTCCGGTTTTGCTGCAAATAAATCATTGATTTCAATCGCTTTTGGGAAAATACCTACCTGGTCGATAATGGCATCGCACAAATAACCGGAGGCATGCTGCCCATGTGTCTCGGCATTCTTGCCCACATTAAGAGGAAAAGGGAAATTGGTAATGTTCCCGGTGACCGGTTTTTCAGCTACCTTTTTGTTGTCGATAAATAATGATATAGATTTCCCATTATAAATACCTGCCACATGATGCCAGTTTTGTGTCCAATCGTTGGGTAATTCACCACTAACAACTGTTTTCTTCGATGTGTAGACATAGAAATCGAGCGAGCTGTCACCCATTTGCTGCAAACCAAATTGATAGTTTCCTTTGGTGAGCAGTGTTCCACCCATTTTTATTAAATCGCGTGGAAAAATCCAAAACGAAACCGTCAGTTCATCACCCGAGATTTCAATATTTCTATCCTGATAAACTTCCACCCACTGATCGTGACCATTCAGATCAATACCTTTTCCATCGTGTCCGGCAACCAGTTTGGCGCGTCCCATGATGTGGGTTGCAACGTTGTTTGGTGAAGAATCGGTCAATTTGCGAACTGGCTCGCGCAAGCCTGGACTCACGAAATCCCAGATTGCTCCGCCCATGATACGTGGATACTGGTAAATCACCTCCCAATATTCGTCCAGTCCGCCACCGGCATTTCCGGCAACCGAAAGGTATTCGTCCAGAAACGATGGTCGCGGATCAACACTTTCAGGAACCAGCCCCACCTGGTTTTTGAGTTCAAAAGGTGATGGGTAACGTGGCCCGATAATCTCTTCGCAAGGGTGGGCAAAAGCATTTCCGCCATACATCCAATATCGTGTAGAGTCGTATTTCCGGCCTTCGTCAATCACAGCACAAATATTTTTCCCTTCGCCACTTTCATTTCCGGCGCTCCAAAACAAAATGCTGGCATGATTACGATCGCGAAGCACCATTCTCCGGACACGTTCACGATACATGGGCTCCCACTCAGTCTTATCGGACAAATATTCAGTTGCATGAGCTTCATCTCCTGCTTCGTCAATAACATACAATCCGTATTCGTCGGCCAACTCCAGATACCTTGCAACCGGTGGATAATGTGACGTCCGTACACAATTGATGTTGAATTGTTTCAGTATTTCAAAGTCTTTCCGGATGGTAGCTTCGTCCATCGTGTGCCTCAAATCGGGATGTTGCATGTGCGAGTTAATGCCATTTAGTTTGATGGCTTTTCCGTTCAGATAGTAAACCTGATGGCGAATTTCGGTCTCCTTAAAACCTATCCGACCGGCAATTACCTCTTCGGTTTTTCCCTCCCCATTAATTAATTCAAGGGTTAACCGATAGAGATTGGGCGTTTCTGCGGTCCACTTTTCAGGATTTAATACTTCTGATGAAATATTAATAATTTGCTTCTTATCAGCGGTTATTTGAACCGCATCAGAAGTAAAATTCTTAACCAACACATTGTCTGAATTAAACAGGGAAGCTCGAACCTTGTAGTTCTGTTTGTTGGTTTTTGATTGGTTATTTACCGTAATCTGCAAATTCAGTTTTGCGTTCTCATAGTTTTCGTCCAGGTCGGTAGTGGCATACCAGTCGAAGAGATGCACATCCGGTCTTGCATACAACCAAACATCGTCGAAAATACCGGCCAGACGCCAGTAGTCCTGACTTTCGAGATACACACCATCTGAATACTTAATTACGTTAACGGCAATGGTATTTTTTCCTGGTTTCAGGAAACTGGTGATATCATATTCGGCAGGCTCTTGGGCACCTTCGTTGTAGCCAACTTCCTGTCCATTGATCCAGACAAACGATGCCGAAGCGGTTTTCTCCATGCGCAAAAAAATGCGTTTGTTTTTCCAATTTGCCGGTATGGTAAATGTTTTGCGATACGAACCAGTCGGATTGTATTCGCGCGGAACAAACGGCGGATTGGCGTGAAATGGTTGTGCAACATTTCGGAACAAAGGATCGCCAAAACCCTGCATTTCCCAATTGGAGGGGACTGTAATATCAGACCATTTCTGATCATTAAAATTTGATGTAAAAAAGTCGTTAGGTGTACCTTCCGGAGTATTGGCAAAATGGAATTTCCACCTTCCGTTCAACGAAAGCACATTTTCTGACTTCGATTTCTGAAGATTTAATGCTTCACCAACCGATTTCAAAGGAATACAAACCGTGTGACCTTCAGTCTGGTTGATTTCAAATACCGCTGTATTTTCGATGAAAGGATAAACGTTCGCAAATTTCGGTTGCTGAGCTGAGATTGTAAAACTTGCCAGGGTGATAAATAATCCAACTATTTTTTTCATGCCCGATTACATTTTTATTGATAGAAGGCAATATTTTTTCCTGAAGATCGACAAAAGAGCTTGTATTGTGAGTTATCTATCATGTCACCGAGTTTCACCTGTTTTAGTCTCACATAGTAACTCCGGTGCGTAAGGAGCATGGAATAAAGTGCCTCGACGTCGGTTACATTCTGCTCAATTCCAGCCGAATATCGTGCAGCCGTCAAGGCGTTGGGCAGAATGACCCAGGCAGGGCTCGTCAAACGGGCTTCAACCGGACGGTATTATAAACCAAAAAAATCAATATTCGGGGAACTCAAGCCGGGTGAGGATCAACTCTTAAAACCATATCTTTTTCAAAAAGGCAAGCGGATAGCGTATGTTACCGGCACTTCCCTCTATAACAGAATGAGGTTAACTACGCAGATTCCAGGAAACATAAAAGTTGCCAACAGGGATAAACGAATAATCACCAAAGTTGGCAGCGTAGCAGTAAAGGCCGTTAAAAGTTACGTGGGTGTCACCGATTTCATTTATTATATACTGGAAATTCTGGATGCCATAAAAGACTTTAAAAACATCCCGGACCTTAACAGGGAAGCGGCGCTAAAAAGACTGCAACAAAAAATCATTGAGCTAAACCAGGATGATAAATGGAAACTGATCAACTCCAGTCTGAAATATCCTCCACTGGTACGGGCCCTTTCATGAGCATTATTGACGAGTCTCGGTATTGAATCCAGGATGGTAGAACCACTTGCAAAAAGTCTGAATCCACTATCTTCCTATAAATTTGGATTCAACAGCCAGAATTACCAGCCGTTAAACAATGGAATATCGTATGAGACTGCATGAAGACAAAGAATTATTCCGGGAAGCCGTTCAGACCGCGTCACAGCAACTGAACATCCCGGAGATCTATATCGAAAAGGATTATTGGGTAACTATCGCATTATACAGAATTTTCTCAACGGCGGCTGGGAAGTTTGCCATCTTCAGGGGAGGAACTGCATTTAAGATGCAGCCCTTTGGAGTCCTCGTTCTCAGCAGGGAACGTACATTTTGCGAGAAGGTCATGAGCCTGGTTCGTTTTATGCCCTTCGATAGAGCACGAGCCAAAAAGACCTTCTCATTACCTAAAATTGTGGAGACATTTAACAATAAAGAAAATTTAATGTTCTACTCAAGTAAGCTGCTTAATTTAAATCCTGGATAGACATGTTAACTGCATATAAGAAATTTTGTTGTGGAACATATTTTCTGTTACGAGATAAGGCCGGGTCTGATATTCCTGGTTTTGCGACATTCATGCTTACAGTAGTATTAGTACAGTTATCCTTCTATGGTTTCGAGAATTTATATGAAATTTTAAAGAGTAAACCTCTTACCACAAGTCGTTTGGTTGGGGTTTGCGTTGCCTTAATGTTCGGCATACCAAATTATTTTTTTATATTCAGGGGAGAAAAATATTTAAAATATTCCCAGCAAAGGGTAGCACCGGTTTTTGTGATAGCGATTGTAGTTGTAATAGCTGCCTGGTACTTGACTACGATGGGAATAAGGGGACCAAGATTCCCCAATCACAAAGCGTAGTCATCGGGTGGGTGATAAACAAGAAACCCGGCTATTAACCGGGCTCTCTGCATTTTGATCTCAGCGTGCTTTTTTCTTTGGATCCGCTTTCTTCTGTGCTGAGCTTTTCTTTTTAGTAGGTTTATTCTTCCTGGGTTCAGCTGTTTTTTTTGACATACATTTAATTTTAGCGTTAGTGAATTATTTATTCATGACCGCAGGGTATTTCTTCCCGTTTTTACACGTTGTCCTTTCTGAGGCGGCAACTGTACAGCCAGAATATAAGCTGACAAAGATATGCCTATAATGGTAATATGATGTTTTTTGATGTTTTGAGTGATTTTTCGTCACAGTAAAGTTCGCTCCTGACAGCCATTCTGATTTAATGGGGTGTTTATGATTATTTGCCCTTCGGCGGCCTGAATACCATTCCTGTCCCTGCCATTATAATGATGGCCGATCTCAGGAAGCAGCACTTTTTTTTGCAGTCAGAAGGGTCTTAAGTAATGGATTTCTAAGGTCCAGGGTACGATTTACAATAATTTACAATGGTTACATTTTAATTTACAATCCTGACCCTTCAAGCTGAGAGGATCAAAGTAGCTTCGCTGTATCAAACTTTACCAGATGCGAAAAATAAAAGAAATGCCTTAAACGGACCTGATTTATTATGAGATAGATCTATGTTAATTAAAACTATAAAATATGAAAAAAGTTATTTATCTACTGTTCTTACCGCTGGTTGTGGTGGGCGGACTAGTGTTTGCCAATCGCCAAATCAAAAACGAAGCTCCTGCAAAATCAACCCCAAAACCAATCACTGCTGCTGAAAGGGAAGCCCAGATGAAAATATGGGAAGCTACCCCTGGCGGTATACAGTACAAAAAATGGGAAGCGTCTCCTGTAGGTATAAAAGTACTTGCCGACGCCGCTAAAATAAGAAAGCCGCTAAGTGCTTTTTCTAATATGGACGCTGTTGTAACCTCTCTTTCTCTACCGCCAGGGTCAAGATTAGGTTTCGGTGTGATGGCCAGGATTGATGGTGTCGATTATATTGTAAAATTTGATCCGGAAAAGTCTCAA
>JBEVJC010000031.1:0-38752 GCA_040510375.1 Chitinophagaceae bacterium
AGGTGCTCATCCAGCTGAAGGGTATGGCACTTGCTGTGGGATACAGCTTCGTGGTTTCCTTTGTCATCTTCAAAGTCATTAATCTGATTATGCCAATGCGTGTAACAGCTGAAGAAGAAGTGGAAGGCCTCGATGTTTCACAACATAACGAGAATTATACACAGGGAACATTATTGGTCCACAACAGCAACGGCATTCTCGAAGAACAGCCTGCTGTAAAATAAATCATTATTCTTTTGGCTAACTACTTATTAAACCAATAGAAAAAGGCACATAGGTCGGTAAAACTTCTCGCAAAAGTTTTACTTGCTGTGCCCTTTCCTTAACATCTAAAATGTTTACAATGTTACGAAAAAAAATCGTAGCTGCCCTGGCAGCTCCTGCCCTGATCTTTGTGTTAAGTAACCGGGTCTCCGCCCAGGACACCACCGTAGTGGAATCCACTCCAGCCCTGACTATCTCCGGATCAGTTGACGCTTATTACAAATATGATTTTGCAAAAACAGCCGGTAATTCCTTCACCAGTTTTACCCAGACGCAGAACACATTTGCGCTCGGTATGGCCAGTGTAAAATTTGCACATACCGGTGAAAAAGTAAGCCTCGTGGCTGACCTTGGTTTTGGTCCAAGGGCGAAAGATTTCGCATACACAGACGACGGAATTACCCAGGCGATCAAACAATTTTATGTGAGTTATTCACCTGCTGATTTCGTAACGTTTACCATGGGTACATGGGGAACACATGTGGGTTATGAAGTACTCGATCCCCAGTTGAACCGGAACTACAGCATGTCATACATGTTCACTAACGGACCATTCTCCCATACCGGAGTGAAAGCACAGTTTACACAAGGCAGGAGTGGACTGATGGTTGGTATCTCCAACGCGACTGACTTCCGTGTTACACCTCCGGACCAGATCAACCGGAAATTCTTTATCGGACAATACTCCGTTGCTTTTGATAACGTGAGTGCCTACCTGAACTTCGTATCAGGAAAGGCTCCGGATTCTTCCAAGTCTTCCCAGATCGATGCCGTTGTACTGGCTAAAGTAAGTGACCTGTTCAGCATTGGTGCGAACGGAACCTATGCAGGGGTGAAGGCATGGGATGGTGTTAAAAACGTGGACAGCAAGGGCTGGTATGGTGCTGCCCTTTACCTGAACCTGGACCCAAAACCATGGTTTGGTGTTACCCTCCGCGGTGAATATTTCAACGACGATCATCAGTTAAAAGTATTCAGCGGCAGGCCAACAGGTGGTAGCATTTTCGCCACTACCTTATCGGCCCAGTTCAAAAAAGGCGGATTCATTTTCATTCCCGAATTCAGGCTTGATAACGGAAGCGAGGATATCTTCCTTAACAAAGATGGTGGCGCTACCAAAACCGCCGCAAACGTACTGTTCGCAGCGATCTACTCATTTTGATTCCAGATGTTTATAGAAAATGGGGTGCCTCAGTCAGGGGCACCCTTTTTTGATTAATTATATTATCGTCTCCCCTTATCTTTACCTCTCTGCTCGCCGATTCCATCGGATAAACCAAACCGGACCAATAGTATGTTACTGTTAACCAGGGGCACGTTTTACGGTGATACCAATAAGACCAACTCCCTGGAGGGAATCACCCTGACGGATACCGTTTATACCCACGATAAAGTGGACTGGCACCATCATGAAAATGCCTATTTCACCTTTATCCTCGAGGGAGCAGTAATTGAAGGGAACAAAAAGGAAACGTACACCTGCACACCCGGCACCCTGTTATACCATAACTGGCAGGAACCCCATTATAATATTAAACCCGCAGGATTCACCCGTGGCTTTCATCTGGAGATTGACAAGGACTGGCGTTGGTTGCCCGATATGTCCGACCCAGGTCTACAGGGAAGTCTGAATATTACTGACCCCGATATTAAATTACTGATGTACCGGATCTTCAGGGAACAAAAGATCGGTGATTTACAAATGGCGACAGCCGTGGATGCCCTGGCGCTGGAAGTCCTGGCACGGCTGACTGACAGTAAGGGTCACCGCAAGTATAATAAACCCAAATGGGTGGATCAGCTTAATCAGCTCCTGCATGACCAGCTTGCAGAAAAACTGACACTTGATTATTTATCGCAGGCAATCGACCTGCACCCATCGCATTTGTCGCGCGACTTTTCAAAATATTTCAACTGCACACTCGGCGAATACATGAGAAAACTAAAGGTTGAAAAAGCCCTTTCCCTTATGTCTATGCCAAAATCTTTCACCGAAATCGCCTATGAATGTGGCTTTTTTGACCAAAGCCATTTTACCCGGTGTTGTCGCGAGATAACCGGACTGAGTCCGTCCCAACACCGGAAACTCCTCGTTAAATAATTTCCCGACGTTAATCCTATACAATTTTTAACCGGTCCGGCACACTATGTTTGTCTCCTCGCTAAAATAATTATGATAATGAAGAGAATATTTTTGTTCCTGCTAATTACCGTAAATAACACTGGTTTATTTGCACAAAACGCTGATTTACAGAAAACCGAGGCATCACAAATCAGCATCCAGCCAATTGCTGCAAATAGTGGATGGGAGATTTCTACATTTCAACCCGACGGGAAACAGATCGAACGATTAAAAACGGATATACTGACAGATACCCTGAAGTTTATAACCAGCGTTGTAGTAATCAGGGATGGCAAACTGTTGCTGGAAGAATATTTCAACGGGGCAAACCGGAATACTTTACATAATACCCGTTCAGCAACCAAGTCACTCACTTCTACCCTGATGGGCATTGCCATCGGGCAGGGGTTAATCACAGATGAGAAAATGACACTCGACAAGTTCTATGACCTGAAACAATTTGAAAATTACCGGAAAGAAAAAGACAGTATTAAAATATCCGACCTCCTTACCATGAGTTCCCCCTTTAATGGCTCTGATTCACGGAGCGACTCGCCCGGAAATGAGGAGAACATGTATCCGACCGATAACTGGGTAAAGTTTGCGCTTGATCTACCCATCGACAGCACTAAAATCAATAACCATCGCTGGGACTATTTCACGGCCGGAGTGGTGGTGTTGGGTGATATATTGAACCGCACTGTCCCCGGAGGCCTTGAACGATATGCAGACGAGAAATTATTCAAACCACTCGGCATAAAAAACTATCAATGGCAGTACACGCCACAAAAGGTAGCAAACACTGCAGGAGGCATGCAGATGACTTCCCTGGATTATGCAAAATATGCGCAACTCTATAAAAACAATGGCTGGTGGAATGGTAAAAAAATAATATCAGACGACTGGATAAAAAAAACATTCACCCGTCAGCTCCCCATTCCCCGAAGGAATAACCAGTATTATTCTTACCTGTTCTGGAATAAAACATATACACTGAACGAAAAAAACTACGAAACCTTTTACTGTGCCGGTAACGGAGGAAATCAATTCATCATCTTCAAAGATCTTCCCCTGGTCATCATCATCACATCAAAGGCCTATAATAAACCATACGCCCATGCCCAGGCCGACAGGATCGTCGGGGAATATTTGCTGCCGGCAATATTAAAATGAAGGAAATTCTTGACCGATTAAAAAAATAGAAGCTTGCTTAACCGATTAAAATAAAAGAAGATTGCTCAAACGATAAAACGCTGAAACAACACATCACTAACCCCAACACACCCTTTATCAACTGCGACAAAGGAACTCAAAACCTCCCGCTGTAGAAAAGCGAATCAAACCGGAACGACCCGGCCTAAGCGGCAGTGGTCAGCGGAGATCACTAATAAACGACTGTTGATGGCCCTGCCGGTTCCAGCCGGGTCGACCGGTTTGAGAAGCGCATCACAAAAAACTAAGCAGAGTTCCTTCCAGCATTGATAATCCCGAAAGAGCACCTCATAACCAATTTCTCATAAACCTCTTTAATCGGCGTCTGCACCAATTGTTCTTCAAACTCCCTGATCTTCGTCAACGCATACTGTTGAATTGTCAGCAAGGGCAGTACAATCCTTTCCCTCATCTGGATCGACAACTGTTCCACAGGGTATGCAGCCATCAGTTCATGATGCCCGGTAAGTTTACCCAGATATTGCTTTGTCAGGTTATACTCATCAAAGATCATATGCCAGAGTTCGCCAAAATTTTTATGCTTACTTAAATAAGCCGTCAGCGGGAAAAATGATTTCATCATCGCCATCTCGCAGTTATCCATCAATGTGCGGAAGAACAATGAATCTTTATAAAATTGCTGGAGTCTTGGCAATTTGCCTTCCTGGTCGGCCTTCTGCAAAGCCGTCCCGACACCATAAAATCCAGTTACATTCTGTTTAAGCTGACTCCAGGAACCCGCAAAAGGTATCGCCCTCAGGTCTTTCAGTGATAGCCCAGAAGCGCCGCCCCGCTTGGCCGGACGGCTACCGATATTTGTTTCGCTGTAAAAACGGAGCGGACTTGCATGCAGCAGGTAATCTGCCAGGTAGGGATGATCCCGTAATCCCTTATATAATTCAAACCCCGTCTGCGATAATTCCAGTAACAACTTCTCTTCGGTCGGGTCGAGCGTTTCTTCCTGCGTAGCAAACAACTGGTTGATCAGTCCTGCATTCATCAGTTGTTCCATATTGTATTTGGCAGAATCCACCGTTCCGAAATTGGAACTGATAGTCTGTCCCTGGATGGTCAGCTGGATCTCTTCATTGGAAATATCCTTACCCATCGATGCATAAAACTTATGTGTTTTACCGCCGCCCCTGGAGGGAGGTCCACCCCTGCCATCAAAAAAGATCACATCAATACCATACTCCTTTGAAATAGCAGTCAGTTCCTTCTTTGCTTTATAAATTCCCCAGTTAGCCATCAGGTAACCACCATCCTTGGTTCCATCGGAAAATCCAACCATGATGGTCTGCCGGTCCTTCCTGCGTTTCAGATGTTCGCGATAAACAGGATAGCTGTATAATTCCCGCATAATATCCCTCGCCTTTTCCAGGTCGGTGATGGTTTCAAACAGGGGAACGATATCGATACTGAGTTCTTCTTTTTTCCATCCTGCCAGTTGGAACAAGCCGAACACTTCAATTGCGTTCAGGGCGCTGTTGCATTGGCTGATCACGTAGCGGTTACAACCATCCTCTCCATTCACCTGCTGGATATGTTTTATTCCTCCAATCACTTTTAATGTATCCTGTTGAACGGGATCTTCCAGTACATCCGGACTCACTGTTGTATCGATAGCAAACAGGACCTCTATCTTCTGATCATCTTTCAGATCGGCATAACCCGCCGGTAATACTTTGCCTGATTCGGCGATCGCGTTTAACGCTTTTCCGTGGACCGTGCTTTCCTGGCGTACATCCAGCGATGCGAAATAAAGTCCGAACAATTCGATCTTGTTGATCACATTGTTGACCATATGGAGAAACAGACCATTGTGTTTGTATACGATGGTTTGTTTCACACCATCAAGGATTTTTAACAGATCGGCCTTGGTGATTTCCATTTTATTTCCCGGAACAAATATGCTATCGTATAATTTCTGTTCCAGATCCAGCAGTACGGTATCGACACCGGTAAATGTCAACCTTCGGCGTAAACGGCGTACATCAAAATAATAACATTTAAGGATGCTTGCGCGCAGGGCTTCGGCCACCTGCTGGGTGATTTCGGCCGTTACAAAAGGGTTACCATCGCGGTCGCCGCCCGGCCAGAATCCCATCCGGATAATCGGGTTATTATCACTCACAGCTTCGGGGAACTGTGTGCGGATAGCCGAAAGGATTTGTCCCGACGCATTATAAAATACATTTTCCAAAAACCAGATCAGGCTGACGGCCTCATCAAACGGTGTTGGTTTATGTTTTTGCAGGAAGGGTGTCTTGCCCAGTTGCTGCAGGTATGAATTGATAAGACTTGAATTATTTTCTTTCAGTGCTTTGGAAAGATCATTGATGATGCCAAGAACGGAACCCGGATAAAACTGGGTGGGGTGGGCAGTCAGCACCAGGCGGATGGAAAAATCCTTCAGTTTCTCCGCCAGTTGTTCTTCTTTATTTTCCCGGATAATTTCCGATTCCAGGTGTTTGAGTGTGCCCACTCCGTTAAGATCATTTACCTGGTTAAACGATGCGTCTTCCAGTGCATCGAACAATACCACCTGGCGTTCCACATACTGGACAAACCGGAAAAGAAGATCGGTCTTCTCTTTTTCGTTGGTCAGTGTGGTTTGTTTGGTAATAAATTCATCGATGATCCGGATCGGACTCAGGTTCTTTTTATACCCTTCCTCGCAGTTGCTCGACAGGAGCGACAACAGGATTCCCGTCTTCTCGATCCGATGGAAGGGAAGCGAAGTAAAAAGACTGTTATAAAGCTGAAAGCGGATTCCGACCTCTTCCCGGAACTGCTGCAATGACCTGTTGGTTTGGGCGTCCATTAAACTTGAAAATTAGAAATTAAATCGATGAGAGGCAAGCAGTTGGCAGAAGCCCAAATTAATTCATTTTGTGGAACGGGACAAAGAAATCTCGGGGCAAAAAAACTTTACAGTGGATGCATTCGGTACCCCGAACCGTCTTTTCAGTTACTGAGATTCATTGGTCCCACTTCTCGGCGATGCATTTCCTGGGGACGACTTTTATCAAGTAGGATCAGGGCTGACTTCTCAGGAATTTACGCCCGCCAGCATATGTGCCAGGATCGGCGCACATTTCTCCTGGCAGCAGGGATAAAAATGCCGGTGTTTCCATTGTTCTGATTTTGGGGAGAGCCCCCACCAGAACTCAGTAAGGGCGATGGGTTCGAAACCTGCTGAAAAGCATATTGCAGCAGTTTGGGACCGGCGCATTCACCGGCGCCGCTCGGAGGATTTTTATACCCGGCTGCGGAGAAGATCTCGCGAAGACTTCGCTGTTCGCCTTTTTTATTTCGGAAATGGTAATGATCAAACAGTTGTTGTTGCAGGTTGGTGGAATGTTGTCTCCGCTGTTGTTTCAACTGGCGGATCAACGATTCATTACCCGTTGGCGCCAAAATTTTTAACTCGGCATTAATCCGTCCCAGCTCGCGCATACCGCCATTGAGAAAACTGTCTTCGGCAAGGCTGTCGAAAACAGGTGGTACAAATCCTTTATGATGATTCCGTCCGCCCATTTTACCGGAGAACGCCTGCAGGTATCCATAGTTTGACAACTGGTCCTTTACCACCAGTACGCCGAACATCTTCCCGATAACCTTTCCGGAAACACCTTCATTCAATCCGAAGTTATGGTCAGGAGTGATTAACTCAGAAAGGTAACTTTCAAGTTTACCCGCCGCCAGAACGGCCAGCGGGTGCGGGTTTGAGCCGACCATTAATGAAAAGGTGGAAGGAACAGGTTCCTGGATCCCGAGGGTATCCAGTGGAAAAAAAAGAGGGTCGACTTCCGTGGTGATCTGTTTCAAGGCACAAAGTTACTGTTGTAACGCTGCCTGGCTTGATTTGTATTTATAAAATCTTCCGGGGCGAAGATACCTGACACCCTTGCTTGTCTGGAATCTTGGAAGGATTTCCTTACCATTATCATCGATTATCTGGAAATGCAAATGAGGGAATGCAGTATAACCCGTGTTACCCGAAGAACCGATTAGCTGGTTTTTCTTCACCATCTCCCCCATCTTGACAAACACTCCATTTTTTTCAAGATGCCAGTAATGGGCAGTACTCCCGTCGTTGTGACGAATAATAATATGATTCCCGTCGCCCATAAATTCGTCTTTCAATCCCCCGCGATCACTATCCTGCTTTGTTGCGATAACGATTCCATCGCGTGCCGCACAGATTTTAGAACCCTTCTTCATCTTGAAGTCGAACGATAATTCATCTCGATGGCTCATTTTGCTATTGGCTCCCTGGATGAACAAAAAACGCCTGGACTTTTCATAAGGAAGCGCATATACATAACTCGTATCGGATTCAATACGGCCATGTTTCCGGTCCATGATTTCCTGATCAGTCAACTGCGCTGAAACATTCAAGCTCCACGCCAACTGGATAACAATACTCAATGTTTTAATCATTGGGAAGACAGTTAGAGTTTTTATATAAACAATACCTGACATGCCAACGCTGCAAACCCGTTATTGTCAGACTTTATTGTTCCAGCGACGCCGGACTAACCATTGCGGCAATCGTAATAATTACGCTGAGCACGATTACCAGTCCGATCAGACCAACCCCAACTGCACGCCAGTTTGAAAATACTGGTCCACCCCTGCTGATATGGTCATTAATAAGTGGTCCCTGGTAGTTCCGTGTAAGGATATGTGCAATAAATGTATAAAGCAAAGGGATAACAAAACTGGGAATTCTTTCAATGCCCGGAATAAATATCCCGGCGGCAAAAATACCGAGGGTAACGGCAACTGAAATTACCCAGGTAATGGCGACTTTCCCTGGCTGGCCAAGCCTTTTGAAGTTGTCTGCTATCAGGTAACCCGCTACCAGCGGCCCTCCTACGAATGTGCCAATTGCCACCGACTGGTCACGATAAATCTCTGTCACTGGTTTTTCGGTGAAAATATCATCCTCCATAATCTACACTTTCGCACAAATATATCCCCAACACGCGGCTATTCCAATTCTCCACCATTTCGGGAGTGGCACGATCGGCCTGGTCAAAATACAAATGATTTATAATCTCCAGTCCGCAGTATGAATAAATCCCATGGGTCCGAAGTCAGTCGTAGCGCATCATCGAGATCTATTGCCAGAGTTCGGCCCTGGGATTTAATCGTTAAACTATAGGTTTCATTGCCACATCATCCAATAAAAGTCCTTTCTCAGTATCCAAATACATTATTCCCTTTCGGCAAAATTCAATGTGGGATAACAAGAGCCCAGAAATTGAATCGTAAACTGACATGGGTTCAAACAAATAAATTGGGGTACCATATAAGTAGGTTCTTCCATGATGGTTACCCTCTGCATCCCAATTTAAATATCATAATCTACTTTTCAGCAGCTTGAAGTAACCGGAGCTGTCAAAAAGAGTCTAAAGCGAAACACGAATAAAAAATACCAAATTTATTTCGGGATGGCTGCATAACCATAGTCAATAAGTTAAAGTATTCCTCGTTCAATTATGTCACTTTCATCACAATAAACATTTTGCCATTTGCAATCGGCAAAATAGTTGATACACCCTCCCGATAAAAAAGCGCCGTCAACATCTGCCAGCTGATAGCGCAAAAGAAACGATGCCTGGCCCCCAGTTGAAATCATTACATTATCACATTTAATCCAGGGTGCTTTAAAATGAAAATAATAACAATCGAAAAACTGCTCCTTTAATTTCCTGATCGCATTGGTTACTTTTTCCAAAACAAGGCCATTCAACAATTCGTCTTTAATAATGATAGAGAAATTGTTGCTGTAATAGTTTTCATTGTTAGGTTTATTGCGCAATTTGCCGTCACCATAAATACAGGCTATTATTTCTGGAAAGGTGCGATTTTTTATAGCCGTCGTTTTGTAAGGTGCCCAGAAGTCAGTGTGAAAATGATTCCAACCGTCTGAACCAGTATACTTTTCCACCCATAAGGTATCCTTTTTACCATCCATTTGCATTTTACCAAAGGAAAGGTATCCTTTGGAGCCTTTATTTGACTGAAATGTATTGATAGAGCATTTCAACTGGAGGATCGAAAATATTTCCCGTAAATAAGGTAGCACCATCGACCTATAATTTTCCGGATTCAAAAAAATGCGATCAAATGCTGCCGGCTTGAACGGAAATGTATATACGGAATAAATTTTTTCCTGGCCAAGCAGGACATATTCGGTAGTGGTCATTTTGATAGTTTTTGAAAGACGGCTTATCCGGATAAGCGGTCTTGTTAGAAGTAATGTTGTACTTTTAGTGTACCGATTATTGTATCCCTTTCAAATAATCTACTGCAAAAACTTCCGGCTTTGTTTTGTCTGTCCGGTCATATACACCGTCAAATTTCCGCCATAGCTCTTCCAGTGCTTGAAAATTTTTCTCCACCACCATATCAAAATCGGGATTATTAGCCAATCGTGCAATTATGAGGCGAGTCACATGGAAAAAAGAGAAGGGTATCGTTTTACTATCACTATCTACCCAAAAATCATCCGGGGAATTCATTAGTTTGTCCAGTTCTTCAAACCGGGAATATTTTTCACAAAAAGGAACAAATGTATGTTCATAGAAGTACTTAATTTCTTCTGTAACGGCCATTAGTCCGCTTTCATTGTTAAAGGGTGTATATCCCCTTCCTGTAGCATAAGGATCAAGCAGGCGTCCAGGGCTTATGCCGGTTATCGATGGCTTAATTTCGTATTTTGACGTTGATAAGGGTACCACCAGATCGATTTCCCTCAAAATACTCACTATCCTGGCTATTCCAAAACTAAAACCGTATACAAGTTCATAATCATTATATTTATTGGTATAACTGTAAAAATCATAGAAATAACTGCCATCATTCTTTTCAAATGTGACTAGCAGGTCACCTTTGACTTTTTCAGGCTTATAACCATGTATCGACAGAAAGCTGCTTAATTCACGAGACACTATTTTTTTAATTTCCGACTTTATCATACAGCCAACTTTACACGATTTTTGCTATTGCCATACATCAAGTTGAGAATCATCTTATTTTCCTGCTCCCTCATCAATCCCACACATTTTTTATAAACCGCAACCAGTTTCCATGCATCAGGTTATTAATATCCTGATCACTATAACCGCGCTGTCTGAATAAGTCAGGTACTTTCTGAAGGTCGGCAATTGTCCCGAGATCAGATGGACATTGTTCCTTTCCAAATCCCCCATCCAGATCGGTGCCCATGCCCACATGTAAGGAGTTGCCGGTAAGCTGGCAGATATGATCAATATGATCAATTACCTTGTCGAGATTACATTGTTTAGCTTCCGGTGTAGAGATACCCCGTTGCCACTCCGGCACCAGCATCCATGCATCAAATGCGGCTCCGATTACGGCACCACGTTCAACCAACGCAAGGATCATCTCATCGCTGAACTGCCGGTTATGATTAACCAGGGCGCGGCAATTATTATGACTGGCCCAGACATGTCCGTTGAAATTATTAAGCGCCTGCCAGAAAGCATCGTCACAAAGATGGGTGGCATCAAGGATGATGTTAAATTCCTCCATTTTTTTTAATAGCTCCAGTCCGTTTGTATTCATTTCTCCGGATGAATCTGTACCGTTCGCATAACGACCGGGGCCATAATGGGCGGGACCCAGTGCCCGTAACCCATACTGGTAGGCGGTTTCCAGATGACCGATTGTGATGAGTGAATCGGCTCCTTCCAGACTGAGAATATAACCAATGGGTTTTTTATCACTGGGTGATTCATCATTCCAATAATCCAGATGTGTTTGCAGGTTGTTCCGATCCGTGATTTGTATCATTTCGCCCTCCGCTTCCATTGCCTTGTACCAGGCAAGCTGGGCCTGGGTTTGGGCCCATGCCTGTTGGGGCGAGTGCCAGCCTGGCAATGGATTATCAGGTGCGACGTATCGTGCAATCTGGGTGGCTACAACCAATCCGATATTCCCCTTACGAAGCTCGGGTAGTGAGACCGTTCCCCTGCTGCGGTCAGGTTTATCGCCCATACCCTGTTCCCGTTCACGGATCTTATTTACGGATGAACGCAGGTCGCGGTTCCACTCCATGGCATTCATACTAAGATCAAGATGTGCATCAACGATAAACATTCAGATGGTTATTTTTTTATCACGGGCTGTTATTTGCCATGAACCGGTAATAATATGATCGGTACAAACAAATGCTTCTTCATACATAGACACCGAAGGACAGATATGGTCTGGTATTCCATACAGCACATCACCCGGTTTGAAATCCGATGTTGTCGGTACCTGTAATACCAGGTGTTCTTCGCTATGGCTGACGGGAACCGCTTGTGGCGCGTTAAGGAAATGAACCCTCGGTAGTGGATTTTCCGATGCGATTGATTTATGTCCAAGGTCGATGGTGATCAGTGAATCACTGACAATAGAAATAACCCGGCTGATGATTACTGCAGCATAGTCAAAAGGCTCCTGTGGCAGGAGATGTTTATAACTCCAGTCCCAGAAGACAAATGTACCCGGACTGCATTCCACATCCAGTAAACGATAGTAGGGAAAGGTCACTGATCCACCGGCGGCAATGGTCAGACCAGCGATGCCAGTGGCTTTTATTTTCTCCGAAAGTTCCAACACATCTGCAAACCCTTTTGCCGCCTTCGATTCATTGATAGCGGGATTGGTGTCGTGCAATTGTCCGTCGTAAGTATGAAGACCAACCGGTTTAATACCCTTCAGATTTTCCAGGTAACAAAACAGGTCGAAAGCACGTGAAGGCAGTATACCCGTTCGATCCATGCCTGTATTCAGATCGATGAAAACATTCAGTACTTCATTTTTCCGGATAGCAGCGATGTCCAGGTGGGAAGCCGTAACCTCCTGATCCACCAGGCAGCTGAATTTTGTGGATGGGTAGGTACTGATCAGTTCCAGGAAACGGCTGATTTTGGGTCCAACCGGTTGGTAAGCCAGCAGAACATCCGGCGCGTTGATCATGCCAAGCATTTCTGCTTCGGCAATGGTGGCGCATTTGAATTTTCGGATGCCGGCATCCAACATGAGTTGGCAGACCTCCGCTATTTTGTTTGTTTTGATATGAGGTCGAAGCAGGGATAAGTCGCTCACCAGGGATATGCAGTTGGTTATATTCTTTTTGATCCGGTGGGGGTATAACACCAGTGCCGGCGAATCAACAATATCTATATTACCAGCTTCATACCATTCCATCTGTGTAAATTATTTCAATTCGAAGAGTGCTTCGATTTCTACCGGGATATTATCGGGCAATGAGCTGAAACCCACGGCGCTCCTCACTCCTACGCCATCTTCTTCGCCCCAGACGGCAGCGAATAATTCGCTGCATCCGTTGATCACGTAGGGATGACGGGTGAAATCGGGTGTGCAATTGACCATACCAAGGACCTTGATCACTCTCCGGATCTTGTCGAACGAACCGATATTGGCGCGGATAGTTGCCAGCATCGCCAGTCCAACCTGCCTTGCAGCAAGTTTGGCCTGATCCATATCAAAGTCTTCGCCAACGCGACCGATGATCAGTGATTTATCATTCTTAACGGTACCATGACCGGACAGATAAAGATGATTACCCACTACCAGGCAGGGCTTGTACACTCCGAGGGGTGTTGGGGCCGGTGGCAGTGGAAGATTAAGTGCTTCAAATCGCTGATCGGCGGTCATATGTTGAGGTTTAATGTTTGTCAAAGATAATGAACACGCTCCTGCTAGTTTATAATCGAAACAATTGCCTGACCATTTGCTGCAGCGTCCGCGTAGAATTGTTTAAGTGTGTCGTAATTTTCAAGCACATATTCGAGCATTTCTTCATCGTCCCAGCCCTGTGGATAGATTTCAGCTTCATTGAGGGCGACAGGGTTGTACCGTTTGGTAAGTTCCGCCCTGTCGATTGTGGTAAGTTCCTTGCTTAGCTGGATAACTTCTTCCGGTGTAACATAGGTTGCTGGTCCGAAGCCAAAGTTCTGATCTTCGTCGACCACATTTTCACTCATGATGATTTTAGCCAGTGGGTGATGTGGATCTATGGCGATACCCGAACCGGTAAGAAGAAAAAGTATTCCTTCCCAGGCCTTATCAATATCTATAAATTCCGGATCGCCGGTGTAGGATGCATCCATCCGTTCACTCAGCAGGTTGCTGTTTAAAAAATATGTCTCCAGGTCATCATTGGAAACACGAAGGAATTGACCGGTCATACCCATAGTACTTTCTTTTTTTGTGCAAATTAAAGAAAAGTTGGTTGTGGGTTTGTTAACTCCGACCACCGGTTATAGAATATCCGTTGTCTTCGAGTTCTTGTTTTGGTCGATTCATATTACCAAGAGCTTATCAGGTTAAGTGATGTAACGGTCTCAGGGAATGTTCACTGCGGTTTCATTTCCGGATCGTCGAGTTCAGGAGTCGCAGATACCCTGGAAATAAAATTAATCGAGCCTTGTTTACGTGCAACTTTGTTGGCCCAGACTATTCCGGCGGCCAGACCGCCGGTAACAAGTAACGCACCTAAAAGAATTCCATACGGTTTCGGCAATTGGTAGTAAGCAATAAATCCGGCGGCTATTCCCAGCAATAAGGGAGACACAGCTATCTGAATCCAGGCAATGAATTTAGTAAACGTTTGAAAAACACTAAACCCCCTGCCAGGGGGAGTATGATCTGGATTTGAGATAGGTTTATTCACTTGTCAAATTTTTCGATTGCGGCCCCAAGTTCCGGCTGTCCGTTTAAAGTGGCAAATAATGCGAGGGTGAACAGTAGAGCGGTACGATCAGTTATTTTTTTAAATCCTGAAAGGAGATATTGTTCAAATCGGGTCAACGCTCCAAAATAAAGCGAGTCAAATTCTACAGGAAGTTCCGGATTTCTGCCGTTTATGCGGCTATTTTCAATGACCAGGATCAGTCCAATAAAATTCTGGTCGAAAGATTTCTTTTCTATCGCAATACGTATCAACTGTGGAACGGATAAATAAGAAGCCAACCCTACATCTCCCTGGTTATACAGGTTTTCCCATAGTACGGTAAATATTTCGCTTGTCTCCTCTGCTGTGTCTGCGTCCTGCAGCTTTCGAAGCGGTCTTGATGCGTTAAAAGGTAAACGGAAAGCTCCATCCAGTGTAGCCCATAATCGGTCGTCTAATTCCATGCTTTCAAATTAAATCATAACGGTCACCCGGCAATCAAATTTCAAACACAAAATCAGCCGGCAAAAGTTCCTAGGCATCCTCCATTATAAAAATCGCGTTACTATTAAGATCATAAAAGCCAAATTCATTGGTTTGCCATTCCGTGCCTTTCCGGAATTTATCTTCCGTAATCGTACCTCTTTGTAAGAATTCATTGTAAATCGGAAGTATATTTTTTACATATATCCTGATCACAGAGCCTCCCAGCAGCGGGTCCTCATCGGTTCCGGAATGCCATTGCAGGTGAATGCAAAGTTTATCCCGAAATAATACAGCATACATTTTGTCGGCAAAGAAAGTTTCAAATCCCATTTTCTCCTTGTACCAAATAGTATCCCTTTCGATACTATCGGTTGGTATTACTGGTATTATTCCAATAAATTCGGTTTCCATCTGTAGATTTTTTTGTATTGCAAAACAGATTTTAGTTTAACAGTCCGCCCCATAAAGCCCAGAGAAAAATACACCAACGAACCGGTATTTTTCTCTTTGTGAGCTAGCTGTTCAGATATCTATTCGGAACATTCGAAGGTTTATAATCAATACCGTAGGCCGCTTTAATCAAAACGGAAACGACCTCATAAATTAATTTCTCGGTTCTCTGGAATTGAGGAAGAAGACCCATCATGGCATAACTGATGGGATTGACAGACGGAATAAATGTTTCCCATTCGTAGCCTTTCCCCCAGATAAGTCCTTTCACTGTATGATTCAGGTCTGCTGACTCCGAAACAAGAAAGTTCATCATGTCAATGCATTTGTTGGCATACTGATTCACTGTGTGAAAAATGGGTGTTTGTCTCCCGAAACCATTTTCATCAATTCCGGCAACTACATTTGGATCTATTCCATGTTTAACGAGAGTCATGGCACAATTTACATGATTGAATTCCGCACAGATATGCAGTAACGACGTCTCAAATAATGGGGTAAAAGCACAGTCAAACGTATACTTGTTTGACAGCGCCTGCCTGTTGCTTTTTAACAGGTCGTCAAGTGTATCAGCGTCATCCAGGAAAACTGCCAGCAGTACTTCATCACTGAACACAAGCCCATAGTCCACAAAAACTTTAAAACATTCCCTGAATGCGGGGCCCCGATTATATTCGGAAATAAGTTCATTAATCAGGGGTTTACCTTTGAAGTAATCATTGGGATTCACTCCATTTTCAAAACATTCTTTTATACCTTCCACTGAATGGACTTCAATCTCGCCTATGATCCTTTGTAAATAATCCATAAAGCTGATGTTTACTCTTTGGAAGGAATTGTGCCTGGCTTCGGATTGTTAACAACAGCGGGGATTATTGATCCGGTCCAGCTCAACTGAAGCAGGATAAAGGTACAAAAGACGAAGGATTTCAACATTTCCACATAGTAGTCACCTCAGGTGAAAGGAACCTATAATTTCTGATGCAATCAACCCAAAACGAAAGGCACTTCCTATCTCAGCAGAATAAGTCAAAACAAACGCCTTCCGATTGGAAATGAAATAATATTGTTCCTTGCGGAGTAATAATAAATCCTGTTTCTGATTAAATACGATCCGGTGATATTCAACATCCCTCTGATAGAGACGCTCACTTTTCAGGATTTCATGGTTATTGGCAAGTCCGGCGATTTGGTTTTCACTCACTTTTACGAAAACATCCAGTGTTATCGTGTCTTCGGGTAAATTCTGCACCATCACACTCACATTCTCATTAAAAAGGTCGGCAGAATCTTCTTTGCCCGATAAAATAAAAATATCAGAACCGAATGCATGGCTACTATCAACCTGCCAACCGTCAGGATAACGAATAGAATATCCGTTTCTCGACAGACTATTAAATTTCACATGGGATTCCTCCACCACTTTCTGGCAATTGAATAACAGTCCAGCCAATAGGCAGAAAAAGTAAGAAAATGAAATTCTCATAAATCCGGATGAACTTTACACGCCGTGGTAGAGAATGGCACGATGGAACAGTAATACTTTATTATTTCCAAAACTGCCACCATTTTTTTGCCGGGTGACGACTATTGTCCCCGGAAAGGTGCACAGGAGCGATTATTTTATTGTCGTAATAAAACGTAAGTGTTACCTCAACCTGTGCAACAATTTGTATCAGGATTTTTGCACCCTCGTTTGCTTCAATAATGGATATAGTCCTGACACTTGTTTACCATCTCCTGTGTCCTGAACATCTACCTGTGGCCGGATATTTTTTAAATTATCGAGTGCCTGATTTCTTAAAGACTGAATCCTGTTCTGATAGTCTGCTTCATCAGAAGCACTTTCGTAAATGACCTTTACACCTTCGTCTGTACCGTATGCAATTACAGGTGCCGCTGTACTTTCGAATAATCTCTTCTTGAAAAAAAGCCTGTCATTTTCCCTGTATACTGACCGCTTTAAAATTGGTAAAATTTGACCCATCTGCTATTAATTAGAAGTATTAAAGTGAAGTTATGTCACAATATAATAGTCAAATCTGAAAAAGCAAACAGTAACAATAAATAGTCGTTCTATCAACCATGAAGGGGAAAGGCACTTTATATTTTACAGGATCACTACTTACTTCGATTATAAATCAGCCTAAGGCTCAACGGGGAAAGTATCAAGCCCACAAATAGCGCTGCTATTCCAGCTACGATTAAATTTCCCGATGAAATATTTTTCGAAAAAATTAATTTTCCTGCCAGCAGCAGAAACCCCCAAAGAAATACCCATTGCCAATACCGTATGGATGGCGTGCAGGCCTGCCTGACTTTAGGGTGTTTTGAAATAAAGGCAAATATGAAGATTGCACCAATAACAGAACTTGCATGTTGAGCGATTTTAAAACCCGGGATATCATGTCCAAAAAGTTTATAACTTCTGGACAAACTTTCAAAAGCCAGGACGCCGAAACCACCACGGTGTGTAAAACCATCCCAAAGCAAATGACTTAGTATTCCAACGAATAAAGACAAAACCACGACTGGCCAGTATCTCTCGAAATATGGAGCCCAGTTAGTATCGATTTCTTTTGGCAACCTCGATTGAATTCCACCTGGGAGGTTTTGCACCAGGCTTCTCTTCACAACCAACTGAAAAAACAAGCAGGTTACAATACCAACTGGTAAATCGAACAAAAATATACCAGGCCAGCTATGGCTGTAGTCACTTTTCACCCTCAGCCGGAAAAAGTATTCAAAATCTGGCACCATACTACCTACTATCAGACCGGTCACTGATACGAACCGCTTGGGGAGGGAAGCAAAAGGAAGTACTATAGCGGGATGGGCAAAGGTAAACGGCATACGAAAGTTATAATTATTGGCCCCGACATTTCAAGCCTTGTGTGATTTAAAAAACTTAAACTAGAAAAGTGCTGATTTTCTGGTTTTGACCTATAATTACTATAGTCAATCGGCGATCACTTTTCAGCTTTAAACTTCCAATCACCCAAAGCAATCGATGTAATCAGGTCTGGCCATAGTTCAATGCCAAGTAACCCGGGACTAACCGGATAAATACTTGTACTAACCCAATTTTTTACGCTTAACGGAAATATCTTTGCCTTATAAGTCAAGGTCGAAGGAAAAGGGTTGGTCACAACCAAGCTCATTCGTTTGTGAACATTGTTTTCAGTATGCTGAATGAACTCCAGTATTAACGTGCGGGAAGGATTTTCATTTTCCTTAACGGGTTTCATATCGGCAATTTCATTATTCTTCAATTCCACCTCAAGGAATATTTTTTCACCCGGATACATTTGTAAGGATCGATTCGGAAAAATATACGGAACCGCATTAATTTTTTCCTCGTAGAACGTTGAATCATCCACAATCATTTTCAAAGTATACGGAACGCGGGTCAGCACATCATTTTTCTGTGCTTCTATCCTACCTATATACAGGAATAGAATGGACGAGATCAGTAAAACATTTTTCATGGCAGCTTTTGGTTTGATTTTAATTAACAAGATATATTTGACAGATTTTAATTTCGCGTAGTTGATTCTTGTAATAAACATGGATTTCTCCATTACCACAAAAACCTGGAAAGTTTTTTTGATCTGAAATATAAACCGTGTCCAGTCAGCAATACACAATATATCCGGGACGACTCGCGAGGCTAACTATTTTGTAAGAATGGACCGACCGAAAGTTTCAAAATTTCAATCAGTTCTTCATCCATATACTCATATTCGTCGGGGATATCGAGGACAATAATCGCTCTATTACGTAAATCATTTCCAAACCTTTCAATTAATCTCGTTCTATGTTCCCGTTCCATCACAAAAATAATATCGGCCCATTGAACTAACCCTAAATGCACTTTGACTTTAGCTGATTCGCTTGTTCCTGCTGAGCGGGTGTTGTGCTGACCTGATCGGAATATTTTCTCAGCCGTCGGACTTCTCCATTTATTCCGGCTACACACAAAGAGTAAATTCAAGGAAATATTTTAGTTATTTTTTGCACGTTATTACCGGGTATTGACGGGAAATATTAGCGAAGTTAATGTCCTTCGTTATCGGATAAATCTAAGATCGGGCAAAAATCATGACGCTCCCGGCGGCAAAATCGTGAACAGCTCGCCTGTCAGAGTTCAGATGAACACTCAAAAATGAAACCCAGCCAAGTAAAAGTTTTAGAATATATCTAATAAATGCCCTGATAAAACTTATTCGCCTTTCCCGATTGTCATTTTGGCGCACTCTGATGCCTTTGAAATAGTTACCCAACGTACAACCATAGGTTACACAGATTGGTTCGTAAATACCAAACAACAAAAAGAACGCAGCAACCCGGGTCCATTGAGGAGGCTCAGAAAATTGTTCTAATAACCAGGAAAAGGCAAACATCAGAACTACTATCAGGATTGTATCTATAAAGGTGGATTGGACTCTGTCGGTTAGTAAAGGATATCTTGGTGAAGAATCCTGAGATTCAGTAAGTATTGGTTCCATTTTAAATTTTTAGTTAGGTATAACCTCCCGCCGAAACAACAACACTCCCGGAATAACACTCCCATTTTCCATAATCAAAGCGCAGATGCGTCTGCTCTTATTTTTCCGACTCCAATATAGGGATTATGTACTTTAATAATATGTCGAAAGGCAATTTTGCTTTCCAGTTTCCAAAATTACTTCCGGTAAAACAAATCGCCGCATTGTAATCCTCCAGTATCATCATGTATTGGCCACCGTTACCAGATGCAAAAATGACCTCTGTTTTAATGTTTTTGTACTGCAGTAATTCACGATACCAGAAATACCCGTACTTGGCCGTGGAATATTTTGCGTTATTTGTTCGCGCAAAACGTACAAATGACATTTCCACATCCGTCTGGCAGTTAGTCGACTCGTTGATCCAATCTTTACTGACTATCTGCTTACCCGCCCAGTTTCCCTTATTCAAAACCAATTGGGAAATCTTCAACATATCTATCGGTTTTACAAAAAAGGAGCCCGCAGCATATCCGTCGCCATTGGGAGTTATAAACCATTTATAGTTCTTTATGCCAAGTGGATCAAACAGGTTTATATTGGCAAACTCCATCAATGATATTTTACTAGCCCTTGAAATAATTATTCCAATAAGTTCCGGCTCCATAGATGAGTAACTCCAGTTTAATCCGGGGTCATGCCTGAGAGGAATATTAAGAATGTAGCGAAGCCAGTCGTCAGTCTCCCACATCTCAGTTTCGCAGTCAGCCCCGGTACCAAAGAAGTCCTCACAAGCCAGTCCTGATTTCATCTCCAACAGATTCTTTACGGTAATATCCCCTCTAGGATCATTCTTCCATTCTATTATGAACTTTTTAATTTTATCATTCACGGCGAAGAGACCCTTGTCAATTGCTATACCAGCCAGCAGGCTTGTAATTGATTTGAAGGAGGAGCGGGTATCGTGTAAACTATCTCTCTCAAAGCCGTTATAATATTCTTCAACAAGGATCTTGTTATTTCTGGAGACTACAATCCCGTCGATGTTTGGATAGTTTTTAGAATCGACGAGTTCTTTGAGTCCGGGTGACCTCTCTTTGGGTGAATGCTGACTGTTGCAACTTGAGGTGGAGAGTAAAAGTAAAATTGCCAGGATACCGTGTATTTTCATACGTTCAATTTTGAGTGCCAGAGCTCAATTATAAGTATTAGCAGCTAATTAAATAAACCGATTTGAATTGTAATCTCATTTTCTCAGATCAGCCGCGAGCACCACTTTATTATTCATCAAAAGAACCAGCTCCCAATTCCCCTCCACCGCATAAATTAGATGCATATTGCCAGCTTTTAAAACTGATGAAAAATAAGATCCAAACCTACCTATGACTTCCGACGTGTCTAACCCAATGAACGCACGATCACGAACCAGCTTCCGAGCCATTGAGAACGGTTTATCAGTGGATGCAAACCACTTGTTCTGATCAAATTTTTCATTCTTAAAATATCCCCAACTCCGGATGGAGATAAAAAACCAAATGCGATTGCGGCCAGCAGGACACCGAATGCTGACGCCGGTCTTTTATATCTGTAAACCCCAACGAAAACAAAGAGCAAAACAACAATAATAATAAAGCTTAATGTTAATACCTCCCTTGCGTCTCCATTGAACTCACTCAACCATGAATCTGATCGCCACCAGGGTCCGGAAGTAAATGAGTAAATCTTTACTGCGGCATAAATCAATATACTTGTTATTGAGAACGTTGCAATGAACTAATTATTCGGCCCGGTTTTAACATAATTTACAATTAATCAAAATCGTGACTAAACGCTAATAGTTATCGCTAATGCCTTTAAAAAGCAGCCAATGGCAGGGATTCTGATACATAAATAAAATTAACTGCGCTGCAATGCCCGAATGTTCTCTTTTTTAATGGTCAAAATTTGTTTACGAACCGTTTCCAAACCAACAACCAATTAAAAACCGCTCCAATTCCCACCAGCCATATGGACGGCAAATATTTAATAAATATTTCGCCAAATGTTGGGTTATTAAAAAAACGGCCCCGATCAACGAAATCAAAAAGAGAGAATCCAAGCGCGGGGATTAGAGCGAAAGAAAAAGATAATCCAAAATAATACAAATGAGCATTCTTTAGGTTTCTCCGGCTAATCCTAATTTGCGTGAGATAGTTTATAATTATAAAGATAATAGTTCCAATTCCTAAAACCGGAAGTCCATATATCAAACCACGGGCGATATATTGACCAAATCCAAGCTCCCGGCGCGATAAGTCCTCAATAAAATAGGAAAGAACTACTGAAAAGACAAAGGCGATGAAAGTGGCTAGAAGTGTTCGTAAAGTTTTTTGCATTTATAAAAGTTCAATTAAAGCCCATCATACTTTTCTCCATTCGGCGAGTACCCTGCTGCGCCGCCTTTAAAGAATTCCGAGGCTTCGTCCAATGATTTAAAAATGGAACCTGCTGGTAATTCATTTGCATTCTCTGCATCAATTGAGATATATGTGTCATCGCTGCTTGTAAATTCAATGTGATAAGTAGTGGCAGTCTCGCGGACTGTAGAAAACCCTTCGGTTTTATCTGCTTCAACCTGATCAAACATATCCCAACAACTGCTTTATGAATATATAAATACAACTTCGGTTTCCTCAGGACCAATCTGATTGAAAGTCCAGGAGCCGGCGAAAGATTTAAACAAAATTGGACCTTGTGTCATCTTGATTGCAGTAACCTTGGGACGTTGGAACGTGACATACTCAGTTTCCATACCCAATCCACTGTTTTTTGAAACACAATATGCGCGCACACCTTTCCCTGCTTTTAATGCGCCTCCCACTAATTCAGCTTTTTTTAAAAATGTATCCCATTTTAACCGGTTGTGATAGTCCTGCGCAAAGTCAAACACGTTTTCTTGTTTCGCCCTGATCACAATTTTTTCAATTAATTTCTGACTGTGGTTCATTCTGAATTTTGACGGATAGATCTTAATAGGTGGCGTTGAAATAATACAAGAATCATTCTCACCGGGATATTGATGAGCTTGAACCACCATGAATCGATATTATAGGTAGTTTCCAATTGAAGGCGTGTCGTATGGCTACCAACTAATGACAATTCATAAGATCCTTTGGGAATCTGAAAGATTCCGTTATGCAAATCAAAGAAATAACACACCCGAAAATCCTATTCTGGATTAAATGCGAAAGAATATGTCTGAAACGGCTGCCACGTAAGAATCACCTGCTCAAAGCGTTTGCCATTATCGAACAAGGCGATCCGCTTTCCCCCGATACCTTCCGAAATAATTTCCGCACTCACTGGTTTCGGTATATCCAGAATCCTGAGCAGTGCGGGTGTCTTATATCCTTCAATCCTTACTTCCGTGATATTTTTCCATACTGTCTTTAGGTCAGCCTGAATCACGATCGATGACCGGATTGTACCAGATTTTTTACTGACTCTCAAATGTATCAAATTTTAGCGCCGGAATGATGCATAACGGCGGGGAACCGGCGAAGGCCGATCGAAATGTTTTAAACTGCCTGCCAAAACCCGCAATAAATATTCTCGCTTCTCTTTAAGGGTAGAGCCAACAGGTCCCGGCTTTTGCCAGACCCGGTTGTGTGCTTTGCGGTCATCACAAGCCCAATGCTGATTCAGGTTTGAGTTCACTTCTTTCTAGTCCCAATCTTTCGGCGAACCAATGTCAGCTCCGAAAACGTGCACTCACCTCAAAATAAAATGTGCAAAGGTTTGTTTTTTTCAATTGACCTGACAAATAAGCGTTGAATCTTATAAACCAGATTGCGGGTCTCGGGCACTTCAAGAGTATTTAAATACCCCTCTAACCTGAGGATGATCCTATCTTTTACATCCGGATCAAATACCCAATCATCTTCACCTTCCTGTAGCATCGAACTATTTTCCGCATTGATAATATCCAGGGCTTCACTTTGATATTGGAGCCGATAAACTTCATTTAATTTCAATACAAGTACATCACTGTTACCAGTATTGTCCAATGCCCATCGGATTACATCGGAATATTCGATATGATCCTCATTAATATCAATATCAGGCGTAAATATTAAATAATCTTTCATAGTTCAACCCTGGACATGATCTCAACAATAGAATATACACTTATTACGATTGGCGAAGGTCTGCAACCAATTTTAAACTTCTGTTGAAGCCTGTAATAAGTATTCTCGCTTCACTTCACGGGCAGGACCAGCACGCACCGGCTTTTGCCAAACCTCTGTCGTGTGCAGACGGTCAAATGTCAATGCCTTGTGTATTGCTGCGTCTGCTTTCCGCGAATTGCCATCGACAATAGCCCGGCACTCGCAATAATAGCGGCTCCAATGAACGCACAACCAGCCCCAATCAAATCTTCAACGTTTGAAGAGAACAAAAATGGCAAAGAAACAACCATACCCAAGGAGCCCAAAATAACAGATAACACAGTGCCTATGCTAAGAAAAGAGGGGGTCTGAAAAGCCGGTTCCGGCTGATAATTCTTAATAATATCACGCAAGGTGCTGGTTCTGCTTGTAGCATATTGCTCAATTGTCCAATCTTTAATAGGAGCAGTGCTACGTCCAGCCCGGTAATCTATGACAAAGGTCCTCCACATATCTGGTAGAAAAAATGCGCCGAAAAAGAAGATAGCAAATGATGCCCAGGAATAGTTCCCATTACCCAACATAAATGCCTGCAATCTGATCTCATCCACTGGGTTCATCTGATAGCCAAGCAAAACGTGTTTCAAGTCATGACTTTCATACCCTGGAACCAATCTAAGTCCATGAGCTTCCAAACAGTCAGCTATATCCCTGCCAAGGGATCCCTCTGGAAGTTGCGACAGTTTTTCAGATTTCGCTTCATAAACTGCAACATCATAGAACTTTTCGATTGTCCAAACTGACGTTTTGAAGGAGCGTTTAATAGTCGCGCGTGCAATCCATTGAAATATGTTCATATCACTCTATTTTGATGTTCAGATAGGCCTGCACACAACGGCGGCGCTTGGACTTGACGAAGGTTGGGCTAAATCATTTTGATCTCCCATCCTAAGCCCCAATAAAAATACCCACTACAATTCACGGACAAGGCCGACTCGCCCCACCTGCGCCACACCTCTGTTGGTGTTAGTTCGCGATATCTAAAACTCCAATTGATCGCGTTTGCAATACCAGTTAGGGTCGCAAGACGTCACCAAACAGCCCCCAGGAAAGAATTCATCCTTTAATTGGTTTTGATTTTCCAAGGCCTGCTGGCCAACCTTTGGAACGGTAACGCCATTCAACCCGTACCGGATAGGAATAACTGTATCGTCCTTTCGACATATCGGACATCTCTTATCCCCTGCAGATTTATCAAACCGGCAATAAACTGAGTAGATTAAGTTCATGGAAGTGTCCCCAGAAACTGATACCTGTTTAAAAACCGTATCTGCAATTCCAAAACCAGAGATTTTGATGGAGTACATCCCAGAACGAATCTTTTTGAATTTAAACTTCCCATCACTTTTAGTCACGGTTTGATATATTCTACCAGACGATTTCAGTAAAGTAACCTTTGTTCCACCCATCGGTTCGTTTCTTCCCTGATGAATGACCAAACCGGATACCCGTGGGGCATTCACACAGAATCCCAAACACATTAATAAGATGCTAAGAATTATGCTTTTTATCACACAAATATATTCTGCATTAAAACGTCAATTTCAGCCGGACAGAGTTAGGACTTCAGGTGAGTTTATTACAGTCCTCATAGCATTTTTAACAAATGTTAAATTCCTTAATGACAGCGCATCTAAGGAAATGCTCAACATCGTTCTCGCCACATAGTCTGTTAACTCCAGATATGCTATCCTGGTACTATTCTCGAACCCATAAGCTTGATACCTGGACGCCGACTACTGACTTAAGTGTTTCAAAATTATTCGTCGATATCCTGCGTCCTTTTCCCTGAGCTCAATCCACAGTTCATGGACGTTAATGTTTAGATACAATTCTGCAGACTTTGCGCCTTGTGAATCCTGGAAAAAGAGCTTGTATTCTGCCGACCCTGAATCGGCCGGCTCTTTACCTGTGACAATTCGAATAAGATCTCTCAAGTTGACAACCCTTGGTTTCACTACTTCTCTAAAAACGAAAAAGTCATCCATTCCTTCGTATAGTTTCGAAAGAGTTTTTAAAAGGTTATCACTCGACTTTCCGATACTTCTAAACACGATATCACCAGCAGGCATATTTCCATTCTGAGTCTCCTTGACTACACTCGCACAAACGCCGACATCTTCACCATCATGAGAAGATGTTGCGATATAGTCAACTGAAGTCTCACTTTCAATTATTCTGATTATTGAAAGACGCAGGTCCGCACCCTCTTCCTCTCCACCATTGATTAAAAGTGGCCTGATGGGGTATACATTTGATTCATTCATTAAACATGGATTTATTGAGCCTTTACATTATGGTTTGTCTAACTGAGTTGGCTGTTCTCAAGCAAATCATAAACACTGATGCGTAAGTATCTTCTTAGTTAATGCGTCAAAATCACTTTCGCTGTAGTTGTCGGGGAATGAGAGAATCTGATAAATTGTATCGCCATCCAGAATTGTGAGCACGTGCATATATATGTTCTCGATTTTAATATGAAGCCTAAGGTCGCTGACCCTAACCTTACCGACAGAATGAATTTTATTCAGAAGAATCTTCGAATTGTTTTTCCATGTCTGAATATGTGTATCAACAGCAAAATTTAATATTTTTAATGGGTTTTTATTCCTCTTGCCTGGAGGAATACGATAAATATTCAATGCAGCCTCATCATACTTATCGATTCCGAAGCCAAACACCTCCACTTCTCCAATTCCATCTATTTCAAGTATGGTGGTATCGACAAGATTAATTCCTGGGCAGGCTTTCAAATAATCATATCTGACATTACCCTGGCTAAAAGCGGACAGGGTTAAGCAAAAGAAAAATAAAAAAAGTTGAACTTTCATAATGTCACTATTAAAATGGTATCCAATAATTCATGCTTAACTCCGTTTTTCAGAAATATTCCAGGTCGAGGAATGCCGGTGAAAAATACCCAGAGATATATTTTGGCTGTGTTGTTCGATAAATCTATTTCCATAATTTAAAATTTGAGCGATCACGGCTTGAAATTATCCAACCAAATGTCGATACTTTTCAAAAGACACATGTCTATTATCAAACAAAACCTAACACGACGACCAGGTCTTTTTTTTGAAATCAATTATATTCGGGCCTTCGCCACATCCACCGATTTCTTTTGCGAAAATATCCTTCCTGCTGTGACCAATGATCCACTTCCCCGTTCTTTTATGTTTCATAATGACCCCCGCATCCATAATTTCGCCTCTAGTTCCTGTCACAGATCCATCGTGAATAACATAGATTGAATCCCCTTTGATCTTTACCTGACATGTCGCACCTAAAGATTTTCCGCCCCATTCAGCAAATGCAATGGAATACTCATATATGCCGTCTTTCGGCTTTTGTGAATAGGCCGATCCTATAAAAACAATTGAGCAGATAAAAAGTGTAGATATTCGTTCCAAGAAAAACGGTTTTATTATGGGAAGCACGATGTTTACAAATAACAAATGAAGAAAAACCATTAACAGCAGGCGTCTGGAGTAGGCGGGACAAACTGTTTTTAGCTTCCGGCAGTAGCCTGTAATAAATATACTCGCGTCATTTCACAGGCAAGGCCAGCGCATTCAGGTTTTTGTCAAACCCTTGTTGGGCTCTGCGCAATGCCATAATTTTTTGATATCGCCTGAGCATGTCCATACCCAGGTTATTTAAATCCTCGAATATGGCCTGACTCAACTGGGCGATTTTTCGAGCGGGAAGTTTATCTAACTTTTGATTTCCCTGGATAAAATATTGTTCGACTTTCAAATTAGTTCCTGATCCAACTAAAATTGCCTTGATCAATCTCCCTTCATTATAATAGAACGTGCACGGACCTAGGTTAATAGACACATAAACAGCCTTAACCAGGTTGTTCGTAGAATCGATATAAAAATCGAAAATTTCCATTGTTTCCCAAAATCGGTCTTCATTTATTGGTTCCAATAATGACGTGTCGGACAATTTAAATAGAGATGAATCAGATTCGATTCTGCCAATAAGCTTGTCAATTTTGTGGATGCTATCGTTCCTGACAAATTTGGTTCTTTGCGCATGGGTAATTAAACTGAAAAAAAGCAATGAGATAAATATAGTTGCCCTCCGTTCATATTCACCAAACTCAAAAACTACTTTGTGATTTTTAAAGATTGTGTAACTATCAAGCATGTAATCAAAACATCTACGTACCCATGTCCATTCATCGTTATAATCGATCACGATACCAGATATGCATTCTTTCCTTGAAGGAAACTCGAAATTCAAAAATTTACCTCTCATAACATTACAAATGTTTAGGTTACGGGCAAGCCCGACACGCTCACCCCCTGTCAAACCCCTGTTGCGCGCTGCCGGTCAATTTATCGCCCTACAAATGCTAATGCAGATAATTACTATCCTCTTCGACCAGGTGCACCCAGGTTTCGAACGAATTGCAAACAGGTAAATGTGAATCGCAGTCCTTGTAGATTCCCTCTTTACCTATAAAAAAACCATAAGCCCAGGAGTTCAGCATAAAATCGGCGAATCCAATAAACGTCTTGTCCTCTCGTGTCGCGTGTTCGTATAAAACCCTTTCTATGGACCAGATACGAATAAAGCCCTCGGGTAGGTCATCCTCATAAAATCCGTCTGCCTGAAGCCAAAAGTTCCTTAACGCTACGGGGAAGGCGAAATGCAACAAATCCTCCATAGCGCGAATTTGTTCATCAGTAGCCGCCTTGTTTAACAGGACACCTTTATCACGCCAACGTTCTATTGCAGTAGAAATAAACATCACTGGTATACTTTTGGCCGCAGAAACCCTTAATAATTATCCACCGGCACGCCCCGCTTTTACCGAATACCCGTTAGGTGGCGTGACTGGGAAGTGACTTAATCGAATTTATGGAAGCTTTCATAGCAACCGCTTCCACCTCAAGATCAAAGTCGTCCAAAAGACCAAGCCAAAACCTGGCGGAGTTTCCAATGTATTTGCTCAACCGTAAAGCAGTGTCAGCGGTGACACGCACACAGCTGCGGAGGCTGGGCAATCAATTTTAAGTTTCCGGCCAATACCCTTTATAAATTTGTTCGCTTCACTTTACCGGTCGAGGTCGGCACGCCGGGCTTTTGCCAAACCCTAGTTAGCCAAATAGTTAAATTTTTCGATAGATCCCAAACGCTAATTTCCCATCGACATACTGCTCCACGCTTAAGATCAAACCTACATCATCGTAGGCGATCTTAAGAGCAATGTTATTGCCGGTTTCCAAAGGGTGTGTCGACTCACTTTTTATTGAAGGATCATTTCTCAGTTGTAAATCTCACATAACATCCCCTTTTCATTATACTGCCATTGCCGCTTATAGGACGAACCGAGGCAAGTCACGCAGCCCGAGTAGAATTCCGAAATCAGTCTACAATTATCATCAAATTCATAAAGACTGGACGCATAATAGTTGTTGTTGGATGATCGGATTGGGCCATCAGAAACTTTAATGGTCGTATCGCAGGGAAGGAATTTGAAGTTAGTCCTGGGTGGAAAATATTGAAGCGAAAAGAAACGTGCGATCAGGTTGACATCCATGCGGTCGCGCCGATAGGAAATCTCATAGTCACCTTGATCATTGGTCGACCGGGCGTCACAAACGTTTAACTTAACTCTATCAACCTCTGACTGGGCGGAAAGGGTTAATATGAAAAAATAAAAAAATATAACCAAGAAGATACGCATCTGTTGTGTTTAACGGCGGGGGCTTGGCGAAGACCGGGCAAATCGTTTTGAGCTTCCGGTCGATGCCCGTAATAAAAATTCTCACTTCACTTCATGGGCGAGGTCAACAATACACTAAGTGCTCTTGCCATACCCCTTTTAGGCGCAGTTCAATGCATATTATCGTCAATTAAAACCAATTCCGGATATCGTTCAAACAAGTTGCGCTGTTCGGACAACTTTCGAATTGGATCAATATAGATTACCTGGTTGTAATAGAATCTCCAAAATGACTGCCAGTCGGCGAAGGCTCTTTTTCGAATTAACCGCTCCACCCACTCATCGGCCCATTTAATTAAACAATATGACAGGGCAACTGCAGGCACTATTATCCAAAAAAGAGGGATGGCGATTTCGAAACAGATCTTTGAGGAAATGACTGAGGCCATAATTACAGAAAAAGTAATGTGTGAAAACCCAACTAACGTTAACGGCAACAATGGAAGCAACAATAACATTTCCGGTTTCCAGGTGCGAAGTGACCAATAAACAATGTACACAAATACAAGGTTACCTAAACGGTGCATAGCTACCAGTCGGTGATACTCATTTGGATTAAGAAGTACCCTTGCGGTCTCCGGCGACAAAACCATTGAATTTACCCGCCATTTTACTTTGGTATTGACCTTAATTTGAAATTGAAAATCAACTTCCGTCATTGCCTCTGGAAATGGAATATCCGAATCCATCGCAATCTGCAAAGTCTCGTTAGTGTAAGCAGGAAGTTGTTTCATGATCTTATTGCGCCTAACGGCGAATGCTTGGCGAAGGCCGGCAAATCGTTTTGAGCTAGCGGCCGAAGCCCGTAATTACTATGTTTGCTTCTTTATACGGGCGAGGCCATCAGGCCCGGCTTTTCCAAACCCTTGTTGGCCGAAGTTAGGATTTGGTGTATTGCGAAAGCCTGATTTCTTCTGCAACATCTTCAACAGTTTCCCCGAAATAGCGTTTGGAGAGCTGCCGTGGTACTCTCCAGTTCGCTTCAAAACGAATCATGTTTTCAACTTCCTGCTCGCTCATGTCTTCTCTCATCTCTTCAAGCTCATCTGGATCGAAAATAGGACCGCGTCGAATGTTCTCCTCCTCAGGCAAAAGTGGCCCAAAATCATGAAAGATTTCACCATCACTTCCGTCTGATACCCTTATCCTGTGGCCACCTTCAATTATTGCAAAGCCGAACTGGTCCACAGTACTGTTCTCCATAAAGACTGCGATGATACTGTTGGGGAATGTTTCAATAAATTTAAGTTCGATTTCGCTTGGCTCATCTGAGAAGAAGGAGTAAACCAAATCAGGATTTGCAATCACTAACTGTTGGCCAAAATAGCCAACGAAAAGATCATCGGACTTGTTTGTAGCGTGAAAATCTGTTTGCCCTACTAACTTAAAACCAACGATACCAAGTCTTTTCAGAACATCGCCAGGTTCAATTCCGGGTTGATCAGTAACTATGATAAAATACTTATTCCAAGCCATAACATTTATTTGAGTGTTTAGAATTGCGTCCTACGGAGGGAGTTTGGCGAAGGCCGGACAAATCATTCTGAGCTTCCGGCCGAAACCCGTTATAAATATGTTCGCTTCATTTGACGTGTGAGGCCAACACGCCCCGGCTTGCGCCAAACCCCTGTTATGCACCGTTCATTTGACAACATCCCTAAGGACTTTCGCTTGTTAAAATCAAAAAAACAATCTGATGCCTCTACGAAATTCTGATCGTAATATATCCTCGCGGTGACAGAACCATTAATCAAACGGTGTGAACATGATATCATAAGCAGAAGGGGATTCGCTAGGGGGTTCTTGAGGATCTGTATGGTAAATTTCAATTTTCCCTGAGACGTCAAAACCTATCTGCCCGCCAATGGAACGGATCATATCCACAGCCTCATCATCAGAAGGTACCCAGGCTTTCATTCCCATAAAGGCTTGCCCTGGTCTACAGCTGAAACCGTCCTGAAGCTTACCAACAACGCCCTCTGCCAAAATCGTGACATGAGTAAAGGTTGTACTAGTTTTACCATATCGAAGATTCAGCTTCCAATCATTGTTAAATTCGGACATAAAGTTTTCTATTTAACTATATATACACGCAATTCTTGAGTTGCAGCCAATAGCCAAGATTTGGCAGACACTAAAATAATGAATGGCTTTACCTACTGCTCAACAGTTCTGATGTATCTGAATTGCAGCCAACGGCCGGGGCTTGGCGAAGGCCGGGCAAATTATTTTAAACTTCCGGCCGAAGCCCGTATTAAATATTCTACTTCATTTCACGAGCGAGGCCAACACGCCCCGGCTTTTGCCAAACCCTTGTTGTACGCAGACGCTATTTGTGACCATTTAGATATAAAAATCCGCTTTCGGGTCGGCTCGACGACATCAAGATTTGTTTAGAAACCGGATCAATGTACATCAGGTCTCTTCCGATTCTTAACATCGACGACGGACGAATCATTGCAGGACGACGAGACATCGAGATCGCTAGTGGTGCAAAACCGCCTGCAATTCTTTTCCCAGGTGCTGCGGAATCTCTGATCTCCGAATAATGAAAGAAAATAGTATCCCTTAATATGGTAAAACTAACAGTTGAACTATCTGTCCAACTGAGAGCCTCATACTTGAAAGTGAAGGTCGAGTCGTTCCTTAACGTCAGAGCGACCCCATCTTCAGGGGAAGCCGATATATAACTGGACAAAAACGGCCGATTACCAGAGCAGGAAATTATCATGGTCGGTAGACAAATTGTAATTAAACGTCTGAGTAGTATTGAACTAAAATTGATCATAGAAAAATGGCTGTGAATACGGAAGTTTGCGTACAACGGCGGGGGTTTGGCGAAGGGTATTTAAAATGAATAGTGTTTCAGATATTCGTCTTTTGCTGACTTCCACTCGATTGTCTCCCAATCCATCGGCGTGGTATATGGATCACCGAACTTCCCATCATCCAAGACATACCTTTGATCATCAAATGGCGCGGGAAAGGCATAACTGTTAATGGTATCAATGTCCATTAACCTGTATAACTCATCAAGTTCGGCTTTTTTCACACGTTTGAAGTTACAAACCAGAAAGTCTGCAAACATTTTAAATACCAAACTAGCATACTCGCTCGGTGAAATAGCCTCATTCAAAGAATCGCTGATTACGCTTAGGAACGCCCATTTCACAGTCTTATCCACAACACGAATTCCTTTCTGAGCAACAAATAACGTATCATGCGTAGCAAATGGGCTAGTGTAAAGTATCCGATTGGGCCGAGGAATTCCGAATGAGAACGAAAGAGTGAACTTATAACTAAACTTGCTCCCTTGAAGTATATTTTTGGTTTCTAACAAGTTATTATTTACGTAGCTAAATATATCTTCGCTCACTTTGTATGACACCCGGGGTCTTCGCAGAAGATCGTTCATTCCCACAATTCGACTGATCTCAAAATTCATAATTTCAGTTTTAAACTACCGCCTTTCGCACAACGGCGGGGCTTGGCGAAGGCCGGGGCAATTCGTTTTGAACTTCCGGCCGCAGCCCGTTATAAATATGCTCGCTTCTCCTCACGGGGCAAAGCCAATACGCCCCGGAATTTGCCAAACCCCTGTTGTGTGCAGATCTTTTTCGAGACCTGTTTAGCCACCTCAGTGGGTAATACCCACGAGATTAAACTCCCAACTTGACAACTCCACATGAAAAATTGTATCATCACTTTTCATTTCATACATAAGTTGCCAGTTACTGTTCCCGGAGGAAGGAAGCTGAATAGACTGAAGTGATAATTCGCTTTCCGGCCTCATGTGTCTTTCTCTAATATCATCTGATTCTCTGTACATTCCAAAGAAGGAATTTTCGAGCTCCTCCCTGAAAGATTTGAAGAGAGTGTCATATTTAGTCGCCAACATCGACAAAAACCCAATAGTAAAGTCATCTAAGACGACTACATCATTAAACTCATGATCATATAATCTAGTACCAAATCTTCCATATATCTTCTGAAATATTGCGCGTTTTTCATCGAGAACGCGTTCACTCTTTAACTTTCCAACTTCTGAGGCGATTTCTTGGTTAAACTCTGTCATGCTTCGATTTTAAGGATTTGCACACAACGGCGGGGGCATGGCGAAGGCCGGGCAAATCTGGTTTGAGTTTCCGGCCGAAGCCCATAATAAAAATGCTCGCTTCACTTCATGGGGCGAGGCCAACACACCCCGGCTTGCGCCAAACCCTTGTTAGCTGCTGGTTGGGGTGTTTGGAATGTCTAAGTTCTTAAAAAGAACAACATTAAGGCTGGCTCCTATCAATAATTGCCAAAAGAAAATATCTGTCAGAAATCCTAGCTCAGACCCCGATTGACTCGGAAATAAATACGAACTAAACATTCCCACGTAACCAAATCCACAAAACAAGCCAAGAATCCCCCATGATGGCTCTTTTTTAATTATCAGTCGGTAATAAAACAAAGCTGTTGTTAATGCTCCAACGGCCCCAATGATTGGGTATCCAAACGATGGGCTAACAAATAATTGTACAGGGGTCAAGAAGCCTATTGAGACGAACAGGAGTGCGCTCCAAATTAGGTAAGCTGTCATCACGAAGTGGGCTATACTCCGCCAGTCTGAACCAACCAACTTTCTCGCTGGAAACATCAATGCGATGGGGAACAAAAAACCTGGTAGTACCAAGAACTTTAATGAAAAAAGATCTCCAAAAAAACTCCCACTGATAACTGCACTACACATTACCAACACTAAAGAAAAAATAAAATAGCTTTTTCGCATAGCGGTTTTTGTAAAGAGCAATCTCAGCTAACGGAGGGGGCTTGGCGAAGGCCGGGTAATTTGTTTTAAGTGTCCGGCCGCAGCCCGTTATAAAAATGCTCGCTTCACTTCACGGGCAAGGCCAACACGCCCCGGCTTGCGCCAAACCCCTGTTGGCTGCAGTACTTCTATTCAAGAAAGGTTCGACTATGAATTTCCACAACGCCGACATGCTCCTTTTCTAAAATCTCAAGCAATTCCATCAGGGCATCCGGGGGTGCTGATCCAAAATCAATAGAAGTTGTCCATTTTCCATTCTTTAGTTGTGGAAAAGTAACACTATGTATAACGTTCTGAAATCCGTCGGTACCGACATCTTTTGAATCTTCCATATCAAGCCACCTCGCCGCCCATTCGGAATATTTAACCTGAGGGAAATCATTACAGGAAATTTCGCATCCATTCCAAACAAATGGGTGGATTTCTACTTGTATCCCTCTAAATGGAAATCTCATTGGGTCAAACATCCAAACTGAATCCTTTGACAAATTAAATTCGGTGATGTCGTACTTACCTGCGTCATTAACTGTCAGCATATCGAACCGATTCAACTGAAAAACCTCAGGTAAATTTCGATTTTGATCAGATGTAATCTGCAACATTATCTCGATCGCAGACTTTTTAGTTCCTTTTTGAGCAAAACCAACTTTAAAGTTCTCGATGTATTGCGTACGCTGTTTTTGCAGAAGTTCCTCCATATTGATACCTATTGAATCCTGCGAACCACACCCAAATTGAAGTAAAATCGCGACTATCAATAAAATCATTTTCCCCATATCAGTGTTTTGTATTGCAGCCAACGGCGGGGGCTTGGCGAAGGCCGGGTTATCAGTTTTGAGTTTCCGGCCGAAGCCCATAATAAATTTGCTCGCTTCAATTCACGGGCGAGGCCAGCATGCCCCGGCTTTCGCCATACCCATGGTGTGTGCAGTGCGATTTGGACAATTGCCAATTTACCTATTCAATGTACGGCTGGCCGTTAACCATTCCGAATTATTCCACTTAAGTGAGATTGCACCGAATCCAGGAAGCTGATAGTTAGCATCCTCCACTTGCACTAACACTATCAGAAATCTTCCAAATAGCAAATGCCCGCGGACACTATGAGCAAGTATGTCAAGGAGCGAATGAGCAAGCTTTTTTTCAAGTGAACCAAAGTGACGGAACAGAATATAGGTTCCCGCTACACTCAGTTCCAACTCAGATAAGCAGTCTGCCAATGCGTTGAGATTATTTCCGTAGTACTCAGGGAATCCAAATACCTCACGAAGATTTCTATGCATCGGTTCCAAACCTTTCCATCCATTACAATCCATTTCAAATCGCGTATAATCATGAGATCTCAGCCATTCAAGGTCGGGCCGCAACGCTTCCTCTTTAAGGTACAGGATGAATCCCCCATCCCGTAAAATTTGAAAGTCAAGACGGGAAAATGTTTCAGAAGAATTCGCAAATGGTGTCATAATTTGATGTTTCAGGGCAATGCAGCCAACGGCGGTGGCTTGGCGAAGGCAGGGCAATTCGTTTTGAGCTTCCGGCTGAGTTCCGTTATAAAATGCTCACTTTATTTCACGGGGCGAAGCCTACACGCCCCGGCTTTCGCCAAACCCCTGTTAGGCGCATGTTGGTCATTTGTAATGAGTTAATCTAATAATCTTCCCGTTTTTTGCACTCATAATTATTTCAAACCCTCCACCATTCCAGCCCTCAGGTATTGTTCCTGACAAATACCAATAGCCATCGATTAAATATGTCTCGTAAGGCCTTTCACTGACTATCTGCTGTCGCCCGTAGATTTTAAATAGCAAAGGTTCGACCATTGCGATTGCAACGGACGCATCACTTATCAGCGTGTCCGATGGGGACATTTCCTGTTGATCGGCTAAAGCACTGCGCACCTGCTCAATAGCTATTTCCCTGCCTAGAAACTGATGTCCAGCTGTGTCAAATGAATGTGCATGATTTGGGCGTATCACTCTCTCCTTTGGTGTTGATTCGCAACCAGCGACCAATACGATAAAGATGAGAGCACTAGGCCATGTAGTCATTGCCATCATTTTCCTCCAAAATTAAAAGTGCTGCTGTGCCTCAAAAGTTTCTCACATTTCACAAAATAAAATCTCAGGTTAAAGGTTTGTCGACTACGCATAATTGCGCCTAACGGCGGGGGCTTGGCGAAGGCCGGGCAATCTGTTTTAAGCTTCCGGCTGAGCCCCGTTATGGATATCCTCGCTTCAATTCACGGGGCGAAGCCAACACGCCCCAGCTTTTGCCAAACCCCTGTTGTACGACGCGGTCTATAAGTGTCCATCCAAATATTGTCCAGATGCCGGCAAGCAAAGATTCGTGCGCAATACGAGTAACGGCTCGAAAGGTCATTCCAAAGCATTATCTTACGCACGCTCAGTGCCTGAGGAATGGTATCGCATAGTGCTAAAAAAGCTTCTTGCAAGGTTGTGTGGTATTCCATGTAATTGTTTTCTACTGGGCATATAGGACATGAGTGTCGTACAACGGAGGGGGCTTGGCGAAGGCCGGATAATCTGTTTTGAGCATCCGGCCGAAGCCCGTTATAAATATGCTCGCTTCATTTCACGGGCAAGGCCAGCACGCCCCGGCTTTTGCCAAACCCTTGTTAGCTGCGGTTGAGTCGGGGTCAGAACTTGATCGATAACTGGACACGACCTCCTAACCCAAGTTCTACAATCTTTTGAAGGGTCGAAAAACGAACCTCTTTCACGTCATTTTCAATCTTCGATATATATGATTTCGTAGTACCGACTTTATCGGCTAATTCCTCTTGAGTCAATCCTTTTTCTAACCTGGCCTCGTGAATCATGGCGCCTACCTTAAAGATGGCATATCCTGTTTCAAGATCCTCTCTTTTACGAACACCACGTTTTCCGTAATGACGATCCTTGAAATCATCAAGGCTGATAATATTATTTTTTTTCGTTTTCATACTCGTATTTGATTTTCAATGCTCTCTCAATCTCACCTTTCGGCGTCTTTTGGGTCTTCTTTTGAAATCCGTTGGCCAGGACAACTAACTTTCCCCTATCAAAAAAACAAAAAATTCGAAAGATGTCACTTCCCTGTTGGATTCTGATTTCGTAAAGGCCATCAGTGTTTTCCAAATGTTTAAAGAACGTCTCCGGCACCTTTTCCAGCTCCTCCAATAAAGAAAGTGTCCAGATGATTTTTGTTTTGACCTTTTCACGCTGACTTTCAAAGAAATTCGAAAAATAATCTTTGTAAAAAACGACTGTTCTGCACTTTTTCATATCCTACAAAAAACAAAGGTAACGAATGTAGCCCTAAAGTGCAACTTTAAAAAAGCCTGGTCAATGACGGCGGTACGCCGAAATCGCAGCTAACGGCGGGGGCTTGGCGAAGGCCGGGCAAATCGTTTTGAGCTTCCGGCCGCTGCCCGTTATAAATTTGCTCGCTTTAATTCACGGGCGAGGCCAGCACGCCCCGGCTTTTGCCAAACCCCTGTTGTGTGCTGTGTACAAGTTAACAAAGACTACTTCAAACTAGTCTGTTTGATACGCATTCTTAGGTTGTGTCGACGACGAAATTCGGAGTGGCCTGACCGGCACTGCCTGTGAACTCGGCATCCAAATTGACTTTCTCTTCAGATAGCGTACAACTTCTGCTTCCATTCCGTACCCTACATTTGTTAACACTCTGACATCACGAATGACACTATCTTTAGAAAGCACAAATTGCACTGAAACAAAATACCTCCCCCTCTTGGCCCCCTTTCCCATATTAGCTGACTGGTCAAGATATGCAACTAGGCCTCTTACCGAAAAAGAATCTCCACCAGGAAGAACCGACGTACTTTCAAGCTTAGAAAAAATTCTCTTCCTAGTTTTTTTAACAATTTCTACATCTATTCGACCAACCTTATTAGTAGATAATTGACTCTGGCTTTCGCTGAAGAAAACAAGAAACACCAATATTGTTAAAACATTCCTCATAACCCAATAGTACTTAAAACATCAACGGCAGACCGAATCGAATTAATAAATCCTTCGATTTGTGATAGATGATTATAGCAGCAGTTTCTTCCAATCACCTGCGAACATCACGCATAATAGCACACAACGGCGGGGGCTTGGCGAAGGCCGGTTATCGTTTTTAGCTTTCGGCCGCAGCCCGTTATATTTTCGCTTCAATTCACGGGCGAGGCCAACACGCCCCGGCTTTTGCCAAACCCCTGTTGTGTGCCGTATGTT
>JBEVJC010000032.1:0-29710 GCA_040510375.1 Chitinophagaceae bacterium
GCAGCCATGGCATACTGAGTATTGCCATTTGAAGTTTGAATATTCAGATTAAAGTGCTAATTATCCAACGCACTACATGCTTACACTCTCAAAGATCTATGCTGTCGAAACCTGTACAGCCCCAGTTATTAATACGACTTACAAAAATACGGATTCCTGTTTACACAGACACCATGTCTTGAAACCCATACCAGTCAATACATCTGCCTAATGGTTATTTTCCCCAACCAAACCAATCATTCCCGTTGGCATACAACATCAGCATCAGCAATAATACCATTCCCACCAGTTGCGCATACTCAAGGAATTTTTCATTTGGCTTGCGACCACTGATCATTTCATACAGGGTGAACATTACATGCCCGCCGTCCAGCGCCGGGATCGGCAACAGGTTCATAAATGCCAGGATCACCGACAGGTAAGCGGTAAATCTCCAGAACGACTCCCAATCCCATACATCCGGGAACGCATTGGCAATTGCCTTAAATCCTCCCACCCCTTTATATCCACCTGTCTTTGGATTCAATATCTTCCTGAACTGACCAATATAATCACTTAATGTGCTGCCCGTTTTCCGAACCCCTGCAGGGAAAGCCGCAAAAAATCCATACTTGGTAACATTATACTGCAGCCATCCCAGGCTATCTGCCTGTTCCGGATTGGCCACGCCATATGGCCGGAACCCGATAAAACCTTCGCTGTCTACATTGGTAGGCAACGCCAATTGTTCGCCATTGCGAGATACAATCAGGTTTACCTTCTGACCAGCATGTTTTATCAATCCACTACGAAGCTCATCAAAATAAGTGACCCGCTGCGAATCCAGTCCGATGATTGAATCACCCCTTCTCAAACCTCCTTTATAAGCATTTGTTGTATCCGGAACTATCCAGGCAATGACTGGCATCCTGGGTTCAATAAGCGTAATGCGACCCTCTTTTTTGCCCTCAATAAGTTGTCCAAGTAAATCTTGTGGGATATTCAATTCCAGCGTTTTACCATCACGCTCAATTGTCATTGAACGATCAGAAACTATCAGCCTTTTAAGCGTCTGTTCAAAATCATCAACGGGTTTATGATCGATTGCAAGGATTTTATCACCGCTTCTCAATCCCAGTTTATATAAGGTAGTGTCCGTTACGGCGATGCCATATTTAAGGGAAGCAGAAGGAACTTTTTTATCGCCCCAGATCATCAGTACAAATGCATAAACCACAAATGCAACCAATACGTTCATGATAATACCACCAAGCATAATAATAAGTCGCTGCCAGGCAGGTTTACTTCGGAACTCATAGGGTTTTGCCGGCGCTGCCATGGCTTCCTTGTCCATACTTTCATCAATCATCCCCGAGATCTTGACATAACCGCCCAATGGCAACCAGCCAATACCGTATACCGTATCGCCGATCTTCTTTTTAACCAGCGCAAACCAGGGATCAAAAAACAGGAAGAATTTTTCTACGCGGCAGCCAAACCATCTCGCAGTAATATAATGACCGAATTCGTGGAGCACAATAAGGATGGATAATGCAAGTATCAATTGTCCTGCCTTCACCCCTACCACTGCCCAGTCGATTGCTAAAAGAACCATAAATAAATTGTAAAAATTTTAAACCAGAACCGCAAATATCAGTTAATTGGCCTTAATAATACGCTAATTTGACCTGTTTACAACCAACCGATCCATGAACGGTATAACCACCCGTTAATACAGCCGCACCGCACTTCCCCCATGCCTACATCGCGTCAGTTAAAAAACACCGGCACAAAGGGATTGCGTCATCCGGCAATCACCATCACAATTGCATCAGGTCAGCCGCAAAACTCCTCGCCTGCCCATCACTTTCATAATATTCCTCCAGGGTTGGGTTTTCGACAAACGCTACCTTCTGCATGGTCTTTTCGATGACATCGGTCATATCCAGGAAATTCACCCTGTTTCGCAGGAACGCATATACCGCGATCTCATTCGCCGCATTCATCACTGCAGGAAGATTACCGCCCTTATTTAAAGCTTCCATTGATAAAGCCAGGTTACGGAACGTACGGAGATCCGGCTCTTCAAACGTAAGCGTATTGAACTTTTTAAAATCCATCCTTGGAAACTCATTGGGTAACCGTTTCGGGAAACCCAGCGCATACTGGATCGGCAGCTTCATATCAGGGATGCCCATCTGCGCCTTAATACTGCCATCCTCAAACTGCACCATACTATGTATAATACTCTGGGGATGCACCACCACCTGGATCTGGTCCGGCGTGAGATTGAATAACCATTTTGCTTCGATCATCTCCAGTCCCTTATTCATCAGCGTTGCTGAATCTACCGAGATCTTCGCTCCCATTGTCCAGTTGGGATGCTGTAATGCATGTTCCCTTTTTACATTGACAAGGTAATTCGGTTTGCGGCCAAGGAACGGTCCGCCGGATGCAGTCAGGATCACTTTTTCAATCCGGTTACGCGTTTCACCAACCAGGCACTGGAAAATAGCAGAGTGTTCCGAATCGACCGGAATCACCGGCACCCGGTGTTCCACAGCTTTACGCATCACGATATCACCGGCAACCACCAGTGTTTCCTTGTTGGCAAGTGCCACCGCCTTGCCGCTGGAAATAGCGCTGAGTGTGGGTTTCAGGCCGGCATAACCAACGATGGCTGCTAGCATCAGGTCGTAACAATCCATCGAGGCTACTTCATCAAGCGCTTTCTCGCCGGCAAAAACCTTTACTTCGGTAGAGGATAGAGCCCTTAATACTTTATCATATTTACGGTCGTCGCCGATCACCACTATATTGGGCCGGTATTTTATTGCCTGCTCAATGAGCAGGTCTTCATTGGCATGGGCAGTGAGCACTTCTGCAGAAAACCTTTCGGGATGGGCAGCAATTACTTCAAGGGCCTGGGTTCCGATGGAACCGGTAGAACCATAAATGGCAATACGTCGGATGTTGGGTTGTTGTTCAGACATGTTTATTCTATTTCCACCCACTGCCTGAGGTCATCAGCGATCTTGCGGTCATTACTTAAGCGGGGCACTTTGTTCTGCCCGCCTAGTTTTCCGACCGACTTCATATAATCGATGAATCCGTTTTTCCTGACAGCGGTTAGTTTAAGGGGTTTCAAAATATTACCGGTGATGAGGTCATCATAATAAACGTTTTTGCTCCGCAGGTTCTCATCTACCTTCCGGGCGAACTCGGCCATGTTCTCGGGTTTGTTCTCAAACTCGATAAACCATTCGTGATACGATTTCCCTTCACCGCCACTTACAAACGGAGCGACTGTAAATTCGGTGATGCTTACATTCGTTTCGCGTGCTGCCTTCAACAGACTCTGTTCCACTTCCTCCCCGATAACATGTTCTCCAAACGCAGAAATGAAATGTTTGGTACGTCCTGTAACCAGCAGCCGGTAAGGGTTTACGGAAACGAACTTGACCGTATCACCCAGATTATACCCCCAAAGCCCTGCATTACTGTTTATGATCATTGCATAGTTCTCCCCTACTTCCACTTCCTTTAAAGAAAGTCGCCGCGCACCGGCATTACCAATCTGCGAAGCAGGTACAAACTCAAAAAAGATTCCGCTATCCGTGTTCAGCAACATCCCTTCAGCATCCTGTGAATCCTGGAAGGCAAAAAATCCTTCACTTGCCGGAAACAATTCAATGGTATCAATCTTGCGACCAATACTTTCAAACAATTTTGCTTTATAGGGTTCAAAGTTCACCCCGCCCTGTACCATTACACTGAAATCGGGAAAGATTTCACCCACCGGTTTACCGGTCCGGCGCATCAGTTCATCAAAGTACATCTGCATCCATGGCGGGATCCCGCTGATGAGCGTCATGTTCTTATCAATGGTTTCGTCCACGATCTTGTTCAGCTTGGTTTCCCAGTCGTCAATACAATTGGTCTCGTAAGAGGGCAGCTGATTGGTCCGCAGGTATTGCGGAATATGGTGATTGACGATTCCACTTAAACGACCCGTAGGGATATCACCCACCCGTTCAAGCACCGGCGAACCGGACAGGAAGATCATTTTACCATTGGCAAAAGCTGAATTGCCCGACTGCGCCATATAACATAACAACGCGTTCCGGGCAGTATTGATATGATTGGGAATGGAATCCTTGGTAATCGGTATATACTTCGTGCCACTGGTGGTACCCGAGGTCTTGGCGAAATAAATAGGCCGGCCTTTCCAGAGTACATTGTGTTTACCTTGTTTGATGAGGTCTATATAAGGACGCAGTTGCTCGTAATCACGGATCGGTACTGCCTGCCGGAACTCCTCATAGGTTTTTACGTTTTGGAGTCCATTCTGCTTCCCGAACTCTGTATTCCGTCCGATTTTCAATAAATTTTCGAGGATCACCTGCTGATCCTGTACTGCGGTCACCATTCCCTTCCTGATACCTTTATATATATAGGAAGCGAAGGGTTTTGCCAGGAAAGACTTGATTTTCAACTCTTAATGTTTATTTTTGAATATTCATCGGCCCCGGATCGACAAGATATGGCAACGCGCCGGACCACCGAGGGGCAAAGATAAAGGAAGGCCGGGGCAAACACCGGGATTTAGCATATTTAAAACTTTGACATTCCGTTTGCAGTGTTCATCTTTTCTCCTTACTTTTGCATCCCTAATTTTAGCATATGATAGCAGTAGTAAAAATAGCCGGACAGCAGTTCAAAGTTGAAAAAGACCAGACTTTGTACGTCCCTCATCTCGAAGGAAATGCTGGCGATAAAGTAGAACTGGAAGTTCTCCTGGCTGACGCCAATGGTCAGTTGTCTGTCGGGTCATCAATCGGCGCGAAAGTGCAGGCTGAGATCCTTGACCATGTAAAAGGTGATACCGTGATTGCCTATAAGCAAAAAAGGAGAAAGGGCTTTCATAAAAAGAAAGGTCACCGTACTGCTTATACTCAAATCAAAGTAACAAACATCGCTTAACCTGTTATTGATCCGGTATATTTCCGGGTATAACATCTAAACAAATAATCATGGCACATAAGAAAGGTGAAGGTAGTGTAAAGAACGGCCGCGACTCCCAAAGCAAACGCCTTGGTGTAAAGATCTTCGGTGGTCAGCCGGCTATCTCCGGTAACATTATTGTTCGTCAGCGCGGAACCGAATATCATCCTGGTAAGAACGTTGGTGTTGGAAGAGATTTCACACTGTTTGCATTGGGAGATGGTGTTGTTGAATTCCGTAAAGGACGTAATAACAGGACCTATGTTTCGGTAAATCTTGCCGAAGCTGCAGAGGCTTAATTCGTTGCATCAGCCATTTTTTGTGGAAAAAAATTTTGTTAGTATAAAATTATTATTATTTTTACTAACGATAACCCATTCTACTAAACATTAAATTCTAAAAAAATGGCAACAAAGAAAAAAGCCGCTAAAAAAGCTGCACCAAAAAAAGTAGCTAAGAAAGCTGTTAAGAAAGCTGCTCCAAAAAAAGTAGCTAAGAAGAAGGCTGCAAAAAAGAAGTAATTAATTTATTTCTTTTGAAAATAACAGAGTCCCGGCCAATTGGTCGGGACTTTTGCTTTTAATTATCTTCCGGTTGTAAATTGCGGGGTATGACAAATGCCGAAATCGCCGATAATTTCTCCCTCCTCTCCAAACTGATGGACATCAACGGGGAGAACTCGTTTAAGACGAAAACCTACTCCATAGCGGCTTTCCAGATAGAAAACCTGCCCGTCCAGTTAAAAGAACTATCACGCGAAGAAATTTTCCAGCAAAAAGGTATTGGCGGAAGTGTTGGAAATAAAGTAATGGAAATGCTGGAAACATCCCATCTGGATGTACTGCAACAATACATTTTAAATACCCCCGCGGGTGTGATTGAGATGCTTAATATCAAAGGCATCGGTCCAAAAAAGATCCATACTATCTGGAAAGAAATGGAAATTGAATCAGTGGGTGAATTACTTTATGCATGTAATGAAAACCGTTTAACACGCTTTAAAGGCTTCGGGGAAAAGACACAATTGAACGTCCAGGAGGCAATTGAGTTTTATCTCCAAAACCAGGGATCCTTCCTTTTTTCACAGATTGAAGCCCTTTTTCCTCAAATTGACGGTTATTTGAAAAAAATATTTTTACCCTCCAAAGTGCACATAACGGGTGCTTACCGGAGACACGAACTGACCATTGATGAAATGGAATTTGTTATCCTGGAAGACAACGAAACTATCAAGCCAAAATTCCAGACTGCACAACCTCCCGAGCTCATTGAAGAAACTCCCCGCAGCCTCTTTTATAGATTAAAAAATGGTCTCCGGCTGAAATTATATACAGGAGGTACACACCTGTCAGAAGAACTTTTCCGCACCACCGGATCACCATCATTTATCGCTGCATTTGCTGAGCGATTCCCATCAGTTGATTATACAAAATCAGAAGAAGAAATATTTGCACAGGCAGGATTGACATTTATCCCTCCGTTCCTCCGTGAACGACCGGCCATCATTGACGAAGTGATGTCCGATAAATTGCAACCACTGATCCAGGTATCGGATATCAAAGGCATCATCCATAACCATAGCGACTGGAGTGATGGTGCCAACAGTATCGAAGAGATGGCCCGTGAGTGTATGGAAAAAGGTTATGAATACCTGGTGCTTTCCGATCATTCCAAAGCCGCTGCCTATGCAAAGGGGTTGAGTGAACAACGGATCCGCGAACAACATCTGTTGATTGACCAGCTGAACCAGCAGCTGGCACCCTTCCGGATTTTCAAAAGCATCGAATGTGATATCCTCAATGATGGATCCATGGATTACTCTGATGATGTGCTGGCAACATTCGACCTGGTGATCGCATCAATCCACAGTAATCTCAAGATGCCGGCTGATAAGGCCCTTACAAGGCTCCTGAAGGCCATCAATAACCCCTATGTAACCATCATTGGTCATCTTACTGGCCGTTTGCTGCTTAGCCGCCGTGGATACCCTGTGGATCACGAGGCCATTATTGAAGCTTGTGCAGCCAACAAAGTGGTACTTGAACTCAATGCACATCCAAGGCGACTTGATATTGATTATAACTGGATTCCCCTTGCAAGACAAAAAAACGTGCTGATCTCCATCGATCCGGATGCCCACTACCTGGAAGGTTTTGGTGATGTGAAGTATGGTGTACTGGCTGGACAGAAAGGCGGACTTACAAAAGAAGGTAACCTGAGCAGTTACTCACTCGCGCAGTTTGAAGACTTCCTGGCAGAACGCCGTAAGTTTAAAGGACTATCCTGAAACAACAGGAAGTTAGTAGTCAGGGATCACTCCATTTGGAAAGTTATTTCTAGTAAGCCAGGGGCAGCTCCACATGGAATGTTGTTCCAACGCCTGTTTTGGTTTCAAACCAGATCCTGCCCTTTGCCTGCTCAACGATACTCTTACACATGGCGAGTCCCAGACCCGTTCCCGAACTCTTGGTAGTGAAATTGGGCATAAAGATCCTCGACCTCATTTCCTCGGGAATACCTTCGCCATTATCTTTTACACTGATCCGCACTCCGCCTTCCGTAAGGGTTTCGGTGACCTCAATACTGCAGTCGTCACCGGTACAGGCCTGGATGGCATTGGCAAAGAGATTGGTGAACAGACGGTTCATCTGCGTTTTATCGGCATACACTACGATCTTGGAGTCAACCGGAATCCATTCAAACCTGATCTTTTCATTGGAAGCATATAACTCCTGCAACGAACGAAGTACCTCATGCAGGTCAAACTCCTCGGCATTGGTATAACTGATATTGGCGAATTGTGAAAAGTCGGCTGCTATCTTGGAAAGATGATCGATCTGCTCCACCAGTGTACGGGCCGTATTGCCCGACAACTCCTTTACATTGGGATGATCACTTGCTATGGCTTTTTGCAGATACTGCATACTTAGCTTCATTGGTGTAAGCGGATTCTTGATCTCATGGGCTACCTGTCGCGCCATTTCCCGCCAGGCCCCTTCCCGCTCTGTTTTGGCCAGTGCCTCGGCACTCTCGCCAAGTTTTGTCACCATCTTATTGTACTCGGTCACCAGATCACCGATTTCATCGTCACGGTTCCACTCAATCTCTTCATTGAGCCTGCCCAGGTTAACTTCCTTCATCTTATTACTGATAATCGAAAAGGAACGCGTGATCCGGTTGGTAATGAACAGGGCAATCAATCCGGCTACCAGCAGTATAAATGCATTCAGGTTAATAATGGTTACGATAAAATTCGAGATCTCCTGGTTCAGCTCGGGCTGTGAGGTAAAATACGGGATACTCAGGTAGGCATAAACCCTTCCCTGTTCATCCCGCACCGGTGCATAGATACTCAGGTACGACAGGTTGGCGATACTTTCCTGCTGCACATGTTCCACCTGGTTAAGCCTGCTCAGGTGATAAAAGGCACTGGGTTCCATTTTCTCACTCAGCACTCCCTTGGTGTATACGTTTGCCTCTGAGGATACTTTAAGGTCGCCGTTGAGGTCATAGACATTCACATCAACGCCATGGATATCCGAAACCTCATCCACCAAACCCTGGAGCGAATAATTTGCAACTGAATCTGTCAGGCTTAACAGGGTGTCGCCGGCCGACTCCTGGTCAATAATCCGTTTTTCCATTTCGTTGACCATGATCTTCATCGTGCGGCTCAGCCGGTCGCTGTTATTACGATTATACCGGGCCTTAAAAAAGTTAATAGTTGCAATACCGATAATGATGAACGAAAATATACTGATAAAGATGATGGTGCTATGCACCTGGTTGCGGATATTAAAATGAAAGAACCGTTTAAATCCTTGCCAGTCGTGCGTGGCACGAATGCCAAGTGAAAGAATCTGCACAATGAACACCAGGAAAATAAACGAACAGAAAATATAGGAAAATAACGTGATCGACTCAATAGCGGTATCCTGTTTGCGGGCCATCACCACTACCCTGTCCTTGCCGGCATGATACCATAATTCATCGTAACCTCCGCTTGTACGGCGGACAAATTCGTTCGACTTCGGAAAACTGTTCATATCCAGCCGGGTCGAAAAAGGATATTTATTCGACATGCTGATCAGCCTGCCATGACTATACACCGCAAAAGAATAGATCGGCGAATTTTCCGGGTCATTCTTTTTGTATTGTTTGAATAACTCAGGGAACAGCGCATCACTGCTGTATTTTTTTGGATTGGAGATGATGAAAAAATAACCAAGCCGGTCACCAGCCGAATCGGTAAGCACCCGTTGGGTGATATAGGTGTACTTGTCAAAGGCGGTTTCGTAATAATAGAGATCCGGGGTTCCGGTTACCCTGGCCTGTTGCCTGACAATGGTATTTAGCGCTTCAAATGTGGTGGAGTCGGGATTATGCAAGCCATGCAACGTTGAATCGAACACATACAGTTTGGTATCGTATTTATTCAGGTATCCGCTGTAATTATCATTGAGGATACTATCGCGCAGGTGAATGCTGCCCACACTGTCCCTGAAGCGGTCGAAATTTTCCGACAGGAAATCATTGTCCAGGTACTTAAGCGCAATATTCATCAGCCGCTCACTTCCTGGATCGGCCTGGAACGCGAGTTTTTCTGCATAAAATTGTCGTTTCTCCCACTCCTTCTTTTTATTCTGGTCGAGCATGATCGCTGCAATGGACACAGAAAAAATAAAGATCCAGAACAATACACCTGCCACATTGATCCGGAAACGGTTAAGCAGCATGCCTTCCCGGCTGATCAGCCAGGTATAACCCAGTAACCATACCAGAACAGGGATAAAGAATAATACACGCGGATCACCACTACTGGCCGTCAGGTAAACCAGGCCAGAAAACGAAATAATAAAATATACCAGCCAGGTACGGCCTTCCAGTAATGGAAAGATGACCCGGAACAGCAGCTGCGTGAAATAATAATAGGAAAGGGTAAGTGTGGCCAGTACAATAAAACCCACAACGGTATACCGGTCCAGGCTAAAAAAGTTGGTTACATCAAAAGAGATCTTTGAATCGGCCACCATACTGCGGATTACTGTGGCGAGGATAAAAGTGGAATAGATCAGCAGGCAAACCGAAACCAGTCCGAGAGTCCACTTCAACCAGTCAGGCAAACGGTACAACTGGTTTTCCATCCGCTGGATCCTGAACCAGGTAAACAGCACCACCCAGCAGAAGAAGGCAGAGTTGATCATCAGGTCGCCAAGCGAAGGCTGCACAATATTCGATCCGTAGATCGAGGGATCAAAGAGTTCAAACTGCCGCAGGTTCAGTAAGGGCGGGAAGAAATAAATGAACAGTCGCAGCAGCAACAGGGTAATGGCCAGGAAGGCTACTCCCTTCCAGACCCTTTTGGTAGCAAGGGATTCAGCGATCAGGTGAATAAATAATAACATGAAGAGCAGTCCACCCATCCGAAGAATGATCGTAAACGAACTGTTGTATGGCACCGCCCCGGATGCCTTTTTATCAAGATAATAAAGAACCTTACCTGTCTGCGATTTTACGGGAAAGGCAGTTGGCACCGGACTGATGACAACCCGTTTGTCAGCATCCCTGCTGTAAACGAACTGATCCGGCAGGTAATCGGTCTGCAGGAAAAATGCTGATCTTACCGGGATCAGTGCATATACCATAATGGTATGCGAGGTTATCACCATTGATCGTTTGATCATAAGGTAGTATCCATTGGCGAGCCGGACAAAATCTTCGAAATCGCCCAATGAATACGAGCTTTCAGGAGGCACGGCAAGTTGCGTATTCCAGAAATTCATTGCAACCGTGCCGGAATTCCTGACCGTATAGATAAAAATCCCGTATTTTTTGGAGGTGATCCTGTTGAATGAAGCAGTGTTTTCTGTTCCCTCCACCAATTGCCGTAACAGCGCAGTATCCTTCAGCACCCGGTTAAAATCGGTTTCCTGTGAATGGATATACTTCTCGGCATTCACTACTTCTTCCGCAACAGAAGTCCGTTCACTATAAAGTTCATTGTAAACAAAAGAAAGGATAAATAAAGCGGCCGAAGCAATCAGCAACCCGATTTTCCAGGAAAGGCTATTTCTTATGATGGGATTCACAGATCCGTTTGTCGTTTTATCCTGTTCCAGATGGCGTCCATCTCTTCGAGCGTCATAGTGTTCATGTCCTTACCCTCCTGGGTTGCAATCTTCTCCATCCGGGTGAATCGGTGGATGAATTTTTTATTGGTGCGCTCGAGCGCATTTTCGGCGTCCACTTGCAAAAACCGTGCGTAATTGATCAGGGAAAACATCAGGTCGCCGAATTCTTCTTCCACCTTTTCAGGCTGTCCGGTATCCACTACTTCCATCAGTTCCCGCGTTTCCTCTTCCACCTTCTCCCATACCTGCTCCTTTGTATCCCATTCAAATCCGGTCTGTTTTGCTTTTTCCTGCAAACGCATCGCCTTTACCATGGCGGGTAAGGACCGGGGAACACCCGACAGCACCGACTCCTTCCCTTCTTTTATTTTCAGTTTCTCCCAATTCTTCTTGACATCCTCTTCATTCTCCACTTTCACATCACCATAAATATGCGGATGCCGGTAGATGAGTTTTTCACAGACCCCGTTGATTACTTCATCAAGGGTGAACTGGCCCTGCTCGCGGCCAATCCTTGCATAAAAAACAATATGAAGTAACAGATCACCCAGCTCTTCCCGTATACCCTTCCAGTCGGAATCGGTAATGGCGTCCGCAAGTTCGAACGTCTCTTCAATAGTCATCTGCCGGAGCGTATGGATGGTTTGTTTTTTATCCCAGGGACATTTTTCACGAAGCTCATCGAGAATGCTGACAAGTCGTGCAAAGGCAGTATCAGTAGTTGACATAACATTAAAAGATTATACCTGGAACAACGCGTATCCAAAGAATATAGCGAAAAGGAACGTGAGACTGACCAGGCAAAGGAAATTAAACAGTAGAAACTTCATTATTGTTTTGAACCAGCCTTGTCCATAAAAATTTTTGAAAGCTTTCAGCGTATATACGATGCCATACACGAATATGGCTCCGGTAATAAAATTGATCCAGCCATATGGCACACGCTGGAATAGAATAAATAGCATCAGCAGGATAAACGTAAATATGTATTGATGCACCAGGAAGATGGCATGGTCGGCAAAATAAAACCGCTTCCGTCGCAGGTAAAGCAGGTATAGAAAAAAACCATAAAGCGGGAGCGAAACAAATAACAGGGAGGGCAACGTATGCATAAACTTGTTAATGATCTCGGCCATGAGTTTCCCTTCCTCACCGGGATAACGCTCATTCATGTCCAGCCCCTTCCTGATCAGCATCCGTTTTAAAAAATTATCCCGTTTACCGGCGGGCATCGAAGCCTGGATTGAATCATATTGGGCAACCGTTTCAAATTCATCACTGGATATAATTACGCCCACCCTTCGTTTTGGCCTGGTACTTACCGTATCGGAATTAAGCTTCAGCATCTCCAACGCCTCCCGCACCTGAGCAGAATCCTCTTTGGAATCTGCATTCCGGTATGCCTCCTTACTCCATTTATCTAAATCTCTATCGGTCATGCGGCTGGTATTGCTTCCGAAATCAATGTCCGTATTTTTTACCGAATAAAAGGTGAAGACTACCAGGAAGAATACCGCAGAGGTAAACACATACATCCTCACCGGATGCAGGTAACTATTCCGTTTGCCCGAAATATATTGTTTACTGAGGAAGCCCGGTTTACTGCCAAGGATACCGAGAGTTTTGAAGAATTTCCCGTCAAAATGGGTGATGTCGGAGAAAAAATGATTGACCATCCCAAGGAATGTCTCATGCGGCTCGGTGTTCTCCTGTCCACAAACCTGGCAATACCGCCCCTCTACCATCGTACCACAATTAAGACAATCTTTTTCTTTCCGTTCCCGGCCGTGCGACATGCTGTTTTTTTGCTAAAATAAGTACAATTCGAACATAGTGGGTAATTGCGCTACTTTTGCCTCATAACCCGTCTATCTAAATGAAATACCTATTCCTGACCTTTACTATCCTGTTTACCGGTCAACTACAAGCCCAGTTTTATTACAATGATATCCAGAACATGCTTTCCCTTTCGGCCAGGGCCAGGACAATTTTCGCAGAAAAGGTCAAAACCATCACTGCAACAGGATATGATCCACAGGGATCAAAGAGCAACGACTTTAACGAAATCCAGGAATCTGATCCACAGAGGCGCGCGCTGAAAGTAAGCACCCGCAACGGTATGCAGGTAACACGTGTTTTTTACCTGTTCGATGATCAGTCAAGACCTGTAAGTATCACCGATTCGTCTGCTGGTTTTAAATCGGTCACTTCCTGCCGTTATGATGCAGGAGGTAATCTCATCAACCTCACCATCACCGTTACTGATTCACTAAATGATTTCAGCCAGGTGGATGATCACCAGTACCTACTCAACAGTGCCGGCAAACCGGAAAAATTATGGCGCATATTAAATGGGCGTGATACAACTGAATACCGGTTTACACTTGATGAAAAAGGAAATGTATCGGGCGAACAGTTGTTCCGGCGAAACACCGGCCTTGACCAGGTTTATTATTATTACGACGACAATAACCGGTTGACCGATGTGGTGCGGTTTGATAAAAAGACCCGTCAGTTATTGCCGGATTTTATGTTTGAATATGACGACCAGAACCGGGTGATCCAGCAGATTTCCACCTTGTCGGCCACCAGCAGGAATTACCTGATCTGGCGGTACATGTACAATAGTAAAGGCCTCAAGACAAAGGAGGCCCTATTTAATAAACAGAAAGAATTGACGGGCCGGATTGAATACACCTATGTATTTTACCCTTAACCCATCTCTATCAACCATTCACCGAATCCGGGTCGCCCATGGCCCGGATGATGTTTAACTTTCCGCTGCCTGGCGCAATAACTAACTGCGGGGCGATCATGTGTATAAAAGATTTTTAATGAATAAGGTTGCCCTTTTCGTCCTGACCCAACTTATTACCGTTGCTGTCTGGTCGCAGTCAAAATATACCATCAGTGGTACTATCAAATCCAGATCAAAAGGTGAAACCCTGATCGGGGCCAGCATCCGGTCCGGTATCAGTGGCACCAGCAGTAATGAATATGGTTTTTATTCCATAACCCTGCCAAAGGGAACCCATACGCTGGAGATCAGTGCCGTGGGCCTTCAGCCAAAATCAATCGACCTGGATCTTTCTGCAGATCTCCGCCTGAATATCCAGCTCGATGACGAAGTAAAGGATCTCGAAGGGGTTGTCATTAACTCACAATCACGCGGGAGAAGTATCAGCAGTCCGCAGATGGGCATGGAGAAACTTTCTACCAAAGACATCCGGAATATTCCGGTATTGCTGGGCGAACGTGATGTCCTTAAAACACTCCAGCTCCTGCCGGGTGTTAAATCGGCCGGCGACGGGAACAGCGGATTCTATGTCCGCGGTGGTGCCGGCGACCAGAACCTGATCCTGCTGGATGAAGCACCCGTATACAACGCATCCCACCTGCTGGGTTTCTTTTCTACGTTCAACTCCGAAGCTATCAAGGACATGACCGTTTATAAAGGAGGTATGCCTGCACAGTATGGCGGACGGCTTTCTTCCGTTTTGGATATAAAAATGAATGATGGTAATAACCAGGATTATAATGTGAGCGGCGGACTTGGACTTATCTCTGCCAAATTAAATGTGGAAGGACCCATCCAGAAAGATAAAAGTTCGTTTCTTGTCACCGGCCGGCGTACTTACGCCGATATTTTCCTTAAACTCTCAAGCGATTCCACGGTCAGCAACAATACCCTGTACTTTTACGACCTGAACGCCAAACTCAACTATGAGCTGGGTGATAAAGACCGGCTTTTCCTCTCCGGATATTTTGGAAAGGATGTTCTGGGTGTTGGTGAAACATTTGGGATCGACTGGGGTAATACCACCGGTACCCTGCGATGGAACCATATCTTCAGCAACCGGTTATTTGCCAATACCTCACTTATCTACAGTAATTATAATTACAAGATCTCAATCCGCAGTGGCGGCGACGATTTTGATATACTGTCAAGGATCCGCGACTGGAACCTTAAACAGGAATACCAGCTCAATGCAGGAAGTCGCAGTACCCTGCGTTTTGGATTCAATTCCATTGCACACACCATCACACCTGGTGAGGTAAAAGCGTTCAGTTCTCAAAGCGTAAATTCATCGGCGCTGCAAAAACGTTACTCCTGGGAAAATGCTTTTTTTGCGAGCAATACCTGGAAGGCTTCTTCAAAAATCAACCTGACCTATGGACTGAGGGTATCGGCATTCAGCCTGCTTGGTAAAGGCGATTATTATACACTCGATCAGCAGGGACTGGTGAATGATACACTTAGTTATGACAAGGGAGAGTTTATCAAAACCTATATTAATCCTGAACCAAGGGTGGCAGCCAGTTATGTTTTTAATCCCCGTACATCACTGAAGGCATCATATGCCCGCAACGTGCAGAACCTGCACCTGGTCTCCAACTCCACCTCCTCCAACCCCACGGATAAGTGGATCGCCAGTACCAATATCATCAAACCTGAGATCAGCGACCAGGTTTCGGTTGGTTATTATCACGACCTGCCCGGCAACCGTTATGAAATAAGTGCGGAGACTTATTATAAGTCCATGCAAAACCAGATTGATTACCGCGATGGCGCAGATATATTCGCCAACAACGATGCTATTGAACAGCAATTACTTTTTGGAGTCGGCCGTGCCTATGGTATTGAATTGCTGGTGCGTAAAAAAGCAGGTAAACTGACAGGCTGGATCGGTTACACCCTTTCCAAAACAGAAAAAAAGATCAATGGGATCAATGAAGATGAATGGTATAACGCCAGGCAGGACCGTACCCACGACGTATCAGTAGTCGGCATGTATCAGTTAAATCAAAAATGGAGTCTTTCAGCCACCTGGGTTTTTTATACAGGCGACGCAATCACTTTCCCTGCGGGCAAATACCGGATCGATAACCAGACTGTTTTTTATTATACCGAACGTAACGCCGAAAGGATGCCCGCCTATCACCGTCTCGATCTTGGCGCTACCTGCATTTTAAGACAAAAAAGAAGGTGGAGCTCTGAGCTTAGCTTTAGCCTGTATAATGCCTATGGTCGCGAAAACGCTTACACCATTAACTTCCGCGACAGTGAAGAAGATCCTGACAAAACAGAAGCCGTTCGTTACGCATTGTTCAAATTCATTCCCTCTATCTCTTACAATTTTAAATTCTGACCGTGAAAAAATTCATCAATATATTATTTATAACGGGATCACTCGCGGTGTTGACTTCCTGCGAAAAAGTGATTGAAATAGACCTGGATGGGGTGGATAAAAAATATGTGGTAGAGGCTAATATCAGCGACCAGCCCGGAACCTGCAGGGTCCTCCTGAGCCAGACCAGGGATTTTACTGACAATAACCAATTTGTTGGTATCGGTGGTGCCGTTGTTACCATAACTGAAAGTGGTGGTGCGGTAACTGTACTTACTCCTTCGGAACCGGGTGTATATGAATCTGCAGCCCTTGTGGGAACCAGTGGTAAAACGTATAATCTTTCAGTCAATATTAACGGCGAAACCTTCACCGCCAGTTCTACCCTGCCCCAAAAAGTAAACCTCGACAGTATTTATACCACAAGTGAGTTCCTGTTCAACGATACAAGACTGATCGTTAATGTTGACTTCATGGATCCTCCGGGTAAAGGGAATAACTACCGGTTTATCCAGTATTTTAATGGCAAGAGGGAAGACCAGCTGCAGTTTATGAACGACGATTATACGGATGGCAGGAATGTGAACACCAAACTTTTTTACTTCAACGATGATGATGAAAAAGAACTGGATCTCAAATCGGGTGATGAAGTACGGGTTGAAATGTATAATATCGATCCGGCCATGTACAAATACTGGTTCAGCCTGTTCCGCTCTTCCACGGGCGACAGTAACCAGGCCACTCCTTCCAACCCCGTATCAAATATCAGGGGCGGTGCCCTGGGTTATTTCAGTGCCCATACCATGCAGACAAAAACCATGATTGTGCCGTAGTTTCCTGAAATCCGGCCCAATATTTCCTGAAGTAGTTGTTATTATTCGCCTGCGCGCACCAAACTGTTTGGCAGGATGCTTATTGCTGCCCGGTGCAAAATTATTTTTTCATTCGCGGTATCAACTGACAATTCAATCCACCCGTTGAACTTCCCTGCTGAAGTCCTGCGCTGAACCGGCACAAAAGCATGCTGCAAACCGATCCATTTTCCCCGCCAAAATACCGGCGTATCTACACTGATTATTTTCGCAATCAGAACACTGTACCCGACATCATGCCAATGATACCCTACAATGTTATCAAGGGGAATCTCCCGGCCCGACCCGTAGGCAGGCACATTATCCCTGCTATCAAATAACAGGTAACATTCGAGATTACTGCCGATAAAAAATTCGATCCTGTCCTGCATATTCAACGGATCACCGATCCGTAGAGTGGAAAATTGAAAATCAAATCCATTGATACTGTCAAAGTCAATCGATTTCCGGTTATTGTCACTAACGGGAAAATCATGGAGATCCAGGTAAATCATCCCATCCCGCTCTGCCGGCGGAGGTATTGGAGCAGGCAGAACTTCATGGTAACTGTCCTTTTTACAGGAAAAAAGTTGCACCATTAGCATGGCGGTAATAAGGAATATACGCATAAGCTGACAAGGTTTAACGGGCCTGACAGCCTTGGTTCCAGGAACGTTGCGCGGAATTTTTATTTTATATATACCCAAACACTTTACTGTTTTACAACGAACTTCGGCCCATAACTTATTAAATGAAAAAATCAGGATTTCTGATATTTACATCTGTCCCTCTCCTATTCCTGCTGATCTATTATAAAGTATTCTTTGCGGATTACGCTTACCTCGATGAGGCCCACCAGTTATGGCATAACCAGGATGGGACCAATTTCTCCATGTTCCTGATCCAGGGGCGGTGGCTGACGGGTAAACTGATTGATGAACTCTTCGGTTCAATCCGCCATATTGCTGAACTTAAAATGTTGCGTCTGATATCGCTCGCCGGATGGACGGCCACCACTCTCACCTGGCTATGGCTTGCCCGGACATGGCTCCGCCGGTCGGGCATCAACAACCATATTCTTTACCTGAGTATTGTATTTATTATCACTTCCCCTGCTGTGGCGATAACCATTGGCTGGGCATCATGTGTGGAGATTTTCCTGGCTACCCTGTTTGGCTTGCTCAGTGGGTCGATGCTTTACCGGTCGCTCTCCGCAACCGGCGCTGTTCTTCCTTTAAAAAAACCTGCACTGATTGTAACCGTTGTGTTCGGCCTTTGTTCCCTCTTTCTATACCAGAACGCATTTGGTATGTTCCTGATTCCCTTTCTCCTGGAACTATTCAATGGAAATACAGCAAACCCCCTGTGCCCGGGCACTCCCGACCAGCAGGGATCTGAAAGGAGGCGACGGCTTATTACCGCAGTCTGCATATACCTTTTTATTTACCTTTTATATTTCATTCTCTTCCGGTATCAGTTGTTAAGTGCCGGTATCGGACGATCTGATCGCGCAGGAATCTCCACCGACCTGTCAGGTAAGTTCAGTTTCTTTTTTTCAGGCCCTTTACCAAAAGCATTCGCCATCAATTTCCTTTACCACACCAGGACCCTGTTCCCACAGATCCTGGCTCCACTGGTAATAGTTGCTTTTCTCGCGTCGGTCTTCATCCGCTGGAAATTCAGGGGAATAAAAAATAATCTCCTTCTTATCGTCTGTGTAATCGCACTGCTTGCGCTGATCTACCTGCCTTCATTGGCGGTGACTGAGAATTTTTCATCTTATCGCACTATGTTGCCTTTCAGCCTGGCGATTTTTCTGTTGCTGATGATCCAGCTCTTCCATTTTATTAAAACAAAAAAATACCAGGATTGGATGATGGCAGGTATTTCCTTACTCTTAATAGCCCTTGGAATCTATAATTTCCAGGTACAGTTCACCCGGCCTTTAGAAAGGGAATACCAATCATTAAGGTCTTATTTAAACAGGAACTATTCCCCCTCCATCACCAGTATTTATTTTGTCAGGCCCCGTAACCGGATCTTTCAGGAACGTTATGGTATCTATAGTGTGAAAGATGAGTTTGGTAATCCATCCACGGAGCGTGAATGGGTACCGGATCCAATTACGCGGCAGATTATTACGGAGATCACAGGGAACAGGGATACTGCTTCCCGGATTTCCATTATCCAGTTCGCTGATGAAAAATCATTCACCAGTTCAGGACTTAAATTAAATAATAAGGTGCTGCTGGTCGACATGAACCAGCTTATCCTGGATTCCGGTGAACCTGGTACACCCACAAAATGACCAGACTGCAGGAATCAATATCAGGATAACAGGGTTGTTCCCGATCAGACCTTTGCCCGTATTTATCATTGCCTGTGATAACAGGTTTATTCTGCTTTAAGGCTTTTAACCGGATTGGCATTTGCCGCGCGGATGGCTTGTGAACTTACTGTAACAATCGCAACCAGCAGGGCAAAAACGGCACTCAATGCAAATACCCACCATGAAATAGTTACGCGGTAGGCAAAGTCCTGCAACCAGCGGTTCATCACCATCCAGGCCACGGGTGATGCGATAGCAAAACCGATCAGGACCAGTCGCACATAATCCTTCGACAACAAAGCCACGATACCTGCAGGATCGGCGCCCAAAACTTTCCGGATCCCAATCTCGCGGGTTCGTTGTTCAGCGGTAAACATGGCAAGTCCAAGCAGGCCCAGACAGGCAACTAAAATGGTAAGTGCCGAGAAGATACCCAGGATTGCAGCAATATTTTTTTCCGACCGGTAGGTCGCTTCAAACCGCTCATCGAGGAAGGAATAGGCCATGGGCTGCTCTGGCTGGAATGAGCGCCAGTATTGATTGATGGAGGCCAACAGGCCCGTTACATCAGCGCTGTTCACTTTTGCAATCAATGCATTTCCATTATACCCCAGGGTCATTACAAGTGGGGTAATGGGTTCGTGAAGTGATTTGAAATGAAAATCCTTCACAATGCCGATTACATGATAGGGTATTCGTTGGGATTCATTGTTAACGCTGGTGATGGTATGACCCTCGGGGTTTTCTTCCCACCCATATATTTTTGCAGCGGTTTCATTAAGGATCACGGCGGTGGAATCGGCTCCAAACAAGGGAGAAAAATTCCTGCCTTTTTTCATTTGCATGCCCAGGGTTGGGATATAATGTTCGTCCACTTCATACTGAAGCGACTTAATAAGTACGGTGGACTGGTTATCCGGATATGCCAGGAAATTATTGATGTTGGAAGGGCCGGCAGGCAGGAAGCCGGATGAGGTTACGGAGATCACCCTGGGGTCGTCCAGTAATTTTTTGCGGAACGCTGCCTGGTTATCACGCAACCAGTATGGTTCATGGATAACGAGCACCTGGTCTTTATTATAACCCAGTTTGGTATTCCGGATAAAAAAAAGTTGCTGGTAAACGATAATGGTTCCCACAATCAGGCTGATGGAAATAAAAAACTGGAACACCACCAATCCGCTTCTCAATCCCAGTGTTTTTTTACCGGTAGTCAGTTTTCCCTTGACTACCCTGATGGGATTAAAGGAAGACAAATAAAAGGCGGGGTAACTGCCGGCAAGTAATCCGGTAAGCAACCCGAAGAACACAAGCCAGCCAATGATGGATGGGTCACTTGCCAGCTGGCGGGAAAGATTATGTCCGGCAAGTTGGTTAAACGAAGGAATGGCCAGGTAGACCAATGCCAGTGAAAAAATAAGGGCAATTATGGTGATCATCATTGATTCAAGCAGGAACTGACCGATCAGCTGGAGTCGGACAGAACCCATCACCTTTCTTATTCCGATTTCTTTTGCGCGGCGGGATGCGCCGGCGGTGGAAAGATTCATGAAGTTTATACAGGCGATCAGCAACATAAATACCGCCACAATACCAAAAATATACACATACTGGATATCACCAGAAGGCTCAAACTCGGCGGTCAGGTTTGAATGCAGATGGATTTCCGAAATGGGTTGTAAGGTAAATCCAAGGCGGTTTCCCTTGCTGGTAAAATCTGAATAGGAAAGTCCCATGGTTTTTTCCAGTTCGGGTCCGATATATTTTCCGACCATTGGCTGGATCCTCGATTCGAGATGTTTGTAGTCCGTTCCTTCCGGCAATAACAGGTAGGTAAAAAAACCGGAGGTCATCCAGGTCGGTAGTTTCGCTTCATCCAGACCTGTCATTGATGCCAGGATATCAAAATGAAAATGTCCGTTCGCCGGCATGTCCTCCATTACAGCAGTCACCAGGTACGGCTCGCGCTGATCCCCTATTAATAATGTTTTACCCAGGGCATTATCGGAACCGAAGTAACGTTGGGCTACGGTTGAACTGATGACAACGGTGTTGGGCGATTGCAGTGCAGTATTCGGATCACCTTTGATAAATGGAAATGTAAATACGCGGAAGATGGCCGGATCGGCGAAAGCCAGCCGGTCGGACCGGAAAACTTTCTCTCCGTAATTTACTCTTGGTGTTCCGTATCCCCGGATCCGCACAGCTTCTTCGATCTCCGGAAAATCCCTTTTGAATGTCGATGCTACGGCGGGCATTACATTAGCCTCATGAATCTCACCTCCCTGCATACGACCATTGAACACCACCCGATAGATCCGGCTGGCATTGGTGTTGAATTTATCGTAACTCAATTCGTGCCGGATAAAGAGGACAATCAGCAGACAGGTGGCCAATCCCAGCGATAATCCCAGGATATGTATCAACGACAGGCCTTTATTGCGCCAGATACTGCGCCAGGCGATCTTCAGGTAACTCTTGAACATGGTAATTAGTTTAACCGCTACCAGGTATCCAACGAGGTGCCATGAATTTAATCCGTTACATATCAACAGCCTGCATAAATACAATCTATTGGTAATTGTACGCTATCGTACACCTGTCCGTTCACCTGTTATTTTTCCCGCCTTTTTGGAAAATATATTTATACAATAAAAACCGGGCTGTCCGATCCGATGTTTACGCATAAATTTCCATTCTTTTTTTAGCGATGATAGGGACTGATTTTATCATTTCCCCTATATTTGCACTCCCCTAGCCCAGGTGGCGAAATTGGTAGACGCACTACCTTGAGGTGGTAGCGCCGGAAACGGTGTGCTGGTTCGAATCCAGTCTTGGGCACTAAAGTAAAACATCCCAATCCGGGATGTTTTACTTTTTTATGGCAATGAGGACACCCTCCCGCAATTTCGTTTCGAAAATCCTTCACTAAATCCGCGATAGGCACAGCCATTTCAGCGGCTTTCTTCTATAATGATTTCGACGCCTTCTTCAGTAAAGTCGCCAGCTGTTTATAGTTCACCTCCTGCCCTTCTATAATCGTAGCGGTCTTCCGCTCAGCGCCTGACATTGATTTAAAAAAGCCTTTGATCTCTTCAAGTTCCGTTGCATTAAAGAGCATAAAAGATATCTTATCTTTCGCCGCATGAATAACGGCTGCATAGTGCCCGTTCTTCAGGTAATGCGGTTTGCCATATTGCAAACGCTCTTCCACTTCCGGGATAGTCTCCTTTACCATCTTACGGAGTGCTTCGCAAACGGTGACCTGCCATGGCTTTAATTTCTTAATGTAGTCTGTAACTTCCTTACTCATATTGTGGTTTTATTATTTTCACAAACATACATCGGTATTTCAATAATGGAATAGGGGCAAATGCGACAATTACAGGGTATGAATCCCTCATTTGATCAATAACTAAGTCTATCCAGACTGTTTGCTGAAACATACAATCGTATAATCACGTTTCTAAATAAAAAAAATGAAAGAGAAAATTATTTTCTCTTAAAATAAAATCCAAAACTTTAACACCGGCAGTTAAACCTTTGAAACCAGGATTAGATGCCAAAACAATACAGAAATACCTGTAAAAAACCTGCGTATGATATTCGCCATTTGTTATACAAATAGTGATATAAATAACTTCGACTATCCCATTATCCCGTCCTCCACACTCGTCATCCACACTGTTAAAATTTACCATTACAACCCGTGAGGTTTCGGCAGTGCCGAATAAAAATTTCTACCACTAGATTTGATCCTGTTATCATTTTCCTTAAAAAATAAACGTTTTATGAAACAGGAGAATACGTCTTCTAAATTGAACTGGAAAGTAATTACCGTTCAGCGGCAGGGATTAAACCGGGATCCCAAAATGCCTGCGGGGCACGACGACCAGAAATGGGTGGTCAATACTTCCACCCTTATCTATGGGGAACAGGATGCGGTGCTGGTGGATTGTTTTCTTACCATCGATCAGACAAACACACTGATCGAAGCGATAGACAGCGTCGGCAGGGAACTGAAATATATTTATATAACCCACCCGCACGGTGACCATGTTTTTGGTGTTCAACTGCTGCTGGATCGTTTTCCCAATGCAATAGCTATTTCCACAAAGGCAGTTTCCCGCGACTGCGACGAAATAATGAAACCTGAAGTGGTGGATAGCTTCTGGCGGACCCGGTTCCCTGATCAGATCCCTGAAAAACTAACACCACCCCAGGGAATGGACAGTAACGAAATTATTCTTGAAGGCCATAAATTGGTTGTAGTTGAAACCGGCTTTACAGACACACACGATACCACCAGTCTTTTTGTGCCATCAATAGGATTACTGGTAGCGGGTGATGTAGTATACAATGGTATCTACTTATTTCTTGGTGAAACCACTCCCAGTACCCGCGCGGAATGGATCGCATCACTCGACAAACTAGCCGCCCTGCATCCGCAATTTGTAATTGCAGGACATAAAAACGCAACCTTCCCGGACAACCCGGAGAATATTGCCATTACCAAAAAGTACCTGGAGGATTTTGAACGCCTGAATGAGGAGACTATTACCGTATTGGACCTGTACAATAAAATGCTGGAACTCTATCCCGACCGCGGAAATATCGGCTCGCTTTGGGGAGCAGCCACAAGGGCAAAGGAAAATCTGCTTTAAATTATTTGCAGGGATACTTTTACAAATCCAATCCTGAAACCGGGGTAATCGCAATGGCCGTTGCTGAGCTATGGCAAACCTTCAAAACCACTACCCCTTTTTTAAAACAATCCGGAATGTGGTGCCCTTTCCTACTTCAGAATTTTTTACAAAAATTTCTCCCTTGTGATATTGGGAGATGATTCTTTTGGAAAGACTTAATCCCAGTCCCCAGCCGCGTTTCTTGGTAGTGAACCCGGGCTTGAATACCCGGCTTACATTTTTAAAGGAGATTCCCTTACCTGTATCGGTTACATCAATTATTACTGTTTTTATTTCATCTGTTATATCCACGTGGATCGAACCCTTACCTTCCATTGCGTCCAGGGCGTTCTTCAATAAATTTTCAATAACCCAGTCGAACAGGGGTGGCGAGATCAAAGCTTCCACTGCAGAACGGCCATGGGTCTCCACCGAAAAAATAACCCGGCCCGGTGCCCGCTTACGGATATAGTCCACCATATCATTGATCTGTTTTACCAGATCCGTTTTTTCAAGCTGTGGTGTACTGCCGATTTTACCGAACCGGTCCGACACCAACCGCAACCGGTCTACATCTTTCCCCAACTCCACTACAATCGTTTCGTTTCCGGGCATCTCTTTCATCATTTCCACCCAGCCTTCCAATGACGACACGGGAGTGCCCAGCTGGTGGGCAGTCTCCTTTGCCATTCCGGCCCAGACCTGGTTCTGCACAGATCGGTAACTACTCCGCAAAGCAAGGAACACAACTATAATAAACAGTCCTACTATAACCAGCTGTACTATCGGATAGAGTTTTACCTCGTTAAGTAAAGCGGTATGGCCAAAGTAATACCGGTTAAACCGGGTACTGTCGAACGGATCGTTATAAATAATCGGGGGGTTGATCGATTTCAGGTCGGCCAGTTCTTCTTTCAGGTAATCGGGATCGTTGACCGAACGTGCGGAGTCGAGATTCACATAACTGGTGATACTGTCGTTCTCATCGGTTTCAATGATTGGTATATCGTGGTTGTCGGACACGATCTTGAATGGAAGCCGGATATCGGTAACATTCGGATTCAATAATGACTTGCTGGCTTCCACCCACTGTTCCACTTTCTGCCGTTCTTCGTCAGCGATCTTCCTGGCAAGGTATTGCGAGTAAAAGATGGTGCCTGTCACGATCCCGATCGCGATAGCGGCCAGTCCTGTCTTCCAGTTCACTATTTGCTGAAACATCTTTCGAAAATAGTCATGTTATAAGTTAATGTCAAATGCATTTTACAAGGCCTTAAAGGGATGCCGGTCATTTTTTTTGTAGGTTTGGCGAAATTTCAGCCAACATAAATGTCAAGTCCCAAAGTCTCAATTGTTATCCTCAACTGGAACGGAAGGCATTACCTGGAAAAATTCCTGCCTTCTGTTTTAAAGTCTTCGTACAACAATTTCGAAGTGGTTGTGGCCGACAATGGATCCACGGACGACTCTATACTTTTTTTAAAACAACATTACCCTACCCTCCGGCTGATACTCTTTACCGAAAATCTTGGTTTTACCAGGGGTTATAATGAGGCATTAAAACAGGTTGATGCTTCTTATTATATTTTATTGAACTCCGATGTGGAAGTTGAACCGGGTTGGATTGAACCGATGGTGAGGTTGCTTGAGTTAAACCGGCAGATCGGTGCCTGCCAGCCAAAGATCAGGGCCTATCACGACAAAACATTATTTGAATATGCGGGTGCTGCAGGTGGATGGCTCGACCGCTACGGATATCCTTTTTCAAAAGGACGTTTGTTTGAAATCTGTGAGAAGGATCAGGGTCAGTACGACAAGGCAACGCCTTTATTCTGGGCTTCAGGTGCCTCCTTGTTTATCCGGTCGCAGCTGTTTCATGAACAAGGTGGATTTGATGAATATTTCTTCGCCCATATGGAAGAAATCGATCTGTGTTGGCGGATCCAGCTATCGGGTTGGGAGGTCTGGTCCTGCCCCGATGCGGTGGTATACCATGTAGGCGGGGGAACGCTGCCCAGGGGCAACTCGAAAAAAACTTATCTCAACTTTCGCAATAACCATATCATGCTCTGGAAAAACCTGACGGTATTGGAAAAATGTCGGGTGTTCCCAGTTCGCCTCATCCTGGATGGCATCACCGGTCTAAAAGCCATTGTATCGGGTGATGGCGGCAGTTGTGCTGCGATTGTCCGGGCGCACTGGGCATTCTTTGGCTGGTTGTTTACCGGTCCGAAACCGATAAGGACCATCCGGAAAAAAGGCTGGAAGATCCAGGGATTGTTCCGTGGAAACGTTGCCTGGCTTCATTTTGTAAAAAAGAAAAAAACCTTTTCAGAAATTGTATCCGGTTGGCTTTGATTTATTTAGGTTGATCCCTTATTTTTGTGTCACAAAATTTCGTCATGATCAATCCGAAGCAGGAATACCAGGAAGAACTGAAAAAAGTGCAGGACAAAGACTTCGCCCATAACTGGGTGTCTTCCTCGGCTTTTATTTTTTACCTGAGCATTGCAACTATTGTTGCGCTCTCTTTTGGAAGTTGCTATAAACTTTACACCAAGCGTTTTGAGAAAATAGAAGTTCCCGTGCAAAGCAGCACTTTATATACTCCGGTTTATAAATAGTTTGCTTAAAATTTTTTTGAAAGACTTCTATCTCTTATTTTTGCACCCCTTTAGTTCTTTAGACAAGCGGAAGTAGCTCATTTGGTAGAGCACGACCTTGCCAAGGTCGGGGTGGCCGGTTCGAGCCCGGTCTTCCGCTCAGAAGTCCTCTGCCCCTGGTAGAGGACTTTTTTTTGAATATGCCCTGGTGGTGAAATTGGTAGACACGCAGGACTTAAAATCCTGTTTGCAGCAATGCAAGTGCCGGTTCAAGTCCGGCCCGGGGCACCAATTATCAATCAGATAAAAAGGTTCGCGAAAGCGAGCCTTTTTTGATTTAATGATGTTTGCAAACAAAAATTTTCAGGTGTAATAAAAAAGGGGATGGATCAATTGCTGATCCATCCCCTTTTTTAATAAGAAGAATATTTACCAGAGAATTTCGACTTTCTCCCTCGACATAACACGATTATTTGCATCCCCTATTACAAGAATATACATTCCCCTTGTCACACCCATGATATTAATATCCATCTCCGTGTAACCGGTATTGACCTGGAAGACCTTCCTGTACACCAGTTCTCCCCTTGCGTTATAGATGGTCAGATGGCGTTTCCCGTAAAAGATCGGTGGTGAAAAATGACGCACCTTGAACATCCCGTTATTCGGATTCGGAAGGATATAGGACCGGTTCGATATGGAATCTTTTATCTGGATCTCATTTGACTGAACCTCACAACCTTCAAGAGTTGTTAGCTTAACTGAATACGTGCCCAGGTTACCGACGTTTACATCGTAAGCCGGGTTGAAGAGACCCGTAAATTCTACCCCGTTCCTGTACCAGGTAAAGCTATCGCTGACCGTTGAAGGCGACGGGATTGCCAGCAGTTTGGTGGTCATTCCCGGTAGTAATGAGAGGTATCCGATTGCCGAAAGCACAACCGTTGGTTTAGGATTCACATTTACTGTAGTCGTTATACAACTGGTGATATTACAAACTCCCTCAGCACGTACAAAATAACTGGTAGTTGTATTGACATTGATCCCTGACAAGGTACTACCTGTACCAACCGGTGTTCCGCCGCAGCTTCCGCTGTACCATTTCCATTCTGCATCCAACCCAAGTGATCCGCCGTTAACAGAAAGATTTACCGTACCGGGACCACAGATTTCCGAACCACTGCTGATTATCGAAACCGGATCGATGGAGACTGTATTAATCTTGATGTTAAACGTCTCTGCCGGTCCGGTACAACCATTAAATTCCGGCGATATACTGATTGTTGCAGCAAGTGCTGACGAAGTCAGGTTGGTAGCATTGAATGCCGGGATAATATTCGTACCCGAAGCTGCCAGTCCGATTTCCGTTGAACTATTGGTCCAGTTATATATTGTACCAGGTATGGCACCACTTAATATTATAGGTGAACTTATTTCACCATCACATAATACCTGGTGGGCGATAGCATTTACAGTAGGTGTTGGTCTTACCTCGATGGTAAAATTTTCCGGGAGACCGTAACATCCGTTTGCTTCAGGTATAACGCTGATGGTTGCGGTTACCGGGACAGTTCCCGGATTGGCAGAAACAAACGGAGTAATATTTCCGGATCCTGATGCTGATAATCCAATTGACACATCATTATTTGTCCAATGATATATGGTTGACGGAACAACGGAACCACCAAACGTGAATCCAGCTGATGAGGCAGCATTACAGATCGATTCACCAGTAATAGCATCTACTGTTGGCACAGGTTTACCCGTTAGTATAAAGGTCTGGCCGGACTGACATCCGTTGTCATCAGTAACAGTTACAGTATAAGTTCCCGCAGAAAGTCCGGTTGCTGTTGCAGTTGTGCTTACGGATGGCAGCCAGGTGTAAGTATAAGTTCCTGTACCGCCGTTTGCAGTAACAGTTACCGACCCATCAGCTAATCCCACACAACTTTCATCGACCGATGTACCCGTGACAATGAGTTCAGCTGGTTCAGTAATTGTTACCGACCGGTTTATTGAACATCCGGTTCCATCATCGATTACTACTGTATGCAACCCTGCAGAAAGTCCTGTTGCAGTTGCGCCAGTGCCTCCGGAAGGCGACCATGCATAGGTGTATGTACCCGAGCCTCCGCTCACCACTACTGAAGCCGATCCGGTTGATGATCCATAACAAAGTAAATCAACCCCGGTAATTGTTGCAACAATCTCGGTTGGTGTTCCGATTGTTACTGTCTGCGACGAAATACAGCCATTTGCGTCGGTAACTGTGCAGGTATAACTTCCTGCAGGAAGTCCGGTTGTTGAAGCAGCCGAACCACCAGCTGGTGACCAACTGTAATTATATGGAGCCGTGCCCCCTGTCGCCACTACCGATGCAATTCCATTGGTTGCACCAAAACAGGAAACATTTGTTGCCGAGCCGGTGACCGCGAGGGCCGCGGGTTCTGTGATTATTACAGATATTATTGTTGAACAACCACCCGCATCGGTAATAGTACATGTATGGGTACCAGCATTGAGACCGGTGACAGTTGCAGCTGTGCCACCTGTGGACCAGCTATAAGTGTATGGAGCAGTACCGCCAGCGGCCACTACCGTTGCAGTTCCTGTAGCACCGCCGTTACAAAGTACATTGGTTTGGGTAGAAGTAGCCGCGACAGATGAAGAGCCAGTTATATTTACTGTTGAAGTAGTAATTGAACAACCATTGGCATCAGTAACCGTGCAGGTGTAACTGCCCGCAGCAAGACCAGTTACTGTTTGCGTTGTTCCGGCTGATGAGGACCAGCTATAGGAATAAGGTGCTGTGCCACCGGTAACATTCACTGTTGTTGAACCATTGGAATTTCCACAGGTGGTATTGACCTGGGTAGTAGATGAAGCCAGTGCAAGAGGACTGCCCACATCTACAGAAAACGAAAGACCACATCCGTTGAGATCATAAACGATATAGTTGTATGTTCCGGCTGCCAGTCCGGTTACCGTAGGAGTAAATG
>JBEVJC010000033.1:0-176478 GCA_040510375.1 Chitinophagaceae bacterium
AGCCAGCAACGTATCTATGCCATGTCACTGATCCATCAGAAAATTTATCAGTCGGAAGATATAAAAACGATTGAAATGAATAACTACCTGCCCGAACTGATCCAGTACCTGGAAGACAGTTTTGGAAATAACAGGCAGATTCATTTCCAGGTTGAGGTGGAGCCCATGAAGCTTGATATTTCACAGGCAATCCCGGTAGCATTGATAATAAACGAATCGGTTACCAATTCCATCAAGTACGCTTTTCCGGATAACAGGAAGGGAGTTATTGAAATCCGTATGCGCAGGATTGCTGACCAGATCTACCTGGAGATTTCCGATAACGGCATTGGGATCGATGAGAGCTGGCTGGTCAATGACTCTCCGGATTCGCTGGGACTTGAACTGATCAGGGGTCTGAGCCGTGATCTCAAAGCCCGTTTGAAAATGGAAAACAACAATGGCACAAGGATCAGCATTGTATTCAATATTACTCCATTCGATACAAATGACGACACGCTGAGCCGCTTCCTGATCTCGCAATTGTCAGACCGGTGACTTTACTAAACCAGTCGCCCAGCCCAGTTTTGCCCAGTATGCCAAATAGTTTGGTGGGTGATTTTCGAATTAATACTTTCGAACCGCCACAATAAAATGTATTAACTGTTAATACTTTTTATTTAACACAAATACCTCCCGACAAACCATCAAGGTATCCGTAGGACCAGCTCCCACGTGTTCCTTCCTCCACCCTTTGACAATCATACATTATTTTATTCCAGTCTGAGAATTTCCATGTAAATCTATTGCTGACCTGTGTCCGCGATAGAGCAGCCATTACTATTATTCATAGAAAACAATTTTATTGTTTAGCGTCAATGTAACACCTTATAACTATGAAGAAGATTACACTGTTTATGTTCTGTTTGCTTGCAGTCCTTACAATTACAGCGCAGACTTCGTTTCAAACCCTTGTTCCCTTTGGCAGTAGCTGGAAATACCTGGACGATGGTACCAGTCCGGGGAGCAACTGGAAGCTGAACGGATTTGATGAAACCGGGTGGAAAACCGGCAATGGTAAATTCGGACATGGGATCGCAGATGCAGCTACTAACATTTCGTTCGGACCAAATGTTTCACAGAAATACATCACCACCTATTTCAGGAAACAGGTGAATGTGACTAACCCCACGGCCTATACAACGGCCTTCACCATCAACATGAAAAGAGATGATGGGGTGGTGGTATACCTGAATGGAACAGAATATTACCGGGCTAAAATGCCAGCGGGAACACCAACGAATACAACGTTGGCTACCAGTACAGGCGATGGCGGTGCCACACCGGTTACGTTTACTATAAAAAATACCAAGTTCCTGAATGGTGCAAATACAATTGCGGTAGAAATCCACTTGCAAAGCCCGTCTTCGCCGAATATGGCATTTGATATAGAGATGACGGGTACGGGTCCGACGGCAACCGATGTTACGCCACCAACAGTGCAGAGTATAAACCGGTTGAATCCCGCCACCGCAACTACCAACGCCACTTCATTGACCTGGCGTGTGATGTTTTCAGAACCTGTAACAGGTGCAGATGCGGGCGACTTCCTGCTGAGTACCATCAGCGGTACAGCAACAGGTACTATTTCTTCCATAACACCATCGGGTACAGGGGGAACTACCTATGATGTTACCGTAAACGCTGTGACCGGGACTGGTGAGTTAAGGCTTGACCTGAAAAACAGCGGTACGGGTATTGCAGATGGATCCGGCAACGGGATCAATACCGGATTCAATACCGGCCAGACCTATACTATCCAGAACGGTGATATAACTGCACCTTCGGTTACCAGCATCAGCAGGCAAATCCCAACCACCGAATCAACCTCAGCGAACTCGGTGACCTGGCGCATTATTTTCACGGAACGTGTTAATAATGTAGATATAAACGATGTGACCCTGGTCACGGCAAGTGGTAATGCGGCCGGTGTCGTTTCAGCCGTGGCTCCATCAGGTACGGCTGGTACAACGTACGACTTCACCATCAATTCTATTACCGGTGTAGGTGTATTAAGACTCGATCTTAAAAATACGGGCACGGGTATCACAGATATTGCCGGTAATCCAATCGCAGGTGGTTTCACTACGGGACAGGTTTATACAATCACCAATATTGCGGAACAGGCACTCTTTGGTTTTGGAAGCAACTGGAATTATCTCGACAATGGAACCGATCCGGGTGCAAACTGGAAAAGCCTTGCCTTTAATGATGCAGCCTGGAAAACAGGCAATGGAAAATTCGGACATGGTATTGCTGATGCTACTACAACTGTATCGTACGGACCCAATGCTTCACAGAAATATATTACTACCTATTTCAGGAAAGTGGTAAACATTGCCAATCCATCGGAATATAGTACCGCATTCACATTAAACCTGAAAAGAGATGATGGTGTTATTGTCTACGTCAATGGTACCGAACATTACCGGAGTAAAATGGCAACGGGTACACCAACCTATACCACACTGGCAAGTGGTGCGGGCGACGCGGGTGTGACACCGATTTCTTTTTCCATCAAGACCAACAAATTTGTTAGTGGCAACAATATAATTGCAGTTGAAATCCATCTTCAGAGTCCTTCTTCACCACAAATGGCTTTTGACCTTGAGCTGAAGGGTACAGGACCTGCACAACCACCAGTCGATCCGGTACCCGTTGCACCTACTCTTTCTTCGCCGGTCAACGCAGCAACTGATATTACAGCAACAACCATATTCAACTGGAACACGGTGCCCGGTGCAACCAGATACAGGATAGAAATCTCCGAAAGCCAGACCTTCACCAGTACATTCCTGGCACAGGGAGATCTTACCACTACATCACTGGAGGTATCTAACCTGTTACCTGGCAAGACATATTACTGGCGTGTACGTGGTTCAAATACCACCGGTGACGGGGCATGGTCCACGGTGTGGAGTTTTGTTACCGCTACTCCACCTGTAGCACCAGCCGCTCCCGTTCTCATTAACCCGGCTGATGCAGCAACAGAAATTCCTGTAACCACAACGCTCAGCTGGAATGCTTCGGCAGATGCATTGCAGTATGAAATTGAGGTTGCTACCAGCCAGGCATTCAGTCCAACGTTCTTCACACAGGCAGGTCTCACAGCTACATCGGCAGAAGTAGTAGGCCTGACGCAGAATACAATTTATTACTGGAGGGTCCGTGCTTCCAATACAGCCGGTAACAGTGACTGGTCCGCTGTTCGCAGTTTTACCACTGTGAATCCCCCACCACCTGTGCCACCAGCCGCACCTGCATTGAACAGTCCGGCCAATGCAGCAACAGAGATACCGGTTTCAGCAACCCTGTCGTGGGTAGCCAGTCCCAATGCCATTGATTACCGCGTTGAAGTTTCCGAAAGTGAAACCTTCAGCAGCACATTCTTTGCGCAGGGTAGTATCAGTGCAACTTCAATTGCAGTTGCCGGTATGACCAACAGCACTATCTACTACTGGCGCGTTCGTGGTGCCAATGCCGGTGGTGATGGTGACTGGTCAGTTGTCCGGAGCTTTACTACAGTGGCGCCGGTAACACCGCCCGCAATATCGCTGGTCCATTACTGGAATTTTAATAATACTGCCAGCCTGCTTACACCTACCCTTAGTGTGAATGGTGGATCAATGACAGCAAGCCTTGCACCAACATCGGTCATTGAAGCGGGTACCGCCAATGAGTTTAATGGTGCAAATTCAAGGAACGGTGATCCGGTGGGAGCGCATTTCCGTCTCAACAATCCGAATGGCTCGTCTGTAACATTGAATATTCCAAGTACGGGATATGAATTGATGATAATTAAATATGAAACCAGGCGATCAGCACAGGGCGGCGAAAAACAACAGATAAGTTATAGTACGGATGGAAGTTCATATGTATTCCTCCAGGATGTAAGTGTAGTGAATGGTGTGCCAGTTGTGGTTGCTATTGACCTGTCGTCCATCCCCGATGCAAACAATAATGCCAACCTTAAACTGAAGATTCAGTTTGAACAGGGCGTTGGTGGCACGGGCGGTAACGACCGGATTGATAATATTACGGTTGAAGGAAAATCTCTCGGTGGTGTTGCGTTACCCGGACAGGTCATTACCAATACCCCGGCCAATAATACACAGGAAACCCCATTGCGACCCGATTTCAGCTGGACTGAAACTGAAGATGCGGCGGGTTATCTGTTACAGGTGGCAACCGACAACCTGTTCACTAATGTGGTAGCAGAGAAAACAGTTTCAGGTCAGACCACCCATAAACTTGAATCGCCACTTACTGTTGCAACAGATTATCACTGGAGGGTACGTGCATTCAATGCAGGGGGTGATGGACAGTGGTCGGATGTAAAAACATTCAAAACCATCCTTCAGTCGGTTGTATACAGTCTTGCCATCAACGAAGCTGTATCGACCAATAACGGACTGGTGACAGATGAAGACGGTTCAAACGAGGATTGGATGGAAATACATAACTATGGAACGACCCCCATTAACCTGGAAGGTATTGGCCTGACCGATCTTCCGTCAACACCATTTAAATGGATATTCCCAGCCAAAACAATTGCGCCGGGGGCGTTCATCATTGTCTGGGCTTCCAATAAAAACAGGGTCAATCCTGCGCTGCCGCTTCATACAAACTTTGCTATCAGTTCAGGTGGTGAAGAACTGGTGCTTACCTCACCCGATGGGGTTACGATCGATGTGATGCCTGCTGTGACGATCCCTGCAGATGCGTCACGCGGACGGCAACCAGATGGAACAGGCAGTCATAAATACTTCCTGCCTGCCACACCTGGCGCAGCCAATACGGGCAGTGGTGTGGAAGGATTCCTGACCAAACCCGGATTCAGCCAGCCTCCTGGAATTTACCAGAATACAATTTCACTTGCAATAACACATACCGATCTGGAGGCAACAATCCGTTATACACTCGATGGTTCGGAACCAGTTGTTACATCGCCTGCTTACACAGGACCAATACAACTGATCGACAGGTCGGGTGCACAGAACGCGCATTCAATGATCCGCACCAATAACCTGACATCCGGATCAAGGATGTGGAATGCACCCAATGGACTGGTCAGGAAAGGAACGGTCATCCGCGCACGTGCGTTTAAAACAAATTCCGCAGAATCGCCAACGCTCACCGGTACATTCCTGGTACTCAACGGAAGGCAGTATACACTACCCGTGCTCTCGGTAATCATGCCGCTGGATAGTATGTACAGTAATGACAAGGGACTTTTTGTGCCCGGCTTCAATTACTTCCCGGGGGATGATGGGACAGGTAATTATTACCAGAAGGGCGACGATTGGGAAAGGGCGGGATCGATAGAAATGTTCTCGGCCGACCTGAACTTCCAGCAGAATATCGGGTATCGCATTAATGGTGATTATTCACGCAGGTTCCCGCAGAAATCGCTGAGACTTGTAGCCAAGAGCAAGTTCGGTCCCAATTCAATTAACTATAAAATGTTTACCGATTTCAACCAGGCAAGTTTCAAGCGACTTGAACTGACCAATGCCGGCAACGACTGGGGTTCGGCATTGATGAGGGATGCACTGGGCAGCAGGCTGGTGAGCCATATCCTGCCCACCGAGCATAACCGTTTATCAGTTGTTTATGTCAATGGGGAATACTGGGGTGTGCACTTTATCCGTGAGCATATTGACAAGTTCATGCTGGCAAGTATCTATGGAATTGATCCGGATAATATTGACTACCTCACCAGACAATATGAAATTGAAGAAGGGGAAGATGTTTATTACAAACAGTTGCTGAATTATGTGCAGGGAACTGACCTGACATCAAACGAGAATTTCAAACAGGTTGACAAGCTGATGGATGTGGACAATTACCTGGATTACTTCAGTTCGCAGATTTACTTTGGCAATACAGACTGGCCGCATAGTAATATTGAATACTGGAGATCACGTGTACAGTATAATCCAGCTGCAGCAGGAGGCCAGGATGGACGCTGGAGATGGATCCTGCATGATATGGACCAGGGATTTGTGAATGCACAGTTCAATTCGGTACAGTGGGTAACAGCCCCGGTAAATACGGAGGTTGGTGATGCCTGGCCAAATGTATTGATGAGAGGATTACTTACCAATGAGAAGTTTAAATTTGGTTTCATCAACCGAATTGCCGACCAGCTTAACAGTTCATTCATCACTACTCGTGTGAACCAGATCGTGGACAGTATGAAGGCTGTATTACAACCTGAAATAGCGGAGCATAGCCTGCGGTGGAGGGAGCCATCATCGTTATCAAGCTGGAACAGCAAGGCAGATGCGATCAAAACATTCAACACGCAGCGGCCAGCTGTTGTGAGACAGCACCTGATTGCCGGATTCAGCCTGGGTAACCAGTTAACGGTGACATTAAATGTCAGTGATAAGTCGCACGGAAGTATCAAAATAAACTCGCTGATCATTAACAGTGCAACAGTAGGTGCGAATGCCCAGCAGCCCTATCCATGGACGGGTATTTATTTCGGAAACGTACCACTTGAATTCAAGGCGCTCGCCAATCCGGGATTTGCATTTGACCATTGGGTAGTCAACGGACAGGATTATACTACAGAAGACCTGATCATTACTCCAACCGGCAACCTGCCCGTGACTGCAATTTTTATCCCAACAACAGGAGTGAAACCAGTGCTTATATCTCCGGGTAACACCGTGAAAAATGTTGCCAAAACACCGGCTGTCTTTACCTGGCAGGCAGTGCCACAGGCAACAACCTACCGCCTGCAGGTTTCATTGAAACAGGACTTCCTGGCACCGGCAGCTGACCATAATGATTTAACAGTCACCAGCGCCAATGTTACCGGCCTGTTGGATAGTGCACTGTATTATTGGAGAGTTAGGGCAGTGGGTCCAGATGGTACAAGTGAGTGGTCGGATGTGCGGAGCTTTACAACGGTGGCGTCCTCAACACCATTCCCTGCAACAGTTACCCTGGTATCGCCCGTCAGTAATGCAACCAATGTTGCGATCAACGCCATACTCAACTGGAACGCTTCTGCCAATGCCAGTACTTATTCGGTGCAGGTATCGAATGAATCGAACTTTGACGACCTGGTAGTGAACCAGTATAATATCGGCGGCACATCGTACAAGATCAAGGGACTGTTGAGAAATACGGTTTACTTCTGGAGGGTTAAGGCAACGAATGAGCGTGGTACTACTGCATGGTCAGAAACAAGATCCTTCAAAACAAGCAGCCTTGCAACCAATGCATCGCTGGTAGGTTACTGGCCACTGAATGAAGGAAGCGGAAAACTTTTACTGGATTATTCAGGAAATACAAACAATGCGGTATTACAGTCATTCGATGATATCTACTGGGTGCCTGCGGTAGAAAACCTGGGTCTCAGTGTGCTTGCAAGGACGAATATGTTCGGGATCGCACCGAATCATGCTTCGCTGAATATCACCAGTCAGATTACGATTGCTGCATGGATCAGGCCGGCCGAACTGGGCACAAGGACAGTGGTCAGTAAAACTGCACCTGATGGGTATGAGTTGGGAATAAATACCAATGGCAAGGTGGACTTCCGCTTCAACAGTACCACCAATGGCAACACATACAGGCTGCAATCCACCGGCACTTATATTGCTGATGGAATAACCTGGACACATATCGCGGCAACATTCGACGGTACTACATCCAGAATTTATATCAATGGAGTGTTGAGTGGAACGGTTACCTATGGAGCACCGGTTACTATCCGGCCCAATACATCGAATCTTTATATTGGTGCATTGGCAGGGGGACAAAGATGGAAGGGTGTTATCGACGATGTGCAGTTGTACAGCAGCGCGCTCACTGAAACGCAGATTTCGGAACTGGTGAATCCGGAAGTTGGGGGACCTGCAGCGCCACCTGTGCCGATGGGTCTCAGCAACCGGCCAATTGTTATAACAGAGCAGGTACACACCCTGCGGCTCTATCCCAATCCGGTGAGGGATCAGATGAACCTGGAATTTAAAACCGGCATTAGTGGAAGGGTAAGCATTACCATTACCGATGCACTTGGAAAGGTTTGCCTGCAATCCAATTACAACCTGGCAACGAACAAACTGTCAATCGACCTGCTGGGAGCGCAACTGAAACCGGGAGTATACTTCCTGTCGGCCAGTGCTCCGGGGTATAAACAGGGTATCAGGTTTGTGAAACAATAGATTAGTGTGGTTAAAAAGGTACTGTCTCCCAGGGGGCAGTACCTTTTTTTAATTAAGGTCGCGCGGAAAACAGCGGATTAAAATATTTTATAAGTTGGTTTTCGGTATTTTGGGTGGAAAAATTTACCAGCCAATGACCAGGATTCTTTTTATCATTTTATTCTTTTTTATCTCCGTATCTGTTTTTGCCCAGCAAACCCAATGGGAGCCTGTTTTCCGGAAGATCAACGAGGAGGTTCAGTCAAATTCAAAAGCCTACAGTACGTTACAGGATGCAACTGAAAAAATCGGTCACCGGTTGACCGGATCCGAAAATGGAAAAAAGGCGGAAGAGTATGCATATAATCTTTTAAAAAGTTATGGGTATAAAAATGTGCGGTACCAGCCTTTTGAAGTAGAGAGCTGGAGCAGGGGTACAATTTATATCAGTGTTGGTCGCCATGCAGATAGCCTGATCAGCATTAAGTCGGTATCACTGGCGCATTCGCCGGTTAAAACAGACCTTACTGGCGAGCTGGTGGATATGGGTAATGGATTGGATAGTGATTACCTGGCCCGTCCCGGTGTGGTTAAGGATAAAATTGCGCTGGTGTACCTGGGCATCCTGCCAAACACAACGGGCCGAACGCTTCACCGTTCGGAGAAAACAGCCATTGCTATTAAGTATGGTGCTAAAGGGATTATCGTTATCAATACGGTTGACGGAGGCACACTGCTCACGGGCACAGCATCAGTTACCGGAAAACTGATTCCCATCCCGGCTGTATGTATCGGGAAAGAGGATGGTATGCGGTTTAAAGAATTGTTGAAGACGGGCCAGTTGCTGACCCATATTAAAATGACAAATTTTTCTGGTCCGATAAGGGCACGTAATGTTATAGCAACACTGGAGGGCAGTAATCTTAAAAGTGAAAAGATAGTAGTGGGTGGTCATCTGGATAGCTGGGACCTGGCAACGGGTGCCATTGATAACGGGATTGGTTCCTTTTCGATCCTTGATATGGCGCGTACCCTGAAGAAGCTGGGAATAAAACCAAGGAGATCGATCGAATTTGTGATGTTTATGGGAGAAGAGCAAGGCCTGCTTGGCTCTGAAGCGTATGTGGAAGATGCAATCAGGGATAAGAGTATCGACAGGATCCGGTTTATGCTGAACTTCGATATGACGGGGGATGTGCGTGGATTTAATGCAACCGACTCAACTGCAAGGGACCTGTTCCAGTCGGTCGGATCAGTGATCAGCAAAATTGATACAGGGTTTTCCAATTCTTTTTCCAGCAGGGCCGGGTTGCATAGTGATCACCAGCCCTTCATGTTGCAGGGCATTCCAACCGGTGGTGGCGGTGGTGGAAGAGGCAGTGGTAATGGTCCGGCGGGCTGTTACCATGCCGATTGTGATGTATTTGCACTGGTAAACTATCCGCAGGGTATGAAGAATACGGTCAGGTTTGTATCAATGTTGCTGTATGCACTTGGTACAGCTGATGAAATAACGGTGAAAAAAAGAAACGACCTGGAGACAAGGGATTTCCTGCTGGAACAAAACCTGAAAGAACCACTGCAACTGGAAGGTCAGTGGAGATGGAAAGATTAAAAAAAGAATTCAGTTGATGCTGGATTGATGCAGGAGAGGGCGGAAATGAAAGATCAAAAACAAGGGACAGTGGAAGAGAACGATTAAAAATACAAGTGAGGGCGAACGCTTAAAATAAAAAAGGGCCGCATCAATCCTGATGCGGCCCCTCTGTTTATAAGGTATTACTGAAGACTTCTGCTGGTGCGGGGTTTAAACCTTTTCACCGACAGAATCAGCAATGGCAGTGTAGCAAATAATAAGGTATACCAGGAAGCACCCGATACCAACCCTTCTTTCATTATAACAATATTGAGCATAACATACAGTGTCACAACGCTCTTGCCCGTATGCACGGGACTTTCAATTCTTCGCATAGTTATAGATTTAAAATTCCGGTAATTTAATTAGAGAAGCAGATCGCCTTCAATCAGGCTGCTTTACCGGAATAGAAATCCTTAAAAGTGGAGAAGTCGTACAGATGCGCACAGAATGGCAAAAACTCAGGGAATGACCAGGTATAACAATCACTCATATCCAACACAAGGTGCTGGTAAATAAACGGGTAAACTGAGGGTGATAACCTGGTTGTCATATTTCCTGAATTTACGAAAAAATAGCAGGATTTACTACTTGTCTGTGCAAGATAATAACCTTTAACAGGAGCAGCGAAACTGGAAAAATCCTTGTCTGACGATAGAAGAACAATGCAAATTAGTCGCAATCGATTGCACATTTTTTCCACAAAAATCATCAGAATCTCTGCTATGCAGATGTTCTGATGACAGGAAAATCCGGAAAATGTATTGTCTAAATTATTGATTTACAATACTTTTATTCACCGAGTGAAATGAACTGCTGGAAATAATTACAACGTTGACGAAAGATGAATATTTGGCTGGTAAATTTTTTTTAATTAATTTATGCAACCGATTACATTAGATTCGTGTATCTGATTTTGCTAACGACCAAATTGCTGTATGAAAAAGTTAAATTCCCTGAGTTGGCATTACTGCCTTCAAGAGTGGTTTACAAATACCTGCCGTATTCCGGACGATAACCTGTCGCCCGGTTTTCCAATCGCTACACAGCCTGTGTTTCATCCGGAATCTGCTTCTTCCGCTTCATCACTCTGTTCTTCCCTGTCTTTTTCAAACCCAACCAATTACTGTTTATGAGTAACAATGAAACATTATGGCAGGGCCTGAAGGTTGGTGACAGGCAAATGTTTTTAGACTTATATAAAAAGTACTATCACTGCCTTTTATTCATTGGATTAAAAGAGATGAAAGATGCCCAGATGGTCAAGGATACCATTCAGCAGTTGTTTTTGTATCTGTGGGAGAAAAGGGAGACTATAGAGTCGGCAAGGAATATCAGAAGTTATCTGATTACCTCTTTTTTAAGAAAGCTCAGTCTGGATCTGAAGAAGAAGCAACGTGCAACAGGGGCGCAGGTTACAATGGGCAACAGCTCCATGGATAACCAGCCCAATCCGGAAGAAAGACTTGAAAACAAAGACCAGCAGTTTCATCTGGTGAAATTACTCATGGGCAAGATTAATGAGTTACCCAATCGCCAGAAAGAACTGATCATGCTTAAATTTTATGAAGGGCTTAATTACGGTGATATTGTCCGGAGAACAGGTTTAACCCATCGTACAGCGTACAATAAAATCCATGAAGCACTAAAAAAATTAAAATCCAGTGTTGTGTGGGAACAATATTCCCGTACCGCAATATTTATACTCATCATACACGCAGTAAATAATATAGTTCGGATATAGAGGGTAAAAACGGACCATGGCAGGCTCTACTTGTTAGTGAAACATCAAAATCACGTATGGCTGCCGATAAAATTAACATTGAAGACCTGTTGGCAGATGAGTCATTTATAAATTATTGTAATCATACATCAGCGAAAGACGAACAATACTGGGAAAAGTTACTGGAGATAAATCCAGCCCAGGCTGATCTGGCAGAGGAAGCGAAAAGGATTTTGTTTCAGTTATTCAGTGCGCTGGCAACCATCGACCTGGATGAGCAGGTTGCCCTTTTGGAGAAAAGGCTTGGCACATATCTACCGACCCCGTGATAAGGTAATTCCGCCCCACCAGAAATATAAATATAAAGCGTCCTGCAATATACCGTCACAGAAGGAACTGTAGTCAGGAATTTAAGTACGCCAGACCAATACGTTTAAACTCTTTAGGAATTTTCGATGATTTATTTGTTAATATAAACGCCAAAATAAAGGTATGAAACAAAAACATCCTTGTGGGTGGAGAGCTGCCAATCCATCTTTAACGAAGCTGCTGAAAATTATGAAACTGACTACAGTCCTGTTGTTTGCCTGTTCCATACTGGCCCATGCGGGAGGAGGGGCCGCCGGAATTCCGGACGGAATGGATGTAAGGACAGTTACCGGAACGGTAACCTCTGATAATGGCGATCCACTGGGTGGTGTGTCGGTCAGGGTTAAAGGAAATAATGCAGCTACCATGACCGATAACAAGGGATATTTTTCCCTGGTAGTTCCGGATAATGCGACTACTCTGGAGATATCGTTTATCGGAATGGCCAGCCAGGAAGTGGATATATCGGGTAAAACATCGGTGACTGTAGTGATGACACAGGTGGACAGGGCAATGGAAGAAGTGGTGGTAGTAGGGTATGGTACCCAGCGAAGAACACTTGTTACAGGTGCTGTTTCCAGTGTGAACGGTAAAACACTTAATGAATTACCATCGATCACCCTTGCACAGGCATTACAGGGCCGGATAGCAGGTGTACTGGTAACCCAGAACGGAAGTCCGGGTACAGACCCGATTGTCCGCATCAGGGGTATCAGTTCTATCAGCTTTGCTGCCGATCCGCTCTATGTGGTTGATGGTTTTCCAACAGGTGACCTTGCTACAATCGACACAAGGGATATAGAATCCCTGGATGTTTTGAAAGATGCATCTGCAGCGGCCATTTACGGATCGAGAGCCACCAGCGGTGTAATCCTCATCACTACCAAGAAGGGCAGGCGCGATAGCCAGACGGCGGTCAATCTTGATTCCTATGTGGGTTTCCAGCAAGTGACTTCAAGGATTGACCTGTTAAACACCGAGCAATTTATGCAATATGCCCTGGCATACAGGGGAAGCCAGATCCCAAGGCTTACCGCTCCACAGATCGATGAACCTGTTTACGTGGGTGCAACCCAGACATACGGTCAGACCAATACTGACTGGCAGGATGCTTACTTCAGGACCGGCTGGCTGACCCAGCACAATCTTGGCGTGAGTGGAGGAAATGATGTGTCAAGATTTTATACCTCCGTCGGTTATACTGACCAGCAGGGTACCGCACCAGCCGTGAATTACCGTCGTTATAATTTCCGGATAAATGCGGATCATAACATAAGCAAAGTATTCACGTTCGGACATAACCTGTATGTTGCACATGGCGACCAGGGTTATGATAATAATGAAACGCAATCAAGGACCAACCTAGTGAACGTTATTAAGATGATGCCACATATTCCTGTATATGACCCCACTTCCAACGGCGGTTATCGGGGTGTGGATGCACCGAGAGACGGGGGTGACCCGACCAACCCAATAGAAGACGCAGAACTGAAAAACCCGGGTAACAGGAAAAGGGTAAAAGTGTTTGGTACTGCGTTCCTTGATATCAATTTTACAAAATGGCTGAAATTCCGTTCCACTTTTGGTATTGATTATGCCAATGCACTGGATTACCGTTTTTCACCCATCTTCAGCGATAATGGTACGGTTGCCGGTTCAAGCGCAACCCTGGCAACTGTTACCAATAACCGGAGTATCTCAACTGTTATGTTATATACCGAGCAGTTCACATTTGATAAGACCTTCGGTGATCATCATTTAAATGCCATTGCTGTATACGAACAGCAAAACCAGGATACGAGAAATGAAAACGCAAACGGCCGGCAGGCTTCCAACGACCTGCGGACCCTGAATAACGCTACCAACGTATTTGTACAGACACTTAAAGGGGAGAATTCACTAATCTCTTTCCTTGGCCGGGTTACCTACGATTACAAGGGCAAATACCTGTTGAATGCAGCTGTACGGAGGGATGGTCTTTCCGTATGGGCTCCCGGTAGAAAATGGGCAACATTTCCTTCTGCTTCTGTTGGATGGAGACTTGACCAGGAAGATTTCATGAAAAACCAGACAAGGATTTCTGAACTGAAACTGCGGGTTGGTTATGGCGTAACAGGTTTGAATGGTGCATTACTGGGTAATACGCCATGGCTGGTTAGTGTAAATGCAAACAGTGCTTACTATCCGTTTAATAACGTACAGACTGGTGGTCCAGCATCTTCCATCCCCGGTCTGGGCAATCAGGAACTGGAATGGGAAAAAACAAAACAGTTGAATATCGGGGTTGACCTCGGTATGTTCAAAAACGCACTGACATTGTCAGCTGAATACTATCACCGGAATACTGATAACCTGATCCTGAGTGTTCCTTTGCCACCAACATTTGGTTACATAACCACTACAGTACCCCAGAACGTTGGAGCCATGTCGAACAATGGAGTTGAATTCCTGCTGAGTTATTTTGATCGCGTAGGAAAATTCAGGTGGAATGCCTCAACCAACTTCAGCTTCGTAACCAATGAAGTGAAAAGACTGGCAGAAGGGGTGACAGGTATCGAAGCTGGCGCCGACAACGATTTTGGTGCCAATTCAATTACAAATACAGCAGTAGGACATTCCATCCAGGGTTTCTACGGATGGGAAGTAGAAGGCATCTTCCAGAATGCAGCAGAAGTGAGTGGACACGCAACCCAGAATGCAAGCACCTCACCAGGGGATCTTAAATTCAGGGATCTTAACAAGGATGGTGTAATTGACCTGAAGGACCGGACATTCCTGGGAAGTTTTATACCAAAGGCCAGTTATGCATTTAACCTCGGGGCTAACTATATGAATTTTGACGCTTCACTTTTCTTCCAGGGTGTGGCAGGTAACAAGATCTACAACGCCACACGCGTTATCACGGAGGGAATGGTTCGTTTCTTTAATGCAGGTACACAGGTATTGAACGCATGGACACCCACAAATACAAACACAGATATACCACGTGCCATTTCTGCTGATCCAAACCAGAATGCCCGTCCATCCACCAGGTTCCTGGAAGATGGCTCATACGTCCGGTTGAAAAATCTCATGATCGGGTACACTATTCCATTGAACTCTTTGAATTCCCTGACGAAGGGAACGGTAAAGAATTTGAGGGTATACCTGTCGGCACAGAACCTTTTTACCATTACCAATTATTCCGGCTTCGATCCTGAGGTAGGGAACAGGACACCAAATTCATCTTTGACCAGTGGTATTGACTTCGCCGTCTATCCGCAGCCAAAGTCATATGTTTTTGGTCTTCAGGTTGGATTTTAATGAATAAATAATGTTAGTCTTTTTAAAATTTATGAATATGAGATTTAATAATAAAAAAATAGCCGTCGTAACGCTGCTTACCGTGACCTGTATGGTGGCCTGTACGGAAAAGCTGGATGTGGGTGATGCCAACAATCCGACCAGCGAAAGTTATTTTAAAACAGCAGTTGAACTGCAGAACGGAGTAAACGCCGTCTATTCCATTATCCGGTCGGGTGAGCTGATTGCACGCGAGTGGTACACCACCCATGATATGCGTGGCGGTGAATTCGCTGCAGGCGGTCCCCAACTGGAAGCACCAAGGGCTGAACTGCTTAACCAGCCTGCTCCGGCTCCCTCCAACTCGGTTACAACCAACGTCTGGACCGGATGTTACCATATGATCAACCGGGCAAATGTGGTGATTGCAAAGGCTCCGGATGTAACAGATAATATCACGTTAAGGGACCGTGTAGTAGGGGAAGCCCATTTCCTCCGCGCCTGGGCCTATTTCGAACTGGTGTCACAATGGGGTGATGTACCCGTTTATACAGAGCCTGTTGCTTCCGCAACTGACTTCAAGGGTAAGACTCCCGCTGCCGAAATTTACAATCTGATCGTTTCGGACCTGACCCTGGCAGCCCAGAAACTACCTGCCAGTTATGGATCTTCCGATAACGGACGTGCCACTTCGGGGGCAGCCATTACGCTGATGGCAAGGGCCCTGATGCAAAATGGTGATTATGGTGCAGCAAAAACTGCCTTGCTGAATGTGTATGGCAAATACAGCCTTGTGGCCAATTACCAATGGAATTTTGACGGCGATGTAAGGAATGATGATGGTACCGCTGCAGCTGCCGGACATGAATTCAATGCGGAATCCATTTTTGAAGTTGTTTTTGTGGACAGGGGAGATGGTAGTTTTAACTGGGGTTACAATGGTGAAGGTTCCTCCAGTGCACTGGCAAACGCAAGAACGCAGGATTGGGGAAAAACCTGGGGTAATGTTATTCCATCCAACCGCCTGCTTGATGAATACGAAGCAAATGATCCACGATACAAATTTACAATCTGGGAAGAAGGCGACCTGCTCCTGACACAATCCACCACATCTGCTCCAAAAGTTTTACTGGCAGCAGATATCAATACCACCACCTCTGTTAAAAACGGGGTTACACTAAAAAGATTCTTCCGCAAGTATAATATCTATGATTGGGTGAATTCGGGAAACCATTTCGGTGGACTGAACCAGCGCCTGCTCCGTTATGCAGATGTACTTTTAATGCTGGCTGAATGTGAGGCAGAAGTTGGAACACCTGCACAGGCGGCTTCCTATATTAATGAAGTACGTGCACGTCCAAGTGTTAACATGCCACCCGTTACACTTGGTTCAAAAGATGCAGCACTCCGGGCTGTAATACACGAACGCTGGGTAGAACTTGCTTCCGAGGGAATTATCAATATCGACGTTTTACGCTGGAGGAAAAAAGGATACTTCCCTTCCATTACCACAGATCCAAGACCCGGTCAGGTTGATTTCTTCCCCATTCCGGCAAGCGAAGTTTCTGCAAACCCGATGTTACAATAAATAACTGCCATTATTGAAAAGAAAATAGAAGATATATCGATCAACCAGGTTCTTTTCATATAGTTGAAGAGAATAAGAAGGGCCGTAATTTATTGCGGCCCTTCTTACCTTCAAAGGTTATATAAAAAACGCCGGCCATTGTTTCAATGGACGAAAAAGCTACATTTAAAAAAAAGATCCGTTCCGGACAGATGCGGCCAAATGGACAAATCCGTCAAAACGGAAAGATCAGGACGGACAGATGCGTCAAAACGAAGGATCAGACAGACAGACAATCCATCAAAACGGACAGAAGCAGATTGGCAAAGGAATTAATTGAAGCAAAACATGAAAAAAGGTTTCGTTGATTATGGTTTCCCCATTTTCTTTTTCTTATGTGGCCTGCTGGTATCATGCGACCAGACAAAGGAGAGTTTCCTGTTTACATCCCTCAGCCCTTCGGCAACCGGTATAAATTTCAATAACGAGATCCACGACAGTGATTCCACCTATTCATTCATCAATGAATTTGGTTACATGGGAGGAGGCGTTGGTATCGGAGATTTCAACAACGATGGGAAAAAAGATATTTTCTTTACGGGTAACCAGGTGAGTTGCCGTCTATACATCAACCAGGGTGATAATAAGTTTGAAGATATAACCAATAAGGCAGGGGTTGGAACAGATGTCTGGTGTACAGGCGTAAGTATCGTTGACCTCAACCAGGACGGATACGATGATATTTATGTTTGTGTGTTTGGAAAGGACCTGAAACACCGTTCCAAAAACCTCTTATTTATCAACCAGCATGATCTCACATTTAAAGAATCTGCAGCAACCTTTGGGCTGGCTGATACCGGTTTTTCAACCCAGGCTGTATTCCTTGATTACGACAGGGATGGCGACCTCGATATGTACCTTGCCAATTATTTATTGACCACCAATAATTCCAATACAATTTACCCGCGTGATAAAACGGGATTTTCATCTGCCAATGACCGGCTGTACAGGAACGACGGGGATAGTGTTAACAGGGGATATCCAATTTTTACGGACCAGACAATTCCCGCCGGTATTAAAGAAGACGGCTACGGACTGGGTATATCGGTAAGCGATTTTAATAATGACGGCTGGCCGGATATCTATGTGGCAAATGATTTTGTTTCCAATGATTTGTTATGGCAGAACAATAAGGACGGCAGCTTCAGCAATTGCATCAGTAAATCGCTCCGGCACCAGTCGTACTCAAGTATGGGATCGGATGCCGCAGACCTTAATAATGATACCCTCACTGATATTGTTACACTCGATATGTTACCCGAAACGAATGAACGGAAAAAAACTTCGTTTTCACTCATGAACTATGAGCGGTATGAATCAGAACGTAATATGGGATATGAACCCGAGTTTATGAGGAATATGCTCCAGCTTAATAATGGCAACAGTGTTATTGACGGTGTCAGCACACCTGTCTTCAGCGAAATAGGCCGCCTGAGCGGGATCCACGCAACGGACTGGAGCTGGAGTGTGCTGCTGGCCGATTTTGACAATGATGGCTGGAAAGATATGCATATCACCAACGGAATTGGTCGGGATTTTATTGATGCTGATTTCCTGGAATTCAGTAACAGCATTTTTAACAGTTATCCGGATAAAAAAGACCGCGAGAACGCCATCAGGAAAAAACTGGCATCACTGGAAAATGTGAACCTGCCCAATTATTTATACCACAATAACGGCGATCTTACATTTTCTGATATTTCCGGAAAAGCAGGAATCGATGAACCCTCCATGTCGAATGGTGCAGCTTATGCAGACCTGGATAATGATGGTGATCTGGACCTGGTGGTCAACAATATTAATAGAACGGCCTTTGTTTTTATCAATAACGCCAATCAGCAGGGTAAAACGGATGCCGGTCATTATTTGAAATTGCAACTGGAGGGGGATAACCAGAACCGGAAAGGTTTTGGTTCCCGGATATATATATACAATAAGGGCGAGACGCAAATGTTGGAGCAGAATCCGGTACGGGGATATTTTTCTTCGGTGGACCAGCAACTGATCGTTGGATTGGGTAAGGAAGACCACGCCGATTCCGTAATGGTTGTTTGGCCCGATGGTAAAAAACAGTTACTGAAAAATGTAACAGCAGATACCTCTCTAACTTTTTCCTGGAAAAATGCAGGCAAATATCAGAACGTTTCACCTGCACAGGTATCACCATTGTTTACTGATATCACCGGGTCGTCGGGTTTTAACTACCTGCACCAGGATAACCCGTTTAATGATTATACAGTCCAGCGTTTATTACCACAAAAATTTTCCCAGCTGGGACCCTTTATCAGCACCGGTGATATTAACAATGATGGAACAACCGATTTTTTTATCGGGGGTGCATTTAATTCCTGGGGTAAATTGTTCAGCCAGGTAAGTCCGGTTAATCCATCCTCATTACGTGATGGACCTGGAAACCGGCTGTTGTTTACTTCTGCAGCATTATCTGACAGCGTGAAGTTTGAAGAAGACCTGAACTGCACTTTATTCGACGCGGACACTGACGGTGACAGCGACCTGCTTGTGACCGGCGGCGGCATGTTATATGAAGCGGACTCGCGGTTTTATAAACCAAGATTGTACCTGAACAACGGGAAAGGTGTGTTCAGCCTGCAAGCCGCTGCCATTGCGGATTCTGTCAAAACTACCGGCGGAAATGTGAGTGCCTTTGATTACGACGGCGATGGTGATGCGGACCTGTTTATCGGCGGACGGGTTTCACAACAATACCCTCTTTCGCCGCGGAGTTATTTATTGCAAAATAACAGGGGACAATTTACCGATGTTACTGCCAGTGTTTGTCCGGACCTGGAATTTCCCGGTATGGTTACTGCAGCAGTGTGGACCGATTTTGATAACGATAAACAAACCGACCTGGTTTTAACCGGCGAATGGATGCCTCTGCGTTTTTTTAAAAATAACCGCGGCCGCCTGGTTGATGTAACAACAACAACCGGACTGGAAAATATGAATGGTATGTGGCGCAGTCTGATCTCAACCGATGTTGATAACGACGGGGACCCCGACCTGGTGGCCGGAAACCTGGGCCTGAACTGTGAATACCATACCGGACCATCAGAGCCCATGGAACTGTATGCCACCGATCTGGATGGTAACGGAAGTATTGACCCTTTCTTTTTTTATTATATAAAAACAGCAGACGGAGGAAAAAAACTGGTGCCCGGAACCGGAAGAGGCCGGTTGGCCGAACAGGTGCCATCATTAAAAAAACAATTCCTTTTAAATGAGGATTTCGCTCATGCTACCTACCAGGACATATTTAAAGGCAAGCCGGTTAAAAATCTTCTTCGGTTGTTTTGTGATGAAACCAGGTCCTGCTATTTTGAAAACCTTGGCAATGGTAAATTCAGGAAACATGTACTGCCGGTTGAAGCACAATTCTCCCCGGTAAATGCCATTATCTGTGAAGATCTCGACCAGGATGGGATCAAAGACCTGGTGCTTGCTGGCAATGAATACCAGGCGGAGGTCATGACCGGGATGTATGATGCATCTTATGGAAGTTTTCTTCGTGGCAACAGGAATAAAACATTTACGTCTGTTCCGCAATATCAAAGCGGGCTCCTGCTCAACGGTGATATAAAAGACCTGTCGCTGATCCGGCTGGCAAATGGGGAGCGGATATTGATCGCTGCAGTTAACAACGATTCCATGCGGGTGTTAAAAATAAATCGTTTCTGAGCGGATTTATTTTCCTGCTCCTATCTTTGCAACGAAATAAGCTTTGGGGTGCCCGATGGTTGCTGATATCAGTGACTGTTATTGAGGCTGAGATTATACCCATTGAAGGAAGGCGGTCATTCCGTTTTCTTTCATACACCTGATCCGGGTAATACCGGCGTAGGGAAAGGATTATACTTTCTTCCGCAGTTACTGCGGGTCCTCCATCGCTGATCAATAAATTTATTTGCGTACAAGGATGGACATTCAACAATGGGCACAGTTATTTTGGGAACAGATCCTCGCTACAGACCTGCTGCAATGGGCTGCCGTACTATTAGGAGTGGCCGAAGTACTGCTGGCAAAATCAAATAAAATTGCCCTGTATCCTACCGGGATCGCAGCCACATTGATGAGTATCTATATCCTGTATACCGCTGGTTTGTATGCAGAGTGTCTGTTGAACGGGTACTATGTGGTGATGAGTGTTTATGGGTGGTGGTACTGGATTAATAAGTCGGGCCAGCCAAAGGTCGCCGTATCATACAGTACCCGCCGGGAATGGATGCTGGTTGGGATAATGGTGCTGGGTGGCACAGGAATTTTATACCTGGCGCTCAGGCAATTTACAACATCGACCGTGCCGTTGTGGGACTCATGGGTTACCGCCACCGCCTGGGCCGGAATGTGGTTACTTGCCAGGCGTAAGATTGAAAACTGGGTCCTGCTGGATATTTCCAATGCATTCGCCATTCCACTATTACTCCATAAAGGAATACCGCTGTATGCAGTACTTACATTGTTTCTTTTTATAGTAGCCATTTTTGGTTATTTCCAATGGAGAAAACTAATCCCTGCCAAAACAGTGGCATCATTAGCCCCCGATAAAATCTATCCGGCATCATGAAACAGGTACAACATCCTTCATTCTATATACCTTCCTCATCCGCAGATATTATCCGCCTTGTTGCGGGTGATGCAGAAAAGCTGGGTAGTCTCCATCCGGCGCAACTGGAACAGATCTATCAACATAAATGGTTTAATCTCTGGGTGCCTGTAGTATACGGGGGACTTGAACTTTCACTTACAGAGGCATTGATGATTGAAGAGGGACTTGCATGGGCTGATGGAAGTACTGGATGGACCGTTACCTTATGCAGCGGGGCTAACTGGTTTGTGGGATTTCTCGACCCCGCGCTTGCCGGTGATTTATTCAGAGATAAAAAAGTTTGCCTGGCTGGCAGCGGGAAAGCAACGGGCATTGCATCAGTCAGGACCAACGGTTACGAAATAACCGGCAACTGGAATTATGCTACCGGTGCATTACATGCAACTGCGTTTACATCTAATTGTGTGGTGGAAAAGGATGGCATTACGATGAGGAATATTGATGGGAGTCCTGTGGTAAGGTCGTTTCTTTTCCTGAAAGAAGAAGTGGTAATACACGAAAGCCGTAAGATGATGGGCATGGTTGCCACCGGCAGTTATAGTTTCGAAGTGAGTAAGTTGCAGGTGGGAAAGGAACGGTGTTTTGAAATTAATAACCAGAGCGCCTTTTTACAGCTTCCGGTTTATCAATACCCGTTCCTCCAATTTGCGGAAGCTACCCTCGCGGTAAATAGTTCGGGAATGGCCATAGGTTTCCTTGATCTGTGTGAACAGGTTATTACAGCTGGAGCGGGTTATACGTACCCGTCTGTAACAGATGCGCGGGAAAGATTACAGCAGGCAAGGCAGTTGTTTTATGAAGCTGTACAATCCTCATGGAAAGAACTGGAACTGCGCAATTCTGTTGCTGTTGAAATTCTGCACCAGGTTAGCAGAACAAGCCGGGCACTGGCAGCCATTGCAAGGCAGGTGGTGGACGAATTATATCCTTTCTGTGGGATGATCGCAGCTGATCCCGCTTCAGAGATCAATCGTGTGTGGAGAAACCTGCATACCGCCAGCCAGCATAACCTGTTGAATTTTCCGCGTTGAATTATAGTTGGATGGTCATCTCACCTGGGGTCGTACCAATCAGATTTTACTCCATCATGACCGGTGCAGATCTTCCAACATGGTTAACCGCCTTCATAAAAACTCAGCTTATTATTCAATACCGCAATTCGCTGGTGCAGGTCTTCCAATTGTTGTAAAAGATGGGTGATTGTTTCGATGCCTTCAAAATTTATTCCCATTTCAATATTCAGCCGGATTACTTTTTCCAGTTGCGGAAGTTCACTAACCGGCACAAATATTTCTTCTCCCTCACTTACAAAATTGATCAGCCCATGTGAATTGAGTGAATAGATAAATTCCAACTCAATATTATGCGACACACAGATCTCGGTGGCGGGTATCATATTATCTGTTTTCATTGATCTCCCTGGTTTAGTTTGGATAATTCGATGAACAATTCCCGTTGCCGGTCGGTCAGGTCGACCGGAATTTTAACCTCATAGGTTACGTACAGGTCGCCCGTATGTCCTTCCTTTTTATAAACCGGTGCGCCTTTTCCCTTCAGCCGGATCTTCGTTCCGTTTTGTGTTCCGGGATTTACCTTCAGTTTCACTTTTCCGCTTAGGGTTTCGATAGTTGTTTCCCCCCCAAGTACTGCCGTATAGAGATCGATGCCTGCCTTGGTATACAGGTCGTTGCCCAATCTGCTGAAATTCGGATGGGGTGCAATATGTATGGTTATATACAGATCGCCTGCCGGGCCGCCATTGGATCCGGGGCTTCCGTAACCTTTAAGTTTTATTACCTGTTCGTTTTCGATACCTGCTGCAATGGTGATACGAATATTTTTTCCGTTAACTGTCAGGGTTTGCTGGCGTGTTTCCATTGCCTCAAGCAGGCTGAGGGTAAGGGATGCCTGGTAATCCTGCCCGCGATACTTTGTTTTACGGCTCCCTCCTCCCGATCCGAACATCGATTCAAAGAAGCGCGAGAATTCACCTCCGTCATCATCATCAAACTGGTCGCCGCCACCCGACGATGATCGCTGATGTGACTGCCGTTGCTGTTCAAACTGTTCAGCATGCTGCCAGTCTTTTCCATAGGCATCATATTTTTTCCTCTTTTCGGGATCACTTAAAACTTCATTGGCCTCATTGATGGCCTGGAACTTTTTATGGGCTGTTGCATCATTGGGGTTCAGGTCGGGATGGAGTTTCCTGGCCAGTTTGCGGTAGGCTTTTTTAATCTGGGCTTCTGTTGCAGTTTTATCAACTTCCAGGATCTTGTAATAATCGACGAATTCCATTTTTGGTATTTTTTTCTATTGCCTGTCTCTCTTCTTAAATATAATAAATTCGGGGCGTTCTGTTTCCCAAACCGCCAAGGTTTAGGTGAAATCAGTTGTAAAAATCGGACAATCGGTTTAATGGAAGAAATCAGGATGACCATCCTGAAATGTAAATCCGATCCGGCTCTAAAAAAAGCAGGCGGACGCGGATTTTTATGTTTTATAAATGGTAAATCCGTTTTATAGACGGGGGCAGCACAACAGCCGCTGTAACCCTTTTTATAAAGGCACGGAATGAAGGGGGGATTCCCTCTGGACAATATCAGGCTTCCGGTAAACAAGGAGTGGTATTTTCGGATGGAAGCTGTATTGCTCTGCGTGGCTGGATTGAAAGATCCGTTGAAACCAGTTTTTATTTCGATTCGTAAACATGACAAGTAAGGATGGCTTTTTTTTCTTTATCCTTTTCTGGATTGCAGCACTCACCGATTCATCCGGCTCCAGGTCTTTTATATCCACATCAATTTTCAGGGTGGATAATTTTTTCAGGGTTTTACTTAATGTGTCACCACTATAAGTTTTTTCGCCACCCGCTTTTAAATGAAACAATTCGATATCAGCCTGCATGGTTGCAGAAAAATCAACCACCTTGGGAAATTCCATCTCCACATGCTGCAGATCGGAAGCATACAGGATATTGGTAATCGGAAGGGGTTTGTAACCCGAGGGAACTGCAATAACCGGAACGCCCGAATAGTTTACCAGGTTGCCTGTATTGGTTCCCCACAGACGTTCAAGTCTGCTGCCCGCTCCGTGAGTACTCATACAGATAAGGTCGAAATTATTATAGGATGCGTACTCCATAATATCACGTTCAGGCATGACCCCCTTTTCAACCACACAGTTGGTCTTCCCGCGTTCAACACCGATTGACCGGTAAACAGCGGCTACAAATTTTATCAGGTTTTCCAGGATCCTTTTTGCTTCTATCTTTTCGAATTGTGCGGTTTCGGCTTCATTCCATTGGGTTGGCAGCAGGAGGGAATAGGAATGGTAAAATGTTATTTCGTAAAGCCCCTGTGAGGCAAGTTGAATTCCGAATTTCAGTCCGGCACGGGACATTCGGGAAAAATCTGTTGGTGCAAGTATTTTCTTCACGGTTGACTTGTTTGGGGGTGGTACCAAAACTACTCCATTAAAGGCTGCTGCTTACAGAACCTGTGAATAATACAACAATTATAAAAAATTATGTAATTGACGCGGAGTTTCCGCGCCGGAATAAGGCAATCTACCCTGAAGTGATACCCCTGGTCATTTACATCAGGCTCAAGGCAGAACTGGTGACTTATACTTAGCAGGAAACAGACAACCCTTAGTATGTTCCGGAAGCTGTGTTACTACGTGTTAATACTATACTTTACAATTGTTAATTCCGAAACAAACCCCCTTACCCTATGAAACGATTTCTACTAACTAACCGTATTATCATCCTCTTTGTGGTAGTCCATATATTTATTGCAGCCACAGAACCGCCTGTTCAGGTAGACCTTGGCATTGCTGCCGACTTTACATTGTTTTCTTCTGCAGGCGCCATCACCAACACGGGAACAACTACCATATTCGGTGATATCGGTACACATGCAGGAGATATTTCCGGGTTCGAAAATCCCTGCACCGTCTACGGGGACATGATGGACACAGATCCCACCACCCTGCAATGTTCAATTGACCTGGCAAATGCCTGTACGCAGATCAACGATATCCCTGTAACCAATTCCACGCACTCCGTTATATTCGGCGGAGGGGAGACACTTCTTCCCGGCGTATATTCTACTGCCGCTGCCGCTTCCATTGATGGCAATCTTATCCTCGATGCACAGGGCGATGCACATGCAGTATTCATATTTAAAATCGGGGGAGCTTTCACCACTACGGCCGGAGCTTCAGTTACCCTTATAAATAACGCATCAGCTTCAAATATTTTTTTTAAAGCGGCCGGTGCAATTGCCATGGCAACAAACACTGTTATGCGCGGAACCATGATCAGTAATGATGGTGCTGTTTCCATGGGTGCAGGTGGCATCCTGGAAGGCCGGATGCTTTCCAATGCCGGCGCTGTTTCAACCTATCAGGTTATGACCTACCAGCCTGGTTCGGTAGTAGTACTTCCTATAAAACTTTCCTCGTTCTCGGGAAGTTTCAACGGAGAATCAGTTAACCTGACATGGGTGGCTGAAAGTACTTCAGCACTGGATAAGTTTGAAATTGAACGATCGGATGACGGCAGGAATTTCAGTTATTTATCCGGTATAACAGCAACAGAGGATAAACAGACTTACACATGGACCGATCGTCATGTATCGCCTGCCCTGCATCACTACCGTTTGAAGATGATCGATCAGGATGGATCGTTTTCGTATAGTTCAATTGTATCAATTGATGTTCAACAAAAACAATCCATTTCCATCTGGCCCAATCCCGTCACAGGCGGACTTGTCAACCTGAAGATGACCGGGCAGCAGGCCGGAAAATATTTTATCAGTATCATAAACAGCAAGGGCGAAGTTCTGCAAACGACAAGGGTCCATCACAACGGGCAGGGAGCGGAAACCGTCCCGGTTAAATTATCCAACCCCGCCAACGCACTATGTTATGTGCAGGTAACAGCACCCGATGGAAATGCTACCAACCTTAAAATTATTACCAGGTAAACATTAACAGGCGAAAGCCTTTTTTTATTAATAACAAATTATTTGAATCCCCAAGCACCAAAAAACAAGCACATCATGAAATCCCTGTCTTTTAATATTGACCGAACTGTTTCCGAACCACAAACCGGCCGATCCGGCTTGAGACGTTATTTTCAAATCCCGCTGCTGATGATCCTTTTATTGGGTATCAATGGTTGTAAAAAAGTGGTGGAAGAAGCCGGGCAAACCGGTCTCTGCCCGATAGTTGTTTCCAGTATTCCAACCAACCTGGCGACCAATGTCCCGTTAACGTCTGCTATCAGCGTAACTTTCAATGAGCCGGTAAATCCATTATCGATTACAGATTCTGTATTTATTGTCCGCAACGGGGTGAATGTCATCAGCGGTACACTTAGCTATAATGATTCTACTTCGGTGTTTACACCCGATGAAGACTTGTTACCTGAAACAACGTATTCGGTAACAATTTCCGCAGGTGTCACAGATGCTGCCAATAATGCAATGATCAACGATTATGTTTTTTCATTTACTACCGGCGTTTTACCTGATATTATCAATCCATTTGTGATATCTACGTTCCCGGCGCCAGGTGCTACAGGTGTGGCTGTTGATGCTATTATCACAGCAACATTCAGCGAAGTAATGAGTGTTGCCACCATAACTGAATCGAGTTATACATTGAGCCTGGGTGATCTTCCGATATCGGGATCGGTGAGTTATTCGGGTATAACTGCCAGCTTCGACCCTGATGAAGACCTGCTTGAAGGGCTTATTTACACGGCAAGTATCAGCATTGTGGCTACCGATCTGGCGGGCAATCCCCTGTTGATCGCACACACCTGGGATTTCATAATTATCCAGCCAGTTATTCCAATTCCCGATCTGCGCACAATAGAACTATTCGGGGTGTTTGGTGGTACAGCCGGCATTACCAACCAGGGCTTATTTACTGTGGTTAATAATGGAGGTATCGGTACTACTGGTGTATCCACACTTGTTACCGGGTTCCACGACGGGATCACCGAAGCAACCTATACTGAAACACCATTAAATGTTGGTAACGCTACAGGTGGTGTGTATACGGCACCCCCACTTCCGGGCAGTGCAGGATCACTGATAATTGCCACACTTGCAAGGAACGATGCGTTTGCCCTGTACGGCGAGATTTCACCGGCATCGATGCCTGGTGGGGTTGATCCGGGTGATGGTGAATTAGGTGGACTTACCCTTGCGCCTGGCGTTTATAAATCAGCCAGCGGAACATTTGATATCACAAATTCCGACCTGACACTCGATGCCATGAATGATCCAAATGCGGTCTTCGTCTTCCAGTGTGATGCTGCTTTGACAGTTGGTATCGCAGGTCCCACCGGTGCAAGAAGTATAGTACTGATCAATGGTGCCAAAGCAAGCAATGTATTCTGGTGGGTTGGCAGCGCTGCCACCATCAATGGTGCAGGCGGCGGTGTAATGGTTGGTAATATCCTTTCATCTGCGGGTTCTACTTTTTCAACTGCCGGAAATGCTGAGCTGACAACGCTGAATGGCAGGGCCATTTCGCTGAATGCATCAGTAACCATGGTTAACACAATCATTAACGTTCCTCAATAATTTATAAAGACCGGTGTTAACATTGGTCTGACCGCATCTGTAATTTTTTTCTCAACTTATCATTTATCCATCATGTCAAGTATTCAATTTTCTAAACAAACAATTTTAACCGCGATAGTGCTTATCACAGGCCTGTCCGCCGGTGCACAGGAAGCAGCGCGACCCCAGCCCAAATGGTGGTTTGGCGTTTCAGGCGCAGCCAATTTCAATAAGTACCGGGGAACCACCCAGGAGCTTAACCAGGATGTGTCTGTTCCTACCGCCTTCCATAAGGGTTCGGGAGTAAGACCCTATTTTTCCGTTCTTACAGAATACCGTCCCAATAAAGTACTGGGAGGAAGTCTGAACATCGCCTATGACGGGCGCGGTGGTAAGTTTAAGGAAGTGATGGCGCCCTGCGACTGTCCCGCCAACTTATCAACCAATATCAGTTATATAGCCATTGAGCCAAGTTTGAGGATCGCTCCTTTTTCTTCCGGCTTTTATATTTTCGGCGGACCTACACTGAGTTTTAACACTTCCAAATCCTTTGTATATAAACAAGACAAACAGGATGATAAAAAGGGCGACTGGAGTGAAGTGCATTCCACCGTCTTTTCCGGACAGGCAGGTATTGGATACGATGTGCCCGTTAGTTCAAAGACAAACAGTACACAGGTTACACTTTCTCCCTTCGCTTCCTTCCTGACCGATTTTGGTCATGATGCAAGGTCGGTTGAATCATGGTCAATGTATAGTTACCGTGCCGGTGTAGCGTTGAAATTTGGTAAGTCCAAAAAAGTAATTCCCTTAGTAGCACCAGAAAGCGAACCGGTTTTGAACGAAGCCGGTTTCCGCTTCTCTGTTACACCACCCGATGATGCAGTTGCATTAAGGCAGGTGAAAGAGATGTTCCCGCTCAGGAATTCCGTTTACTTCGACGAAGGCTCGGTGAGCATACCTTCACGGTATACATCACTTAGTCCAGCCCAGGCAAAATCCTTCCGTGAACTTACACTGCAGGATGGCCAGCCGGATGACCTGAGTAAAGGAAGATCTGCCCGCCAGATGGCGGTGTATCATAATATTTTAAATATCATGGGAGACCGGATGCGGCTTAATCCCAGGAGTGAAGTGGCCCTTACAGGCATCTCACAAATGAGTGCAGGTGAAGGCGGTTCAATGGCACAGGCCGTTAAACAATACCTGGTGTCTGCATTCGGAATTGATCCTTCACGTATATCAGTGCAGGGTAATCAGCAGTCGGCAGATATAGCAACCAGTACAGTTGCCGGCGATGATCCGGCCCTGATTCAATCGACCTGGCGCAGGGTTGATATTACCAGCAAGAGTCCGGAATTGTTATTGCAGGTTGGTGGTGCTTCTTCACCATGGCTTCAGCCCGTTAACCTGAACAGTGTAGATGATGCAAAGGTTGTATTCAATGCACCAGGTGCCGATACTTCTGTGTTGTCCTGGAAATTACTGGTAACAGATGATAAGGGAGCCGTCCGCAATTTTGGTCCGTATACCGGTAACCAGGTTTCCATTCCTACAAGTGCGATCCTTGGTGCCAGGACATCCGGCGACTACAAGGTAACAATGACAGCCAACATGAAGAATGGCCAGGTTGTAGAAAAAATGACCGGTCTGGCATTGAAACAACCAACCAAACCGGTGAGTCAGGATTTCAGGTATAGTATCCTGTTCAATTTTGATGAGTCAACCACTACGCCTTATTACAGGAAATTCCTGACCGAACATGTTACACCGCTGATCACTGATAATGCAACGGTGATTATCCGCGGCCATACCGATAAAATCGGACAGCCGTTGTACAACCAGAAATTATCGGAAGAACGTGCGGCAGAAACAAAAAATATTATTGAAGCTGCACTGGCCCAGAAAGGAATAAAGGGCGTTACATTCAGGTCGGCCGGATTTGGCCAGGAAACTGAATCTGCACTTTTTAAAAATCAATCACCTGAAGAGCTGGTCTATAACAGGACAGTAACCGTGGATATATTGCCTGCTGTCAGGTAAAATTCAGATCGCTATTGTTAATGAAGTTAATCAGGGCTGCAGCGTTTTTCAGCTTCAGCTTCCGGAACATATTATAGCGGTGAACCTCAACAGTCCTTGTAGCGAGGGACAATGTTTCACCAATTTCCCGGGACGATAACCCCGTCTTGATCAGTTTAATTATTTCTATTTCCCGCAGGGTCAGGTCTTCAATGCGGGGAATATTTTCAGTGGGCTCGAGTATTTTTGTCCGGGTCAATATCGACTTTAACTCCTGGCAGACGTAAATATTACCTTTCATCACTTCCTGTGCTGCGGTAGTCATTTCGTCTGCCGGTGAGTTTTTTGTAACATATCCCGAAGCTCCCAGCTTAAACATTTTTTTTACATAGGCGGGCTGGTTATGCATTGAAATGACAACGACCTTACTGCGGGCTGAACATTCCCTTAACATCGGAAGCAGGTCCACACCCGACTCATTCCCCAGGTTGATGTCCATATATATAACATCCGGCTGTTTTTTCTTCACCAGTTCAATCGCTTCATCCATACTGCCGCTGGCACCCACCAGTTCAAACTCCTGGCTTTGTCTGAACAGGAGTCCCCACATATCCCTGATCAGTTTATGATCATCTACTACTATTATAGTAATTTTTTTTCGCATACGGCTATTCCCTGTAAAGCTAGGTTTATTGTGGTTCATGCTCCTTAAAAGGACCTGTTTGGGGAAATCTCTGTTCCCTTCCCATTTTTAATGGTTTTCCTGCTAAAATTAGTGTGACCGGTTAAGAAACTCATTTTATTGTAAATGAAAACTTTAGGGCCTGATCGTAAAAAAATATAAAAATTAATTTTCCTGTTAGTGGATTTATTAAGCATTTATTAAGAACGCACCTGTTTATTGCAGGTATATTCTAACGACTACTTGCTTATGTTTAAAATCTTTTTCCTGGTACCACTGGTTTTAATTTCCCTGTGCTCCTTCGCCCAGCAACCTGCCCGATATACTCCCGAACAATCCGGTCCGGACAATCTTTTCTTTGTTGACCCGGTTATTGGCAACGTATCCCAACTGCTCGAACCTACCCGTCCGATTGTGCATCTTCCCAACCAGATGATCCGGATGACACCACAACGAAAGGATTACCTGGACGACCAGATCAGCAGTTTTCCCCTGACCATTGCCTCCCATCGCCTGGGCGAGGTATTCGCACTACGGGTATCGACCGGTAACCTGGAGGCCAGGGACTGGGATCGTAAAATGAATTATGACCATGACCTGGAAATCCTGCGTCCCTGGTATTATTCCACCATACTTGTGGATGACGGCATCCGGGTTGAATTTACCGCAGGGAAAAAAACAGGCGCGTTCCGGTTTCGTTTTCCAGGTACATCGCCGGCAAATATTTTATTCTCCAACTATAACGGCGGCAAATCATCCTATCATTTTATTTCTGCTACCGAACTGACAGCCACGGAAACTTATCATGGTGATATTCCGGTTTACCTGTATGGCGTATTCGATCACCCGGGAAAACCATCCGTATTGGAGAATGGAAAAATTGTATTACGTAATACAATATCATCCGGCACAGCCAGGTCCGCCATCAGTTTTGAATCCGGTATACGTGATGTTGAATTCCGTTATGCCATCAGCTTTGTTAGTGCAGCCCAGGCCCGGCGCAACTTTGAGAAGGAGCTGAAGGGTCCCGGTTTTGATGATCTTTCATCCGGTGGACAAAAAACCTGGCAGAAAGTAATGAACCAGGTAAGGGTGGAAGGGGGCACAGAGGCCCAGAAACGATCATTCTATACAGCACTTTACCGGTATTATGAAAGGATGGTGGATATCAGTGAAGACTCTTCCTACTATAGCGGCTACAGTAAAAAAATTGAAAAAGATAACCGTCCGTTTTATGTTGACGACTGGTCATGGGATACCTATCTGGCAATGCATCCCCTTCGTATGATCCTTGATCCGGCACAGGAAGAAGATATGCTGCAATCGTATGTGAGGATGTATGAACAAAGCGGCTGGATGCCCACCTTTCCGGTACTGTTTGGTGACCATGCCTGTATGAATGGATTCCATTCAACCGTGATCTTCCTCGATGCATATCGTAAAGGCCTGCGTAATTACGACCTCGACAAAGCATATGAAGGCATGCGAAAGAATGCTACCGGCGCCACCATGTTGCCCTGGCGTAACGGTCCGAAAACAAGCCTCGATGATTTTTATTATACCCGGAAATTTTTTCCCTCTTTACAACCCGGTCAGCCCGACCCCGTTAAAGAGGTACATTCATTTGAGAAACGCCAGTCGGTTGCATTAACCCTGGGTCACAGTTACGACGACTGGGCCCTGGGTGAACTGGCTCGCGAACGGGGTAATACCAGCGATTATAAACTGTTCAACACAAGGGGTGCTTACTATAAAAACCTTTGGCATCCCGCTAAAAAATTATTCCTGCCCAAAGATGAGAAGGGAAACTGGATTGATATTGATCCCAAGTTTGACGGGGGTATGGGCGGGCGTGAATATTATGATGAAAACAATGCCTGGACCTACATGTGGCAGGTGCAGCAGGATATCCCTGCACTGATCGGATTGATGGGAGGCACCAGGTCTTTTGAGGAAAGACTGGATGAATTATTCCGCGAAGGACTTGATCGTTCCAGGTATGTATTCTGGAATAAGTTCCCCGATGCTACCGGACTGGTTGGACAGTTTTCAATGGGTAATGAACCAAGTTTCCATATACCCTACCTCTATAATTATACTGGTTCACCATGGAAAACGCAGAAGAGAATCCGGTTCCTGCTGGAGACCTGGTTCAAGGATAATGTATTCGGAATTCCCGGTGATGAAGATGGAGGTGGTATGTCGGCATTCGCCGTTTTTTCTGCCATGGGATTTTATCCGGTTACTCCTGGTCTGCCCGTGTATACAATCGGCAGTCCTTTGTTCAGCCGGATCACTATCGATCTTTCAAACGGAAAACAGTTCACAGTCATCGCAAAGGATTGTTCGGTAACAAATAAATATATCCAGCATGCAATGATGAATGGTAAAACACTCGATACTCCCTGGTTTACCCATGAGCAACTGACCAGTGGGGGAGTGCTGGAATTACAAATGGGACCATTACCGGATAAAACATGGGGTTTGCCCCCCGCCGCCACTACAAAAAATTAAACTACTATAAACACTTAAACCTGCAACCAGCAATTATGATACCTGTACTATTCCCGCCCTGACCAGCTATTGGATAAAAACTAACCAAACCATGCTATCAAGGCGATTGAAACGATTGAAACATTAACAGATACAACACTCTTGCTATGAGAAAAATTACTTTCATTCTACTGCTGCTATTTTCTTTACCCGTGATGCTGTTTGCCCAGCAGAAAGTGATCCGGGGAAAAGTTACCAGTCCCACCGACGGGACTCCCCTTCCAGGTGTCAGTGTAATGGTCAATGGCCAGCCCGGATCCTCAGCCGGCTCCACCACCAATGAAGAAGGGGAATTTGTAATCAGTGTTCCCAATGATGCCAAAGAACTCGTGTTCACTTTTGTGGGCAGGAAACAGGTGGTCGAAAAAATCAACGGCCGGTCAACCATCGATGTGAGCCTGCTTTCAAGCGAAGAAAGCCTGGGCGAAGTGGTGGTGGTCGGTTACGGTTCCCAGCGAAAAGAAACACTAACGGGTTCCGTTGCCACTATTTCTGCAAAAGAAATACAGACAACCACCCATGTAAGCCTTGCACAGAAAATCCAGGGTAAGGTGCCCGGATTACTGGTTCGTCAGATGGGGGGTGAGCCGGGAACATTTGATAATGTCATTAATATCCGTGGATTTGGTACGCCACTTTATGTAATTGACGGGATTGTCAGGGATGGCTCTTCCGATTTCCAGCGCCTGAATGCCGAAGACATTGAAAGTATTTCCTTCCTGAAAGATGCTTCTGCTGCTATTTATGGATTCGGTTCTGCAAATGGGGTGGTGATCGTTACCACCAGGAAGGGAAGAAAGGGACGTGCCACCTTTAATTATACCGGTACGGTTGGATTTATGCAACCAACGGATGTTCCACGTATGACCAATGCTTCGGAGTGGATGCAGTTACGCAACGATGCAGCACTACTGGGAACAGGTTCGGCCTTTGTCTCCGAAGAAGAACTCCAGAAATGGATCACCGCTGCACCGGGTTATGAAAGTACCGACTGGTACGGTCTCGCGCTTAAAAAAACCGCGGTTCAGCAGCAACATAATTTATCCGCATCGGGTGGTAATGAGAAAACACAATATTATATTGGTCTCGCGTTGGTAGATGAAGGAAGCCTGCTGCGGACTGATGATATAAATTACAAACGTTATAATATCCGTTCCAACCTTACCACCGAACTGGCCAATAACCTCAAGGCTGAATTATTTATCGGCGGACGGTTTGAAGAACGTGAAACACCAGGGGAGAATTTTTTCAATATTTTCAAAGGCACACGTACTGCACTTCCTACAGAGCGGCCCTTTGCAAACAATAATCCCGATTACCTCACTTCGCCTGCACCGTCGAACCTGAATCCGCTTGCATTGTCGGACCGGGATATCACCGGTTATTCCGAAGAGCTTACCAGGAGCCTGCAGACGACCATGTCACTTATCTATACTGCACCCTTCCTGAAAGGCCTTTCGCTTCGTGGTACTGCTGCTTATGATATGGGAAGCTACCAGGCAAAAAGTGTATACAAGCCATTCAAACTTTATGGTTATGTCAATAACGATTATGTAACCTTCCCTCAACGGGTGGGTACTTCATCGATCTCAAATAATTTCGGCAACAGCAACCGGTTTACGGTGCAGGCCCAGGTAAATTATGCGACCAGTATAGCAACGGATCATTTCGTTGGTGGTACCGCGGTATTTGAACAAAGGCAGGAATGGGGTCGCAATGCAGGACTGCAACGCCTGTACGATTTCTATACCATTGACCAGGTGAATGCAGCCGGCCAGAACAACCAGACCAACTCGGGTAGTGAGGGTGAAAGCTCTTCCCAATCTTTGCTGGGTAGGTTCAACTATGATTTCCGGAAAAAATATTTTGCTGAATTTGCTTTCCGTTACATGGGTACCTATGCCTATCCGCCCGAAACAAGATGGGGATTTTTTCCAATCGTATCAGCAGGATGGCGGATTTCGGAAGAACCATTTATCCAGCGTAATCTTCCTGCAGTCACCAACCTGAAACTGAAAGGTTCTTATGGTGAAGTGGGAGACAATACCGGAGTGGGCGCCTTCCAGTGGATCCAGGGTTTTACACTTGGTGGTGGCGGCCGTTATGAATTTACGAATGGCAGCCTGACCAATGGTGCGGCTTCACCGGGGATCGTTAATCCTTCACTTACCTGGGTAACAGCAAAGACATCCAATATCGGTATTGAGCTTGGACTCTGGAACAAACTGAATCTGGAATTTGAAGTTTTCAGACGCGATCGTGAAGGTCTTCTTGCTTTCCGCAACCTGTCACTGACCAATACATTCGGTGCCTCGCTGCCACAGGAAAACCTGAACAGCGACCGGACACAGGGTTTTGATTTTTCGGCCAGCTACCGGGGTAATATAAGTGGCGTGCAATTTAATGTTGCAGGGAATGTCAGTTTTTCGAGAACCCAGAACCTGTATGTGGAAAGAGGTCCGTTTACCAGCAGTATGGACAGATGGAGAAATGGTACGGCCGATCGGTACAATGATATCGTTTGGGCGCTTACCTACCTGGGACAATTCATGTCCGAAGAAGAGATTGCCAGTTATCCCATCCAGAATGGCGGGCAGGCAAATATCCGCGAGCTTCCCGGTGATTTTAAATTCAAAGATGTAAATAATGATGGTGTTATTGATGGTAAGGATCAATTGCCGTTGTTCATTGGAGCCGTGGGTAACAATGATGACGTAAATGCAGGCGGCAGGAAAAATCCGAAGATCAATTACGGTCTTACCCTGTCGGCCGTTTATAAAAACTTTGATGTGAATATCCTGCTTCAGGGCTCAGCCATGTATACGGTACGATTCAGTGAAGTTTATGCCGAGTTGCTGGCATTCCGTGGTAATACACCTGCTTACTTCTTTGACCGGTGGAGAAAATCCGATCCCTATGATCCGAAGAGTGAATGGATTCCGGGCAAATGGCCTGCTGCCCGTTTTATCCAGGATGTGGGTGCCATGTACAATGAGAGTTCGGTCTGGAGAAAGAATGCTTCGTATGTGCGGCTGAAGAACCTGGAAATAGGATATACGTTTGGAGAAAAAACGTTTGGCAGGTCGGGCATCAAGAGACTCCGCATTTATGCCAATGGTTTTAACCTGCTGACAATTTGTGATCCATTTGTAAAACCATTTGATCCGGAGCGGCTGGAGGGACTTTACAATGCAGGGTTTAATTATCCGCTTACCAAGACCTACAACTTTGGTGTAAATCTAAATTTCTAAGTGAACATTTAACGAAGTCATTATGAAAATCAATCATCTTAAAATAGCCATACTTGTTTCAGCCCTGTTTTTTACAGGTTGTAAAAAAGTACTGGACCTGCAGCCAACGGATAAACTCCAGGCAAACGCCATCTTCAGCGATCCTGAAGGGGTGAAGATCTTTATGGCCAATCTTTATTACCAGTTACCGATCGAAGACTTTGCATTCTTCCGTGGGGGATTCAACCAGAATGGTCCGGGTCCCAACAACGGCGGTTTCGCTGCTGCAATGGTAACAGATGAAGCCGTGCATTCCGAGTTCGGTGATTTTATTGGCGACGGTGATTTCCAATGGTGGGACCAGGGTTATAAATTGTTACGTGATGTAAACCTCCTGCTGGACGTTGTTCCCGAGCTTTCAATCACAGATGATGAAAAGAAAGCGCTTGTTGGGGAAGGATCCTTTATCAAGGCTTTTGCCTATTTCGCATTGGCCAAGCGGTATGGTGGTGTTCCGCTGATCAAGGTTTCGCAGGAATATACCGGTGATGCCGAAGCATTGAAGGTTCCACGCAGTACCGAAAAAGAAACCTGGGATTATACCATTGAATTATGTGACCTGGCAATCGCAAACCTGGGTACTACCAAAAGCCGGCGAGCTTCAAAGTATACGGCACTGGCATTAAAATCAAGAGTGGCCCTGTATGCCGCTTCACTTGCCAAATTCGGTCCGCTTGCACCGATGTCGGGTGCGGCTGTTTCAGCAAACCTGGTGGGACTTGCTCCCGGTGATGCCGCAGGTTATTACCAGGCATGTATAACAGCATCAAAGGAGCTGATCAGTTCAAATGCGTACTCTTTATTCCGGCCCAATCCCGCTACCCCGCAGGAGGCCGCAGAAAACTACCGGGTGCTTTTTGAAAATCCGAATAACGCACCCGAAGAAGCCATCCTGATCAAGGGTTTCAGTCTTCCGGGAGATAACCAGGGGCATAACTATGATATCTGGTACGGTCCGGCCCAGAACGCTAACAGCTGGCCGCATCCAGGTCGCATGAATCCAACCCTCGACCTGGTTGACCAGTATGAAACCTATGCCAGTCCGGGAACGATCAATCCGGTTATTACCAGTACCGATAATAATATATCTGATTACAACGGTTACAGTGCAGCACGCACCTATCTTACTTTTGATAATCCAACACAGATTTTCGAGGGTCGCGATGCAAGGCTCTGGGGTACTGCAGTACTTCCCGGTTCACTCTGGAAATCTGTTCCCATTATTATCCAGGCTGGTTATGTAAAACCGGATGGCAGTACTACTATCCGCACCAAGGAACAGATTGTGGTGGGTGGTGTAACCTATCATACTTACGGTGGACCTGAACCGCCCACCTACTCCGGGTTTGATACCTATGGTGGTAATAATACAAGGACCGGTTTCGGTTTCAAAAAATTCCTCAACCAGAATGCTCCCGTGATTCCGGGATGGAACCAGAGCACCAATGATTTCATTGAGTTCCGTTATGCGGAAGTGCTGCTGAACTTTGCGGAAGCTGTAGTGGAAAGCGGGTCGGCCGATATCGCTGAAGCAACAGCCGCCATCAATGCTATCCGCAGACGAGCAGGTCACCTGACTACCATCGCCATCACACCGGAACTGGTACAACGTGAACGTAAGGTGGAGCTTGCTTTTGAAAACAAACGTATGTGGGACCTGATGAGAAGAAGGGAATACCATACCGAATTCAACAACCGGTTCAAACATTCACTGTTGCCCCTGCTGGATCTCCGGCAGCTCCCTGCAGTCAAATATATTTTTGTGCGGGTGAATGTGCCAAACAGCAACTCGGTGACCTTCCAACCCAAATCCTACTACCGTTCGATTCCTGGTATAGGTACCAATGGACTGGTCCAGAACCCACAATATTAGAAAGCCAATAATTATAGAATCGCGCTATAAAAATTAAATGTATGAACAAGATTAAACTGATGCTGCTGATCGCAGGGATGATATCACTGGTATCCTGCAGCAAAGACAATTACGACGCGCCCAATGCCGGTCTGCACGGGAGTTTCATTGATGATGCTACCAATGAACTGGTACAGCAGGATATCATCGGCGGTACTCAGATCGAATTTATCGAACATGGATATGACCCGTTTGAGATCCAGACCATGATTGTGAAGACAGACGGTACCTATGCCAATTCGCTGATGTTTGCCAATACCTATACCATCCAGCCCAAGAGAGGGAATTTTGTAGAGCTGGCTCCGCAGGACCTGCAGGTAAACGGACAAACCCAGCTTGATTTCCGGGTGGTGCCCTATATCCGTGTGCTGCAGCCCAGCATCACCATTGCCGGTACTATTGTTACCGCCACGTTTAAACTCCAGCAGACGGTAGTCAACAATGTAAGGAAGATTGGTTTGTATGTACATTCTGATTCGAGGGTAGGTGAACCAATGCGACTGGTTGCCTCTGAACAGAACCTGAATGCACCTTCCGATCCCAATACAACATACACACTGACGATGGATGTTGCAGCCAGCAGTTCGATCCTTAAAACCGGTAAAAATCATTATTTCCGCATCGGTGCGTTGATCGACGCAGGCGAAGCGAAACCTAATTATGCCCCTGCAGTTATGATCCCGCTGTAAAAGCAACGATAGTCTGGTAGGCTACATCGCAGATCGCCGGAAAAGGCGGCCCGGGGGTAACCCCGGTCCAAAAACAGGAGTATAGCAGTTATAGCCGTCTTTCCGGTTGGTCTGTTTTTGCCAGATAATATCTGTACAATATTTCAATCAAGCACTATGACAACAAATACATTAAAGCTTTTTAAAAGCTTTCGGGAAAACCTGTTCCTTTTCGGAGCCAACCTTCTGTTGCTGGCATCAGTAAACTGTTCGGGTAAGGGAGGTAATGATGAACCTGTTGATCCGCCGGCACCACCTGATGTGGAGGAAGTGGTTTACGATGAAACCGGTTGTCTGTATAAATCTTACAGCGGTCTGGTGATGGCGGGCTACCAGGGCTGGTTTGCAGCACAGGGCGACGATTCACAACGTGGCTGGTATCATTACCAGAACGGGAACTGCGGTGGATTTTTTCCCGGTTGCTGTGCATTCGATCTCTGGCCCGATATGACAGAGTACACCAAAAAATACCAGACACCTTTTAAGTATGCGGATGATTCACCTGCATATCTGTATAGCCCGTATGATCCGGAAACAGTGGATCTTCATTTCAAGTGGATGCAGGATTATGGAATTGATGGTGTGTTTATGCAACGTTTTGTAGTGGAGATAAAAGAATCAAACCCGAAGGGCAAACGTCATTTCAATAAGGTGCTGGAAAATGCGCTTATTGCTGCAAAGAAGTATGGACGTGCTATCTCTGTGATGTATGATCTCAGCGGATGTAACTCTGCTGATATTGCCTATATCGAACAGGACTGGAAAGAATTACAAACCCTGTTCTCCCTGTTTGACAATACAAAACATCCCACCTATGTACGGCACAATGGCAAGCCACTACTCTCCATCTGGGGTATTGGATTTAATGATGGCCGCAATTATTCAATCAGTGATGTGGCCAGCCTGGTAAACAAAATCAAGGGCCCTGAAAAAAGGATCTCGCTGATGCTGGGTGTGCCGTATTACTGGCGCACGTTAAAAAACGATACAGAAAATTCAACCCAGTTGCATGAACTCATAAAAAAATCAGATATCGTGATGCCCTGGGCAGTAGGCCGGTATAATGAAAGCAATTATACCAGCATCGCCGGCACCGAGATCGCAGGTGATATCCAATGGTGTAATACCAATTCAATCGGTTATGTACCACTGGTATTTCCTGGTTTCAGCTGGGGTAACCTCCGGAATGATCCGGCACTGTACAATTCAATCCCGCGTAATAAAGGCGAGTTTCTCTGGAAACAGGTTGCAGGTGCAAAAGTATCCGGAGCCAGGTCTTTGTATGTGGCCATGTTTGATGAAATAGATGAGGCAACAGCCATTTATAAATGTTCCAACCAGGACCAGCTGCCCCTGAATGGCAGCCGGCAGTTTGTGGGAATCGAAAATGAACTGGATACCGATTACTATCTCTGGCTTACCGGTGAGGCTGGTAAATGGTTTCATGGTGGTACCGGTTATAGCATGACAAAACCTTCCCGTTAATCTTTTACTTCAACGACAAACCAATGATAAAAAAGATCCTGTTTTTTTCCTGTTTGCTGGGAACCTTATCCGGCGTGGCCCAACAGAAACACAAGGATGGTTCCCTGTATCCAACCTATAATGGATTGGTGATGGCCGGCTACCAGGGCTGGTTCCGGGCAGAAGGTGATGGCAGCGGTGCAAAGAATTTTTCCTACGGTAATGAAGACCGCCTGGGTATTGATATGTGGCCCGATATTTCTGAATATAAAAATACTTATCCAACTCCTTTCAAACTGGTGGATGGCAGGCAGGCACGTTTTTTCAGTTCGAACGACGAAAGTACAATTGACCTTCATTTTAAATGGATGCAGGAGTATGGTGTTGATGGTGTTTTCATGCAACGTTTTTTTGACAATGCAAAAAGGAGGGACCCGGTTTCTTCCGGTATCCTGGGTAATGCCTTTAAGGCCGCCTCAAAATATAAACGGGCCATTGCAGTAATGTATGATCTCTCGGGATTGCGCAGGTCGGGCGAAGATTGTTCAGCCCTGATAGAAGACTGGAAATACCTGGTGGATGAACTGAAGGTTACCAGCCAGCCGGGTCTCAATACTTACCTGCATCACCGGGGAAAGCCGATGGTGGTGATCTGGGGAGTTGGATTTCCCGACAGGCCCTATAATATCCGCGATATTGGCCTGGAACGGCTGATCGATTTCCTGCAGAATGATCCGGTGTATGGCAATTGTACGGTCATGCTTGGTGTACCCACATCATGGCGCGATCTGAATGCTGATTGTATCAACGATCCGTACCTGCATGACCTGATCAGGCAGGCGGGGATGGTGCTTCCCTGGACGGTTCAGCGTTATTCACCGTTGCTGCATAATGATATGGACCGGTACCGCGACAATACACTGGCGGATATGGGCTGGTGTAAAAAGAATGGGGTGGACTATGTACCCTGCGTGTATCCGGGTTTCAGCTGGCATAACCTCAGCAGGTATGAATTTCCCGATGATATAAAACCCGTTGGTTCCATCCCGCGCCAGGGTGGCCGTTTTTACTGGCAGATGATCAGCACCTCACTGAAAGCCGGAGCCGGTATGTTATATGTAGCCATGTTTGATGAAGTGAATGAGGGCACAGCAATATTTAAGGGATCTGATGATCCACCTGTCAGTAAAAAAGCATTATTTATAGATATGGATGGAAAACCTTCCGATCATTACCTCTGGCTCACCGGCCAGGCGGGAAAAATGCTTCGGAAGGAAATTCCGCTGACACAGAATATTCCCGTCAGGAATGAAGTACAAACCGTTGTAAAATAAATTAATATGTTCGGGGTTGGACAGACCCCGTCCATCAGGTTTTAATATGGTAAAAAGTCTTTTTTTAGATCATTGTACCGCTGCAGGGGTCGTTTTTTAATGTATAATGGAGTTTAGGGGCAGAATGACTATTTTGCGACCGTTCATCTTAGGTTGCTTATGAGAAGAGTTATTTTGCCGTTGCTGGTATTTTTTTGCGTTCAAACAGGATATGGTCAGTCGCACGGACTCGAATTTTCCAGCCATGAAGTAATACCGGAGAAAAGAACATCACTCAGGCTTACCTCGGGCGACCCGATCTGTATGGACAGCAATTCGGAGATTACTTTCGAATTCCGGTTCCGGCCCGGCCTGCAGACCTATTTCGGTTATATTATGCGGCTGATCACCGATGACAAACGTAATATTGACCTGATCTACAACCAGCGTCTCCGCAATTTCAATTTTGTTATCGGGGAGACCTTCTCTTCTGTATTTGAGATTGATTCGGCCACCCTCTTCGGTTCATGGAATGTGTTTACCGTGCGTTTCGAATCCCGGAGCAGCGAGGTGCTGATTTACGTAAACAAACGTTTCATCGGTAAGGGAAAGATCAATGCAAGGGATAAAACCTGTTACCATGCATTCTTTGGAACCAACGACTATGAAGGATTCCAGACCATTGATGTACCACCCATGCAGTTGCGTGATATCGCCATTTCTGAAAATGGAAAGCCGAAATATTTTTTTTCACTATCTGAATCCGCCGGTCAGGAAGCTCCCGACAGGGTAGGCCAGGAAAATGGGCTGGTAAAAAATCCGGTATGGATCAAACCTCGTTTCCAGAACTGGCAGAAGGTTTATTCCCTCGAAACAAATGGTATAACCAGTCTGGCTTTTGATAAAAAAAACGAGGTATTATATATTATATCCCCCGATTCCCTTTTCCGGTTTTCATTCAGTAATATGAATCCGGCTTCTGTGGCCTATTCCCGGAAGATGGATACACTTCCCTGGGGCACCCAGTCAATCTTTGATCCGTCAGCCGGACGTTTATACAATTTTTACATTGATGAAAAAAAGCTGGCTACTTACGATCCGGTATCAGCTTCGTGGGATAAAAATTTTACAACAATTGACCTCACTACTTTCTGGCAGGCAAATAAATTCATTTCCCCTTCTGATTCTTCGCTCTATGTGCTGGGTGGTTATGGCCAGCTTCGTTACAGGAATACGGTTCAGCGATACCACCTGCCAACAGGTAACTGGCAGATGATTGAGCCGGGGGGTGATTTTTTTATGCCCAGATACCTGGCTGCATTGGGTATCAATGCTGCGGCCGATACTGCATTTATACTTGGTGGTTATGGAAGCAGTACGGGCGACCAGACTATCAATCCCCGGTATAATTATGACCTGGTTGCGTACAGCGTCCGTTCAAACAAATTCAAGACAATTTTTCATTTAAAAGAACCTGAGAAAAAATTCTGTTTTGCAAACAGTCTGGTGATTGGACCCGACGGTAATGAATATTATGCGCTGACTTATCCGAAGGACCGGTTCAACTCTTCTCTCCAGCTTATCAAGGGATCGTTACGATCACCTGTTTATGAACTGATGGGTGATTCTATTCCCTACCTCTTTTATGATGTGGAGTCGTTTGCCGACCTGTATTATTGCCCGGCCAGCAACAAACTGGTAGCAGTGGCCCTTCATACTTCGCAGGAAAAATCCAGCAGTATCCAGGTTTATACAATTGATTTCCCTCCCAACCAGCTGGTGCCGGTAAAGGTTCATGAAGGTAAAACAGGTGTGCCGGTTTTATACCGGGTGCTGATGGGAATGCTGGTGCTGGTGCCCGTTCTTGTGCTGATCTATAAACGCAGGAAAACGGGAAGGGCGGCTGGTTCGGGACATGTAACACCGGAGACGGGTCCTGCTGTACTTCAACCGGTAGCTGCTGCAGGTGAAAACCCCGAAGACACAAAAGTATATTCAGCTATCCACCTGTTCGGTCGTTTTGAAGCAATTGATAAACAGGGGCAGGATATAAGCACGCAGTTTACTCCGTTATTGCGGGAGTTGTTTTTATTGGTAGTCCTTTATTCCATCCGTGATTCAAAGGGTATTTCGCAGGATAAATTATATGAAATCCTGTGGCATGATAAGTCCACCAAGGATGCCCGGAACAACTATTCAGTCAATATTGTAAAACTGAAAACGATCCTGGAAAAAATAGGGGATGTGCAGATCAGTCGCGAATCAGGTAAATTAGCACTGGAAATTTTTAATGAATCGGTCCATATAGACCTTGCAGAATTTTACCGGCTTATTTCGCCAGGGGAGACAGCTGCGAAACTTCCGAAACCAGTTATTGTGAAACTGGTGAACCTGCTGCAGCGTGGATCATTATTAAGTGAGGTGCATTACAGCTGGCTGGATAATTTCAAATCTGAAACCTCGGGTCTTGTTATAGATGTGCTGATGGATTTTGTTACCAGGGCAGATCTTCACCAGGAAGCGGAACTGGTAATCCGGATCACGAATACTGTGTTTAAGTTTGATCACCTTCATGAAGCCGCGCTGGAATATAAATGCAAAAGTCTGATTATCCTGGGCAGGCATGGACTCGCAAAAGACGCCTATCTCATTTTTTCGAAAGAATATAAAGAGAACTATGGAGTAGGGTTTGAAAAAACTTTTCCGCAGATCACGGGGCAATAACCTGCCAAAGGGATTGGAACGAATCGATAATTTAACCATTTGGTAAAATTGGAGCCCGATCCCGGATGATAGTGCTTGTTATGTTTGCAGAATGAACTGTGAGGAGATCCGATCGTGGGTGGAGCGTTCCCCTAAAAAATTACCTGTAAACTATAATACAACATGTTATGGCTACCGGCCTCCCGGCCGATCGCCCGCATCGTTATGCGCCGGAAGAAATTCCGGATCAGCTGAAAGCCGCCATTAACAGGCGAACTGAGACTTGTTATTCAACTCTAAACAATATATTCCAATGCTGAACAGAAGGAAATTTTTAAGTAATCTGGGTTTAACCGGATCAGTTTTAATGGTACCTGCGGGACTTATAAAGGCAGAACCAACAAAGAAGAAACAGCGGGTAGATCTTTCAGAAAGAACGCTGAGGGGTAAGGTGCAGGCTAATGGAAAGGCGGTGGCAGGTGTGGCGGTTACCGATGGTACCAATGTAACTGTTACCGATAAAAACGGTCGTTACGAATTTACCACCGGGGCTACTTCACAGTATGTATATATAAGTGTACCGGCCGGATATGAGATCCCGGCGAACAAGGGGATTGCTGAATTTTATAAACCTTTAACGGCAGGTGCCGGTACGATCAGTAATGATTTTGAATTAAAGAAACTCGCGGTTGATGACCATAAACATAATTTTGTTGTCTGGGCCGATACGCAGGTAATATCAAAGGCCGATGTGGAGATGATGCAAACACAATCGGTTCCTGACCTGAAGGAGCTGGTAAGTTCTTACCCGGCCGGAACACTTTTTCACGGAATTGGCTGCGGCGACCTGGTATGGGATCATTTTGAATTATTTCCTGATTATAAAAAAGCGGTGGAGAACACAGGGATACCATTCTACAATGTGATCGGCAACCACGATATGGACCTGGAAGCGAGGTCGGATGAACAATCTTCCCAGACCTATAGAAAAGAATTCGGTCCGACTTATTATTCCTACAACCGGGGAGCCATTCACTACGTTGTTCTTGATGATGTGTTTTTCATAGGGGTTGCTAAAAAATATATCGGGTATCTCACCGAAAACCAGCTGCAGTGGCTGGAACAGGATCTTGCACTGGTAAGTCCCGGTACAACCGTGGTGCTGAGCCTGCACATTCCTACCAATACCGGAATGTCAAAAAGGATGAAGAAGGAAGATGATTTTGGTGGAACAGTTTCCAACAGGCAACAGTTGTACAAGATCCTCGCCCCATATAAAGTCCATATCATGAGTGGTCATACCCACTTCAATGAAAACTGGGAGGAAGGGAATATTATGGAACATAATCACGGTACGGTATGTGGCGCCTGGTGGACAGGTCCGATCTGTGGCGATGGAACACCTGCCGGTTATGGAGTATATGAGGTAGATGGTTCTGACATCAGATGGTATTACAAATCCACCGGTATGTCAAAGGAACAGCAATTCAGGATCTATTCAAAAGGCAGGATAAAAGCGTATCCTGATGAAATAGCGGTGAATGTCTGGAACTGGGATAATAAGTGGAAGGTTGAGTGGCTGGAGAACGGAATCCTGAAGGGACCAATGGAACAGCGGATTGGCCTGGATCCATGGGCTGAAGAACTATATGGTGGTCCGCAATTACCAAAGAAACATAAATGGGTGGAACCTACTCTTAACGATCACCTGTTTTATGCAAAGCCTGCAACTGCAGATGCCAAGATCACGATCAGGGTAACAGATCGGTTTGGGAAAGTGTATGAACAAACCATCTGATCCATGACTATGGGGTTCAAGATTTTTTAATTCCCTATACGTCATAATATATTTATAACGCCGGTGCAGGAGGATTCAACCTCCGGTACCGGCGTTGTATGTTTTAAGGGAGTATGTTGAATCAACTCCCGGTGCAGATAAGCGGGATGTTACACTTGTGTACCCTGACGCCATAGTTTGGGTATCCTTTGACACTTCTTCTGTTTGAAAAGCTTCGTTTCAACAGGCGGTGTAACCGGCCTGGATATTGAACAATACTCCAGGAAATATTAATTACATATGAGGTTTTTTCAATATCTTGAATTGAAAGATATTTTCAAATAAAGTTACCATGGATGTTTGAAGATCTTGAATTGCATCAATCCGGCGTTGATATCTGGGCAGGTCTTGAGTGCACCCTTAACAGGGTGGGAGATACCTACCGGGATCAGTTATCGGAGAATGGTCATTATTACAGAAAGGATGACCTTCGGCTGATAGCCTCCCTCGGTGTCAGCACTATGCGGTATCCGCTGCTATGGGAGAAACATCAGCCGCAGGCGGATGCAGAGATCGACTGGTCGTGGGCAGAGACCCAGCTGGGCCTGATGAAGAGCCTTGAAATAACACCGATAGTTGGATTGGTGCATCATGGCAGTGGTCCTGTTTTTACCGACCTGCTTGACGAAGGATTTGCTGAAAAATTAGCGGCCTATGCATTAAAAGTTGCCCAGCGGTTTCCCGGGGTTACAATGTATACTCCGGTCAACGAACCCCTGACCACTGCCCGCTTCAGCGGGCTCTATGGATTATGGTATCCGCATAAATGTGATGATACTTCTTTTCTGTTGATGCTGATCAACCAGGTAAAGGGGATTGTACTTTCCATGCAGGAGATCAGGAAAATAAATCCTGATGCCAGACTTATCCAGACGGAGGATCTGGCAATGACGCATAGTTCTCCCATGTTTGCGGCACAGGCAACATTTGAAAACCATCGTCGCTGGCTTACCAATGATCTCCTGTTGGGGAAGGTAGACAAATCACATCCCTTATGGGATTATTTTATCGACAACGGGATACAGGAAGATAAACTTTTGTTTTTCGTGAATAACCCTACACCGCCTGATATAATCGGATGGAATTATTATGCAACTTCTGAGCGATATCTTGTAACAGCATCTGACGGTCAGTTCCAGGGTTTTTCCGGCACAGCCTTGAGTTACGAAGACCAGGTGGCGGTCCGTCATGGAAAAGCGAGGGGCCTGAAATCCTTGCTGATACAGGCTTTTAACAGGTACCAGTTTCCCATGGCAATCACTGAATGTCACTTATCCTGTTCGCGTGAAGAGCAACTCAGGTGGTTTAAGGAAGTATGGGAAGCCTGTAATGACCTGAAAAAATCCGGATTCAATTTAAGGGCGGTAACATCCTGGTCAGTCATGGGTGCAATTGACTGGAACAGCCTCGTTACACAGGATAATAAGTTTTATGAATCCGGGGCATTTGATATCTCCGGGGGTATGACAAGACCAACTGCACTTGCAGGCATGATTAAAACTTTGTTGTCGGGCCGCAGGTTCGATCACCCGCTTCTTTATAACAGGGGATGGTGGGATAGAAACCAACGCAGGGCATTTGATTCACATCCGCAGAGAAAGATCGCGCCTTTATTACTGATCGGCGAACGCCGCCTGATTTTGGAAGCATTTGAGCGGGCATGTGAACAGCGGGCTATTACCTATAAAAGCTGGGGTCGGGGTACATGGGATCAACTGGATGGTTTTCTCTCAAATAAGAATTTGCCGGCACCCTGGGGTGCTGTTCTGTTTGATGAAGAGCACACATCAAAAAGCATTGGATTATTTGAGAACAATGCAAGTATAGAGTTATTATCAATTGAGTCAGAGGTGGAAACAATAACAGATATCGACCTGTATGTTTCAGAGCAGCTTGATTTGTTTATTGACCGTGCCATACTTGGACGTTCCGGTTTACAGTATGCGTTTGTCAATCCTGTTGAAGAGGTACTGGTTTATCAGGAAAGGTAATCGGTAGGATTTCTCAACAATCCTGTGAGTAGGGTTTTTTGTCGGCATTTTTCATATATGTGAATTGTTCTGTTAACTACTTACCCAAGGACGTGTAACCCCTCACTTTTTAAAACGATTTTTCTAAGGTCAAAAACCATTAAAACCATATTCGTTGCAGGTGGCATGCTTATGGATTTGAGAGGGCTGTATCAGTTCCCTTAAATCAATAAAACTTAAGTCGCCAGGATGAAAATATTTTGCTTTAGCCATCTTCGATGGAATTTTGTTTATCAGCGGCCGCAGCATCTCCTGTCGCGTGCCGGGGCATCATTTCCGGTTTTTTATATTGAGGAACCGGTGTTTGGGCCGCAACAGGACCGGCTTGAGATCCGTGAAGCGGGCAACCAGGTAAATGTGGTGGTGCCTTATCTGAATGAGTCCGGCGACAGACGGGATATTACTTCTTCTATCCGTGAATTACTGAATAAATGGGAGGAGTTGGATGGAACACCGTTCATTGCCTGGTTTTATACTCCGATGGCACTCGACCTGCTGGATGCTTTCCCGGAACCTGCACTGATCGTGTACGATTGTATGGATGAGTTATCTGCATTCAGATTTGCGCCTGCAGGACTGAAAGAAAAGGAACAGGTTTTGATCAGCCGTGCGGATATAATTTTTACCGGCGGTGTTAGTTTATATGAAGCAAAAAAACATCTTCATGATATTATCTATGCTGTTCCGAGCAGCATCGATAAAGAACATTTCAGTAAAGCGCAGACTGTAAAAAATGAACCCGGCGATCAGCTGAATATACCGCATCCGCGTATCGGTTTCTTTGGTGTAATCGATGAGCGGCTTGATATAGATATTATTGGAGAGCTGGCGCGTAGGCGGCCCGACTGGCAACTGGTGCTGGTTGGTCCGACAGTAAAAATTGATCCCGCCACGCTGCCGGCAGAAAATAATATCCATTACCTCGGCTCAAAATCCTACGATGAATTGCCTGTATACCTGGGTGGTTGGGATGTGGCGATAATACCGTTTGCAATTAACGAGTCGACCGAGTTTATAAGTCCTACCAAAACCCCCGAATACCTTGCCGGTGGCATACCGGTAGTGTCTACACCCATCCGTGATGTAGTTAATCCGTATGGTGTAAATGGCCTTGTATCTATCGCATCCAATGCGGCGGAGTTTGAAGAGGCTGTCTCCGGGGCATTACAGTTAAAAGAAAATTCCGGCTGGAAAAACCAGGTGAAGGAATTCCTTGCGGATATGTCGTGGGATAATACATGGAATAATATGTTACAAAAAATTACCAGGCTTCTGGAAAACAAGTCAACAATCTCAACAAAAAAAAAGGAAGGACTTCATGTTTGATTACCTGATAGTAGGCGCCGGATTTGCCGGCTCTGTACTTGCTGAGCGACTCGCCTCAGAAAATAAAAAAGTGCTGATAATTGATAAACGGAATCATGTTGGCGGAAATGCATTTGACTATTACAACAGTGATGGTCTGCTGATCCATAAATATGGTCCGCATATCTTTCACACAAACTCCCGGGAGGTATACGACTACCTTGGGCGGTTCACCACATGGCGACCTTATGAACACAGGGTGCTGGCCAGTGTAGATGGTTTACTTGTGCCCATCCCGATCAACCTTAATACCATTAATGCACTGTATGGTTTGAACCTTAATTCCGATGAGGTGGAAAAATTCCTCGAATCAAAAGCGGAAAAAAGAACACCTGTAAAAAACAGTGAGGACGTGGTAATAAACAAGGTAGGCCGTTCCCTTTATGAAAAATTCTTTAAAGGGTATACCAAAAAGCAATGGGACCTTGATCCTTCAGAGCTTGATGCGTCTGTAGCGGCACGTATCCCGACACGTAATAACCGCGATGACCGATATTTCGCGGATACCTACCAGGGCATGCCTGCCGAAGGCTATACAAGAATGTTTGAACGTATGCTGGATCATCCCAATATCAAGATCATGCTGAATACTGATTATAAGGAGATCCGCAACCAGATTGGTTTTAAGAAAATGATCTATACTGGTCCGATCGATTATTTCTTTGATTATTGTTATGGAAAACTTCCGTACCGGTCGCTCGAGTTCCGTTTTGAAACAAGGGATATGGAAGTAGCCCAGAAAACGGGAACAATTAATTTCCCCAATGAACACCCGTATACAAGGATCACTGAATTTAAATATTTAACCGGTCAGCGTCATCACAAGACCACCCTGGTGTTTGAGTATCCGAAAGCGGAGGGCGATCCATATTATCCGGTACCAAGACCTGAAAATGCCGACCTGTACAAACGTTACCAGTTACTGGCGGAAGGAACCAGGAATATTTATTTTACGGGTCGGCTGGCAACCTATAAGTATTATAATATGGACCAGGTGGTTGCACAATCACTCAGTTTGTTTAAAAAAATAAAAGCAGCACCGGGCGACCTGCCGCTGGTAAACGGCAATCGTTTTCCACTGGTGCAGGATGTAGTGCCAACCTGAGGGTAATTACATCTGTAGAATTAAGTACTTTTAAAATTGCGACGGATATCGCAACCTCATAGTATGGGAAATAAATTCATGTTCGCGACCGGTATTGAGAACAGCTATCCAAATATCAAACTTCCGGACGGCAGGGTGAAGCGGGTCGATGAAATGAAAAAAACAGGCCATTATGAATGTTGGGAAACTGATTTCCGGCTGGTAAAGGAGATGAATATCGAATTTCTCCGGTATGGTCCACCTTACTACAGCACACATATAATACCCGGCAAGTACGACTGGTCATTTGCCGACGAAACCTTTGCAAGGTTAAAGGAACTTCATATCACACCAATCGTGGACCTTTGTCATTTTGGTGTTCCCGACTGGATGGGTAATTTCCAGAACCCGGATTTTCCACGCTATTTTGCTGAATATGCATCGGCATTTGCCAAACGTTTTCCGGACCTGCAATTATACACGCCGGTCAACGAAATTTTTATTACGGCCCTTTTTTCTGCGCAGTATGGATGGTGGAATGAACAGCTTCAATCAGATAAAGCATTTGTAACCGCACTCAAACACCTTTGCAAGGCCAATGTGCTTGCCATGCATGAGATCCTGAAAGTGCAGCCCGAAGCCACATTCATTCAAAGTGAATCTGCTGAATACTTCCATGCAATGGATCCGAAAGCCGTAACACTTGCACGGTTTCTCAACCAGAAAAGATTTTTATCGCTCGATCTTACCTATGGCTACCCGTTGAATGTAACCATGTATGATTATCTGTTGAGTAACGGAATGACCCGCGAAGAATACCAGTGGTTTACTACCAACCAGGTAAAGGCCCGTTGCGTAATGGGCAATGATTATTATGTTACCAACGAACACCTGGTATTTCCTGATGGACATACACAGGCAGCGGGTGAAATCTTTGGGTACTATGTAATAACCCACCAGTATTACCGGCGGTATAAACTTCCGATTATGCATACGGAGACAAACCTCCGGATGCCTGCCAGTAAGGAATGGTTATTAAAACAATGGGCAAATGTACATCGCCTTAAACATGATGGTATTCCGGTGATCGGGTTTACCTGGTATAGCCTTACCCATCAGGTGGATTGGGATTCGGCTTTACGTAATGATGCAGGAATTGTGAACGAACTGGGTTTATATGACCTCGACAGGAATATCATGCCGGTGGGGGAAGCCTATAAAAAGCTGATCACTGACTGGAAGGATATTCTGAATGAAGAAAGTTTCGGTTTGGTGTTTGATAGCTGGTAAAAGGAGCCGCTAACGGATAAACGTCACATCCATTTCAATTATGCTGGCAGTAAATAATGAAAAAAGATCATAAGCCCTCAGGAACTTTTCATCGCCCAATTTGGGATCTAAATCCCGGTAGCGGGATTTCTCACCGATAACACGCACGTGTAAGTCGGTGTCTGGGGTTATCTGGCTAATAATAAAACGGTCAATGGGTGAGTCTGTCAGCATAATCTTTAAAATACAAAGAATATGCCTGACTATAACCGCTTTCCGCAGACCCGGACCAGTTTGGGAATGGGAAATACATTATACACTTAGCAAGCCACAGGGGTAGAGTGGCAACCGGGAATTTCAAAAAATCTCCGGGTTAATCAGATGCAGTGAAATTTAAATTCATCTGTAGATGGATTATTTGCAACCGGGGTACTTATTTACCCTGCGAATAACTTCTGTAAACCAGGTATTCGACTATTTTTGCATTTGTGAAGTTGTTCTCCATTATATTAAGCCTTATTATGATGGGCCTGTCAAATGTGCCCTGCGGTGACAGGGGTGGGGATACCTGCCCGGAGCCGGGTATGGGTGCATATTCATCCGGCGGTGGTGAAACTCATTCTGACCATGAGGATTTATGTTCCCCGTTCTGCCAGTGTAATTGTTGCGCCGGTTATTCTATCCATTACGAAACTGTGGCAGAGGCTGAAATTTTCCTTCCCGGGAAAAATAAATTCATTTCCTTTCTTCCCGAAAAAATCTCCGAGGTGTCCCTGCCCGTCTGGCAGCCACCGCAAATCCTTTCCTGATTCTGACCAGATACCTTTATTTGATTACAACCTGTTTGTTTAACAGGTTGGTGATGGGACCATATTATATTATATCCTGATCAGGATTATACAGTAATATATTCCACCACTACAGAAACAGATATCGTATGCGGCGGGTCATTTTAATATTTATCGCTTTATTCTCTCTCATTTCATCAGAAAATTATGCTCAACAAAATCATTTTTTTCAGTATAAAGAACAAAATCATAATCGGTGTATTGACAGTTGCCCTGGTTATCTGGGGGATCTGGAGTGCTGCCCGCTTACCGGTGGATGCCCTTCCGGATATTACCAATAACCAGGTCCAGGTTATCACCACCGCTCCAACACTTGCTGCCCAGGAAGTGGAACAATACATTACTTCACCGGTTGAACGGGCTCTCACAAATATCCAGGGTATTACAGAAATGCGATCGTTCTCACGGTTTGGACTTAGCGTGATCACGGTGGTGTTTGATGAAGGGCAGGATATTTATTTTTCCCGTCAGCTGATGGCCGAAAAATTAAGGGAGGCAGAGGAACAGATTCCAGCAGGTGCGGGCAGGCCTGAACTGGCACCTCTTACAACGGGTCTCGGTGAAATTTATCAATACGTAATCCATCCGAAGAAGGGCAGTGAACATAAATATTCAGCGATGGACCTGCGCACTATGCAGGACTGGATTGTTAACCGGCAACTAAGCGGCATCCGCGGAGTTGCGGAAGTAACCGGGTTTGGTGGCATCTCCAAACAATATGAAGTGGCCATTGATCCCGATCGGCTGAAAGCGATGAATGTAACCATCCCCGAAATTTTTACCGCACTGGAGAAGAATAACCAGAATACCGGCGGAGCCTATATTGACCGCAAACCAAATGCATATTTTATCAGGGGGGTGGGACTGGTTAAAACATTCGACGATATCGAAAAGATTGTGATCAAACAGCAGAACGGAATCCCGTTGCTGATCCGTGATGTGGCTACGGTACAATTTGGTTCACCGCCCCGTTATGGAGCAATGACCTATAACGGTGAAAAGGAAGTGGTGGGAGGACTGGTACTGATGATGAAGGGCGCAAACAGTGCAGCAGTAGTGGAACTGGTGAAGGAGCGATTAAAAACAATCACCGGATCGTTGCCGGAGGATGTGGTTATTGAACCGTTTATTGACCGGACCAATCTGATCGACCGGGCCATCAATACTGTTAAACGTAATCTGATTGAAGGCGCACTGATCGTGATTTTTGTGCTGGTGATCTTCCTGGGTAACCTTCGCGCCGGACTGATCGTTGCTTCAGCAATTCCGCTCTCCCTGTTATTCGCCATGGCGCTGATGAATCTTTTTGGTGTAAGTGCCAACCTGATGAGTCTTGGTGCTATCGACTTCGGACTGATTGTGGATGGTGCGGTGATTATTGTGGAAGCCACGCTCCATCATTTGGGGAAGAGGAAGGGGGATGTGCTTTCCCGGCAGCAGATGGACATGGAAGTTTACCAGTCGGCCTCTGCAATCCGCAGCAGCGCTGCATTCGGGGAGATCATCATCCTGATCGTGTACATACCCATTCTCACTCTGACCGGCATTGAAGGCAAGATGTTTCGTCCCATGGCGCAAACTGTAGGGTTTGCAATTCTTGGTGCCTTACTTCTTTCCCTTACTTACGTGCCCATGATGTGTGCGTTGTTTCTTCCGAAGAAAATTAAGGTACGGCGGACTATGTCCGACCGGATGATGGATTTTTTCCAGCGTTTATACCAGCCGATCTTAAACCGTGCCATCCGTATCAGGTATATTATTGCCGGTATAACAGTCGCACTCTTTATTCTCTCCCTGTTTATATTCAGTAAACTTGGGGGAGAATTTATTCCACAACTGGAGGAAGGTGATTATGCCATCGAATTTGTATTACCGCAGGGGTCATCGTTATCGCAAACCACCGAAACAATAATGCTGGCCGAAAGGATGTTACTACAGTTTCCCGAGGTGAAAATGGTGGTGGGTAAGACCGGGGCTGCGGATGTTGCCACCGATCCCATGCCGCCCGAAGCGTCGGATCTTATGGTGGTATTGAAAGATAAAAAAGATTGGAAAACGAGCTCCGGATTTTATGAACTGGCAGAGGAAATGGGCGAGAAGCTCGCAACCATTCCCGGTGTAATTGCTGAACCAAGTCAACCTATCCAGATGCGTTTTAATGAAATGATGACCGGGATCCGGCAGGATGTGGCCATCAAGATTTTTGGAGAGGATCTCGACAGCCTTGCTATTTATGCTGATAAAGTGGCAGCGGCTATCCGATCCATCCCGGGTATTACACAGCCGCAGGTTGAACGTACCGATGGCCTGCCGCAGATTACTATTGAATATGACCGTGGCCGCCTGGCGGGTTATGGATTGAATATCGAACAGGTAAACCAGGTGATCACTGCGGCTTTCGCGGGACAGAAAGCCGGTTCAGTTTATGAGAATGAACGTAAGTTCGACCTGGTGGTCCGTCTGGACAGCAGTCACCGCAGTTCACTGGAAGACGTCAGTAACCTGTATATCCCGATGGCTGATGGTAACCAGATCCCGTTATCGCAGGTAGCTACTGTTTCATTTAAGTCCGGACCTGCACAGATCAGCCGCGAGTCGGGCAAAAGAAGGATCTATATCAGTTTTAATGTTACCGGCAGGGATGTGCAGTCAGTTGTTAAAGAAGCGCAATCCAGACTGGCGGCCAGTGTAAAACTTCCAACGGGTTACTATTATACCTATGGGGGAACATTTGAAAACCTTCAGAAAGCATCGGCAAGACTGGCCATTGTAGTACCACTTGCTTTATTACTTATCTACTTCCTTTTATACCTGACGTTCCGTTCCTTCAGGGATGCTACCATTATATTTACGGCAATCCCGATGAGTGCTATCGGAGGTATCGTTGCCCTTCTTATCAGGGGAATGCCTTTCAGTATTTCGGCAGGGGTTGGTTTTATCGCCCTGTTTGGGGTAGCAGTATTAAACGGAATTGTATTGATGGGAACATTTAACCTGTTAAAAAAAGATGGAATGACGGATCCGGTAAAAATAGTGCTGGAGGGAACCAGGATCCGGTTGCGACCGGTATTGATGACGGCTGCTGTAGCGGCACTTGGCTTCATGCCCATGGCATTAAGTAATGGAGCAGGTGCTGAAGTACAACGCCCATTGGCAACGGTTGTGATTGGTGGCCTGATCTCTGCCACCTTTTTAACCCTGGTGGTTCTTCCCTGTATCTATCTTATTTTTTCAGGTTCCAAAGGGATCAGCAGGAAGGCGGTTTTTGTATCCATGCTGGTATTGCTGATGTTTAGTCCCATTATTGGTTTTTCACAGGGCGGTAGCCAAAAACATCTCACCCTTGAAGAAACACTGCGCCTGGCAGTTGGCAACCTGCAATATGGAATCAACGAAGAACAGGTTATAAAAACCAAAGCACAGGCTGGTTCGGTTACCGTTATAAGCAAGACCGGTGTATTTGCCGAGAATGAAGATCTCCGTCCGAGTGATAATAACGGTATTTTAAAAATTGGTATCTCACAGGGTATTGCCTGGCCTGGACTTTACAAAGCCCAACGGGAAGTATATAAGGCGCAGACAAATTATTACCAGGTGAATTCAAAGGTTATCGATGCCGGATTGAAACGAAGTTTACGAAGTGTGTATTATGAGTTATGGTACCTGCGGGATAAAGAGTTATTGTTTAAACGACTTGACAGCATCTATAATACATTACACCAGGCGGCCATCCTTAAAGTAAGGACAGGTGATAGTCCCGGGCTCGACAGTATTTCGGCCAATGCACGGTTAATGGAAACGAGGGTGCGGTTGCAACAGCTGGGTAATGATGTATTGATCCAACAGGAAATGTTAAGGCAGTTATTAAACAGCGGTGATTATATTTTACCGGTAAATGATCAGCTTGGCAAGTTTGCCCTTGCGGAAGTTTTGCCTGACAGTGTACATCCGCTGATTGTTCTTGGTGAACAGAACCTGGTGATTGCTGAAGCAGGGATCGGATTGATCCGGAATCAGAACCGGCCCGAATTTTCAGGCAGGTTTTTTACACAACGTTTATGGGGTGCCAATGATCCCTTCAATGGATTTTCCGTGTCGGCCGCGTTCCCTTTGTTCGGGGCGAATGCCTATCGCAACCGGATAAAGACTGCCCGTGCGGAGAAAAAAATCCAGGAGAAACAATTTGTTTATGACCAGCAGGTTTTCCAGACAGAAAGAATAAAAGCGGAACAGGAAATGATCAGGAACCGGCTGGCATTGCAATTTTATGAAGACGCCGGTCTCAAACAGGCAGAAGAAATTATAAAGGCATCATCGCTTGCTTACCGTTCGGGAGAAATAAGTTTTGCAGAGTTGTCGCAGTTTCTTGGTCAGGCCATCGGCATCCAGCAGAATTACCTGGATAACCTCAATAATTATAATCAGTCGGTCATTCAATATGCTTATTATATCAATCAATAAAAAACCATGAAACTATTCATATACATTTCAATCATTGTTGCATTATCGGGATTAGGTTCCTGTGGAAATAATAAGTCAGCAGAACAGGAGGAGGAGCCATCAACAGAAGAACATGGCGGGCATGAGGAAGATCCCGAAATAGCTGAGCTTACAGAAGCACAGATGAAGAGCATCGGGATTGAACTCGGGACTATCGAAGAGAAACAACTTACCAGTTCCCTTAAGACCAATGGCGTGTTGCGGGTACCTAACCAGAACAAGGCGAGTGTAAACTCGCTGTATAGCGGAGTTATCAGATCGTTACTGGTGCAACCGGGGAACCATGTGCGGAAGGGCCAGGCCATTGCCACTGTTGCCAATCCCCAATTCATCGAAGTCCAGAGTGAACTGGTCAATATAAATTCAAAGCTCCAACTGGCAGAACTGGAAGTAAACCGGCAACGCGAGCTCAACCAGGGTAATGCAGGTGCATTGAAGAACCTGCAATCAGCCGAATCGGAATTACGCAGCCTGAAGACATTGAAGTCAACGCTCACACAACAGGTAAGCCTGATGGGCATCAACCCGGCAAAACTTGCCAACGGAAAACTTGTCTCTGTGCTGACGATCAACAGTCCAATCAACGGAGTGATCAGTGATGTGCCGGTTAAAATGGGAAGTTATGTAGATGTATCAACAGTAGTAGCGGAGATCGTTGATAACAGCAGCCTGCACCTCGATCTTTTCGTTTATGAAAAGGACCTGCCCAAACTGAAGAATAACCAGACCATTCATTTTACCATTACCAATAATGCGGGCAGGGAGTATGACGCGAAGATCTTTTCACTCGGCTCCTCTTTCGAAGGTGAAAGTAAGGCCGTGACGGTACACGCAATGGTGGAAGGGGATAAATCAGGATTGATTGACGGGATGAATGTAACAGCGGTGATCAGTCTCTCCCTTGCCAATGTGCCTGCTGTGCCGTCAGACGCCATTGTAAATGTGGAGGGGCAGGATTATATCTTTGTATTAAAAGACAGTATGGTTGCAACAGACCAACATTCTGCTGATACAAACACGGGTAAGAATGAAAAGGAACATATTTTGAGGTTTGAGCGTGTAGCGGTGGCGAAAGCAGGCTCGGATATTGGTTATACAGAAATCACAACACTGCGGCCGATCCCGGCCCATGCAAGGATCGTTACCCGGGGTGCCTTTTTTGTTTCCGCTAAAATGACCAATACGGAAGGACATTCACATTGATACCGGGAATTATTTTGCAATTCTGTTAACATGAAAGTAGTTAAACATAAATTTTTAAGAAGGGTAAGCGGACTGAAGAAATTATTCTTTTGTCTTGGTATTGCCATTGTGGTGTACCTGTTGTTGTTGAATGTAAATGTCGACTGGGGGAACCGCATCATCCTGGGATGGGATGCTTTCTGCCTGGTATTACTGTTGCTCGACTGGACCTTATTTTTCAAAACCAGTGCCGACGAGCTTCCGGGCATGGTGCGGGACCAGGACGATGGGATCGAGGTAATCTTTACCATTGTGCTGGTAGGGATCTGTTTCAGTTTGTTTGGAACGCTGGTGCTGCTGGTCAGCAAAGGTGGACCAGCTCCCCATAAATTACTTCATACTATTATCTCGCTTTCACCGGTTCTTCTTTCCTGGATTTTATTACATACAATTTTTGCGGTACGGTATGCACATCTTTATCATGACCATAACAGCCAGAAATCGGGTGCTGCGGTAGGTGGTCTTACTTTTCCAACCAAAGAAAAACTCGATTACCTGGATTTTGCCTATTTCGCGCTGGTCATTGGAATGACCTTCCAGGTATCCGATGTGCAGGTAAATTCATCTGTTATCCGGAGATTCGTGCTGATGCATAGCCTGATTTCCTTTGTATTTAATACGATCATCGTGGCGTTGACCATTAATACCATTGCGAGTCTGTTACAGTAAGTGAACAGCGATCATTGTGGCGCTGGCAATTAAAACCATTGGAGGTTTGATACAATAAACAAGTCCGGTTCAGGTAGAAATCAGTAAACTATTGGCGACTTTATGACTGACGGTAACGATCTTTTTTCCTTTCAGCTGCAGGGTATAGGACAGGTCAAATTCTTCGATTGATTTTATCCTTATTTTGTCACCGAGTGCCAGTCCTGATTTATCAAGGTAATTCAGGAAGGCAGGCGAGTGGTCGCTCACACCTGTAAAGATGCCGTCCTGACCGGGTTCCAGCGTCGCCAGCAGTACCGACCGGCTCTTGGGTACCACACCGTTTGCATCGGGTATGGGATCTCCATGCGGATCGGCTTTTGGGAAACCAAGGTATTTATCCAGCCGGTTCACCAGTTCCTCATCATTGATATGTTCCAGTTGTTCGGCCATTTCATGCACCTGGTCCCACCCAAACTCCAGCTTCTCCACCAGGAAAACCTCCCAGAGCCGGTGGTTGCGGATAATCCCGACTGCCACCTGTCGTCCTTTTTCGGTGAGCCTGGACCCCTTTGATTTCTGGTAGCTGACCAGTTTTTTATGCGCCATCCGTTTCAGCATATCGGTTACCGAAGGGGCATGAACCCCCAGTACCAGCGCCAGTGCGGAGGTTGCCACCGGATCGCCGTTGATTTCCTGGAGTTTGTAAAGGGCCTTCAGGTAGTTTTCTTCTGTAAATGAATGCAAGTCTTGTCGATTTTGGGGTACAAGTTAACCAAACCGGCTTAATTTAGTAATTAGGGTAACCTAATAATATTATTATGTCGAACTAATTATATATTTTTACCAGTGAATCATTACTAATGAACAAACTGATCATTCTCTTTTTATTGGTGGGCGCCATGTATGGCATAATTGCCTGCAATAAACTGTTGCCTGCTGCCCCGGCCGAAAGCGACCTGCTGGATGGCCCGGTAGAGGGATTGAGTAATGAGCAGCACCGGCGTTTCCTGGCAGGCGATATTGCATTTAATGATGAGATATTTACTTCACAGACCGGACTGGGACCCGTGTTTGTTGCCACCAGTTGCGGCAGTTGTCATGCCGGTGATGGGAAGGGACATCCCTTCAGCACGCTCACCCGTTTCGGTCAGACCGATAGTACCGGTAATAAATTCCTTCACCGGGGCGGACCTCAATTGCAGGACCGCGCCATCCCTGGTTTTGAACCGGAAACCATTCCCGCCGGTGCAAGCTTTTCACGATTTACCCCTCCGGCAAACACCGGACTGGGTTTCCTGGAACTGGTGTCCGATGCGGACTTGCTGGCTATGTCGGACCCCAACGATATGGACGGCGATGGTATTTCGGGTGTACCAAACTGGCTGGAGTTACAACCGTACTCCGTTCCAGGGGCAGGCAGTTTTAACCGTAACGGAAAATATATCCATCGTTTTGGGAAAAAGGCTGCGGCTTTTGATCTTCATCATCAGACAGTAAGTGCATATCATCAGGATATCGGGATCAATTCCTCCTTTGAACCAATTGATATTTATTCAGGATTGGAAACAGATCCCGAGATCAGCAACCTGACCATCCGGGAAGTCGTTTTTTATCTCCAGACACTCAAGGCTCCGGTACCGAGAGACCAGCAGGAACCGGAAGTAATCCGCGGCCGTGAACTCTTCCTGCAAACCGGTTGCGAAAGCTGTCACCGGCAAACGCTCAGCACTGGCGTTTCCACTATTGGTGCATTGTCCAATAAAACTTTCCATCCCTATACCGATCTGTTACTTCATGATATGGGTCCGGGTTTAGATGATGGTTATACCGAAGGCACTGCAACAACGGCGGAATGGCGGACACCGCCTTTATGGGGACTGGGCCTCTCGCCCAATTCACAGGGTGGCCAGTTTTTCCTGTTACATGATGGTCGCGCCAGGTCAATAGAAGAAGCTATCCGGTTACATGGTGGTGAAGGAAGTGCCAGTAGAACCAGGTTTGAGCAAATGACAGCTGCTGATAAAAATGCATTGATCAGGTTTTTAAAATCACTCTGAACCATGGAACGCAAAAGATTTATCAAATCTTGCGGAATGGCCTGTATCGCTGGTATTGGCCTTTCATCATTACTGCAAAGCTGCGGAACAGCAAGGCAACTCAGTGGCCGGATTGTGGAAGACGACCTGGTCGTTTCACTGGATAGTTTTTCCGGGGGAAAGGATGGAGTCAAACAATTTGTTATTGTCCGTAATGAAATACTGCAATACCCGATCTGTGTGTACCGCCACTCCGAGAACGATTACTCGGCATTGTGGATGCGTTGTACCCACCAGGGCGCGGAATTGCAGGTGTTTGGTGAAGTGTTACAATGTCCGGCGCATGGAAGTGAATTCAGCAGCAGGGGAGATGTGAGGGGCGGACCGGCAGATAACCAGCTTCGCAGTTTCCCGGTGACAATAGCCAACGGTCAGTTGAAAATTTCATTGAAAGCAGTATGAAAAATATTCTTTGCCTGTTTGTCTTGTATGGTATTATGATGCCGGTGGCTGCGCAGATAGATCCCACGCTATTGCGCAGGGTACCCGTTGATACCGTAAAAAAAACCATGAACATGGATGCGGTATACAACCGGCCATTTGTGGCTGTTGGTAAATTACCCGTATCGATTGGCGGATATATGGAAGCCAACTGGCAGCGACTGGGAACCGATGGGATATCTGAAGGAAACCAGTTCCAGTTCCGGAGATTAACCCTTTTTATATCGTCCACCATTGGCCCGCGTCTTAAATTTTTAAGCGAGATAGAATTTGAAGATGGTGCGAAGGAAATAGCGATTGAATTTGCTGCTCTGGATATTGAATTGGATCCGCTGTTTAATCTCCGCGGTGGTATGATCCTGAATCCCATTGGAGCGTTTAACCAGAATCATGATGGTCCCAAATGGGAATTTGTAGACCGGCCATTTTCGGCTGTCCAACTTTTGCCGGATACCTGGAGTAATGCGGGTTTTGGAGTGTATGGGAAATACTATCGTAATAAATGGATGTTCGGGTATGAAGCGTATGTATCCGGAAGTTTTGATAATTCCATCATTGACAACAAGGAGAACAAAACATTTCTTCCCGCAGCAAAACTGAACCCAGAACGGTTTGAGGAAATCAATAGCGGTCTGCCATTACTTACTGCAAAACTTGCGGCCCGGAATAATGATTTCGGGGAGATAGGTATTTCCTATATGGGAGGGGTTTATAATAAATTTGAGGACGATGGCCTTCGTCTGGATAAACGCCGGAGGGTAGATGTACTGGCAGTGGATTTCAATAGTTCCCTCCCGCGATTTAACACCTTTTTCACTGGTGAATGGGCATGGGTGTTTGTAGATGTTCCAACCACATTCTCCCAGCAATATGGTAACCGTCAGCGTGGCGGCTTTGTGGATATAGTACAACCGGTGTTGAAGAAAAAAATGTTTAACTGGGATAAGGCAGTGCTGAACCTGGCTTGCCGGTTTGAATATGTTGACTGGAATGTTGGCAGGTTTCATAGTACCGGGGGAAAAATTGCAGAAGATTTATGGAGTATTGTTCCCGCCATCAGTTTTCGTCCGGTCGGCCAGACAGTCCTCCGGCTGAATTACCGGATCCAGCGCCAGCAGGATCTGCTGGGTAATCCCCCTTCCCACACTGGTGGGTTCCAGTTTGGCATCAGTACCTATTTTTAATACCGGAACATTCCGCCTTCCTGTTTTTAATATAACTGAACTATATCGAATTGAGAGGATTCTTCTCATTTTGATATCGTTTGTTTTTACGGGATCGTTGTATTCCAAACCACTGATCCCTGAAATCCTTTCACATCACAGGTTTTGGAGTTTTCCAAATTAAACACTCGCGGGGTACAGCATTTGTAATTGTGAGGAACGTTATTTACCGGAGGGTCTTCCGGAATTCGTTAACAAATAATTCAACAAATGGAATCAGATCATTATAAGGTCCTGTCGGCTAAGTACGATGAATATTACCGGTACTCGGATGAGTACATTGATTATTTCACCCAAAAAATTATCCAGCAACTTCCGGTAAACGACAACGAAGCGGTAGTGGAGATTGGGGCAGGAACCTGTCTTTTTGCAGAAGAATTGATTCACCGGCGGCTTGATATCGATATGATCTGCGTCGACAACAGCGACGATATGCTTCGCCGGAATACAAACCGGAACATCCGTAAGGTTTTCCAGGGTGCGGAAGAGTTTGTCAGGCAGAAGTGCAGGTACGACAGGGTTTATATGAAGGAGTTTATCCATCATATAGATGCAGGTTCCAGGCCCGACCTGTTCCGCGGCATTTATCGCCAGCTGAATCCGGGGGGCACAGTCCTGATACTTGTGGAGCCTCAGCGGCTGAATTACCCGCTTTTCGGTGAGGCACTGAGATTGTTCCAGAACAAACAGCCTTCAAGGGCCGATCTGATGGATGACCTGAAACACGCCGGGTTTTCTGCTTCTTTCGAAGTGATTTCTTTTCCAATCCGGGTTTCCAAGTCCGATTACCTGGACCGTGTGCGTAACAGGTATATGTCGGTACTGGAAAAATTCAGCGATGCTGAATTAAAAAAAGGATTGGAAGAGATTGACAGGTTTTACCCCGGTGACCAAATTGAATACCTGGAGATTTTTTATAGTATCCGGGGCGTGAAAAATAAACAGTAAAATAAGAGGGAGATTATGAGGGTCTATTACCAGGATGAATGTGTGCTGAAGAATGCCGAGGGTGCTGAATGTTTATCACAGGTTCCCTTTGAAAAAATATTCTGGATCGATCTGCAATTTTCCACTTCCGAAGAACGAACCATCCTGGAAGGAATGTTTAAGATCAATTTCCGGCAGCTTAAATCGGAGAATGCGCTGGAGAGTAATGCCAGGTTTTACGAATCCGACAACCTGGTCTTTATCAGTGCAAATTTTATAGCGCTCCAGGAAGGGCATTACGAGAGCACTCCCGTATTTCTTTACCTGATGGGTGAGATCCTGATCACTGAGCGTAATGCGGATCTTGTTTCATTTACCGAGACCATTAAAAAAATCAGGCGGAACCCCAAGGGTTTCACCAACGGGAGTGATGTGCTGGGCGCCATCCTTGAAACCAAATATGATGTGGACGCAGATTTTGTTGATCATATTGCAAAGGATATTGCCACAGTAGGCCGGTCGCTTTCGTTAAAGGAAACTGATGAAATTGAAAGGATGTTATTAAAGATTAATGGCTACCAGGAGGCAACAACACTTTCACGTGATAGTTTTATCGATAAACACCGGGTTGCTTCCGCACTACTGAAGAGTAATGGGTTTAAAAATAAGGAACGCCTGAAGATCCTGATGAAGGATATAACAACCATGCTGGAGAATACCTCTTTCATCCTGGTACGACTGGAGTATTTACAAAACACGATCCTTGGCCTGATCAATATTGCCCAGAACAAAACCATAAAAATATTCACTATCGTTGCGGTGGTCTTTATGCCGCCAACCCTGATCGCAAGTATCTATGGAATGAACTTTAAAATTATTCCGGAACTCAGCTGGAGTTTCGGGTATCCACTGGCGCTGATTTTAATTGTCGGTTCCTCCATGCTGACTCTTTTAGTCTTTAAGAAGAAGAGATGGTTATGAAGGAGTAAGTCCCGAAATATCGCTAAACCGATGATGAATAGTCGCCAAAATGATAGACCACCTTCTCAAATTGAGAAGGTTTTTTATTTCAGGACAGCCATTTTAACTTTTTTGATTTTGATGAAAGCATTGCCTGTTAATGGTTTAGGGGTCACCGTTGTATCAATGACATTCCGGGTACACGATTTGGAGGATCACCAAAAATTAAAAAATGCTACCTGTAATCCTCATTCTTTCCGGACTCATTTGTTTCTGGATATTTTTTAAAGCTATTGACTGGTTCGAAAAAATTTAAAGTTATGATGAACGTCCTCTTCATTTTATCCATTGCCGTATTCGGCTATTTAATCTACGTGCTGATCAAACCCGAAAAATTCTAATTATATGACAGGCGAAATCACCGGGGTAGTACTAATGTTCCTCCTGACGGTACTACTGGCTTATCCCCTGGGTAAGTATATCTCCAAAGTTTTCCAGGGAGAAAAAACACTGACCGATTTTATGAATCCGCTGGAGCGGTTCATCTACCGGATTTGTGGAATCAATGTTAAAGATACCATGACCTGGAAGCAGTTTCTCCGGTCAATGCTCACCATAAATATGTTATGGCTGCTGTATGCATTTTTCCTGCTTTTATTCCAGGATAAACTGCCTTTAAATCCGGATGGCAATCCGGCACAGACGCCGGACCTGGCATTTAATACCGCCATCAGTTTCCTGGTAAACTGCGATCTGCAGCACTATTCAGGTGAATCGGGATTAACCTATTTCACCCAGTTATTCGTGATAACCTTCCTGATGTTTGTCAGCGCCGCCACAGGGATTTCCGCTTTAATTGCGGTGCTCAATGGCCTTCGCGAAAAGACAACCCAGAATCTCGGAAACTTCTGGGTCATTTTTACAAAATCAATCACAAGGATCCTGTTGCCACTAAGTATTGTGACGGCGGTATTGCTGGCGTTTAATGGTACGCCCACCAGTTTTGATGGGAAAGACAGCATCGTGACGCTGCAGGGCGACAGTGTACAGGTTTCGAGAGGACCCGCAGCAGCAATGATCGCTATCAAACATGTGGGCACCAATGGTGGCGGATGGTTTGGTGTAAACTCGGCACACCCGCTGGAGAATCCGAATTATTTTACCAATATGCTGGAGATGTTCATGCAGATGATCGTTCCGCTTGCGTTGATCTTCGCACTTGGATTCTACCTGAAACGCCGAAAGCTGGCAAGGGTGATATTCGGGGTGATGACGATCGGGACCTTACTCCTGCTGATTCCCACCATCGTCACGGAGGTCAGTGGTAATCCGGCTATCTCGCGGCTAGGTGTATCACAAGTCACCGGTGCCATGGAAGGGAAGGAAGTCCGTTTTGGTCCCGCAGCATCTGCTTACTGGAGTATTGTTACAACCGTTATCTCTACCGGATCGGTAAACTCAATGCACGACAGCTCCATGGCAGCTTCAGGATTAATGGAGATGCTTGGTATGATGATCAACGCATTTTATGGAGGATGCGGAGTCGGGATACTGAATTACCTTATCTATATTATAATAGCAGTGTTTATTTCGGGGTTGATGGTAGGCCGGACTCCGGAATTCATGGGACATAAAGTGGAAGCAAGGGAAGTAAAGATTGCAGCCCTGGTAACTTTATTGTCGGCCTTCCTGATCAAGGCATTTACTGCACTGGCAGCCTTCATGGTGGTGCACCATCCCCAGATCGGATGGGCAGTCCAGCCTGCCAACTGGCTCAATAACCCGTCCTATCACGGTTTCTCGGAAATGTTGTACGAGTATACCTCGGCCAATGCCAATAACGGTAGTGGTTTTGAAGGACTGGGCGACAATAATATTTTCTGGAATGTAACCACGGGTTTTGTATTAATACTGGCCAGGTTCCTGCCCATTATTGCACCGGTAGCGATCGTCGGACTGATGGCGAACAAGAAGTTTATTCCGGATTCACCCGGTACGCTGCGCACCGATTCCTGGACATTCGGAATGATGACATTGGCCGTCATTATCGTAGTCAATGCATTGTCGTACTTCCCTGCACTTGCACTGGGTCCGATCGCTGAATATTTTTCCTTAAAATAATTGAATCCTAATATCATGTCACAAAGAAAACGAGATATAAAATTATTTGATCCAACACTGCTGGGAACCGCCATCCGTCAGTCTTTCGTCAAACTGAACCCCCGGGCAATGATTAAAAACCCGGTGATGTTTACCGTTGAGATCGGAACGGCGGTGATGCTGGCAGTAGTGATCTACCAGTTGATAACCGGTGATCTTGCCGAAGGACAGCTCTGGTATAATATCACCATTTTTGCGATCCTGTTCCTCACCGTATTGTTTGCCAATTTTGCCGAAGCACTGGCTGAAGCGAGAGGCAAGGCACAGGCAGAAAGCCTTCGTCGTACCAGGGAAGAAACACCTGCAAAAAAACTGACCACTAATGGTAATAGCTATAAAGGTGAAATTACAATTGTAGCATCTTCCGCGTTAAAAATGGGTGAGTTATTCGTATGTGAAACAGGTGATATCATTCCAATTGACGGAGAAATTGTAGAAGGTATTGCCACCATCGATGAGTCGGCCATTACGGGTGAGTCGGCCCCGGTGATCCGCGAATCAGGTGGTGATAAATCATCTGTTACCGGTGGTACAAAGGTACTCAGCGACCGGATCGTGGTGAAAGTAACTACCCAGCCCGGCGAATCATTCCTTGATAAAATGATTGCGCTGGTGGAAGGTGCTTCCCGTCAGAAAACGCCAAACGAAATTGCGTTGACCATCCTGCTTGCTGCATTCACGCTGATCTTTATAATTGTCTGCGTTACTTTAAAACCTTTCGCAGACTATGCAAATACGCCGATCACCATCGCCGCATTTATATCACTGTTTGTATGCCTGATCCCTACTACTATCGGTGGATTGCTTTCAGCAATCGGGATCGCGGGTATGGACCGCGCCCTCCGGGCAAATGTGATTGCCAAGAGTGGTAAGGCTGTTGAAACAGCAGGGGATATCGATGTGTTGCTGCTTGATAAAACAGGAACCATTACCATCGGTAACCGGAAGGCAACCAATTTTTATCCCGCACCCGGTATTGATGAAAAAGAATTTATTGGTTATACGGCGCTGAGTTCATTGTCGGACGAAACACCTGAAGGCAGGTCGATTATTGAACTGGCCAACCAGAAAGGTGTTACCAGCAGACCTGAAGCGGGAATGGAATTTATCAGTTTCTCTGCTGAAACAAGAAGCAGTGGAGTGAAGACCGCATCAGGTACCGATATCCGTAAAGGAGCATTTGATGCCATTCGTAACATGGCGGTAAAAGCCGGATATCGTGTGCCAGCTGAAACCGAATCACAGGTAGAAAAGATCTCCAGCAATGGTGGTACGCCACTGGTAGTAGCCGTGAATAACCAGATCAAGGGAGTAATTGAACTGCAGGATATCATCAAACCCGGCATCCAGGAACGTTTTGAACGGTTGCGTAAAATGGGTGTGAAGACCGTAATGGTTACCGGTGATAACCCGCTTACTGCAAAATATATTGCAGAGAAAGCAGGTGTGGATGATTTCATTGCAGAAGCAAAACCGGAAGACAAGATGAACTATATCCGCAAGGAACAGGCATCCGGTAAACTGGTGGCCATGATGGGCGATGGTACCAATGATGCGCCAGCCCTGGCCCAGGCCGATGTAGGCGTGGCCATGAACAGCGGAACGCAGGCAGCGAAGGAAGCTGGTAATATGGTTGACCTGGATAATGATCCAACCAAACTTATCGAGATTGTGGAGATTGGTAAACAGTTACTGATCACCCGCGGCACACTGACCACGTTTTCGATCGCAAATGATGTGGCTAAATATTTTGCCATCGTACCGGCCTTGTTTATTGCATCTATCCCCGCATTGCAGGCGCTCAATATAATGGGTCTGGCCAGTCCGCAATCGGCCATACTTTCTGCCGTAATCTTTAATGCCATCATCATTCCCCTGCTGATCCCATTGGCTTTAAAAGGTGTGGCGTATAAACCAATCGGTGCTTCAGCCCTGTTAAGGAGAAACCTGTTGATCTATGGGCTGGGCGGGATAATCGTTCCATTTATCGGGATCAAGTTGATCGATATGGTGCTGGGTGTGTTTATGTAAAAAAATAAAAAAAGAAAAATGAAAAAGAATATATCAGTATCAGTTAGGATGACCATTGTGATGATAGTTCTCTGCGCGGGAATATTTCCACTGATCGTTGCTGCCATCGGCACATTGACGAAGGGCAGGGGAAAGGGTGAAACAGTTTCCGTGGATGGAAAGGTAGTGGGCTATGCAAATATTGGTCAGAAGTTTACAGAGGATAAATATTTCTGGGGCAGGCCTTCGGCGGTGGACTACAATGCAGCCGGTTCAGCCGGTTCAAATAAAGGTCCATCCAACCCGGATTATTTAAAAGTAGTGTCCGACCGGATCGACAGTTTCCTGGTGCATAATCCGGGAGTAAGCAAGGAAGAAATCCCTGCTGATCTCGTTACTGCTTCTGGTAGCGGTCTCGACCCGGATATCTCACCGGCAGCAGCCTATATCCAGGTAAAAAGGGTAGCAGCTGTAAGGCATCTCGATGAAAATGCTGTGCGGGAGCTGGTTACCAGGCAGGTTGAAAAGCCGCTGGCAGGTATTCTCGGTCCATCCAAAGTAAACGTACTGAAACTGAATATTGCGCTTGATAATCTTTAACAATGAAAAAAGAATGGTATGAAGAAAGCATTATTCACGGGCATTCCCCTTGCATTGGCGCTTACGTCGAACGCCCAGGACACCACAGCAGTAACTGGCTCACCGGTTACATTCAGCGCCTATGTTGAAGGATATTATAGTTATGATTTTAACAAACCGCCGGATCATAACCGTCCCGCGTTTTTGTTCAATTATAACCGTTCCAATGAGTTCAATGTAAACCTCGCGTTTGTACGGGCCTCCTATAACAAGGAACGGGTAAGGGCCACTTTTGCCATAGCCGCGGGAACCTACATGAACGCCAATTATTCGGCAGAACCGGGAGTGATAAAAAATATTTATGAAGCTGACGCCGGTTATAAGTTAAGCAATAAACGGAACCTCTGGCTGGATATCGGCATCCTTCCTTCGCATATCGGATGGGAAAGTGCCGTCGGTAAGGATAACTGGACACTCACCAGGAGTATCGTGGCTGAGAACTCTCCCTATTATGAAGGAGGTGCGCGGCTGACATATACTACCGACAATGGGAAGATTGCTGTCAGTGCACTTGCCCTGAATGGATGGCAGCGTATTACCCGTGTCAATGGCAATTCATTGATGAGCTGGGGTACGCAGTTGCTTGTAAAACCATCGGATAAAGTGACGCTTAATTACAGCACCTTCCTGGGAACCGATAGTCCGGATAGCACAAGACGCTGGCGGTTCTATCATGATATTTACGGGATCATCCAGTTTTCCGAAAAAATCGGATTGACTGCCGGGTTTGATATCGGTACCGAACAGGTGCGCAAAAGAAGCAGCGATCACAATGTCTGGTATAGCCCTGTTGTTATAGTGCGGTATACTCCTGTTCCCAAATGGGCAATCGCTGCACGCGGTGAATATTTCAATGACAAGGACCAGGTTATTGTTGTTACCGGAACACAACATGGATTCCGGACTTCAGGTGTTTCGTTAAACCTGGACTACCTGCCCACCAGTAATATCGCACTTCGGGTAGAGGGCAGGACTTTTCACAGCAAGGATGATATTTTTTTAAAGGACGAGCGGCCCAGGAGAAACGATACGGCGGTAACATTTTCCGTTGCTGTCGCTTTTTAGTTTAACAGGCTTCTCAATATGATAAGGTGTTTATCGAAATGAATACAAATTTTACACAGTTTATAATCGATTGAATTGCAAATTATTGATCTTTAATGTTTTACGGATTGTTTTTGAGTGTGCGAAATCGGGATCGTGGTTTGGATAGTTTGTAGGAATCAAATTCAGGAATTAAATTAAAAAGCCATGATCACCCAGTATGAAGTGAGTTCATTGTTAAGAAAGGAGCTGCCCCAGTTAGACAGGAAGTTGGCATGTACGCCAACGTCGTTGGAGGGGTATGTTTTCATGAATTATTTCGCCGATTTCACAAAGACAGTTGTAAACGAACACCGGTTCACCCTGGCCCGGAAATGTTTCCAGATAGCGGAACGTCTTTTCAGGAATGGAGATGCACAGGTAAGGCGTATGATCGAGAATATATTTATTTTCTCTTTCTCCTCGTTTATGCCGGTGGGAAGGGAAGAAAGACGGACGGTCCGGTCGATCATACCGATGGACCTGTATGCTGTTTATTTAAAACAGGTGATGCAAACCGGAAGTTAATACTGAAGATCAAAAACAAAAAATGAAAAATATTATAGTGCGGGAGGCAACTCCCGAAGACGCCGTTTATGCCAGTCAGATCTGTGATGAAATGTTTACATCAGCCATTATCAGGGGATCAGGGATCTCCAAACGATCACCTGAATCCATTGTCCGCAAAATGGAGGAAGGTAAAGCCGTAATTGCGCTTACAGCTAAAGGCGAATGGGTGGGATTTTCCTACCTTGAAGTATGGGCCGGAGGCGAGTTTGTGTCCAATTCCGGACTGATCGTAGCACCTGCATTCCGCGGTAACGGTGTTGCCAGCCGCATCAAAAAAACGGTGTTTGGTCTTTCGCGGAAATTATATCCCGAAGCAAAAGTGTTCAGTATAACAACGGGTCTTGCTATTATGAAAATGAACTCGGCACTGGGATTTGAACCGGTTACCTATAGTGAGATCCCCCGTGAGGAAAAATTCTGGGAAGGATGCAAAAGTTGTATAAACTACAATGTGCTGTTGGGAAAGAAATGTGCGAACTGCCTTTGCACTGCCATGCTTTATACACCTGCCATTCCCAAGGTCAGGAAGGATAAGAAACAATGATTGAAAAAATGACGGAGAACATCGAAACCAGTGACAAACCGCCCCATAAAGGGCAATTAAAAATCTATATCGGCATGAGTGCCGGTGTGGGTAAGACTTTCCGCATGTTGCAGGAGGCACATAACCTGCTCCGCAATGATGTGAATGTTAAGATTGCGTATGTGGAAACGCATGGCCGCAAGGAAACCCAGGCGTTGATAGAAGGACTGCCCCTGATACCCAGACGTAATGTTTTTTATAAAGGCAAACAACTGGAGGAGCTGGATGTGCAGGCGGTGTTACTGATGCATCCGGAAGTGGTGATCGTGGATGAACTGGCACATACCAATATTCCCGGGAGCAAAAATGAAAAAAGGTGGGAAGATGTTCTTGAAATAATGGATGCGGGAATTGATGTGATTTCAGCGATCAATATCCAGCATATTGAAAGTATCAACGAGGAGGTAAAAAAGATAACCGGCGTAGAAGTGCAGGAACGTGTTCCTGATAAAATGCTGCAGCTGGCGAATGAGGTGGTTAATATCGACCTGACTGCCGATGAACTCATTTCCCGTTTGAAAGAAGGAAAGATCTATGACAACAGTAAAGTGCACCAGGCCCTGCAGAATTTTTTCCAGCCCGAAAAAATCCTCCAGCTCCGTGAGCTCGCGTTGAAAGAAGTAGCCGGCCAGGTAGAGCGCAAAGTTGATCATGAAGTAACCGCGAAAGAAAATCCCTGGCGCCACGAACGTTTCCTGGCCTGCATTTCATCCAATCATGAGATTGCCCAGAATATAATCAGGAAGACGGCGCGGCTGGCATCGTATTATAATAGTAAATGGTTTGTGTTGTATGTACAGACCCACCGCGAAACGGCAGATAAAATTCCGCTTGCCGCACAGCGGCATCTCATCAATAATTTTAAAAACGCCACCCAGTTAGGTGGTGAGGTGGTACGCAAGAGCGAAGAAAATATAGCAAAGGCAATTATGGAAATGGTGGAGGAGAAGGGGATCACGACGGTATGTATCGGGAAGCCCCATCTGAAACTCTGGCAGATTATTCTGAAAACAAGTGTATTTAATCAATTGCTGCGCACCTTATCAAAAAATGAAGTGGATCTGATAATCTTATCATAATGAATTCAGTTAAACTTAAAATCAGGCTGGGGACCGTTTTCCTGTTCGTCCTCCTTTTAGTCTCGAGTGGACTGGGAATTTTTCACCTGGTGCGTTTAAAAAACGCTGCCAGGGATATCCTGAAAGATAACTACGAGTCGATCGAGTACTGCCATGAAATGCAGCAATTTTTCGTTTACGGGGATGGGCAGTTTAACCAGTCCCAGGCGGGGTTCGACAGTTTACTGAGGTTGCAGGAATCCAATATTACAGAGCCCGGTGAAAGGCAGGCCACGGAAATAATCAGGAAGGGGTTTAATGAATACAGGTCGGGCGATACATCTGTTGCAGTGATCCGGTCCATAGGTACCGGAATCCAGCGTGTCCTTTCCCTGAATATGTCGGCCATTGAACGAAAGAATGCTGTCGCAGGTAAAACAGCGGATAAAGCACTAACCTATATCACACTTTTAACAGCGGTTATCTTCCTGGTTGGTTTCACATTCTCCTATAATTTTCCATCGGTGGTCACCACGCCCATCAATGCATTGATTGAGGGGATCAAGGAGATTGGCCGGAAGAATTACAAATACCGGATCCATCTTGACCGCAAAGATGAGTTTGGCCAGATGGCGGAAGCATTCAATGATATGGCTGAGCGACTGGAGTTTTTTGAAAGCAGTAACCTGAACAAAATCATTTTTGAAAAAACGCGGGCGGAAGCCGTAATCAACAGCCTGAAAGAAGCGAGTATCGGACTTGACAAGGATGGTGTGATACTTTTTGCGAATAACCAGGCTTTGCAGATCCTGGGTCTTACTGCTGCCGAAATGGTTGGTAAACCTGTTGCGGAAGTGAGTAAACGAAACGACCTGCTTCGTTTCCTGATGGAAGAAAGCGGCAGTATACCCTTTAAGATTGTACTGGATAACCATGAAAATTATTTTACCAAGGAGGTGATGGATGTAACCCAGGACGGCCTTAACAATAAAGTGATCGTATTGAGGAATATTACTTCTTTTAAAGAACTTGATGTTGCCAAGACAAACCTTATTGCCACCATCTCGCATGAATTAAAAACACCACTTGCCTCTTCCGATATCAGTATCAAACTACTGGAAGATGCCCGGGTAGGTCCACTAACGGGTGAGCAGCGTGGCCTGGTATCTACCCTGCGGATGGATAACCAGCGGATGCTGCGGATCCTTAGTGAATTGCTGAATATGTCGCAGGTAGAAGCAGGAAAGATCCAGCTGGAACTTTCCAAGGTCGACCCAACGGAAATTGTAAACGCAGCAATCAGTACGGTCAGCAGCGCGGCCCGTGAACGATCACTGATCATCAGCAAAAATATAAATGACGACCTGGGAAAAATTAATGCCGATGCTGAAAAAACCGTATGGGTACTGAATAATTTCCTTACCAACGCAATCAAGTATTCACCGGAAGGCGCCAATATTGAAGTAGGCGTGCGCCGGTCTGATAAAGGAGTTGATTTTTATGTAACCGACAAGGGACCTGGCATTCCCGCTGAATATTTTTCAAAAGTCTTCGACCGGTTTTTTAAGGTGCCCGGGTCAAAAACAGCGGGGAGTGGACTGGGACTTGCCATTTCAAAAGAATTTATAGAAGCGCAGGGCGGAGAGGTCTGGTTTACCAGCGAACTGGGTACGGGAAGTACATTCGGATTTAGTCTGCCCTATTGAGTTCAGTTTGACGGTTATACTTTGAACGCGTCGTCCTGAAGAAATGCTTTACCGGCTATGCCTGAAGGCCCGAATATCGGCAACTACAGCTTCCCAAAGCTTGATATATATAATAGTCTTTTCCACAGGTAGATTAGCAGGAAAAAACATGTTTTATCTTGTTTTTTACCCTTGTAAGGCGGTATTATGGTAATTTCAGTGGTATTCCAGGTTGAATCCAAAACAATTGCCATAATGAACAGACTGCTTAAACTGCTGATACTGCTATTAAGTTCTACACTCCTGCACGCAGGAGATCCCGGAACCTTTGTAAGAACCGCGGATGGGATTATTGTATACCCCGATCCGCTCCTGACCCAAACCCCGCAATCGGTCAAACTGGAAGTGGTCAATTCTTCTATCATCCGGGTGCTGGTAATTCCGGCAGGCGCGATCCCGAAAAAAAGCCTCGTTACGGTTTATGGAAAACCCGTTACAGAAAAATGGACGGTTGATTCAACCGGTTCAATGGTCTCCATAAAAACATCACGCCTGATTGTCAGTGTTGAACTCAATACAGGCAGGGTGAGTTTTTATGAGACTTCCGGAAAAAAAATCCTGGCCGAGCAGGCCGTGGGGGGAAGGAAATTTGTTCCCCAGGTCTTTGAAGGGCAACCGTCTTTCAGTCTTAGTCAGTCGTTCGAAACCACAACATCTGATACCTACTACGGACTTGGCCAGCACCAGGATGATGTATTTAATTACAAGGGTCAGCAGGTAAAGTTGTTCCAGAATAATACCGAAGTGGCTATTCCATTCCTGATTTCGTCACTCAATTACGGGATACTCTGGGATAATTATTCATTGACAAGCATTGGTGATACCCGTCCGTATATGCCGCTATCTTCCCTGCGATTGTTTTCTGCCGATGGGGAGGAAGGATGGCTGACAGCTTCCTATTTCAACGACAAAACAAAACCTTCTTCCAGAACACTTTCAAGACCCGAAAGTGTGATTGATATGGAATTTGTGAACGAATCCAAACTCAAACTACCTGTTGAATTTACACCCGCTACCGGACTGGTAACTTATGAAGGATCGTTATCCAGCGCAAATGCCGGCATCTATAAATTCCGTTTTATATATGGTGGTTACCTGAAAGTATGGATGGGAGGAAAACTGGTTATTGACCGGTGGCGTAAAGCCTGGAACCCCGCACCGGCGTTGATAAATCTGCCACTCAATAAAAATGAAAAAGTGGCTGTCAGGATCGAATGGATTCCCGAAGGCGGTGAGTCATATTTCGCAGTAAAATACCAGGAGCCGAAAGCGGCAGACCTGCAGAATGTTTATGGTTTTTCTTCGGAAGCCGGACAGGCGGTTGATTATTATTTTGTATCGGGCGCGAATATGGATGAGGTAATCGGCGGTTACCGTACGCTCAGTGGCAAGGCAAATATTGTTCCCCGGTGGGCACTGGGATTCTGGCAGAGCCGCGAAAGGTATCATAACCAGGAAGAGATCCTGTCGACCGTAGCAGAATTCCGCCGGCGTAAAATCCCGCTGGATAATATTGTACTCGACTGGTTTTACTGGAAAGAAAATGAATGGGGAAGCCAGGAGTTCGATCCGGTGCGGTTTCCATCGCCCGATAGTATGATCTCTGTCCTTCATAAAAAATACAATACCCAACTCATGATCTCGGTATGGCCGAAGTTTTATGAAACAGTCCCGGCCTATAAGGATTTTAACGCAAGGGGTTGGCTTTATAAAAGGAATATCGCAGATGGCCAGAAGGACTGGGTGGGGCCCGGTTACAAATCCACTTTTTACGACGCATTTAATGAAGACGCAAGAAAAGGTTTCTGGAAACTGATCAATGAAAAAATATATGTAAAAGGAGTTGATGCCTGGTGGATGGATGCAAGTGAACCGGATATCCTTTCCAATGTATCACCCGAACGTCGCAAACAACAAATGACGCCGGTTTCTGGCGGACTGGTAGCAGAGGATGTCAATGCATATCCATTACAGAACGCTAAAGGAATTTATGAAGGCCAGCGATCTGTTGATCCGGATAAACGTGTATTCCTGCTTACCCGGTCGGGTTTTGCGGGATCACAACGATATAGTGCTGTAATCTGGAGTGGTGATATCGGTGCACGCTGGGATGATATGAAGGCACAGATCCCTGCTGGAATTAATTTTTCACTTTCGGGACTTCCTTACTGGACCATGGATATCGGTGGGTTTGTGGTGGAAGACAGATACCAGAAACCAAATGCGAAGGATCTGGAAGAATGGCGGGAACTGATGACGCGCTGGTTTCAGTTTGGTGCCTTTGTGCCGGTGTTCCGGGTACATGGACAGGCGCCCAAACGCGAGATCTTCCACACAGCACCTGAGGATCATCCTGCCTACAGGAGTATGTTATATTATAACCAGCTCCGTTACCGGCTGCTTCCCTATATCTACTCCCTTGCCGGTATGGCTTATCACAATGACTATACAATCATGCGTGGACTGGTAATGGATTTCCCCGCGGATAGTACCGCACGAACTATTGGTGATCAGTTCCTTCTTGGTCCCTCGTTGCTGGTTAATCCGGTATATGTGGCTGGAATGAAGCAACGAACTGTTTACCTGCCTGCAGGTGGATGGTATGATCTCTACACCGGCAAATACGAAGAAGGAGGAAAGACGATAGTTGCTGATGCACCCTATATGCGGATGCCGGTTTTTGTAAAAGCCGGTTCAATACTGCCCACGGGTCCTGCGTTGCAATACACTGCCGAGAAAAAGGCCGACACAATCTGGGTGCACGTGTACCAGGGAGCCAACGGAAGTTTTTCTTTATATGAAGATGAGGGTCTCAACTATGATTATGAGAAGGGCTTATTTGCGAATATACCAATGGAATATAACGAGAAGGATCAAACCCTTGTTTTTGGTGAGCGACAGGGAAAGTTTCCGGGTATGATGGACAAACGGGTCTTCCTGATTAATTATATCCGTAAGGGCCGGCCTGTTAACCTTGACCTGCAATCCGCCCGTGGCAAGCTTGTCCACTATGACGGAACGCGGAAGATCATTCGTCTTAATTGATTGTCGGTTTAAAACTGGTATCATGATGAAAAGGATATTTTATTGTGCCCTGCTTTTGTTATTGATGATGAATTGTAAAAAAAAGAGTATAACCGAACCAGATCCGGTTGACCCGGTCGACCCGGTTGATCCCGTGGTGCCGGGTGTTGATCCGCCCACTGCGAATACCATTGGGTTTTTCCTGGACAACTGGTCCACACGGAATTTTACAAAACCATCGTTCCAGGAGGTACCCCTTACAACAGCTGCTGTTACAGCAACAGTAACGATTGATGCGGGTGAGATAATTACAAAGATTCCGCAATCGGTCTTTGGCCAGAATTCCAACTCATGGATGACGCAGATGGTAACTGAAACTTCCCTGATGAACCACCTGAAGAACCTGAAACCCGGAGAGATCCGATTCCCCGGTGGAAGTATCAGTGATGTTTATTTCTGGAATGCGGCAAGGCCCGATAAACCGGCCACTGCACCGGAAGGTCACCTCAATGCAGAAGGTAATATAGTGGCGGATCCATACTGGTATGGAAGGAACAATGATAGCTGGACGATCTCGGTTGATAATTATTATAACCTGCTGACGCAAACTGGCAGCCAGGGAATGATCACGGTCAATTATGGGTTTGCCCGTTATGGTACCTCGGATGATCCGGTTGCTACGGCAGCACATCTTGCAGCGGACTGGGTACGATATGATAACGGACGAACCAGGTACTGGGAAATTGGTAACGAAACAAATGGCACATGGGAAGCGGGTTACCGTATCGACCCTGCCTTGAATAAAGATGGACAGCCTGCAATTATCACGGGCGAATTATATGGTCGTCACGTGCAGGTATTTGTCGATTCTATGAAGAAGGCGGCATCCGAAATCGGGAAGACTATTTACATCAGTGCCTACCTGCTGGAAAAACAACCGGCAGGCTGGCAAACACCCACCGATCAGGGATGGAATGCGGGTGTATTGACAGCCAGTAACAATAAAGCTGACTATTATACCATCCATAGTTATTACACAAACTACCAGACAAATGCTTCGGCAGCAGAAATACTGAATACGGCAACTGCAGTAACTACGGATATGATGGCTTTCACGAAGTCTGAATTTGTGAAGTCGGGAGCGGTTACAAAACCAGTAGCACTAACCGAGTGGAATATTACATCGCAGGGCTCCATGCAGCAGGTGTCATTTGTAAACGGAATGCATGCTTCGATCCTGCTGGCAGAAAGTATTAAAAATAAATATGGGCAGACCAGTCGCTGGGACCTGGCCAACGGCTGGGCTGATGGTAATGATCACGGATTGTTCGATATGGGTGATGAACCTGGTGGCGTGAAATGGAATCCGCGACCGGCTTTTTATTATATGTATTATATGGGTTTGTTTACCGGCGACCGCCTCTTAAAAACTACCGTTACAGGCGAACTGCTTGCATATGGTTCTTCCTTTACTTCGGGTGAAACAGCCGCCATGATTGCCAATAAATCCACTGCGGTAAAAACAGCATCAGTAGTCCTGAAAAATATCAGTAAGCGTAAAAGGATCTATTGGTATGTACTTACCGGCGGTACAGATAACGGTGATTTTTCAAGAAAGGTATTGGTAAATGGCAAGGGGCCAACGCTGGTATCAGGTGGTCCATCGGATTATAAAACAATCCAGGCCTATTCAGCGTTGGTTGACCAGGATCTTAAAATTGATTTGCCGCCGCGTTCAGTGGTTTACCTGGTGCTGGAGTAAACTGATGCTGGTTCGTCAGGTGGTTTACCTGGTTGCCGGTGCAAACTGAATTGGTAAAACGGGACTTTACAGGTTAAATAATATAAAATAATTCTGATGAAACAACGCGCTCAATCAGCTTTGCAAACCTGGAGGGGGTGTGCACTGGTGATACTGATCTTCCTTGGTTGTCAATTTACCGCTACAACACAATCGGGGGCTCCTGCAATCCGGTTAAACCAGGTGGGATTTTATCCGAATTCCACCAAGATAGCTGTTGTCACCGGTCAGAATAATGGCGGGAAATTTTATATCATCAACGGTAATCGCGACACAGTTTTTAACGGTATGCTTACTGCTGAAAAAAAATCGTCATGGTCCTCACGGTATACACGGATCGCCGATTTCAGCAATGTCAGTGTCAGCGGTTATTATACGATTACCGTTCCTGGTATTGGCGAATCCGTTCCGTTCCGGATTGGCGAAGGGATTTACGATACGGTATCAAGGGCGGTATTAAAAGGTTTTTATTTCCAGCGTTCGGACCTGGAACTGGTTCCAGAGTATGCGGGAAGTTGGTCGCGGCCGGCTGGTCACCCGGATACAGAGGTACTTATTCATCCTTCTGCCTCGAGTTCAACAAGACCCGCAGGAACAAAGTTGGCATCGCCCGGTGGATGGTATGATGCTGGTGATTATAATAAATACATCGTCAATTCAGGAATTACCATGGGTACGCTATTATCGGCCTATGAAGATTTTCCGGAGTACTACCGGAAGCTGAATATAAATATCCCTGAAAGTAATAATGCTGTTCCGGATATTTTAGATGAAGTACTGTACAATCTCCGCTGGATGTTAACCATGCAGGATCCGGCAGATGGAGGTGTTTATCATAAATGCACCAATGCGGTATTTGATGGGATGGTGATGCCCGGAATTACGAAGGAGCCAAGATATATGGTCCAGAAAAGTACGGCAGCAACACTGGATTTTGCAGCGGTCACTGCGCAGTCGGCCCGGGTGTTCAGAGCATATGGTGCGGAGTTACCTGGACTGGCGGATAGTTGTCTGGCTGCATCAGTTAAGGCATGGGGATGGGCCATAATAAATCCGGCAGTTGTTTATAACCAGGAATTGCTCAATAGAAATTTTAAACCCGCTGTGTTAACGGGTGATTATGGCGATGGTAACCCGCGGGATGAGTGGTTCTGGGCTGCAGCGGAGTTACTGGTTAGTACCGGTGATGATAAATATTATCCAATTGTATCCCAATTCATCAATGATCCGGCTAGTGTTCCTTCCTGGGCAAATGTGGAGATGCTTGGATTTTATACGCTGCTTCGGGTTACCGGAAAACAGCAATCCCATGAGGATTTAATTGTTCTGAAAAATTCATTGATCAGTATGGCCGATATATTTCTTTTAAAGAAAAACGGTAACGCTTTCCAGACGGTAATGGGCCAGTCGGCCGGAGATTTTATATGGGGAAGTAATTCAGTCGCCGCCAACCAGGGAATTTTTCTTGTGAATGCGTACCTGCTGACAAGGGATCATAAATACCTGGATGGGGCATTATCCAATCTCGATTATATTCTTGGTCGTAATGCTACCGGTTATAGTTTTATCACCGGGATCGGAACAAAGAGACCCATGTTCCCCCATCATCGTCCATCCGAGGCCGATGGTATTAAAGAGCCGGTGCCGGGATTACTGGTGGGCGGCCCAAACCCGGGCATGCAGGACAAATGCACTTATGCCGAAACCGAACCGGAAACTGCGTATACCGATCTGACCTGTTCATATGCGTCCAATGAAATTGCCATCAACTGGAATGCGCCGGTTGTATATTTAGTAAATGCGATTCAGGCATTATCGCCGGATCTGAAACGTTGAATTACACCACCTGTGTTTATCATGAGACAGCATTCCAACCATCTTTCAACGGTCAACCATTTTTGCCTGGTGTTCAGAGTAGCGGGCTCCAAGGATCCTGATATGTGAAGCGGCTTCGTCTATTTTCTTAAGGTCGTCTTTTGAAAGTTCGATTTTAATGGCGCCAAGGTTTTCGTCCAAACGATTAAGTTTGGTTGTGCCAGGGATCGGCACTATCCATGGTTTCTGAGCCAGCAACCAGGCGAGTGCTATCTGTCCGGGGGTGGCATTTTTTTCTTTGGCAATATTGGCAAGCAGGTCCACAACTGCGAGATTGGCATTCCTGTTCTCCTTGTTGAAACGCGGTGAGGAACTTCTGAAGTCATTGCTGTCGAACGAAGTATTTTCGTCAATCTTGCCAGTCAGGAAACCCCTGCCGAGCGGGGCGAATGGAACAAAGCCGATGCCCAGTTCTTCCAGTACTGGAAGGATTTCATCTTCCGGTTCCCGCCACCAGAGCGAATATTCGCTTTGAAGTGCGGTAACGGGTTGTACTGCATGAGCGCGGCGGATGGTTTTCACACCTGCTTCTGAAAGTCCGAAATGTTTAACCTTACCCGCCTGGATCAGGTCTTTTACAGCTCCCGCCACGTCTTCAATCGGAACATTGGGGTCAACCCGGTGCTGGTAGTAAAGATCAATCACGTCGGTTTTTAATCTTTTCAGGGAACCCTCAACAGCTTCCCTGATATGGTCGGGGCTACTGGCGAGTTCTGACCAGTTGCCGGTTACCGGTGAAGCTTTGAATCCGAACTTGGTAGCGATGACCACTTTATCCCTCACGGGAGCAATCGCTTCGCCCACCAGTTCTTCGTTGGCGTATGGACCATATACTTCTGCTGTGTCGAAGAAGGTCAAACCTTTGTCCACAGCGGCTCGTATAAGAGTGATCATTTCTTTTTTGTCGTGCGCGGGGCCGTATGCAAAACTCATACCCATGCAACCAAGACCGAGTGAAGAGACTTCCAGGTTGCTTTTGCCCAATTTTCTTGTTTTCATCAGGGATGTTTTATTTGGAGAGAAGAATACCTCAAATGTCCGGCCAGTATAAACGGAGCGGGAAGGTATTTGTGGTGTAAATCGGACGGATTGGTATGGGCAAAATGAATGGGGCTATTCGGGGTGGATTTTTTTCGTATAAATTAGGGAACTTCAATTCCCATTGGGTATCGTCCTGATGGATGAAATCAAAAATTAACAAAATGGAACACAGGGCAAGGTCGATACGGCCATTTATCGGTGCCAGGGATTTCGGCGTCTCCCGCAGTTTCTACCAGGACCTTGGCTTGCGTGAAACAGTGATCACGGCAGATATGTCTGTTTTTGAAAGCGAGGGGATCAGTTTTTACCTGCAGGATTATTATGTGAAGGACTGGATTAATAACACGATGCTCTTCCTGGAAGTACGGGATGTTGGCCGGTTCTGGAATGATTTACTAACGCTTGACCTTCCTGCAAAATATCCGGGTGCAAGATTAACTCCCATCCGCGTGGAGCAATGGGGCCGGGAATGTTTCCTTCATGATCCATCGGGAATACTCTGGCATTTCGGGGAGTTTTTTTAGTGCCCTTCAATATTAAATTATTGTGAAGCAGTTGGGCTCTTGGTTATTTGACTGAACTTTAGAAAAACCCCGCCATGTCAAAAACTGCAGTCCTGTTTACCGGAATAAAACTTCCTTTTAAGTTGCTGGAAGAAGCCGTCAATTGGGCAAAACAAAGTAACAGCGTCCTGTTCGCGCTTTTCTTGAGATCGGCCGACGTGAATGGTGAAGGTTATGTTTTCCCCAGCGATCTTGATGAAGCTGAGACACTCAATACTTCCGGTGATGCAGAGCAAAGTCATGAAAAAATAATCCAGGCTAATATACTTCTCGTAAAGAACCGCGCAACTTCATCCGTAATAGAGTTCCAGGTGCATGTTCTTACAGATCCCGCAATAGATGAACTGGAAGCACTGTTGATGGATTGCAAGCCGGTTTTTATCGCTTTGGATTATGAACAACAAGGATTACTCTGGTCCGACCCGGCAACACTTACAAAGTATGTTGCTGAACATGCGGAACAGCTGAAACTGGTTAACGTATCCTGATTTTTCCCGCAATGAATTTAGTCTGATGGCCGAATAAATACTTCATTTTGAATTCCATCCTACTTGTAATAGCCGGACTCTTTCTTTTTTTATATGCGCTTAACAATCTGTCGCAGGGGCTGAAAGACATATCCGGCGATAAGTTGAAGATATTTCTTGACAGGTTCACCAATAATCTGTTCAAAGGCATTTTATCGGGGATCATTGTAACACTCCTGCTGGATTCTTCCTCCGTGGTGATCATTATGACTATTGCGTTGGTGAACTCAAAGGCATTGACATTCAGGCAGGCGATGGGAGTGGTGCTGGGCGCGAATATCGGAACCACTTTTTCTTCACAGATTTTTGCCCTTGATATTGGTGAATATGCAGCCATTCCCCTGGTGGTGGGTTTTGGATTGATGTTCTTTTTTAAAAAACAGTTCCAGAACAATCTGGGAAAAGTCATTTTTTCCTTCGGCCTGATCTTTTTTGGGTTGTTTACGATGGAGGAAGCTGTAGAACCATTAAAAAACAGTGATTATTTTGTGAGCTGGCTGAAGTCGCTGGAAAATCCATGGAAAGGTTTGATTACGGGAACGGTTGTAACGGTGATTGTCCAGAGTTCCAGTGCCACAGTTGGAATGGTGATAGGCCTTGCCAATCAGGAACTGGTGACTATCCCCGCTGCGATAGCCGTGATGCTGGGTTCTGAGTTGGGTACCTGCGCCGACACCTTGGTTGCGTCGGTGGGAAGAAGCAGGGCGGCTATAAAAACGGGCCTTTTTCACCTGATGTTTAATCTTACAACTATAACGGTAGGGATGGTATTGCTGCCCTTTTTTACCCAGTTGGTGTTATTTGTTTCAAGAAACGCTTCCCTTTCGCAAACAGTAGCCAATGCACATATGTTGTTCAATGGATTCGGGGTTCTTGCATTGCTGCCCTTTGTATCATTGTTTGAAAAACTACTTCAACGCATGATACCTGAAAGGGAAACACTCCAACCTGCATAAAAGTATCCATTTTTATTTCAGACTTAATCATTCGTTCACATTAAATACAGTTTACCGTAACATGGGAAAAGGAGTTTTGCACTGTTAATAGATGTTAACACTTACAAAACCAACCGCTGTTATGATAACATATCTCCTCCCGCGCCTCAAGTCTGGCGTACTCTTCCTCTTCCTTATAAGCCTTACCAGCATTGCGTTTGCCCAGCAGGTGGTTACAGGTAAAGTAACATCCTCGGAAGACAACAGGCCTGTACCGGGCGCAACAATTATTGTGAAGGGCAGCAGGGCATCTGCCATAACTGACGAGAACGGTACGTTCAATGTTGTTGCCTTACCAACTGATATTTTCATAATCAGCAGTGTTGGTTTTGAGTTACGGGAAGTTCGTGCGACAGAAACAAAGGAAATTGTTCTAAAGGCTCAGTCGCATGACCTTAGCGAGGTGGTAGTTACTGCACTGGGTATCCGGCGCGAGAAAAAGAAACTGGGTTACGCAATCCAGGAGGTAAAGGGTGAAGAATTGACTGTTGCCCGGGAGTCGAATGTTGTGAATCAACTGGCTGGTAAAGTGGCTGGTGTAACCGTAATCGGAAGTCCAGGCGGCATCGGGGGTTCAGCACGTGTATCGATCCGCGGTGAACGGTCTGTTGATATTAATAAGAATCAGCCTCTCTATGTTATAGATGGTGTTCCCATCAGCAATTCAATCACCGGTGCTTCCGGTCAGGGAAATATGGAAGTAGACTTCGGTAATGGTGCGGGCTTTGTAAACTCCGACGATATCGAATCCATGAGTATCCTGAAAGGTCCGGCGGCATCAGCGTTATATGGATCAAGGGCTGCCAATGGTGTTATACTTATCAAAACAAAAGGTGGGCGTAAGGTTAATGGGATAGGTGTTGAAGTAAACAGTAATATGACATTCGACACACCTCTTAAATTGCCTGAGTACCAGACAAAATATGGTCAGGGTAATGCCAGTGGTGGCGACTTTGTCTTTAAGGACGGCAGGGGTGCCGGAACAGCGGATGGTACCGACGAAGGATGGGGCCCTGCATTTAACGGACAATTGTATCAGCAGTATAATTCACCCAGGACGCTGAATGGTCAGCCCATTCCCTTCACGGGAGGTGATATGAATGCTCCGGCTGGTAGCGTAATTACACCGACTCTATGGACACCCGATAAGGATAACCTGAAGAATTTTCTTCAGACAGGCAATACCTTCACCAACAATGTGGCCCTGGTGGGTAGCAACAAGGACGGTGATTTTCGATTAAGTTTTACCAACCTGGAACAAAAAGGAATTGTGCCGAATACAGATCTGGGTCGCAATACCATTTCATTTTCCGGTGGTTACAACCTTACCAACAAACTTACCGCAAGGGCGTTTGTAAGTTATATCAAGAGCGAAAGTGATAACCGCCCATCAATAAGTTACGGAACTGAAAGTATCATGTATCTGTTCAACTGCTGGTTACCGGCTTCCGTCAGCGTTGCCGATATGAAACGCGTTTGGCAAACGGGCCTTGAAGGGCAGAAGCAATACGGCTGGAACTATAACTATCACGATAATCCTTATCTGACCGTGATGGAAAATACCAATGGTCAGTATTATGATCGTCTGATCGGAAACGTTACATTGAAATATGAATTTTCAAAATTGTTGAATCTTCAATTGCGTACCGCGACAGATTATAGCAGTGAACGCCGCGAATTTCGCAGGGGTTTCAGCACACAGCGTTTCCCTTTTGGGGAGTATCGCGAAAACCTGATAAGAAACGAAGAGCGGAACAGCGATTTCCTCCTCAGCTTTAATAAGGAAATCAACAGTGACTTTTCGGTAAACGCCACGGCCGGAGGAAATCAGATGCGTCAGACCTCCCGCTTTAACGAAGAAGTGGCTGGCCAGCTGAATATACCAGGTACTTATTCACTTAATAACTCGCGCATAGCACTTATAGCTACACAGAACAATGTGGGTAAACGAATCAATAGTTTATATGGATCTGCCGGTTTAGGCTACAAAAACAGGCTCTTCCTGGATTTTACAGGTCGTAACGACTGGAGTTCGGCGCTTACTATCCCCGAAAACCTGAAAGCATTTGGAACAGAGGATAATTCTTACTTTTATTCTTCTGTGGCTTTGAGTGCAATCGTAAGCGATATGGTACGCCTTCCTTCTGCTATCAGTTTCTTAAAGGTAAGAGGTAGTCTTGCGCAGGTTGGGAATGATACTGATCCATTCGCTTTCACACAAACTTTCGGCAGAAGTGAGCCATTTGGGCCCGACCAGATCTATGGCGAAATTGACAGGCTTGCCAATCTGAATCTCAAACCTGAGATTAGTTCGGCCTATGAATTTGGTACAGATATCAGGTTATTTAACAGCAGGATCGGAATCGACCTTACCTATTACCAAAGCCGGACCAAGAACCAGATTCTGCGGCTTCCACTTGACATAACTACCGGTTATAACGCCCGGATAATTAATGCGGGACTGATCCGGAATAACGGAGTAGAGCTGATGCTTACCGGTTCAATAATTAAAAAAGCCAACCTAACCTGGGATGCATTCGTGAATTTTTCAGCAAACAGGAGTACTGTGCTGGAACTCTCTGACGGACTCCGCAACTACCGCATTGCATCAAGGAATGTAAGTGTTGAGGCACGTGTTGGGGAACGAATGGGTAACATGTATGGAATCGCATATGCAAGAGTCCAGAATACTGATAAAAATGCACCATTCTACGACGCAACAGGGAAGAATGTTGGTCAGATGGTTTACAACGATCAAGGTCGCCCCATACCCACAACTGATGTAGAACTCCTTGGTAACTATAATCCGGACTTCCTGATGGGCATCGGCTCCGCTGTTTCCTACAAAGGTGTACGCTTGAGTTTCCTGTTTGATATCAGGGAAGGCGGAGAGCTTTATTCATTTACCCAGACAGTTGGCCGTGAAGGCGGTATTATCAAGGAAACACTTGAAGGCCGTGCAGACGGATATGATATCAGCAAACCAGGTAATGGTGTAATCGGAGCTGGTGTGGTAATGCAACCCGATGGATCGTTCCTTCCAAACAATACAAAGGTTTCAGTACGCGAATGGCATAGTGCCTATACCGGTGGCCGGAGTATCGCAGAGGGTGTAATGTATGATGCGTCGTTCGTCAAACTTCGCGAATTACAAATTGGTTATACAATTCCTAATCATGTGTTCGGAAAACTTCCGATCCGTGGAGCAACTATCTCCCTGGTGGGCCGCAATCTTTTTCTCTGGGATAATGTCCCTCACGTTGATCCGGAAACCATGTCGTACTCGGGTGGGACAGCACTTCCAGGAATCGAATATATGAGCCTGCCAAGTACCAGGAGTTACGGCATCAACCTGAGTTTTAAATTATAAGTCAAAGACAAAAAATTATAGTAATGAAAATCAGCAAACTTTTTATCCCGGTACTTTTTTTATCACTCCTGGGAGGATGTAAAAAGAGTTTTGAGGAGATAAATACCGATAGGAACAATCCAACGGAGGTACCACCGGAACTCCTGCTCAGCGGTATCATTAAAAATATGATGGATCGCCAGGTAAATGAAGCCTGGGGCATTGGAAACATAGTGGTACAGCATCACGCCAAGATCCAGTTTGTAAATGAAGACCGTTACCTCTGGGGCGAGCGCAACGATATCTGGAACACTGTTTATGATAATAACCGTAACCTGCAGAATATTTTTGCGATGGTGGACGGGGATGAAAAAAATCCCTTCTTCGGTGTTTCACTGGTGCTGAAATCATGGATGTTCTCGCTTGTTACTGATGCTTATGGTGATGTGCCGTACAGCCAGGCGGGAATGGCAAAAACAGAAGGCATCTACAATCCGGTTTATGATACCCAGGAAGAGATTTATAATGGTATCCTGTCTGACCTGAAAAAGGCGAATGAAGTGTTGGCGACCGCTGGTCCCGAACTTAAAGGGGACGTATTGTTTGGAGGAGGCGCCTCTGGTATCGTCAAATGGAGAAAACTGGCGAATTCACTTCGTATCCGTGCGATGATGAGAATCTCAGCCAAGAAAAATGTCAATGCAGAATTACAGGAAATTATCGCCAACCCCGCGGCTAATCCCATTTTTGAAAGTAATGCCGATAACGCCGAATTGAAATATTTTGCGGCAGCCCCCAATCAATGGCCACTTTACGGTAACAGGGTAGGTTCATTCGATGAATTCCGGGTGAGTAAGACGCTGACCGACAGGCTGACTGCTCTTAATGATCCACGACTGAAGGTTTTTGGGCGACCTACACAAACTTCTGTCGCCACAGGCACACCAGTTATTGCCGGTGTTCCAAATGGCCTAAGTGATGTAGACGCTCTGGCTTACAATGGCGGCGTACAGGGCGTTTCAAGGGTTGGTTATACTTTCGCCTGTCTTGTATGTAACGATATAAACCAGACAGCTCCGGATCCAGCCGCTGCCCGTGCCTTATTGATGACCTATGCTGAGTTGCAATTCCTTCTTGCGGAAGCAAGACAAAAAGGAATGATCAGCACTGGTGACGCTAAAGAATATTATGAAAAAGGTATCACTGCTAATTTTAACTATTGGCAATCGATAGTGCCGGTGGCGTATAACCTGGATATCACGATGCCTGCCAATTACCTGACTCAGGCTTCGGTTGCCTTTGCAGGTACAGATGGCGAAAAATTAGCCAGGATCGCAATGCAAAAATGGATCGCACTTTATTTCAACGGTCTTGAAGCGTGGTTCGATTGGCGCCGTACCAATATGCCGGCCATCGTTCCCGGTCCATCCAATCTTAATGGTAATATGGTCCCTGTCCGGTTTATCTATCCACTTTCAGCTCAATCGCTCAATGGAGAAAATCGTGTCAAAGCAGTAGAACGCCAGGGAGGAACCGACGATATCAATACTAAAATGTGGTTGCTTAAGCCATAAAAACTTTCTCATGTAATGTAAGCAGTTAATGTGTGTAGCGAAGCATTTCTATGCTTTGCTCTCTTTTTTAAAACAAAATCGCATTGAAATATTTAGTAATAATTTTCTGCCTGTTTCAACTTCATTCCATAGCGCAGCCTGCAAAAAGTGGTGCGAGCCTGGGAACCTGGCAGGAAGGCTTCCTCGACATACACCATATCAACACAGGCCGCGGTAATGCTGCATTCTGCATTTTACCCGATGGCACAACTTTACTGATCGATGCGGGTGAATTGTCGCCACTCGACAGCCGTACCTTCTCACTACGCAACGCCTCAGCCAAACCTGATTCATCACGCAGGCCCTATGAGTGGCTGGTGAATTATATTAAACAGGTGGTTCCCGATTCAGCCCATACCACAATTGATTATGCCCTCATTACCCATTTTCACGACGATCACTTCGGTGCATGGTATCCATGGGCCCCCCTGAGTAAAAACGGGGATTATCGGCTGACCGGAATAACAGGCGTAGCCGAATTAATACATATCAATAAATTGTTTGATCGCGGTTATCCCGACTACAATTATCCCTTTGACCTGCGGAAAGATGCCGAGCAAAACCGTGGTGGCGAAATCGAGTTTGGCCATACCATGTTGAACTATTTTTCCTTTCTTAAATCTGGTGCCGCCAACGGCATGTTGCAACAACCATTCAGGGCCGGCAGTAAAGACCAGATCCGGCTGGTGCATAAACCCGAAATCTATTCAGGTTTTTTTATCCGCAATGTTAAGTCGGCCCAGTGGATCTGGACCGGCCGCGATAGTACTGTTCAGAAACAATTTGCCGACCAGCCGGCCATGAATAAAAAACGGCCGGATGAAAATAGTCTGAGTCTTGCCCTGACCATCAATTACGGATCCTTTACCTATTATAGCGGTGGTGATAATCCCGGTGAATTGTTTATCGGTGATGACTCATTACGCGACGTAGAAACACCAATTGCCAAAGCCGTTGGTGGAGTAGATGTTGCCAGCATGGATCATCATGGTAACCGCGACGCAGTAAATGCGAATATGATCAGGACCCTGCACCCGCAGGTGTGGGTGGGACAAACCTGGTCGTCCGACCATCCGGGCCATGAAGTGTTACGACGCCTACGTAATACCGCCATCTATCCGCAACCCGGTGACCTGTTTTCCACCAATATGCTCGAGGCCAACAAACTGGTGATCGGTAACATGATCGATGATGTTTACAAAAGCCAGCGGGGACACGTGCTTATTCGTGTAGTGCCCGGTGGTGGCGAGTTTTATGTGATAGTGTTAGACGATAACCAGCCCGACCTTAAAGTGAAAGAAGTATTCGGACCTTATAAGTCGCGGTCAAAACAAACCCAACCTTAAATCAACATTATGACAAGATTGCTCAGTTTATTTTTATTCCTGACCGTAAGTTTCTATTCATCCGCCCAATTTAAAACGTCGGAGAATGTTGTGGTCATTACGATGGACGGGTTACGCTGGCAGGAAATATTCGGCGGTGCAGATAGTGTACTCGCCTTCGATACGGCTGCTACCTACAGCACCGGTTATGTTCGTGAACAATTCTGGTTACCCACACAGGCAGAACGGCGCGCAAGGCTAATGCCTTTTTTCTGGTCCACCCTGGCCAGGGAAGGTGTTATCCTTGGTAACCGCCAGTACGGAAACTATTTCAACAACGCCAATCCATACTGGTTCAGCTATCCGGGATACAACGAAATTTTCACCGGATATCCCGATACCGCGGTGAACTCCAATGATAAAATCCCGAATAAAAATGAAACCGTTTTTGAATACCTGGCAAAGCTGCCTGAGTACAAAGGCCGCACAGCGGTGTTTGGATCATGGGATGTTTATTCATCCATTTTCAATGAAGCCAGGAGCGGGTTGTTTCTGAACGATGGTTTCCGCGATGTACCCGGCAAACTAACTGAGCGCCAGGTTTTATATAATCAGTTGCAACATGAAATGCCCACCGTATTCCATGGTGGCGAAAGGCTTGATGTTGCTTCCTTCCACATGGGACTTGAATATATGAAGGTCAACAAGCCGAAGCTGATGTACTTCGGATTGGGCGACTGCGATGAGTTTGCGCATGCGGGGCTTTATGATCATTATCTTGACGCTGCACAGAATTTTGACGACTGGATCAGGCAAATCTGGGAGTATGTGCAGTCGACCCCACAATACAAAAACAAAACAACCATCCTGATCACTACTGATCATGGTCGTGGTCTTGCTGCAGACGGTACATGGAAACATCATGGCCAGAAAATTCCGGAATCAAATCAAATGTGGATGGCTGCAATCGGACCATCGGTAAAGGCAACCGGTGAAAATAAGACCAGTCAACAGGCCTACCAGGGACAGATTGCGGCAACCATCGCACTGTTACTGGGTAAAGAATACAAACCGGCTCACCAGCCACTTGCTCCGTTAACCCTTAACTAATCGTTTAACCAGTTTATACTAATTTGAAAAACGTTAAAGCAAGGGAGATTGTCCAGGAGATCTTCTCCCTTTACATGATCTACGGTGCGGAAGACTATATCGGTGAACCTGTATCGCAGATCGAACATATGGCACAGGCGGCTGAACTGGCGGAGAAAGAAGGATACGGCCGGGATGTAATACTGGCTGCGTTCTTCCATGATATAGGTCATCTGTGCGAGCATATTATGGACACCGCACAAATGAATGGTTATGGTGTGGTTGATCATGAAGTGCTTGCCGGGATCTATTTAAAAAAACAAGGTTTTTCTTCACGGATCGTGCGGATGGTGGAAAGCCATGTTAATGCCAAACGTTACCTGACATACCGCTATCCGGATTATTATAACAAACTTTCAGAAGCAAGCCGGTATACACTGGGTTTACAGGGTGGTGTGATGACCGAAGAAGAAGCAACCGCATTCGAACAGGATCCGGATCACCAGTTGTATGTGCAATTACGTAGATGGGATGATGAAGCGAAAGTGGAACATCGTAAACTTCCCGATCTCAAACGCTACCGGGATATGGCTTATCAGGAGCTGACTGGTGTAAATGAATAATATTAGTACGAGGGTATTGCAAGATCCATATCGCAGATCAAATTTATCAGAACACCCGTAGTATTCAAAAACATGTCTGTTGAACGACTTACAAGACGGGAATGGACCTCGGTCATACCAGCTGCTATTGCAGCTTTCTGTGTGTATACCTGCATGTACGCTTTTCGGAAACCGTTTACCAGTGCTACTTTTGAAGGAATTTCCTACTTAGGTGTCACTTACAAATCGTGGCTGGTGATTGCCCAGACAATTGGATATACAGTCAGTAAATTTTATGGGATCAGTTTTATCGGTGGCCTGAAAGATCAACGGAATGCCTTTTCAATTATCCTTTTGATTTTAGTGGCGTGGATAGCATTACTATTATTTGCATGGGTGCCGGCACCCTATAATATTATATTCCTTCTTATCAACGGGTTTCCACTTGGAGTTATTTATGGACTTGTTTTCAGATACCTGGAGGGAAGGAAGACAACCGAATTCCTGGGTGCCGTGCTGGCGAGCAGTTTTATTTTCGCCTCTGGTTTTACACAAAGTGCTGGACGGATGGTCATGGAAGACTGGGGTTTCAGCCAATGGTGGATGCCGTTTATAACCGGTATGTTGTTTTTTCCCGTATTACTTTTGAGCACCTGGTTGCTGGGTAAAACACCACTTCCGGATTCTAAAGACCTGGAGTTGCGAACCGCAAGGAAGGCCATGGACAAGGGAGAACGAAAAGAGTTCCTCCGGAAATTTATTCCCGGTCTCTGTGTCCTGATCCTTGCCTATATCATGCTCACTATCGTGCGCGACTACCGCAGTAATTTTGCTGCCGATATCTGGAAGGAACTGGGTTATGGAAATGATGCTTCGGTTTTTACCAGGAGCGAAGTGCCGGCTTCCCTTGTTGTATTACTGATGATGAGCCTGCTGGTGTTGGTGAAGTCGAACTTAAAGGCCCTTATGATCAACCATGTGCTCATTTTTACCGGATTCCTGATTGTAATCCTCGCCAATTATTTATTTACCATCCACTCTGTTTCACCTTTCTGGTGGATCACAGTTTCCGGCATTGGTTTGTACATGGCCTATGTTCCCTTTAATTGTATGTTGTTTGAGCGGCTGATTTCTACCTTCAGATACGCCGGGAATGCGGGTTTTATAATTTATGTGGCCGATTCTTTCGGTTACCTGGGGAGTGATGTTATCATTGTTGTTAAAAACCTGATGAAACTGGAAATTTCGTGGACAGATTTCTTTGTCAGGATGTTGTTTGTTTTTTCAGGTATGGGTATTATATTGGTAACCGTTTCGGCGATCTACTTCCGCCGGAAGTATTATAAAATGGGAACTCACAAAAATCAACCGCGATCTTTATGGCCAGGAATGCAATAGTTGTCGGTGCTGGAATTGCCGGTCTGGCCACAGCCCGTATACTCGCCATCCGGGGTTATAAAGTCAGGGTTTTTGAACGAAACGGAGCGGCCATGGGCGCGTCTGTCAGGAATTTTGGAATGATCTGGCCCATCGGTCAACCAGCCGGTGCTCTTTATGATGCTGCCATGCGCAGCCGACAGATCTGGCAGGAACTCTGTGAAGATGCTGGTATCTGGTTTGAAACCCCCGGGTCTTTACATCTTGCGTATCAACAGGACGAATGGGATGTACTGCAGGAATTAAAAGAGAATTACCAGGAACGACCCATGCAGCTATTGTCTGCCGATGAAGTGAAAAAAGTTTCTGTTAATGCAGTAAGCCAGGGTTTACTGGGTGGATTGTTCAGCTATAGTGAAATGATTGTTGATCCCAGGGATGCGATCGCAAAACTCCCTGCCTATCTTACCGAAAAATATGGCGTGGAGTTTTTCTGGAATGAACCTGTAAAACAAATCAGCCTTCCCCGGGTTGAAACATCCCGTTACACCTATCATGCTGACGAAGTGGTTGTGTGCAGTGGTGCCGATTTTGAAACCCTGTACCCTTCGTTATTTGCAGAACTTCCGATAACGAAATGTAAATTACAGATGATGCGGTTGACGCCGCAGTTGCAACGAATGGGACCCGCACTTTGTGGTGCCTTGTCACTGGGTCATTATAAAAGTTTTGAAGTAGCGCCCTCACTTCAAAAATTAAAAGAAAGATTTGACCAGCAATATCCTGAGCACAAAAAATATGGGATCCATGTAATGGTGTCGCAGAATGAGTCGGGAGAATTTACCATTGGAGATTCACACGAGTATGGTCCTGATCCGGACCCGTTTGATGTTGCGCATATCAACAAACTGATACTTGATTACCTTTCCCATTTTGCCAGGTTCAGCAAGACCAGTGTTACACAATCATGGAATGGCGTTTATCCCAAACTCAGTAACGGCGATGCCTACTTGCTTATGAAAACTTCAGATGGTGTAACCATCCTCAATGGTTTCGGTGGGGCTGGAATGACGCTGGCGCCAGGTATTGCAGAGATAGAACTGGGTTACTGAACAAAACAATCCGGCACATGGTATTCCTGATTTTGAACAGGATTACTGAACCAGCATGGCATGTTACCAGGATTCAGGAAGATAAATGTATTACTGAACCGGCTCAGCTACAATTTGTTTCTTTGCTCCACCTGTCTTTTTTGGCTTTGGATTTTTTTCTTTAAAACCAGCAAGTAGTGCTTTTGTGGCTCTTTTCACGTTACGTTCAAATTTCTTTGGCGTAAGATGATCGGTGAGTGACGCGAAGATCACAACGAGATTTGCAGCTACCGATAATTCAAATTCCTTTTTAAGTTTTTTCGAAGACATATGCAGGTGTTTACACAAACTTAATAATTTAGTAATACACTGTATGTTAAGTTTTGCCCGGCTGCCTGTTTTTCCAACATAAAGTCGTAAATAGGCTGCCTGGGGCGGTAGGGCGAATCTGTCCCGCTGATCGAAAGAATAAATTCTCTCTTCCTTTTTGAAGACCGAAACACTCTCCTGGTGTTTGTGATTTGTTTACAATTCGGTCACATTTCGTTAACACCGTTTTTCAATTCACACAATACTGCACCGTTACTTTTGCCGCGAATTAACAACCGGTCAGGATACACACTGGTACGGCTCTCCTAAACCTAATTGATATAGTATGCGACTTCTCCTTCGTTTGAAGGGTTTACCCTTTTTATTATTCATTGTATTATTGGTTGGTTCCTTACCACAACTTCATGCAATGCACCGGCCTGAATTTTATGGCCAGAAAGAAATTCCTGTTTCAGGAAAAATTACAAACGCTACAGGTGAGGCGATAGCTGGTGCCAGTGTTCAGGTGAAGGGTAGTACGCTCGGTACATCAAGCAATGAGTCTGGCGAATTCCATATCTCTGTTCCGGAAAATGCGGTGCTTGTTTTTTCCATGGTTGGTTATGAACGCCAGGAGCTTGCTGTAAGCGGACAACTTTCAGTGAACGTACAATTAGTTACTTCGGTTAACTCCATGAATGAAGTCATTGTAGTTGGTTATGGCACACAAAAGAAAATGAATGTAACCGGTGCAGTGGACCAGTTATCCGGAAAAGATATTGCAAAACGTCCGGTGGCCAATGTTTTCCAGGGGTTGCAGGGACTTAGTCCCGGTTTGAATATCAGTTACCCCGGAGGCAGGCCAGGCGCCACTCCTACGATTAATGTAAGGGGTGCGGCCAACCTGCAGGGCAACGCTTCACCGCTGATCGTGATCGACGGGATTGCTTCTACAGCCGACGACCTGCTCCGGATCAGTCCGGCTGATATCGCTTCCATTACCGTATTACGCGATGCGGCCTCTGCTGCAATCTATGGAGCGCGTGCTTCTTTTGGTGTGATCCTGATCACCACCAGACAGGGTTCAACTGGTCACCAACGCATCAGTTATAATAACTATTTCGCTTCGTCACGCAGTACTGTTTTGCCAAAACAGATCACAGATCCGTATATCTATTCAAGGGTACTGGAGACCAGTACGGACAATACGCCGTGGGATTATGTAAACTATACCGATTACCAGTATCAGTGGGCAAAGGATCGTTCAAATGATCCATCAGTAGAAGATACACGTGTTGATCCAAATGATCCTACCAAGTGGATCTATATGGGCAGCAATAACTGGAATGATTTCTTTTTTAATAAATCGAATATTTCCCAGAACCACAATCTGTCATTTAGTGGTGGTTCGGATATGGGCAACGGACGACCATTTACCTACCTTTTATCGGCTGACTATACCGATGAAAACGGATTGAACAAATTAGCACGGGACGACTGGAAACGGTATGGTCTTCGTGCGCGGATCAGCTTTACGCCGTTAAAGGGTTTGAAACTGGATAACAATCTTAATATTTACCAAACTATCGGTTCAGCACCAAGCCAGGCAATTACCGATCTCTACTATCTCCAGCCGACCCAGGTGGCAGTAAACCCAGATGGAACCTGGGCCAACAGTGATGCAGGCCGTTTGGGTGCAAAACTCACCAGCGGTGGTCGCGCAGAACAAAACCGGTTTGGATTCCAGGATGTTATCCGTGGTACCCTCAGCCTGCTAAACAACGATCTCCAGATTGTCGGAAACGCCAGTATCAAAAGGGAATTGTGGAGAGCCAATCGTGATTTCAGGAAATACAAGATCGGCTACGGTCCTGGTGATGTCCGTGAAGAAGGCGGTACCGATTCAGTGAGCGTCCGGAATGGTAATGTGAAACACGATGTATACGATCTGTATGCAACTTATAAAAAATCGCTCGGTGATGATCATGATTTCAGCATTGTGGCTGGTTATAACCAGGAAGAGTATATCTACACTGATGAGTTGGCGTCACGCTCCGGCCTGGTGTCGGTGACTCTTCCATATCTTGGTGCCACAACAGGGACAGCCGCGGCATATGCAGACTATTCCACCTATGCACTCAGAAGTTTATTCGGTCGCCTACATTATGAATATAAACAACGTTATATCGTTGAGGTAAACGGCCGTCGTGACGGTTCATCGCGCTTCCCAAGCGAAAGACGCCAGGGCTTTTTCCCATCTGTTTCCGCAGCCTGGGTAGCAAGCCAGGAACCATTCATGGAATCGGTTACCAAAATTATTCCGACCATGAAGTTCCGCGCCTCTTATGGCGATTTGGGTAATCAGGGTGGAAATGTGCAAGACTTCGGATATATCCAAACGCTGACACCAGTAAGGTCGCCCTACCTGATTGATAACGGTTATCCGACTGTTATCGGTGGTGCACCGGCACTCAAAGTAGATCCGGATACCTATACCTGGGAAAAAGTGAGGACGTTCAATTTGGGAACCGACCTGGGCTTCCTTAATAATAAACTACAGTTTGGTTTTGATTATTTCGTCCGCAAGACTATCGGCATGCTTGCGGCGGGAGCTGAATTGCCTGCTGTTATCGGAACAACTCCACCACTGCAGAATGTGGCGGATCTCGAGACAAAAGGTTTTGAGCTGACCCTGGGTTACCGTGACCATTTTAATGTTGCAGCTAAGCCGCTGAATTTCGGGGCCCGTTTCATTTTGTCGGATTCCCGTTCGAAGGTTACCAGGTTCAATAATCAACTGCAGACCCTGAAAGACTTCCGTGTTGGTCAGGAAATAGGCGAAATCTGGGGATTGGAAAACGATGGCTACTTCGCCAGTGCAGAAGAAATCGCCAAGCTGGATCAATCAGCAATTATTCCATGGGATGCATTGGAAGTAGTGGCAGGATGGCCACGTTATGTAGATCAGAATGGCGACGGTAAGATCACACTTGGTCAGACAGCAACAGAACCCGGCGACCTGAAGAAGATCGGAAACAGCAGTCCGCGTTTCAGGTTCGGATTCAATCTTGATTTGGACTGGAATAATTTTGATTTTTCCATGTTCCTTCAGGGAGTGGTTAAGCAAGACTTTTACCCGCATCATTATTTATTCTGGGGACCATACCAGCAACCATATGCAGGCATCTATGCCTGGAACCTGGATTACTACCGTGGTGTTTCGGAAACCGGTCCTGGCCGCGACCAGCACTCAGCTTCGTACCTGAATGCAGGTCTGGCCGATGCCAATCTCGATTCATATTTCCCGGTACTGCAATCATGGCTGGCTGATAATAATTATGGTACAGGCCTTGATCTCCCGCAAACGAAATATATGCTGAACGCCGCCTACCTGCGGGTGAAGAACCTTACCATCGGTTATACTATTCCTGCATCGGTAACCAAACGTTTTAATGTAAGCAGGCTCCGCGTGTATGTAACCGGTGAAAACCTGTTTGAATTTTCAGAGGTGAAAAAATATTTCGATCCGGAAGCCATTGCTGATGGTTACGGACTGGCGTATCCGTTCCAGCGTAAGTATGCGTTTGGTATTAACCTCGATTTTTAATTGTTAACAAGTCTGATTATGAAAAGATATATCGTTTTAGTAAGTACAGTTCTGATGCTGGGTGGACTGGCCTCCTGTAACAAGGATTTTCTTGACAGGTCGCCACAGACAGAAGTCCCCCCGGAACAGTTCTTCAACAATGAAACAGATCTGGGCCTTTACATCAATGGCCTGCTGGCACTGCCTGGTCGTAACAACTTTGTGGCGGATCAGAACACCGATGACAAGGCCACTACGGGTTCGCAGGAGATAAAGAATATGATGTACGGATCGCCAAGTTCGCAAACCATTACTGAAGGATGGGATTGGGAGCGCCTTAGGAATATCAATTACTTCCTCCAGAATTACCAGAAAGCGGATGTTACCCAGGAAGTGAAGGATCATTATGCCGGTCTCGCCCGTTTTTACCGTGCCGAATTTTACATGGAAAAAGTAAAACGTTATTCGGATGTTCCCTGGTATTCTACCACGCTTAACCCTTCTGATGTAGATGAACTTTATAAACCCCGTGATTCCCGCTCCCTGATTATTGACAGTGTGATGGCCGATCTGGAATTTGCTTCAACACATGTTAAGGAAAAGGTTCCTGCTGGCACACCCGGCAAATGGGTAGTGAAACTGGTTTATGCACGTCACTTACTTTATGAAGGAACATTTCGCAGGTATCATCCTGAACTGGGTCTCCAGTCAGGCGCTGCAACATTTATTTCAAAGGCAGCGGCTGTTGCAGGTGAGATCATGACATCCGGAAAGTTCAGGATTTTTACCGAGAGTGGTCCGGCTGCAGACTATGCGAGTCTTTTTAACAGCGCAAGCCTGGCTGCTAATCCGGAAGTGATGCTGGTACATGTATATGATGAAGCTCTTGGTCACAGTGGTAACAACAACAGTACCGTAATGGACTATGAGATGTCGCCTTCCCGCGATCTGATACAGGAGTACCTGATGAAAGATGGTAGCCGTTTCACTGACCAGCCCGGTTATAAGAATTTCCAGTTTGTGAAAGAGTTTGAGAACCGCGATCCAAGGTTGTCGCAAACAATTATGGCACCCGGGATTATCCTGGCATCCACACCATCAAAACCGTATATACAGCGGCTCAATAAAAACTTTACTGGCTATCACCAGTTGAAAGGTTATATCAATACAATTGATACTAAAGTCAGCAATGATGTTGATTTCCCGGCATACCGTTTTGCAGAGGTTTTGTTGATTATTGCTGAAGCAAAGGCAGAGGATGGAACCCTGACCCAGGGCGACCTTGACCTCACCGTCAACCAGCTTCGTACAAGGGTTGGTATGCCGGCGATGTCGCTGGCAGCGGCAAATGCTTCGCCCGACCCTGTGCTTTCATCGAAATACCCAGATGTAACCGGTGCAAATAAAGGAGTAATCCTGGAGATCCGCCGCGAAAAAAGGGTGGAGTTCGCTGCAGAGGGATACAGGTTTGATGATCTTATGCGCTGGCATGCAGGCAAACTCATTGAAGCGATTCCTGAAGGTATGTACTTTCCTGGCCTGGGTAAGTTCGACCTCACCGGTGATGGCATAGAAGATATTATCCTGATCGACAAGTCGGCTACTATCCCTGCTGCTGAAGACCAGGAAAAAAATTCATTGGGTGAAAATCTTGTATACTATAAAGCAGGTACGATCAATGATAATGTGACCGTTTATTTGAAAAATGGGAATGCGGGTGGAACAATGGTTACCGATAACCGGATGCGACAGTTCATTGAACCAAAATATTACTACCGGCCTGTTCCGTTTAGCCAGATGACATTAAATCCGCATCTCGCACCACAGTTGTTTGACTGGAATTAATTAAAGGATGAAAAGAAGAGAACTGATAAAATCAGCCGGGCTTGCGGTTATGGCAGGTGCCATCAGCAAACCCTTGCTGTCACAGGAAGTAAGCGAACATCGCAAACCGGTGCTGACCATTGCGCATATAACTGATGTGCATATTCCGGAAAATAATCCGGAGGTTAAGGAACGCATCAGAAAATGTTTCCGCGAAATCAAACGGACACATCGCGTCGATTTTATTCTGAACGGTGGTGATTCCATTATGGATGCATCGTACGATAATGTGAGCCGTGAAAAAATGCTGGCGCAGTGGTCGGCCTGGGACGAGGTAGTTGCAGAACTGAACGGATCCGAGATCTTCAGTTGCATCGGTAATCATGATTCCTGGTGGGCTGCGCCGGGTAAGGATGACAAGATGTATGGTAAAGATTATGTCATCAGCCGGCTCCGGATTCCCGCCCGTTATTATAGTTTTGACAGGAGTGGATGGCATTTTATCATCCTTGATGGGAACAATGAAAAAGTTTCCCTGGATGAGGTGCAATTTGAATGGCTCAAAAATGACCTGTCGTCGCTGAAGGAGAATACGCCCGTACTGCTGATGTCGCATTTCCCGGTGTTTGGGGCCACACCCGTTCTGGTAGGCGGCAATCATTCAGACAATAATAAACTGAAGTCGCTGTTTTACCAGCACAGGGATAAGGTCAGGGGTATGCTGAGCGGGCATAATCATCTGGTAGACCAGACCGTTTATAATAATGTTCAGTATTGTTGCAATGGTGCATTAAGTGGGTTCTGGTGGGGTGATGGCGACCAGGATTCTGCCGGTAAAGGTTATTATTTCGAAACGCCTCCCGGTTTTGCCATCCTTCGCTTATATGCGGATGGAAAACTGGAAAATGAATATATTCCACATAATTTTTAATAAGTGAAAATGAAGAAGCTGGTTCTATGTCTTGTTGTGCTGACCGCGGTTAATGTAACATTTGGTCAGAGGGCTAAGAAAGTCCTGTTTGTGATTGTAGATGGCATATCTGCAGATGTGATTGAGAAATTAAATACACCTGGTCTTGATAGTATCTCTGCCGTTGGTGGATACACAAGGGCACATGTGGGTGGTGAAAAAGCTGGTTATTCAGAAACCCCGACAATTTCTGCGGTGGGCTACAATAGCCTGCTGACGGGCACCTGGGTGAACAAACATAATGTATGGGACAATGATATTGCAGCGCCCAATTATGCTTATCCGACTATCTTCCGTTTGTTCAGGGAGCAATATCCGGAGAAAAAAATAGCGGTGTTTTCAAGCTGGCTCGATAACCGCACAAAGCTGGTTGGTGACGGACTTGCTTCGACCGGTAACCTGCATGTGGATTATCATTACGATGGACTGGAACTCGATTCAGTAAGGTTTCCGCAGGATGAGGCCCGTGAATTCATGCATAAGATTGACGAATCGGTAGTGGATACGGCTGCGGCATATATCCGCAAGTATTCTCCGGATCTGTCATGGGTTTACCTGGAATATACCGATGATATGGGACATGGATTTGGTGACAGTGAACAGTTTTATCGTTCCATCGGTTATATGGATAAACAGATGGCGCGTTTATGGTCGGCTATTAAATTCCGTGAACAACAATTCGGCGAAGACTGGCAGATCTATATCACAACCGACCATGGCCGACATGCAAAAGATGGAAAAGAGCATGGAGGGCAAACTGACCGTGAACGCCTTACCTGGATTGTAACCAATGCAGGATCACTGAACAGTTATTTCAAATCGGGCAATGCAGGAATAGTGGATATCATGCCTTCTATTGCTTCACACCTGGGTGTGAAGATGAGTCCGGAAATTGCAAGGGAAGTAGATGGTGTATCACTTACCGGAAAGATCTCGGCGGTTTCTGCAACTGCAACGCTTAATGGAAAAGTCCTGAAACTCGGATGGACGCCGGTCAACTCGGTTGGAAAGGTAAAGATCTGGGTCAGCGAGACCAATAATTTTAAAACAGGGGGTCATGATGAATATAAACTCCTGGGCGAAGCGTCTGTAAAGTCGGCCGGTACTGAAATTACCATAACCGGAGCGCCTTCGAAATTTTACAAGATTGCGTTGGAATTCCCGATGAATACCCTGAACAGATGGGTGATTGTTAAGTAGTTTTACGACATATAATATTTTTTACAAAGGGAACCCTCTGCAGGTTCCCTTTGTATATTTGGTAAGAATTCTCATCCATTCGTTCGACGTGTTCGGGATGTTTTGGCAGGTAATAAAGAAAATCAAATGACAAATTTTTCGCCGGGAACCGATGTTGTTTATTACTTCAAAGTTAAAAAGGTCTCGAAAAGTTCAAATAGCTTAGTGACAGAATCTGTTAATGACATAAGCAATTTTGAATTTACAATTCATTATGAAAAACGGGGGGACGGGTTTCGTACAGGCAAATTTAATCTCACTTTAGTCAGCTTTTCACCCGAGGTTGCTCTGGAAGATAATAGCACAATGGTTTCCAATGCCGGTTTTCTGGAGAATTTTATAGCGATCAAAAACAAAGGTTTACAGGTATTGTCAAATTCGGAAAGGTTTTTCAAACGCTGGAAACATCAGGACCTGGAATTACATTTTTAGTTGAGGATGACATTCTGGTGGAAAGCAACTCTCAATAGTAGGTCATTTTTGTTTAGGTCGGGGTTTGTTCATGACTCCTTGAATAACTCGCCGAAAATCGTCATAAACAACATTCTTAAAAATTTGCTGCTGGCATATGAGAACATTAGGCGTATTGATACTTTTTTGGCTCGGACTTGCGGGGTGTAAAACTCAGGCGCGGGACACTTCGTTATCTGTATATACAAAGGAAGATATTCTTAATGACCTGGAACATCTTCAGCCTTATAAACAATTACCTGACTTTGAGCATCCGTATTTATACACGGCAGGAAGCCGCATCACTCTCTTTGCCGATAGCACAAGATGGGCTATCGTGTTTGAAAAAGTCGGATACGGTGAAGGTGCTGAATTAGAACTTACTTTTTTCGGGAACTGCCTCGTCAATCAGCCAAAACAAGGACTTAATGGACAGTATTTGGGTAATTGCTCCTATTTCCAACTAATAACGCCAAACGAATTGGCAAACATTGAAGCAGGAAGGGAACCAGAGTCATTTGAACTTGTTTCCAGAGATGCAAAACAGTTAAAAGTCAGGGATACTTATTTACCTATCGAGCATGATGTACAAAAGTACAAACAGAAGAAAATTAATGTCCAGGACTTTGACAATCCTGCACGTTTAATCGATTTTACCGCTTTAGTACGTTATTTATTTGAAGAAAATTCAGAGTTGTTCAGGGCTACGGAGGTTGAATTGAGAAGTTTGTTGCCAAATAATTTGCCAAAGCTATTTGTGATCAACAAATGGCATCACAAATCCTATTACGTTTTTCCGGATGGCAGCAATAAACCATATGGCGTGAAGCCCCGGGATTACGAGACCTATCCTATGATCGGGGATATTTTAGAGACGAAGGATACAACAAAGTGGAAGCCGACATTGAAACCTAATAATGATTGGCGATATTGGCCGAAAGCGGGCGGAATGTGAAGTAATTTAACCGACAGCTAGCGATTCATGAATTATTCGTAAAATGCAGTTGAATTTTCCAAACCTTTAAACCTGACAAATGAAAATAGCCATCGCTTCTCCACCGGTTCCCGCTTCAATTGCCCAGGGTTTGTCTACACTGGAAGCGATGGTAACAGATGCTGCGCGGCAGGGAGCGAAGATCATCTGTTTTCCAGAATCATATATCCCCGGTTATCCCGGAATGGGTGATCCACATGAAGACCGCTCCCTGCAACGGTTACAGGCCGCGTTGGACCAGGCTTGTGAAATAGCAGTTAAACATTCCATTGCGGTCATTCTTCCGATGGACTGGCATGCGGGCAACAAACTGTTGAATGTGGCATTTGTGATTTCAGAGAAGGGAGAGGTATTGGGTTACCAATCGAAAAACCAACTGGACCCATCGGAAGATAATTTCTGGGAACCTGGTGACAGACGCCAGGTTTTTGACATAAACGGTCTCCGGATCGGCATTGCCATCTGCCATGAGGCTTTCCGTTATCCCGAAACAGTGAGGTGGGCCGCCCGCCACGGTGCACAGATCGTTTTCCATCCGCATTTTACCGGAAGCAACACGAATGGCCCGGAGCTCAGCAGCTGGGGCGCTTTCTCCAATCCTTATTACGAACGGGCTATGATGATGCGTGCACTGGAAAATACAATCTATTTTGCAAGCTCCAACTATGCCACCCGCTTTCCCGAATCTGCCAGTGCAATTATTTCGCCGGATGGCTCCTGTCTGGTCCATGCTGTTTATACAATACCATCTGTAATTGTAGCTGACATTAATCCGGATCTAGCAACTGGATTTCTGGCCAACAGGTTCAAACCGGAGACCTATAACTGATCGTTCATTTCGCAACCTACTCCAATGTGTAAATGGACCCGGCACATTCCATTACGGAATTTTCCGATCAGTCAATTGCATATTTCTTCCAAAATCATTTACTGTCACTCATTCGGCTATTGATTTTGCCCATTCGCCTATTGGTAATCAATGAGGGCAATGTGCCGGTTAGATTTGTTTTGCGTTTCAGCAATTCAATCAGAATCAAAAACAGTTAAATGCCAAAATCCCTGCGGTATATTGCCCTGTTATCCCTGTTTGCAATATCGGTTGTATGTAAGTCGCAGTCCAACGTTCCCACCCTTACCGAATTAATCGACAGTGCATTGTTGTACGACTATACACTGTTGAACGAAAAGATTGATATCAGTCAGTCTGAACTCGAGAAACAACAATTGCAGGACGCCTTCCTGCCGCGACTAAGCGTCAATGGTGCCAACGGTTTCTCCATTAATTCCCTGTCGATAAAAACCAAGGAAATTGTTATCCCGCAACTCAATATTCGGATAGATGAACAACGAAACAGGTTTACGCTCACTTCTGTATTATCAACATTCAATGCTGACGCGAGTATGCTTCTTTATTCAGGTGGTAAAATTCCATTGTTAAAAAGAGCAGTAGAGGAACGCATCAGGGCGCAGGGTTTCCTTACACTCCGGCAAAAAGAAGAAATCATCAGTGATGTGATCAATACATACGATCAGCTGGCATTACTTAAACAGGCGCGGATCGTATTGAATGAAAGTGAAAAAAGACTGGCAGCAAACCTGAAGATTTCCGATAAATCATTCAGCTATGGTCTGATCACTGAATACGAACGGCAGAAGATTGAAGTTGCGCAGGCGCAGCTGGCTTCGAAAATTACCGACTACGACGGAAAATTAACGCTGGTGCTGGAAAAACTTTTCTGGCTCACCCATATTCCGATAGAGAGGCTGAAGCTGATCAGTAATACACTTGAGCCGATGGACAGCGGTCTCGATCACCACACGATCGAAAACCGACCGGAACTCAAGGCTTCCGAGGCTATCATCGCTGCGCAGCAGTATAAGATAAAAGCAGAAAAAACATGGAGGATCCCAAAAATACAGGCAGCAGCATCGGCCGGTTATGTGGGATCTTTTTTTGGGCATCTGTCCAGTTCAAGATCAATCCTGCCCAATGGTGACAAACTTTCGTCCAGTCTCAATTCATTATTTCTCGCGCCTACTGGCCGGATCGGCGTGGGTTTCAGCTGGAATATATTTGATGGAAGGGACGGCAAAAGGGGGATCCAGAAGGCCAAACTGGAGCTAAGCACCGCAGAAAATAATAAGGCCGACCTGCTTCAGAAACTTCACCTGAACCTCACCCGGAGTAAGACTGAATTTGCTGTTGCACTGACGCAGGTTACGACGGGCACCAAACAACGCGAGATAACAAAAAATGCCCTGGTCCAGGCCACCCGTGAATTTCGTACCGGACTGATCCGTTCCTCCCAGCTGATCGAAGCAGAAGAAGATTTCCAGCAGGCCGATCTGGGTTTGCTTCAGGCGATCTATGACCAGCGCAGGACCGCAGTTGAATTACTGAAAGCAACAGGAAGCCTGACCATTCAATCATTCAGATAACATAACCAAATATGAAAGTCTCTACATTACTGTGTGTTTTCGTCCTGGTCGCGTCCATTTTATTAATGGGCTGCCATAAAACAAATACGCACCTGTTGCCCGGAAAAATAAAACGGGACGCAATTGCTTTATCCCCCAAGGTAACAGGAAGGATTCTTGAGGTGTATATAGAGGAAGGATTCGTGGCCATGCCGGGTGATACACTCGCAATGCTGGATGTACCCGAGGTGTCAGCAAAAATTGCTCAGGCAAGGGGTGCGGTAAAAACTTCTTCCGCCCAGCGACTGCTGGCCGATAACGGTACCAGGCCAAACGATATAAAACAGATCCGTGCAAGATACCTGGCAAGCAAAGACCAGTATGAGTTTGCGGAAAAATCATACAGTCGCGCCAACGCCATGTTTGAAGACAGCCTGCTGTCACCACAGGCACATGATGAAGTGCGTGCGAAATACCAAAGCGCCAAAGCCCAGATGGAAGCAGCGTCGGCTGCACTGGATGAAGCAGTAATCGGTACCCGTTATGAAACCAAACTGGAGACGGTAGGTCAGGTTGATCAGGCGTATGGCGCTTTACAGGAAGTAGAAGTGTCGTATTCGGAGCGTTATATTATTGCCACCAACTACATCACCATTGAAACTATCAATCTGCGTAAAGGGGAACTTGCGATTGCAGGTTACCCGGTGTTCAGCGGATATATTCCCAACAGTACCTGGTTCAGGTTTACCATTCCCGAAAGCCGGGTAGCCCTTTTCAAAAAAGGGGAACAGGTTACCGTCAATGTTCCCTACCTGAAAAAAACATACAAGGGTAAAATATTAAACCTTAAACAAATGCCAAGGTATGCGGATATCACCACCGCTTATCCTGATTATAGTATGGATGATGCGGTATATGAAATCAGGATCGCTCCACTGGATGTAAAGGAAGTAGAAGGACTGCTATATAATTCAACCATCACCATCGATACAAAGAATGGCAACTTATGAAAGTGTTGGTTTACCTGGTAAAACGTGAATTGGCTGCATTCTGGCAGAACAAGATCCTGGTGATCGTGTTCCTCGTCATGCCAACCGTACTCGCAACCATTCTTGGATTTGTTTATTTCCAGGGCAGGGTGGAACGATTACCGATCATGGTGGTGGACGAAGATCATTCACCACTTAGTGCAACATTTGTGGAAATGCTCTCCGACGATCATACCCTGCATGTAACAACCACCGGTTATTCTACAACAGATCTCGACCACCTGATGATCGAAAAAAAACTGGTGGCAATTGTAGTGATCCCTTACCGCTTTGAAGCAAACGTATCGGTGAACAGGCATCCGGAGGTAAACTGTTACCTCAACATGACGAATACCCTGACAGGAGGAGCGGCAGGCAGTGCAATTGGTATGGCTGCCGCCACCCTTAACGCGGGGATCCTGCTGACCACCCTTGAAAGAAAAGATATGCCTGTGTCTGCAGCAGAAAGCCGGTTTGAAGCCTTTCAGCATAATTTATTCCAGCAATACAATACCTCCAGTAACTATTTATATTATCTGTGGCCCGGGTTGATTTTTGCAATCCTGCACCAGGTGCTGCTACTGGCAACGGCCGGAAGTTTTTCCAGGGAGTTTGCCAATAACAGCTTTAATGCTGCAGGACTCTTCAGTTACACCCGGTCGCCCTTCAAACTCATCCTTGTCAAAATTATTCCGTTCATTGGGCTGGCCAAGGTAACCTTTGCCGCCTATTTCATTCTGTCGGCGTTTTTTAAAATACCAGCCCCGGTTCATCCGGATGTATTATTTACCGCTTCATTGCTGATGTTGACCAGTGCTTCGTTGTTGGGTACCCTTTGCAGTATCACCTATCCGATGCCCTTGCACGCGTCGCAAACATTGATGTCAATTGCTTCACCCGCATTTAGTCTTTCCGGATTTTCCTGGCCGGCAGATCAAATGCCGGTTGTGCTGAGGGCCATTGCTGATATTATTCCGTTAACACCTTTTTTGCGGATCCTCCGGCTTACCTGGTTGCAGGGTGCCAATATAGAACAGGTGATGCCGTTGGTTTATCACCAACTGATATTGGTTGCCGTGTATTTCCTGTTGACCTATATCGTATTAAGAAAAAAGATGAAGCTGGCATTAAAACCGCTTCCGCTCGTCCCGGCAACTTAAAAAAAAATAAAGGATGGGAACCTATTTTCAATTGATCAGGCGCGAATTCAAACTCTTTACGGGTAATGAAATCCTGATGACCCTGTTTATCGGCGGTTCCGTTTTGTATTCCTTCCTTTACGGGGATATCTATACGTTCGGTAAAGTGACGGATCTGCCCATCGTTGTGGTTGACAAAGACCAGAGTCCGCTTAGTGCTACATTAAAAGATATGCTGGAAGATAACGAAACGCTGACCATAAAATATGTAACGGCCGAAAACGTGGATGTTCAGGACAAGTTTATCACGGAAGGGATCCAGGCAGCCGTGGTGATACCCGATCAGTTTGAAGGCGATGTACTGGTAGGTCGGTGTCCTGAAGTGAATACATATGTCAATGATGCCAACCTGATTTCTTCGGGATACGCCAACCGCGCACTTACAGCTGTTGTAGGAACCCTCAATGCAGTCATGTCTGCAAAAACGGGGCGACCTCCGGCGGCATTCCAGGTCAATACTTTCCGTTTGTATAACCGCGCGTCGAACTACCAGACCTTTGTCTGGCCTTCGTTCCTGGGCATCATCCTTCAATCGGTGATCATGGTGGTAATAGCCCTGAGTTTTGCATCTGAAATGGAGGATCGTACCCTGCCTGACCTGGCAAGGATTTCTACCAATCCACTGGTGGTCACCTTCGGTAAACTATCCCTCTACTGGTTTATGGCCATACTTGCTGTGTGCGTGGACATCTCCTATTTTTTCCTGTTCAGGCAACGCTTTCCGTTACATGTGGCTGATTCCATGCTGGTAGTTGGATTATTCCTCGCTGCCCTGACATTCCAGGGAATGATTGCCGGCCTGTTGTTCAAATCAAAATTAAAAGTGATCCAGTTCATGATGATCCTGGTTATGCCGGCCTATATCTCGTCGGGATTCAGCTGGCCCTTCCAGTATGATAAATGGCCGGCACAGGTGTATGGCGTGCTGTTCCCGTTTATGCCCTTTATAAATGGATTCAGGGTTTTACTGATGGACAAGGGAACGCTGGCCGATATCCAGCAATACCTGGTACTCCAGGTGATCCAGCTGGTTTTATATAGCGTGACAGCAATTCTTATTCTACGGTATAAATTAAAACATCAATCAGGTAAGCCCATTCCTGTGCAGGCAGTTTAACAAGGTGCTTTAATAAGATCCAGTCCGGAGATCCTGTTGAAGCCAGCATAAAATATAGTTATGGCAAACAAAACGTCTCCCCATATTTTAGGTACGTCAGCCAGTTTTCTGGGATTTTGCCTGATCATTATTACGTCGCTTCATATTTCTGAAAAAAGCGACAGTACAAAGATTGACGAATTTACTGCACTGATCTCGCTGCTGCTGACATTTTCCAGCATCTTTTCATTTATCTCTATGCGAACGCGCAACCAGCGCAGGGAGGACCGGTTTGAATGGTGGGCGGAACTTATGTTTTTCCTTGCCCTTGCCGGTAATGCAGCAATCATCCTTTATATACTGGTTTTCCTGTTGTTAAAATGACATAACACATGAATTGAACCGGGCGATAGTTTTTGCCATCTCAACGATTACCCGTCCCGGATGGACCCGAAATGTAAGTGCTTTACAGCAAGTTGAAGAAGTAATGAACCGGCCCGGTGATGGTATAAAATAAATTATGAAAACGGTGTTTCTATTTCCTGGTCAGGGATCACAAAAGGTAGGGATGCTGCATAAGATGTGGGCAGGCGATCCGGTTGTAAAAAAGGTTTTTGCGGAGGCAGAACAAATTTTGGAGATGCCGGTGTATAGTCTTGATACTGCCGGGAAGCTGGCTTCCACTGCATACGTGCAGGTTTGCCTGCTGATTGCGGGAGTGGTTTCCGCCCGGCGATTGGCGGCACAGGGAGTGCAGGCAGATTTTGTTGCCGGTCATTCAATAGGCGCCTTTGCGGCGGCCGTAGTCAGTGGTGTTCTTTCTTTTAAACAGGCCTTACCGCTGGTGTATGCCAGGGGAATGCTGATGCAGCAGGCATATCCGGAAGGATATGGAATGGCGGCACTGGTGGGGTTGACCGCAGCAAGGGTACAGTTATATATTAACGAACATAATAAAACACATAGCGCTATTTACCTGGCAAATAACAACACAGAAGATCAGCAGGTTATTGCGGGCAGGATTGACAGTATGCAGGTATTTATCGATTCATTGGGGTCTGCCTGGCTCACGAAGGCAAAGATCCTCGACCTGTCAGTGCCTTCACATTGTGAGCTCCTGAATAGTGTTGCAGCGGATCTCAAGGAACGATTATCTGTGATTGAATTGAATGAACCAATAATACCAACCGCATCGAATCATACCGGCCGGTTATTGAGAACAGCAGAAACAGTCAGGACGGACTTGTGGATGGGCGTGGCAAATACTGTCAAATGGTACGATGCTACGGGGTTGCTTTACGAACTGGGTGCAAGGGTTTTTATTGAAATGGAACCATCGGGTGTACTGATTAAAATGACCGGGTCTTCCTTACCAGATGCAAAAGTAATACCCATGGAAAATAACCGCGCAGATACGGTTGCCTGGTTATGGAACAGTTACAGGGCTGATGTGGTTGAATAACAAAATAATTATTAAAAGGAAGCACAGATGTCTACGATCTCATGGACAACGAAACGTGAAGGAAAGGCCGGAAGAATCCGGAGTCTTGCCCATCTGGCAGACGGTGTTGTGCTGAAACAGGAGAACCTGGTGGAGGCAATGGAGAGTTTATTACGACCAGGCGACCGGGTGGTTTTGGAAGGTGATAACCAGAAACAGGCATCGTTCCTTTCCAAAGCATTGACACAGCTTGATCCATCAAAGGTGAACAAGCTTCATATGGTCATCTCCAGTATCTCCCGGGCCGAACATCTTGATATTTTTGAAAAGGGAATTGCAGAGCTGATTGATTTTTCTTTTGCAGGACCACAAAGCCTGCGGGTTTCGCAAATGCTGGAAGACGGGATCCTGAAAATCGGCGGCGTCCATACGTACCTCGAATTGTACGGCCGGCTCTTTATTGACCTGATCCCGAATGTGGCGCTGGTGGCTGCAGAGAAGGCCGACCGGCATGGTAACCTTTATACAGGACCTAATACCGAAGACACTCCGGCGATTGTTGAAGCAACAGCATTTAAGGACGGGATTGTGATTGTTCAGGTGAACCAGATTGTAGATGAATTACCAAGGATCGATATCCCCGCTTCATGGATTGATTTTGTAGTAGAGACGAGTGAACCGTATCAGCTGGAACCCCTGTTTACCCGTGATCCCAAACTGATTTCGGAATTACAAATCCTGATTGCCATGCTGACCATCCGCGGTGTGTATGAAAAACATGGCGTGAGATCGCTCAATCACGGGATTGGGTTTAACACTGCCGCCATTGAATTATTACTTCCTACCTATGGTGAAAAACTGGGACTGAAAGGAAAGATTGCAACCAACTGGGTGTTGAATCCCCATCCCACACTTATTCCTGCCATTGAGAGTGGTTGGGTTGAAACCGTTCATTGTTTTGGTGGGGAGGTGGGTATGGAACAGTATGTAGCTGCGCGGCCTGATGTGTTTTTTACAGGAAAGGACGGAACGCTACGGTCCAACCGGGCCTTTGCACAGGTAGCGGGTCAGTATGCCGTTGATATGTTTGTGGGATCCACGTTACAGATCGACGAGAAGGCCAATTCTTCAACAGTTGTTTCAGGCCGGCTGGCAGGCTTTGGTGGTGCACCGAATATGGGTCACGATCCACATGGCAGGAGACACTCTTCCGCAGCATGGCTGGATCTGATGACTTCCAAAGACCCGCTGGCAAAGGGTCGCAAGCTGGTAGTACAAACTGTTGAAACATTTGGAAGCGGACAAACACCTGTATTTGTGGAATCGCTTGATGCAATAGAGGTAGGTAAAAAAGCAGGACTGGCCACAGCACCTGTAATGATTTATGGTGATGACGTTTCACATGTGGTAACCGAAGAGGGTGTTGCCTACGTTTATAAGGCCCAGGGTGAAGAGGAAAGAAAACAGGCACTTGCTGCAGTGGCCGGAGTTACTCCGGTAGGAAGGAAATCAACAGCAGAAAATATCAGGTCATTGCGTGAACGCGGGATCGTAGCATTCCCCGAAGACCTTGGTGTGCAACGAACGGAAGCAAGACGGTCATTACTGGCAGCTAAAAATATCCAGGACCTGGTGGAATGGTCGGGTGATTTATACAACCCGCCCGCAAAATTTAAAAACTGGTGATTTTTTATTTCTGATTAAAAATTGCCAATATGATATACGGTAAAGTAGCAATGGTGGAAAAGACAGCTCAGAAGATTGCGTTGTTCGCAGTGGAAGCATTACTGGAGGAATTGCACCTTACACCTAAACCAGGACTGGTTGACAGGCTGGACAATGGAAGTCACGGTGATATTAACCTGGAAACAATGGAAGCTTCGGCCTATACCCTGCATGAATGTTTTTATGAGATAGCAGTAGCCGCAGCCTGTAAACAACCTTCACAGCAACTAAGGGAACAGATGGCGGCAATAGGACGTTATGGAGAACAGAAGATGTTTAAAGTTGCGGGTAACTGTAATACGCACAAAGGTGCAATATGGGCGTTGGGATTACTGACGGGTGCAGCCTCACTCTTACTCACGCAGCCACGTTCCGTTGTGGTAAAACGTGGTGACTTCCTTACCACAGCCGGGCGGATTGCGGCATATGAAGACCGTCACGTGGAATGGAAGAGTACCCATGGAAGTAAAGTGCGGCAACGTTACAAGGTGCGCACAGCGCGGGAAGAGGCGATGGAATGTTTTCCGGTTTTACAGTATACCGCGTTGCCAGCCTGGGACCGGTACGACCAGGAGCCCGAGAATATCCGCAGGCTAAATGTTCTCATTGCGCTGATGTCGGTAGTGGACGATACCTGTATTCTTCACCGTACGGATATGGAAGTGTTACGGGAGGTACAGGAACAATCGTACAATATTATAAGATCAGGAGGGCTCGGTGTTTACGAAAACTGGCAATTGTTTGCGGCGCTGGATATATATGTTACTGATCAATGGGTATCACCCGGTGGCAGTGCGGACCTGCTGGCGGCGACCATTTTTCTCCAGAAGATAATACAACACTATAATATAAAATAATATGGAAGATTTTTCCTTTACCTATCCTGCCGGAAGAAAAGTTAAACAACGTGCCCATATCGGAGTGGTTGGTTCGGGGGATATGGAGATCCTGCTGGAGCCTGGGAACAATAACCAGACAGAATTTATTGTCCGCACAGCATCGGATGGTTTCCGGTTGTTGTGGAAGGCGGTGTTCGATCGTTTTGTTGTTACCAATAATATTGATGCAGTGATTGCCATCAACGATTTTGGTTCCACACCCGGTGTGGTTGGTTTACGTCTGGCACAGGCGATTGAGATCGCTGATCCTAAATAAATAACTATGCGCACAAGTTTTATCGAATTAAAGGGAAGGGAGCGTGCACAGGTATTACTGGATGAGAATAGTTTTGAGGAGTTGCTGGGTCCTTTTGATAAACTGGAATCTCCACATCTTGTTCCCCAGGGTATTGTTCCCGAGAGTGATGACGGGTTGATCATAACACGTGGCCTGTTCAATAATATACCTGCAGTAATACTTTCCATGGAAGGGGCCTTCCAGGGGGGCGGAATCGGCGAAGTAAACGGGACTAAAATCGCCGCATCACTTGAACATGTACTCGCCGAAAATAAAGCCGGCAAAAAGCGGATACCAATTATTGTTTTTGATACCGGCGGTGTCCGGTTGCAGGAAGCAAACTATGGACTGCTGATCATTTCAGAAATACATTCAGCCATTGTGGAGTTGCGTAATTATGTTCCGGTGATAGGCCTGATCCCCGGAAATGTGGGATGTTTCGGTGGAATGTCCATTACTGCTGCCCTGTGTTCCGATCTGATCATGACAAATGTGGCCAGGTTTGGAATGAATGGTCCGGAGGTAATAGAACAGGAAGCAGGAGTGGAAGAGTTCAATTCAAAAGACAGGAAACTGATCTGGGATACAATCGGTGGTATCACCCGATTTGAAACCGGACTGGCAGACCAGCTGGTGCCTGATGATATAACCGCTTTTAAAACCGCAATCGGAAATGCCATAAACAAAGTACCTGCAATTCCACGCACGCGTCAGATTGATCGGTTCCTCTCCTTAATCAATCAGTTGGATCCAATGGTAAAAAATAAAAAGGATACCATGATTGCGCTATTGGGGAATCCGATCGTTAAAATGCCGGAAATCAAAGATGCGAAAACGGCCAGCCGTGGCCGCACCTGGTTTGAATCCCTTACCGTAAATGCTCCATCCATCAGCGATTTTCCCGGTGTGCTGGTAGCGGATATAAATTTTGGCGGACTTGCCACACGTTTTCTCGCTGTTGTTCCCAATTCATCCAACAACTATCCGCGTAGCAGGAAGGGGGAAGTGGGATTACAGGAAGGATGGACACTCGCAAAATATATCTGGCAGGCCATCAACGAGGATAAGGATAAACCGGTAAAACGGAATCTTGTCGCGGTGATTGATGTACCCAGCCAGGCCTACGGGTATAATGAAGAACTGGCAGGTGTCCAGTTTGCCTGTGCTGCGAGCACCGATGCATACGCCAGTGCAAGGCTGGCGGGTCACGCAGTAACAGGGGTCATCGTTGGTAATGCTATCTCTGGTGGATTCCTGGCTCATGGATTACAATCCTGCCGGCTCATTGCGTTGAACGATAAGGATGTCAATGTACAGGCAATGTCGAAACAATCTGCCGCAAGGATTACCAAACGAACGATTGCCGAACTGGAAGAGGCAATTAAAAAAGTACCTGCAATGGCTTATGATATCAATAATTATTATACGCTTGGCGCACTCGACGAACTGATCGATGTGGTTGATGCGGATGAACCGGTTGCTGAAGACATAAAAAAAGTTACGGATGAACTGATCAGGGCAATCAATGCGAATGATGGCACCCTGACACACCGTTTAAAAACCAAACCAGCCGTAACAGAAGGAAGGGTAACATCGATCCTTGTAAGAAACAAACTTGATCAGCAATGGAGTTAAAACCACATTACCTGGTACGTGTCCGCGGAGCGGTAGGACTGGGAACACATCGCCCGATTCCACCATGGGTGATCGCGTCGCTGGAATATGCACCATTCCTCGTGATTCGCAGGGCAGAGAATGAAGATGGATATGTTCCGGTAGGGGTACGGGGTGGCAACAGGGGGCAACGTTTTGCTGCATGGTTATCACCCGGCAAAGCTGTTGAAGTGATCACACCGTATTCATTGGTGGATCCGGTCAACTGGAAATCCAGGGTTGCTGAATCCAATCCGGCCATCCGGACACTTCATGCGGTTACACCAATGATGCGGGATAAGGGTTGGGACTGGGGACCTACAGGCAGCGCGGGTTTTGAGCTGGCTACAGGTGTAAGTACCCTGCGTGATGAAAGTGATCTTGACCTGGTGGTTGACCTGCCCGACAAACTGAGCATACGCTCCGCAAGGTCACTGATGAAGGACCTTGAAAAAATTGCGCTGGTACAACTGGATATTCAAATGAACACGCCGGCTGGCGCGGTATCAATGAAAGAATACACCAGGTCGGGCGATGTACTGATAAAAACAAGGACCGGTCCCCTTTTAAAAAGGGCGGGTTCTTTATGGTCCTGTTAACTGTCATTTTTTTTCACAGAAAATTTATATATTATGTATAACACATCTACTAAACTACAGGGATTATTTGTGCGAAAGGCAATAGTACTTGCCGGATTGATGGCATTGATCTTCTCCTGTATAACCGGAACTGTATATGGACAGGATTATTCAACTACTGCACCGGCAGCCCCTGATACGGCTGCTAAAAAAAATGCTGTAAAAGAAGTGCTGAAAAAATTAAACCTTTCCGGTACTATCCGTATGAGGTATACCGCATCATTTACGAAAAGGGTGGACGTTACCGGTATGCAACATTCAAGTGATGATCCTTCTTTTACAGAAAATGATTTTAATATCCCCCAGGCACGGCTGGTAGCCCAGCGAAACATTACAGATAAATTAAGCATTTATCTGAGGGCAAATTTCGGTGATTTTGCGTTTTTACCCCAGGGCAGGGTGCTGGAATATGCCTATACCAACTTCGCGTTTAATGATTACCTCAACGTAAGGGCGGGTCTGTCCAAGCCGTTTTTCGGAAGGGAAGATGATATATCACAGGACTTCCTGAAATCATTTGACTATTCCAACCAGTACAATCTCTTTAGTTTAAATGGATGGACCAGCTATCAGTTGGGAGTAACCGTTTTCGGGGAGGTAAAATTGTCTGAGATACCGGTAAGATATTATCTGGGTGTGTTCAATGGTAACGGGCGCATTGATTTCGGTGATAACGAAAATGGAAAGGTATTTCCAGCCCGGATTGAAGTTGATCTGGATGAAAATTTCCTGATAGGCCTTAATGGTGGATGGGGAAGGGAGTTTGATAAAACGGTTAAAGTCTGGGGAGCCGATGTGAATTTCCAACGTAATCTTACACCCCGCTTCCAATATGAAATTGAGGCGGAATACAAACAGGGAAATAATCAAAATATGTTCCTCAGCCAGATAGTGCCCATACGGCCCTGGGATAATTTCAAGGCAAGGGGTTTTTATATACTTCCCAGTGTTGAATACAAACTTCACGGACGACCAGGAATGGGACTTGAAGCGTCTTTCAAATATGAATATCTTGATCCTGACTTTAAGGTCGATGGTAATGTCTGGCAGGAGTTTGTGCCGTTGATAGGAATGGATTTCGCACCTGATTTTGATATCCGCCTTCAGGTGGGCGCGGTGTTCGACCGGTTCAAACGGAGTATTGAAAACAGTGTCACTTTTAACTGCGATCGGTTTATCACTCAATTGCAATTAAGGTTTTGATTTGTACAATTCTACTTTTGTGCGTTCCTGCACGCTTCCCTGCCGTGTATTCACCGGGGAAGTGTGTAATTTTATCTTATGAACTGCCTTATAGTAGACGACAACAAGATGGCCCGTGCCGCAATGAGGCATCTTGCTACACAGGTTGATGACCTTGTGGTGACCGGGGAATGTGCCAATGCAATGGAAGCTTACAATATCCTGCAGACGCAGCCGGTTGACGTGCTCTTCCTGGATATAGAGATGCCGGAAATGACGGGGCTGGAACTGACACGACACCTGGGGGATTCAAAACCCATTATTATTTTCACTACATCCAAAAAAGATTATGCAGTTGATGCATTTGAATTGAATGTAGCCGACTATATCGTAAAACCGGTAACCCCGCCGCGTTTCCTGCTGGCCCTTGAAAGGGCGAGGGAAATTTATGAAAGTGGCAAAGTGGATATTTCCATCGGCGAAAAGGAATTTGTTTTTATCAGGGACAATGGAATCCTGAAACGGTTGCTGATAGAGGATATTTATTTCCTGGAAGCAATGGGGGATTATGTCAAAGTATTTACCCAGCAAAAATTCCATGCTATCCATACCACGTTGCGGAAAGTGGAAGAAAAACTTCCATCCGGAAAATTCCTTCGGGTGCACCGTTCCTATATAGTGGCATTGAATAAAGTGGACCGCATAGATGAAGGGGTGATTGTGATCAATAATAAACCGGTGCCGGTAGCCGATGCATACCGCAGCACGCTGAATAAACGCCTGAATATCCTGTGACTGGTGAGTCTGGCTTGAGAAATGGCCGTTTCAACGATAGTTTTTGCCTGTTTGGCGTATCGGGAAAATTACCGGGATTTTGCATCCTACTTTTACATCAGAATCAGAATAAACATAAAAAAAACTAGTATCAGCAAAAGTGTAAATCTTTCTCATAAGCAGTTAGTTTAGGTTGAAGGGCTGCATGTCTATGCGGCCCTCTTTTTTATGCCATTCCGTTATCCGCTGAAAACAAATATGAGGATTTCCGCATTTCATCATGCCCCGGTAAATGGATCGACTTGTTAAAAACGGTAACTTAGACACGTATAAAATAGGGTCATAAACCTGCCATCTCATGCGAAGCAAGCAGTTCATACTTTATCTCCTGGGGATATTTTTTACCACGATTTTACTTATCGTGTTCCTTCAGTTCAATTCGAACGGTAATATTAATAAACTTATTCATGGCAACGAATCCCTTATCAGGGAGTTCGAAGTTGTTGCCGCAACGCAGAAGGTGCAGACAGGGATGCTCTATATCGAGAGCGAAATCCATCGAACAGTAATCGGTGAGGATTCCGGTTATGTAGCGGATATAAAAAAAAGGGAATTAAGTGTAAGAAGCGGACTTTTTACCCTGACAAGCCTGCTGGTGGCAGATAGCACAAGGGAACTCATCCTTCGGCTGGATTCCCTTATCGACGAAAAACTGAAATTCGGTAACAATGTGCTTAACGCCCTGTTCACAAACGGCAGGACCGCCGCCGAAGAAATGTATGAAAGCAGGAAGGGAAAGAACGCGATGGGCGAGATCGTTGCGGTAATCGATTCCATGAACAGTCCACGGCGCGCTTATCTGACAAGCCTGGCAATGGATGCGGAGTTAAGCGGACAGCAGGCAAAGTGGTGGGGCATTATCCTGGCAATCACTGCTGTGCTTGCCTGCATTTTTACATTCTGGTATATCGCCAAACGAACCAGGCGCCAGCAACAATTATTTGACCAGGTGAATGACTCGGAAAAAAAAGTTCGCGAAGCCGGCATTATGAAACAGAACTTTATGGCCAACATGAGCCACGAGATCCGGACTCCGCTCAACGCAATACTTGGCTTTACCAATTTACTCCAGCATGAAAAATTAAATGAGAAGTCCGTCGAATTTGTGAGGAATATCCAGCATTCAGGCGAGAGTTTGCTGGCCATCGTCAATGATATTCTCGATTTCTCCAAAATCGAGGCCGGCATGATGCGGATTGAATCATCCCCCTTTAATCTTCGCGAATTACTTCATTCGGTGGAGACGATGTTCCTGCCCCGGATAAAACCTAAAAACCTGCAGCTGACCATTGATATTGACAAATCAGTTCCGGATGTTTTAAAAGGTGATCCGGTAAGGCTGACCCAGATCATTGTAAACCTGGTCAATAATTCGGTAAAGTTTACCAATACCGGCGGCATCTATCTGCGGGTGATTGGTGAACCAGCCACAGGAAAGATGATGGACATTTCATTTTCAGTGAAGGATACCGGGATCGGTATTGCTGCTGATAAAATGGATACCATTTTTGAAAGGTTCCAACAGGTAGATGAGGATACTACCCGGAAGTACGGGGGTACCGGTCTGGGATTATCAATCGTGCGACAACTGGTGGAATTACAATCCGGAACCATCAGTGTCAGCAGCGTACAGAATATGGGAACAGAATTCACCTTTACCATTCCCTACGAAGTGGCAACGGAAGTCGCCGAAAAGAATCAACCGGAACGGTCGGTTGTTTATGAATCAAATTCAGGCGAGACCCAGGTCAGGATCCTGGTGGCTGAAGATAATGTAATGAACCAGACCTTACTTAAACATTTGCTGGCTGAGTGGAAATATGATATCACAATCGTCAATAACGGGCTGGAAGCGGTGGAGTTACTCAGGCACGACAAATTCAGCCTGATGCTGATGGATATCCAGATGCCACAGATGGATGGTTATACGGCAACACAGAAAATCAGGAACGAATTGAAAAACCCGATCCCCATCATCGCCATGACTGCGCATGCCATGGCAGGTGAAAGGGAGAAATGCCTGATGTATGGCATGAATGAATATGTATCAAAACCAATCAGGGAGCATGAATTACATAGGATAATTACAACGCTGCTGAAAGTAAATGGTAAACATGGAAAGGATGCAATCTTCCATACCGGACATCATGATAAGGTTGTTAACCTGGATTACCTGAAAGAATTATCCGGTGGCGACCGGCATTTTGAAGTAAATATGATCGGTCAGTTCCTGAAACAGGTTCCGGTGGAACTGGATACCATGCAGGACGCATTTGATAAAAACAATTACGAAGGTATGGCGCAGGTTGCGCATACACTCAAAACTTCTGTAGCCTTTATGGGTCTTAACGGAAGGCTCGATAATTTTCTTTCGTCGCTGGAAAATACAGCCAATGCAGATAAAGGAGAAACGCTGATACGGGAAGATATTAAGGCGGTCAATAAGATCTGTCAGCAGGCGCTCCGCGAAGCAAGGGAATATCTCGGTCATAATTACTGATCCCGGTAAGCTGTCTGCGAACAAACCCATAGCTACTAATCCCACCTTTACTTTTTGCCCATTCACCGATATCTGGCTGTGAAGCAAACCTGCAGCGGATAGATTTGTACATGACTTTTTTTTATCGTCCACACTTCTGTTGCGGGAATTTGCAGATCCGGCTCACCGGTGTGCTGTGCCTGCTGCTTATTTCAGTTTGTCTTGCTGCGCAGCAACAGGACACATTGTTTAAACAAATGGGTCTTGACGAATGTATCAGGTACGCATTAAGTAACCAGCCTGCAGTTCAGCAGGCGATAATAGATGAGGCATCAACCGATCGGGTTATCAAGTCAGATCTTTCTGCAAGGTATCCACAGGTGACAGGTGGGTACACGATACAACATTATGTACAACGCCCTGCTGTAACCAACCCATTCATAGTAAAAAATATTGCAACAGGCACGGTTGCACTCACCCAGAATATTTTTAATACCGATGTATTGCTGGTTGCAAGAACCGCTGCTGATACAAGACTCAATGCAAAACAGAATACCAGCCTTACCAGGATCGCCCTGGTGGTAAATGTCAGCAAGGCGTTCTATGATATACTTGTTACCCGTGAGCAGCTCGACATCCTTAAACTGGATGTGGAGCGGTTGGAAAAAAGTCTCCGCGACGCTGTTTCCCAATACGAGGGAGGTACCGCCGATAAAACAGATTATAAAAGGGCACAGATTGCTCTTAACAGTTCAATCACCGCCAAAAAGCGGCAGGAAGAATTAATGAAAGGGAAGATAGCGTTCCTGAAATTACAGATGGGTTACCGGGATAGCCTTGAACTTGAAATTGTATACAACAATGATAAACTGGATAGCGTTGGCATGGAAGATCCCGCGGTACTTTATTCATTTCAGGAAAGAGTGGAATTCCAGCAACTGGAAACACAGCGACGGCTTCTTGAATATAACCTGAAGTATACAAAATGGGCTTACCTGCCAACATTGTCGTTTTTTGCGACTTATAATATTATTTCCCAGGATAAAAAGTTTTCTAAAATATATAGCCACGACTTTCCCAATTCGTTTTTTGGGTTAAGCCTCACGGTCCCCATCCTCCAGGGTTCAAGAAGGATCCAGGCTACAAGGCTTGCCCAGCTTGCCTTGCGGCGGCTTGACTGGGATTTTCTAAACCTCGAACTCAATATCAATTCAGAATATATAAATGCACTGGCGGTTTATAAAGCCGGTGTGAGTGACTATATCGTTGCAAAGGAAAATTTAACGTTGGCCAGGGATGTGTATAACACGATCAACTTACAATACCGTTCCGGTGTGGAAACCTATCTCGATGTGGTAATTGCGGAGGCCGACCTGCGTTCGGCTGAAGTGGATATGCTCAATGCCCTGTACGTGGTGTTAAGCAGTAAACTGGATGTGCAACAGGCGGCTGGTGCGATCAAATATTAATTTAATTGTATGAAAAGCATTATTTCAATATTAACGGTGGCAGGTTGCCTGATGCTGGCTTCCTGCGGAAAAAAATCAAAGGCGCCCGCGGCTTCCAATGTTGTGCCGGTCAGGGTGGCCCCGGTGATTTTAGGTGAAGCGGTTTACTATGATGAATATCCCGCAACGGTCAATCCGCTTGATTTTGTAAATATAACCCCGCAGGTCAGCGGTTATGTTACCGCTGTACATTTTAAGGATGGCCAGCATGTTGAAAAAGGCCAGTTATTATATTCACTTGATCAGCAATTATACAAGGCCAATGTACTACAGGCCGAAGCCAATTACCGGGTTGCAGTATCGAATCTGGAACTTGCCCAGCAGGATGCGGACCGTTATTTATTCCTGCAGCAGCGGGATGCCGTTGCCCGGCAAATACTTGATCATGCATTGTCGGCCTTGCAGGTTGCGAAAATGCAGCTAGAGGCTGCTGCTGCGGCGATTGAAAATGTGCGGACCCTGTTACGGTACTCCACTATCTATTCCCCCAATTCGGGTACCATCGGTATATCGCTTGTTAAACCGGGTGCTTCTGTTTCGCCGGGTGTCACTGTGCTTAACACCGTATCTACTGATGATCCGGTTGCTGTGGATTTCAATCTCGATGAAAAAGATATCAGCAGGTTCCAGAAACTGGCGCAGAATCCTGGTAGCGAAACGGATTCAACGTTCCTTCTTGCACTTCCGGGTGGCGAATTGTATCCGATCAGTGGTGAAATTGATTTGCTCGACAGGGCCGTTGATACCGAAACTGGAACTATCAAAACAAGGTTGAAATTCCGCAACCCGGAAAATGAACTGAGGGCGGGGATGACCTGTGCCATCCGGGTCCGGAACAAGGGAGGGGCAAAACAATTGCTTGTACCCAGTAAATCTATTACAGAGCAGCTGGGTGAATACTTTGTTTTTGTGGTAGGTGCAGATACGGTGAGGCAACAAAAAGTGCAGACAGGCCGGGTGATCGGCGACAATATAATTATAAACGGAGGTTTAAAGGAAGGGGAGTTGGTAGTAACGGACGGAACGGCAAAACTGAAATCCGGTTCATCAGTGTCTTATCCAAGGACCAATTAGGTATTGGCGTTTACAGCGACCTGAGTAAACAGATATAATAAAATGCGGGTGATAACTGTGCAGTGGGAAGGGCATAATCAAACGGTAAAAAAATAAGTATGATCGCGGATACATTTATAAAACGGCCTGTTACTGCGATAGTGATCGCAATCGTAATTATAATAGTCGGATCACTGTCGTTGTTTAGCCTGCCCATCAGTCAGTATCCCAATATTACACCACCAACCGTATCGATCTCCAGCACATTTACCGGAGCCGATGCCGAAACCCTTGAGGAAACGGTTATCACACCGATCGAAAACCAGGTTAACGGATCGGAAGGAATGGAATATATCCAGAGTACCGCCACCAGCAGCGGGGCCGCTTCAACAACTGTTACCTACAAACTCGGGACGGATGTTGATATTGCCACGCTGGATGCGCAGAACCGCGCTGCCATCGCAAATCCGCAGTTACCCGCAGCGGTAAGGCAGCTTGGTGTGGTAGTAAGGCAAAAGAATCCGAGTGCTTTATTACTCGTAGCCCTGTTTTCACCCAAGGGTACACACAATATAAAATTTGTAAATAATTATGCCAATATATTCCTGCAACAGGCCCTGTTAAGGGTGGCGGGAGTTGGTGATGTGTTAAGCAGGGCCGACAATTTCAGTATGAGGATCTGGTTGAAGACCGATAAAATGGCGGAGCTGGGATTAACTTCCAACGATGTGGTAAATGCATTACAGTCGCAAAATATGGAGATAGGAGCGGGTGCGGTGGGTGGTACTCCTCAGTATAACACTGCAGCATTTGAGTACACCGTTTTAACCGACAGCAGGTTGACGACAGTGGAAGAATTTGAAAATATTATCCTGCTTAATAATCCGGTTGACGGATCACTTATTTACCTGAAAGATGTGGCCAGGGTGGAACTGGGGAAGGTAACCTATGCCAATAATAATTTTGTGGATGGGAAACAGGCGGCCTACCTGCTGGTATATCAGACACCGGGTAGTAATGCTCTCGCTACAGCAAACGGTGTGTATGCAGCCCTGGAAAACCTGCAAAAAAATTTTCCGGATGATATTGAATATTCCGTTCCTTTTGAAACGGTTTCTGTCATCACGGCATCGATGGACGAAGTAGTCAAAACCCTGGTGACGGCGTTAATCCTTGTGGTGCTGGTTGTGTTCCTGTTCCTCCAGGATTGGCGTGCTACCTTGATCCCTGTTCTGGCAATACCCGTATCCCTTATCGGTGCGTTCATTTTTTTCGTCCCCCTGGGTTTTACGATTAATACACTAACCTTATTTGGATTTGTGCTCGCCATCGGGATTGTTGTGGATGATGCCATCGTTGTTACTGAAGCGATCCAGCATTATATAGACGTGGAAAAACTATCACCCAAGGAAGCCGCTTCGCGGGCGATGAAGGATATTTCCGGACCGGTTGTAGCCATTGCACTCATCCTGGCAGCGGTTTTTGTACCTGTTGGATTTATACCCGGACTGGTGGGTCAGTTATACCAGCAATTCGCGATCACCATCGCCATTTCTGTTCTCATCTCTGCATTTATTGCCCTGTCGCTTACACCGGCACTGGCAACGCTTCTCCTGCGACCAACAACAATCAGTAAAGATTCCAGGGGGCTTAATAAATTTTTCTACCGGTTCAACAAGGGTTTCGAACGGTTTACCGAAAAGTATTCAGTCGGGGTACGGAAGGCCATCCGGAAAACTCCATATGCTCTGATCCTGTTGCTTTGTATATATTTCGCGGCGGGAATTATGTTTAAAACCAAACCAACTGGTTTTATACCAACAGAGGATCTTGGTCGCTTATACGTCACATACGAATTACCGCCGGCAGCTTCAACTACCCGGAGTGTTGAAATCCTGGATACGATAATGGGGCAGATCAACTCCACACCTGGCGTGGCACATATTGCCGCTATTGCGGGTTTGAATATCATCACTTCTGCTACCAAACCAAATACAGGTACTGTTTTTATTTTATTGAAACCATGGGGGGAACGAAAGGCGAAGGACGCGCAACTCGGCGCGCTTGTTACAGACCTTCAGGCAAAACTTGCGAGTATCAGGGACGCGAGTGTAATAGTAGTGGCACCTCCCGCGATCCCGGGTCTTGGACAAACAGGCGGGTTCACGTTTGAACTGGAACAACAGGAGAGTACAGATGACCTGCAGCGGTTTAACCAGGTGACGAATGATTTTCTAACGGCCCTGAACAAGAGGCCGGAGATCTCCGGTGCATTTACCTATTTTTCCGACAATACGCCTACCTACCAGTTGAAAGTGGACCGTGAAAAATGCAGTAAACTTGGCGTTGCTATCGGTGATGTTTACAATACAATCCAGACCTACCTGGGCAGTACCTATACCAATCAATTCACATTATACGGGCAGGACTTTGAAGTGGTGGCGCAGGCAGATACTGCTTTCAGGACAAGTATTCAGAACCTGGGTCAGTATTATGTACGTAACGAAGAATCGGAAATGGTACCACTCAGTACATTGATCAGTTATACCGTGAAACAAACACCACCACTGATTTCCCATTTTAACCTTTTCCGGTCAGTGGAAGTCAATGGTAATTCAAGTCCAGGTTATAGCAGCGGCCAGGCCATTGACGCATTGACCGAAACTGCAGAAGCGGTTTTGCCCGAGGGATACGGATACGAGTTTTCGGGACTTAGCCGTGAAGAGGTAAATGCCGGAAACAGTTCAACTTATATTTTTATTTTATCGAGCGTACTGGTATTCCTGTTCCTTGCTGCCTTATATGAAAGCTGGTCGCTGCCATTTGCTGTGCTGCTGGCTGTACCGGTCGGTGCATTCGGTGCGATCCTGGCATTGACGCTGATGAAATCAATCTCAAATAATATCTACGCGCAGATCGGATTAATAACGTTGATTGGACTTGCTGCTAAAAATGCGATCCTGATTGTAGAGTTTGCAAAGGATAAACTTGACAACGGAGTACCCCTGCTGGATTCTACCATGCAGGCGGTGAAACTACGTCTTCGCCCCATTCTGATGACTTCACTTGCCTTCATCCTGGGTATACTTCCGCTGGCATTTGCAACGGGTGCAGGCGCCGCAGCCCGTACGACTATCGGATGGACTGTACTGGGTGGAATGCTTGCCGCAACTTTAATTGCAATCTTTATTGTACCAGTGTTATTCATGTTCATTATGAAACTTGCGTACGGCAAAAAGAAACTGGCTGAAATGGAGAAACCACAACCACCTGTACCGCCAGCACCAGCTACCGGGGAACCACCAACGCCTGTTGCATCATCAGTAACTCCTACCGCGGAATCAACGGGGATAGTTCCACCGACAGGGTCTGCTTCGCCGGGATCAACGTTGCCAGTACCACCGTCAGCTTCAGAAGGCCAGGAGCAACTACTGCCACCTTCTGCTTCATCGGGATCAACCTTGCCAGTACCGCCGTCAGCTTCAGAAGGTCCGGAACAGCTACTGCCACCTTCTTCTACTTCAGGATCAACAGCGCCAGTGCCACCGTCAGCCCCGGAAAATCCGGAACAATTACTGCCACCATCAACTACGCCAGATCCCTCAAACACTGATCCCAAACCACCTGAAACTCCGCCTGGTGCGGAGCATTGATTGCGGATGGGTAATACTAATGTTCAGAAGCTACGGGGTCAATATCGTTTTGCTGACCGGGTACCGCGTTCTTTTTTTCCGGTAGTTTCAATGCTGGTAAAATAGCAACAAAGAGCAGAAATCCAGCCAGCATAAAACATTTAAACAATGCCCGGTGTTCGGCCATGGCAACAGTTAGTCCCTCCGTATGGTATTTCATGGTAAAGAACTGGTGGCATAATGAAGATGCCGACACACCCAGGGCGCCGCTTACCTGGATCACCAGGGTATTTATTGCAGATGCCATAGCTGCTTTTTCCTGGGGTACGGACCTGATTACCGATGAAGTGATCGGCGAATTGACCATACTGAGACCGGTACCTCTTATAACCATGGCAAAGAGGATCGCCAGCATAGTACTTCCCTTTGTGAGACCGCCGAATAAAAACATGGATATAGCCAGCAGGATTAAACCGGCAATTGAAATATTCCGGTATCCGTGTTTGCCTGTCCATGCACTGGTAACCTGCAAAAGTGAGCCCAGTATGATGGCATTGGGAAGAAGCAGTAAACTGGTTGCTGTTTCACTGAAACCAAGTGAAACCTGCAGCAGGAAGGGGAGAAGGAAGAGTCCGCCGTAAAGAGCAATAGACCGGATACCGGTTAATAAAAGGGCGATACCGAATTGGGGATACCTGAACAATGACAGATCCAGCAGGGGATATGGATTTTTTTTCGATGAATAATAAAAAATAAATGCGCTTGCAACCAATACAAACAATAAAACCGGCGCATAGGCAGAGTGGAACGAAAGGCTTTGTATTTTGATAAGACTGTATTGCAGGGCAATTATGAATAATGATAGCGACAGAAAGCCGGTCAGGTGGAACGGTTCTTTATTGGGTGGTCCTTCTTTCAGGAAGGCCAGGTAGCGAAACGAGAGCAGGAGTGTAATAATGCCGATCGGGATATTCACAAAAAAAATGATATGCCACCCGAAGTATTGAGTGAGTATACCACCGGCGATGGTTGAGATGGCGGGGCCAAGTACCACAATCATTCCCCAGATACCCATTGTCCTGTTTCTTACGCTATTCCGGAAAAAGGTCGATTTGATTGCAAGTGCAGTGGGAAGGATAGCTCCACTGCCGATGGCCTGGAACATCCGGGCGGCCAGCAACCACTCGAGGTTTCCGGCTATTCCACAAAGAAACGTACCAATGGTAAATACGAAAATACTGCCAACAAAAAGATTGTAAAAACCGATCCGGTTTTTTAACCAGTCGGTCAGGGGAATGAAAATGGAGAAGGCGAGCATATAGGCGGTGATCACCCATTGTACGGTTGTGATATCACTGCTGTATAATCTGCGGATAACAGGCAGCGATACATTCACAAGGCTGCTGTCAATCGGGACCATCGATGTACCGAGCAATAGCACAACCAGGCAGGCTGTTGTATTGTTCTTTGTACTCACTGGCATATTTCGGGGACATCATAAAAAAACTGTCCCGGTTTGCCGGGACAGCCTGATTTATGTTAGGTGAACTATAATTTTCCTTTTGTAATTGGTATAACTACTCCTGCTGCAACGTTAAATGAATTTAAATGTTTGATATCTCTTTCCTTGAAAGTATTAAGTGCATAAGAAGCGCTCACCCTTACGCCGCCCCTGCTTGATTTGCTGAATGGGACCAATGCGCCGATCTCGCCCTGGAATGCTGCCTTTGTGAAATTATCGTGGTCCCTGAAAGTGCCACGTTCCTGTTTGAAATTAACAAAGTTGATACCTGCACCCAGTCCTACAAATGGGCGTATAAATGTTTTGTCAAGGATTACGTATTCGCCTTTTACCAGCAGAGGTGTTGTTTTAACTTTATTTTTATTTCCATCATGGCGGTCGTGGTGGTAATCTGCATATGATACCTGTATACCTGCCTTGATTTTGTCGGCAAAAGCATACATGACTGCTGCCTGGAAGCTGCCGAATGTTGTTTTACTTACAAAGTGGCGAAATTCACGACCTATTGGTCTTGACACATTGTAATTAGCATTAACCTCGAGTCCCTGGGCGCCGGCCGAGTGCGCCATAATAATCGCCATTGTAAATACCGCTGTAGTTTTGAGTACCTTTTTCATAATGTTATTTTTTATGTTTAATTGTATTGTAAAATTGCTCCTGTTATTTTTTTAATTCTCTTTCTAGTCGTTGAAACGCCAATTTCTGTCGGTGACTGTTTGTTTTTCTTAACAGATTAAACGGGGGCCACTGTTTTCGAATGCTGTATCGTTCCATTGATCCTGTTTGCCGACACGGGATGCCCGTTGAGCGATTGTTGCCGCCATACCCCCGCTGATACAATAGTTTTGGGTTTACATTATTAAACATAAAAAATTATGAATATGAAAAAGATTATACTGGCTGCATCCGTTATTCTTTCTGTGGCGACTATGTCGGTAGCGAGCGCACAGGAAAATAAAACGGAGAAAAAAGAAATGAATAAAGAGGCGCGCAAATTGCGCAAGACTTCTGACCAGGGCGATGTAAACCTGGCAGTGAAAACCCAGTTTGAACAGGATTTTCCGGGTGCAACTAATGCTGTTTTTGTCCAGGCAAAATCCTATGCCATAGTGAGTTTCAAGGATGGGACAAAAATGAAGAAGGCCTACTATGATTTCAATAACCAACTGATCGGCACGACCCAGAAAAAAACATTTGCCGAAATACCACCCACGGCGCAGGCAGAAATCAAAAAACGCTATCCCGGTTATACTGTTACGAATGTCATAAAATACGACGATAATGAAAACAACGATACCGATATGGTTATCTATGATCTGCCGTTCTCTGATTCTGATAATTTTTTTGTGGAACTGAAGAGTGGAACAAGCGACAAGATTGTTAAAGTTGATTTGTCAGGAGATGTTTCGTTATTTAAAGATATAAGTTGATTAATCCCTTCCACATCCTAAGGTAAAGGGCTCCGCTGGTCGGAGCCTTTTCTTTTACACAGGAACCTGATCAGTTTTTTATCACATTTCACCAACAGATCAGATTTCTATCACATTTTGCCAACTGATCAGATTCTTTCGCATTTCCTCAATTTGAGATGATAATCATCTCCCGCATCACAATTCAGTAAACGGACGATTGTTTTTGCCCTTTGAACTATCACCGCCGGGAAACGGGTTATGCAGTTGATAGTTTTGCATTTTAAATGTGATTGTATGAACCTGATTGAGAAGCCAACGCAGGTGCTGTTCCTGGTACTGTTGTCAGTACAGGTCGGTTATTCCCAGCGCGACGATATAGAAAGACCCTCTGATGTTGTTTTATTACAGTTGGATAAACAGTTGCGCGTTGAAAGTCCGCTCGATCGTGTAGCAGTCACCCTGTCCAATAATTCCAAACAACTGATGGTAAGATTGGTGATACCTTATACGTTGCTTAACAGCGGAGTTCCGGATGATTACCGCGATCCTGCTTCCCTTTTACCATTTGAATTGTCCATGAATATTGATCCCTGGCAGGTGCAGGATTACCTTACTTCTGCAAATATCTTCACCTCTATTGCAACGCTTACACTCAATCATACTTCAAGACTGGTGCGGGTTCAGTATGTTCCATTGCCTTCGGGTCCTGACCAGGATGGTGATTTTAATATTTCCATGTATATCCGGTTCGCCGGAGAGGATTTTAATCTTGGGCGACGGAATTCCAATGCTCAATACCTGCTTAAAATCAGTAATCTCGCTGTAAACAGGATGTAAACAACGATAGTTTTTGCCCGTTGAACGATGGCGTTCGGTATGGTGCATGGCAGCCGCCTAGTTTTACACCGCTGAACAAAATTTAATCAACAAAAAAAATAAAAAATGAAAAGAGGTCTGTTATTCACGGGCGTTGCAACGATCATCCTGTTGGCGGGTTGTGGCCCAACCAGTCAGGTAGAAGTGGCAAAGGGTGTTAATTTCCATAACTACAAGACTTTCGGGTGGATTAATGATAATGGGGTAACAAAGGCGGGTCGTGTTAACAATGATATTGTAGATAATAATATCAAAAACTCTATCGGAGTAGAACTGGAGAAAAAAGGCTGGCAGGAGGTAGACCAGAATCCGGATGTGCTGCTGGACTATAATGTAATGGTTGAAAAAGGTGTACGGCAGGAAACAGAGCCGGTGTATCCTTATCCATATTCAGGATACTATTATAACTGGAGGAGACGCCGCCTCGGATATTTTTATAATCCTTATTATTTCGGTGCCTATCAAACCTACAATGTTCCATTTAAAGAGGGCACACTTACCGTGAATATGATCGACGCTAAAACAAACAAACTTATCTGGCAGGGCTGGGCCAAAGGTGATATAACCAATCAGACTGTTTCTTCAAAGGAAGCGCAGGCTGACGTTAATGCTATTTTCAAAAAATTAAACCTGCCGCAGGAATAGATCGAATATTATTTTCAAAAATATCAGGAAATGAAACAGACAATTACGGTCGGCCTGCTGTCAGCCATACTTTGCGTGCTGTCAGCTGGTTGTCAGAGTTCCTCGATAGTGGCCCAGACAGGACCTTCGGGCACTATCACTTATCAGACTTTCTATGATGACTTGTCTCCATACGGCACCTGGATTGATTATGCGTCTTACGGTCATGTGTGGCATCCGGGGGTCGATGGAGATTTCAGGCCATACGACACCAATGGTAACTGGACTTATTCGGACGAAGGCTGGGCATGGAATTCCAATTACAGTTGGGGATGGGCGCCATTCCATTATGGTAGCTGGCTGTATGATGATGGCTATGGTTGGTTATGGGTGCCTGGTTACGACTGGTCACCGGCCTGGGTAACCTGGGGCAATACAGATGATTATTATTGCTGGGCTCCCATTACGCCCGGTGTGAGTATCGGATTGGCGTTCGGTTCATACCGACCACATGATTTTTACTGGAATGTGTGTGACCGCGCACATATTTACGACAGGGATCTCGGTCCCAGCCTGCTTGCCCGCGACAGGATCGGAAGTATTTCAGCGCATATCAACATCATCAATAATTTTTCAAACCGTGGTGGGCATTATTACTCACGGGGTCCTGATGTACGGGATGTGGAAAGATATACCAACCGGACAATCACTCCCACCAGATTCCATGATGTGCAACATGCGCGTGATGCAGGTACAATGAAAGGCAATTCAATGGGAGCGTTCAGGCCTGGTGTTGCAAATCCGCAGCCAAATGAATTCAAACGTCCGGATCCTTCCGAGGCGAGACCCCTCCGTGAGGGACAATCACCCCAGATCGGAAGGGAACAACAACATAATAATATACAATCCCTCCCAACTTTTAAAAGCCAGGGCGTAGGTTTTGGCAGGGATGGTGCGGGCGGAGGCTTCCGGGGCGGTGGCGGAGGTTTCCGGGGCGGCGGTGGTGGTGGCGGTGGCGGACGGCGCCGTTAAAACCTATTCGTTCGTTTTGTAACATGTTATTCACTTTTCAATTAAATATTCATGGCAAAGATTCTCTGTGTTTTGTATGATGATCCTGTTACAGGTTATCCCAAAACCTCTATCCGTGACAGCATTCCCAAATTAACCGTGTATCCCGGAGGGCAGACCCTGCCGACCCCCTCGGCAATCGACTTTGTGCCGGGGCAATTGCTGGGAAGCGTGACGGGTGAGCTGGGATTGCGGAAATTTCTTGAAAAAGCGGGACATCAGTTTATTGTTACATCCGACAAGGATGGACCCGATTCCGTTTTCGAAAAGGAGCTGGTAGATGCGGATGTGGTAATCTCACAACCCTTCTGGCCGGCTTATTTAACGGCAGAAAGAATTGCAAAGGCAAAGAACCTGAAGCTCGCTGTTACTGCAGGAATCGGCTCGGACCATGTGGATCTCCAGGCGGCCAGTGAAAAAGGTATTACCGTGGCGGAAGTTACTTTCAGTAATAGTATCAGTGTTGCTGAACATCAGGTAATGGTAATCCTGACACTTGCCCGTAATTATATTCCCTCTTATCAATGGGTAATAAAGGGTGGTTGGAATATTGCGGATTGTGCAGAACGTTCCTATGATATAGAAGGGATGGATTTTGGAACAGTGGCTGCGGGCCGGATCGGTCTTGCGGTATTACGACGTTTAAAACCTTTTGATTTAAAACTTCATTATACGGACCGTCATCGTTTGCCGGCCGAAGTAGAAAAAGAACTCAATCTCACATTTCACGAGAATGTTGAATCGATGATCAAAGTATGTGACATTGTTTCAATCAACGCTCCTTTGTATCCCGAAACAGAAAACCTGTTTAACGATGCGATGATCGGAAAAATGAAACGTGGATCATATCTGGTTAACACAGCCCGCGGAAAAATATGCAATCGCGATGCGGTGGTGCGGGCTCTTGAAAGTGGCCAGCTTGCAGGTTATGCAGGTGATGTATGGTTTCCACAACCTGCGCCCAAAGATCATCCGTGGAGAACAATGCCCAATCATGGTATGACCCCGCATATTTCAGGCACGAGCCTGCAGGCGCAGGCACGTTATGCAGCAGGCACCCGGGAAATCCTGGAAAACTGGTTTGCAAAAAAACCGTTGCGTTCGGAATACCTGATTGTGGATGGCGGGCACCTTGCCGGGGCTGGTGCACATTCATATGGTGCCGGCAATGCGACCGGTGGTTCTGAAGAAGCCGTTAAGTTTAAGAGTAAGGGGTAAATGAACCATCTTTTTCACCGATAGATTTAGCCTGCTGATCGTATTTGGGTTTAAAGAAGTTTTAGGCGCTGCCAACTTTATATTCCGTTTTGGGACTGCAACACCTTTGTTTAACTAATACTTGAAAAGATGTCAAATTCAAACTCGACTGTCACTGCAAAACAAAAAACACGCGATGTGCTCTTGTATCTTCTGACCGTTTCGTCTGGCGCTATTGATGCAATCAGTTTTCTTGAACTCGGAAAAGTATTCTCCGCGTTTATGACTGGTAATGTCGCATTCCTTGGCCTCCGGATTGCGGGCAATAGCGCACCGGAAATTCCGGCACTTTTATCTTCCATGCTTGCATTTGCCCTTGGTGTATATGTTTCAACCAGGATTGTGGGGCCAACGAAGGTTCTATGGTCGAGTCGGGTAACCTATGCACTGGCAATTTCACTGGTAGCACATGCTTTTTTCCAGATCGTATGGTTTTCGTTTGGTGGTCATCCAACAGAACAGGGGATTTTTGGTCTTCTCGGATTGTGGGCATTTGCAATGGGAATGCAAAGCGCTGCGGTACGGGCGCTCCATGTTGATGCCGTCTACACTACGGCCGCTACCGCCACTGTGATCTTCCTGGTAAGTGATCTCGTAAACTGGAAAGCAACGGTTGTAGAGCGGAAACGTCTTGTGGGAATCCTGTTATCCTTAATGGTGGGTGCAACCGGGGGTGGACTGATGTTGAGCCATTCACATTTATATGCACCAATCCTTCCGTTTATCATAACCCTTTGTACGGTGATAGCCGCATCCGTTGTTATGCGGAATTCGGACCAGTTACCGATAGATAATCCCAGTCCGGCTCCCAATCCCATTGCGAAGGTTTAAATTTCTTAGCTATCGTTTTAATGGATGCCTGTAACGGCATCCATTTTTTTTAGGAAGGGTCCTGGGCCCGATCAGGATACAACCTTTCAACTCTCCGGGTTTTCCAGTATTTCGTAACGATATTTCGCGAAGCAGCCTCTGCTTAAATGATATTTCGCTGCCAATCTTATTTTTTTTCGTTTTAATATATTGGTAATCAGTGCGATAGACTGTGGCATTTCCTTTGAAATGAGGTTCGCGTGAGGAAGTGGTCCGGTTGTCTTCAACAGCCGGCATTTTTTACGATATGAAGGTTGATTTATTACCAAGATTTAAAAACAGCATTTATGAGTACACTTAAACTTCCAGTTGATGCGAACCGCGATCGTATTCTCGGTTCACCAGGTGCTTCCGTCGAACTTGTGCAGTATGGGGATTTTCAATGTGAACATTGTGCGGCTGTGTATGCGCATATCAAGTTCCTGCAGGAGTCATTGGGAAAACAATTGCGTTTTGTATTCCGTCATTATCCGTTGGTAGTATTACATCCATTGTCGCTCGATGCTGCAGTGGCCAGTGAAGCTGCGGGATTACAGGGTAAATTCTGGCAAATGCACGACCTGATTTTCGAAAACCAGAAATACCTGACAAAAAGTATTTTTTCCAGCTTCGCGAGGGAAATCGACATGGATACAACCATGCTCGACAATATCAGTGCAAGAAAAAAATTAGTCTACAAGGTGATCAATGATTTTGAGAGTGGGGTAAAAAGCGGAGTGAACGGCACGCCAACATTTTTTGTAAACGGTCGCAGATATAGTGGTTTCGAGGATTTCGAAGGACTGTATCGCACCTGCAATTATGCGATTGGTATCAACAGGATGTTGGTATGAACGCATCCAGGGCGGAATATTATCCGGTTTATTATCATCCGGTAACCAGCACGTTGAAAACTGAACAGTATTCAGTTGTCAAACGGTTTGAATCTCTTTGTTACAATTTCAATTAAATCGAAAACGATGTACCGAAATGCCTCCGATGCCTTTACCGATATGCGGGAACGAGGGTTTGATGGTTTTGAATTCTCCGGCGATGATCTTTTAAGAACAACAGAAAAAATGTTCCTGAAACCTGAAGAATTCATGATCATCGAATCCCATCGGTTCTGCATGCCTGCCGGAAGAGGTGCCGATATCGTGGTACACGGTATTGTGATGCACGCGTCTTCTGTGAAAGGAATATTGATTAGTCACTGCTCGGGTAAAAGATCATTTGCATAAAACTTTTTGATTTTTTCCATCCTGTTTGAATGCAATCCTGCTCTCCTTAAATCCTGCTGAAGGGTTGGGTTTTGCCCAACCGGGCCTTAGACAAGGAGTCCAGCTGAACGATTTTAATTCAACGTTGCCACATGCTTTCTGTACGCTTCCCGGGGTCACCGGGAGGTGCGGAAATGCCTGTCCTAATTAGCTGAATTGATATCAATTTAATTTTTTATCTTTAAGAAACTAGGGGTTTCCCCCGATTAACTGCGGTCTTATAACTCTCAAATCGTCTTCGCATGGATACCAAAAGCAAGGCCAGGAGAAAAAGCAGGTTTGGTTATCAGGCTAAATTTTATGGCGTCATACTTATGTCGTTGATTTCCTGCCATAATTGCATTTGTCAGTATTTTCCCCGACCGGCCCCAATTAAAAGTAACCAGCAGACCGCCCTTCAGCATTCTTTAAAGGAGAGTATTCCAGGCACAGAGCGGGTAGATATTTTTCTGGATTTGAGTAATTCGGTTTTGCATATACCTACCCGGACCAGGGCCGATCTTGAACGCGCGATGAAATATGCCAGGGATGCAGGCGAGTTGGGTAGCAGTCTTGGATACAAAGACGGCTTTACCAGATCACAGCTGGCAATAGCGAATATATTTACCCTTCGCAACGATTTCAGGAACGCAGAAGCAATATTGGCAGAACTGGAAGACAGTGCTAAAATTGACCTGCTGCTGAATCTCAGTTTTAAATACCGGCAACGGCCTGGCGAGGCAAAAGAACAGGATCTGAAAATGGCTGCAGATTATGCCGAACATGCAGCTACATTAAGTGCAAGCCTGCACTTCAGGGAAAAGGAAATAATGGCGCAACGGATCCTGGCTTCCATTCACGCAGATTTGCGGAACAGTGGTGCTGAAATGGAACTGATTAATGTACTGAAGCAATATCAGTTGATTGGATACAACAGACTTCATTATGTTTATGAGGAACTTGCTTTTTACCATTACAATATGGGAAATCCCGATAAAGCGCTGTATTATTCCCAGGAGACTATCAAAAGTATGCTTGCCACCGGCGATACAGCGGATGCAGCCGACTTCTATGCCATTCATTCGATGATTTGCCAGAACAATGATGAATACCAAACCTCCCTTGATTTTTCCTATAAAGCAATAAACAGTTTCCGGGCCTTCCCAGGTCAGTTCCCTGTGTCACAGATACTGGCCCTGGTAACAGGCACCCTGCGAAAGATGCACAGATATGATGAAGCACTCCGTTTTATGAAAGTTGCGAAAAAAGAATTTCCTGCTCAGGATGTAATTGACGAAATTGCATACCTGCGAGCCACGGCCAGTATTTACCGCGACATGAAACAATTCGGGATGGCTGAAAAATACCTGATTCAGTGTTTTAACCTTCAAAAAAAAAATGAACTGTTGAACTACGCCGGTTACCTGGCCATCGGTCAGTTATATGTTGAATGGGGACAGTTCGCCAGGGCTAAACCTTATGTCTACAAGGGATCGAAGATGCCTCTTATTGGAATTTCGTCTGCGGGAAAACGTCACCTGAGTTATATGTTGTTCCTGATCGATTCTGCAACCGGGGATTATTTATCTGCTATCCGCCGGAAAAATGAATTCAACACGCTGGAGGATTACCGGTTAAGACAGGTAAAGGAAAAAGAAGTTCAAAAACTCAATGTGCAGTTTGAAACAGAAAAAAAAGTTGCACAACTCAGAATAAAGGACCAGAATATCCAGTTTCTTGAAAAGTCCGCAAAACTCCAGCAAACCAATCTCCGGCAGGAAAAGATGATCCGTAATTTCACCATTGCCGCTATTATCATGCTGCTCATCATCACCGTCCAGTTATACCGGCAGTACCGGCAGAAACAAAAAAGTACAATGGTTATTACCGATATAAATAAGATCATCAGTCAGAAAAACCGGTCGATCACACAAAAAAATGAAGCACTGGAACACCTGGTTGCAGAAAAGGAATGGTTACTTAAAGAAGTACATCACCGCGTTAAAAATAATCTCCATACAGTAATCTGTTTGCTGGAATCGCAGGCTGCCTATCTTAAAAATGATGCATTACAGGCTATCGAAGACAGCCAGCATCGGATTTATGCTATGTCACTGATCCACCAGAAATTGTATCAAACTGACATCAGTACGATCGATATGAACACCTACCTGCCCCAGTTTGTCCAGTATCTTGACGACAGTTTTGGTGCTTCCGACAGGATTCGTATCCATTCGGATATTGGATCGATAAAATTGGAGGCAATTCACGCAGGACCGGTAGCTTTAATTATAAATGAAGCGGTTACAAATTCAATTAAATATGCCTTTCCGGACAAACGTAAAGGTAATATTTTTATAACCCTGACTGAATCCAGGGATTATGAGGTTGAATTGATAATCGCTGATAATGGAATAGGGATGGATCCAAAAATTATTAATACAGAACTGAACTCGCTGGGTATTCATTTAATCCGCGGTTTGGGAAAGGAAATCGGTGCGCAAGTGGAATTTGGGAATGAAGGTGGAACAACAATCACAGTCAGGTTCCGCCATGCTGCATTCGTGGAGGCAGGCCAACCATTACTTAAAGCAGAAAAGGAGGCTTTTCATTGAAAACAAAAATACTTATCGTTGAGGATCGTTTTATAGAAGCTAACAATCTCCGTATAATTCTCAGAAAGGCTGGGTATCTTGTAACAGGGATTGCTTCGTCTGTGCCGGAGGCGATCCGGCTGATAGAAGAAGAACGACCCGACCTGGTGATGCTGGATATATATCTGGAGACTCATCTTACAGGGATTGACCTGGCGGGGATCCTTAAAAAAATGAACATCGCATTTGTTTTTTTGTCTGCCAACTCAGACAAACGGACACTTGATGCGGCAAAGCTAACCCAGCCATACGGCTTCCTGGTAAAGCCTTTCAGGCAAAAGGATGTGCTTGTAATGCTTGATGTTGCCCTGTATCTGCACAATGAAGCCACTACTAAAAAAAGAAATCCTGTTTCTTCCAGTCCCGGTATGACTCCAAATGATTTTCACCCACGTATGATCGGCGAAAGCGCGGTCATGTTAAATGTAATGGAAAATGTAAGAATCGTAGGCCAGTCAGAAACGTCTGTCCTGATACTTGGTGAAAGCGGAACCGGCAAGGAACTGATCGCCCAATGTATCCACAACAGTTCGCCCCGGAAAACCAAACCGATAGTGGTGGTGAATTGCGGAGCGCTGCCTGCCAACCTTATTGAATCAGAATTATTCGGTCATGAAAAGGGATCATTTACCGGTGCAACCGATAAACGGATCGGCAAATTTGAACAGGCGGAAGGGGGAACCATTTTCCTGGATGAGATCGGTGAATTACCACTGGATCTCCAGGTTAAATTCCTCCGTGTTCTCCAGGAGAAGGAAATTGAATCGATCGGAGGCAAGAAAAAGAAAATTAATGTGCGTGTAATCGCTGCCACCAACAGAAACCTGGAAGAAGAAATGGCCAGCGGACGTTTCAGGCTTGATCTCTATTACCGGCTGAATGTGTTTCCGATTGTTTTGCCGCCCCTGCGTGAAAGAAAACAGGATATCCCACTGCTGGCAAACCATTTCCTGCAACTTTATGCGGCGAGGGAAAATAAAATTATCCTGGGCCTTACTGATAGTGTAATCAGCCAGCTTACTGAATATCCATGGCCGGGAAATATTCGCGAACTGGACAACCTGATGGCAAGGACTGCCTTACTCTCGCCGGGCGGCATCGTTAATTCGGTTCAATTGCCTTCTTCTGTTAAAACAGAAATCCCTGCAGCAGCCGGATCAGATAGTCCGCTTAAACCGATGGCGGAATATGAACGCGATTATATCCTCAACGCGCTTATTAAATGTAACTGGAAAATTTTTGGCGCAGGTGGCGTAGCCGAAATCCTGGGAATGAACGCGTCGACCCTCCGGTCGAGAATGAAAAAACTAGGCATCGAAAAAAGTACCTTTCTTAAAGGCCTTCATAAATAATTGCTGAATCGAAAATTCAGCCCTGTGCGTTGACCACCTCATTGGCTTCGGACTTCACATCAGGGATCTTTTTAACCATGGACAGGCATCCCTGTCCATGGTTTTAATGTAACATATCCCGGGATGGACCGGTAACCCGATCTTTCACAATATCTGGCTGTCTCCAGCCATGGGTCGGCCTTTAAGAAGTTCCTTAAGCGACAGTTTTTGCCGTCTCAACGATAGTTGGTGAATCGATCTGCGATAGTTCGCCAATTTTGCCTGAGCCTGGTCCTTATCGATACAGGCAGGAATTTTCTATTTTTTAACCCTCAACCACAACAAATCAGATATATCATGAAGCAAAATTTTGTTGCCCAAAAAATTAGCAGGGCCCTTATTGCCATTTTGTTTTCCCTAACTGCCATCTGCATGGTTACCGTTGTCTCCGCGCAAATGAAACCAAAGGTCAAAAATATCGTCATAGTACATGGTGCCTTTGCTGACGCCTCGGGATGGGAGGCCGTATTTAATATCCTTAAAGCCCGGGGGTACAACGTGACCGCAGTACAAAATCCATTGTCTTCCCTGGAAGATGATGTTGCTGCAACAAAAAGAATCCTCGACAAACAGGATGGACCCGTAGTGCTGGTGGGCCATTCGTGGGCAGGTACTGTGATTACACAGGCAGGTGAACATCCAAAAGTGGTAAGCCTGGTTTACGTGGCGGCATTCATGCCCAAGGTAGGGGAGAATACACTAGACCTGGTTGGCTGGGCACCTGCATCACCCGAGAACGGCATCCTTCCTCCTGATTCAGCAGGATGGCTTTATTACGACAAGGCAAAGTTCCACGCGGGATTTTGCGCTGATGTTAGTGCGGAAAAAGCAGAATTTATGTTTGCGTCGCAGGCGCCCATTTTTGCAAGATCATTCGGGGAACCGGTGACTGAATGCGCCTGGATTACCAGGCCATCCTTCGGCATTGTTCCCATGCAGGATAACAGTATCAATCCGGTTATTGAACGCGCAATGTATAAGAGGGCCGGTGCCAAGGTTACTGAATTACCAGGGAACCATGTAATATTTATGTCCAAACCAAAACAGGTGGCCGATGTGATTGAAGAAGCTGCAATGGCAGGGGCGGGTAAAAATACTACAGCAATGGCTGGGGTATTGACCAGTAATTGAAGGACAGTTGATAAGTCCAACGGAAGGATATTGACAAATACTTAAATAATAAGTCCAATTGCGGATACTGACCAACTCTAAACCACATACGAATCAAATATGACAGGCCATAAAAAGATATATAAACATTGCACAACCATTCACCATGTTACAGGTACCACTTATACCCGGCAAAGAATATTATACACATGAGACAGCTCCTACCTCATTTATCGAGGTGGGTGGAACAGATTATGCTTACCGCTCCTTCGGCAGGAGCCGCGGTTTGCCAATCGTGTTCCTGCAGCATTTCGGTGGAACAATGGATGGATGGGATCCGGAGATTACAAATGCCCTTGCGAGAAACCATCCCATTATTCTTTTTGACAACAAGGGGGTAAGTTCTTCCTTTGGAAAAACGCCAAACAATATTTCTGAAATGGCCAACGACGCCATTGACTTTTTTACAGCAATGGGCATCGGGGAAATGTACCTGTTAGGATTTTCTATGGGTGGTTTTGTGGCGCAATATATCACGGAAAAAAGGCCTGATCTTGTAAGGAAATTAATACTGGCAGGTACCGGTCCCCGTGGCGGGACCGGAATCTCCAACCTGGACGCCGTGATGGCAGAGGCTTTCCGGCTGGAGCCCGCAGAACCGAGGGTATTTACATTTTTTGAAAAATCAGCCGGAGGTAAAAAGGCTGCAAGGGATTTCCTGGAAAGGTTAAAAAGACGCACTGTTGAAACCGATCCGCCTGTGAGCCCGGAAACATACAACGCACAGGCAAAAGCAATCGTTGCGTTCGGGAGGGAAAGTGATGTAGCCTACAACCAACTGAAACGGATTAAACAACCGGTACTGATCTTCAACGGTAATAATGATCTTATGGTCCCTTCCGTCAATTCACTGGTGCTGGTGCAGCAACTGCCCGATGCAAAACTGGTTATGTGGAGCGACTCAGGCCATGGGGGTATATTCCAGTATCATCAGGATTTTGTAAATGAGGTTGAACGCTTTTTATCGTGTTGAACTGGCAAACGGATTGTACTTTTTTTATCGCGTTGATTTGTTAACATGCTGAGCCATTATGATCGCACTGGTAAAATTAGTCAGAATAATTTTCAAAGCAGGTGATAACGGTTCTCCTGGATCATCCTCAAAGAAATCCCTTCCACAAAATACATATCGATCAAACCCTTGTGTTTGGCGTCCAATTTACCCCGGTACGAACAGATAAACTGTTCTTTCACCAGTTCATATGTAGTCCCGCTGATATTGACCTTCCCGGGTGATCCACTGCTCTCCATTCTTGAAGCTGTATTCACCGTATCACCCCAGATATCATACGCGAATTTTTTTATTCCGACAATACCAGCCACAACCGGTCCGGTATGCACCCCAATCCTCAACTCAAAAAACGGTTGGTCTTTTTTAATACGTTCCTGTTTATTTGTTTCAATAAACTCCACCATTTCCAGTCCGGCCGCAATAACATCAGCCGGATGTGTATCATTGGGAACCGGCAAACCACCGGCACACATATACGAATCACCAATGGTCTTGATCTTTTCGATTCCGTACTTGGTGACGATCCGGTCAAACTCACTGTAACAATAATTGATCTCGGCAACCAGTTCCTCGGGACTCAGCAATTCACTTGCCTGTGTAAAATTTTTGAAATCGGTGAATAGAACAGTGACCGACTGGAAACTTTTTGCCTTGGCCGTGCCGGTTGATTTTAATTCTTCTGCTGTATCTGCCGGCAGGATATTCAACATGAGGGCATCACTTCTTTTTTTCTCCTTGGTAATACGGTTGCGCTGCAACAGGAACACGGCCGCAAATAATAACACGATCCCGAATCCACCAATAAAACTGTTCCTCATCAGTTTCTGTCGTTTGATCTCCTGTTGCTGGATCTGTTTATCCTTACTCAGCAGGCTGATCTGCGATTCTTTCTTTTCCAGGTCGAAAGTGAATTGGAGGGTTCCAAGTTTTTTGTCAGTCTCCGTATTATAAATAGTATCCTTGATAGCCACCAGCAGGTTCTGGTATTTAAACGCATTGTTGAAATCCGACTGCTGGGCATATGCCCTTGCCAATCCCTGGTAAGCATCTTTTATTTCGGTGACGGCATTTAATGGAATCCCGATTTCCAGCGACCGCTTATAGTTTGCGATAGCGGCCCCCACATCACCCTTCGCATCGTAGGCCTGTGCCAGTCCGATAAGCGATTGCGTCATATCAAGCCTGGTGTCGAGTTTTTTTGAAATTTCATACGCCTGGTTATGTGTGCCGATTGCTTTATCATATTGTTTTTCGCGCGTGTAGATACGGCCTATATAATTCATCGGGTAGGGAAGGTTCTCGGTACCCTCATATGCTTTCACTGATTCACTCAGGTAAAACAATGCCTTCGTATCATCCCCGATCTTGTAATAGGTTTCTCCCAGGTTGGCGGTAGAAGTGCCGATGGTATACTGGTCCTTGATAGCAAGGCTCAGGTTATAACATCGCAGGAAATAATCCAGCGCTTTCTGTGCAGTGGATTGTTTATTCAGGTACACTGCACCAATATTGTTAAGGGAGGTAAGAATCCGCAGCGTGTCGCCCACTTCTTCGGCAAGTTTGAGTGACTGCAGGTGCAGTTCCAATGCCTTGGCATCATCGCCCTGGTTAAAATAAACAGCTCCCATATTGCCAAGCATATTGGCCACTCCCTTTTTATCACCGATTGATTCGTATACGGCCATTGCCTGCTGGCTCGCCTTCACGGCCTCAATAAACCGGCCCTTCAGGTAATAACCAATACCGGTATTTTTCAGGGCAAGTGCCAGACCGGACCGGTAATTAACCGTTTCAGCAAGACGCTTCGATGCCGTGGCCACCACGATGGAAGTGTCGGGATCGTCTGCGAAGTATGCCTTGGTCAGTGCATTTAATAAATTGACCCGTTCGGAATCAGGCATGATGGACATTAGTTTCACCCGAAGGGATGCAGGGTCATTCCCCTGTGCCTGCGCCATTGATATGGCGCAGGCCAGCAGCATCATTATCAAAAACCGACTTATGCCGTTTATCATCTATTGTGGTTAATTGTTCCGGAACTCCGGATGATTAACTAAGGTGTTTTGACCAGTTTGATGACTTTTCGTTTTCCGCCCTGGGTTACTTCCACATAGTACAGGCCAGTCTTCCAGTCGTACGAATTTACTTTAAGCATACTATTCGGTGTAATTTTTTGTTGCCAGATCACACGTCCGTCCTGACCGAAGACCCTCACCTCTACCATGGTATTCCTGTCGTCGCTCGCGATCAGCAGGTCGAACCTCGATGTAACAGGGTTAGGATTGGCCGTTACCGTAAATCCTGCCACTGTTTCTTCCGGTTCGGGTTCCGTTTTGCCAACAGGTCCGTCGATCAGTCCTGCTTTGGAAGCCCCGCCCGTGCTGACTCTCAGGCAAAGCGCATCCAGCTTCATATAATTACAACTGATAGAGCTTTGTACCCTTACCTTGACCGTACCTGTTGGTGCCAATGCCGTGATAGTATAATAAGCAAGCTGACCGAACTCAGCATCTACATTTCGGGTTACCGCTATATCTTTCTGGCCAATCACAGATCCGGCCGCGTTGCGGAAGATCAGGCTGAGTTTTGGACTGCACCCAAGGCCTTTGGAATGCGTACCTGCAAAACCAGTCAGTGTAACGGTTTTGCCAGCAGTTACCGCCACATCCTGGTAAACCAGTGATAACTTATTTCCGTTGGCTGTATTAAATCCATTCTTGTTTCCACAGGCGTTATACCCGGTGCCCGTTACTATCAGGCCACCACTGGCAGTCCAGTTTGATATTCCATTTTCAAAATTACCATTGACCAGCAGGTTACCACTTGTATTAATGCAATTACAGTCGGGCAACATACCAAAGTCGTATGTATTGTTGGTATTGGTTGAGTTCTGCAACAGGTTCTCCGGTTCAGAAAGCATCGAAAGTGTAATGGCCAGTCCACGGATTTCATTTCCAACCAATACCTGTCCATTATCATCCAGGCGGATATTGTTATCAGGATCACCACTGTTACGTGAACTGCTTACATACCCTGCTGGAATGGCAGCACCTACAATATAATTACCCGGAGCGAGATTGCTGAACTGGTAAAATCCGTAGCCATCGGTGATTTTAGTAGCAATGGCAGCGCCGTCAGCTGTATTGTCATTGTTATCATCTTTATACAGTTTCAGCGTTACGTTGCTGATGCCACTTTCGCGGAGGATACTATAAACTCCATCATTGTTTTCATCGTACCAGACCCTGTTACCCAGTTGTAATACGGATGGGATAAAGCCGGCATCGACATTTACATTTGATTGTCCGGCAGGTAATACCATTCCTGATACCGTCCCATTAACCGGATCGCTGTCCTTACTGTCGTCATTGCCCGCATTTCCCGGTGAGGGGGTATAACCGGATGGTGTTACAAAGGTTATATTATAGGTGCCTGCGGCAAGTTTGGTAAACGTATACGAACCGTTGGAACCCGTTACCACGGTGGCCAGTACGGTGCCTGATGTATTCAGCAGTTTAACCGTTACTCCCGGCAATCCCGGTTCATTGCTGTTCTGGATACCATTACCATTAAGGTCTTTAAACACCAGGTTACCGATAGAAGCACAGGTAGAAACAATCAGTGTGCCTTCCTTATATACCAGTTTATAATTGGGCACTGCATCTTTAAAGGTCACGCCTGAGGGAATGATCCTGTATGTACCCGGACTCAACACGCCCGTACCTGCATTGGCACCAGAGCTGGTTTTGACGGTATACACCGGTTGTTTGTTAATCACCGTGCTATCCGAATCTTCGTACTGATAGTAGAGTTTTGTACTTCGGTATACAGGCTGGATTCCCGAACAACCAATGGTAGTATCAGCTGCCTTCACAGTCAGCGTTTCAGGAACAATCGTGAGCCGTCCCAGTCCATAACTGATATCAAAATTCTCAGAGATCAGCACACCCGGTCCGATCAGCCAGGTACCAACAGTATAACCCGAGATCATATTGATCGACTCATAACCACTGAGTGAATCCGACTCGCTGCCGTATACATCCAGTGAGTCGACGATCAGTAATACATTTTCATTACTGCTATCATTAAAGCTGCTGCTGTTTACTGCTGCCTTGGCGTTTACTGCAGCTTTTGCATTTACCATTTGTTTTCCGTTCACTGCTGCCTTACCGTTTACTGCTGCTTTGGCATTTACTGCAGCCTTGGCGTTTACAGCGGCTTTCGCATTCACGGCTGCTTTTGCGTTATAGAGCACGGCATTGGCAGAGTCGTCCTGGTAATCAAATACCGATTCCGGTGCCACAGGAATGAAGTAAGTTGAATCATATACAAATCCGTTCACCGCTGCTTTTGCATTTACGGCTGCTTTGCCATTCACCGCAGCTTTTCCACTGACCATAAAACTCATATTGAGGAAGTCGGCAGGGGTCAGTACCCGGTTGACCGCTTGTTTTGCATTGATCAGAACTACTCCGTCTGACATGGCCGACTTATGTGCGACCAGAACGGAATCGTCAAAGGCCGTACGTTTGTCAACGGGGATTTTATCTTTATCATAAACATAATTGAATTTAAGCTCGCGGCCCCTGATTGCCCGGCCATATGCCAGGGTTGTATCCCGCGGTGTGATGGTAATTGGCATACGGTTGATCTTCAGGATACCATCAATAAATTCATAGTTATATAATTCAGCCAATGCCAGCGAAGCAGGGATCGACAGATCAGTAACTGATGAAGATGCACGTCTGTAATACAAACCTATATTACTTGATTGTGTGGCAGTGGAAGAAAAACTCAGGTCATTCAGTCCGAGGTCGCTGATGGTAAGACCCGTTGTTTCCAGCGGCTGGTTATCCACTGTTATTGTATACCTGTATTCCGGAATGGTCTCACCATAAAGTTTGGTGGTATCATTTACTTTCACTGTTACATTTTTTACCGGGATCGAACGCAGGTAAAGGGAATCACTCACGCCGCCATCGAGCCGGTTCTGGAGCATCGGTGGATTATAAATCAGGAGCGGTGGATTTCCGGTAAATGCCGGCAGGGTCGCAATCAGCTGATTGCTGTTGACCAGTTGAACAGGAATTGTATCATACTGCAGGATCACTTTTGCACCGGCATTGAAATATTGTCCGGTCACAACAATATTAACCGGATTGATACCGGGTTCTATCGACGGATCCTGGAGGGTAATACTATCTACTATTGGTGCCGGGTTGGAGAAGGAGTTCAATGCCCTGTCGGCCTGGATGAATCCAAAACCACTATTGGCATAAATACCACTATTCGACATCGGAATGGCAGTGGTCCTTAACAGGTTTTTCATTTGTTCACCTGTGAACGACTGCCCTTCATAAAATCTCTTTTTTGCTTCGATCAGCAGGGCTGCAACTGCAGCGCCATGAGGTGCTGCGGCCGATGTTCCGAAGAAATTGGGAAGCTGGTCTTCATCAATATCCACCCCGTTAAAATTAACCGTAGTGTTTACACCATTTGGTGCGGTTATATCGGGCTTCTGGCGATCCACTCCATTTATCAGTGTGCCGCCTCTCGAAGAGAAGGAGGCAACAGTGGGAGTGCTTACACCATACGCTGGTGTATTGGTATATAACACAGCGCCAACTGCAATGGAACCGGCAGCATTGGCCTGGCCAATAACAGTACCGGTGCCCTGGTTGAAATTACTGATCACCGCATCGCCCCGGAATATAATGTATTTGAATCGTACATTCTGTGAACCTGCCTTACGGGTGATGATCAGCTTGGCACCAACCGGTGCTTTTACCAGGAAGGGCAGGATTTCGATGGGATCGCCGCCCAGATTATCCCTGTTAAATCCAAAGAGACGGTTTCCGAACTGATCCACGAGGTAAATATCAAGATCATTCAATGCGCCTGTTGCTTCGCCGATGGAATAAAAATTATCGTCCCACTGAAGGGCAATGGTATAATCGCCGGCGGCAAGGGCCAGGTCCTGGTAATAATTACCGCCACCAAAATTATGGGCCAGACCGAGGTATCCGGCAGGAGCGGTTATAGCCTGGAAGACTCCTTCGTACGACTTCACCCCGAAATTACCAGCCGAGGTAAAATAGTTTACACCGGAAGCCGTTACTTCATCCACTGCTTTTGCAACAACACCATCTGTAAAGAATGGCTCGGTGATATAGGTGATATCATCCACGATAACATTACAACCGGCATCGCGTAATATTTTTATGCCATCCGCAAAATTACCTGCGCTGATGAAGCCCGACCTGAACATCAGTTCTGCATCGGGTGCTATATCGTGTACAATCTGCAACATTGCCCGGCCTTCATCCGAAGCACGGCCGTATGGATATTCAGCCGATACAACCACGGGTTGCTTGTGAACTGGATTCGACGGTCCGGGCAGGTCGCCCTGGGTCACATCAAGTGAAGCCCGGTCTCCCGGGATGGTATTATAACTGTCAGACATAACGCCCACCTTCACTCCCTTACCGGAAACCTTCCAGGCCTTCCTTGCCAGGTCAGACAACATTGCCCTGTCACCCTGCGAAACAGCCAGTCCCGTAGTTGCTGATGTAATGGGAGCATAAAAAGGCCGGACATAGTTAATGTATTGTGGCAATGAATTCAGTTTGTCCAGGTTTTCGATCGGGATATATCCGGTGATGATCTGTGTTGAATCACCATTATCGACAATATTGGTTAATCCGTATGTGGGCGATTGCAGCAACGCAAGCAACATGGCATATTGCTCTTTGTTGGTGATCACTTCAACCAGTACCAGGCTATCTGTTATCTGGAAAATGGTATTGGTGGCACCAGGGTCGGCGAGCGAATCGGGATAATTATATAACTGGGTAAGTTCGGCACCGATCAATGCATTGGTGGTATCGTCTACCGGAGGTTTGTAGTAAGGAACAATACAATTGGTGCGGATAACCTGGAATGTAGTACTTGCCGAACAGTTATTGGCATCTGTAACTGATACCGTATGCTCTCCCACATTCAGGTTGGTAGTATCACCGGTAATAATAAATGGCGCGGTACCATTATTGATCGCCAGGTTTACGGTAGCAAAACCAATTGTACCATCATCGCAGATGATGGCGGTATCACCACCTACAATTCCCACACTCAGGTTGCAGGCCACCCCGCAACCGGTTTGAATAGCTGCATCGTTATCGTTGCAGTCTGTATTCTGGGGGACAAATCCCGCGGGCTGGGCACAGGCATACACCAGGTAATCTGGATTACCAACACCATCACCATCACGGTCGCGGTAGTAAAGGTTTGCCGGCAGTACAGTCACATTTTGTGTACAGACAGAAGTATTACCCAATGAATCGGTGGCAGTCCAGGTAAGCACCGTAGTGCCAACAGGAAAACAAGCAGGCGCGTCGTTGGTAATCCGCACACCCACACAACCTCCGGTAGCAACGGGATAGGGTGGCCCTACCACCAGTACACCAATCGCCCGGGCGGGATCGTTGTTGAATTTAAATTCCTGGCAGGTGTAATCAAGCGAAAGCTCCTCCGTCAGGTAATAGATACCGGGTGTAGTGGGTGCATTAAAACTGACATTGGCACTTGCGCTGTAACCATTGTATACACTAGCCTCGCACCGGAGTGTCTGGAACGTGGAACCAAGACCAATTGAGGTCTGTACCACGCAGCCGGGACAATAACCATTCACCTCATCAAACGCCACAGACATATCATAAGTCAGGTTTACCGGTGCGCCTGGTGTCACTATAAGTGTATTGGAACCTCCGTTTAATGACACATTATTATAACTCATATAGCGGGTTGCGTTCTCCAATGTGACAGACGGGGGAATGACCTGCGGAAAGAACAGGACATTACAGGCACCTGTTGGCCCGTTAGCACAAATTGTCAGATCGGGTGCGCAGCTCATAAGTGGAGGGGCACATGAAAGTTCGCCCACCTGGTAATCGCCCGTTCCTTCCAGGTTAAATGTTATGGAACTGGATGTCCTGCTGGTGACAGCCGGATACGACCAGCCCTGACCAAAACTATATTTCCCAACACGGAGGCCGGGTACATTGACAGCCGGATCAGCTTCAGTGGAAATCCAGTCCACCGTTGCCGATGCATCACTATACTCAACACCCAGGTTGGCTATACGCCAGTTCCTGTTTATACTTTTTGAAGCATTAAAAACGGAGGAACCTATTTCAGGATGGTCGGTATTATTGGTCGACACTACGATACCACCTGCTGTAAACACATTATTCGCAGTAACAGAAACGGGGCGATAACCATTGGCATCACCCACCCTGTAAAGTTTGGTGCTGTTGCCCGATCCATATCCAATCTGCAGATTTCCCAGTACATATAATTCCTGGCCTTCGGAGTTATTCCTGCATTCTGCACCTGCAGCCAGGATCACTTTGTTTGCACCAGTAATGATATTCCCATTATAAAAATCGAGGGCGGATGTTATGGTGAGGTCGGCTGTAAGGGTGATAGTGCTCTGGCTCTCTGTAATAAACTGGCCAACGGTACCCGGACCGCCAACCGTCTGGGGATGTTGCTGTCCACCCGGTCCTTCCATAACAAGCACCGCAATATTTCCCTCGTTTAATACCGAAGAACCATTAAACCCAATGGAGCCGGTGATGGTGGCATTGGTGGTTACAGCAAGGTTGGAAGCTGTAGTCCGGAAAGATACAGTACCTGTTGCCACCAGGTCATCACCCGGTCCGTCGCTTACAAGCAGCGTACCCGAAGACACAATCAGCACGGCACCGGTCTGCACTACGGTCTGGTCAATATTAAGATCAATGTCAACCGTTACTTCCGTACCTGAAGCCACGGTGATTATACCATCATACCAGCTGGGATAGGTGGTGGCAGCTACCCAACCTGCGGTTGTTCCGATATATTTTTGCCAGATGGACTGATCCGACCAGTTACCACTGGTTATAGTCCGGAAATCACCCGGTCCGGGATCGGCCTGGCCAATGGCATTTGCCTGGATCAGGTTCAGGAAACAGATCCATATAAAGTACCGGATACACCGGGATGGTTTGGGGGATACGTTCTGGTGAAATACCTTATTGGACTGGCTGTTGGTGATGGTGGACATGAGAGCAGATTGAGTTGGTTTGAAAAAGGGGAACCGGCAGGTCGAGTGCCGGGAAGGGGGGTAGCGGAGGTGTTGGTCAGACAACAGAACAGTGGAAAGTCTGAAGTTCAGATAAATAAAATCGTTTGGTTGTCACTTATTCACCAAAAACTGTTCAGTATTAAGCTATTCTGCGGATAAATTGTGCAGGTTCAGGACTTATTCGTCTTTTTTTGAATAGAGGCACCAGGACCTGGTTTATAGAGGACCTGCACGGGTAATCGGACTAAGAAGTATTTGATTAATCGGTTTGTAAAACTGCGGCACCCCGCTAATAAAAATCCCGCCGGCAAAATACCGGCGGGATTCCCTGTAAATTATTTAAAACTGTACATGTTACCTAGCCCAGCTTCCATTCAGGCCTGACCCAATGACAGGTATACCCACCGGGGTTTTTGCGGAGATAATCCTGGTGTTCAGCTTCCGCATTCCAGAAATCAGTGGCAGGTACAACCTCGGTTACAATTTTAGCCGGCCATTTACCTGATGCATTCAGGTCGCTGATCAGCTGTTCCGCAGTTTGCTTCTGAGATTCATTAAGGAAAAAAATTGCAGACCGGTACGAAGTCCCGATATCATTCCCCTGACGGTTCTTTGTGGTCGGGTCATGGATCTGGAAAAAGAATTCGAGCAGGCTGCGGTATGGCAGAACCGCAGGATCAAATGTTATTTCTATTCCTTCAGCATGGGTACCGTGATTCCGGTAGGTGGCGTTTTTTACATCACCCCCTGTATAACCGACAACCGTTGATTTTACACCGGGCAGTTCGCGGATCAATTCCTCCACTCCCCAGAAACAACCACCTGCAAGGATCGCCTTTTCCGTATTCATATTATTTGTTTGTATAAAAATAACGATTAACTAAAAATAAGGTTCATCAAAAAGCCAGTGATAGAGTCACATTCCCCACTTCATGGTCAGGAAGATCGATGGTGGTGGGAATCAGCATTTGTTGGAGGATGGCCACCCCCACCCGTTTCCAGGCCACAGTAAAACCATAATTGATACCCAGGTTAAATTCCGTCATGCTCAGTGTCCTTCGTTTGGTAGGGGCAAGCTCGCGACCTGCCCAACGGCGCAGTAATCCACCGTCGACAAGGGAATTGTAAAACACAACCTGTGCACTGGGTGAAGCCACCACATTTACATAGAATTTTTTTGAATGTTTCATGGTGTTTACCTGGCCGATGAGACCATTAAAGTATGGATTCATCTTTCCGGCCCTGATCAGGAAATAGGCCGTGAGGGCGTTAAACATAGTGCCTGCCTGTGCATTTGCCCCTCCGATCAGTTCAAAAGCGCGGCCATATTGACGGAGCATTTTTTCAGCCGTAAAACTCAGGTTAAACAGGAAGTCCTTTTTCAGTTGATAATCCCAGCCTTTCGGTTCAAGGTTTTTAATAGCGCGGTGGACAGCTACCTGGGTTGGACCTGCCAGTGAAGGCGGACCCATTACTCCAAGTGTAATGCCCGTTTGCAGGCTGAATTTTTGTTTACTGTCGGTTGAATGGACAAAATGGGTAGTAAACAAACCGCCGGAATAGGGATAGTCTGTCGAATCGGGAATCTGTCTCCTGATATCTGAGGGGGAATACATCACCTGCATCACACTCCAGCTGGATGTATTGATGGCATTGTTACCTGCCCTGATAAAAAACCGGTTCAGGAAAAAGCGGGGATTTCGCGGGATTGTTTCCAGATATTCCAGCTTCATTCCGTTGGTATATGCTTCATCAGATCCGTGCATGCGCAGGTTGATAAAATCATTGTCCCAGTAAAAATGAAAAGCAGAACGGAACGAACTGTCCTGCTGGGAAAAAACTATCGGGGCTCTGGTTGCGAAGAACACGACCAACACTAACCCTGTACAACTTCTCGGTTTCACGCGCTTCGAAATCTATAGGTTAATGATGCAGTTAATACATCGTACTACATGCTTCAAAGAAATGACCAGAATCTGCCCGGGTTCGATCCATGAAATAAAGCTTCAGATACATACAACAGAAATGGATCTTATTAAAAAATCCCGTTAACTACCCGACGTTTTGTCGTGCCGGAAAGGCTTGGACATCATGCACAAATGTCCTTGAAAGCCATATTGGGTAAGGTTTTCACGCTTTATGGCAGTGGTTTGACATCCCCAAAACGACAACAACTTGTTTTCCGTCTGCAAATAATGCGAACTACATTTGTATTGTAACAGCGAGGAAATAAAGGAAGAATACTTCCAGGGAATTAGAAGAAGTGATTAAGCTGTAATATCCCTTAACCGGGACCCAGGAATTAAGATTAAGAATTTTCATATGGCAAGCAATCGTTAGAGGTCAGTCCGTTTCTACGGAAGGGCCTTTTTTTATTTCCGGATGTTTCCGGAACAGCCATATTTTTTTCCGGAATACTATATGAAAATATATTGATTGGAGACCGGACTTTTAATATTATAAAATCTTCAATGGACCGTTGTTTGACAAATCGGTTTAATAGTTTGACATCCCGGATATGGGAACAAGTTGGTTAACGGAAAGAAGAAAAGCGCATTAAATTTGCAGTATAATTATAAGGAAGAACAGAGGGGAAAAAGGGCAAGCAATCGTTAAAGCAAAACGTCAGAGGTCAAGAAATAAGATCTCGTTAATATAATCCCTGAACGGGGATCCGAAATCTACTTCGAAAAATTTTCATATGGCAAGCAATCGTTAGAGGTCAATCCGTTTCTACGGAAGGGCCTTTTTTGTGACCCGGGGTTTGCTAAAATAGGACAAGAATGGCATAAACCGAACTTTTTGTCAGTTTTTTCCTGATTCACGCCTAAGCACCCAAATCGGAAATGTTACCCTTTATTATGGTAGATTTGGCACTGGTAACCTAACGTATGCTCCGCCCTGTAACCCTGTTGCTCCTGCTTGCCCTTATTTCCCCGCGCCTGGATGCGTCGCCGGATAATAATGATCCCTACTCACTCCAGCATTACGATAACCGAAATGGTCTTTCCAACAGTTCCATCAACGATCTTTTTATAGATGCGAGTAATATGCTTTGGGTGGCTACCTGGGATGGATTAAACCTTTTCAACGGATCGGCCTTCCATGTTTTCAATTACAGCCGGGAAAGCGATGTGCATAGTATCGGCAGTAATGTGATCCAGAAAGTAACAGAAGATAAACTGGGTAATATCTGGATCACCACTATTGAAGGCATTTCGCGGTATGCAAAAGAATCCGGTGAATTCCATCATTATTTTTATGATGAGTACCAGCAGTCGCGCGTCAGCGAAAACGAATATGCACTTGCTGTAGATACAGCCGGGCTTGTTTATTGCTTCAGCAAAAAAACCGGTCTCAGTGTATATAATAGAAGTACTGATCGGTTTACCCCTTGCCTCCAGCCGGCCGTTTCAGGAAAAAATATCATATCCATTTTCTTTGACCGGTTTAACCGGTTATGGCTTCTCAATTCCATTGGGGAACTGAAAATCCTTAATGGCAACGACTTCACCAGCATCAGGGGTATACCGGTGATCAATAATGTAAGCCAGATTTTCCGGACCGGTTCATCTGTATTTTTTACAACCACCGACAACCAGTTATTCGGACGCGGAGATGCAGCCTCCAAACCTTCCCTCATCATGAAGTTGCCTTACCAGCTTGCAGCCATTGGAGAATACCAGCAGCATTTCCTGCTGGCATGGGCTGGTGGAGGATGTAGTGTTTACAACAACGAATTCATCAGGGATGAATTCCTGGGCGACCAGTCACGACAGCTGGCAAATATCCACGTCACTTCTTTTACTACCAACAGCGAGGATATTCTCTGGTGCGGCACCGATGGCAGTGGTATTATTAAAGTATATCCGAAGACAAAACCCTTTGGTACTATCTCCACCTCGGAGAACGGAATACCCTATAACCGGTCGGTCCGTGCATTCTGCGAAATCGATGGCGACCTGTGGGTGGGTACCAAGGGTAGTGGTATTATTGTCCTGGATGATTTTGTCAACACCCGGTTGGCATCTGTCAAACATTCCGTCACATCACCCCAATGGCTGGATAATAATTCTGTGTACGCATTACACCGCGGTGCTGATGATCTTCTCTATATCGGTACAGATGGAAAAGGGATTGGTGTGTATGATCAACGCCGCCGCAAATTTTATAAATGGGCCGAGATCCGGCAAACCCAGTCCCGGCCTGAATTCGGATCGGTATACACCATCCGGCAGGATCCTGACCAATCCCTGTGGATCGGCACCAGCGGGTATGGACTGATACATCTTAAAATAGAGCGGGATGGTTCGGGTGGACTGATACTTTCATACATCGAAAAATTTATGTTCACCGATGATAACCGCGGGCCGGCGAATGATATTATTTATTCTATTGAAGATGGAGGGAACAACAAGTTGTGGATCGGATGCCGTTATGGAGGGTTAAGTTTACTGGATAAAAAAACAAGGCTTTTTAAAACATTCAAGGCCTTTGCCTATGATGGCAGCCTTTCCAATAACGATGTGTTGTCGCTCTTCCGTGACAACCGCAACCGGTTATGGATCGGAACCAGTTACGGTCTCAACTGGATTGACCAGGATGAACTGAAAAAAGATTTCCCCCGGTTCAGTAAACTCACCACTGAACTGGGCCTGCCCAACAATACTATCCATGCTATTGAAGAGGATAGTGCGGGACAGATCTGGATCAGCAGTAACAAAGGACTGGCCTGTATCAATGAAGAAGGGAAGATATTTTATTACCAGCAGGTGGACGGACTTCAAAGTAATGAGTTCAGTGATGGTGCGGCGTACAGGGATTCCAGCGGCAGGTTATATTTCGGGGGAATTTATGGGTTCAACCAGTTTCAGCCCGCCAGCATCAGCCGCTCTTCCTGGCAGCCCAACCTGCTGATCTCTTCACTGATCATCGGCGAAGGACAATCAGATGGTGAAGGGTTCCGGGTCCTGTCGGATAAACCTTCCGAACCATTTTCTTATTCTGTAAACCGCAATTATAATTATTTTGAGCTCGATATAAAGGCACTGAGTTATCTCAATGCTGAGAAATGTGAATATGCATATTTTCTCCAGGGTTACGACAATGAATGGAAGTATACCGGTACAAACGGACAGGTCAGTTACAGTAACCTGTTACCAGGCAATTATACTTTCTATGTTAAATGGAGTAATGGTGAAGGTACATGGACAGAACAAAAAGAGGTATTCCGCATTGAAGTGCTGCAGTACTTCTGGCTTCGCTGGTATGCATTACTCTTTTATGGCCTTGTTGTTGCGGCGGTTTGTATTGTGGTGTTCCGCTACCGGAAGAATAAACAACTGATCCGTCACCAGCTTGAAGTGGAACACCTGCTCCGTGAAAAAGATGAAGCTGCCCATCGCAGCCGTATCGGGTTCTTCACCAATATTGCACATGAACTGCAAACCCCACTGACCCTGATCATGGGTTCGGCAGAACGTTTCCGCGAAAAGAACAATAAGGGCAGTAACCCGAAAGAAAATTCCTATTTCCTTACCCTAATTTACCAGCAGGCATCTAAACTGACGTACATGGTGCATCAGTTGCTCGATTTTCGTAAATCGGAAGAAGGGTTCGCCACCAACCGTTATCTGTTCCTGAATATTTCAGAGTTATTGCAGAACCTGGCCGATCCTTTTATCCCACTGGGAGAAAAAAACCGGACAGAATATGAGATCCATATTGAAGGGAATATTACCGGGTGGACGGACAAGGACAAAGTGGAGAAAGTAGTTTATAATCTTCTTTCCAATGCGTTCAAACATGCTGCAACCAATGAACAGATTACGTTCCATGCCATGTCTGATGAATCCAACGGCCAGCTCGAAATTGCGGTCACCAATCCCTGCAATCCAATCCCCGCCGATGAACTCAGTCATCTCTTTGACGGGTTTTACAGTTCGCGCGAGCGCGGTCATGATGCCCTCAAATCGGGGACGGGTATAGGTTTGGCCTTTACACGGCAACTGGTGAACCTGCTTCAGGGAACCATCAGTTGCCATTATGAAAACCACCGCATCACCTTCCGGGTAATCCTGCCCCTGCGTCAAACTGCACTGGCACCGGTGCCCGCACAGGTGAGCCAGGCCGGACACCAGCCTTCTTCCTTATATACAACCATCACCGGTTTGGCAGATCCGGTGATCATCGTGCCGCCAAAGGAAACCAATAAACATGCAGTGCTGGAGCGGCTCGATAATGATGAACGTAAAACCCTGCTGCTGGTTGAAGACGATGAGAATATCCGGTTTCTTCTTAAAGACATATTACAGGACGATTATATTATACATGAAGCCACAGATGGTATAGAAGCGATCGGGTTAATTGAGAAAATAATTCCCGACCTGGTAATCTGTGATGTAATGATGCCCAATATGAATGGGCTTGAACTCTGCAACCGTGTGAAAAATACACCGGCAACCTGTCATGTGCCCTTCCTGATCCTGTCGGCCCGTGGCAGTGAGGACCATCATATGGAGGGGTATGAAGTAGGGGCAGACGCATATATCGCCAAACCTTTCCAGTCCACCCACCTGAAAACCCGGATCCGGAAACTGATTGAATACCGGCAACGACTGATCGGATTATTCAATCAATCCGGTGAAACAGGTCGCATCTCGGAGTCCGATATCCCGGCCGAAGACAAATTGTTTCTTCAGCGGCTCGCGACCCTGATCGGTGAACACCTGGCCGATGCCGAACTAAACGCGGTTTTTCTGGAAAAACAATTTAACCTGAGTAAAATGCAATTGTACCGGCGTCTGAAGACCATGACCGGGATGACACCGGGTGAATTCATTAAACATGTCCGCCTGAAGGAGGCGGCAAATCTCCTGCTTACCACCAGCATGAGTGTGACGGAGGTATTTTACCAGACCGGTTTTAACAACCAGTCTTATTTCTTCCGGGAATTCAAAAAGAAATACCAGCATGCCCCCAACGAATACCGGGAAACAAAAACGCGGTATTGATTCAGGGGATGTAAAGACAATATGCCCCAACAAATACGGGGAAACAAAGACCCGTTGTTAATCGCCTGGTAGAATCGTTCCGTATCCGTTATAAATTAACGGGACCGGCGCCCAAAACTAAAATCTGTTTTAAAATAATGGACTGACCGGGCAAAACCGGTTCTTTTCTTTTCCCGCAGGGGTAATTTGTAATCCCTGTACATAAAAATGCAAGTATAGTGCAGCGATAAAGTTTCGCAAGGTCTTAATTTTCACGCTGTTCAGGACAACTTGCCGTTCGGGTCAATGATCACTGTCATTACCATCCTGTCATTTATTATCTAAACGATTGTATTATGAAACTACTAGCTAAGATTGCATTGCGCAAATGCAGGCCAGGGTCACTAACCCGGTTTACCCTGCTTTTTTTCCTCTTATCATTTTCTGCTTTGACATTCGCACAAACCACCCGTGTGGCCGGCAAAATCACGGGTGCCCAGGGTGAGGGACTGGCCGGCGTTACTGTCCGGGCCGGCACTTCGGCCACCAGTACCGACGCTGACGGGTTTTTCAGTATAAATGCAATGCCCGGCGATTCACTGGAGATAAGTTATGTGGGTTACAGATCAGTGAACCGTGTTGTGGTTGCCGGAAGTCCGCAACTGAATCTTGCCCTTGAACCGGTAGAGAACACCATGGGCGATGTAATCGTGGTTGGTTATACCAGCCAGCGAAAAAACAGTATCACCGGTGCGGTAAGCACAGTGAATATGAATAATCTTTCAAAGACCAGGATTCCGGAAGTGGGTCAGGCCCTGCAGGGCCAGGTCCCCGGTGTTTTTGTAGCTGCCAATACCGGTGCGCCCGGCGACGGATTCAAACTCCGCATCCGGGGTGAAGGAACCCTGGGTAATAATGATGCACTGTATATAGTGGACGGCGTTCCTACGCGTGATATCCGTTTCCTGAACAGCAATGATGTGGCTTCAATGACTGTTTTAAAAGATGCGGCAGCAAGTGCGATCTATGGCTCAAGAGCCGGTGCAGGCGTGGTGATTATCACTACCAGGAGCGGCCAACGAGGCAGGACAAATGTGGATCTTGATTATTTTACGGGCATCTATAAGGCAGCAAACCTGCCCACAATGCTGAATGCCGACCAGTACCTTACGGTGAAAGACCAGGCCTGGCATAACACACTGGGCAATGACCCCGCAGCAATCAGTCCTTACCAGGCCGACCGAAGCAGGACCGATCTTGCCAATACGGACTGGCTGGATGAACTCTTTACTACTGGCATTGCCAACAGTATCCAGGTTTCCGCCAGCGGAGGCAGTGATAAAATACAGTTCCTTCTCTCTGCCGGTTATTTTGGACAGAATGGTATTGTGACCGAGAAGAACGATGAATTTAAACGGTATACGTTCCGGGCAAATATAAATGCCAACCTTACTGAACGACTGAAAGTGGGGACCAATCTAAATATAAGTTATGTTAAACAGGATAAACTTTCCTCAAGTGGTGATGTACCGGGTGTGATCCGGCATGCGATGATCCGGCCTCCGGTCCTGGCGGTTTATAAAGACCCGTCCGATCCAACCTACACAGAGGAAGACCCATACACCGATCTTCCATTTTACACAGGTAACACCGGTGGGTGGAGCAGGAACTATGAATTCTCCTCCAACCCGATTGCTATTGTACATTTTACCGATGATACCCGAAAGACCTACCAGACCTTCGGAAATGTTTATGCGGAATACGCATTCCTCAGTGATAAGTCGCTCCGTTTCCGTTCCAATGTGGGCGTTGACATCTCGTTCGAGCATAATAAAAATTTTGCTATTAATTATGGCGATGACGACAACGATGATCCGGACGAACCTTTCCCCGGACAGGGACGAAAAAACAAACCCAATAATCTTGACGAGAATTTTGGTGAACAGATGACTTTCACCTTCACCAATACATTGAATTATATCAAAACCATTGGCGAACTTCATTCAATCAGTGCCCTGTTGGGTACCGAAAATATCAGTAACCGTGTAACAGGTATTGGTGGTAGCCGTCAGAACTTTGACAATACCAGTGAAACGTTCCGTTATCTCGACTATGGGGGGACTACCAGTATACGCAGCGGGGGTTCTGCAAGTCAATGGGACCTGGTTTCATTCTTTGGGTCCGCTTCTTACTCTTTCGATAATAAATATTTTTTCAGCGGGACCATGCGCGCTGATGGTTCCTCCCGCTTTGGCCCAAATAATAAATGGGGTTACTTCCCTTCATTGTCTGCCGGCTGGCGGATCTCTCAGGAAGCCTTTATGCAGGATATTTCCTGGATCAGTGACCTGAAACTCCGCGGTAGCTGGGGTAAAGCCGGTAATCAGGAAATTCCGGATAACTCATATAAATCAATTGTGACCATGGTGGATGGTTTGGTTAACACAATTCGTTATGGAAATCCGGATATCAAATGGGAGACTACCACACAGACAGACATTGGCCTGGATCTTTCGGCTATGAGAAACAGGCTGACTATTTCTGCAGATTATTTTTCAAAAAAAACGGATGATATCCTTCTTACTGTCGGACTGCCTGCTGTTGCAGTAGGTGTAATTGAACGCACATACGTCAATGCGGGTGAAGTTACCAATAAGGGGTTTGAGCTTGGAATAGGATACCAGAATTATGATCGCGTATTCAAATTTTCAATCAATGGGAATATTGCAACAGTGACAAACCGGGTAGAGAAGCTTCATCAATTTGTCGCAAACATCAACGACGACGCGGCCCACACCCTTGTACAGATGGGGCAGCCGATCAATTCCTATTATGGTCTCCAGTTCGAAGGTATTTATCAGAACACCGCCGAAATTGCAAGGCACTTATCAGCGAATGCAAATGGTGCTCTACCAGGGGATATACGATTCCGGGATCTCAATGAGGATGGTCAGATTAATGCAGATGACCGCACGTTCATCGGTAATCCGATTCCCAAATACAACTTTGGTTTTAATTTCAGTGCAGAGTACAAAAATTTCGATTTCTCTTTCCTGATCCAGGGTGTAGAGGGTGTTGACCGGTACAACGATCTCAAACAGATTCTTAATTATGATAGCCGGCCATTCAACTCAACTACCGATGTACTGGGTGCATGGAATGGCGAGGGTACAAGTAATACACAGCCCAGGTTAACATTTAATAATAATGGTGGTGGTAATGTATCCAGCGTGTTTGTAGAGGATGCTTCTTACGTCCGGCTCAAAAATATGGAGCTAGGTTACAATATCAACCTGAAAAAAGGAAATATCAAGGGGTTGCGTTTATATGTTTCCGGACAGAACCTCGCTACCATTACCGATTATACCGGTCTGGATCCGGAATCAACCTCCCTGATCGATAAGGGAACCTATCCTTTATCAAGGGGATTCCTGATCGGTGCAAGAATGAAACTCTAATCACCCTACAAAAAATAAATCATGAAAAATATTTCAATACCGGCTTTTGTGGTTGTCCTGATCCTGTTGGCAGGTTGTGAAAAACAACTTGACAACGAAGCGATCGGACTCACCACACCCGAAGATGTCAACTCAACCCCAACCCTTAATACGGTGGAAACTTCTGTAACTTCCTCTTACCAGCTGATGTCGAACAGGCTGAACATCCTTGGACAGTGGGACTGGGGTGGAGGCCTGGTGTTCCATAATGATTATGTACTCCAGGATATCGCCTCAGACGACCTTGAAAAAAAATGGAACCCCGATGGTGACCAGCCCTGGATGGATGATATCAACAACTTCACCTTCACATCAACCAACGGTGGGCCAAACGGTCTGTGGAAGTATAATTATGAAGGTATCAAACGGGCCAATCTCGCCATACAGCTGCTTAGAAAACCGGATTTGGGTTCTATTACAGGTATCAGTACAGAAAGACAGAATCAGTTACTGGGTGAGGCGCTGTTTATTCGCTCGCATTATTATTTTTCATTGGTGACCAATTTTGGAGATGTGCCGCTGATCATGAAGCCTGTGCAAACCTATCAGGAGGCCTTTGAAGTAGCGGTGCGGGCTGCTTCAGCGGTTGTCTGGGACAGCATAAATGCAGATCTGATCCTTGCAAAGGGATTACTGCCCGGTTCAAAATACACCTCTTCCACTGAGAAGTGGAGAGTATCAAAAGGAGCTGCCATAGCGTTGCAGGCAAAGGTTGCGCTGTTCACTAAGAACTGGGCCCAGGTAATCTCCCTTATCAGTGAACTGGACGCACTTGGTTTTTATCACCTCAATGCTAATTATTTCAGCAGCTTTAATACAGAGTTCACTGATGATGAAGTGATTTATGCCTATGACCATAAAGCCCAGGTGCAACCGGCCAACGGCAACGGTATCTGCGCACCGCTGGGCTGGGGTTTCTTTGCACCAACAACGGATTTCCTTAACACTTTTGAACTGAACGATCCACGGAAACTCTTTACGGTAAACGTGGCTGACCAGAATGTAAATAAAATGCTGGGAAGTATTAATGGAGCAAATAAAGGAAATGATGATGCACCCAATAACCGGATCTATATCCGGTATGCAGATGTACTTCTCTGGAAAGCGGAAGCCTATATCGAAACCGGTAACCTCCCTGCTGCTATCAGTATCATCAATGAGGTAAGGACACGTGCCCGGACTTCAGCCGGTGTTGACGGTAATTTGCCGCCAGTGGGCACACTGCCCGACAGGCCTGCATCTACCGATGCAGCCGTGGTAAAGGATTGGCTCATTCATGAACGGAGGGTGGAACTTGGATTTGAAGAACACCGTATGCTTGACCTGAAACGCTGGGGTATTGCGAAATCAGTTATGACTGCCCATGGTAAAAATTTCCAGGACAAACATATGTTGTATCCCATACCACAGAGTGAGATTGATGCATCTGCCGGTACATTGATTCAAAACCCGGGATACTGATCAACACGATGAAAATCGGAAAGAGAACCTCGCGGCTGGAATGCCTGGGGTTACCAAATGAATTAAATGATACTTGTTATATAAGGTTTCCCGCCGCTTATATCGACGGGCGGGAAATCTTTATCCTGTTCCCTGAATAAATAAATAACATGAACAACAATCATGATATAACAAAACGTTTTCCGCAAAATCCATTGTTGTCACCAACGGACCTTACACCCAGTCTTCCCGGACTTGAAATCGCCTGCCTGCTCAATCCCGGTGCCTTCCGTTTTGAAGACAAGACCTGGCTGATTGTCCGTGTTGCCGAACGCCCGCGGCAGAAAGAAGGATTTATATCTTTTCCTGTACTGGATGAACTGGGAAAAATGAGCATCGTGGAAATTGGGAAAGATGAACCAGGTCTGGATGCTTCCGATGCAAGGGTGATTAGTTATAAAGGACAGGACTATCTCACCACCCTTTCGCATCTGCGGCTGTTATGTAGCGAGGACGGGATCAGTTTCCATGAACCAGCTGGTTATCCAAAGCTGATGGGCGTGGGTAAACTCCAGACTTTTGGTATCGAAGATTGCCGTGTTACACAACTGGAAGGGAAGTTTTACCTGACCTATACCGCAGTCTCTGAAAGTGGCGTGGGTGTTGGGTTACGGACCACTTCCAACTGGAAGGATTTTGAAAATCACGGAATGATCATTCCGCCACACAATAAAGACTGCGCCATATTTGAAGAAAAAATCAACGGGAAATATTATGCGCTCCATCGGCCCAGCAGTGTTGATCTGGGTGGTAATTATATTTGGCTCGCTTCCTCACCCGACGGGATTCACTGGGGCGATCATCGTTGCCTGGTGAAGACAAGAAATCAGCACTGGGATAGTAAACGTGTTGGTGCGGGGGCAGCTCCTATCAGGACGGAGAAGGGCTGGCTGGAGATTTACCACGGGGCCAATGAAGAACATCAGTACTGCCTTGGCGCAGTGTTACTTGATCTTAATGATCCTTCTATCGTGCTGGCACGCACAGGCAATCCCATCATGAGTCCGGTTGCTGATTATGAACGTACCGGTTTTTTCGGGAATGTGGTCTTCACCAACGGCCATATCCTTCACCCCGATGGCGACAGGCTTACCCTCTATTATGGTGCAGCTGACGAACATGTGTGCGCAGCCGATATTTCAATCAAGGAAGTTTTATCACAATTAATTTTTGACAATGCCAAACAAACTAGCACTGGAAGTAAAACATTTCAACAACCAGCCGCATGATTTCCGGATCCTGGTGCTCACGAACCTGGTTTATGCGTTCGTGCTGCCGGTGATCGATATTTTTGTGGCGGCCTATGTTATGCGTAGTTCCAACGATCCCAATAAGGTGGTGATCTACCAGCTTACAATTTATACGGGCATACCACTTACGTTCCTGCTGAACGGTTACCTGCTCAAACATTTTAATATCCGTAAACTCTATTCGGCCGGAATGATGCTGAGTGCGGTATCCATGGTAATCATGATGTCTTTGAAAAGCCTGAGTGTATTGGGGATCGGTGTTGCCGGATTAACAATGGGCCTGTCCTTTGGTTTTTACTGGTCGAACCGCGATTACCTGGCACTTGCCATTACCAACGATGGTAACAGGAATTATTATTATGGCCTTGAAACTTTTTTCTACACCATCATTGCGGTGGTAATACCGGTCACCATTGGCTGGTTTATCGAGGGCGGGGGTGGTGGCAGCACTGTTCACACGGCCTACCTGATAATTACAGGTCTGGTGTTCCTGGTTACGGTAATAGCCTCCATTGTTTGTTTCCGTGGTAATTTCACCAACCCGGTACAAAAAAAGTATGTGTACTTTAAATTCCATCCACTCTGGTACAAGCTGCTTTCACTTGCCATGCTGAAAGGACTGGCCCAGGGTTTCCTGGTAACTGCACCGGCCATGCTGATTATGTTGTTGCTGGGTAAGGAAGGGGCGCTTGGCTCTGCCCAGTCGATCGGTGCTGTAATTGCAGCCGTGGTGATGTATATCCTGGGAAGGTTATCCAAACCGGAGGACCGGATTAAGATTTTCGCCGTGGGCCTGTCGCTGTTTGCACTTGGAGCAATTGTAAATGGTTTATTATTTAACTCAACTGGTGTGGTAATTTTTATACTCTTATTGTTAATTGCCAAACCCATGATGGACCTTGCTTATTTCCCGATCCAGTTCAAAGTGATCGATATTGTTTCGAAGATTGAAAAACGCGGAGAGTTCGCGTATATCCTCAATCATGAGGCGGGATTATATACCGGCCGTTTCCTTGGCGCGGGAACATTCCTGGTACTTGCTTATTTTGTGTCGACCGAAGCAGCCCTGCGCTATGCGATCATCATTATCGGTTTGCTGCAATTGTGTTCGGTGTTTGTGGCCAGACGGATTATTGCAGACGGCGAGAAACTCACCCGTGGTGAGCTGCCCGAAGATGAAATGAAAGTGGCAGGCGCGGTGGCGGGATCGATTGTGTAAATATTAATGGAACTCATTTAAAAACATTTGTACTCGGCAGTTTTATTCAGGACAGTTTATTTTATCCAACTTGTTATATGAATATTATCAGGATCCCCTTAGTGTTATTTCTTTTTTGTTTTGCCATTCATCCGCTGCACGCGCAGACGGGGCAACGTAAACTCCAGCGGGTTGAAAAAATGGCCTTCCTGCCTCAGCCTTACCAGATCATTGATTACCGGGCAATGGCAAAACGTTTTGACGAAACGGTATATGATTTCCAGGCAACCGGTCCATTCTGGCCAATGATCTGGATCGATAGTACAAAGAAAAATTTCCCGCAGAATGTGGCCGGGATTTACACCGCAGTGGGAGATGTTCGCCAGGGGCCGGGTCATAATAACGGTATATTCCATGAAGCGCTTGCCAATATGGGAGCCGTGCTGGGTGCCAGTCTGGTGGGAATCAACAAGAGCGACCAGCAAACGATGAATTATGTGGGCATGCTGAAGAATTATTTCAACAGTGAAACCGGTTGGAATATCATGATGAATAATACCTGTCCCGAAGTGGCATTACTCGGTGGTGGGTATGGCCGCGACTGGTGGTATGATATCTTTCCAAATGTATTATTCTATGCCATCTACGAATTATATCCGGATGAACCCGGATTTGAGGCGATCGCCCGGAGTATCGCAGAGAAATTTTATAAAGCCGATTCGGTGCTCAATGGCAACTACGACTGGTCTTTCTTCGACTATGCAAAAATGCAGCCGATGAAAAACAATATCTGTGTGCAGCCCGATGCAGCAGCGGGTCATGCATGGATCCTGTATAACGCCTGGAAAAAATTTGGCGATCCGCGTTACCTGGAGGGTGCCAAGAGTTCATTAAATGCGCTTCAGGCACAGCCCAAAAACCCGACATACGAATTGCTGATGCCCTTTGGTGCCTATGTTGCAGCGAGGATCAATGCTGAGACCGGCACTAAATTCGATACCTATAAAATGTTGCAATGGAGTTTTGATGGTACGCCAGAATGCAGGGCGGGATGGGGTGTGCTGGTAGGCAGGTGGAATGGTATCGATATTTCAGGCATTGTTGGCAGTACGGTTGATCATGGCGGGTACGGGTTCCTGATGAATACGTATGACGCGGCCTGGCCGCTGGTTCCGCTGGTCCGTTATGATGAATCCTATGCAGCCGCAATCGGTCGCTGGATGTTGAATGCAGCTAATGCCTCCCGTTTTTTTTACCCCCAGTACATGCCGGAACAACACCAGACAATTCCCGGACTGGCGGAAGTCACGCGGGGTGTAATTGCCTATGAAGGTATCATTAAACAATCATCGTATAAACCTTATGAACACCTGCGGGCACCGGTGGCACAAGGCGATGGTCCGCAATGGGCACCAGGCAATCCACTGGAAAGCCAGTTCAGTGTTTATGGCAGCGGGCATGTAGGAATTTTCGGAAGTATTATTGATACCACCAATGTGAAAGGGATCCTTCGGCTCGACCTGCTTGCCACTGATTTCTTCCATGACGCGGCCTATCCTTCCTATCTCTATTACAATCCGCATGCAACAAGCAGACTGGTATCGGTGGAAACCGGAAACGAAGGACAAACCGATCTTTACAATTCACTAACCGGAAAATATGTAGCTACAAAAGTCAAAGGCAAAAGGATGGTCAGTATTCCGGCAAAATCTGCAGCGATTATTGTTTTTGTACCTGCCAATGGTAAAAAAACGCAGGAGGGCAGGAAATTCCTGGTTGATGGTATTGTAGTGGACTATAAAAAATGAACGGGACTGGTGAAAGGGAGGAATGCAGGGAAGTTGTAACTTACCTGGAAGGCAACCGTTTTATTTTTTAAATATTGTTATGTTACCACGTTTGAATTTGATTATACTGTTGGTACTGCTGGGCAATGTTTGTATGTCACAGCAGACAGCGGAAGAATTCACCCAGACAACCCGTTATCTCCTGTATCTACCTGATGGATACAACGCAGATACGTCACAGCGTTGGCCGTTGATGATGTTCCTGCATGGCTCGGGAGAGAGTGGAAATGATCCTGAAAAAGTAAAGGTCAATGGTCCGCCCAAACTCATAGCAGGTGGACGGAAGTTTCCCTTCCTGGTGGTGTCTCCGCAGGCAGCCAGCTCCCAGGACGGTTTCCAGCCAAAGGTCCTGAAGGCCATGCTCGATGAATTGAAACAAAAATACCGCGTGGATCCTGACCGGGTATACCTGACGGGTTTAAGTATGGGTGGCTTTGCCAGTTGGGAACTTGCACAGGAATATCCGGAGGAATTTGCTGCGGTAATTCCTGTTTGTGGCGGTGGTGATACCAGCAAATGCTGGAAGCTCAGGCATATGCCTATCTGGAATTTCCATGGAGCACTTGACCGTAATGTACCATTGGCTTCCTCACAACGAATGGTCGATGCCGTGCGGCAGTTTAATCCAACCATTCGGTTCACCATCTATCCGGAGACGGGTCACAACAGCTGGGAGCAGGCCTACGATACCGATAGCCTGTACATCTGGATGTTGTCACAAAAAAAATTCAGGTTTAAACAGGTAGCCTTAACACCTAACGAGCTTAAACAATTTGAGGGCCGGTACAGGAACGCGGATAACGATAGTTTTATCCTGGTAAGGGATGATAAAAAGTTGATGGTATTTGAAAAAAATTCACCTGGTGAAAAGATCGAGGTCCGGCCACTTGGAGCTGACCGGTTTTTCCTTTTCGAAAATCAACTTACCGAAATTATAATCAGCCGCTCATCCAGCGGGGAAGTGACAGGGTTTACAGTTTATGACCGCAATAAAATAACTCCGTTTAACAGGTATCCCTAACGGTTGAATTACCGGTCGCAAAACTTATCAGCACTGGCGTTTAAACCAGTCCTGTTGCGGCAGGATAATAAATCAATTCCGTAATGCAGGTTGAATCAAGGCTGCAAAGCATTTGAAATTTCGTGGATTGTAATCTGTCCCGGATAGTTGGCATAATAGATATTATCCTCGTTCAAACGGTAACCATTACGCAGTGCCTTTTTTGCAATATCCAGGTATCGGATCTTTTGTGCCTTATTACCTTCCTGTCCAGCGATCATTGCCAGATAGTAGTTCGCTTCGGGATGTTGTTCATACACACCCACACAATCTTCCAGGTATTTTTTTGCTTTGCTGAATTGCGACATCCGGTAATAGAGTAAACCGGTATAAAAAAGGGAATTGAAGTGTGGCAGTTGCAGGGAATCACCACCGGTCTGCATGGTAATATCCTTTTTAAAGTATTCTTCTGCATCCTGGTAACGGCCCAGTTCCATATAACAGAGTCCGATAAAAAACGAATACGAATGATCCATTAATCCTCCTTTCGGGGAAAGTTTTTCTGCCTCTTTGAAGTCAGTGATCGATCCATTATAGTCCTTGGTAAATATGCATTTCAGGAAGGCCCGGTAGTCGAGGTAGTTGCGGGGTTCCAGCTCAACAGCCTTATCGTTCAGGCGGAACGCGGTTTCGTAATCGCCACCTTTTAAAGATGGAATTGCTTTTAACTGGTAGGCTTCGGCCGTATTTGGGCAAACCATCAGCACACTATCACAATACAATCCCCATCGGGGATTATTGTAAGAATCGGGCAGTTTTTCGGCCCCGTTCCTGATATAGTGTTCCACCAGGCTATCGCGGTAATGGTTATTGGAACAATCAGCCGTTGTTACAGGGTTCTGACTGCAGGCTGAAAACGATATAATCAGGCAGCTAAGGAATAATATTGACAACTTTTCCATCATTGATCTTAAAGGTCATGAATGCACGGTAGGCAAAGGGCTTCCCGTTTTCAAATGTCGCAATATTCCATTTATCAAGGGATTTTACAAATGCCTTGAGTGTGTCCACCAGCGTTTGATCGAACCGGAACTTTTTATAGGTGGAATCTGTTTGCAGGATTTCCAGGTCCTTCGTTATTTGTCCACGGCAATTAATAATAAACCGGAAGGTGATATAACCCGAACCACGGACATTTTTCAGGTTGCTGGCAGTAACCGATAACTGGTTAAGCAACGACTCTGAAGCCATGGGGTATTTGCCGTCCACACTGTAGTACCATGAATAGGCCGTGTCACAATTTGGGATCGGTTCAACCGGGGAATTGACATTTTTTTCCTGCGACCAGGCCGCGCTGGTCAACAGGAGAAAAAAGGTCAAGGTTGAAATCGATCTGTTCATCTGATTACTCATTACTGCTGATCAGTTTTCCGTAAGCCGGATCGTAGGACCGTTCCCAGAATTCATTCTTTGAAGTAAGCCGTCCTGTGGTTGGATCCACGTCCAGGTTTTTACCGCTGCGCAAACTCACATTGGCGAGGTGGCAAAGCAGGATGGATTTGCAGGATTCGCTCACTGGTGATGATAAGGTTGCCTTACCCTGGATACTGTCGATAAAGTTGCCGGTATGAAAGAGATCCAGGTTGCCGGTTGCGCTTACCGTATTGGTGCCATCCGAATCCACAGCAGGGTTAAATGATTTAATTTTCTTTCCTGCCGGGTCGTACAAGGTGTAATCGCCTCCGCCAAGATTCACCAATGTACCACCTTCAGCAAAAATGGTAAAGCCGCGTGAAGAAGGTTCAAACCGGTAGGTTTCTGAACTCCGGCCTTCCCAGGAAATCATTTTATCGCCGGGGAATATAAAATTCGATACCTGGGTATCAGGTGCCTGCCAGTCATCTTTCTCGGTAAATCTTCCGCCCATTGATTGTACCTGTGTCGGGTAATCAGCATCGAGGAACCAGCGGCAAGCATCGATCTCATGGGTTCCGTTATTGCAGGATTCACCTGTTCCATAAATCCATTTCCAATGCCAGTTGTAGTGTACCACATTATCGAGGTATTCAGATCTTGGCGCAGGTCCCTGCCAGAGATCCCAGTCGAGTGTGGCAGGAACAGGAATGTTTTTTCCCACGCCGATTGGCTTACGGCTGTTGGAATACCATGCCTTGCCGAAATAAGGACGGCCAATGATTCCTCCCCGTACTTCCTTAACGGCTTGCTGGAGCGAAGGGAATGACCGGCGTTGGTTACCCAACTGGATCAGGTTTTTATATTTTGCCGGCAAACCAGCCAGCAGCATTGCTTCCCTTGGATTATGGCTGCCGGGTTTTTCTACATATACATGTTTACCATTCATGGAAGCAAGGATGGCTGCAGAAGTATGCCAGTGATCAGGCATTGCCACCACAAGAGCATCAAAATCTTTTTGTTTTACCAGCTGGCGAATATCCTTTACCACCGTGGGTTTCCTGGATATTTTTTTGAATTTGGCGAGTCCGTTGGCAATGGCGCCATCTTCCACGTCGCAGAGGTACGCGATCTCCACCTGCGGATGACCGGCAAAACATTCTGCCAGGTAATTGCCCCGGCTGTTTACACCTGCAATGGCGAGTACCACTTTATTACTCGGTGCATTTTTACCGAACACGGGAAAATTAAGGATGGTTATTCCTGCTCCCACTGCACCTGCTGTCTTTAAAAATTTACGACGTTCCATTGGTTTTGTTTTTGGTCAACATGATTGGATTATACGGCACCATACCGTTTGAGAGAATCTTTCGCTAAACAGGGTCCGCTCTATTTCAATTCTTTTAAACGGATGTTTTTATATGACACTGCATTGCCATGATCCTGCAGCAGGATATATCCCTGGGGCGACTGTCCAAAATTTTTCCAGTCCTTGTATTTACTGATTGCAACAAGATCGAGGTATTCTTTGGAACCTCGGATGTATTGTACAACCAGTTGTCCGTTGAGCCAATGTTCCACCCGGTTATCCGGGTAAACGACAATGCGGCCCTGGTTCCACTGTCCGATTGGTTTCAGGAAATTCTTTGACTTCTCTGCCCTGATCAGGTCGTACAGGGAGGCAAGCGTGCGGTTACCATTCCTTCCCAGTTTTGCATCGGGGTGAAGGGTATCGTCCAGGACCTGGTATTCGAGTCCGATTGCAGAGCCATTGGTTTGTTCTTCCAGTGTCACGAAATATTTAACGCCGCTGTTGGCACCGGGGCTCAGTTTGAACTGGAAGGAGAGATCAAATGCCTTGTATTTTTTATCAGAAATAATATCACCACCATTCGTACTTTCTGCACCGCCGGACGGTAATACCTGCATCTCGCCGTTTGAAATCACCCAGCCTTTTTCAGGAAAGGAAGCCGATCTCGCGCTCCTCCATCCTTTGTTTGTAGTTCCGTCAAACATTAATGTATATCCCTGTGCTTTTTCTTCAGGTGATAATTTATTGGTCAGTAGGTTCACGATATAGATTTCATTCTTCCATGGTACCGGTTTAAATTTACCTTCTTCGAACCGGATATTTTTGAACCAGGTTTTTTTTCCTGCCAGAGGTTTGTTACCGATATCATGTACCTGCAATGCAATGAAGCCGGAAGGATCAACCGTATCAATCACAATAGCGGCCGGAACACCATTGATCCATGTTTTAGTGGTGTTTCCTTTACATTCAATCCGGATCCTGTTGAATTCGCCGGGTTGGTAGGCAGCCTGTGCAGCAGGATTGTAGTTGAGTGGGTATAACCAGAGCCTGCGTTGTTCATCATAAATACCGCCCGACCATTTCCGGGATGATGGATCCAGTTCCACCTGCCGGCCGTAAACCACGCCCAGTCCGTTGTTGCGGGCCGGGTCAACATGGCTGCGGGTCTGTATCCCCGAGTTCATTAATGTGTCTTCCACTTTAATATCAAGTTCAAGCAGGAAATCACCGTATTCTTTTTCGGTAGTAAGGAAGGTATTGCGGGTGTTGGGAACGCAGTACCCAACGATCATTCCATCTTCCACTTTAAAGGTAGCCGTGCCACCGAGGATTTTCCAGCCGTTCAGGTCTTTACCATTAAAAAGTGCGGAGGACTGTGCGTTTACGAACGAAGGAACGGTCAGGCACAGCAATAGGGTCAGGAGGGGAGTAGGCAAGTCAAATTTCATGTACGGAAGTTAATTACTTTTTTAATAATGACGGGATGCACTTACGAAAACGTGTGCGCTTGAATACCTGCCCCGTTACGGCCCGGATTTTGATTCCTAAGACAAAACAATTATTATGTCAGACAAAAATAAAGACCCGAAGGAAAATCCGCCAAAGGATTCGAAAGACAATACCGACCCGCAGGAAAAAATGGAAGGCCCTATTTCCTCCATTATGCAGAATATCAAGGAAAGTGGTGAGAAAGGGGACAAGGTATCCAAGGAAGAGGCCGACCGTAAACAGGATGAAAACAAATAGGGATTATTCTTAGATTTGATCTGTATCAAAACCAACAGTTATGATCCGGATGATTTTCCCTCTGTTCCTGATGGTGCTTTGTTCAACAGTTATGGCACAGAAGGCACCATTTAATAAGTCACTTGCCGATTCACTGGGAGCAGATGAGTATGGTATGAAGATGTATTCGCTGGTGATTCTTAAAACAGGAGATTTTAAAACAACGGACAAACAGGTTCTTGATAGTTTGTTCAGGGGACATATGCAAAATATCAGCCGCCTCTCCAAAGCCGGTAAACTTGTTGTTGCAGGGCCATTGGGGGAGAATAAAAATAATTACCGGGGCATTTTCATTTTTACATCCCCGACACCTGAGGAAGCAAAGGCATTGGTAGATTCAGACCCGGCGGTGAAGGCCGGATTATTTGATGTGGAGATTTATCCATGGTATGGGTCTGCCGCATTACCGCTCTACCTTGGTTTTCATGAAACCATTGAACAGAAGAAACCTTAGAGGATACCTGGAGAGCATTGGATCCTCTGAAACCGGTATCGAATACTGCTCGATCGGTAAATACGAATTAAACTTGTTAATGAATCCAGCGGGCAAACGCTTTTCAATTGCCGAAGCTTATTCAATTGACTGGCTCAAATTTCCCCAGCTGATCGCTGATACTATCAGCTTGTTTTTCTTTCAGCTTATAAATTAGTTTACCAGCAGAAGAATTTATTACTATTGATTTAATCGGATTAATCCGGAGTTGCCGGAGTGCAGGTCCGGACAGCCGGTAAAAGGATGATATAAAACATCCGTAATCACTGGCGGCGCGGCGCGACTCCTGCATATTGATGCTGGTAAGCGTTATGAGATTACCATCTTCCAGTTCAATGATGGCAGCTGCGCCCTCATCAATAGTCATAATACTGGTGCGGCCGGTCTGGATCGACAGCGCCAGCAGAAATCCATTTTTACTTTTATAAACTGCACTTTTGAGTATTTCGCCTACGGCATTTTTTCCGCCGGGACTTACATAAATTTTCTCATATTTTGTGGACCAGGTAGTATCACCTGATTTGCCGGTCTCTACTTTCAACTTTTTTTGGGCAGTCAGTTGCAGTGCAGGCAACAGCAATAAAAGCAGGCAGGCAGGTTTCATATAAAAAGTTTAGGTTCGAAAAATTAAAGGATCGACCGGATGAGGCCACCTTCCACACGGATGGCTGCACCGTTTGTTGCCGAAGCCAGTGGACTCACATAATAGGTAACTGTATGTGCCACCTCATCCACTGTGGCGAAACGGTTCAGTAAGGAAGTCGGCCGCATATCACTGAAAAAATCTTTTTCTACTTCTGCAATGGTGATATTCTTTGTTCGGGATAAATCTTTCAGGAAGGTTTCTACTCCCTGCGAACGGGTTGGTCCGGGAAGGATGGTATTAACGGTGACACCAGTACCCTTTGTCATTTCAGCGAGTCCACGTGCTACAGCAATCTGGGCTGTCTTGGTCATACCATAATGAATCATTTCTTCCGGGATAAATACACCTGATTCACTGGAAATGAAAATTATCCTTCCCCAGTTCCTGCCAATCATTTGTGGAAGTAATGCCCTTGACAACCGGACTCCGCTCATTACATTAACATCGAAAAAGCGGAACCAGTCTTCATCGGGAATGTCCACGAATGCCTTCGGTTCAAAGATCCCTGCGTTATTGACGAGGATGTCCACCACCGGCAGTGAACTGATCAGGGCGTTAACCTCATCCACCTTCGAAAAATCTGCTACAATCCCGGATACATTTGCCCCGGGCACGATGGATTTCAGGTTGACAATAGCTGTATCTATATTTGACTGGGTGCGACCGTTAATGATTACTTTGACGCCTTCCTGGAGCAGGCTCTGCGCTATGGCAAAACCAATACCTGCCGTGGATCCGCTTACAAAAGCGGTTTTATTTTTTAATTGAAGATCCATAAAAAGCTTTTGCCAAAGTTCGGCAAAAATGTCCGTTTCAAGGATGAGTACGCAATTCAATACTCCCACCTCACAAATGCCTCCATGGCTGCATAGTGGGTCAGTCCCAGGTCGGCATACAATTTAGCGGTAGCGGCATTCCGTTCCTCAGCCCGTTGCCAGAACTCGCGCGAGTCATTCCCCTGGAAGGGTACCATATCTTTTTGTGACTGATGGATAAATATACCGAAGCGTTTTTTCAGTACCTGGTCGGGACTCATGGGGATAGCCATTTCTATTTCTTCAATATTCCATTCCTGCCAGGCACCTTTGTATAACCACAGCCAGCAATCGCTGATCCACCGATCACCCGCAGCCCGGATGCGGCGCAGGGCTTCCAGCACCACGTGGAAACAAACGATATGGGTGCCATGGGGATCGGCAAAGTCACCGGCGCAGAACACCTGCTGGGGTTGCACTTTTCGCAACAGTTCCATAGTGATGATTACATCCTGTTCCCCCATTGGTTTTTTTTCAATGGTGCCGGTCTCGTAAAACGGGAGGTTCATAAAATGGATGCGGTCATCGGGCAGGCCCACATACCGGCAGGTGGCAGCGGCTTCGCCGCGACGGATCAGTCCCTTGATACTGCGGATCACGGGTGGATCTATCTGGTTGGATTTTTTAGTAGCAATAAACTGGCGGGCATTGGCCAGGATCTCGCCGGTAACGGCGGTATTAACCCCCGCGATCTGTTGCACCCCCACGGCAAAGTCGAGATAACGGGTCACAAACTCATCGGTCACCGCGATATTACCAGAAGTCTGGT
>JBEVJC010000034.1:0-289715 GCA_040510375.1 Chitinophagaceae bacterium
GTTGAAAACCTGTTCGCTGTTTATGCATATGCCATTGTGATCTATTGCGATTTCAGTGGTTACAGTGATATCGCAATTGGAATAGCAAGGTGGCTCGGGTTTACTATTCCAACCAACTTCCTTTCGCCCTACCAGAGTAAATCCATTACTGAATTCTGGCGCAGATGGCATATTTCACTTTCCTCCTGGTTGCGTGATTATCTCTATATTCCACTGGGGGGAAACAGGAATGCAACTGCAGGTACCTGGCTCTTTGCAGGCATTTTTTTTGCAGGGGTTTTCTTTTCATCACATTCCATTTTCGGCCTTTCGTATGTAATGTCATCCGCTATTGCAGGAGGTTTACTGTTATTATTTTCGCTACCTGCAATGATCAGCCGCGAAAGCCGCGGTATGGCAGCAAATATGAACCTCCTAACTACGATGCTGCTGGGTGGATTCTGGCATGGCGCCAGCTGGAATTTTATTATCTGGGGAGCCCTGCATGGGATCGCGCTGGCGGTCCATAAACTCTGGATATTACTGACCGGAAAACGGTTGCACAAAATCAATAACCAGCCATTGTACAACCTGTTGGCGCTATTGCTGACATTTCATTTTGTTTGTTTCTGCTGGATTTTTTTCCATGCCCGTGATATGGAAACGGCTATGAACATGATCAGCCAGATCAGGTTTAACCTTGACTTCTCAGTCTGGAACGCCTTTACAGCCAACTACTACGCTGTGCTGGTGATGATGGGGATCGGATACGCGATCCATTTTATTCCGGATAATTATGCCGATAAAGTAATTGCCCGTTTTCCCCGTCTTCCGCTTGCTGTTTACGTATTAATATTTTTTGTTTTTCTCCTGGTCTACGGATACTTCAAATCCGCTGAGCCGGTGATGCCGATCTACCTCCAGTTTTAGTCCTTATATTTGCGGTCAATTAAGCATCCAACCCAAAATTTTATACAATGCAGCTCACGGCCAAACTGGTTCAGTTACTTCCGCTTCAGACAGGTACAGGTAAAAATGGTGAATGGAAAAAACAGGACATCATTGTAGAGACCGATGGACAGTATCCAAAGAAAGTTTGCATTTCCATCTGGGGTGATAAGATCGCGGGAAATCAGCTGATCATCGGCAACTCACTCAATATCTCTTTTGATGTGGAAAGCCGCGAGTATAATAACCGCTGGTATACCGATGTAAAAGCCTGGAAAATTGAACCGGCTGGCAGTGGTGGTTCTTCCGCACCTGTTTCAAAGGAAGAGGATTTTCACAATACTTCATTTACAAGCGACGAAGACCTTCCTTTCTAATTGAGATAAATTTCTATCAGAATTAATAACCAGCTTCAGAAAGTTTCCTGGGTTGTAAGGATTCTATATAATCATTGTATCCTTTTGCCAGTGCATTAAAAAGCAACTGTCCCTGCAGACGGTAACCCTCTGCGGTAAAATGGATCCGGTCACGACTCATCAGTCCACGCCTTGACCAGCTGTAGGCCGAACCGAAACCGTTGGTGATCTTGTAAAGATCCCAGCAGGGAAGGTAAAGACGGTTGGCTTCCTTCGTTAAAGAAGTATTGAGTGCTTTCAGCACCTTGTTTGAATAACGGCCTTTATAGGAATCGGGAGCTGTTGTTACAAGAATGGAAGCATGGGGAGACGCCATGCGTAACTTATCAATGAACTGGTTGAATTCCTGAAGGAATGCCGTTTCGGCAAAGGCAGCGCGTTGTGCTTCATTGGTACCGAGCGACACAATATAAAGATCAGCGTTAAGTGCGGGAAGCTGGTGCCAGAACAAGGTGGCATTATTGTACTGGTCGTACCTGGCTCCATTGACACCAATGCTATGATAGATTACACCAGGTGATGAATTTTCCAGTGACACGCCGTAGAAGTCGTGCTGGGCGCGACCAGGAAGGCTAACCAGGGTAAATCCGGTGCCTGGTCGGGAGAGGTCCACTTCCTGGTAAATTGAGGTGTCGCCTTGTTCACGGCGGATCATATAAGGAGTCTCATTGGGTTCAACATCCAGCATCCATCCATTACCTGCCGTACTGTCGAGAAAGAATTTAAGTTTATTGAATCCCTGGTAACCGCGCGTGAAATCGGGCCTGATAGCGAGATTGATACTTGCACCGTCCACCATGGTCCGGATGCCAAAACCAGAAACACCAACAGGCTGGCCGAGTTCGGGATGAGCTATCCGGTTGTATGACCAGCTTGTATTTGAGGAGGAAATAATATCGGATGGCGCATTGCTTTTCGCCAGCTGGTAGGGAAAAACCAATCCGCGACCTGCATTGCCAAAAAAATCCTGGAAGCCATCCCTTACTTCGTTGGAAAGGAAGTCGGCCTGGATATGTGAATCGCCGATATGAACTACGGAGACATTACCCTGACCGGTAGTTTTCAACCGGTAGAGTTTCTGGTAAAATGAATCCAGTGGAGTATTATTCAGTACCCGGTTGAAAATGGTATTGATAAAAGGATAACGTGCTGTTGATACATTATCCTTTACAGGTATGGGCTGACCGCAGAGGGACAGGAAAGAAAGTACAAGTGTAAAAGTGCACAGGTATTTGATCATTCAGTTACAGCTCCTTTCTCAGACGGGCAACCGGGATATTCAATTGCTCGCGATATTTGGCCACCGTACGCCGGGCGATATTATATCCTTTTTCCTGGAGCAGTTCGGTCAGTCGCTCATCACTCAGCGGACGTTTTTTATGTTCCCCCTCAATCAGGTCGCTCAGGATTTTTTTAACCTCCCGGGTAGAAACTTCTTCGCCGCTATCGGTACTGAGTGATTCACTGAAAAAGAATTTGAGACGATACGTACCAAATTCCGTCTGCACAAACTTACTGTTGGCCACCCGGCTTACTGTTGAAATATCAAGGGCGGTTTTTTCTGCGATATCCTTAAGGATCATGGGGCGCAGTGTTGTTTCATCACCCGTGATAAAAAAATCGTGCTGGTGGTTCATGATCGCAGTCATGGTACTGATCAGCGTCTGCTGCCTTTGTTTAATGGCATCGATAAACCATTTTGCCGCATCGATCTTCTGTTTGATAAACAATACGGCTTCTTTCTGGCGTTTATCTTTTTTTGCACCGCGGTCGTATTCTTTCATCATATCGCGGTAACCCTCGCTGATCCTGAGTTCCGGAGCATTGCGGGAATTCAGGGTAAGCTCAAGTTTACCGGCATTGTTGAAAATAAAGAAGTCGGGCACTACATAACTTTCAGCTTTATTGATCCCGCCTACATTACCACCTGGTTTTGGATTCAGACGGATGATCTGCTGCATCACTTCTTTTAACTGCTCTTCGTCTATATTAAGACCGCGCTGGATCTTTTCGTAGTGTTTCTTGGTGAATTCGTCGAAGTATTTTTTGATGGCGAGGATTGCTGTATCCACGTCTTTGCCCTCATCTTTATTCCGCTGGAGCTGTAACAGCAGGCATTCCTGCAGGTCGCGGGCGGCAACACCCGGCGGGTCAAAACGCTGGATTCGCTGGATCATCGCTTCCACTTCTTCTTCCGTTGCATTTACATTCTGGCGAAAGGCAAGATCATCAACGATGGCGGTAGTCTCCCTGCGGAGATATCCGTCTTCGTCAATACTCCCAACAATCTGTTCAGCTATTTTTTGTTCCTTTTCATCCAGTTTAAGGAGACCAAGCTGGACCAGTAATGTTTCGTAAAAGGAGGCTTCGGTTTTGAAAGGGATTGTCTTCTGGTCTTCTTCGGGGTAATTGTCGTCGCGGGTTTTGTAATCGGCTACTTCATCATCGCCATCATGCACATATTCGCTGACATCTACATTTTCGTAATCCTCTTCACTTCCGCTTTGCTCTTCGTATTCTGCTTCCGGCGTCTCACTGAATTCATCCTTTATTTCACCTTCACTATCTTCGTGTTTCTCTTCATCCAGTTCAAGGGCAGGGTTTTCTTCCAGTTCTTCTTTAATCCTTTCTTCGAGATTTGCCGTAGGTACCTGCAGCAATTTCATTAACTGAATCTGCTGAGGGGAAAGCTTCTGTAATAATTTCTGTTGTAACGATTGGCTTAAGGCCATAATTTTTCAGAACGTTTTGGGCAAGATAGTTTTTCAAAAATCCGGCCATTGATCAAAAATCAGGCCGTAAACTTACGAAACATGCTGGTAAAAACGGTGGAACGTTTCTTTTCTTTAATTGTTGCCCTGTTAATGTTACAGAACGGGGAAATAATTGCCCAAGAAATAAAGAAAATTTCCCCAGTGTTATCGGCTGAGAAGCAGACCGTTACTTTTAAATCCTTCCAAAAGTACCAGGCAGGGTCCGCCGTTGGGAATTTTCGGGGGATAAATATATTAAATCAGGGGTCGGTTATCAGAAAAAGCTCCTTCAACCTGTTAGATCAAAGTTACTTCAGCAACCAGCTGGGATTCTTTTGCCGCTCGGAACTGAAGTTGGAAAAGGCGATCAGGGTACCGTTGAAATTCCGTCTCGGTTCGCTGGCATACACCGATTACCTGGAGCGTAAGCCGAATGCGGTCAAACCCTGAAATGAGCTGATCTTCCTTTATTCTGTGTGCATTTCATAATCATTTGTGAATGCAGGTTTGGGAACGGTTTTGCCGGGCTCATTGTTTTTATTTGAACCCATCGGACCCCGATCGGGCAGCCATTCCATCACCGGAACTTTGACCGGGTATTGGTAATAGTTATTCCGGAGGGAGTCGTTCCATCCATTCGGATTGCTATCGAATGAGCGGCTGCTGAAATAGGCGCTGCCATGGATGCCCGGGAAGGAACGTAGCAGCCGGATCTGTTCAGGTAGTTCATCGCGTCGTTTCCATGCGGCGTTTTTTTCTGTGGCGCGGTAAATCCCGTGCCCGATATAAACGTGCCGGCCGAAACCATGGTTGGACCACCATTCCACCAGTTCGCGGTAGTCGGCCAGGCGATGTCCGATTTCCCAGTAAAGTTGTGGCACCACGTAATCGATCCATTTATTTTCCAGCCAGAGGAGGATATCTGCGTACAGGTCATCGTAATTGGTAGTACCGGCAGTAGTGCGGCTGCCATCAGGGTCCTGGGTTATATTTCGCCAGACGCCGAATGGACTGATCCCAAATTTTACCCATGATTTTTCCTGTTTGATCGCCACGCTGAGTTTGGATATGATCGAGTCGGTATTACTGCGGCGCCAGTCGGCTTTCGCCAATGTTGTACCTGACCGGAGATAGGCAGCAGCATCAGGAAATTCCTTTCCGGGAACACGATAAGGGTAGAAATAATCATCCATGTGGATGGCATCAATATCATAGCGGCGAACGATATCCCGGACCACTTTCACTACAAAGTCCTGTGCTTCCTTATTGGATGGTTCAAAATATTTTTTACCTCCATAGGTAACAAACCAGTATGGATGGGTGCGGGTTATATGGTTTTTTGCAATGGATGTAACGCTTGAATTAAAACTGGCGCGATAGGGATTTAACCAGGCATGAAACTCCATTCCCCGTTTATGTGCTTCGCGTATCATGAAGGCAAGCGGATCATAGTACGGGAAGGGTGCGCGGCCCTGTACACCAGTCAGCCACTGGCTCCATGGTTCAAAATCGGAAGGGTAAAAGGCATCGGCTGATGGTCGCACCTGAACGATCACCGCATTCATTCCATTTTTTTTATGGAGATCCAGCTGCCGGATAAATTCTGCCTGCTGGCGGCCCGGGTCGGTTACACCGCGCTGTGGCCAGTCGATATTATCAACTGTAGCAATCCATACTCCCCGGAATTCGGGTGTCTGGGCGGGTAACAGAACAGGGAGAATAAAACTTATAAAAAAGAATAAAGACTTCATCATATTCATCGGGTGCTGAATAAAGATGACAAAGATACCGGCAATGCCGCTTAAGTAGCGGATAAATGAAGACGGGCCTCTCAGCTGGTAACCAGGGGTTCCCTGATCTTGTCAAGCAGCTCGCTCAGCAGGGCCGCTTCTTTTTTTGTGAGGTTACCGGTAATCTTATCCATTTCATCTTCGCGTTCATCAATCCGTTCAAGGAGTTTGCGGCCCTTGTCAGTAATGATCACATCCACCAGCCGGCGGTCGGCCTTACAGGTTCCTTTTTTCACAAAGCCCTTGGTCACCAGGCGATCCACAATCCGGCTGGTATCACTCATTTTATCAAGCATACGTTCACGGATCTGGAGGGTGGACAAGGGCTGCGGATGGCTGCCCCGTAGTATCCTTAAGATATTGAACTGCTGGGGGGTGATGTCTTCCGGTGCAAAAAATTCCTTGCTCTTCTCTGTAATCCAGCCGTAAGTATATAAAAGATTGATCATTGCTTTCTGGTGCTCATTCCTGAATTTAGTCTGGTTAATATCCTGATCGATGCCCATGGTACAAGGTTTAATGATTAAATGTAAGGAGTTATCCAAACACCCATAAAAATTATAACACGTTTGATGCCATAACCCGTCTGCCTTTGCGTAAAATTAATGGTTAAACATTAATTAAATTGGGCCGGACCCCAATTTAAACAAGCCCTTCACATTTGGAACCGGGCGGACAATTCCGGTTAATATTTTCCCAGACGGGTGAGTGAAGCCAGTTTAAAAATGGTAAAGAGGTGATGCGATTCATGCAGCAGGAAAAAGTTAAGCCAGCCGGTCAGGTTCATTTCCCCGTAAACCGGATGCGTACCTTTTTTTGCCAGGTCGTCCCCATTGAACATAGACATACTGGAGGATATTTCTTTCCTTCTGGTCATCAGTTCATGAATAACCTCATGGCTGGATTTTTCAAGATGATCATGGAAGAGGGGGTCGGTTTCAGCGGAATATACATGGAAGCTCGCGCCGTCATTACCAATAATGGTTTTGATGCGGTCAGCAAAAACCAGCTGATAAGTTTCCAGGTGTACAATATGTTCGAAGACCGACCATTTGCCGGGGATTACTCCCATACGGATCTGGGTGTCGGAAAGTCCGTCGATAAGTTCGATAAGTGATTTGTGCTGGTATTGCAATCGGGTGGTGATGGAAGATGGTAGAATCATTATGCAGAAAAGTTATTCGTTACTCCAGACTTTGGTTCCTTCTGAACAATTGGCGCAGATATCGATGTTCTTGCGTCCTGAAAGGATTTTTTTACGGAACTGGTTATACTCGCCGTTTTTCCAGATTTCGCGGAAGCTTTTATCCTGAAGGTTGCCCAACCGGTGTTGCGCATCCTTATCAAAACAGCAGGGGGCAACCAGTCCGTCCCAGGTAATCACCGGATCATGCCATAACCTCCAGCACTGATTGCCGAGTTTACCTTTGAAGGAAGTAGTACCGTCTTTCCCTTTCCTGTAACGGCTGAATTTATCGATAGTCGGAATCAGCTGGTTCGGGTCTTGCTGGTAATCGTAAATCTGTGCAGTCTTGAACCACACATCATCGACCCCGATCTCACGGGCCAGTTGCTTTACTTCGTCGACCTGGTGTTCATTTGGTTTTACCACCAGGAACTGGAACACTACAAATGGTTTGGTGCTTTTCATTTCTTTTTTCCACCTCACAATATTCCTGGCGCCTTCCAGCACTTTTGAAAGCTGTCCGCCCACCCGGTATTGTTCATAGACTTCCTGCGTGGTGCCATCGATGGAAATGATCAGACGGTCGAGGCCGCTTTCGATGGTCCTTTTGGCATTGGCATCCGTCAGGTAATGTGCATTCGTGGAAGTGGCGGTATAAATCTTTTTACCGGAGGCATAACTGACCATATCGAGGAAGGATGGATTGAGATAAGGCTCTCCCTGGAAATAAAAAACCAGGTACAAAAGGTCTTTGTGCAACTCATCGATGGTCTTCGAAAAAAAATCCTGCTTCAGCATTCCGGTGGGCCGGGTGAAGGCCCGTAGTCCACTCGGGCATTCGGGGCAGCGCAGGTTACAGAAATTGGTGGGCTCAAAAGAGATGGAAACCGGGTAACCCCATTGTACAGGTGTTTTTGTCCACTTACTGATATAAAAACTGGAAAGAACCCGGATGCCATTCCAGGCCCGGCGGAAACTCAGTTTCGACAACAGGTTAATTGTATCAAGTCGGTTCAGCCCTGGCATAAGGATAAAGTTAGTCAATAAAAACAAAAAGGCCCGTAACCTTGGTGGTCGAGCCCTTTGTTATCATCCATCCTTGTTGTTGTGTCCAATCAGCCGTTTAATATTATAAATCCTTCCAGGTAGTGTGTTTTGGATGATATATGAAAAGAAATGTTTGTTGTTGATAAGGTTGTCCATCCAGTTGGTTCCGGTTAACGGAATGTTGGTGGGCATCAAATGATTTCCCCGGATTCAGTGAACCGGTCAGTGTGGAAGATCCAGGTCTGTTGATCTGGTGCGGGGAATCGGGCTTTGTTGTTGCTGCCCCGGAAAACCCCAACCATGCAGTATCTGCATTAGTGGTGGAAACTGGATGTATGGATTTCAAAAGAATTACGGTTTGTCACGATAGCAAATACTATCTGCGTCAAAAGTAATATCGCAATTTTCCACATGCAAGCAATTATATGTGCTTTTATTTCAATTTTCGAACATTTACGTGTTAAGAAATTGAAATCAATGGTTAAACTACTATCAACTAAGAGTTTTTCCCTGATACACAAGTGTGGTATTAATATAAATATGGCCACTTCCGTGGGAGGGATCATTATATATTCAACATTATACCTTGATTGTTTTCCATTTTCCTTTCCGGAATAAAATAAAGGAAACAATGGTGATCATTGTTTCTGTGACAGGTACAGCAATGAAAACGCCCACGGGGCCAAGGTTTGCGGTGACTGCCAATAAATAGGCAAACGGGATCTGGAATAACCAGAACCCAAAAAAGTTGATCGCTGTTGGCGTCCATGTATCACCGGCACCATTGAAAGAATTAATCAGCACCATCCCGATACCATAAAAAACAAATCCGCAACTCAGGATGCGCATGGCCTTTACTCCCATTTGCCTCACTGCTTCATCATTGGTAAAAAAGGATACGAACAGATGACCTACGGTAAAGAACAGGATGGTGACCACCACCATGAACAGTACATTGTATTTCATGGTCTGCATCACTGAATCTTCTGCGCGTTTAATTTCCCGGGCACCCAGGTTCTGGCCAACAAGTGTTGCAGCAGCATTACTCAATCCCCATGCAGGTAAAAGGAAAAACATCATTAGTCTTAAAGCAGTCTGGTATCCGGCCGACCCTTCTTCATTGCCGGTATCGGCCACCAGTTTTGCAAGAATGATCCAGCTGCAGGAGGCGATGACGAACTGGAAGGTGCCGGGCAGTGCCACACGGATGATGGAGAGTATCAGTTTTTTATCGGGAAGGTAATGTGATGCCCGGAATTTCAGCTGGCCGTTTCCTTTAACCAGGTGCCAGACCTGGTAGATCACACCGACTGATCTTCCGATACAGGTAGCGATGGCAGCACCGGTGAGACCGAATGCAGGGATGGGACCAAGTCCGTTTATCAGCAGGGGGCATAATAAAATATTACACAGGTTGGCGATCCACAGGCTCTTCATGGCGATGGCTGCGTTACCCGCGCCCCTGAAAATCCCGTTTATTAAAAAGAGCAGCATGATGACCATACTGCTGCCCATCATAATGCGGACAAACGGTGTTCCCATTTCCACTACTTCGGGCGAGCCACCCATCAGTGAAAGGATACCTGATGCATAAATCATCCCGGTAATACTAAGCACAAGGGTTATGGCCACCGATATAATAATGGCCTGCGCACCTGCATGAGCGGCTGCTTCCGGATTTTTTTCACCAACCCTTCTTGCAACCACGGCGGTTGCGGCCATACTCATCCCGATGGCCAGTGAATATACTATTGTAAGGACCGATTCAGTTAGTCCAACGGTCTGTATGGCCTGCCTGCTATGTTCAAGATGACCCACGAAATAAAGATCCACTACAGCGAAAACAGATTCCATCGCCATCTCCAGCATCATTGGTACTGCAAGCAGGAAGACGGCCCGGCGAATACTGCCAGTGGTATAATCCATTTCTTCGCCACGAAGCGATTGACGGATAAGGGAAAAAAAGTTTTGTGTTTTATTGGTAGTAATAGTGTTCACGATGTTGAGTTGTGTATAGATGAAACAGATTGGAGTAAAACACCGGCAAAATTCTAAATATGTCTGGTCGGGATCCGACCTTAAACAATGATCATATTCTGTACTTGAGAAGGAAACGAAGATAAAGATTTCAGGAGTTTATCGGCCATGGGGGGAAATCTATCTAGGTGTATCTTCTTATTAACGTGATTAACAACAGGAAATACCCAAAAATAAACCGATTGCCGCCTACTGATGCTGAATTTTCCGTAATTTGATAGTAATGCTTTCCATGCCCGTATTAACCTGCCGCTACTGATGTAGACTGGTAATTCAGGCCGAAAGAAATAGCGACCATGTTTGCTTCCGGAAATTGTGATAAACGATGATTTGGGCAAGCATAGAGGAACTGTTCTGAAAAAGAGGATCCAATGCTATTACCCGTTGACACACGTACGTACAACACCTTGAAACGATGGTCGGCGATCCTGCTGGCCCTTACAGCAGGTATCGGACTTGTTGTCCTTACCGGCTGGCAATTCAATCTGGATTTGCTGAAGGGTTGGGGACGAAGCCTGACATTTGCCAACCCCCTGTGCGCGGTTTGTTTTCTTTTTCTCAGTATCGCTTTCTTTCCCTTTCTGCAAAAAGGCATTGATGATAAGATCCCCGTAATGACCTGGTTGTTTGCAGGGATAGTCTTTGTTATTTGTCTGGTTAATTTAGGTGCCAGTCTGTTGGGAGAAGATACCCGACTGGATCTCATTCTTTTCAATGACGAACTCTTAAACCGGAATAATAATGTATACCGGATGACTCCGGGTACCTCGGCCTGCTTCACCCTTTTATCCCTTGCATTGTTCTTCCTTCCCCATAGAAGTACACATCGTTACAAGTGGTCGCATATATTACTGATACCGGTGCTGCTGATCAGTATCTTCTGGCTGATGGCATTTTTGTTTCGTGGTGATGGCTTCTCAGGTTTTTTCTGGTTTATGCCCATGGCCCTTCCCACCGCTGCCAGTTTTTGCCTGATCAGCCTGGCCCTGCTGTTCATCTCTCCATCGGAGGGATTCATGCGGGAACTAACGAGCGAGCTTAGCGGGAGTATGACCGCAAGAATACTGATCCCCGCTGCCATCATCGTTCCCGCTTTACTGGGTTTCATCCGCATCTGGGGTTTTCGCCAGGGCTGGTATTCACTGGAGTATGGCGTTGCACTTCTTACCGTTTCCACGATGGTTATATTTTTTGCAGTGATCTGGTTTAATACCATCACACTCAACAGGCGTGATATGCATAAGCATAAAGCAGACCGCGCATTGCGCGACAGTGAAGAGCAGGTACAGGCAATTTTCACCAATGCACCGGATGCAATTGTGGTTATCGACCGGCAGGGAAGAATCCTGCGGTGGAATCCTGAATCGGAACAACTCTTTGGTTGGGCAGAAAAAGAAGTCGCCGGCCTGAAACTGGGAGACGCCATAATTCCGTTGGAACTCCGCGATGGATATTGGAAGAGTATCAGTCCGTTCCTGGATAGTAAGTATGAAGCTAAAACCGGTCGTTCCATTGAATTCCGTGTGGTGCGGAAAGACCTGGTTGTTTTTGATGTATCGATGTCAGTATCGCCGTTAACGCTGAACGAACAGCAATTTTTTATCTGCTTCCTGCGAAATATTACCGAGAGAAAACACACCGAAGCGCGGCTGAAAACATTTAATGAAGAGTTATCGATACAGGTGCAGGATAAAACCCGCGAGATGACCGATATTTTTGAAAGGGTGACCGACGGATTTATTGCCCTCGACAAAGAGTTCCGTTATATCTATATAAATAAACGGGCCGGCGAGATGATCCGGCAAATACCCGGCGACCTGATTGGTAAAAATATATGGGAAGTATTTCCTGCCGCAATTGGCACCTCCACATGGTTTGCGTTCCGCAAGGCGATGGACGAACAGGTATATGTTACAAATACTGATCATTTTGAAGAACTGGATATCTGGCAGGAGAATCATATTTATCCATCACCCCGGGGACTGTCTGTTTTTATAAGGGATATCACCCAACAGAAGGCCGCGGAGAACAGCGTTAATGAAGCAAATGCAATGGCCGATAAACTGATCCATAGCCTGCCTGGTGTCTTTTATTTTTTTGATGACAAGGGAAAGTTTATTAAGTGGAACAAACAGTTTGAAGAAGTGACCGGATATTCGGCTGCAGAGATCAGTGAAATGCACCCGCTTCAATTTTTCACTTCAAAGGACCAGGCTTATATAACTTCCAGGATCGAAGATGTGTTTGCCACCGGTGAGGGAGATGCGGAAGCACCATTTCTTACGCGGACCGGCCGGCAGATCCCTTATTTTTTCAAGGCAACCAGACTCACCTTCCAGGGAAAGTCGTGCCTGTTGGGAACCGGTTTTGATGTGAGGGAACGCAAAAAGGCAGAAGCAGCATTACTGGCCTCGGAACAGAAATACAAATTGTTGTTTGAAAATAATCCGATGCCCATGTGGATGGTAAGGCTTCCGGAATATGAACTGATAGATGTAAACTACACAGCACTCCGGAAATACCGGTATACCAAATCGGAATTCCTGGCGCTGAAGACGAGCGACCTGATGACCGATGATGAGTTGTCGCGCGAAGACTACCGTATCAATACCGACTTCCGGGGCGAGTACCATGCAGGGATCTGGAAACATAAAAACAAACAGGGACGGGTAATCTACGCCGATATTGTGACCTATGATATTTATTACCAGAATTTACCTGTAAGGCTGGTATTGTCGAATGATGTAACGGACCAGCATCTTGCAAAAGAAAAGCTGGAAGAATCATATGAGTCGATCCGTGAACTTACCGAATACCTGCAGAATATCAGGGAGGAGGAACGGCTGCATATCTCCCGCGAAATCCATGATGAACTCGGACAACAATTAACGGTACTGAAAATGGATGTCTCCTGGCTCAATAAAAAGATTGAAGTTGCTGACGGACCAGTGAGGCAAAAACTCACGGAACTGCCGGTCCTGATTGATAACGCCGTCAGGACCGTGCGCAGGATCGCGTCCGAACTGCGCCCCACCCTGCTCGATGATCTTGGTCTCCAGGCAGCAATGGAATGGCACCTGGAAGAGTTTACCAGGAGGATCGGGATCACCAGCCATTTTGATGCGTCGGATGGTGACTTGGTTATACCGGATAACCTGAAAATAGGTTTGTTCCGTATTTTCCAGGAATCACTGACCAATGTGGCACGCCATTCGGGAGCTAGTTGTGTAGATGTAAGTATTAAACGAAGCGATAACAAATTAGTTTTGATTGTACATGATAACGGCCGTGGTTTCGATGAAGAGAAGACCCGTAAAAAGACATTGGGGCTGCTGGGCATGAAGGAACGGTCGACGGTGATGGGTGGCGACTACACCATCACCGGCATACCAGGTGAGGGAACAACTGTAAAAGTGGTGGTGCCGGTACAAATGGTAAAGGAACGAGTATAACAACCTGAATATGCTAAAAATTTTAATTGCAGATGATCACGCTGTAGTAAGAAAGGGTCTTAAACAAATCCTGCTGGAGGAATACCCATCGGCATTGATCAGCGAGGCCGAGGATGCAGAGGGACTTATTACACAGGTGGTCAGTAATGAATGGAACCTGGTGATCTGTGATATGAATATGCCCGGACGCAGCGGACTTGATGCGCTCAGCCAGCTCAAACAGATCGCGCCCGGTTTGCCGGTGCTGATCATGAGTATGTATCCGGAAGAACAGTATGCTCTGCGGGTGCTTAAAGCCGGCGCCGCCGGATACCTTGGAAAGGATACCATCCATGATAATGTAATCAAGGCCGTGCAGACCATTCAACTGGGTAAAAAATTTATAACTCCTTCCATTGCCGAGAGGCTGGCCGATGCATTTGGTGAAAACTCTTCCAAACCGGTGCATGAATTATTATCCGACCGCGAATTTGATGTATTCAAACTTATTGCCGGAGGTAAGTCGGTAACCGATATTGCGGCGCAGCTTTCCCTCAGTACAACCACGGTAAGCACTTACCGGTCAAGGATTATGGAGAAAATGAACACCAAATCGAATGCCGAACTCACCCGTTATGCGCTGGAGAAAAACCTCATCTGAGTCCTGTTTTTTTGTTGCAAATCCTGTAGTATAAACACTACAGGATTTGACCAATGCACGCTACAAATTTTCCCTCGGTTATATTTTACTTTGCGAAACAGCCCGGGATGTTGATATACCGGTATAATTGTTTCAACATGCTAAGGATTCTTATAGCAGACGACCACGAGGGAGTGAGGCTCGCTGTTAAAAACATATTGATCGATGAATTTTCTGATCTGCTGATCGGCGAATGCGCCAACACACAGGAACTGATTGTAAAAGGAACCACGGAAGATTGGGATATCATTATTTCTGATATTGCAATGCCTGGCGGCGGCGGGTTCCATGCATTAAAAACGATAAAGAAAATTAAAGCGGAAATACCCTTTATAATATTCAGCACCTATCCGCCGGAACAATACGCTGCAAGGGCAGTATTGGCCGGGGCCATTGCCTTTATCAGCAAAGACGCCCCGGTAACCGGCCTGATCAATACGGTACGGGGTCTTATAACGGCCGGGCATCCCTGACGTACAATTTCATTATCCGGAATAACAATTCCTGAGTTTCTTAATACGGGTAATCACTTCAAATCAACTGATCCGGCATTAAATGGCAGCGAATGTAGTATATCCGCTACAGTGCTGTTATAAAATCATGGACAATGCAAATAGGTAATTGCCTATATGCAGTTGCATTGTTTATAATGTACTTTGTATTATGATGGGTGTGACAACTACGACCGAAATTTCCGTATTGATTGTTGATGATAACAGGTTTTTTGCCCAGCGGATGGCAGGCCTGCTGGATGAAATGGAAAATGTATGTTTTATTCACAAAGCCCACAACTACGATGAAGCCCTTCTTCATCTGGCTATACATCAATACCACTACCTCCTGCTGGATATCAGTATGCCCGGCAAAAATGGTATTGAATTGCTTAAAACGGTAGGCAGATTGCAATTCAGCGGCGAAATAATTATGTTGACCAATTCTTCAGAAGTTTTTTACAGGGAACGGTGCCTTCTTTTGGGGGCAAGGTATTTTTTGGATAAAACTGCTGATTTTGAAAAAGTTCCACATATTTTAAATGGTATTATGTAATATCGTTTTTTATTTCGCCAATTATCCTGCATCTATTTATGAAGACAAGCCTGAAGACCCTTAAAGAGCTGATCAGCGCAACGTCGGGGCAGGAGGAACTTTTCCTTTCTGTAATCGACGAAAACGGGTCGATCACCAATGCAAACATGCACATGGTTAAAAAGCTTGAGCTTATTGATCACCGTTCTTCTTCCCTCAATTTTTTCGATCTTGTACATCCGATCAACCAGGTCGAGTTCCGCAACACGCTGGTGGATGTGGCACGCGACTGCTGCAGCAAGGGTATTGAAATGTATGTACGCAACGGAAGTTATCATCCCATGAAATGGCAGGTCTCCTGTATTAAAAGGGATGAGGTGAACAGTTACCTGTGTGTGGGTTACCGCCTGCTCGACGAACAGCGGGCCCAACGTTTCAACAAACTTATTGATGTTAACGGGGAGGTGATCCTTGAAGGGCTTAGTGGTATCCTGTTCCAGGACCAGCATGGTGAAATCATCGCGGCTAACCACAAAACAGCCGAGATCATGAATACAACCCTCGAACGGATCTACCGGCTGAACAATGTGGCTGATTTATGGGATAATACCTGGATGATCCAGGGAGTAGACGGCGAAAGAATTGCCTTTGACCAGACTCCCTTCATGAAGACGGTAAGAACCGGGATGCCACACCAGGCAACATTGCAGATCAGGATTGCCAACGGTGAATGGAGATGGATTTATTATAACTCACATTATATTGCCGCTACGGAACAGGAACCGGGCGGGAGTGTCGTATCACACCTTATCGACGTAACACGTGAACACAAACTATCTGCCCAGGTGCGGCAACAGGAAGCGCTGATTACTTCCTATCTCAAACAAACCCCACATATGGGATGGGTGGTGGACGAGGACGCAAATCTCCTGTTCGCCAGCGATTCCTTTCTCCGGCATTTTGAAATAGATGCTGCGTGGGCGGCAGGTAAAAAAGCAACAGACGTTGTACCTGCATCCGTTACAATTGCTGTCTATGACCAGCATGTCAAAGTCTTCGAAACCGGCGTAAGCGCTGAAAGTACCCAGCAGGTACGTTGGGCCGATGGCGCGAACTATAGTTTTTATGTACATACTTTTCCGATAGAAAGCCATTCGGGCAAAAAACTGGTAGGTGGACAGGCTATCAGGTTGCCGGATAAGAGTAAGATGGAAAAAGAGCTGAGGGAAACCCACGCAAGGTTGCTTACCTACAGCAAGGCTACCTCGGATGCCATCTGGGAATGGGATATGCAAACCGGACAAATGTTCCGCAATGAATCACTGATGAATATGATCGGTTACCAGGTAGATACCAGTAAGGGACTTACCTGGTGGTTGCGCAGTATACATCCTGAGGACCGGAACCGTGTGGCCGACAAGGTCAAGGAGGCTACAGACAATATGCAACAGTCGTGGCAGGATGCCTACCGTTTTAAATGTGCCGACGGTACATATAAATACATCCAGGACCGCGGCTTTGTATTTTATGAAAACGGACTTCCGGTAAAAATGATCGGGTCGTTACAGGATATTTCTGTCATGAAGGAACTCGAACTTAAACTGGCCGATGAACGCCTGCAGAAACAAAAGGAAATCTCAGAGACGGTAATCAGGGTGCAGGAAAAAGAGCGGACCCGGATCGGACACGAACTGCATGACAACGTGAACCAGATCCTGTCGACCGCCAAACTTTTTATTGACATGATCAAGCCATCCGGCAGGGAACAGAAAGACCTGCGCGAAAAAACCAGCTCGTACCTGCTGATGGCCATTGAAGAAATCAGGAAACTCAGCCGCGAACTGGTGGTCCCGCATCTCAAACACGAAAACCTGGCAGATGTTATCCGGACCCTGATAGATGATATCCAGCTTACCGGAACCATCAGGATCAGCTTTACCCATTCGGGTGACCTGAGTGTTCTTACTCCCGGCCGCAGCACAACCATCTTCCGTATTATCCAGGAACAACTGAAAAATATCCTGAAACATAGCAAGGCCAATACCGTAACAATAAGTCTTGATACGAATGAAGCAAGGGCAACACTGGAAATAACTGATAACGGGAAAGGATTCAATCCCAAACAAACCCATCCGGGTATCGGGCTTTCAAATATCCATGAACGGACCCTTTTTTACAATGGTGACGTGGATATCAGTTCAGCTCCCGGTAATGGTTGCCGGCTGAAGGTGACGATTCCGGTAAATGATTAAATGTAAATTGTTATGACTGTCAGCAGCAGGACACCCTGATATAATGCAGCGGTGAAACCGGTATTGCAAGATGCCAGATAACAGGGTGAAACCGGTAATGCATGTGCCGGGTAATGTTCAGTCCACCGGTCATTTCTTTTTCAGGCCTTCCAGTTTTTCCTCCATCAATGCATTATACTTTTCCAGGAGTTCATAGTATTTGTCTTTCCATGAATCCCGTTGTTTGGTTGCCTCTTCCACTGTTTGCGGAGGCAGATAATTTTCTTCCGGATCATGCACCATGTACCTTGGCATATCCGGAAACTGTTCGGTAAAATCATATTTGATGGCTTTCCCGTATGCGGTAAGAATATGGAAGTCGAGGTCGGGATTTGCAATATGTTTATAATAACTGCTACGGCTGTAACCCGCTTTCACAGCCACTTTTTCCTTATTGATCCTGGTGGCCTCCACGGCAGTTGACAGGACTTGTCCACGGTTCAGTTTCGTTTTTTTCTTTGTCACTGACCGTAAAGAAATCAATAGTAATGCGTAAAAAAGGATACAATAAAATGCATTTATTATATATAATTGTGTAATATTGTTTACCGGGTGATACGTAATTGACCAGTTCAAATACCAGCCCGGCCCATTAATGATGGCAGGCCCGATGTCCAACATCCGGCCCATATGTTCTGCTCCTGAAATATCTACGCGCTTCGTTCACACCGCCATCTTTTTAGAAGATATTGTCTTACAATTTAAAATACTGACTGTGACAGTTGCTGAATCAACCGTACCGGAGTATGTGCGGTCCTTCCAGGAAGGAGATGAACAGGCGTTTAATTATTTTTTCCGGGAACATTACGTTGCGCTTTCGCTGTTTGCGTACCGGATCGTCAGGCAGATGGAAGCCGCAGAAGAAATTGCAGGTGATGCATTTCTTAAACTCTGGGAACGAAGGCGGGGTTTCTCCCATCCGCTTGCCATGCGATCCTTCGTGTATACTGCTGCACGTTTTGCCAGCCTGAATGTTGTGCGGGGTAATCTTCGCGAACGAAAAAAAATACGGGAGCTGGGTTATTTCTGTGAGCGGGAGGAACGGTTTATCCTGCAGCAGCTGATCAGCACAGAAGTATACCAGGAATTAATGTCGGCAATTCATTCGCTGCCCCGTCAGTGCAGGAAGATTTTTGAATCATTATTCCTGAACCGTCAGACCGCAGGGGAAGTTGCTCTTGAAATGCGGTTGTCGGTGAGTACGGTCCGCAACCAGAAGGCCCGGGCGATCCAGTTATTGCGTGCCCGGCTGGAGCAGGCCGGAAATTTTTCCCTTGACACGGATTTTATTTTTCTGGAACTTTAATCCGGGGAAGAACCAGTGGCAGGACTAACATTTGCAATGTCAACTGCAGATGGTTTACTAAGCCATCCTGGTTCTTTCATCAATAACCTTAACCAAAATATTCAGCCATGCTTCCACAAATTTTACTGGTCTTCTTTTTATTGAATTTTTTTTCCGCCAATGCACAACTGGTCAACTATGATGATAGAGGAAAGGTCAGGATCCTTTCTTCCTTCCTGGTGGTGCAGATCGATACCAATACCGTGCAGATCCGGGAGAAAGAACAGTCTGTGGTGGCGGGTAGTCTTATTTCGCCGGTAATAAACCTTGGTGCTGCCGTTATTGGTGAGGCCATCAAACACGGAGCGCAAAAGTATTCGTCCATACTCACGGCCACCGCTTCTGCGGCGGGTTTCTGGCTTTCCGAAAGCCAGTTGTCATTGCCGGTGTTAACTATCAGGCGTATGGTGATGTTGCCAGGAAGTGAGCGCCCCGAGCAGGCGTTCAGCATTGTTCTCAGGCCCGAGTTATCCGCCGACCGGACGGCTTTCCGTTTCGTGCTGAAGGATCCGTTCCAGTATAAATATTCGGGTGTCAGGACAAAGGGGAAATTTGATTATGTAAACATCGAGCTGCTGATCAGCCTGCGTGCGCTGGTGATTGAAGAGGGTGAATATAAAACATCGGAGTTGCGATCATCATCCATAGCAATACCCGCTGTAAAAGCAGGAAGTACATATGACCCTTCTTTAAATATACATGCCGGTGGCTGGTTTCCGTTTCCTCCCAGGCCCAGTTTCCTTATCGGGTCGGAGGAAGTTAGTGAGATTTCAAAAACCGTTTCCACAAACGGCACATCCAATGGAAAACCAGATAATGATACATTAACAACGGTAACGCGGACCATTGAAAAAACAGGAACAGGTGCACAGGTATTAAGCCGGCGGTCGGGAAATTATGAAATCACCGTAGAACTGGTGGAGATCAATCCTTACAAGGGCCGGGCTGTTGAAAGGGAAAAGGTAACCAATGCGGGACTGGAGCCACTGGCCGAACTTTTAAAAGAGGCAGCAAAGAAATGAGTTGTGGAAACTGACTGATCATTTAACCATTGTGAAAGTAGATCATCTGCTATCAGAAACCAGGTCGCCGTAACTGATTAACAAAATCCCCTTCTTTTTTATCAGTTCAATGATCTCTTTGTTGGTGAACAGGTCGGTCACCCCCTGGCGGTCAGCTGCCACATCTTCATAACCGATATGGAAGATAGCTTTAAGCTCGGCATCGTTATAACCCGGATGATCCAGGAACAGATAAGTTTTTCCAGGTTCCAGTTTATCGAGCATTTTTTTAAAGGAAGAGATTTTTTCTTCGGGGGTTTTATGAGGACCATCATAACCAATATAGTTTAGTCCTGCTGGTTCGGGATCAAGCGGGATCCGGTATTCTTCAGCCAGTTTTTTTGTAAGCAAAACTACTTCGGGTGTTAGGTAAGTGCAACCCATATGTGATGAAAGATGACTGACAGAAGGCAATAGTTTTAGCGCCAGTTCAATTTGTGCGCGAAATTCAATTTCCACATCCTGGATTGTCCATTTGTTTTCCCTGATGGACTGGCCCGGATAGTTTGGGTTGGCATTAACCATGGGGAAAAAATATCCGTTACTATCCCTGAGGCTCCTGCAGTTGGTAAGGGGCCTGTATTTTATATTATCCCATTCGCTGGTCAATGCCAGGTGAATACCAATATCAACACCGCTGGTTTCTTTTAATAATTTAACTGCTTCGGGGAACCAGGGTGAGGGCACAATCACTTCAATACTTTTCTGGATTCCGTTTTTATAACAATCAATCAATGCAAGGTTACCGGAATGGGAGAAGCCCATATCGTCACCACGGACAATCAGTTTCTGGGCCGGTGCCTTTAGTGCCAGCAGTAGCAATAGTGGCAGGAGTCGTTTCACCATCTGAATGTCCATATTATTTGTTTTTTAAAATCTAAAGGGGTGGGATTAATGAGGTAAATAAAATTCAGTTGTTTGTCGTCTCTTTCGCACAAATGAAGTAATCTGCACTCTATGGCAATGCTCAACGGCAGGGAGTTCGGATCATGGGATAACTATTTCCGGGAAAAATTTCCGGAGGATAAACTTATAGTTGATCGTGATACGGAACCGGGACTATTTACCATCAATGTCCGTTCAAGGGATCTCGAATGTGAAACCAGATTGACAATCGAATTCCCGGGGCAGGACACCTGTATGGTTACCTGCCGCAATCCTGATTCTTCGTTAAGCGGAATCGGATTAAACGGCGACCTGCTGAATGATGCAATGTTTGAAACTTACTATGAATTCAATGATATCAGTCTTGACCAGCTCGACAACCAATTAAATATCCCACTTTATTTTGGATGGACGGAAGAACTTGATCTATACCACGAAAAAATAATCCAGGCAGAATTGCTGGTCCATGATACAAAGGGAATGCACCGGATACCGGTCGAAAAAAACCGGACCTGGCTGGATAAAGCAGGCTGCCTGCTGATGTTTTTTACCTGGCCCGTTTTATATATCCAGCACCAGGTGGTGCTGATATTGTATCGTACCGGGATCCGGAAATATCGCAAGCACCAGGTAGATGTCCCGCCGATGATAAGTTTGCGTGCGACAGACCGGCCTGTTACTTAACACTCAACGGTGCGGATATTGCCACGCCCTGTCCTGCAGACGCTTCAAATGCGTGGACTTCAACAAAATCTGTCAGTCGTGGAAGTGTTGATTCTGAACCTTTTACACACGTGTTTTCTTTTTTCAAAAATTTTATATCTTTTCTTTAGGAAATAAATTTGGAGCCAATTATAAAACATCCTTACTTTTGCTAACGGTGTTAGAAAATTAAACAATGGGAATCACAGAAAGACGCATACGGCAAAAAGACGGGGTCCGGTCCAGTATCCTGGAAACGGCCTGGAAAATCGTCCGCGAGGAAGGTTGGCAGGCTTTGTCTATCCGTAAAATTGCAGATGCCATTGAGTACAGCGTTCCTGTTGTGTACGATCATTTTGAGAACAAGGAAGCCATCCTGCTTGAATTCGGTAAACAGGGGTTTGATCTCCTGGCTAAACTATTACAGGAAGCAAAGGATACCACTCCTGATCCGGCTGAACAATTGAGACGGATTGCAGATGCTTACTGGAACTTTGCCGCTACTCAGAAAGAGTATTATCAGATAATGTATGGGGTGAATATAAATTCCTGTGAAACGGGAAAATGTTTACCGGAGAAGGAGGTGTTCCGGAATATGGTGATGGATCCGCTTTCCAGACTACTGGCAGAAAACCCCGATAAAAGAATCAACGCATGCCTGAAATACCATACTTACTGGTCAGTCATGCACGGTCTTATTTCTATTAAAATGCTAAACTATCCGGATGTAGCCGATGAATTGAATAAACTGGTCCTTGAAGACGCCATAAACGGATTTATTAAAAATCTGAGGGGCTGATTTTTTTTAGCCCACCCGGTTAACGTTGTTAGGTAACCTTTAGCCGTTACGTATTGCCCGCCAGGCGGTCGCTCCAGCGATTGCAACCCTAAACTTCTATAAAAAATTTATTAACCGGGAGATCCCCTGATTCCCCGCAACAACCGATCTATGTCACAAACAAACACTCAAACCAGCCCCCGGCTCGCCGCGTTTATCCGCCGCAGCCATTTGTATTCTCTCGGGATTTTTACAATTTCCGTTCTCCTGTATGCATGCACTTCATCATCGGCAAACAACAATGTAGCGCCGCCGCCTCCGGATTTACCGGTGCTTGTTTTGAATGACCAGCAGGCAACCACCTTCCAGGATTTTACCACTTCTATTGAAGGCAGCCAGGATATTGAAATCCGTGCCCAGGTAGATGGTTACCTGGACCGCATCCTGGTGGATGAAGGAGCGCATGTAAAAAAAGGACAATTACTTTTCCAGATCAATGCACGCCCTTACCAGGAGCAGTTGAACAATGCCCGTGCAAACCTGGCAACAGCTAAGGCCAACCTTTCAAATGCATCGATCAATGTTGCGAAACTGACTCCGCTTGTTCAGAACAATATCGTTTCAGACGTGCAGCTGAAAACAGCGCAGTCATCTTATGATGCTGCTGCAGCACAGGTTTCGCAGGCGCAGTCAATGGTGGAAGCCGCCTCTATCAACCTTGGTTATACCAATGTGGTAGCACCGGTTGAAGGATATGTGGGCAGGATCCCGTTCCGTACAGGTAGCCTTGTGGGTGTTTCCACTCCCAATGCACTGACGGTTGTTTCATCGGTCAGCCAGGTGTATGCGTATTTTTCTTTCAGCGAAAAAGATTTCCTTTCGTTTACCCATCAGTTTGAAGGAACATCGATCGAAGACAAGATCAAACATATCCCTCCGGTTGAACTGATCATGGCGGATGAATCTGTGTATCCCCTGAAGGGCCGTGTAGAAACGGTTTCGGGACAATACAATGAACATAACGGAACCATTAGTTTCCGTGCCGTGTTTGAAAACACCGATGGTCTTCTCCGCTCGGGCAACAGTGGCCGGATCCGCATTCCAAGGGTTCTTGAACATGCATTCGTAGTGCCTCAGGAAACCACATTTGAAATGCAGGACAAGGTCTTTGTATTCGCAGTATCTGACAGTAATAAAGTGTCTTCCGTGCCCTTACATATTGTAGGTCGCAGCGGCAACTATTATTTTGTCGATAACGAATTTGTAAAAGGAAACCGCATCGTATACGCCGGGTTCGACAGGTTAAAGGATGGTACTGTTATCCAGCCCCAGCCTCTTTCACTCGACAGCCTCCTGAAAACAAGACCACTCTGATTCTTATAAAACCTTATTCACCTGCAGCCCACTGCAGTTACTTTTCAATCAGTTAATTCTCTACGATGTTAAAAAGATTTATAGAACGACCGGTTTTATCAACGGTCATCTCTATCCTCCTCGTTCTTCTTGGGGTGCTGTCGCTTTTCAAATTACCGGTAACCCTGTTCCCTGATATCGCACCGCCGACTGTCCAGGTAACAGCCACTTATCCCGGTGCAAATGCCGAAGTAGTAGCAAGGGCCGTGGCAACACCAATCGAAGAAGCGATCAACGGGGTGGAGAACATGACCTATATGACGTCTACCGCCAGTAATGACGGTACGCTGGCCATCAATGTGTACTTTAAACTGGGAACCAATCCCGACCTGGCAGCAGTAAACGTCCAGAACCGTGTATCAAAAGCTACCAGCCAGATACCACAGGAAGTAGTGCAGGCGGGTATTTCAACCCAGAAGCAACAGAACAGTATGATCATGGTGCCACTGATTTACAGCACCGATACTACCTACGACGAAACATTCCTGCAGAACTACGCCAAGATTAATATCATTCCCGAAATCCAGCGGGTGGCGGGAGTTGGACAGGCCCAGGTTTTTGGTGCAAAGGATTATTCAATGAGGATCTGGCTTAAGCCCGACCGGCTTACTGCCTATCACCTTGGGGTGAATGAGGTTCTCAATGCAATCCATGAACAAAATATCGAAGCAGCACCAGGTCGTTTTGGCCAGGGTAGTACCGCTTCGTTTGAATATATCCTGAAGTACAAGGGTAAACTTTCAAACAATACAGATTATGAGAATATCATCCTCAGCTCAACCGATGACGGATCAGTGGTCCGCCTTCGCGATGTAGCCCGTGTTGAATTTGGTTCATTCTCCTATAGTGCAAATACACTAATCCTTGGTAAACCAGGGATTGGTATTGCAATCTTCCAGACCGCAGGATCCAATGCCAACGATATCCTTACTGCTGTTGATGCTGTAATGAAGAAAGCAAAAACAGAGTTCCCTTCAGGTGTGGATTATTTCAATATGTATAATGCGAAAGAATTCCTGGATTCATCAATCAGCCAGGTGTTGCATACACTTGTCGAAGCATTCATCCTGGTATTTATCGTTGTATTCATCTTCCTCCAGGATTTCCGGTCAACACTGATTCCCGCCATCGCGGTACCGGTGGCCATTCTTGGTACATTCTTCTTCATGAACCTCTTTGGTTTCACCATCAACCTCCTTACGTTGTTTGCATTGGTGCTTGCTATCGGGATCGTGGTGGATGATGCCATTGTGGTGGTGGAAGCCGTGCATTCCAAAATGGAACGTACCCGGCTGAACGCGCGACAGGCTACCATTCAGTCAATGAATGAGATCTCGGGTGCCATTGTGTCCATCACCCTGGTGATGACCGCAGTGTTTGTCCCGGTTGGTTTTATGCAGGGACCCGCAGGTGTGTTTTATAAACAATTTGCCTTTACGCTGGCCATTGCCATCCTGATCTCTGCTGTGAACGCATTGACATTGAGTCCGGCCCTGTCGGCTCTGTTCCTTCGCAATCCGCACGACACAGAGACAAATGAAGACGGCACCAAAAAGAAAAAAACTTTCAGCAAACGTTTCTTTACTGCATTTAATGCAGGCTTTAACGCCACCACTAAAAAGTATGGACATAGTCTCCAGTTCCTGTTCCGCAGGAAATGGATTGCCATCGGTGGACTGGTGATAGTTTCTTTAACTACGTTCTTCCTGATGCAGCGGACCCCAACGGGTTTTATTCCAACGGAAGACCAGGGCTTCATCCTTTATTCCGTTAACCTGCCACCGGGTGCATCGCTCGATCGTACTGAAACTGTTGCGCGGAAAATGGACAGCATTGTTAAAACCGTGGAAGCTGTTGAAAGAAGGGGAGCTGTGGTTGGACTGAATATCGTGGCCAACTCCAACAGTTCGGCCTATGCCACCGGTTTTATCCGGATGAAACCGCAGGATAAACGCGGTAAGGTGAAAGATATCAACGCCGTGATGGCGCTGTTGAATCAGAAATTTGCGGCGATCAAGGAAGCAAGCATTTTCACGTTTATCTTCCCGACGGTCCAGGGTTTTGGTAATACCAGTGGTTTTGAATTCCTTGTACAGGACCGCACAGGCGGACCACTCGACAAACTTGGTGCAACTGCCCAGGGTTTTATTGGTGAGTTGATGAAACGTAAGGAAATCGCGTATGCATTCACTACGTTCAATACTGCCAATCCGCAGTACATGCTGGATGTAAATGAAGAAAAAGCCAAACAACTCGGACTTTCGGTAAGTGAACTGATGCAGACCCTGCAGGTTTACTATGGTAGCAGTTTCGCGTCGGACTTCAACCGCTTTGGTAAGTTTTACCGCGTGATCGTGCAGGCAGACGCTGCATACCGTGCAGAGGAATCATCTCTCAATAATATTTTTGTAAAGAACAGTACCGGCGAAATGGTGCCCGCAAATGCCGTTGTTTCGCTTAAGAGGGTGTATGGTCCCGAGACCGTAACCCGGAATAACCTGTTCAACGCTGTAACTATTAACGGACTTCCAAAACCTGGATACAGTTCAGGTGATGCCATCAAGGCGATCGAAGAAGTAGCCGCAAACTACCTGCCCCGCGGGTATGCGTATGAGTTCTCGGGTATGACCAGGGAAGAAACAAGCACGGGATCAGAAACAACCCTGATCTTCCTGCTCAGCCTGCTCTTTGTTTATTTCCTGCTGGCAGCACAATACGAAAGTTATATCCTTCCGTTTGCTGTAATCCTATCAATACCGACGGGAATACTTGGTGTATTCGCCTTTATAACACTGACAGGGATTGATAATAATATCTATGTGCAGGTCGGACTGATCATGCTGGTTGGTCTGTTGGCAAAAAATGCCATCCTGATCATCGAGTATGCGGTACAAAGACGAAGGGCCGGCAAATCACTGGCAGCGTCTGCCATTGAAGCCGCCAAACTCAGGCTGAGACCTATTCTTATGACATCGTTTGCATTCATTGTCGGATTGCTTCCCCTTACCTGGGCAAGTGGTGGTTCGGCACTGGGCAACCGTTCAATAGGAACCGGGGCACTCGGCGGAATGTTTACGGGAGTAGTGCTGGGGATCTTTATTATCCCGGTACTCTTCATCATCTTCCAGTACCTGCATGAAAAAGCATATTCTAAAAAACCGGTAAAAGGCAAAACGTTGATCAATCCAACGCCGGCCCATACCTAAAACTGATGACATGAAAACAGAAAAAAATAAATCCTGCAAAGGTTCCCGTAATGTTTTTTCCAGGATACTCTGTTATTTCCGTTCAGCAAAAGAGCCGAAGTTTATCGGACTCGCTGACTAAGTAAAAAATATAAATAAAGATGAAATCGTTTCTAAATATATCCGCACTGGCTCTTTCCCTGGTGATCACGTTGTCGGCTTGTAAAACAGCAAAGGAGTACCAGCGTCCGGAAATAGTATTGCAGCCGGAATTTGATTCCACTGCAACAGGTACGGATACTACAAGTATTGCGGAGTTGCCCTGGTCGGCCTTTTTCGCCGACTCTTCCTTAAACCGTTTGATAACACGCGGTCTTGAGTATAACCACGATCTGCTGATCGCCATGAAACGGATCGATATAGCCGGCCAGCAATTAAAGCAGGCAAAGCTGTTGAACCTTCCATCGGTAAACCTGCAGGTAAGTGGTCAGATCAACCGCCCTTCTGATAACAGCCTGAATGGACTGAGTACGCAAAGCTTTTTAAATAAAAGCCATGTTGAGAATTATTCGGCCCTGGCTGGTATTTCATGGGAAGCAGATATCTGGGGCAAACTCCGTGCAAGGAAGGAAGTGGCATTGCTGAGTTACCTGCAAACCACCGAAGCAGCCAAGGCTATCCAGACCGAACTGGTTGCCGGTATTGCCCAGGGTTTTTATAACCTGCTCATGCTCGACAAACAACTGATGATAGCAAGGCGCAATCTGGAACTGAACGACAGTTTCCTTACTGCAACCCGGTTATTAAAAGATGCGGGTAATGTGACCTTACTTGCAGTGCAGCAGGCCGAATCACAAAAGCAGACAACTGCCTTACTCGTGCCGGCGCTGGAACAGGATATTATCATCCAGGAAAATGCACTACAACTTCTGACCGGGCAGGTACCCGGTCCGGTAGAAAGGATGATTACCCTTACACAGTTAACCATACCGGCAGACCTGCCAACTGGTTTACCTATTGCGATGGTAGCGCGCAGGCCGGATGTGCGTACGGAAGAACTGGCGTTAAAAGTAGCGAACCAACGGGTGGGCATTGCACAGGCAAGTATGTACCCTTCGCTGAACATCACGGCAGCTGCGGGTCTTGAGGCATTCAAAGCCAGCAACTGGTTTAATATTCCCGGTTCATTATTCGGGCTTGCAACCGGATCTGTTTTACAGCCTGTTTTCCAGAAGCGCGAACTGAGAACTCAATATGAAGTTTCCAAACTGGAACGCGACCAGGCAGTAATCAGGTTCAGGCAATCGGTGCTCACGGCCGGAACCGAAGTGGCGAATGCCCTTACAGAAACAGAAAAGTTGAAAGAGCAACAGGAGCTGGCCGTATTGCAGACCAATACACTGAAGACAGCCGTATTTAATTCACAGGAACTTTTTAAAAGTGATATGGCCAATTACCTGGAAGTGATCACTGCGCAAACCAATGCCTTGCAGGCAGAGTTAAATCTTGCATCGATCCAGCGCAGCCGTCTTGGAGCAATGGTTGAATTATACCGGGCACTAGGAGGTGGTTGGAAATAAAACTATTTTAGAGGCATGAGTTTGCCCCGCCACGCCACCAATACCCTGCTTGTTTCTCTTATATTCCTGATTTATGGATGTGCTGATGACCAGCCCGTCCGGGAATGGAGCGACGAGGGGGTATTGGTGTATCGGCTCGGTACTGATACTATCGGGTACCAATATTTCAGGATGCAGGGAGATAGCGTTAATATCCGTTCCGTTTATCTTCCCGGTGGATTTACACTGACAGAAACTTCGGGAGAGTTGCAGGATGATGGTGCGATAAAAAACCTGCAGAGTATTCAGCAGGTAAACGACAGCCTCGGCCATCCAGTACTGTCGCGCCAGTTGCGTATCGGGACTACGGCGGGGGTCACATCGGTTGATATCACGGGTGCAGTGGCCGGCGAATACATGTTGCCAAACAATTTGTATGCAGTTAGCAGCGGCGGACCCGTTACCGATTACCTGATCCCCTTCTGGCCACGTTATTCATCATTGAAAGATTCCACACTTGGCTTGCAGCAGGCATTTGGAACATCAAGGAGATTCTGGATTCTGAAAATAACGGATAACCTGGTGTACGCAGGCAGTGACCTGCTGGGAAAAATAAAAATGAGGGTGGACTCGCTCAACCGATTGGTTTCGGTGGATGCAACAGGATCGCCACTGCATATCAGGGCGGAGGTTATCCGGGGGATAAATTTTGATTCTTTACTTACAGAACTGCGGTCGCGAAGCGACATACAGAATATGCCGGAACTTAGTCCGGTTTCAAAAAATATTTATCATTTCGCGGATCTGGACATTGTCCTTAATTATTCAAGGCCTTCAAAGAGGGGACGAAAAATTTTCGGGTCGGTGGTTTCGTACGAACAAACCTGGCGTCTTGGTGCAAACCGTTCTACAGAAATCACTTTCAGCAATCCGGTTTACTTTAATAACCGGAGACTGGAAAGGGGTCGCTATTCGCTGTTTGCAGTAATTGCACCTGATGCGGGTATGTTACTGATAAATGATCATCCAGGTATCTGGGGTACCGACCATGAATCGGAATGGGATGGTCTCCGTATTCCATTTGAGCTGGAGAAACTTGCTGAGCCGCGCGAGCAGATGGAACTGACTATTTTTCCTGCAGGTCATGGCAGGTATTGTCTCAGGATGGAATGGGATGATCTTCGCGCTTCGGCTTACTTCTCAACAACAGCACCCGATACAGATTAACCGGAAACGAATTTTCCGGGATATAAACTTTTTATCTGAACTTAGATCTGCCTTACATTAATCCTGCCCTTCACGATCCTGACACTGCTGGTTAGTACACAAACAACCAGTTAAAGCCTGAATTTATTTATGAAAAAGATCATTTTTACCGGACTCATTTTCGGCCTTGTAATCTACATGGTTTCATGTAAGGAGCATGACTCCGCAGGTATCGTAACCGCAATTTCGAACGACAGCCTGCTTAAACGTGGTGATTACCTGGTGATGGCCATGGGTTGCGATGATTGCCATTCTCCTAAAAAAATGGGACCGAACGGACCAGAAATCGATTTTGAACGGCGTTTCGCCGGGAGCCCTGCAGGGGAGCAGCTTCCACCTCGTCCAGCTAATGCCGGCCGGGATGGATGGGTTCTTTTTTCGATGGACCAGACTGTAGCGATCGGTCCCTGGGGGACCAGTTACGCGGCAAATATTTCATCCGACAGCACTGGTGTTGGTGCGTGGAGTGAACTGAACTTCGCCACTGCCATGCGGAAGGGAAAGTTTAAAGGACTTGAAGGGGCGCGAACATTGGTGCCTCCGATGCCATGGCAGAATTACCGGGACATGTCGGACGAGGATATCAGGGCGATCTATCTTTTTCTTAAAAACAGCAAGCCCGTTAAAAATATTGTGCCGGCATACGAGCCGCCTTCTGCACCACCGGTAACAGCAAAATAAAAAATATATCCGCAACGTAATATCGGTCTCCGTTTTTTCCCCGGTACATTGATTGTCCCGGTGATCTATATTCCTGCAGGAATATATTATCTGTTCAATGTTTGTTGCATAATGGCCCGTTCTCTTTTATAATCGTTCCAGTTAAAACGCAGAAGGAATTCACAAGCAGCTTCGGCGCCGCGCAGGAATAATTCCATTTTTTTATCATCTGTCAGGAAAAAATTCAGCGAGTTAAAACCGCGTACATCGATACAGCCTACGCCTGTTGCATAAACCTTATTCTTTTGAAGGAATTGTTTGTCGGAATGATTTTGTAGGGTCAGCAACATGCGGTTGCAGTAACCGCCAAGGCTCCATGATTCCGCCTTTTTACCTTTATCGCCCGGTGAGGAACCATCAAGGTCAATCCCCAACACTGGCAGTCGCGGTACTTCAACAGAAGGGTTGTAAAAGATATCCATCGGGAAATTACTCAGCATTCCCCCGTCAACAAAGCGGGCGATGGAGGGCGGGTCATCTTCATTAAATCTTTTTTTCCACGCATTTTTTATTTCGGGGGTGGTACAGGGAATGTCTTTTATAAGATAAGACTCAAAAAATAAAGGGATGGCCATTGAAGCCCGTACGAAGCCCGCCGGATCAAGCGTGAGATCATCACCTGGCCGGCGGAAAAGGTCGCACATTTCAGGCAGCTCCACTTTATTACGGCTTGAAAGTTCACTGGTGATAAATGTTACAGAGCCTTCAAGTCCGGTCAGTCCGGAGGGATGTTCATACCTCATCTTCATGCCCGGTACTTTCGCAGTTGCTTTTTCATTCAGGTCGCGAACGGTTTTCACCCCGTTTTCACCAAACCGTTCCTTTATCCATTCATAAAACCTGTCGCCCTTATTTATTCCGTAACCCGCATTCTTTAATTTTTTCAATAGTCGCGAAGCAAAACGGACCGACAGGAAAATTACGATTGCGGTGAAAATGGTGAGGCCGATGGCCACCCAGGCCCAGACCATCAACATATCGCTTTTATGCCGGTTGGCGAGTAATATAAAATCAGCCAGGATCAGGAACATAATCCCGGTTACCAAACCAATCAGCCATTTTTTTGAACGTTGTACGAAGGAGGTATCAGTGATAAAGGAACGAATAAGCCGGCGTGCAAATGGATGTCCGTCTACCAGTGAAAAGAAATCGAGTTTGCAGACTGCATCGAGTACCCTGACCGACTTCGCTTCCTGTTTGGTTCCTGTTACAGTCATCAGTGCTGTATTGATGGCACCGGCACTGGTCCCCGCCTGCCGGATAAAACGGATACCCATCCTTTCCAGGATAAAAGTATAACCAACAAGTGCTACACCAAGAACGCCACCTCCTTTCTGGACCAGGTGGGCATACTGGTTACCCTGTTCGTCGATTACGTCGGAGATGATGAGGGGTTGTTCTTTTGTGAAACGGGAATCGAGCCGGTTCTCCACGGCTTTTAGCCGGGGGTGGTCCAGGAAGTCGGAAAGTTGCATGGGAAAAGGTTTATATGTCTAATTTCTAATCTTTCATTGATATTTCCGACAATTTTTTACGTAAAAATTTATTAGTCTATCATATCTTAGGGTAATACAGGAAACAGGTTTGCCATAATCCGGACCACCTGTTTTTGAATCGTACAGAAAACCAGACTAACATGCATATCTTATTAATTGAGGATGAACCCAGTGTTGCCGCAATGATTACCAAGGGGCTTTCGGAAGAAGGCCATGATGTGGTGGTAGCGCCGGATGGAAGGATCGGGCTTGAAATGGCAAGGGGTAGCAAATACGACCTGATGGTCCTTGATGTAATGTTGCCCGGACTGAACGGCATAGAATTATGCAGGCAACTCAGGCAACAAAAAGACCAGACCCCGGTGCTGATGCTAACCGCCCTTTCTTCAACAGAGAACATTGTAGCCGGACTCGATGCGGGTGCGGATGACTACATGAGTAAACCATTTAAATTCCGGGAGCTGATTGCAAGAATCCATTCTTTGTCGCGCCGGAGTTCGGGTAAGGAAGTACAGGAAATCCTGGTACTGGGTGACCTGGCAATGAATCTTCATTCGCGCACAGTACAAAGGGGCGGCGTTGATATCTCACTCACTTCAACTGAATACCGCCTGCTGAAGTATATGCTTACGAACAAGGGATGCGTGATGTCGCGTATTGATATGCTGGAGAATGTGTGGGGTACAGATTTCAATATGGGAACCAATGTAGTTGATGTGTATGTAAATTACCTAAGGAAAAAGATAGATAAGCAGGGACCCGTCAAGCTCATCCAGACTGTGATTGGTATGGGTTATATTCTAAAGGCACCCGCATGAAGATTTCGACGCAGACTGCCCTGCTGTTTACCGGCCTGGCAGCAACAGTGATCCTGTTGCTTAATGGAGTGATTTATTATTTTGCCGATAAGGATTCGGCAAATGATTTCAGGAAGAGGCTGGAGCTCCGGGCGGTGGTTACTTCCAAGATCAACTTTGCAACAGATACCAGTTCCTCCGCAACATATAATGAACTTCGCGAGCAGTATCTGGAAATGCTTCCCGACGAAAAGGAATATATCCTGCGGGTAGATTCCGTTACGGGGAAGATCAGCGGGGCAATTGGTCTCAGCCTGCCGGCAAGTTATTACGCAAGTATATTGAAGGATTCCAATACCGTGTTCCGGCACGATGGTAAAATTTATTATGCCGGCCGTCACTACAGGTACAACAATAATGAATACATCATTATTATTTCTGCAGTTAATATCTACGGCATTGAGGGGATGGATCATTTGAAGAAAATTTTATTGTTTGCATTTATAGGGAAGGTGTTGCTGGTGTTTATGGTAAGTATTTTCTTTTCACGGAGGGCATTCAAACCATTCCGGGATATCATCAGCAGGGTAAATAGTATTGGAGCTGATAACATGTCCCTCCGGTTAGGTGAGAAGGGCGGGAAGGATGAAATAGCCTCGCTGGCAAAGACTTTTAACGGTATGCTTGACCGTTTACAGACATCGTTTGAAATCCAGAATAATTTTGTGAGTAATGCATCACATGAATTAAAAACACCACTGACCACCGTGATCGGTGAAGCGGAGATCGCCCTTTCGAAAGAAAGGACGGCAGCGGAATACGAACAATCACTCAGGGTGATCCTGAAAGAAGCAGAGAAACTGGAGGCACTCACCGCTGCCTTATTGGGTCTGGCGCAATCAGGTTTCGACAAAAGCCAGCAGCAGCTGGAGCCCGTCAGGCTGGATGAGTTGTTATGGGATATCAAAAATACGATCAACAGGATAGATCCGCAAAGCAGCATCCGGTTGATTATGTCTGATCTGCCGGCTGACAGAGATAGTTTGGGAATTAATGGGAACTACCAGTTACTGAAACTGGCCCTCAGTAATATCATACTTAATGCCTGTAAATATTCCGATAACAAGGATGTAATGGTTCGCCTGCAAGTATCCGAAGGTGAAGCCGTCATCGAAATTACCGATAATGGAATCGGAATCCCTGAGGAAGATCTCAAACATATATTCGTACCATTTTTCCGCGCATCCAATACAGCGCCGTTCAAAGGGTATGGGGTCGGACTACCGCTTTCCATGAATATCATCCGGCAACACAAGGGTTCTATCAGGGTGATATCGGTTGAAGGTAAGGGTACGACCGTAACGGTGGTGCTGCCTGTCTGATAAACGGTTCATCAGGACATACTTTACCGGACGCACTGTGTCAATCAGTGTTCCATTTCAGGACAGCATTCGATTTCAGGACAGCATACCTTTATCACGCATATAGATCAGCATCCGGTCGGCTTCCCACCCCAGGTTATATTTCTCGCCATTGATAAAAAACGTAGGTGTTGCGTTTACTCCACTGCGTATACCACTTTCAAAATCTGAATCAACCCTTTCCGCCAGTTGTTCACTGGCAAGATCGGTCGCGAATTGTTCCATGTCGAGATCAAGTGACGCAGCCACTTCCAGTAACATCTCACGGCTTAGTTCATCCTGGTTTTCAAAAATCAGGTCGTGCATTTCCCAGAACATCCCCTGAAGTGCAGCGGCTTCCGCGGCGATAGCAGCGATGACCGCTTCGGGGTGGATTTTTGCAAGCGGGAAATTGCGGAATACAAACTTGAGGTTTCCGTTTAATTCCGATTCCAGGTTTACAACCACGAGGAAGGCACGTGCGCAATGTGGACATTGATAGTCGCCGTATTTAACCAGTTCGATGAAGGCATCAGGATTACCCTGGATGTGATCACGTGAAGATATGCCTGGACGAAGAGCCATATAAATGAGTTTCTACAAATATCCAATGTTCTCCCTTTCAAACCAGCCAATATTTGCGGGACTAATTTGTAATAAAGGCATTCTTTTAAAAACTTCAAGTAAATGCCGGATTTATACAATTGGATGGTTCATCCATGCACGGAACAGTGTTAACTGTACCTGTCGTTTCTCCAGGGATAGGCAGTATTGGAGTAACCCCGTTCTTCCCAGAATCCCAATTTATTAAAGGGTAAAAATTCAATCCGTTTAATCCACTTGGCCCCTTTCCACGCATAGAGTTGCGGGGTAATCATGCGCAGCGGACCTCCATGTTCTTTGGGCAACGGACTGTTTTCGTATGTATGAACCAGTAACACATCAGGCTTTAATGCTTCTTCAAGTGATACATTGGTGGTATAATCATCGTACCCGTGACAAAGGATATGGGTGGCGGTTTCTTTAGGATGCGCCATGGCGGCGAGATCAAACATACGTACACCCTTCCAGTTCATATTCAGTTTCGACCAGCTGGTTACGCAATGGAAGTCGGAAACATCCTCGCTTTGCGGGAGGGCCATCAGGTCCTTCCAGGAAAGAACAAGTGGATGGTCCACTTCACCATCGACTGTCAATGACCATTCGTCCAATGGAATGTCGGGTTCGATACCGAGGTCAAGAACGGGCCATTTGATTGTAATGGTTTGTCCTACCGGTAGCACCGGCATTCCATGACGGTTGGGGTTGCCGGATCCTTTTGGCTTGTTATCGGCAACAGAAGGCGTTGACCGGATCTTTTCTTCGAAGCGGGCCTTCAGTTTCATCCGGGCTTCGACTACCCGTTTGAGTTTACCTGATTCTTCCATGGTTGGGTTTTGTTAAAGTTACAAACTGGCGACTGGTTTATTGCGTTGAATAAATTGTATATATGGAAACTGGTAGCTGAGGAATTTGTTTTCATTCGGCTGGTCGCTGATCAGGGGCTTCCATTTTCAAATAAAGCTCATTCCTCATTTTGACAAGGATTTCTTCACAGTGGACCTTATCAGGTTCATCGGGAAGAGAACTGCTTTCGGCTGCCGAGTCGATTCTTGCTAACAGGTGATCACTCAGGTCAACTAGTTGCTGATAATCCACGTCACCTGCTTTGATGCTTAGCAGTTCGTCGCGATTGCTACAAACTATATCCAGTGTGGAGGACTCTAAGATTTTCAATGCAGACTGAAGAAGACGAATAGTGTGCATCATATTCTTGGCATCGTAATCTTTGCCGTGCGACATATTAGTATGAAATCTGTCTTCGTTTCTTTTTTCAACCCAGTCCCAGTATTCCCGGTAGTCTTTGCAATAGGTAGAAAATCCGTCCTGATTGAAGAAAAGGAAGGCCCTCATATTTTCGCCGGAATCAACAGAAGACAGGGCTACCTCATACGAGTCTGGACCCTTTACGATACCACTATATTGTGAATCTTGTGAAATGTACAGAGCATACAGTCCTTTCGCGTGTGGCACGGAAGTAAGCCCGCAGGTTTCCTGGTCCACGCCTGATTCCCTGAGCCACTTCCTGGCCGGAATACTAACATGCCCCTCAATGATAAAACAGAAGTCGAGGATTGATTTTTTTTCGGCATCGATCGGGTTTACAATTTTTTTCTTGTATCCCCTGGCTTTCCTGATTTGGGTTGAAGCGTAACCTGCGAAAGTATCCCGGCAGAGTTTTGATAAAAATAGTTTCAGGCTAATCCGCTCCATAATCGGGTCTTTGTAAAGGATATATTTTTCCGGGCTGGCGAGCAGTTCAAGCAAATTTGGATTGTTTTTTATAAGCAATTCAACAAAGCGGCCGAGCTCGTAATATACTTCATCGTTTGTTTCATTATTTACCTGGGGAACATAATTTAGTCCAAAGAAACGTTCCCTTGGCAGGTAAAATACTCCCTTGATATCTGTATCGGAACCGGGAGTATCCAGACCGTAAGCTTTACTCCCGGTGATACATTCAAGCAGGATAAGATTATTGGCTTTAAGATCTTTGATTGTCATACCGGGTTATTGTATTTATGAAAAACTCATCCAGTGATTCAATAGGGAAGTAATCCTTTTCGATTTGCACTGCGGATAACAGGATTTGTTCATACTCCTGTTCAAGATACGTCCTTAAGGCCGGTGTGATCCGGATCACAAATTTTTCAACTGCAGAAGACTTGTAGAAAATAAGTTCTTCTACCTGGGCTTTCAGTTCCTCCGGCATTAGTGCAATGAGGGGCGCAATCGTCATCGGTGCAATTGTATTTTTCCCGGCACACCATTTAGCAGCCATTAAGGGGCGGATTATATAAAAAAGTTTTTTGATCGGGATCTCGTTATCCGTGGTCAGGTGCTGCATCATCCCACGCGCAAGTCCAAGGTAATGATGGATGTTTGTACGCTGGCTGAAAAATGATTGGCAAAGGGTCCATAGTTCGTTCCTGAAAGAATCCCTTTCCGCGTAAATAATAGGCGACTGCAACCATTCAAAAACTGTACTGTTTGATTTACGGACCAGCTGCAGAACCTTTCTTATATCCCATCCATAGATGTCCAGCTCGTCATTTATCGGGAAGCCGAGGTCATAATCACGATCACTTACCGATAGATAGTACTTGTAAGGACGTACATATATAAAACGAACATCAAAATCGCTATCGGGTGAAGGGAACTGCCAGGCACGGCTGCCTGATTCACAAGCCAGAAGAATGGTAATTTGATGATCCGAACTGATTTTTTCCAATGCCCCGCTGATGGTCTTCCACATGGATTTTTTCGGTAAATCTAGCAGATATTTTTTTAGAATGATGGCTTCAAATGGTCGATTGACCGCATGGTTCTGTAACTTAGGGAAGAGTTATTTCACCCTTTAACTTATTGCCATGAAATCAGGATTCTTTCTGTTGTTACTACTGTCGGGGTCGGTATTTTTTTTAAATAAGGGTTTAAATCAATACTCACGGCCTGCAAACAAATACCAGATTAATGACGATGTTCCTATTTTACCAGGTTCCATTGATAATACGAGGCCTGCTTCCAATCACTTCAATAACGGTTCGGTAAACGAAGAACCTAAAACCCTGGCTATCGGCGCGGCAGCTCCGGATTTTAGTCTTCCCGGGGTTGATGGTAAAACCTATAAGCTTTCGTCTTTTAATAAAGCAAAAATCCTGCTGATCCTGTTTACCTGCAATCATTGTCCGACAGCACAGGCATATGAAGACCGGGTAATCAAACTGGCTGCTGATTATTCGCCGAAGGGAGTGGCGGTTGTTGCCATTTCGCCCAATGATCCAAAGGCCGTACAACTGACCGAGCTTGGTTACAGTGATATGGGTGATGAGTTCGAAGAAATGAAACTCCGTTCGAAAGAGAAAAAATTTAATTTCCCCTACCTGTATGACGGAGCCACCCAGTCAGTTGCCAAACAGTATGGACCTGTAGCAACTCCACATGTATTTATTTTCGACGGACAAAGAAAGCTTCGCTATCAGGGCCGTATCGATGATGTGGAGAAGCCAGGCAAGAAGCCGAATTCTGAAGACACAAGAAACGCACTAGACCAGTTATTGGCCGGTCAGCCGGTTTCCTCGCCAACCACCAAGGTTTTTGGATGTTCTGTGAAATGGGCAGAAAAGGAAAGTTACCAGGTGAAACTGAAAGAACAGTGGGCCAGGGAACCGGTTACCCTGGATACAATCGATGAGTCGGGGGTGCGCGATTTATTAAAAAACAAATCAGACAAATTAAGGTTGATCAATGTATGGGCCACCTGGTGTGGTCCTTGCCTGGCCGAGTACCCGGATTTTATTGATATCAACAGGATGTATCGTGAAAGGGACTTTGAATTTATCAGCATCAGTGCGGATACACCAGCCAACAGGGAAAAAGTTCTTAAGGTTTTAACGAAGCAGCAATCTTCTGTAAGAAACTTACTGTTTAACTCGGATGATAAATACAAACTCATCGAGGCAATTGATCCCCAATGGCAGGGTGCCCTGCCTTATACAGTATTGGTTGAGCCGGGTGGAAAAATCATATATGGAAAACAGGGCCGCATTGACCCTGCTGCTATAAAAAAATTAATTGTAGATCATCCATTGATTGGTCGGTACTATTGATAGTTACCGGATTTCAATCACTCCCGGTACAACTTCAGGAAATAATTTAAAGACCCTCGGGTCGTGACCAGGTATGATCAGCCTGGTTTCTGATGCCAGCTTCTTCATCCGTTCCATCGCTCTCACATAACCCGCGGGATCGAACGAACCTCCCTGAACAGGTGGCGCCAGCTGTTCCAGCTGGTAGTATAACCAGATATTATCAGAGGCCAGCACTATTTTTTTATTACCTGATTGTACAACGGCGTATTGTGAATCGTAGGTATGCCTTGAACCGGTGTACACCGTAATTCCCGGGATGATCTCCTGGTTGTCGCCATTTACAAGTTTTAGTTTTCCCTGCAGGTTCAGGTCCACAATAGTGAGCACATCCCTCTTGTAAAATCCGGTATTGTTGCTGTCTTTCTGCCAGGCATCTGATACAAAATATTTATAGTCGTCTTTCTGCATCCAGGCCGTGGCATTGGGAAACAGGCTGATGCCGTCGAGGTGATCCCAGTGTGGATGGCTTATAATGATATCAGTAATATCCGTTGCCTTCAGTCCAAGTTTTGCGAGAGCAGAATCTGGTCGCTGGTATTCTACAATCTGGAATTCCTTTGCATCTTCTGCATCGGGTAAGAAACCTGCGTCCACCAAAACATTACGTCCGTTATTTCCCCTGATGAGCCAGATAAAAAAGGTGAAACGGATTTTTTCCGTGGCTGGGCCACCCGGGACCCAGTCGCCCACAGAAAAATCGTAGGACGAGGCAGCAAATTTCAGCGCATAAACTTTGTATTCCTGCGATTGTGAATAGGAGCTGGCCGAAACCAGTTGCAGAATTAATAATAGCAGGATAATTTTTTTCATATAATCTTTGATTAAATAAAGGGAGATCCGGTTGCCCTGATTATTGTACAGGGTAAATGTATGATCAAAACAACTAACGGGATGAAGGCATCCGTTTATTAACTCCAACCCGCCATTCCTGTGGACCGATACCAAATTCCTGTTTAAATACCCGTGCAAAATAACCAGGATCATTGTAGCCGCAATCAAGTGCAACAGATCCGATGCTGTTGGTTGGTATCAGCAGTAATTCTTTTGCTTTATTAAGCCGGATAATCCGGATGAACCTGTTAGGTGAATAACCGGTAAGGGCGTCCAGTTTCCGGTGAAGCTGGGAATGGCTCATGAATACAAGTTTGCAGAGTTGTTCAACTGTAAACCCTGTGTTAGACAGGTTTTTCTCGATTGCCTGTTGGACTTTTTTTACAAAGCTATCCTCGATGTTGGTGATGGTTTCACCGGGAGACTGTGAGGCCTGCCCCTCTCCGATGCCAGCCTTGTTCAGGTAGTAATCGCGAAGGTTCACCCGGAGTTCGAGTAATTTTTTAATCCGCGTAAGCAATTCTTCCCGGTGAAAAGGTTTCTGGAGATATACATCGGCGCCATGTTCAAGTCCTTCCAGTTTACTTTCCATATCCGCCTTGGCGGTAAGCATGATGATCGGGATATGGCTGCTGTGTTCATCATTGCGAAGTTTATGCGTAAGCTGGAAGCCATCAACGAACGGCATCATCACGTCGGTAATGATCAGGTCGGGAATGATCTCCTTTGCGATATCAAAACCTTCCCGTCCGTCCTGGGCAACAGCAAGACGATATTCAGGCAGGCATGAGGCGATATATGCAACTACATCAGCATTGTCTTCCACCAGCAGGATCATCGGACTATTCGTGTTCTGGTTCTGCTCGGGTAATATAACATTACTGACGATTTTTTCTTCAATCGGATAGATTTCCGTGTAGGGCGGAGGAGCGACAATCCCTGCGGTTGCGGGCACGCTGGTCATTGGAAGGATAACGGTAAATTCGCTTCCCTTGATGCTGCCGCCTGGCGGGCTTTTCACAATAATTTCCCCTTCCATCAGTTTTACCAGTTCACGGGTCAATGCAAGTCCGATACCCGTACCTTCTGCGTTTCGGGTGATGCTGTTGTCCAGTTGGTAGAAACGTTCGAAGATATGTTTGATTTTGTCTTCCGGAATACCGATTCCTGTATCCCTGACCTTAATGATAAGGGTCAGGTTTGTTTCGTCATGTTGGTTTTCATTTTTACTGACGGTAATATAGATATTGCCCTTCTCGGGTGTAAACTTTAATGCATTTGAAAGAAGGTTTGAGACAATCTGCCGGATCTTTTCCGGATCATAGGTTACATATAATGATTCGAGCTCGGTAAGGAAATGCAGTTGTTTCTGCTGGCTTTCTGCCAGTGAATGGAATGATTCCACGATATAATGAAGGAAGTTCAGCACATCTCCATTAACCGGATGCAGCGTCATCTTGCCAGTCTCCAGTTTGGATAGATCGAGCATTTCATTGACCAGGTTCAACAGGCTTTGGCTATTCCTCAAAATCATTTCCATCCTGTTCTCGAAATGTTCTTCCGGTTTTTTGATCACCTGTTGTGCCATTCCCATGATGACTGTAAGCGGTGTACGGAATTCATGGGTGATATTGGTGTAAAGTTGTGTTTTAACTGTATCCAGTTCCTTTACCCTCCTGGCTTCCAGCTGTTCGAAGTTCAGCTGCGCTTTTAATTTTGTCCGGTTAACAGAGAACTGGAAATAGGCCCTGATACCAAGAACCAGCAACAGCACATAAATCAGATAGGCCCACCAGCTGCGCCACCAGGGGGGCAACACCGTTATCCGGAGTGCATGGATTTTATTACTCCAGATTCCCTGGCTGTTGCTACCCTGAACTTTAAATATGTATTTTCCTGCGGGCAGATGCAGGTAAGTAGCGGCCCGCCGGTCGCCGCTTTCAACCCAGCGATCATCTATTCCTTCCAGCTGATAGCGGTATTTATTCTGGGCCGGGTCGGTAAAGTCAAGCGAAGAAAACTCAAGCGTAAGAATATCCTGCTGGTGATTAAGTGTGATGCTTTTAGTTTGTTCAATATTGTTTGTCAGCAGACCGGTTTGATCCCCTGCGGAAACGGGTGAGTTGTTGATCAGGATATTGGTGATGTAAACATTGGGCGTAAATGCGCTGTTGAGTATTTCTTTCGGATTGAAAATGTTCAATCCGTTTACACCACCGAATGCGAGGTTTCCATTCGCAAGTTTTTTGTAGGCGCCTGTGTTGAATTCATCATCCTGCAAACCATAAGCTTTTGTAAAGTTCCTGAAGATCCATTTTGAACTATCCTTTCCCGGGTTGGCCATCAGGCAGAAGATACCGTTATTGGTACTACCCCAGATATTTCCGGCATCGTCGGGAAGAGTGCCGTATACCACATCATCGGGTAAACCATTTTTTGTAGTGAGGTGAAAAAAATCTCCTGTTGTTTTGTCCAACCGGTTGAGTCCGCCGCCCTTTGTGCAAATCCAGAGATACTTACCCGGTTCGGCGGGGTCATCCATAAAACCGGAGACATGGTTATAGTTAAGTGAATTACGTGTTGCGCTGTTATTGTAATACCATTTTACCAATGGCTTCTGATCGGTATGGAAAATAATTTTTGCAAAACCTTCCTGTGTTCCTGCCCAGAAGATTCCCTGTTTGTCTTCATATAAAGCGGTAATAATAGCTTTTGACAGCACAGGTTTAGCCGGATCCGTATTAATGCTGAAACTGTCGTTTGTTTCCGTTACAGTATTCCGGATAACAATCGTGCCACCACGTACCGGAAACCAGATCCGGTGTTTACTGTCGTACAGCATAGGTTGTTTATCTCCGACACCTCTTGAATCGTTAATCTCCGGGTGTGTTTTCAACTGGCCGGTAGAAGGATTATAACTAAAGTAGCCCTTATCATCACTTTTAAACCAATAGTCGCCCGCAGGTGTGACGATGAAATTATCTATCTGGGTAACGGAGGGGATTCTGTTAAATGGTTGTGTATCCACCGAATCTTTCTTCAGCCTTGTCCAGTCGTAAGCATAGTTGCTGATAAAAAGATCGTTTTCTGCAACGGGGACAATCCACCGTACACTGACACCGGGGATCAGTGTTTTGAACCTGCTGACAGCTGTATTGTATTTCCTCAGACCATAACCCACGGTACCCGTCCAGATTATTCCGGAACGGTCCCGGATAAACGGGTACACTGGCTTTGGTTCGTCTGGCAGCCTGACATCCCATTTTGCCCGGCCACCCGGTTCCCATTTACTGATATCATAAAGACGCAGCTCCCGGTGATAATTCTCCCAAAGTTTTAACCGGGGTCTGAAAATGATATTACCTGCGGGGTTTTTATTGACATCAAAAAGGGGGACAATGCTTTTTCCATCCGAAAGGAATAGCTGACCATTGATCAGCACAGTTCCATCTGCCAGCAAATAACCGTTATTAAAAAGTTGCCCTTTATCTATTTTGATAAAACCATTATTTGCCGGATCAAACCAGTACACCGATCTGGCCATTCCGCCAATACACATCCGCCCATGTTTGTCCTTTCCCATTCCGTAAACCTGTTCATCACCGGGTAGGGTTAAACGTGTAATAAGCGGCAATATATTCTTTGTCAGGAAATCAGCGGGCAGATCAACGATGTTCAGGCCCCCGCCATCAACAGCCACGAGGATCCGGCCATCACTCAGCTCATCAATCAATCGTATAGCATTACCCGAAAGGCTTCCGGCATTGTTGCGCTTATTAACTATACGATAAAATTTTCCGGTTTTTTTATCATAAATATTTAAACCCGCATCTTCGGTACCTACCCAGATCCTGCCTTTTGTATCCTCATATATTTTCACGATCGTGTTACTGCTCAGGCTTCCGGGGTTGTAGGGATCATTGGAAAAAACTTTGAAATTGTAACCATCATAACGGTTTAATCCGTTTTTAGTAGCCACCCAGATGAAACCCTCCTGGTCCTGCAGGATATCGAATACCATTCCCTGCGATAATCCCTGGGCAGTGGAGATAGCCTCAAAGTCCGGCGACTTCTGCGCAGCAGCAATTAATCCAAACCATAAAAAGGAAAGGACAAGCAGCGGCTTAGACATGGTTAGCGGTGTGGGCATGTGTCTCTTAAAGATAAAACTTATGGATACTCTTATTTCACTCTCCTGTAAGAAATTGTGGCGGGAGGCGGGTTGGCAGTTGACGAAATAATCCCAGCATTGCACAGTTTGTCCGGACAGTTGCCCGGATTCTTCTGTTAAATGACGAATAGCTACAATTGCGATTCCGCTGTCCGACAGACCTTTAGCACTTGTCCCTCCCCTGGAAATCCAAAAGCATCTCCACCAGAAAACGAAGATTTTAAAACTGTGTTTCTACCTGAACATATTATTTCATAACTCAATAAAAAAGCCATGAGAAATTTTCCATTACTGAGCTGCCTTTCTGCTTTCGTACTTATGACCAGTTGTAATAACCCGGAAACAAAAAAGAATCCGGTCGCAGACCCTGTAGCCGGCCAAACCGAAATACCCGATTATTTTTACCTGCGGCCAGATGTTGAAAAAGCATATGGGTACACACATGCTGTAAAGATTGGAAACGATATTAAGATCTCCGGTGCTGTAAGTATGGATGATAAAGGCATTGCTACAGCGGAGGGAGATCTCGGGCAGCAGATGAAGAATTGTTATAGCGACCTCGACAAGGTTCTTAAACATTATGGTTGCACATTTGATAATGTGATCGTGGAAAATATATTTACTACAAATATGCCCGAGTTCCTGAAGCTGTCGGCTTACCGTAATGAGATCTATAAAAAACAATTTCCGACCGGATCCTGGTTAGGTGTGAAAGAACTGGCGCTGCCCGGACTGATGATAGAAATTGAACTGGAAGCTTATAAGCCGGATTAAAAAAGAAATGCAGTTACAGATCCGGATAATTATTACAGATAATCTTGAACAATAAAACAGGTTTACATGATGGAGGATTCGGCAAAAGAAAGTCTTCGACGGGAGATCGGGGTCCGGTCACTTGTACTGGCAATTTTGAATATCACCGTTGGGTCGGGGATCTTTATTATACCCGCGTTACTTGCCGCGGGACTGGGAGCAGCGGCTATTCTGGCCTATTTAGTCTGTGGTTTGCTGATCTTCCTGATCGCACTTTGTTTTGCCGAGATAGGAAGTAGCACTACCAAAAGCGGTGGTGCCTATAGTTATATTGAAACAGCATTCGGTCCATATGCGGGCTTCCTGGCCAATAATGTTTTCTGGATTGGTGGAGGAGTGGTATCTGATGCAGCCATTGCCAATGCACTGGCTGATACATTAAAATTTTTTTTCCCTTCACTTGCGATTGATGGTTTCCGCATGCTGTTCCTGGTTCTGGTCTTCATTGCACTCACGGTCCTGAATGTACGAAGTGTAAAAAACGGAGTGCGGTTGGTAGAGGTGGCAACACTCACTAAACTTTTTCCATTAATCGGGCTGGTCATTCTTTCAGCTGCCTATGTTGAACCCTCCAACCTCCGCTGGCTCATCCGGCCAACGGTTGAAAATATCGGTGCGGCTTCACTGTTGTTGTGGTACGCATTCATTGGCCTGGAGGGACCGCTGTCAAATGGAGGTGAAATAAAAAATCCAAAACGGACCGTACCACTCGGGCTGTTGCTCGGGGTGTTTACAGTGCTGGTATTATACATCGGCATCCAGCTGGTAACACAGGGAGTCCTGGGTGAGCAGTTAGCCACCAATGCGGAAGCTCCGCTTGCTGCGGTTGCAGGTGTTGTAATTGGAAAATGGGGGACCGTCCTGATAACTATCATTATGGTTATAGCCATGCTCGGCGCGTTAAGCGGTGAATTGTTATCGCTTCCCCGTATCCTGTTTGCCGGTGCAAGGGATGGACTGATGCCTTCGCCCCTCGCTAAGGTGCATCCGGTTTTTCAAACTCCCTATATCGCAGTCATCGTGTATGGGTCGCTGGGATGCCTGCTGGCAGTGTCGGGTGGATTTAAACAACTGGCTACTATTACGAGCGCCTCCATCCTGCTGCTCTACCTTGGGGTGGTACTGGCAAGCGTTAAATTAAGGAGGGATGGAACCAGCAAACGGGGCCAGGGTTTTCGTATGCCGGGCGGAATAACCGTACCAGTCGTGGCCTCGGCGGGTATTATCTGGCTTTTGTCGAACCTGTCCGGCGAAGAGCTAACAGGCATGGGGATCTTCCTGCTTGTTTTTTCCGGGATTTATTTTGCATTGAAACTGGTCCGCAAACCGATCAGGCAATAGATGCCGGAACATGTCGCCATGTCCCGCCGGATACCTGTTATAGGGTATTCCTGTTATCGCGGGTCGCAGAAGGAATATAAACACGTATATTCAAACTGCCATTCCTGGATGGAAATAACCGCACCCCACCCTGATCCAGGTCCATAACTCCCGGAAAAACCGAAATAATCCTCTTCCCGCACATAGAATCCCCGTACAACTGTTGCATTTGGAGATCGCTGGATAAAATGAGTTGACCCGTTGAATACCAATTGAGATTCAGAACAGGAGATCCGATTTAATTCCGACTATATATGACAACTACACACAAAGTGAATTCGATTGAATGGAGACTAATTCTCAGTGGCAGGAATTTGTTACAGATCCTGCTGGGCACTGCACTTGCGGTGGTGGCGATGAAAGGGTTTATGATTCCCAACCGTTTCCTGGATGGTGGCCTCACCGGCATTTCCATCCTGTTCCACGAAGTCTTCCACCTCAATATCAGTCTTATCATGCTGGTGCTGACGGTTCCCTTCGTATACCTGGGGTATAAGCGGATCGGGAAAACATTTGCCGTGCAGACAACCATTGCAGTGCTGGTGCTTTCGTTCGGATTGCTGGTAGTTGATATTGGTCCGATCACCAATGACAAACTGCTTATTGCCATTTTTGGCGGTATCCTGATGGGCACGGGCGGAGGACTTGTAATCCGCGCTGGTGGCGTGTTGGATGGTGCCGAGGTGATTGCCGTGTTTACCAAAAGGAAGACCGGTTTTTCCAACAGCGAAATAATTATGGCAATCAATACACTCATTTTTGCAGGTGCCGCTTTCCAGTTTGGAATCGAAACAGCCATGTATTCAATCATTACTTATTTCACCGCAACAAGGGCCACCAACTATGTAGTGGATGGTATTGAGGAATTCACGGCCATGAATATCATCAGTTCAAAAGAAGAAGAGGTGAAGTCACTGCTGGTAAATGATATGGGCAAGGGTATCACAGTTTACAAAGGCAGGCGCGGTTACCTGCCGGGCAGTTACCAGGTGAAATCCGACTGCGAGATCATTGTAACCATTGTCACCCGCCTTGAAATAAAACAAATCGAGGATGCGCTGCTTAGCATCGATCCCAATGCGTTTATCTATGTGCAAAGCATCAAGGAAGCGAGTGGAGGCATACTGAAACCAAAAGCGCATGCGAAATAATCCGCGGGTTTTTAAATCATTAATCAAGAAAATAAAAACAAAATGGTTTCCAAAATAAAACAAATAAATGCGTTGAATCTGGTCGCCATTTTTTCTGTGACTATTTTTTTCACTGGATGTAAGGGTAAGGATGAGATTCCATTCCCCGCAGACACAGGAGGGTATCAACAGCCGGTTACTGAACCGATACAATTTTCGGCACCGCAAAAATTGAACTGGCCGGAAAAAGGAATGGCCTACACTTCATCACCCGATAATTTTGATTATGCTTCGTTACCTGTTACAACCTTTGATACACTTGGGTTCCAGCCATTCAGCGTACCGGCTTCGCAGGTAAAGTTTGAAATGGAAAAACTGCCTGCGGCCAAATTTGACCTGAACCTGATACCGGAAGTTCCCATAAAATTCCGGGTATCGGTTCTCCCCGCTCCCGAAGAACTAATTACATCCAGGCCGCAGTTGAAGTCAGCAAAGGAAGATATAATATATGAGTTTCCTGAACCGCTGAGTGGCAGTCCGGTTGATTTTGTTTATAAAAGCCGCGATGGATTTACCTGGATTACATCGGGCAACAAATTATACCGGTTTGACGGGGAACGGCTGTACAGGTATACGATCGAAGATCTCAATCCTCCGTTTTATAATATCATAGAAGATCAGGAAGGTCGGTTGTTGATGAATACTTTCGGATCTGGCTTTGCGATAATTGATATCAGGAACCGCCTGGTTAAAGTGTTCGGTAAAAAGCAGGGGCTTACTTCTGATTATTCGATACGTGTTAACGTGGACAATCAGAACAGGATCTGGGCAACTTTCCTGAATGCCGGGTTTAACCTGAATTACGATGAAGGAAAAGGTTTTGTGGCGGTGGTAGATCCGCAACGGAGTACCATGCGGATCATCCAGGAAAAGGAAGGGTTGTCCGCCAACTCTCCCACTGGTATTGCCCGCGACGGATCGGACCGTATCTGGATCGGCACTTTACGTGGAGGGGTTAATATTTTTGATCTGGAAAAAAACCAGATCAGGTATCTCCGGCAATCAGATGGTCTCAGTAATGATACCCTCACCGATATAACCAGGGATAGTTATGGAAATTTATGGATAGCGGGCTTCCATGGTTCAGCAAATAAGGTAGACCTGAACACCGGGATGATCACCAGCTTCGGACAGCAACAGGGTTTGGCAAGGGCTTTTACCGGAACGATCATGCATGATAGTAAAGGAAATCACTGGATAGGATCGGATTTTGATGTGCGGGTGATCAACCCTTCCCTTACGGCTATTAAAAAGATCGACCGTTCCAGTGGTCTGACCGGCAATTCCTGGGGCTCATTCAGTGAGGATGACCGTGGCCAAATTTTTATGAGCAGCCGGTCCGGTCTGCACATGGTACATAAAAACGGCCTGGATATCCGGCGGTTTGGCAGTTCGCAGGTTTCGGCAATGCTGGATGATGACCGTGGACAGGTATGGGTGGGAACTACCCAACTCGGCATCCAGATTATCGATACACTGACCGGCCAGGTCAGGTTATATGATCACTCACACGGGCTGAGTGACAATTTTATCCAGTTCATGGTCAATCACAAGGGAACCATCATTTTCAGCACGCAGGCAGGAGGAATCGAGATCATCGATAGTTCCCGGAAAAAAGTGGAGAGGTTAGGTAAGGCACAGGGATTGGGTATTAATTTAACCGCTATTGAAGTGGATGATGATGAAAATATCTGGCTGGGCGGAATAGACAAAGGTCTTGATGTGCTGGACCAGCGCACCGGAACCCGCCGGCATATCGGAGAGCAACAAGGGTTAAAGGAGCTAAGTATCATTGATGTCAAAAAAGATAACAGGGGCAGGATGTGGTTCTATTCCTATTTGTCGGGCGTGGGTTATATTGATCCTAAGGATAAAACAATCCGCCGCCTGGTTAAATCAAAACATGTTGCGCTGACCGGGGCAACGGAAGACAACCTGCTGCTGCATGACAGCCGGGGCAATACATGGGTCATGAGTTCAGCAAGCGGGTTGTATATGATCAATCCCGCGGGTGATTCGGTAACCCGGATATCCCAGGTTAACGGTTTGTTATCCAATTCAGCAAATGCAATACATGAACACAAGGGACGGTTTTATGTGGGAACGTCAAGGGGCCTGAGTATTATAACTCCGCCATGGATTAGTAGCGATCAGAAGTGGAAGGTGGAATCATTGGGGAAATCAAGCGGACTGGCGAAGACAGTAGCAACCTATAACTCGGACCTGATGTTGAAAGACGGCCAGTACTGGTGGGGCGATGACGGGATCACCATTCTTAAAAACCTGGAAGAAATGGTGCGTGATACGGTTGTTCCGCCTACCTATGTTACAGGGATTGACTTATTAAGCAAGCCCCTGGTCTTTGGTCGCAATCCATGGGATAACCTGGTTAAAGAAGATACTTTATGGGAGGGTATATCGGGAACTTTTTATTCCAACGGGCAAACCGTTGCCAGTCTTTCTGCATCAGAAAACGACGGATTGAAATGGGATAGCCTGAGTACTATTTACCAGTTGCCAGCAGGTCTTCGCCTGCCCTACAACAAAAACTACCTGCAGTTCCATTTCGCCCAGCGGCATGGCGGAAGCGTGGATACGGTGTGGTATAAATATATCGTGGATGGACTGGACCAGAAATGGAGTGAGAAAACAACCAAACCTTCCAGTGAAAATTATCCCAATATTCCATCTGGTACCTACACATTCAAAGTGTCCAGCCTGTATCGTGGTGTATGGTCGACACCCGTTGAATTCCGTTTTACTATTATGCCCCCCTGGTGGTTTACCTGGTGGGCCTGGCTTTTGTATGCACTGGTGGCGATTGTGTTGCTGAGAGCTTATATAGTGTTCCGTTCACGGAGATTACGACGGGAGAATAAGGTGCTGGAAGAAAAAGTTACGCTGCGTACCAAACAATTGCAGCAATCAATCGAGGACCTGAAAGCCACGCAGGGTCAGCTGGTGCAATCGGAGAAGATGGCTTCACTGGGAGAACTGACCGCTGGCATAGCACATGAAATCCAGAACCCGTTAAACTTCATCAACAATTTTGCGGAAATCAATAAAGAATTACTGACTGATATGAAGGATGAGCTGGCCTCCGGTAATGCGGCAGCTGCAAGTGCTATTGCCGACGATGTAATTGCAAATGAAGACAAGATCAATCATCACGGACGTCGTGCAGATGGAATTGTAAAAAGTATGTTGCAACACAGTCGCAGCAGTACACATGCCGTAAAGGAACCTACAGACCTGAATAAACTTGCCGATGAATACCTGCGGCTTGCGTATCATGGGTTGAGGGCAAAGGACAAATCGTTCAATGCCACACTTAAAACTGATTTTGATAAAAATATCGGGATGGTCAACCTCATGGCAAATGACATGGGACGGGTAATCCTGAACCTGATCACCAATGCATTTTACGCTGTGGGTGAAAAAGCATTGCTGGTTAAAAGCAGGCAGCTCGTGCCACAGGAAACAACAATACCAGGAGGAAGGGATAATGCACCGGTGATTGAAAAGTATGAACCTACTGTTTCAGTGAGCACAAGGAAAATATCCGGGAAGGTAGAGATCAGGGTGAAGGACAACGGGGGCGGCATTCCGCAACGGGTACTGGACAAGATTTTCCAGCCTTTCTTTACAACAAAACCCGCAGGGCAGGGAACAGGACTTGGTCTTTCCATGGCCTACGATATTGTTAAAGCACATGGTGGGGAACTGGTAGTGGATACAAACGAAAACGAAGGAACTGTTTTTTCTATTATCCTTCCGGTGTAAAAGATGAAGTACCTGCTCACCATACTTATAATGACGTTGTTCATTCCATGTACCGCAGCACAGGGGCTTCCGGCCTCTGTGCTGAAGGATTATGGGAGGGCAACAACCGATTCTGCGCGGGGCAGGGTGCTGCTGCGTTATCTCGATCAGCTGCCGCGCGACAGCATGTATCTTACACGACTGGGTTTGGTCTTTGATTATTTCAGGCAGCAGAAAGATGAGGTTGGGCAGGACTATCTTGAAGTGCAGGTCAGCCGCCAGCTCGCAAAGACAGGTGATTTCATCAACAGCCGTGTAAAGTCGCTGGCCGCGTTATCGCGATTTACTGATCGTGGCGACGAATACGGTATCATGATGGCAAATGTGGCAACTGCTGTTGCGCTTTCGTTTGCGAGAGACTGGGGACAATCCGCCATTTATTACCGCAAGATTATCAACCAGGGTGAACGACTCGGAGATAAGGTAGCAATCGCGAATGCATATAACGGTATGGCCAGCGATATGGAGCTGGGGGGAAAGATTGACTCGGCAATTGTATATGCGCGTATTGCGCTGAATTATGCTGAAGCTTCCGGCGATCTCACCGCAAGGATCTATTCAGGGGGCACATTGGGCGAATGTTATACCGACCTGAAACAATATGATCTGGCGATACCGCTTCTGAGGGTATCACTTGCCCTTTCACGGCAGGTCGACGACCAGTTTGCTGTATCCTGGTCACTCGCAGATTTTAGCAGGATTTACCTGGAACTTAACCAACATGACAGTGCCAGGTACTACGGACACCTGGCCATTAAATCCTGTGTCGCCATTGGATATACAGATATCCTGGTATGGGTTTATGATTACATGTACCAGTCATTTGAGAAAACAGGTCCGGCAGATAGCGTTAACTATTATCTCCGGTTGTATGTGGATTCAAAGGAATCCCTGTTCAATACAGGTAAAACAATCGAAATGCAGGAGATCAGTAACCAGGAACACCTGCGCCAGCATGAACTGCAAAAGCAGGAGGAGCAGTACCGGTCCAGGATAAAAACATATGTGTTTGTGGCAATATTTCTGTTGATCACCATCATTGGGTTAATCCTTTACAGGAATAACCGGCAGAAGCAGAAGGCGAATAATATTTTACAGGAAACGGTTAAGGAGTTGAAGGCAACCCAGGCGCAACTGATCCATTCAGAAAAGATGGCATCGCTGGGAGAGCTCACAGCGGGTATTGCCCATGAGATCCAGAACCCGTTGAATTTCGTCAACAATTTCAGTGAAATAAATACAGAACTGATTGATGAAATGAAACTGGAGATTGACAAAGGCAGGATGGAGGAAGTAAAGGCATTGGCGAATGATATTAAGGAGAATGAACAAAAGATCAGTCACCATGGAAAAAGAGCAGACGCAATTGTAAAAGGCATGTTGCAGCATTCGAGAAGCAGTACAGGGAAAAAGGAGCCGACTGATCTTAATAAGCTGGCAGACGAATATCTCCGGCTCGCTTATCACGGTCTGCGGGCAAAGGATAAAAGTTTCAATGCAACCATGAAGGCCGACTTTGATAATTCGTTGCCATTGATCAATGTTATTCCGCAGGATCTTGGGCGGGTAGTATTGAATCTTATCACAAATGCATTTTATGCAGTAACAGAAAAATCGTCCCGGGCAGGTGCGGCTGCATCGGGGACAATTTTTCAGGATGGGGAGATGGATAGAAAGACCGGTGATTTTCCAGGAGAAAAGTATGAGCCAACAGTAACAGTCAGTACAAAAAATCTGGGAAACAAAGTGGAAATCCGTGTAAGTGATAATGGGAACGGGATTCCCGAAGGAGTCATGGATAAAATCTTCCAGCCATTTTTTACTACCAAGCCTACGGGGCAGGGTACGGGTCTTGGATTAAGCATGAGTTATGATATCATCACCAAGGGACATGGTGGTGAACTGAATGCGGAAACGACCATAAATAAGGGAACCACATTCATAATTACTTTACCAATTTAAAATACGAACATGAAAATCTTAGTGGTGGATGACGAACAGGATGTAAAGATGTTGTTTGAACAACGTTTCAGGAAAGAAATAAAAAGTAATGAGGTGCAGTTTGCATTTGCGTTTTCCGGTGAGGATGCGCTGGCCTACCTTAATGCGAACCAGCACGAAGCCGTTCTCATCCTTTCTGATATAAATATGCCGGGCATGAGTGGTCTTGAATTGCTGGAGAGTATAAAACAGAAATATCATTTGCCACCTCCGATAGTGATGATGATTACGGCTTATGGTGATGCGGAGAATTACAATATGGCCAAAAAGCTTGGTGCGGACGATTTCCTGACGAAGCCGGTTGATTTTGAATTATTGAAAGAAAAATTAAAAACACAAATCTCATGACGAAGATATTAGTAGCTGACGACGAGGTTGATCTGGAGATGCTGATCAAGCAAAAATTCCGTCAGAAGATCCGCGAGCAGAAATATGAATTCGTGTTTGCAATCAACGGCAATGATGCACTGGACAAGATCCAGCAGCATCCGGATATCGATATAGTGTTGAGTGATATAAATATGCCGGAAATGGATGGCCTGACCTTGCTCAGCCGGTTGGGTGAATCCAGTCCGCTTATAAAATCGGTCATCGTTTCAGCTTATGGGGACATGGAAAATATAAGAACGGCCATGAACCGTGGAGCGTTTGATTTTATTACCAAGCCGATCAATTTTGAGGACCTGTCGCTTACCATGGAAAAAACAATCAGTCATGTAGCGCAGATCCGTGAAACACTAAAGGCGATAAAGGAGAATAATATCCTGAAGATGTATGTGGACGAAACCGTATTGAATTTTATGGGAAGCCGCGAGTATGAGTCGTCGCTGATGGAGAATGAAACGGTTGAAGCCACCGCGTTGTTTATAGATATCTGTGGTTTTACCACCATCAGTGAGAATGAAGCCCCTGATATGGTAGTGAAGTTACTCAACAGTTATTTTGACGTAATGGTTAAAGAGATCATTGCACAGGGCGGGTATATCGATAAGTTTATTGGCGATGCGGTGATGGCGGTGTTCCGGGGCGACTTCCACCTTGACAGGGCCATTGATGCAAGCCTGGCAGTTCGTACCCAGATCGAAAAGCTGCCCGCGAGTTCTGAAAATGTATCATTCAAACCGCATGTTTCTATTGGTATTAATCCGGGAGAAATGGTCTCGGGAAATATTGGTTCGGCCAATCTGCGCAGGTTGGATTACACAGTGATTGGTGATGCTGTAAATACTGCCCAGCGACTGCAGGCGGTGGCGGCCCCGGGTCAGATCCTGATCAATGAAAGCACTTATGAGAAAGTAAAGGAGTCATTTAACTGTAAACATATCGGGGAGGTGATGTTAAGAAATAAGGCAAATACAATGAATGTATATGAGGTACGTGACTGATGAATGTATTTGAGTAATGAAAAGGCTGTATCAAAAGTGATACAGCCTGCCGGGTATTCAACTATGATCCCTCTGTTATTTATTCACCACCATCAGGACTTTATAAATGCCAGGATATCGGCATTAATCTTTTCCGGATGTGTTGCCGGCATTCCATGGGGGTAGCCGGGATATGAAATGAATTTGCTGTTTTTCAAGAGCTTTGCCGTTTTTGGTCCTGCGTTGGCAAATGGAACAATCTGGTCATCTTCGCCATGCAGTACCAATACCGGAATGTCTACATTTTTAAGATCCTCGTGGAAATCAGTTTCGGAAAATGCCTTGATACCTTCATAATGGGCTTTAATGCCACCCATCATTCCCTGCCGCCACCAGTTGTCGCGGATCCCCTGTGAGATCTTTGCACCGGGCCGGTTGTAGCCATAAAAGGGCAGGGTTATATCTTCGTAGTATTGAGCGCGGCTAAAACCGGTTCCCTGGCGGATATCATCAAATACCGAAATCGGTACGCCATCAGGATTTTCCTTTGTTTTCAACATAAGGGGAGGAATTGCGCTTATAAGTACGGCTTTTACTGCACGTCCTTTTCCTTTTGTCGCAACATAACGAAGAGCTTCGCCACCACCTGTTGAGTGGCCGATATGGATGGAGTCTTTCAGATCGAGTGCCTCGAAAACTGCTGCGGCATCTGCCACATAGGTATCCATGTCGTGACCATCTGATGTTTGGGTTGATCGGCCATGACCGCGGCGGTCGTGAGCAACCACCCGGTATCCCTTGCTAAGGAAGAACATCATCTGGTTGTCCCAGTCGTCGGCAGAAAGTGGCCAGCCATGGTGAAATACAATAGGCTGACCTGTTCCCCAATCTTTGTAAAAGATTTCAGTACCGTCTTTTAATTTAATCTTGCTCATTACTCTTGTTTTAAATGTTTATGGAATCTGATTGTATAAAATGGTAAAATCTGTCCGCTTTCTTAAGGTAGGGAAATACTTTGCGCGTTCCGATTTTTTACTCATCCAGACCAGTCCTGTAAATCATTTATACAAGTAATAACCTGATATAGGAAACAACCATCAAGAAGGCCGTTGGTGGGGTATCAGGCAAGTGGCTTTGTGAATCGGCAAACGGCATTGGGGGAGTTGGCCATGGGCCGCCGCAGGGACGGAATGCTCATCCCTGCGGAGACCAAGGTGGCCTTTAAAATATTGATAACCGTACTTATGGAACAATGAACTTTTGCTTTTTTGGAAATTCGCTGATGATTTTTTCATCAACGCTGAAATTGCCCTGCAGCAGATCATCAGGATTTCCGGCGAGCCATGAGCTAAGGTCAATAGCTTCATATAAACCGTTGTTGAATCCGATGAGGATGATCAGTTTTTCTGCACCCGTGTTTTTGATATAATGACCTGCGCCCATTGGAACGTATCCAACATCGCCGGCTTCCATTGTTTCTTTTACAAAAGTGCCTTCAGCAAGGAATACACCAAGCTCTGCATTTCCCTGGATCACGTATTGCCATTCATCTGCGTTGGGATGCCAGTGCAATTCCCTTAATCCCCCGGGTTCAATTTCGAACACGGTACCGGTAATTGTTTTAGCGATAGGGAATTCTTTGGATGTAACCACCCGTTGTATTCCACCGCCGGGAACTGACTTGGGTTGCTGGGCACTCAGGGGATACCGGTGCGGTGAATTCAGGCTGACTTCTTTAACAGGCAGGCTGATTCCTGAATGAATATCCGGATTCTTACTATTAGCGAAATAAGCTTCACCCTGATACAGTTTACCAACTTCTTCAACCGAAATACCCAGGTTCTGGGCGGCGACTTCCTTTGGAACATGTGAAACGAAATCGGTAATGCTGAACGTGTGGTCTTCCGAGAAATTCCCATTGTCAAAAATCAGTACGAAATGACATTGTTCCTCGCCCACATTTTGCAAAACGTGACCATAACCACGTGGGAAGTACCAGACATCACCAGGTGAAAACAAGTCAACATAAGTATTACCCTGCGGGTCGACAACAGTGGTCCGCATATTTCCTTTGATCACATAAGCCCATTCAGCCGCGTTTGCATGCCAGTGTAGTTCGCGCATTGCTCCGGGATCGAGGCGCATGGATACGCCCGCTATTCCGACAGATGCCGGAAAATCGGTAACGGATGCGCCTCTCGTGATACCACCCGGACCTAAACGCGGTTTTTTCTTTTCGAGTTCGTACTTGAATTTCAAATTTTTGGTGTCCATAATTAATGCTTTAAGAAATTAATGTCAATAGAAAAAAAGGGTTACCTAAAATATGACCTGAGCATCCAGGCCATTTCTTCATGCGTTTCCATTACGTTGGTAATAAAGTCGCTTGATCCGAAATCTTTATTCTTGTCGGCAAATGGTGTGATATAACCGCGGAGAAAATCAATAATACTTTCGTGATCGCTCAGCAGGTCTTTCATGTAACCTGGTCCGTCGTTGGTGCGTTCACTATATTCCGTCAGGTGGGTCAGCTCCAGGTAGATTTTCATCGTAGCGGGTGCGAAGTGCCCTATTTTCCGGATACGTTCGGCAACACTATCCATCAGGTCGTCCAGCTGATTGTATTGCTTTTCAAAAAAGACGTGCATGGCGTGGAAATCTCCGCCTGTTACATTCCAGTGTGCATTCCTCGTTTTAACATACAGTACAACTTCATCGGCCAGTAGCTTGGCCAGTTGGATAGATACTGCGTCAGTGTCTTTGTCGGTAATACCAATGTGTGCTTTCATAAAAATAATTAGGTAAATGGTTGGGAAGTTGATTGAGTTTTCGGCCCGGATCGTCTGTTAAAAGTAAACGAGGTCCCGAGGCTATAGGGTTTTCGTTCGGCGGGCGGGCAGAAAATGTCGATGAACGCGGAAATAAACTTTAAACGAATGATAATTTGTCCGACTGGCGATTGAATCAGCCTGTTCATCGATCAGTTTGCGAAATTGTTCCCTGGTTGGACTTGCTTTATGTATCAAACCCTTTTTCGGGCTGCGTCAATAACCGGATCAAATCAACTTTTCACCAATGAAATTATGCCTGGCCGTAGTTATAAACGCTGCGCGTTATTTTTTGAACGGAGGTATTCCTGTTATACTGGCGATGTCGTTGATAGGAGCCACAGGAGCGGGTTGTAAGTCCACAAGGTTAGTCAATGGGCCAGGTATAAAACTTAATCAGGATTTTTGCCTGTCATCTTCCGCCAGTGAGTTTTGGGAATTCACACCCATCCATGCAAATACGGATAGTTTGCTGGGAAGTCCGGGCGGATTAAATGTGTTTCTTACAAAACAGGATATCCTGGCCTCCAATGCAGCCGGCGTTTTGGACTATATCCAGGAAATCATCGGTTTGGGAAAGGATTCTTCCCGGTTCGCGCAGGCACTTTTTTTTGAGTATGTGATCGGAATCCAGAAGAATCTCGACCTGGTCAAATCGCATATTGATGCGCTTTCTGCGGAATTGGAATGCGAATCTTTCAGGACGCGGCAGCTTTCTTCTTACCTGGGTAATAAAAACTCCAAACGTACTTCAAAACTGACTGTCGGTGCTATAGCAGTGGGTTCGCTTACCACGGCCCTTCCGGCATTAGTTACGGCTACCACTCCAGCTGACATTATTGCGATAGGCGGAGGTGCTGCAACATTGGGACTCGGGTTACTTACTTTGAATCCCGACTGGTACCAGTTGAAAATGTCGACCAGCAGGAATCTTCTTGGTAATATCTGGTTTGGAGATTCGGTCAAGGTCATCTATCCTCCTTCCGTCTGGTATTTTCTGAGTGAACCGGGATTTGGAGATCTGCAGGGCCTTTCAAAGGCACAGGTGTTGAAAATGCGTTGGCTGAAGTTTGAACTGAATAATTCGGCGGATAAAACAACAGAGACATTGTTGTTTGGAGATGGAGGTGTTTTTGGCCAGGGCGATCTTGACACCAAGGCAACCATGCTGTCTGAACTCTCAGTGGAGGTGAACTCTCTGAATCAGTACCTGGATATTCTAAGCTATAAAATAAATACCATACAGTTAAGTGTGTTGAGGAATAAAAGATAAATTTATGTCTTACTATGAATCCCGTAGATCAGATATTTATTTTTATCAGTGCAATTGGTGCTTTCAATGGAATTATCCTGAGCCTGTATTTTTTCTTACTGAAGAAACACAGATCAGTAGCATCGGTATTGCTGGGCGTCATGTTGCTGGCCATCAGCATGCGGGTTGCCGTATTGGTTTTACTTTATACCAAACCGGGCCAACCGGATTTATATTCCCAGATAGGGTTATCGGCAGGTTTTTTAATAGGACCCGCTGTTTATTATTTCTTACGTTCTTCCATGCTAAAACCAGATAAAGGAATACCTGGTTCCTGGAAACTCGTCTGGGGTATATTGACAGGGATCGTCCTTATCGGGGGTTTGTTAGCACCCTACCAGGCCAACCCGGTTGCCTGGACTCATGCCGCGATGTACATTGTTTACCTGCAATGGTCGGCTTTTCTGATTGCGGGTGGGATTTTACTGAAGCCGGTTATAATTAAGTTTTTTAAAAAAACGACACTGCTAAACCAGACAGAAAAATTCCGGCTCCTGATCCTTGCGGGCAATTGTATAATTTATCTGTTATACCTGATTCCGCTGTACCGCATTTTTCCCGGCCTTTGTTTCAGTGGAGCTGTTTCTTTTTCGTTCATTCTGTACCTCACTTCCTTCTTTTACCTGCACCGCGCAAAAATGGAAAATATCCTGCAGATAAATGAAGGTCCGGGGTCTGGTACAAAAACCGGAAAAAGGAAGATTGCTGACACCGATGTTTTGAACCTGACCGGGAAACTGGAGAAGGCGATCAGGGAAAAGGCGTTGTACAAGGATCCGAATCTCAAACTTAGTGACGTAGCACAGAAGATCAATATTCCTGGTCACCAGCTTTCATTGTTGTTAAACGATAATCTTGGAAAAAGTTTTTCTACCTACATCAATGAGTTCAGGATCGACGAAGCATGTAAACTTATCAGCCTCGACAGCCGGTTGAGCTTTGAAGCCATCGGTTATGAGGTAGGGTATAATTCAAAGTCTACATTTTATACTGCATTCAGGAAGATAAAAGAAACTACACCTGCCTTATACAAGGAAAGCCTGCCTAATACAACAGACAAATAGTTTATTGATAATCTGCAACTTACTTTTCTGAAACGGTTCGGATTTATAAATCAGTACGACTGATTTATTACATCGGTACCCCCTCAATAACACGGCTTGATAGGTTTGTAAAAAAAACAAATGATCAGGTTCCTGCTGGCCTTAACTGGCACCCTTTTAATTCATTCCTCCATTTATTCACAGACAAGTCTTAAAGGTACAATGGTGGATAATGGAACCCGACAGGGCATCCCATCCGTTACCATCAGTTTACTTTCCGGCACCGATTCCACGATCGTTAAAAAACAGGTAACTGATACTACCGGTGTTTTTATGATGACTGGCATTAAGGAAGGGAAGTATATCCTCGGAGCTGCTGCTTCCGGCTACCTGGCCTGGTTTAAAACGATCAGTATCGAGGCTCTTCAGGAAGAATTGGTTGACCTGGGTCGTGTTATGCTGGAACCGGATGCCAGGTTGCTGGATGGAGTGACCGTAAGTAGTGATCGGTCGGTACCGGAGCGTCAGGGTGATAAACTGCTGATCCCTGTTTCCGGCAATCGTTTTTTCAGAACGGCTGCCAATGGTTTTGATATTTTAAAAAAAATACCCGGGGTAACCGTTAACGGTGATGGCAGCCTGCTGGTAGGGGGAAGGGTTGCTCCTGTAATTTTCGTAGATGGCAAACCGGTTCCAATGAGTGCCGAAGAGGTACAGAACTATTTAAATACCATTACACCGGAGATGGTTTCTTCTGTGGAACTGATCAGCAATCCGTCGTCGCGTTATGATGGAGAGTATAAAGCTATAATTGATATCAGGCTAAAACGCGATATGACCCTGGGTTGGAAGGGAAGTTTAACCGGCATGATCCAGCGGAATGCCTATACGTATTCCGAGCAACAGCTGTTACTGGGTTATAAAACTATGAAGGTGGCATATAGTGCCAGGTTCGGAAATGCGGCAGGAACCAAACTCTACAGGTACCGGGCCTTGCAACATTTGTCAACCAACGATATCCTTTCCACACAGACCCTGGTTCCGACCCGCAATAATAATTTCAATATTCAATTAGGGGCAGAGTACTCAATCAATAAAAATCATCAGCTGGAACTGAAGTGGCGAAGCTACCTTGTGAACCGGGATGTCCGGTCCTTCAATACGCTGCGGGCTACTGATTCCACCGGTACAAAACAGGTTCTCAGCAGCGATACCTATAATAATTCCTTACCCAATCAGGATAACTATGCGGCTAATCTCAACTACGATGGAAAATTCAACCAGTTGCAGCTGCAATTCCAGGGGACGCTGGTAAAAATAATCAACAGGCAGGATGAAGACATACAAACACGGGTTACTACGGGCAATGAGCTGACTGATTATTGGAAAACGAGATTGAAGAATGATATACTGATCAGGGCTGTGCAGTTTGATCTCTCACGTGCGATAATGAAAGGCAGGATCAGTACGGGTGGGAAGTTTGCTTTTACCACAACAGAGAACGATCTGCAGTACGACACGTTAAACCGGCGAAATATTTTCGTTCAGGATAGCGGCAGAACCAATAGTTTCAGGTATGATGAACGTATCAGTTCGGGTTATCTTTCTTTTGAAAAGCAGCGTAATAATCTGAGCTATTCGATCAGCCTCAGGGCAGAACATACTTTTAGTTTGGCGAACTCGGTTACCAGCAGGGAAATAACGCTGAAAAAATACTGGACCTTATTACCGGCGTTCAGTATAACGTATACCAGAAATGATCGTCGGTTCCATTTTTCTTATACGCGGCGGATGACAAGGCCTAATTTCAGTCAGTTGAATCCTTTTCGTTTTTATACAAGTCCTTTGAATTTTATTGTTGGCAATCCGTTATTGCTGCCTGCCAAAACGGACGCGGTGAATATCTCTTACAATTATAAGGCATTGTCTGTTTTAATGTACGGCGGAAAAGAAACCGATGTGCTGGCACGTTACCCGGAATATAATGATACCACCCATTTCCTTCAGTACCTTGGAAGGAACCTGCCCTATAACTATTTTGGGGGAACGGAAATCAGTTATACGTTTTCGCCTTTGAAGTGGTGGAAGCTGGGTCATACCCTGACTGTGAACTATAAAAAGGAATTGACTCCCTATCATGACAGTGAATTCTTTATCCCGATTGTTGACTTTACGGTTACGGGAAATCAGGTCTTCAGTTTGCCGAAAGGGATCAACATGGATATGTATTACCGGTTTCAATCTCGTGGCGGAAATGGATTGTATATCTGGAGGCCTTATTTTACTATTGACCTCGGCTTGCAAAAAACATGGTTTGATGGTAAGTTGAACACAAGGCTGAATTATTATGATATTTTCAACGGTTTTGAAATAAGGTATGTTTTCAGGGAAAAGCAGATTATCAATAATGAACTGCGGCACTGGTTTGCAACGAACAGGGTGGCACTGACCATCAGCTACAGTTTTGGAAAGTCAACCCATAAGGAAAAGTCAAGGCAGGGTGATAAGAGTGAGGAAGCGGGCAGGGCGGGTTTGCAGTGATTGGAATGGACAGGGTTGTGCAGCCGGAAAATCAGTTCTCAGTCGTGATACGGAAAGGGTGTTTTTCCGGTCTCCATGTTGTCCTGCCCGGCAGGAGTCCCGATCCCGCCAGCATTGCATATACCAGGAAACCGATTAATCCTCCTGTTGTGTTGAGCAGCAGGTCATCCACATCAAAAACTCCCCGGCCAGTATAGTATTGGGTAAGTTCAAAAAAAAGACTGATTGCAAAAACAAGTAGCAAGGTTTTCCAGGCTTTGCCTGAACGGAATAATAACAGGGGAAATAAAAAACCAAGCGGAACAAAACCGAGGATATTGCCTCCGATATTCAGATACATGTATCTGCGGCTCACAGGATGCTGGTTGAACCGACGGATAGTGGCGAATAATTGGAGGTTAACCTGTTGGTAGTTGCTCCTTTCCCAATTTTTTGCTGTTCTTTCTGACAGGGGATGTTTGCTGCGGGCCGGTGCCTGTTTAAATAAGATATACTTCGTGAGTGTGGCGAGGCTGATCACAAGCAGGATGCAGATGAATATTTTATAAAGAAGTTTATCGAGGCGCATTTCTGAAGTATTTGATCTGATAAGTATGAAGAATCAGTCCGTAAATCTGGCTTTGTCCGCCAGGGAATACAAATGGATTCTGCCAACTGGCAGAATTTGTCTGCCAACCGGCATACAGGCGGGTTTTGTGCTTGACTTAGAAATGGTAGTTTTGACGGTGCGTAAAAAACTATTATTATTTTTTTTGTGTTTTTTGGGTTTTTATTACCTGGTGCAACTTACCTATGATATGCCCAATATCGTCAATGGCCATTTGGGCTTTTTGCGATGGCCGTCTGGCGGTCGCTCCATTATCTCAGGCCTGACCGACCTTGGGATTTATTTCCTGTTTGCGCTGGTGCCCTATCAGATACTGTTTAAGTTTTTCCCACGTAAAAGAATTTTGGAAGCCATCGGGATTATTTTGCTTTGTCTGCCGTTGCTTTTTTTATTACGTTATGCGAGCGAAGAGTTATGGGTATTAAAATCCGGAAGGAATTCACAGGGGCCGGTCACTCGTTTACGTACCTATTTTACGGGGCATATTTTTTATATTATTCTTTATTCAGTTTATGGCATGACATTTTATTTTATCCGTTATGCCTATTATCGCGAATTGCAGCAGAAAGAACTGGAACTGCAGAACCGGGAGTCTGAATTATCGTTCCTGCGTTCGCAGATCAATCCCCACTTTTTATTTAACAGCCTGAATAATATTTATTCACTCGTGTATCTTAAATCGGAACATTCTCTTGAGGCGATAGCAGGGTTTTCGGAACTTCTCCGGTATATGTTATATGATACCCTGCAGGACGTGCCATTGGAAAGGGAGGTGGATTATATCAGGAAATACATCGACCTGCAACAGTTAAGGTATGAATACCCTGTTAAAACTGACCTGCAGGTAAAGGGAAACCTGGAAGACGTTTTTATTCCGCCATTGCTGTTGATTCCATTTGTGGAAAATGCTTATAAACATGGAGTGGTCAGCGAACAGGGCGATGGTATTGTTATCAGCATTGATGCGGGAAGCAGTGAGGTCCGGTTCTATTGCCAGAATAAAATATCGCGGGACAAGAAGGATCTTACCGGCGGCATTGGTCTGCGAAATCTGAGGCGACGCCTGCAACTGCTCTATCCCGGAAAACATCAGCTTGAAATTATGGATGGGCCTGTATACTTCATCGTAAAACTCGAATTAAACCATGTATGATCCGGAGCATATACGTTGTGTTATTGTAGATGATGAACATTTATCGGTCAAACTCGTAGCCGACTATGTAAACAGGACTCCCGGTCTTACGCTGCTGTTGCAAACCACCAGGGTTGAAGAAGCCATGGAACTTGTGCAGAAGGGTGTAGTAGATCTTCTTTTCCTTGATATCCAGATGCCGGTTTTAAATGGACTGCAGTTCATGCAGCTGATTGGCGATAGATGTAAGGTAATCCTGACCACTGCCTATCCTGAATATGCGTTGGAAAGTTATGAGCATAATGCAGTAGATTATCTTTTGAAGCCCATCACATTTGAACGTTTTTTGACTGGCGTTAAACGCGCGAAGGAGCGACTGGAGTTTAAGGCCTGGACAAACAACGCGCTGAAAAAAAATCCGGACCATATTTTTATTAAGACTACCTACAGGATCCAGAAAGTTGATCTCGGATCCATCTTTTACCTGGAGGGTTTGCGCGATTATATTGCGGTACATACCACTGCTGCCAGGATCCTTACTCTGGAGAGTATGAAAAAAATGGAGGAGCTTTTACCTTCTGACCAGTTTATTAGGATACACAAATCGTATATCATCAACAGAAACAAGATTGACTTTTTGAGCCGTTCCAGAGTTGTAATTAATAATATTTATTTACCCGTGGGTGATACTTATAAGGAGAAGTTTTTGCAATGGCTGGATCTTCCGAAATGAGGTTGGTGATTTTATTTGAGCTTACACCGGGAAATGATAATATAATAGTAATACAGGGGCATATTTTTTAGAAACGAGTGGGTAGAATGATATGCAGGTGAGGAATAAATCGCAACGAAGGCATTTGGTAATACACGCTTAACACTGCAGCCGTTCCTTTGCCTCATATTCCACATTATGACCCTCAGACTATCCTGCTTGACAGCTGCAATAATATTTATTTGTTGCAGGCCATGTATTGCGCAACCAAAAATGGGCCTGATCATTAATCACGAGCCTACCCCATATTTCCACCGGTTGTTTGCAGATACCGCCTTTTCAAATTTAAAAGAAGAACTAAAAGGTGCTTTGAAGATTCAGGATAAGCTTACTGCGGCAAGGTGTCTGCAACGGATGGGCAGGATATGTCTGCATCTTAATCATTTTGCGCAAGCGTTGGACTACCATTTGCAGGCTGATAAATTGTTGGCGGAAACTGGCCAGGAAGTTGGAAGGGCAAGCAATCTTAATGATATTGGAGTTGTTTATCACAGGAATAAACAACGAGGTGAGGCCAGGAAAGCCTTTAATCAGGCATTGGGAATATTTCAATCGAGGAAACATCCCACAGGGATTGCTTCCACCCAAATGAAAATTGGCCATTGGTTTTCCAGCCAGCATATGTTTGATAGCGGGTTTTACTACCAGCGAATTGCGTTATCCAATTTTCAGGAATTGAATGACCAGGCCGGAATAGCGGAAAATTATAATGAGGTAGGTAACATCTATGAAGATCAACATAGATATGATTCCGCATTTCTGTATTTCAACCGGTCGGTTATGTTGGGCGAAGTCGTGAAAGATACTGCGTTACTTATCGAGGCAATTAATAATGTGGGAGATATTTATCGCAAAACGGGGCGTTATGAGTTGGCATTGCGTTCCACCAGGCGGGCCATGGGGTTGGCAGTCACAACGCGGGAACTATTCCACATGGGAAGCATTTACCGTGATATGGCAAAAACATTTCACGCATTAGGCAGGGATGACAGCGCTTTTTTTTATCAGCGTGCCTGCCACCAATTGATGCTGGACATTTTTTCGACAGAAACGAGTACGCAACTGGCAGTCCTGCAAACCCTCTATGAGGTCGGAAATAAAAATACGGAGATAGCCCATCTTGAGGCAGTACGTCGCACGCATTTGGCGATAGTAGCTATCGTGCTGCTGTTGTTGCTCTGCGGCGCACTGATTATATCACGACAGCGCCTGCGAATCAAAAATGCGGAGTTACTGCGCAAGGAAGAGCTTGCCGCACATCATGCAGAGCAGACAAGGCTGGAAGTAAAACAACAGGCGTTACAGCAGGAGTTGGAATTGAAGTCGCGTGAACTGACAACACATACGCTCAATACGATCCAGAAAAACCAGTTTCTGGAAACCCTGCAGAAACAGGTGGGGGAAATCCTGATTGATCCCCGTCGTGACCAACGGCGGCCACTAAAACAATTACAGTTACAGATTAGCCAGAACATCAATAATGGTCAGCACTGGGATGATTTCCAGAGAATCTTTGACCAGGTGCACGCCTCGTTTTTCGTCCGCCTGAAAGCGCATTGCGATATGCTAACCAAAACTGATTTGAGGTTGGTGGCATTGTTGAAAATGAATCTTGAATCGGAACAAGTAGCTACATTATTGGGTATCTCAGCAGATAGTCTGCGGGTAATGCGGCATCGACTCCGGAAAAAAATGAATCTGGAACATAGCCAGGGTCTGACCCAGTTCATTCAATCGATCTGAAAATTTAAGAGGCTTAATATTAACATAACATCCCTTTTTAACAAAATTAATCGCTAATTATCAACTTATTATAAGCGATTGTTTCCTTGCTGCTGATCTGTTTTTTACCCGTTGTTTCCTTTTTACTACAGGCCAACTCAATTAATAATCCGGCGGGGACTGCATTTTTGATAAACCAATCCGATTCCGGAAAAACTACTTGTACCAAACACCTTCCATTGATGAAATCAGCAAGATGAAATTTGTGATCGGTATTTTATGCCTTCTGGCCTGTCTGGTTGTTTTCACCAGTCTGCGTCAGGGTAGCAATATAAAACGGGGTGTTGAGCCTGCGATAGCGCGGTTCAAAACGGAGGCGACGGGTTTTGCATTGACTACTTCGGAATTGGCGTTGGCAATTGACTTACTTGATCGCAAAAGGCCTCTTACTCTCAGAAAAGCCCGCGAGGCGTTGAGGTCCTGCCGCCTTCGTTATAAACGCATTGAATTTTTTCTGGACTATTTTTTTGCCAGTGCCGCATTGATCTATAACGGTCCGGCCAAAATAGAAATTGAAGAACCCTATATGGAATTCCAGGAACCAATAGGCCTGCAGGTGATAGAAGGATTACTCTTCGAAAAAAATCCATATGCCCTGAAGGAACAACTGAGGCAACAGGCTGATGCAATAAGTACCTCGGCAGTTGACCTGGGCTCCCTATTATATGCGTTTTCGGCAGATGACCGGCAGTTGCTGGAAAGCGTGCGTATTCATCTTTTAAAATTGATTACCCTTGGTATTACGGGTTTTGATGCCCCCTATCTTAAAACCGGGATTGCAGAGGCGGAAAGTTCTTTGGGTACGCTGCAGGCTGTAATTGCACCGTTCATAAATAACGACAACAAGGAGGATATTATACTGGACAGCCTGTTCGGACAAAGTATCCGTTACCTGCGGTCGAACGGCGGGTTCGATAATTTTAACCGGCTGTTTTTTTTGAAAACGTATGCTCTCCCGCTTCAGCATCAATTGGGCATGGCGATAAATAGATGGGGCTTGTATCTCAATAGCAGCAACGGGGTTCTCAATTATGAAGCACAGGATATTTTCAGTCCGGATGCGCTCAACCTTGAAGCTTTTACCCAAAATAAGACATTCGGAAATAAAAAGGAATTAATTGAACTGGGCAAAAAGCTGTTTTCTGAAACCGCCCTTTCGGGGAATAACTTGATCAGTTGTGCCACCTGCCATCGGCCGGAAAACTATTTTACGGAGTCTGTTTCCAAAAGCACTGCTTTCGATGGGCATTCATTTGTGCAACGCAATGCGGCAACACTTCTGTATTCCGGTTTTCAATATGAACAATTCTGGGATGGACGAGCCAAAAGTTTGGAAGAACAAATCATAACGGTAATCAATAATCCCGGTGAAATGAATAGTGGTGCGGCATCCGGAACCTTGTCGGTTCGTTTACCCAAATATGCTGCTTCATTTAGAAAGGCATTTGGAGAAACAGGAGATACCCTGACTGCCATCAACAAAGTGGCCCATGCAATTGCTGCTTATATACGTGAACTTAATCCACGCAATTCCCGGTTCGACCGCTATCTGCACGGTCCGGATAACATGTTGACTTTTTCAGAAAAGCGAGGCTTCAATCTGTTTATGGGAAAAGCGCAATGCGGAACCTGTCACTTCGCTCCTTTGTTTAATGGGCTGGTACCACCATATTATAACATCTCCGAACTGGAAGTACTGGGAACCCTTGCGACAGACGACATGACCAGACCGAGACTGGACAAGGATCGTGGGCGGGCAGTTGTGTTCCCGATAGAATATTACGAAGGGGCGTTTAAGACGCCAACGGTCAGGAATGCCAGCGCCACTGGCCCTTATATGCACAATGGTGCATTCAGGACATTGGAGAATGTTGTAGAGTTCTATAACAAAGGCGGAGCAGCCGGTCTTGGTGTCCCCATAGCCAACCAGACACTCTCTGCACAACCCCTTAATCTCTCCAGGCAGGAAGTCAAAGACGTTGTAAACTTCCTCAACGCACTCAAAGACTCCATTGAAATAACAACAACTGAATATTAATAATATAAATCAATGAAACCAAATGTGTGTTTTTTTCTGGCAACCTTGTTCACAACAAGTTTCTTATATGCACAGAAAGACGAAGCGGCGGAAAACAGGCCGGTAAAAATTAATCCCAAACCTCAATTAATCAGGGGTCCCTACCTGCAGGTGTCAACCACCAACAGCATCGTAGTTCGCTGGAGGACCGATGCATTTGCGCGCAGCCGGGTCCGTTATGGTACAAGTCCCGGCAAGCTTGATCTTTTTTCAGATGATTCCTCGTTGACTACGGAACACCTGGTAAAACTAAAAGGGCTTACAGCGGACACTAAATATTACTATGCTATTGGTGGTGTGAAGGACACTTTACAACACGGTGAGGAAAACTATTTTCATACGTTGCCGGTAGCAGGAAGTAAGGGAGTTTACCGTATTGGGGCCTTTGGCGACTGCGGGAACAATTCAGTTAACCAGCGAAACGTGCGGAATGCATTTACCAGGTATCTCGGAGAGGAATACATGAACGCATGGATACTATTGGGCGATAACTCATATCCCGATGGTGCTGACGCAGAGTTACAGGCGAAGTTTTTTAATATCTATAAAGATGACCTGCTGAAAAAATATCCGTTGTTCCCTTCACCGGGCAACCACGACTATCACGACATCGAATTCTCTTCTGAAGTAGCCCAACGCACTCATGAAGTGGCATATTACCAGAATTTTTCCATGCCAACGGAGGGAGAATCGGGTGGTATCGCTTCACATACCAAAGCATTTTATTCTTTTGATATTGGCAACGTACATTTTTTGTCGCTTGATTCCTATGGCAAGGAAAAAGACCAATACCGCCTTTATGATACACTGGGTCCGCAGGTTAAATGGGTAAAAAAAGACCTTGACCAGAATACCAATCGTGACTGGGTGGTTGTTTATTGGCATCATCCTCCGTATACCATGGGTTCCCATAGTTCCGACGGCGTAGGAGAGCTGGCGAAGATCAGGGAGAATTTTATTCGGATCCTGGAGAGATATGGAGTGGACGTGATCCTTTGCGGGCATAGCCATGACTATGAAAGAACCGGATTGATCAAAGGTCATTACGGACAGGAGTCCAGCTTTGACCCCGCACTGCATAACCTTAGTCCTTCCAACGGCAGGTATGATGGAAATGCGAATGCATGTCCGTATATAAAAAACTCAAAATCGAATGAGGGGACTGTATATGTGGTAAGCGGATCTGCGGGCCAGTTGGGCGGACGGTCAAAAGGATTTCCACACAATGCCATGCAGTATGCGACGGATTCAATTGGTGGTGCATCGATTTTGGAAATCCGTGACAACCGGCTCGATTTGAAATGGATCTGTGCGGACGGCATCATCCGCGATCAGTTCACCATCATGAAAAATGTAAACAAAACAACGGTCATCAATTGCAGAAAAGGTGAATCAGTAACGCTGACTGCTTCATTTATTGGCGAATACAGCTGGAACAAGTCCGGAACAGGGACCAGGAGCATCACTGTCAAACCTTCTTCGGGCAAGACGGTGTATGAGGTCAGGGATCCCAATAGCTGTCTGAAAGATGTATTTGAAGTGACAGCAAAATAATATTCATTAAAGATCAAACTTAAACTAAAAGTGAAACACAGATTTGAACAATTACTTATGGGGTTGCTGGTAACTTCATGCGTAGCCGCAGATGCACAGGAGGCGCCGAAGTTCAAGCCACCACAGCAAGAACGAAAGCCAAATGTGCTTGCCAGATTGATCCGTGGTCCGTACTTACAGGTTGCAACCAGCAACAGTATCATCATACGCTGGCGTACTGATGCATTAACACGCAGTGTGGTGGGATATGGAACGAGCCATGGGGCACTTGATAAAAAAGCAGAGGACAAACAGCTGACGTTTGAACACAAGGTTAAACTGACAGGACTTCAGCCACACACCAGGTATTACTATTCAATTGGCGGAGGCCCGGGGGACACATTGCAGCAGGGATTGGATAATAGCTTTGTTACATTTCCGGAGCCGGGTACTGAAGGTACATACAGGATCGGTGTGTTTGGAGATTGTGGTAACAATTCAACCAACCAGCGTCTTGTACGTGATGAAGCAGAGAAATATCTGAAGGATAAACCGATGGATGCATGGATATTACTGGGTGACAATGCCTATTCATCCGGAACCGATCCCGAATTCCAGGAAAAGTTCTTCAATGTTTATAAGGACAACCTGTTGAAAAAGTACCCGTTGTTTCCCTCGCCTGGTAACCATGACTACAATGATTTTTACCAGTTCAAGGCAACTGCACAGATGACTCATGATATTGCCTATTACCAGAATTTTTCGATGCCGGAGAATGGTGAAGCTGGTGGGGTGCCATCCAAAACCCAGGCTTTTTATTCTTTTGATATTGGCAACGCGCATTTTTTGTCGCTCGATTCATATGGGAAAGAGGATAACGAAACACGGATGTTTGATACGACTGGTGCGCAGGTGCAATGGATAAAGAAAGACCTGGAGGCTTACCAGAATACAAAACGCGGCTGGGTGATCGCTTACTGGCATCATCCTCCCTATACAATGGGTTCACATAATTCAGATAAGGAGGGTGACCTCGTGAAGATCAGGGAAAACTTCATTCGTATACTTGAAAGGTATGGCGTGGATCTGATCATCTGCGGCCATAGCCATTTGTATGAGCGTTCCAGGTTAATGAATGACCACTTCGGTATGGAAGCCACTTTCAAGGCATCAACGCATAATATTAGTTCTTCTACAGCATTGTATGATGGTTCGGAAAACTCATGCCCTTATATAAAGGACCCGTTGAAAAACCGGGGAACCATGTACGTGGTTTCAGGATCAGCTGGCGCAATGGGAAGACGTCAGGAAACCTATCCGCATGACGCTATGTATTTTTCATACAATGAACTTGGCGGTACTTCTATGATTGAAGTAAATGAGAACCGGCTGGAACTGAAATGGATTTCGTCGGATGGTAAAATCCGCGATCATTTTGTGATGATGAAGGACGTAAATAAGTCGAGTGTCATAAGGATAAAAAAAGGTACATCCGTTGAATTGAAAGCATCGTATATCGGCGACTATAAATGGAGTAACAGCAAGGAAACTGGAAGGGCAATCAAGGTAACGCCCACAGCAGGGAAAACAGTGTATGAAGTCCGGGATCCTTTTAGCTGTCTCAAAGACCGCTTTGAGGTATTGACAGACTAACTCTCATAACCAATTAATCCATATGCAAAAAAATCCGGAAATACCGGGACGGGTTCGTATTGCCTGAACATTAACCAAACAGCTGTTTATCTAAATCCGAGTTACAGAAATTAATAAATAAACCAAAAATTATGAGATCTTTTTTAACAGCAATCGTGATGCTTTTAATGGTGCCCCTTGCCGGTCAGGCGCAGGGCCTCATTTCGGGCCGGATTGTAGACTCAAGCAACCTTAGTTTGCCCGGTGCAACAATCGGGATCAAAAGTCTTTCAAAAAAAACAGTATCAGATGAAACCGGCAAGTACAAGTTATTGGGCCTGCCGGATGGATCTTATGCAGTGTCCATCACCTATATCGGCTACTCGAAGCTGGAAGAAAAGGTGACCATTGTAAATGGTAATGCCGTACAACTGGATGTGGTGATGGTTCCTGAAACAAGTGTGAACCTTCGGTCGGTAGTAGTCACAGGAAGTACAGGATCTGCACTGAAAGCATTGAACCTGCAGAAAAATTCCGACCGGATTGTTAATATTATTTCTGCCGATCAGATCGGCCGTTTTCCGGATCCGAATATCGGGGATGCGTTGAAACGTGTTCCGGGGCTGTATGTGCAGCTTGACCAGGGGGAAGCATCACTTGTCAGTGTACGCGGTACTGATCCATCCAAAAGCACCATCAATATCAACGGTACAAATATGTCAGGTACAGGTGATACGAGGTCGGTCGGCATTAATGCAATTCCTTCTGATATGGTGCAGATGGTGGAGGTTACCAAGGCAATTACGCCTGATATGGATGGTGATGCAATTGGAGGGGTGATCAATCTGATAACACGGAAGGCGCCATATAAGAGATTGCTTTCGATGACCGGCGGTACCGGTTATTCGGTCATGATCAATAAGCCTATGATCAATGGCAATATTATTTTTGGTGACCGCTTTTTAAAGAACAAGAAACTGGGAGTGATGGCATCTGCCTCTTATTACAGGCAGTTCCTTGGATCAAATATCCACGCCAGTGACTGGAGTGATACGAAGTGGGTTGATGGTAATATTTACTATATGCCTAAGTACCTGAGTATGGAGCAGATCTTCCTGGAGCGTATCCGGCAGAGTTATACCATTGGCCTGGACTATAAGTTCAACGAAAAACATGCAATAACTCTTACTGGTATTTATAATGACTATCGCGACTGGAGAGAAAGGTATACGTTGAAGGTTGATGATATCGGTGCAGAGTATCCGACCAACTGGAAACGTGCACCTGGTTATGAACGGGGAACAGCGAAGGGGAATAAGGTAAAGGACAGCAATAAGGACTTAAAGGATGATGCGACAGGCGAATACTATGTAGACCTGAACAATGATCCGTTGCATCCCCAGTTTGATCCGGAACTGGAACGTCACGTCGGTGGCGGGGTTAACAGCCGCAACGGTGCCGAAATCGCCCAGAAAATATTTAATATTGGTTTAGATGGCCAGCACATTTTTGGTAAGGTGAAACTCGAATGGAAAGCATCCTATATTAAAAACAGGGGCGATAATCCAAATGCCCGAAACCTTGAGCTGGAAAGTGAAATGGAAAAGACGGTTTCGATGGACTACACCAATCCACGTTTTATCAAAGCAACGGGCGGTACCGGAATTGATAATGTGCTCGGCAGCCTGCAAGGTCGTGCCACCAATAACAGCGACACGGTGGACACCTGGTATGCAGACAGCTACAATGGCTCGGATAAAAAATCGCACACGCAGCAGTACCTCGCTCAACTTGATCTTACTGTACCACTCTGGGCGGGAAGGTTTGGAAACACGTTGAAATTCGGTGGCAAATACCGGGAGATGAATAAGGAGAATACCACATTGAACAGCACTGTATGGAGGCCAGGAATCGACCCGGCCAGAAAGGCAGAATATGAAAGACGTGTTGCAAATGGTGAAAAAGTTAATATTGATGACTATACGAACTGGGGGGGATTTTGGTCGGGCTATGGCAATAACATGCAGAATGTAAGCAGCCAGATTTTTCATAATTCCCGCTATGAAGTTGGCAATACCGTAACCACTGAATGGGTTTCTCACTGCGATGCCAGTTATTATGGAAACACAAATGATTTCGTGAAAGCGAGTGACAAGGTGGAGACTATTGCAGCCAACTACTCCGGGAAAGAATCAATTGCGGCAGCCTACTTAATGAGTACTCAGAACATTGGTGAAAAGCTCGCATTGATCGGGGGTTTGAGGATGGAGTACAGTACATTGAAATATGTTGGTGCTAATTACAACAAACGTCTGAACACACTGGGTGCACCGGTGGTGTCCAAATCGGATTTCCTTGATTTCATGCCTGCCTTTCATGTCAAGTATACGCCTGATTCCAAATCGGTATACCGGTTGGCCTATACCAGGACGATTTCCCGTCCGGCGTATGGTGATATTGCACCAAGGATGAATGTGAGTCTGAAGGATAAAACCGTATCAGAAGGTAACCCCGGCCTTACACCAACTCTTTCCAATAACCTTGACCTGCTCGGTGAATATTATACAGGCGGTACGGGTATGATCTCTGCTGGTATATACTTTAAGAATATCAGTGATTACTCCATTGTGAAAAAAGATGAGGTGAGGTTTTCACAGGTAGCGCAATTTGTGGTCACACCCGATGAGTTAAAGGAGCAGGGTGCACTTCCGGCCACCATTACTGACTATGCGAAGTATTATGATCCATTGAAAAATAATGATGAGTTGCTGACGAGGACAAAACCTGTTAATGCTGGTGTTGCCAACCTGCTGGGACTTGAACTTGGTTTTCAAAGAAAGCTCGCTTTCCTGCCGGGAATGCTCGCCAACTTTAATATCTATGCGAACTACACTCACAACTGGATCTTTACAAAGAAGGATGAGCCGGAACTACCGGGAACTGCAAACAATATTGTGAATTTTTCACTGGCGTACGAGGTAAATAAATTCAATGCAAGGGTGTCGTTCAACTATACCTCTGCTTTTTCTACCGTTACGGGTAATTTGCCTGAGGGGAAGGGAGATATTTATTACGACAAAGTATATTACCTGGATGTGAATGCCAACTACTTCCTTTCAAAAAGATGGGTAATATTTGCAAACGCGAATAACCTGTTGAATCAATCACAACGCCGGTACATGTGGAAACCACAATACACTTATTATTCGTTGTATACAGGAACGACTGCGCAGCTTGGCGTGAAGGTTAATTTGTACTAAACGTATGGTGTTGAAATAATATGACGCGTACTGTCAGCTATGGTACAGAATGATGAAAAAGCCCTTGAGAAATCAAGGGCTTTTTCATTTTATATTGATGCCGGGCGTTTGGTAAGGTTCATCTAACTAATATAAACCACATAATCAACTGGTTGATAATTGGTCAGGCCCGGATTTCAGGAAATGATTTCGTACATTTTGACAAACCAACTGATGACGCAGTGGCAAAAGACGGTTGTTTTTATGTATCCGACGGATATGGCAATAACGTGTGGTGAAATTTTCGCCGATGGGGCAATATCTTTTCGAGTGGGGGAGAAAAGGTGATAAAGCCGGTGAATTTAACTGGCGGATCTCACCTGTTGGTACCATGATGTGGTTGTGGATAATCAGGGAAATATTTACGTAGGAGATATCCTTGGAAACAAAATACAGAGGTTTAAAAAAGTTGCTAAGATTGAGTGATAATCAATGATGGTTGTTGTGGGCAAGATAATATTCAGGTCATTGGTAAACCTACTATTGGAATTTCTCCAATTCCCAAAATATCATAATAATATGGGAACTCAATCCCATATTATTATTCAGGAATATTATATTTTTCGCAGATTTCCCGGTAAGACATCGTTCTGGCCCTGCCCGTGAGAACAGAACCTGGAATAATGATATACCGGAACTGGTGCTGCGTTGCGATAGATGTATAAATATTATTGTTGTTTACGAACCTGATCTTCAGATTTCCCGGGCTGACTAACGCAGACCATGTATCCGTTTGGGTTGCCCCTGACTGTACATAACTGATGTTGATTGGAAGCTGTGAAATCTGGTTTGCGGGCCACACTGCAGGATTATAACCCAATAGTTTACCGAATGTAAGAACGGTTCCCGTATCAATGATCTGCTGGGTGATTTCCGGGGCAGCCTGGGTATAATTAAAACCCCAGATTCCGAAAACTGTATCTTTTTTATATGTTGTGGGGGTAAACCATGCCGAATACTTGACATTGGCTGTGCCGGGAGGACCGACATCTCCTTTTTTACATGATACAATAAAAAAGGAAGCGATTAACAAACAAACTCCAAAGGCCAGCGTGTGTTTCATAAAACAGTTTTAGGTGAATAAGGGTCTAAACTTAATGATAGAAGTTAAAGAAAACAATAACCATTTCGTGTGATGGGTTTTGCCAAGTCAACATCAAAACAACGGAGAATTACCTCAACACTTTTGCAAACGAAGTTTAAAAGGAGTTTGCAGAAGATGAATTACACCCGGGAGTTATTATTGCAAAAAATGCAAAAGTTCAAAAAGAAGATAATGTCCTGTACGTTTGGTATACGGCTAAACCAGGTAGTTACGATCATAAGATGATTCGGGCTTATAATGGATTACACTTATTGTAAAAAATAGTGACTCAATATTTTTTTTGACACCCGTAAAAACATATATTGGATAAAAAAAATATATGAGGTGCTGATTTTATCAATTGATTAAACCTACTATCAGAAAATTCATTTTATGAAACAGGATTGTATTGCTCATACTAAACCATACAAAACATACTTTCAGATTGGTGTGTTTATTTTCTTTCAATTCATCCCGCTGGCTTTTTTCGGTCAGGTATTGATAAAAGGTAAACTGCATGGAAAAAATATCAAAAATGTCCATGTTAACCTACCAATCAACAATACTTCCAATCAAACGGTTAACCAGTACAGTATTTCGTCACCGGTAACCAACAATGAGTTCGCCATATCAGTTCCAACTGAGAGTATGATGTTCCTGAAAATTGCATTTGATACCGAGCCGGTCTGGGTGATAGCTAAGCCAGGAGATTCAGTAATCATCAATATAGATTTTTCGAGAGATCCAATACAAGATGATTCCGCGTTTGTTTTTAGAGGAAACAATGCTGCGGGTAATTTTCTCTTCAATAAAGTCAATTTTTATCCGGCGCGGAAATTCAACTCAATTTTTGATTTATTCGATCAACCTGTGATGGATAAGCACAAACTAATATCCTCATTTAAGGACTCTGTAGAAAATTTAATAAAACCGTTTTCAGCTTTGCATGAGCAAGACAAAACCAGTGATGAGTTTAACCACCTCATGAATTACTCCCTGAAGCACTTGATGCTTGCTGAGTTTTTAAAACAAATTACCAGGGATAAACGGTACCGAAATGTATTTAATCCTGCGGAACTGGTTGGATTTTCGGATAGTTATATTGATCTTCCCGGTTCGGTTTATGATACCCTTCTCTTAAAAGGCTTTTACAATTCGTTTTACTCTTCTTATGCAATATTAAAAACGGGTATGCTTCGAAAAGAAATGACTGTAAGGGAACCATTAGATTCAATAGACGTTTATGTGGACTCACTGAAATTAAATATCTCGTCTGATTTCGCACCACTGCTTTTATTTGATTTATATCCTACGCTCCAGGAAAATTTGTGGGGCAACCTTTTATATGCTATAAAAACAATGCTCCCAACACTGTTGAAAAAGGATGACCTAACTTATTTTCTTACAAAATTTAAATCGAGTGTTTATTCAAATCTCGTACAACCCGACGTATCACGCAAATCGCTGTGTGTTATTAATAGTGACAATGAAATCTTTATTGTTGATTCCTCCTGGAAGAGCACGTTAACGTATAAAGATTTAATTGGGTTGTTTAAGAATAAGAGTGCGGTTTACGTCGATCTTTGGGCTAGTTGGTGCATTCCATGCAAGCAGGAGTTTGTCCACAACAAAGCCCTGGATAAATTGCTTGATAAGTACAAAATCGAAAAGCTATATGTTTCGAAAGATGAGCAACGATTCAAAGAACAGTGGGAAGATAATATCAAAGCTTTCTGCCTGAAGGGTTCCCATATACTTGCCAACTCCGAACTGGTAAATGAAATAAAAGAAAACGTATATGGAGATAAAGATCTTAGCATACCCCGGTATATCCTGATTTCCAAAAATGGTAATGTTATCTCAGGTGATGCACCGAGGCCCGGCGAGTTGGGACTTTTGGAAACTTTGTTTAAGTCTCTAGAGGACCATTAGGACCTTAATAAAGATGCATGAGCAGGTACAGCAAACGTTTTCATGCAAAATAGAAAAATATGGCACAGAAAGATGTTCTGATTGTCGGGGCCGGCCCCACTGGTTTGGTTCTGGCTTTATGGCTCACCAGCCAAGGTGTCAAAGTCAGGATTATTGATAAAAGCAATGGTCCTGGTGAAACCTCAAGAGCCATAGCAGTGCAGGCTCGTACGCTTGAATTATATCGTCAGATGGATATTGCCGACGCCGTCGTAGCAGAAGGCTATAAAACCCCGGCCATGAATATGTGGGTACGTGGTAAACATAAGGCACAAATTAAACTGGTAGATGCGGGTGAGGAAATATCCCCTTATCCTTTTGTGCTTATGTATCCCCAGGATCACCATGAACAGTTTCTAATGGACAAGTTAAAAACATTGGGGGTCGAAGTTGAGCGCCAGACTGAACTTGTTTCGTTTGAGGATAAAGGAAACAATATTACTGCTTTGCTGAAACACAAGGATGGGCAGGAAGAAACCTGCGATGCCCTGTATCTTGCTGGCTGTGACGGCGCCCGCTCGCCTGTTCGACATCAAATCGGCAGTGGCTTTGAAGGCGGCACATACAAGCAATTATTTTATGTTGCCGACGTGGTAGCAAGCGGGGTTGGACCTGAAGGGGAAGCTCAAATCGCCTTTGAAAAATCAGAATTTATTTTGATGATGCCATATAGTAAAAACGGCCAATACCGATTAATTGGCATCGTCCGGGATGAACGGGCCGGGCATCCCGAAAAACTTACATTTGAAGATGTGGGCCAGGAGGCAATCAAGGGACTTAATATCAGGATCGAGCAAGTGAATTGGTTTTCTACTTATCGGGTTCACCATCGGGTTACCAATCATTTTCGCCGTGACCGTGTTTTCCTGCTCGGCGATGCTGCGCATGTTCACAGTCCAGCAGGAGGCCAGGGCATGAATACGGGCATTATGGATGCCATTAACCTTGCCTGGAAACTTGCGACAGTGATTAAGGGACAGGCGGCGGACAGCTTGCTCGACAGCTATGACACGGAGAGGCGGACGTTTGCTCACAAGCTTGTGGCAACCACTGATCGAATGTTCACCTTTGTTACATCTGAGGGCCGATTCGCCAATTTCGTTCGTGAACGCATCGCTCCCATTTTTATGAGTGTTGCTTTCAAACTTGGGAATGTCCGGGAGATTATGTTTCGGGTCGTTTCACAAACGACGATAAACTACCATGAAAGTCCACTAAGTACAGGGAAAGCGGGAAAGGTTCAAGGTGGTGACCGTTTGCCATGGGTGCCAATTACAGGGGCAGACAATTATCAACCGCTTACTGAAATCGGCTGGCAAGTGCACGTTTATGGGGAGCCTAAAGCAGATTTAAAAACATGGTGTTACCAAAGGAAAATCCCGCTTCATACGTTTGCCTGGCATCCCAGGCATAAGAGAAAAGGGTTGGCGTATGGAGCAACTTATCTGTTAAGACCGGATACGTATGTTGCCCTGGCGGATCCGGATGGATCAGTTGTTACACTTGAGCAGTATTTTAACGCGCGTGGGATCAAACTGGTGCCCTAATACCCAAGTATTCACAAGCAATGCGCCCAACGATGTAATTTGACGTTCCCATGTTCTATGAGTTCGTACTGTCTGTTGTTAATCCTTATCCGGGGGCGGCAACATTTTGTTGATAAGCGTCATCTGGGTTGCTGTTATCTTCCATTCGCCGTTCTTTTTTTCAAAAACATCAATTTTCCATTTATAATCTATTTCACCCTTTTTGTACTGGCGAAATGGTACCTCATAGTCTTTGTCTGCAAAGAGTGTTTCTTCCGTATAAACAATAGCTATATCAGGCGTTAAAAACCTTGCCTGCCTGAATTCAAATTTTAAGGAGGTAGGTTCTAAACAGCATTTGCTAAGCAGATTGAGATGGGCTAGAATCTCATTCCTGCCCTGCCAAAACTGCCCTACAAAATTTACTAATGTTCCATCATCGGTGAAATAACTGGTTAACGCCGCCCAATCATGCCTGTTCCAGGCATTTTCTTGTTGACGGATGATATTTTTAATGGCCATTTCATCCTTTGTATTGTTTTGTGCAGCCAGTGCGCCCGTAAGAAATAAAAATAAAGAAATGAAGATTAGCTGTTTCATAATAATTGATTTATTATAAAACTACCACCGCCTGCTGCCTGAGAATAGTACAAATACGACGTTTTATATTTAATAAAATAAACCTTTTACGACCAGGAAAGGCTGATTTTCGAAAGCATTTGAAATCTCTTTTGGACTGGTATCGGTAAATATTTTAAAATCGCGGATCAGATGCATTTGATCAAAATAACTGCATTCGTAAGCCACCTGCGTCCATGACATGTGGCGATTATTTTCCTTTAACAACCATGCCTTTCCAAAACGAACCAACCTGCTGTAGAATTTTGGTGAGACTCCCATTCTGTCCTTAAAAGTCCTTTCAAATTGGCGATTACTCAAGCATGCTTTTTTTACAAGATCATCAATCTTAATTGTTCCCCCGTATTTTATTATTTCCGGAATGATATAATCAATTGAAACCGGTTTCTTAATTTTTGTAAGAAGACTGAACATGAATTCCTCCGCGATATTTTTCATCGCATTAAAATCAACGCTGTTAGCCAGTGCCTCCACTACATACTTAACGGTACTTCCAAATACTGCTTCACCGTCATAATCTTTTTGAAGCATTTCCTGCATAGGTTGTCCAAGTAATCTGTAGAGTGCTCCGGGCTGAAATCCGATTTTTATCATAAGGTGATTGTATCCAAGCGAAAGAATACTCCTCTCTGTTTGAGGCCCGGTAATAGTACACGCATAAAGTGTCCGAACTTGTTTTGTGATTACATCTTCTACTGTTGGCCTGTCATAAGGATAGAATAAAATAGAATGCTCTGGTAATGGAGGAAACTGAAAAGATAAATTGGTTGCTGGATCATTTGTAACAGCATGTCCAATCATTATATTATTAACGACATCGCGAAGTGCGGGATGAGGTACAAAGAATAATTGTTTATTGGTCATGATGTCTGATCATGTTAGCGGGCCCTTTTAAACAGCCGCCAGTTTCCCCAATTAACGCAAACTTCATGCAAATGAAAAAGCAGTTTGCCTCTTAGTTCGCTGCGGAGAATAGTCCTCTATTGACCGCAAAACATGCGGAGGTTATTATTGACAAATGCGGAGATTAAGCGTATATTTGCCGCAAAAGGTGCGGAGAATGGCAAAATACATCCACGAATTAGCTGACTGGCCGAGCTTTACCTGGGACGATGCGATGCTTTCTGCACCCTTGGCGGCTCTAAGATATGACCAAGGTCGGCTAATCGGCCGGATGGAAAATCTCGGCTTTGACTTGAAGCGGGAAGCTATGCTCCAGACGTTGACTCAGGATGTCGTGAAATCAAGCGAAATCGAAGGAGAGATCCTCGACAATAACCAGGTCAGATCGTCCATCGCCCGGCGGCTCGGGTTGGAGATTGCCGGAAGCGTCAATAGCGAGCGCCATGTCGATGGCGTTGTCGAGATGATGGTGGACGCCACCCAACGCTATGAAGCACCGCTGACCGATATGCGCCTTTTTGGATGGCATGCAGCTTTGTTTCCAACAGGCTTCAGCGGAATGTATAAAATCACCGTGGGAACATGGCGTACTGCCGAAGCCGGACCCATGCAGGTGGTCTCTGGAGCAATGGGTAAAGAGCACGTGCACTATGAAGCACCGGAAGCGGCTCGTCTAAGTGCTGACATGACTACTTTTTTAGCCTGGGTTAATGACAACAATAAAATTGATCCGGTGGTTAAAGCCGCAATCGCCCATTTATGGTTTGTGACAATCCACCCTTTCGACGACGGCAACGGTCGTATCGCCCGTGCGATTGCTGATATGCAACTCGCCCGCGCTGACGGAAGTCCGTATCGATTTTACAGCATGTCGTCGCAAATCCGAACCAAACGCAAAGAGTATTACGAGATCTTAGAAAAAACGCAGAAAGGATCGCTTGATATTACGCCGTGGATAGTGTGGTTCCTTCATTGTTTGAGTGAAGCTATAGCAAGCTCAGATACGGTTTTAAAAAGCGTATTGGCGAAATCTCGTTTCTGGGAGTCTCAGCGTGATCATGCCCTTAATGCGCGTCAGAGGAGTATGCTCAACCGACTAATAGATGGATTTGAAGGCAAGTTAACTTCATCCAAATGGGCAAAAATTACAAAATCCTCTCAGGACACCGCAGGTCGAGATATTCAGGACCTTATTGAAAAAGGTCTATTGGTCAAAGATGAGGGTGGTGGTCGCAGCACCAGTTACAGCTTAACTCCTCAACATTCTTAACGTATAAGATCATATTAAATGAACGCAATAGATGCCCCCCTACTGTATTCATGTCGTATTCTCATGATAGTTGTTACGGCGCCTAATCTTTCTACAATATCATCCTCAGAAATAAGTACGTCTTGGATTCTTGGGTCATCAGCCTGCAAAAACCATTGCCCTGCACGTTTGACCAATCATCCAATGATCTCATCGCCGTTATAGCGAACGTGCACAATATTTCCTGCTTTGATGGGTTTTGCCCCTCGTTTAAACTTGTGGGTTTCCTTATTGGGTACCAGTAACATGCTCTTGCAATATAGGGGCTAAAATAAATAAGGGTTTCAATTTTGAAACCCTTATTTATCAGCTCCCCCTGCCCGACTTGAACGGGCGACCCTCTGATTAACAGTCAGATGCTCTAACCAACTGAGCTAAGGAGGAATATGTTTCCCAAAATCACCAAACCAGGGTTTGGGTTCCTAAGGGGCAGCAAAAATAGGGTTTTTTATATTTTATTCTAACAAAAAATGAGGCATTTTTTATAAAGTTGGAAACGGAAATCAACGGCACCCCAACAGACCGCCATCTCCCTATTTAAAAAGTCCCCAGAAACCTGAACTTGCCTCCATTCCAACAAAAACACCATCATCTTTTACCTCCACCGGCCAGCGTTTCAGGTAATATCCCTCACCCGTCACATTACGCCCGTTTTTAAGATCAAACTTATAACGATGCAGCGGGCACATCACATTTCCGAGCGCATCAATAAAACCATCGGCCATAAAACCACCCGCATGCGGACATTTATACGCAAAGGCAAATACCTGGTCATTGTGTTTGCCAATACAGATCGGCTTGCCCTTCACTTTCACCACCGCAATCCTATTGCTCGCAAAGTCGATCTCATTTACATGGTCTGCAATTTTTACCCAGTCGATATTAACAGCTTCGGCCATAATCAATATAGGAATTCCGTTTTATAAGGATAACGCACCTTATACATCTGCCGCACTTTTTCCATGATCCCTTCCCGCAATAAATCCAGATTCCGTTTTTCAATGGCCGACACAAACACGGCATTGCCATGCGTTTCCCGCGTCCATCGTTCCCTTAAATCTTCCAGGATCTCCTGCTTTGTGCTTTCTTCCAGCCACTCGTCAAAAGTCCGTTCCTCATACAGGTCCATCTTGTTGAACACCGTCAGCGTTGGTTTTTCCAGCGCACCCAGTTCTTCCAGTGTTTTATTAACAACGCCTAACTGTTCCTCATAATTCGGATGGGAAATATCAACCACGTGCAGCAGGATATCTGCCTCACGAACCTCATCCAGTGTACTTTTAAAACTTTCTACCAGGTGATGGGGCAGTTTACGGATAAAACCAACCGTGTCGCTGAGCAGGAACGGCGTTGTATCAAACACTACCTTCCTGGTGGTAGTATCCAGCGTAGCGAATAATTTATTCTCCGCAAAAACATCACTCTTGCTTAACAACGTCATCAGTGTGCTCTTCCCCACATTGGTATAACCCACCAGCGCCACCCGGATAAATTCCCCGCGGTCTTTCCGTTGCGTAAACGCCTGTTTGTCGATTTCCTTTAACCGCTTACGAAGCAACGATATTTTATCCCTTACAATCCGCCTGTCCGTTTCAATTTCACTTTCACCTGGACCCCTTGTACCAATACCACCCCCCAATCGCTCAAGGTGTTTCCACATCCCACGTAATCTCGGCAGGATATACTGGTATTGCGCCAGTTCCACCTGCGCTTTCGCCTGGGCAGTCTTGGCCCTGCGCGCGAATATATCGAGGATCAGGTCCGACCGGTCAATGGTCTTCGCCTCCAGTTCCTTTTCAATATTGTTGATCTGTGCACCGGTGAGTTCATCATCAAAAATCACTACACGGATATCCTTATCCTTGATATAGTCCTTGATCTCCTGCAGTTTTCCCTTACCCACAAAAGTGCGGCTATCGGGATGCTGCAATTTCTGGGTGAATCGTTTCACCGACACCGCACCCGCTGTTTCAGCCAGGAATGCCAGTTCGTCGAGGTATTCCAGTACCTGTGTTTCAGTCTGGTCCTTCTGGATCAAACCCACCAGCACCGCACGTTCCTCGTTCTGTATCGCTTTTTTTGTATCGAGCATGTTATATATTAGAGTGTACCCCCCCTGCCAATAACGCGCCAGAGGCCAGGTACAAAATTAAAAAAGCGGCCCCTTGCAGGACCGCTTTCACTGAAATAAATATTTTTATCAAAGTCCGCTCAAATTCAGGCCAATTGAATAAGGGTGCATTTCGGCAGCTACCCCTTCCTTAAACAGGCTGGTGATCTGGTAACTTCCAAATATGGTGAAATGACCCCATCCCACGCGGGCAATCGCTGATAAACGGGTAGAATTGAAAAATTTCTTGCTGCTTTCCTTCAGGGTAAAATCATTGAGCGTATTTCCTGAGCTGTTTTGCAGGGTCCTGTTCTTGGTATGCGCATTCAACATGGTTCCAACACGTAAGCCCACCGCAGCTTTGAAGCTTTTTCCGGCATTCATCGGATCGCCGGTATAACGGAACTCCACCGGCAATTCAGCATAGGTCATTGCCAGTTTCACACGTTTGAAATGGTTGGTGTCCGCCTGATTTGTAAACGCCAGCTGGGTTGTATTTTCTTTAATACCTACAAAAGTCTTGTTTAAACCAATCTGGTCGGAAGAGATCCCGGGACCAAAAGCCATACTGAGCTTTGGATTTGTTTTAAACGGGAAATCAAACATGAAGTAGAAGTTAAGCACCTTACTGATACCGCCAGTCTGGATAGTATCGGGTTTTCCGCCAAGCCCCGCATAACCCAACTGGATCATGAAATGGTCATTTGCCCGGTTGGCCAGATTAATGGTCTTTTTTTTCTTCGGAACTACGTTCAGCGTATCCTGCGCAAGAATCGCAGAACTCAAGAGAAGGCCTCCGGCGAGGAACAACACGATTTTCTTCATAAACATTTTAAGTATGGGCAAATGTATTCGCTAGATGGGTTAACAAAAGGTTAAACCAGACCAATCAAACATCCTACCCGGTTGATTTTCCGGCTGCGAAAGTACTGATAATGCATGTTGGAAACAAACCTTTGGGAGTTATCCTGTGGTACTCCGCTTAATGCGACCTCTTTTCCCTGGCCGAGTAGTGGGTTTTGCTCCCTGGCTCCCTGCATTACCCCGCTTAATGCGACCTCTTTTCCCTGTACAAAGCCGGCGAAATGCCCATTACCTTGGTGAAAAGCCTCGAAAAATAATAGGGGTCCTCGATTCCCAGGTTCTGCGCAATTTCCTTCACCCGCAGGCTGGTAAAAAGCAGGTACTGACAGGCTTTCTGCACCTTCAAATGATTGAAGTATTCCATCGGGGCATAACCCGTCTTCTTTTTAAATATATAAGAGAAATGAGAAGCCGAAAAATTGACCTGCGAGGCAATGTCTTCCAGGCTAAGCACCTGGTCGATCTTTTTACCCATATAATCAATTGCCAGGTCCGATGCGTCCTTTTCGGGTTTTTGACCGGGCGAACCGAATTTATCGTTGAATATAAATAAGGTCAGGAAATGCCAGAAGCACATATTGGTATAAAGCAGGTTGTCGACGCTGTACCCGCGCTCCAGCAACTCATACATTTCCAGGAAAAGATTGACGATCTTTTCACTGTTACGAACGCTTCCTTTATATCCGCCCGATTGTTTCTGTTGCGCATCCAGGATGGATCCGGCCACCGAACCAGTGAAGTGAACCCAATGAATAGTCCATGGATCCTCATCATCGGCCTGATAAGTATGAGCGGTTTTCATGGGGATGATAATAAACTCATCGGCTCCTATCCGGTACATTGATCCATCAACTTCCACATCACCGCTGCCACTGGAGCAATAGATTAATATATGCTGCTCGGCTCCATGCTTCCGTTCCCTGTAGTGGTGGCGGGCCTTGGGGTAATAACCTATATCTGTTATGTAAAGCGTACCGATAACTGCATTGCCTTTACACATCGATGGCAGTATTGTGCGTGGAATAACAATCGCTTTCTGCCCCTGGAACCCTTCCCGTTTTTTTATCGTCGTTGTTGCATTCACTTGTCAATGATAGTAATAAAATCCATCAAAACGCATAATTTCTCCATCAGTGGTAAACCGATACTGGTTTACTTTCACGTCCGACAAATAAGCTGTATGAAAAATGAAGTCCTAGTCTGGGAAGAAGAGATTGTCATTCCTACTTACCCCATCGGTCAGCCAGAGAAAAATCCCATGTTCCTGGAGAACAGGGTGTACCAGGGAAGCAGTGGTGTGGTGTATCCGCACCCTGTAATTGAAAAGATTTCCGATGAAAAGGTCGACCAGACCTATAAAGCGGTTTTCCTGGAGAATGAGTACATAAAACTGATGATCCTCCCCGAACTGGGCGGGCGCATCCAGATGGCCTATGATAAAGTACAAAAGCGCCATTTTATTTATTATAACCAGGTGATCAAACCCGCACTGGTGGGACTAACCGGTCCCTGGATCTCCGGCGGCATCGAATTCAACTGGCCCCAGCACCACCGGCCATCAACATTCCAGCCTGTGGATTATACCATCCGTGAAAATGAAGATGGCAGCAAGACCGTCTGGCTTAATGAAGTGGAACGTATGTTCCGCACCAAGGGCCTCGCCGGCATTACCTTATTTCCCGGAAGGGCCTATCTTGAAATCAGCGGTAAACTGTACAACCGTACACCGTTCCCCCAGACATTTCTCTGGTGGGCCAACCCCGCAGTAAAAGTAAACGACCATTACCAATCGGTATTCCCACCCGATGTATATGCCGTTTTTGACCATGGTAAACGTGATGTATCCTCGTTCCCGGTAGCCACGGGTACCTATTATAAGGTCGACTATTCGCCGGGCACCGATATTTCCCGTTATAAAAATATCCCGGTCCCTACCTCGTACATGGCTATCAGGTCCGATTATAATTTTATCGGCGGATATGAACACGATGCCCGGGCAGGACTCCTGCATGTGGCCGACCACCATATCTCCCCCGGAAAAAAACAATGGACCTGGGGTAATGGCGCATTCGGGCAGGCATGGGATAAAAACCTGACCGATGAAGACGGACCTTATATTGAACTGATGACGGGTGTGTTCACCGATAACCAGCCCGACTTCACCTGGCTCCAGCCATTTGAACAAAAAGAATTCAAACAATACTTCATGCCCTATGCAGAAGTAGGCATGGTGAAGAATGCCACACGTGATGTAGTGGTCGGACTGGAATCAATCGGAAACGAAATCAATCTCACCGTTTACACCACCCGCGAATTTGAAAACGCAACAGTGTCTGTAAAAAAAGACGATACAATCCTGTTTACCCAAACAGAAACCATATCACCTTCCCGCATTTTTTCCGCATTGTTTAAACCAGCGCAGTCCTGCCATGTTGCCGAACTGGTACTGGAAGTAACGCACGAAGGTCAGTCGCTGATCTGCTTCCGGTATGAAGAACAAAAACAGCAGGAAAATCCATCACCCGCAGAGGCAGCATTGAGACCGGCCGATGTGGCCAATAATGAACAACTGTTTCTTACCGGCCAGCATATTGAACAGTACCGGCATGCTACCTATCATGCGGCCGACTATTACCGCGAAGCAATCCGGCGTGATCCAATGGATCTCCGTTGCAATAACGCACTCGGTTTGTTACATCTGAGACAGGGCCATTTCGCTGACGCGGAAGCCTTCTTTAAAACAGCCATTGCTACAGCTACCAGGCGTAATCCAAATCCTTACGACGGCGAACCATATTATAACCTGGGCTGGGCGCTGATGATGATGGGTCGTACACAGGAAGCCTTTGATGCTTTTTATAAATCCACCTGGAACCAGGCATGGCAACACGCCGGTTATCTTAACCTGGCCCGCATCGCCTGCGTACAGAAAGATTTCCATCAGGCACTTGAACTGATTGAGCAATCGATCATCCGCAACTACCATAGTCATACTGCCCGTCACCTGAAAGTGGTTATCCTGAACAAACTTGGTAAAAACAAGTCCGCTGCATCATTTATCGAACAATCTCTTCAGCTGGATCCATTCAACTTCGGTTGTCTTTTTGAAAAAATGAAGATGCTCACCGGTGATGAACAGGTTAACACGGAGAAAGAACTGGTGAAACTCAGCCGCAACTGGGTTCATAATTTTATAGAATATGCGATGGACTATATCCACGCAGGGTTTTATGATGATGCGATTGCATTCCTTTCCGTCCACACAGCCAGCGAAGAAGAAGTGTATCCGATGGTTTATTATTACCTGGGATGGCTGGCAGAAAAAAAATCCGATCTGGAAGCTGCACGTAAATATTACAGTAAGGCAGCAAAGGCCGACCCTTCTTATTGTTTCCCCAACAGGATCGAAGATGTAGTGGTGTTGGGTGCTGCAATGGAATTTGATCCGGCGGATGCACGCGCTTCGTATTATCTTGGTAATTTCTGGTACGACAAACGGCAGTACAACGATGCGGTTAAATGCTGGGAGGCTTCAGTGAATGCCGACGATACATTCCCCACCGTTCACCGCAACCTTTCACTGGCTTATTATAATAAAACGAATAATCCAACACAGGCCCTGGCCTCTTTGGAAAAAGCATTCACACTTGATACCAGCGATGCCCGTATCCTGATGGAACTTGACCAGCTTTACAAACGACTGAATTATCCCCAGCATTTCCGGCTCGACCTGCTTGACCAGTACCCGGAACATATATCATCAAGGGATGATCTTTATCTGGAACGCATCACCCTGCTCAACCAGCTCGGCCGTTTTGCAGAAGCAAGGCAAATGCTGATCACGAAACAATTCCACCCATGGGAAGGAGGAGAAGGAAAAGTAGTGAGCCAATACCTTATCTGCCATCTTGAAATTGCAAGGGAAGCAATCCACAATGGTGAATACGAAGCGGCATTTGCATTATTAAACCAGGCGGGTGACTATCCCGATAATCTTGGTGAGGGAAAACTTCCGGGCACACCCGAAAATGACCTGCTTTACCTGAAAGCTGTGGTAAATGAACGTCTTGGTGAAAAGAACAAGGCTGAACTGCTTTACAAAGCAGCGGTGATCGGCAACAGTGAACCTGCACAGGCTATCTTTTATAATGATCCACAGCCTGACAAAATCCTGTACCAGGGACTTGCTTGGATGCATCTGGGCGAAAAAGAACGTGCCGCATCGATCTTCAACCGCCTGATTGAATTCGGCGAAGCTCATTTCAACGATAAAATCACGATTGACTATTTCGCGGTATCACTTCCCGAATTGCTGGTGTTTGATATAGATCTTGACCTGCGTAACAGGGTCCATTGTATGTACCTGATTGCGCTGGGTAATCTCGGCCTCGATCAACTCAACAAACGGGTTACACCTGGATTATTTGACGGTATACTGAAACTGGATGTAAACCATCAGGGAGCGATGTTACACCGGAACCTGCAATTACAGCTCACGTTAAAAAAAAATATAACGTCACTTAGTTGATTTGAAACGATCGTAATAAAATCCATCTTATTGGGCTGATTATCCATTTACTCAGGTAGTGATTAAAAATACATTTGGATTGCCTTTGAAACGATCATCTTAATCTACTTGCATATGAAAAAACAACCCGGTGCCGCCCGGCACAATAAACGACTGCGTTCTGTGCTATTATCCTTCCTTCTGATCTTTGTCTGCAGCGCGGCTTTCAGCCAGCAGCGACTGATTACGGGACGGGTACATGGCCATAATAATGAGCCGATTGCTGGTGCTTCTGTTATAGTGAAAGGTACCGCAACGGGTACCTCTACCAATGCCAACGGCATTTTCTCCATCCAGGCTTTGGCAACTGATACCCTCCTGGTCACATCAGTAGGTTATAATCCATCCCAGCTAGCTGTGGGTTTACAATCCGAACTTGTATTTAACCTCGCAGGCAGTTCCGCTGAAATGAGCGATGTAGTGGTGGTAGGTTATGGTACAGTACGCCGTGGGGACCTTACGGGCGCGGTAACCCAGGTTAATGCAAAGGAACTGACAAAGTATCCTGCAGCTAATCTCGACCAGGCTTTGCAGGGAAATGTACCGGGACTATACTCCACCCAGAGCGATCGAAGTCCGGGAGCGGCCGTGTCACTTGCGCTCAGGGGAAACAACTCCCTTTCAGGGAATGCTCCTTTATTTATTGTTGATGGATTTCCTATCGCTTCAGGCGGTGGCGTTAATTCGATCAATCCAAACGATATCGAGTCGGTGTCTGTTTTAAAAGATGCATCTTCCATTGCTATATACGGAGCACGCGCTGCAAATGGTGTTATCCTTATTACCACCAAATCGGGAAAGGTGGGCCGTAATACGTTTGATGTGAACGTCTGGACCGGAATCAAGTCGTTCGCCAACCCGATCAAATTTATGAACGGTGAACAACTGGCAGCACTTCGCCGCGAAGCTTACCAGAACGATAATGTAAATGGTGGTGTGGCTGTATTCCGCCCGGAAGAACTGGCTTCACTTGATGCCGGGACCACCACTGACTGGCTGGACGAGGTAACGGGAACCGGTCGCCTGACACAAAATATCCAGCTTGCCTTTACAGGTGGAACTGAACGCACCAGGATCCTGGTAAGCGGCAACATCTTTAATGAGCGCGGCGTGATCGATAACTCGAATTACCTGCGGGGAAGCCTTCGTCTCAATATCATCCAGAAGATTGGAGATCGCCTTACCCTGTTCAGTAATAATAATCTTAGTCTCCTCACGGGTCAGGGTGTAACAGGTGCCAGTATCCTCTATCCTTCTTATGTAGGTAATCCACTTGCGCCGATCCGCCAGCCGAATGGTCAATATTACACAATGCTGATCGGTGTGGGGAATACACCATGGGCCAATCCGGTAGCATATACACAACTCATCGATAATAAATATGTGGAACCGGTCATCACCAGTTCACTTGCCCTGGAGTATAAAATCCTGGAAGGGTTAAAAGTGAGGACCCAGCTTTCAGGTGAACTGGATACCTGGAAAGAAAATTTCTATGTGCCTATTTCCCTTTCTTCCAACCATGAAGAAAGCGGACGGGTTTCCGGTGGTTTTGCGCGTGTAACAAATAATAATAACTACAACTGGATAACAGAAACAACCATCTCCTATAACAAACGTTTCGCTGAAAAACACGAGGTGGATGCGGTGGCAGGTTTCTCAGCCCAGCAAAACCGATGGGAACAGGTACAGGCTTCAGCTTCCGGTTTTCCATTTGATCTTTATGGAAGCTGGAACCTTGCTGCTTCTTCGGGAACAGCGCGTAAGCCTGTATCAGATCTGCAGATCTGGACCATGAACTCCTATATTGGCCGTGTTAATTATTCGTTCAACTCGAAATACATAGCAACCGCCAGTTTCCGCGCAGATGGTTCATCCCGGTTTGGTTCCAACAACAAATGGGGGTTCTTTCCCAGTGGAGCCATCGCATGGAAAGCATCGCAGGAAGAGTTTATCCAGGACCTGAATGCTTTTGATGACCTTAAGATCCGCGCCAGTTACGGTCTTGCGGGTAATGCAAATGCACTCGGTGTTTATTCAACACAGCCGCGGATGTCATCTGCTTCATTCAACTGGAATGGTGTGGAAGTGCCTGGCTACTATCCATCGCGCCTGGGATTCGACAACCTGAAATGGGAAACCACCAAACAGTTTGATCTTGGTATTGATATGGCCATCCTTAAACGCCGCCTTAATATTACGGTTGATTATTACCTGAAGAATACGAGAGACCTGATTCGTCAGTTGCCGATCCTTGCAGTATCCGGTTTCCAGGACGGATGGGCAAACCTGGGTAACCTTCGCAACGAAGGCGTGGAACTCGGACTGAAGGCCCTGGTCATTAACAGGGATATAAAGTGGAATACCACTCTTAACCTTTCCACCAATACCAATAAACTGACTTCGCTGGGCGATGGCACCGACAAAATCGGAACAACGCACTTCGTAGGCGAGCCCCTGAATATCGGAACGCGTTATCTGATTGAAAAAATTGGTATCTGGCAATCTCATGAAGTTGCTGCAGCTGCACAATATGGTGCAAAACCAGGTGATGTAAAATACCGTGACCTTAACGACGATAAAAAGATTGACAACAGCGACCGCGATTTTCATGGCAATCTCTTTCCTGATTTTTATGGGTCATTGACTAATGAACTTGCCTATAAAGGCTTTGACATGAGTGTATTCATTACGTTCGAGGCCGGAAGGACAATCTACAATGGCCTCAACTATAAATTGCTTGGTGGTGATGGATACGATAACCACCGGGTCGAAATGCTCGACAGGTGGACACCGGATAATCCAAGCAATCAGTACCCACGCGCGGCACTTGGTTATTCCAACCGGTCCAGTATGGCATCAACCGAATTTCTTGAAAAAGCGGACTATATCAAATTGCGCAGCCTGACTGTTGGTTATACTTTCCCCGATCGCGTGATGAGGAAGATTTCCGCAAAAAACTTCAGGGTTTATGCAACAGGCCTGAATCTGTTCACCATTACGGGTTACAGCGGAATGGATCCGGAAGACTCTGACCTGGGAAATACGGAACGTAATGCGCCTTATCCCATTACCCGCACCATCATTTTTGGATTGAACATCGGTTTTTAATCCATCACTACTAAAAAACAGATCATGAAACTTAGTGCATATATTTTTATAATTTTTTGCCTGGTCTTCACGTCCTGCAAAAAAGATTTCCTGAAGGAAGATCCCCGTACTTTCCTTACCCCGGATAATTTTTATAAAACAGAAGCGGATCTGCAGATGGGATTGAATGCAGTTTACCGTACTCCCCAGGATCGTTATTCAAATATGTGGGGAGCTCCCTGCTGGTTTGGATGGGCTACCGATCTGGGATACCTCACACCAGCCAACAATCACGCATTCCATAACCAGCCCAGTTACCTGACCCCTGCATTTAACTCATCTTCCGATATGCCCTGGAATATGTGGGACTATATCTATCGTCACGTTAAGGATATCAATTTCCTGCTGGAAGCCCTTAAAGTAGTAGACGCTCCGGACGATGTTAAAAAAAGTATCGAGGCACAGGCCCGCGCATGGAGGGCACACCTTTATTTTGATGGTGTCCGTATTTTCGGGGCATTACCACTGATCGTAAAACCGGTAGCCGATCTATCCGAGCTGAAAGGATTGACCCGTACACCCGCTGCAGAAGTCTATGCCCAGATCATTGCTGATCTCCAGATTGGAATGGCCACCTTACCAAATAGCTACTCCGCAGCTACGGATAAGGGACGTATCACAGCCGGAGCCTGTGCTGCATTACTTGCAAGGGTTTATATTACCATGGCCGGTTATCCATTAAGGCAGAATGATAAATGGGCCAGCGCACAGACCATCCTTAAAGAATTTATAGTCGATAAAAAGTACGGCACACAATACGGACTATTTACAGAATATAGTGATGCATTTGCCGACGCCAATATCCCAGGTATGGAAGCAGTATGGACGGTTAATTTTACCCGGGGCACATTTGCCCAGGGTAGCCAGGTGCATACCGATTTTTCACCGATCGAACTTTATTACGATTCCCGGGCTGGATTGTCGCTTGGTGGCGGATGGAGCAACGAACTTCCGACCCCCGCCTTCCTCGCTTCATACGACCAGGTTAATGATAAACGTTATGCATTTACTTACTGGACATCCACTGCCGATATACCTTCCGATTATGCAGCACTCAATGCAAGTCCGGGTGGTCCGGTAGTCTTTGCCGCGCCTCATGTAAAAAAATTCAGGGAGAAATCACCCAATGATAATTCACAGGGTTCGGGACTGGATCACTACATCATCCGCTATTCAGATGTATTACTCATGTATGCAGAAACATTGAATGAAGCAGGTGATCCTACCGCAGCTACCTATGTTAATATAGTGAGGAACCGGGCTGGACTTGGTCCCCTGCCTGCACTTAACCAGCAGCAATTCCGCGACCAGATGTTGCTGGAACGTGCCTGGGAACTTTGTTTTGAGGGAGAACGCAGGTTCGACCTGATGCGCACCGGTACTTATTACTCCCGTGTAAAAGCGTGGAATGCCCAGGCAGGGGCCAATGTAGTGGAAGGCAAACATGAGTTGTGGCCCGTTCCGCAACGTGAAATAGATATCAATCAAAATCTTTTACCTAACAACCCCGGTTATTGAACAATCGGACTTACATAATGTCATTACAAACTGTACCGGCCATTTTATCGACCGGTACAGTTTGGTTTTATTAATTATGTAGATTTCCTTTTTAGTAGCAGGTGTTTAACAGATCAGCGAGATGAGTGTCATTACAACAAGTTCGACAGCCCAACCGATGGATTTACCACGGTTCAACAGCAATTACATTGTATCTATTTCTTTTGTATCAGCACTTGGCGGATACCTTTTCGGGTTCGACTTTGCCGTTATCTCCGGGGCATTACCCTTTCTTAAAACCATGTTCAGCCTTTCACCGGTACAGGAGGGTTTCCTCACGGGCTCACTTGCACTTGGATGTATGGCTGGTACCGTAATTGCCGGGGCCTTTGCAGAAAAGTATGGCCGCAAACCCGCACTGATGGCCGCTGCGCTGATCTTTGCCCTGTCATCACTTGGTATGGCGTTCTCCCATTCACTCCCTGTTTTTATCACTACCCGTTTCCTGGCGGGTATCGGGGTTGGAATGGCTTCCTTACTTAGCCCCATGTATATCGCTGAAGTTTCTCCTGCCAGTGTACGTGGTCGCAATGTTGCGATCAACCAGCTGACCGTTGTGATCGGGATCCTGATTACCAATCTGGTCAATTATTTCCTGGCAGATAATGGTCCCGATGCATGGAGATGGATGTTTGGTCTTGGTTTTATTCCATCGGCATTATTTTTTGCAGGGGTATTCTGGTTACCGGAAAGTCCCCGCTGGTTATTAAAAAAAGGAAAAAACGAAGAAGCGGCTGTTGTTCTTGGTAAAGTAGGAAACAGCGCTTATGCAAACGGCGTGACCAATGACATCAGGCAATCATTGTCCAAAACAGAAAAGATTTCATGGCGCACTTTATTTAATAAAGGCGTGTTCCCGGCCCTGGTGGTGGGTATCGGACTGGCAGTATTCCAGCAATTATGCGGGATCAATATCGTATTCAATTATACATCGACCATTTTTGCATCTGTTGGTGCCGACCTGAACCTGCAACTGATGGAAACCGTTGGCATCGGTATCGTAAACCTGGTGTTCACGATTATTGCCATGTGGCAGGTAGATAAACTTGGCAGGCGCCCGTTAATGCTTGCAGGTTCACTTGGTTTGTCTATTTTATACCTGCTTCTGGCCTTTGCACTTCGTGAACAACTGAGTATGGTATGGGTCTCCCTGTTTGTATTCCTCGCCATCGCCATGTATGCCACATCACTTGCTCCGGTTACCTGGGTACTGATCTCCGAGATCTTCCCCAACAAAATCCGAGGCATGGCTTCATCTGTGGCAATCGTATTTCTCTGGATCGCTTATTTTATCCTTGTCTTTACTTTTCCCATATTAACACATGCCATGGGTACCACCTATGGACCGTTCCTCCTGTATGCGGGCATCTGCCTGGCAGGGTTCTTTTTTGTAAGATTCAGGGTAAAGGAAACCAAGGGACGTACCCTCGAAGAAGTGGAACAGGTAATGGCGGGACATTAATAATAGTTATGAAAGCCCAGGAAACACAAACATCAGCTGGCGTATTTAAATTAAAACGCGGTTCACTGGAAGTGAAGCTGACAAACTATGGTGCTACCATCATGTCGATCATTACTCCGGATCTGCGTGGCGTGAAAGCCAATGTGGTAGCGGGTTTTGATAACCCGGACGAATACCTCACGGATCGCGCTTACCTGGGATCGGTAATCGGCCGGTTCAGCAATCGTATTTCGGGTGGAAAGTTCCACCTGGACGGACAGGAAATCCAACTAAGCCTGAATGAAAAAATAAACCAGCTGCATGGAGGTTTTGAAGGATTCAACAGGAAGGTCTGGGATATTATACAACATGACGATCATAGTATCTGCTTCCACTATTTAAGCGAGGATGGCGAAGAAGGTTTTCCGGGAAACCTGGACGTCCGCGTGATGTATACCCTCACACCCGGTAACAGCCTGAAGGTCGAATATTCAGCTACCACAGACAAACCCACAATTATCAGCCTGACCAACCATAGTTATTTTAATCTCTCGGGTTTTGAAAATCCGACTATCCATGAACACCTGCTCAGGATCAATGCGGATAGTTACACGGAAAAAAATAAAAACAATACTACCACTGGCGAGATACTACCGGTGAAAAATACAGCGCTGGATTTCAGCAATGAAAAACCTCTCGGTGAACATATCAATGAGCTGGTAACCGATATGGGATACGATCATAACTATGTATTAAAAAATGACCCGTCGCCCGCAGCCCGTTTGTACGACCCTTTAAGCGGAAGGTCGTTACATGTATACACCGACCAGCCAGGCCTTCAGGTGTACACGGCCAACTGGTGGGACGGGTCGGAAACAGGAACCCAGGGCAAGGCTTATAAAAAACACGGGGCAGTAGCTCTGGAAACCCAGGCCCTGCCTGATTCGCCGAACCATCCTTTATTCCCTTCCGTGGTCCTGAGGCCCGGTGAAATCTATAACACATATACCATTTTTGAATTCAGTACCGGTTAGGTATTATATCCTTTCAAATAAATCACAATGAAGACAATCCTAAAATATTTACTGCTGTTATTCACCATTGTACCAGTTGCCACGCGCGCACAGATCATCCCTATCCTTACCCGCAACAATGTTTTGGTGCTGGAAGTTGATACGAGTAAACGTGTAGGGATAACCTACTTTGGTCAGAAGCTGAACAATCCCGACGAGTATCGCCGCGTGTCTGATTTGTACAGGCAGGGCGATGATTATACGGGCATCCTGAATTCTGCATATACTCCAGGTGGATCACTTAACCTGTTTGAACCTGCCATTTCAGTAATCCATGGCGATGGTAATACCAGCCTTGATCTGGAGTACGTAAGCCATACAACAACGGAGGAAAAAGGAAATGTATCCCTTACTACGGTTATATTGAAGGATAAACTTTATCCCTTCCAGGTAAAACTTTTTTACAAGACCTATTTTGCACAGGATGTAGTGGAGATGTGGAGCAGTATCAGTCACACAGAAAAAAAACCGGTAGTACTTTCCAAGTTTGCATCGGGCAACCTGTATATAAAAGCTCCTGAGTTCTGGCTGCGCAACTACCATGGCGACTGGGCCCGCGAAATGCAACCTGAAGAAACCAAACTTACCCATGGTATCAAGACCCTTGATTCAAAACTGGGTACCAGGGCCAATCTCTTCCAGCCACCCTTATTTATGGTATCAATGGGCAAGGCAGCTACGGAAGATGAAGGCTCGGTATTACTTGGATCAGTGTCGTGGACGGGTAATTTCAGGATCGATCTTGAACTGGACAACCGCAACAACCTCCGTCTGCTTGCAGGCATCAACAATTTCCAGTCGGCCTATACATTAAAAACAGGAGAACAATTTGAAACACCAAAGTTCCTGTACACACTATCATCGGCCGGTAAGGGTCTTGCCAGCCGGAACCTGCACGACTGGGCCCGCAACTACGGAATGGTTGATGGACATGGTTCAAGAATGACCTTACTTAATAACTGGGAGGCAACTGAATTCAATTTCGATGAGAAAATCCTCGCCGGTTTATTGAAGGATACAAAAAAACTGGGAGTTGATCTATTCCTGCTCGATGATGGCTGGTTTGCCAATAAATACCCAAGGAATGGTGACCGTGCTGGTCTGGGTGACTGGGAAGAGAACCGTAAGAAATTACCCAATGGCATTTCCTATCTCGTAAAGGAAGCCGCAGCGAATGATGTAAAGTTTGGAATCTGGCTGGAACCTGAGATGGTCAATCCCAAAAGTGAATTATATGAAAAACACCCGGAGTGGGTGATCCGTCAGCCAGGGCGTGCCGAATATTATTTCCGTAACCAGCTGGTGCTTGACCTGACCAATCCGGCCGTGCAGAATTTTGTATTTGGGGTGGTGGATGACCTTCTCACCAAAAATCCTTCACTGGCCTATATCAAATGGGACTGCAACGCTGTTATCTACAATGCACAATCGGCGTTCCTGACCAATCAGTCGCATCTGTATATCGAATACGTGCGCGGACTGTACCGTGTGCTGGAGCGGATCCGCGCCAAGTATCCATCCATCCCGCTGATGTTATGTTCGGGCGGTGGCGGCCGGGTCGACTATGGTGCCCTGCAATATTTTACTGAATACTGGCCGAGTGATAATACCGACCCGCTCGAGCGGATTTTTATGCAATGGGAATATTCTTATTTCTTTCCGGCCATTGCTTCATCGAACCATGTAACCGATTGGGGAAAACAGTCGCTCAAATACCGGATTGATGTAGCGATGATGGGTAAGATGGGATTTGATATCGTAATCGCAAAACTGCCTCCCGATGAACTGGCCTTCAGCCAGCAGTCGGTCCGGGTGTACGACTCCATCAAAAACCTGGTCTGGCATGGTGCGCAGTACCGTTTGTCAGATCCCTGGAAGGATGCGGTGGCCTCGGTCGTGTATGTGGATAGTCTGAAAACCTCAGCTGTGTTATTCAATTATCTGGTCAATAATCGCTATGGACAAGGGTCTGCATTTCCGGTCCGGTTAAAAGGCCTGGACCCAATGTCGGTCTATCGGATCCGTGAAGTAAATTTGTTTCCGGGAACGAAATCACCTGTGGATAGTTCTGTAACTTGCACCGGTGATTTTTTAATGAAGGTCGGTTTCAACCCGTTGGTCCGTTCTGGACGCAACAGTGTTGTGCTGGTCCTGGAAAAAGTAAAATAGCAGACAAGTTTTGAAAGAGATCATTAGCAAGGCATTCAGCGAACATTTCGGCATCCATCCCACATTTATTGTAAGATCCCCCGGGAGGATCAACCTGATCGGAGAGCACACGGATTATAATAATGGTTATGTGCTGCCGGCGGCAATTGACAAAGCGATCTACAGTGGCTTTTCGGCACGTAATGATGGCCAGATCCACCTGTATTCGATCGACAGCAATCAGGTATTTGTATCGGACATTAAAAAGATGGAACGGTCTGGGTTATTATGGCCCGACTATATCCTTGGTGTTGCCGATGAACTTATCAAGGCAGGCCACACTGTTGGCGGTTTCAATGCCGTGGTCACCGGTGATATACCAATCGGAGCCGGTTTGTCTTCCTCTGCAGCGCTGGAGTGCAGTATTGCATTTGGGTTAAACGCGATGTTCGGGCTGGGTCTCGAAAAGATTGAAATGGTCAAAACCGCACAGAAGGCAGAGAATAATTTCGTGGGCATGCAATGTGGCATCATGGATATGTTTGCCAGTGTAATGGGAAAGAAAAATATGGCGATCCTGTTGAATTGTGATACGCTGGAGTATAAATATTTCCCTTTTGAATTGGGTGAATACAAGGTTTTATTATTGGATACACAGGTTAAACATTCACTGGCTTCCTCTGCGTATAATGACCGGAGGAGGGAAACCGCGCAGGGGCTAGCGATTTTACAGGCGGTATACCCGCAGGTGGAAAAACTGGCAGATGCTACAGTCGACATGATGCTTGATGCCATTGAGGATCCTGTGATATTAAAACGTTGTATCTACGTTACCGAGGAAAACCTTCGGATCCTTGGAATGGTGGAAGACCTTGCTGCCGGCAGGTTTGATGATGCGGGTAAAAAAATGTTCCGTACGCATGATGGATTGAGTAAGATGTATGAGGTGAGTTGTGCGGAAGCTGATTTCCTGGTGGATTCCGTGCGTAACGATGAATCAGTGGCGGGTGCAAGGATGATGGGTGGCGGTTTTGGAGGATGTACCATCAACCTGGTGAGGGCAAATGCAATTGATGGATTGGTGGCTAGGCTTGCACCGGTTTATAAAGAAAAATTTGGGTTGGAGTTGAAATCATATGTAGCGGTACCGGCTGATGGAACTAGTTTGATTTGATTTTTTTGAATCAAAATCCAAATTGGTTTTCCTGCTGCTGAAACCGGCGGAGCCGCCTTTCGGGAAATAAAAATCCAAATGAAATTTCCATTTAACGGAGGAGTAGTCTTTCGTATATCTGTATCCAAATTGGTTTTCTGCTGAAATTGCAGGGCAGCCTTTGGGGGAATCAAAAATCTAATTGATTTTTCCTTTTAACAGAAGGGCAGTCTTTCAGGGAATCAAAAACCAAATTGGTTTGCCCCGCTGAACCGGCAGGGCGGTCAACAGTCGTTTATTAGTGGCATCTGCTGGCCACAGCCGCTTAGGCGGGCCAATTCCAATTTGGTTTTTGAATGCGTGTTTTGAGAGATTTTAATCAAACTGGTTTTTCGTTTTCGCTTTTGTTTTTTTTGGTTCGTTTGATGTCGGCACCTACTTTATTGTCTACATCAGAGAGGCCGTTCTGTTTATTGAAGCCGGCGAATATTTTTGCCTGGATGGCCTGATGGGTTTCAATTATTTTTTTGGTGATCCTGATGGGTACGGTTACGGGTAGGGATACAAAATCTATTAATGATTCCCTGCTGGTAAGTTGTCGTACTTCACCGCGTACAATGGTCCGCATTTCGCGGATGGCCTTTGATCGTTCTACTTCACCTTCTTCTTTTACCAGTTTTAAGGTTTGTAATGCTACGATGGCAAGCACGCCACCGATAACGAACAGGAAGTTCCAGTTGTTGAGATTCATCAGGTTGATGATCATATGGGATTTTGGTCCTACCCATTCGATATTGGTGACGAGTTTGCGGTCGGCAAAATAATCTGCAAGATACCCGCCCACAATGGGCGCTGCTGCCGAGATAAAGGCGACACTCATATTCTTTACTGAGATATAGGCGATGGAACTGTCCCTGGGAGCGAGTTTCAGTCCGATATTGGTCATGGCCATATTAATGCCTGCGGTTGCTGAACCACTTAGGATACTGATTAGTGCGATCAGTGAGATCTGCACCGCATCTGTTTCGGGTACAGTTACGAACGACCAGCCAAGAATACAAAGTATATAGGTAGGTGCAGCCACGCGGATGATGGTTTTGTTACTATAGGTATCGGAAAATCGTCCCCAGAGTCGCAGTGAAAAAATGCCGGCAAGTTGTCCGGCGATGCCTACTGCAATCACAGTAAAAAGCGGAAGACCGATCGACTTCAGCATGAACACGGTAAAAAACGGCGTGGCCAGGTTGAGTGCAAATGCCCAGAAGGAATTAAAAAAAAGCAGGCGACGGAAGTTTGGATCGCGAAGCGGCCGGCTTAAAAGCCTGAACAGGTTTTCGCTCGAAAATTCTGATGGAGGTTCCGGTGTTCGGCTCAACAGCGTACTGCCCCAGATGCCAATACATCCCCCAACAATGAACATGATTGCATAGGCTGTTTCTTCCATTCCCGGATGATGTTTTTTTGTCCAGTCAAGGATCAGTGCGAGTGTCAGGCTCATCACTACATTAAGGGTCTGCGTCATCCGGAGGCGGTTGGAAAAAAAAGATCCCAGTTGTTTCTGGGGAATGAGGTCTTTCATCCACGAATTCCAGCTGGCTCCGGCAACAGAACCAAAAAAATAATGGCAGGCAAGTAAGAAGATCAGTGTTTCAATGCTGGTATTTGCGGTAAAAATAAAGGGCATAATACCTACGGCAAGGATGGGGAAGCGGGCAAGAAAATTACCGATGGTTGTAATCATTTTCCGGCTATGGTATTTCTGTACCAGCCAGATGGAAATTAGTTGGAAGATATTCATAAATACCGGCAAACCCGCCAGCAGTCCGATCTGTACGTTATTTGCTCCGAGCGAGAGTGCCAGGGCAACAAGGAAGGTCCCGCTTGTCAGGATCACCAGTGCTTCGTCTGCCAGGCCATCGAGCTCGACCAGGCGAAGTCCTTTTTTTATTTGTAATTCGGTGAGAGGTGTTTGGGAGGGTTTTAACATGCGATTCAGGTTAGGTTGTAACTGGCGCGCAATCGCAGGTTTTTGTATATGGGGAGAGATTCAAATGTCATACCGGAAAGGGATCAGCTGGGGGTGAGGTGTCGTAGTGTTGTTGCCTGGACTGTCACTGAGTTTAAGTGTAAATAAAAAAAGGGTTTCAGCCTATAACGCCTGAAACCTTTTACCAGCCTGTGGAGTCTGCCGACGAATAGTCGAACCAACTAAAAGTACAAGCTACGACCTCGCTTATATTAAGTCATCCCGGCAATTTCATTCAATTTATTCTTCATAATTGCGAGACTTAGTAATGTAAATCGATAAATTTCATATTTTCTATATAAATTCTCGCAAAGACATGAGAGGATTAGAGGTGATAATATGAATTTATCATATTATCTATGTAATTTCCTACATTTACTGAGTGGAACTAATTCAATCTCTACAACAATACGGCACCATTCCCATTCCTCATCATGTTATGCTTTGGATATTAAAAGATTATCTCCAACCGAATGACAAAATAAAGAATTTGGTAAAGGAAGGACTGTTGATGCCGGTGAGACGAGGACTATATGTTACCGGGGAAAGGCTTCAGCAGCTCAAGCCTGATCCATTCCTGGTTGCCCACCATATTTACGGTCCGAGTTATGTCTCTTTAGACAGCTCACTGTCTTTTTATTCCCTAATACCGGAAAAGGTGTACACGGTTACTTCGGTAACTACCAAGATGAGTCGAAAGTTTTCGACCAGGCTCGGCGTATTTACTTATACCAGGTTGCCACTTCCTTATTATAGTTTTGGTATCCAAAGTAATGAGATAGCGCGCCAGCAACGTTTTTTGATAGCCTCGCCTCAAAAGGCGCTTTTCGATAAAATCATTACCACCGCTGGTGTGGAACTGCGCAGTAAAAAAGCTACTTTGGCTTATTTGGAGGATGATCTGCGCATTGACATGCAGGAGCTAAAATCGCTTGATTTTTCAATAGCAGAGCAATGGGTCTCCAGCGCCCCGAAAAAAGCAACTCTACGTATGTTACTTCAAACATTAAAACAATTATGATAAAGGAATGGTTAGAAACCTACCATCCCGCAAACAGGGAGGAAGCCACCGCTGCCCTTCGTGAGATTATGCAGGAAGTGGCGCTGGCAGGACTTTCGCGGAGTGAATTTTACGGGAAAGCTGCATTTTATGGCGGCACAGCCCTACGCATATTTTATGGATTAAATCGATATTCTGAAGATCTTGATTTTTCACTGCTTCAACAGGATGATCGATTTTCCTTCCAACCTTATTTGAATGCAATAGTTGCTGAGTTTAACGCTCAAGGTATGCAAGTAGCCATTACCGAGAAAGTGAAAACTGCGCAATCTGATATAGAGTCGGCCTTTTTAAAATCCGAAACAATCTGGAAGGAATTGGTACTGGAAAGCATCGTACCCGAAGAGCATATTCAACAGGTGGCCCGAATCAAGATCAAAATTGAAGTAGACAAGAGACCACCTTTAGGGTTCAGTACTGAAGAAAAGTTGCTCACCAGGCCATTTTCATTTTATGTAAAGTGTTTTTCACTACCTGACCTTTTTGCCGGGAAAATGCATGCGTTGTTATTCAGACAATGGAAAACCAATGTGAAAGGCAGGGATTGGTACGATATGGAATGGTACATCAAGCGCGGTACTCCCCTGAACCTTAATCATTTCTTGTTAAGAGCAAAAGGTAGTGGTAACTGGAAAGAAGACACGATAACGGAGGTGCAATTAAGGACATTGTTACAGAAGCGAATAGACAACGTTGATTTAAATCGCGCTAAAGAGGATATAAGCCGCTTCATTAAAGATCAGAAAGTACTGGAAATATGGTCTCCAAAGTACTTCCACGATCTTGTGGAAAAAATGAAAATTGAATAAGAGCCTGCCAACACATTATCCGACAATCCAAAATAGCTGGCATTATTCGGTACTGACGCGGGTTTCCGGGAAATAAAAAAAACGGCAGCACAAGTTTTTTGTACTGCCGTCCGGTAAAGTGGACCCTGCCGGGCTCGAACCAGCGACCCTCTGATTATGAGTCAGATGCTCTAACCGACTGAGCTAAGGGTCCGACCCCGGTAAACCGGGAAAAATATAAGAAATGCTTATTTGCCTGTATCCCGTTGATCATTTTTTATAAAACCAAAAGGTGACGGATTTCGCCGCCGGGCGCAAAAATATAAAATTAGGGTGAAGATTTCTATTTGACTTCTTTGAAATCCCGATAATTGTTTCCCGACCCTGGATAATATAAAAACGGGGTGAAGGTTTCTATTTCACTTCTTCGAAATCACGATAGTTGTTTCCCGACCCGGGTAATATAAAACGGGGGTGAAGATTTCTATTTCACTTCTTCGAAATCCAGATAATCGTCTTTTGAACTCCTGGCTTTTGATGTGGGCCGTTCGGTCGGCCTGGATGGCTCCGAAGCAGGCTGCTGGTTGGCATTCATGTTCTGACGCAGGTGGTCCTGCATCTGTGAAAACTGCTGTTTCATTTTGCGGCTGGCCCGGTAAACCGGAATGATAAACCGGAAGATCAGGTTATACAGGAACCAGAAAAGTAATCCATATAAAATAATGTTCCACATAAGGATACAAATTTAAGACTAACGTCCGAAAAGACCGGGCTTCAGATGTAATGATTCGTTAAGAAGGCTGGCTGGTACGGTCAACGGCGGAAAGTAATCGGCAAAATGTAAATTCCGCAAATTGTAAGAGGGCAAAAAAGGAGCCGGACCTCAGAATTGCGGCAAATGAACTCCGGATCAAATCAAACTCAAGGTATGCCGACCTGGTCATTGAAAGTAGCAGGCTCCATATCGCGACCACGGCCTCGTCAAAGCCCCTTCAAACCTGCATTTGGATTGTATACAGTAAATCCCGTACTTTTGCGGAAGCAAATGAATCTAGAGAAGGGAACGAAAACGTTCCCTTCTTCTTTTTCTACAATCGTATGGACGGATTAACACAGTTACTTGAACATAAGATCAGCAACCTGATCGCAGAAGATACAGACGTTTTCCTGGTAGAGATCAGGATAAAACCGACAAATAATATCAAGGTCTTCCTGGATGCCGACCAGGGAATCAGCATTGACCGGCTGATCCGCTATAACCGGCGCCTGTACAAAGACCTGGAGGAAAGTAACGTGTTTCCGGAAGGCGATTTCTCCCTTGAAGTTTCGTCGCCCGGCCTCGACGAACCCCTGAAACTGTTTCGCCAGTACCAGAAAAATATCGGTCGTTTCGTAGAAGTGACTGAACTGGACGGACTGAAAAAAGAAGGTAAACTGCTGACCGCAATCGAAGATGCGATCACGGTTTCAGAGGAAAAAGGCAAAGGAAAAAAGAAGGAAGTGATCGAACACATCATTCCTTTTTCGAATATAAAATCAACAATTATTCAGGTGAAATTTTAACAGCATGGACCCGCTGCCTTCCGTTTAACGGTAAGGATAACCGACGGGTACACGGCATTTTAAATTATAAAAATTAATAATTACCAGGGCAGGGAATATTACAACCGGCCCGCGACACAAAAATTGTTTTATGGCAAGTATCAATCTTATAGAAGCGTTCCAGGAATTCAAGGACGCCGAAAATATTGACCGTCCAACGATGATGAAAGTGGTGGAAGACGTTTTCAAAACCCTGCTTCGTAAGAAGTATGGCAGTGATGAAAACTTCGACGTAATCGTAAATGCGGAGCAGGGTGACCTTGAGATCATCCGTCACCGTATGATTGTGGAGGATGGACAGGTAGAGGATCCGCTGGCACAGGTTGCCTATTCCGAAGCCACCAAGATTGAGCCCGATTTCGAGGTAGGTGAAGAACTCTTCCAGGAGATCGACCTCTACGATTTCGGACGCCGCGCCATCCTGGCCGCCAAACAAACCCTGGCAAGCCGGATCAGCGACCTTAAAAAGAATGTACTGGCAAAAAAATATGGTGACAGGATTGGCGAGATCATCAGCGCCGAAGTTTACCAGGTATGGAAAAAGGAAATATTACTGCTGGACGAGGAAGGCAACGAACTGATCCTCCCGAAGAGCGAGCAGATCCCGCAGGATTACTTCAAAAAAGGCGAGAATATCCGCGCCGTGGTTCGTAAGGTGGACATGAAGAACAACAACCCGGTGATCATTCTTTCCCGCACCGCACCTGAGTTTCTGGCTAAATTATTGGAGATAGAAGTGCCTGAAATTTTCGACGGACTGATCGTTATTAAAAAAATCGTGCGCGATCCGGGAGAAAGAGCGAAAGTTGCAGTAGAATCCTATGATGACCGCATCGATCCGGTGGGTGCCTGTGTGGGTATGAAAGGTAGCCGGATCCATGGAATTGTCCGCGAACTGAAGAATGAAAACATCGACGTCATCAACTGGACAGCAAATACCCAGTTGCTTATACAACGCTCCCTGACCCCTGCAAAGATCACCCATATGGAACTGAACAACGAAAGTAAACACGCGAGTGTTTACCTGAAGCCCGATCAGGTGTCACTTGCAATCGGCCGCCGTGGGGTTAATATCAAACTGGCAACTGAACTCACCGGTTATGAGCTGGATGTGTTCCGTGATGCGGAAGAAGATGAAACCGCACAATTTGATGTGGATCTGGAGGAATTCAGTGATGAGATCGAAACATGGATCATCGACGAATTGAAAAGGGTTGGTTGCGATACGGCTCGTAGCGTATTGAACCTGACCGCTGAAGAACTGGAACGCAGGACAGACCTGGAGAAGGTGACGATCGATGAAGTACGCAAAGTATTGCAGGCTGAGCTTGCAAATGAATAAATAGTCCCGAAATGGTCCGGGGGACAGGAATGAGCAGCTAAACACTCATTTCTTTTGTCACTCACGGGCAGCATTAGCATAACAAACAAACTGAATGTCAGAAACAACAACAACAGTAAGATTAATGGCAGCAGCCAAGGAGTTCAACATCGGGAAAGATACCCTGGTGGACTTCCTGGTGAGCAAAGGATTCAGCAAGGACGACCTGAAACCTACGTCAAAACTGACGGAGGAAATGTATCGTTCATTGCAGTCTGAATTCCAGAGCGACAAAGCAGCCAAAATGAAAAGTGATACCGTGGAGCTTCCCAAGGGATCACAGGCGGAAGCCAAGAAGAAAAAAGAAGACGAGGAGGTCCTGTTCAGGAAGGAAGAGAAAAAGGTTGTAGCGCCTAAAAAAGAAGAAACGCCAGCTCCCCCGCCACCGCCGCCAGTTGTAGAAACCCCGGTTGTGGAAGAGCCTGAGCCCGTTATTGTCAGCATTCCCGAACCTGAACCCGTAGTTGAAGTGGTAGTTGAAGCTCCTCCCAAAGTGGAAGTGCCGGAAATTCCACATCTGAAAGTGATCGATAAAATCGATCTGTCGGCTATAGATTCATCTACCCGTCCGAAGAAGTCAATAAAGAAAAAAGAAGAGGCCCCGGCCCCCGTGGTAAAAAAAGAGGTTGAAAAAGTACCTGAGCCCGTGCCTGAGCCTGTTGTGGAAATAGAAGTTCCGGTTGCCAAAGTGGAACCTGTTATTGAACCTGTAAAAGAAGAAGAAGACCAGCCTGCGGTAATTGAGAATATCAAGGCCGAAAAGATTGAGGGTCCGAAAATCCTCGGTAAAATCGAGCTGCCGGTTGATAATGATACCCGTCCCAAAATGGACGAGAAACGCAAACGTAAACGCATCCCGATCGAGAAGAAGGATGTACGTCCGGGCCAGGCTCCAGGTGGCCGCGCTCCGGGAACAGGTCCTACCATCACCCGCCCCAACCAGGGCAGGTCAGGTAATCGTCCCACTCTTACAAGGGCTACCGGTAACGCGGGTGGCGCAGGTCGTGGCGATAAAACCATCGATGAAAAAGAGATCCAGCGGAAGATCCAGGAAACGCAGGCCAAATTATCCGGCGGCGGTGGACGCGGACGTAATCTCAAAGGAAAGGCAAGACGTGAAAAAAGGCAGGAGCTGGCCGATTCAATGGCAGCTGCCGGTGAAGACAATAAACTGCAGGTTACAGAATTTATCAGTGTAAGCGAACTCGCCAACCTGATGGATGTAAGTTTCGCAGAAGTGATCAGCAAGTGTATGAGCCTTGGTATCATGGTATCGATCAACCAACGCCTCGATGCGGAAGTTATCGAACTGGTATCAAGTGAATTTGGTTTCGATGTTGAGTTTATCGACATGGAAAAACAAATGGAAATGGAGGAAGAGGAGAATGCAGACGAAGCAGGCGACCTTACCCCACGTTCACCAATTGTTACCATCATGGGTCACGTTGACCATGGCAAAACCTCACTGCTTGACTATATCCGGAGTGCAAACGTGGTGGCCGGTGAAGCGGGTGGTATCACCCAGCATATCGGTGCCTACCAGGTTGAACTGCCCAACGGCAAACAGATCACGTTCCTTGATACACCAGGTCACGAAGCGTTTACCGCCATGCGTGCGAGGGGTGCCAAGGTTACGGATATCGCCGTGATCGTTGTTGCAGCGGATGATGCAGTGATGCCCCAGACCCGTGAAGCAATCAGCCACGCACAGGCTGCGGGTGTTCCGATGATCTTTGCGATCAACAAGATCGATAAGGACGGCGCCAACCCACAAAAGATTTACGAACAACTTTCTTCCATGAACATCCTGGTTGAAGAATGGGGCGGTAAGTTCCAGAGTCAGGAATTATCAGCGAAGAAAGCATTGAATATTGACAAGTTGCTGGAGAAGATCCTGCTTGAAGCTGAACTGCTCGACCTGAAAGCCAACCCTGCAAGGGAAGGAACAGGTACCATCATCGAAGCATCGCTTGATAAGGGTCGTGGTTATGTAGCTACCCTGTTGGTTGAAAACGGAACACTCCGTTCTGGCGACCTGGTTGTCAGCGGCCAGTATTATGGTCGTGTGAAAGCCATGTTCAACGAAAGAAATAAACGCGAAGAAGAAGCTGGTCCATCTGCACCAGCCGTGATCCTTGGATTGAACGGTGCCCCTCAGGCAGGTGAAAAATTCAAGGTGTATACCGATGAAGCTGAAGCAAAAGAAATCGCCAACCGTCGCGCCCAGATCCTGCGTGAGCAAGGGATGCGTGCGAAGAAACATATTACACTGGATGAGATCGGTCGCCGTCTGGCACTTGGAAACTTCAAGGAACTGAACGTGATCATCAAGGGTGACGTGGATGGTTCTGTGGAAGCCCTGAGTGACTCCTTACAGAAATTATCTACTGAAGAAATCGCTGTTCGCGTATTGTTAAAAGGCGTTGGACAGATTTCTGAAAGTGATGTGGTGCTGGCAACCGCTTCCGATGCGGTAATCATCGGGTTTAACGTTCGTCCTTCGGTACAGGCCAACCGCCTTGCTGAAACGGAAGGCGTGGAAATCAAGTTGTATTCGATCATCTACACTGCGATTGATGAGATCCGCAGTGCGATGGAAGGTATGCTTGAACCGAAGATGCAGGAAAGGATCGTGGCAAACGTGGAAGTGCGTGAGGTCTTCAAATTCGACAAGGCTACCGTTGCCGGTTGTTATGTCCGGGATGGTAAGATCAAACGTGATTCGAAAATCCGCCTGATCCGGGATGGTATCGTGGTTTACCCGCTGGGTGAAAACGTAGCCGAACTGGCTTCCCTCAAACGTTTCAAAGATGATGCGAAAGAGGTACAGGCAGGAATGGAATGCGGTCTGACCATCAAGAACTACATCGATATGAAGGCCGGTGATGTGGTTGAAGCGTACGAACAGGAAGAAGTAAAACGGACTCTTTAAGACATTCGACAGATTATATATTTGGCCGCCATAACAGGCGGCCAAATCTTTGTTAAATACCCACCGGCATCATGCGCAGGTAAAAGGGTCAAACTATTTTTGAATCATGTTAACTACCAGAAATTTCCTAGTGGCCGCGTCACTGCTGATAAGTGCGGTGGCCAGTGCCCAGACACCTGTAAAGGTGGTGGCCGACAAAATTGTTGCTGTAGTAGGCGACAGGATCATTCTTCAATCAGATATAAAAAACCAGATTGACGATGCAAAACGTAATGGCGGCACTGTGCCTGCTGGTGCAGAATGTATGCTGATGGAGCAGTCGCTGATCAGCAAGGTGATGATGCTGCAGGCAGAAAAAGATTCACTTCCTGTTTCCGATGAGGAAGTAGAAGCGCAGCTTGACCAGCAGGTGCGTTATTTTATTAACCAGGTGGGGAGCCAGCAAGCACTTGAAGAGTATGCAGGAAAGACCATCTATCAGTTAAAGGACGATTCACGCCAGACCATCCGCGAACGCAAACTTGCAGAAGCAATGCAGGAAAAAATTGTGGGCAACGTGAAGATCACCCCTACCGAAGTGAAAACATTTTTCGAAAGGGTACCGAAGGATAGTCTCCCTTATTTTGAATCGGAACTGGAAGTAGGTACAATTGTAATTTATCCGAAAGCCTCGCGCGATCTGGAGACTTACATAGTAGGTGAAATGAATCTTTATAAAAAACAGATCGAACAAAAGCTTTATACATTTGAACAACTGGCCCAGCGTTACTCGGAAGATCCGGGTAGTAAAGAACGTGGCGGGTTTTACCAGGTAAACCGGAATGAAAAAAGCTGGGATCCTGTATTCCTTACCACCGCGTTCCGTTTGAAAGATGGTGAAATATCTGCGCCGGTTAAAGGAAAATTCGGATATCATATTATCCAGATGGTTAAAAGAAGTGGTGATGATGCAGATATCCGTCATATCCTGCGTACCGCACCCATTACTGATGCAGAGATCAATATGGCGAAAGGCAAGCTGGATACAGTCCGGCAGGCCATCGTTGCAGGCAGGATTGGTTTCAACGAAGCAGCAAAGAAATTCAGTGACGATGATGCACAGAAATTCCAGGGCGCGTTTGTCCTGAACCGCGACGGATCACCCTATGTTACTATCGACCAGCTTGATAAGGAAATGGTAGCAACCATCAGCAAAATGAAAGTGGGCGAGTACTCCGCACCCGTGGTGTTCACCGGCGATCAGGGTAAAAAAGGGGTACGTATAGTTTACCTGAAATCGAGATCTGAACCACATATCATGAATCTGCGCGATGACTACAGTAAGATTGCGCAGGGAGCACTGGAAGAAAAGAAAAAAATTGCACTGGATAAATGGCTGGATACCAAGATCCCTACCTATTATATTTCAGTGGACCCGTCTACATCGGCTACCTGTCCCGCTATGTCCAAATATGCGAGTAAGGAAGCACCCGGAACAGCGGGTCTTTAAGACAGAAAAGATATTTTTTAAAAGGCCTCCTGATGGAGGCCTTTTTTATTTATTTAAGCCAGTCCAGGTATTCAATGTTAAACCCGGTCCCTCCCTTAATGTTTTAACCGGGTGCTCTGATGTTCGGCCCCGTCACGACGCTCAGGTTCAACCCCGTTCCGGATCTCAATTTTAAACCTCTCCCATCTCAATGTTCAAACTTTCTTTCCCTTACAGTGTTATAATCAAAAATCATTTCCTGAAGGCGGACGATTATGCAGCGGACCAGTACAGTGGCCTTGAGGGGGTGATTTTTTATTCAGTTAAATCAATCGAAACACGCTTTGGTGTGTGCCTCCAATGGACTACCTTTGCGTCTTTCCCGCAAATACATGAGTGACGAGATCAAACACGAATGCGGTTTAGCATTCATTCGATTAAGGAAACCCTTCTCTTACTATCAGCAGCAGTATGGCACCGTAACCTGGGGGCTTAATAAAATGTACCTGTTGATGGAAAAGCAACACAACCGCGGCCAGGATGGCGCCGGTGTGGCCGCTGTAAAACTGAATGTTGAACCCGGATATCCTTTTCTCCACCGTTATCGCAGTGTTGCACCGCAGCCAATCGCTGATGTGTTCCGCCATATAGGTGCTGAAATCGATGACCTGGCCAAGTTCAATCCTGATATCCGTAATCATCCCGGTTTGATGAAAGGTCACCTTGATTTTATGGGTGAACTCCTGTTGGGGCATTTACGATACGGAACACAGGGTAAAAACAACGCAGAATTCTGTCATCCCTTCATAAAAAGAGATACGATCCTTTCCCGCAACCTTGCCCTCGCGGGAAATTTTAATTTGGTGAATACGGAAGAATTGTTCTCCCTGATTAATATTGATCCGGGTGTATTCCAGCGCCAGAGTGATCTTGCTGCCATGATGGAAGTGTTATATCATTTCCTGATCAAGGCCGATGAAGAAGCTCCAGGTACGCTGGATCTTGCAAGTGTGTTACGTAAAGCAGTTCCCCTGTTTGATGGTGGATTTCACGTGGGTGGTATGACTGGTAACGGGATTGGTTTTGTTTTCCGTGATGCGCACGGCATCCGCCCTTCCTATTACTACATGAATGATGAAGTGATCGTAGCTGCTTCTGAAAGGGCAGCCATCCGTACTACTTTTAATGTGGGTGAGAATGAAGTGAAGGAACTGATGCCGGGCCAAGCGCTGATTGTAGACGAACATGGCGACATGCAGATCGTACAGGTCATGGAACCAAAGGAACGTAAGGCCTGTAGTTTCGAACGCATTTATTTCTCAAGGGGAAGTGATGAAAAGATATATCGTGAACGTAATGCACTTGGATATAATCTCAGCGAACAGGTGCTGAAATCGATCGACTATGATCTGAAGAATACAATCTTCTCTTTTATTCCCAATACGGCAGAAGTGGCGTTTTATGGAATGGTGAAGGGAATGGAAGACTATCTCGCCAAAACAAAGATCGAACGGATCATGAGTTGGGGCAAGGACTTTGACGAAGAAAAACTCAGCCAGGTTATCAACCGCCGCATCCGCCAGGAAAAGATTGCCATCAAGGATGTGAAGATGCGCACCTTCATTACCGAAGATGCCAACCGGAATGAAATGGTACAGCACGTATATGATATCACGTATGGTACAGTAAGACCGGGTGAAGATACACTGGTGGTTATTGATGATTCCATTGTGCGCGGCACCACGCTGAAAGAAAGTATTATCCGGATGCTTGCCCGGCTGAAGCCAAAACGGATTATTGTTGTATCGTCGTCTCCCCAGATCCGTTACCCCGATTGTTATGGTATTGATATGAGCCGCATGGGTGATTTCATTGCATTCAATGCGGCTGTAAGTCTCCTGAAAGAAAGGGGCGAGGAAGATTTCCTTACAGAACTTTTCCAGAAATGTAAGGACCTGCAACGAAATAACCAATTGCATACAGAGAACCTTGTTAAGCAGTTATATAAGAAATTTACCGCCGAAGAAATTTCGGCAAAAATCGCTCAGCTTATTACTCCGGAAGGGCTGGATATCCCTGTGGACGTGATCTTCCAGAGTATTGAAGACCTTCATAAAAGTTGTCCGAGTAACCTGGGCGACTGGTATTTCTCCGGTGATTATCCCACCCCGGGCGGAAATAAAGTGGTGAATAAGGCCTTTATCAATTACATGGAAGGAAAGAATGTGCGTGGGTATTAAAGCTGGTGTAATACTTGAGATGGCTAAGCCACTAAATACTTTATGCATATGAAACAAGTGATCCTTGTCCGCCATGCCAAAAGCTCCTGGTCCGATTTCTCCATTAAGGATTTTGACCGCCCTCTTAATGACCGCGGAAAACATGATGCACCAATGATGGCACAGCGGCTCGTTGACAGGAAGATCGCCATTGATTCATTTATAGCAAGTCCCGCCAAACGCGCAAAACGTACTGCCGAATATTTTGCAAAGACCTATGGTCAGCCAAAAGATTCTGTTTTGTTTGAAAAGGAACTTTACCTGGGCGGACCTCCCACTTTTTATGAAGTGATCAGCCGGATACCTGATTCAATAAATAGTGTTGCCATCTTCTCCCATAACAATGGCATTACCGAATTTGCAAACCAGCTTACACGTACAAAGATCGACGAGATTCCTACCTGTGGAATTTATGCAGTAAAAATTGCAATTGAAACCTGGAAAGATTTCAAAGAGGCAGAAAAGGAGTTCTGGTTTTTTGATTATCCCAAGGCTGGTTAATGTCTGTTATTTTATACGCTGATTTTTTCAAGCAATCTATCTATAACAAGCGATAAGCTTCCCTGCTGGTGACTATCGGCTGAAGGCCTGGAAAGCCCTCCAGTATTAGGGTTCATTGTATTGACTACAGTGTTCTGCCCTGATGCCGGCCGGGCCAGATTTCCATACTCCGAAATTTTTTCCGGTAAATCATCACCGGTTTTTTCATCCGGGGATGGATTATTTCCAAAGAAATCCTTTGCCCGTTCTATCACATCCACGAGATTAAATCCTGCCTGGCCAACCCCCATTGCTATTTTTTTTTCTGTAAGGTACCCGGCCAGGTAAACCTGTTCGGTTTGTCCGGGTGTAGGGACCAGTATCGATTTTTTATTCATGGTAACAAGATCCATGATGGTAGAATAACCGCTTCGCGTGATAACGAGATCGGCCTTCGCCATTTCTTCCGAAATACAAACAGCAGGCAGGTGGTTAAAAAACCGGAGGCTATTGGTGGAGGGAATCATTCGTTCTTCACCGGGAAGTCCACGTACAATGGTTGCACTATGGTTATAATGACTAACCTGGCTGATAATTTTTTCTTCAAAGATCGATCGTTGTGGCTCTGGACCGGAAAGTGAAATAAACAGGTGTTTTGGAATCACGGTTGTTGCAGCCGGGTTTAGACGCGATAAAATGCCAGTATAAAATACCGGGATCCGTGGTAATACCGGAGGATGGGAAAGCGCACCCGCATAATTAAATGGTCCTGGTTTATCAGGTACCCAGCATTCAGTAAAACGGTTTATGAATTTGTAATTGAATTTCCTCAGGATTTTTTCCGTGAATACGGATCCTGTTTTTATGGTAAGCTGATGGGAAATAAATACAGAAGGAATCTTGCCGGAGTATAATCCGTATCGGTTATCAGAAATTATAACATCAATCTGATGGCTCTTTATAATATTATCCAGCCATTTTTTTTCGCGACGGATTGATTGAAGTATTCGTGGTATTTGTTTCAACATTCCGAAGGCAAGACCCGTTGCAGTCCTTGCATATTTTATTCGGTAACCCCTTAATTCAAGAATTTCCAATGTTGGAAATTCCTGTTTCAGTAAAACGCTGACCGGACCTTCTGCAGCAATCAGCACCTCGGCATCGCGTTGCAGAAACTCCCTGATTATGGGTATACAACGGGTAGCGTGACCCAGACCCCAATCGAGTGGAGCTACCAGAATGCGGACTTTTCTTGTAAATACCCGGTTAATTGCCATATTTGGGGTTAAATTTTGCTTTTTTCCCGACAATGAATACTATTTTCTTTCTAAAATAGTTTTAAATTGTAGTCGGTGGAAGCCCAATCTCGCAGCCGACTATAAATTGGTAAGAGATTGACAATTTTAATTTCCAGATATGCTTAAAAAACAACACCTGATCGTTCTCTTTTTATTTGCCGCTGTAGTCGTTTTTTCGTCATGCAACAGGAACTATTATTCAGGCACCGGGAAAGGCAGCAAATGCGGCTGTCCCAGTCAGAGGATGTAATGGACATAATTTGAAAGATGAAAGCCCCTAATCGCGATTTGCTAGTCCTGCTGAGAAACGAATTCATGAGCCAACAAGCCCTGGATCACGAGGTACAATGCCTGCATCATATGTTACGCGGCGCTGAATCAGATGAAAAATTCTGTATTGCACATGAACTGGTCGACAGGAACCGCATCACCAATAAATTCAGGAAGATCGTTAATGTGATTGGTGTGAAAGAACTCAAACCTTTCCAGTTCCTGATCAATAAAAATTGAGAGCAATTTTTTTACGAAAGTTTTTTCAAAGCTTCCCTGAGTTTGCTGATCATTTCCCCAATCTCTGATTTTTTACAGGTACCAACACTCAATCTGTACCATGGTGAAGTTTTCTCTGCACCAAATGCATAAAACGGAACCAGTGCCAGCTTTGCTTCATTCAGGATATATTCCGTAACAGCGCCCTGGTCGGCCAGTAATACCCCATCAGAAGTTTTTTTCCCTGTAAGGTCAATTTTAACGGTCAGATAGATGGCTGCTTCGGGTGCAATGGCATCAACTTTATAACCCTCATTTTTCAGGTCATGCAGACCTTTATAAATTGAGGTAAGCCGTTCTTCGAGTTCCTTTTTAAAATCTGTCAGGTATTTTGAAATCGCTTCTGAATTACCCAGGAAACGTGCTACCGCTTTTTGTTCAGCCATAGGAGCCCATGCGCCCACATGCGTAAGAATTGCTTTCATTTTACTGATAACACCTGCCGGACCAAAACTCCATCCAACACGAACACCAGTTGCCGCAAAAGCCTTACTGATGGCATCGATGAAAATGGTATACTCTTTCATTTCAGGTCGCAGCGAAACCGGGTTAAAATGTTCGATGCCGCCATAGGTCAGGTGCCAGTACATCTGGTCGTACATGACATACAGTTTTTTCTCCTGCGGTCCCCGACGTTTATTTTCTTCCAGCACCAGGTCGCATATTTCTTCCAGGTCTTTTTTCCTGAATGTGGTTCCGGTTGGGTTCTGGGGTGAACAAAGTGCGATCAGTGTGGCCGTACTGATATGCGGACGGAAATCGGCGGCCACCGGCATAAAATTATTTTCTGCTGTTGCCTCGATCACCACATGGGTGCCCGATACAAAATGGGTATAGTGGTTATTGTTCCAGCTGGGCACTGCATAGATCACTTTATCCCCCGCATCGCAGATGGCACGGAAGACGGCATAAATCAGCGGGCGCCCGCCAGCAGCAATCAATGTTTCGTGAACAGAATATTCGAGATTTTCCTGCTCCTTCGTGAATTTAACCACGGCCTGACGAAGGTCCAGGTTACCTTCTGCGGCCGGATAGTTGGTAAAATGTTCGCGGTAGGCCTCTACTATCAGGTCTTCCAGTTCGCGGGGGATTGGAAAAATGGCCGGGTCAAAATCACCGACCGTGAAATTATAAATGTGCTCGCCCCGGTGGATCATTTCCCTGATTTCGCCGCCTAGTTTTACAATTTCAGAACCGATCAGGGTTTCGGACAAATGCGAAAGTTTCATGCTGGTGTTTTTAGCCCGCGGGCGATTTTGCCGCAAAAATAAGGATGAATATTTAAAAACTTACAAGCGTTAGGATCGGTGGGGTGAGGATATCAATGAGCGGAATAAAAAAAGGCTGCATCACACTTGATACAGCCTCAGGTATATATATGGAAGGGTCCGAATTAACTTAGGGTTTTGCGTCGTAATTCTTCTCAGCATCTTTCGCTTTTTCAAAATCAAGGATCACGCCATTTATGCAATACCGCAGGCCAGTTGGGGGCGGACCATCATCAAATACATGGCCCAGGTGTGATTTACACTTGCCACACTGCACTTCGGTGCGCTTCATACCATGGGTATTATCAGGTGTATAGATAATGCTGGATTTACTGATTGGCTCATAGAAACTGGGCCAGCCGCAACCACTTTCAAACTTGGTATCACTTATAAAAAGAGGATTTCCACACACCGCGCAATAGTAGGTTCCGATTTCCTTACTGTGCTCAAACTGGCTGGTATAGGGGCGTTCTGTCCCCTTCTGACGGGCAACATAGTAAACATCTTTTGGAAGGATTTTCTGCCATTCCGTTTCGGGAACATTTACCGATGCACTGTCAGTTTTTGAGTAATACGGGTTATTTTTTGTACTATCCATTGTTTGTTTTTTATCGGCCGCAGGCCCCGGCTGAGAGTAACTGCATTGTTGCAGACCGGCAGCGAGGATGACTACGAATATCATTTTAAGTAAATTCATTATATAGTTTAACAAACTTACGACGGGCTTGTTTAACTGGATTTCCGGTTTAAAAGCTTATTATAAGTCTTAACATTTTAGCTAAACTCCCGCAAATCTTCGGCCGTTCAGGTATTTTTTAGCCATGGTAACTTATATTTGTTTTTAATCAAGGTTTGAAGGCTATGTTTAATTTGATCCTGTTTGGACCTCCGGGAAGTGGGAAGGGAACGCAATCTGCAAATATCGTCGATAAGTATGGCCTGGTCCATCTTTCAACAGGCGACCTGCTGAGAAATGAACGCGCAATGAAAACACCACTCGGTGTTGAGGCACAACAATTTATAGATAAGGGACAATTGGTCCCCGACGAAGTGGTTATTGGTATGATCAGCTCTGCACTGGATGCAAATCCGGATGCTCCGGGGTTTCTGTTTGATGGATTCCCGCGTACGGTTGCCCAGGCAGAAGCGCTGGATAAGTTACTTGAACTTAAAAGATCTGCTATAAACCTGGTGTTATTCCTGGAAGTGGACGATGAAGAACTCATCAAGCGGCTGGTAAACCGGGGTAAGACCTCTGCCCGGTCGGACGATGCCGATGAGAGTATCCAGCGTAAGCGGCAGGAAGTCTACAAAAATGAAACGCTTCCTGTTGCCGGTCATTACAATAAACAAAAAAAGGTAGTGCAGGTAAACGGTATGGGTGAGGTCGACGATATTTTTGACCAGTTATCGCTCCATATCGATAAAAAAATGGATTCTTACGCGGCCTGAAAAGGGGACGATCAATTGATTCCACACCCCCGCTTGCTGGATCAACAAAGTAGAAGTTATATCCCGTGCGGGGTTCCTGATTTCAACAAGGGTAGATGATCTTTAATTTTTTGCAGGTTTTGCAATCGGCAGGAGGCTATCCCCATTCCTGATGGCAAGGAGGATCAACCCAACCATTGTATCGATTTTTATTTTTTCCGAGTTGAGATAGGCGGCCCTGGTTTCCGGATCATTTTTAAGTGAATCGGGCCGGTACTCTGCCATCCATTTGTTCATGACCAGATCGGCCGTATCCAGCTGACGTTGTAAACTATCCAGCCTCAGGCGGAAATCCATTAGTCCCCGTTGCCCGGTGGCCGCCAGTTGATCAATTGAATCGCGCAGACCCTTTACATATTGCTGGTAGCGGTTCAGCTTCCCCATTTTTGACATGCCCACTATGTGACCCTTATTCACATCAAGTTCAAGGGAATCGACCAACGTTTTTTGTCCCTTTTTTACCACATCAGATGATTCATTATTACAGGCAAACAGAAGGAATGACAAAACCGAAAGGATTACTGTTCTCATACACATAATTGAGTAGCGAAGATACATTCCCCATTTCACCTAATTTCGTTACCGTACAAATGCTTGTTAAATGAAAAAGCTGGAGAATTATATTACAGGTCGCTGGATCAGAGGCGATGGCGAAGGCCAGCCCCTTTTTAATGCCGTAACCGGTGAAACGATTGGGTCTGCTACCACTTCCGGTCTCGACCTCCGATCGGTGATTGAATATGGTCGCCAGGTAGGTAATCCCGCCCTGCGTAAATTAACCTTCCATGAGCGGGGCAACCGGTTAAAGGCACTTGCCCTGCACCTGCGTGAACATCTCGAAAAATTTTATGCAATCAGTTACCAGACCGGTGCCACCAGGGCCGATAGCTGGGTCGATATAGAGGGTGGTATCGGCAACCTTTTTGCCAATGCATCTTTACGCCGCAAGTACCCGGACGAAACATTTTGTATTGATGGGGAATCCCATGATTTGTCGAAGCACCATTCGTTTATGGGTACGCATATCCTGACACCAAAGGAAGGGGTTGCCATCCATATCAATGCATTCAATTTTCCTGTATGGGGCATGCTGGAAAAGATTGCGGTTAACCTGCTTGCCGGGATGCCTGCAATCGTGAAACCCGCTACTGTTACGTCGTTTCTGACAGAGGCCGTGGTTCGCGAGATCATCGCATCCGGAATTTTTCCCGAGGGTTCATTACAGCTTCTTTGCGGGAGTGCGGGCGACCTGCTGGATTATGTGGACTCACAGGATGTGGTCACTTTTACAGGAAGTGCATTTACGGGTCTGAAGTTGCGTTCGCATCCTGCCATCCTTTCGCGTTCGGTTCCCTTTACCATGGAAGCTGATTCGCTGAACTGTATTGTGCTGGGTGAGGATGTATTTCCCGGAAAGTCGGAATGGGATATTTTCATTAAAGAAGTCCGTAAGGAAATGACCAGTAAGGCAGGCCAGAAATGTACGGCCATCCGGCGCATTTTTGTACCGGAGAACCGGATGGAAGATGTATGGAAAGCCATTTCTGTTTCGCTGGCGCAGACAAGTATCGGCAACCCGTTGAATGAAAAGGTAAGGATGGGGAGCCTGGCTGGTTTGCAACAACGAAAGGAAGTGAAGGAGCAGGTAGGTAAACTGCTGGCCGTTTCAAACCTGTTATATGGCAGTCTGGATAGTGTGGAAGTAATCGATGCTGATGCCGAAGCCGGGGCCTTTATCTCCCCTTTATTATTATTAAATGATGATCCGTTTTATAAAAATGCTTCACATGAAGTGGAAGCATTCGGTCCTGTCAGTACCATCATGCCCTATAAAAATATGGATGATGCTATCGTTCTGAGTAAAAAGGGAAAGGGGTCCCTTTGTTCAACCATTGTTACGGCTGACTCCCGTCTTGCCCGTGCCTATGTAACCGGTGCAGCTACGCATCATGGTCGCATCCTGGTTTTAAATGAAGATTGCGCAAAAGAATCAACAGGACATGGTTCCCCACTTCCATTACTTGTACATGGCGGTCCGGGAAGGGCCGGTGGGGGCGAAGAAATGGGCGGGGTGCGTGGAGTAAAACATTACCTGCAACGTACGGCCCTGCAGGGTTCGCCTACCATGATCACCGAGATCACCCGTGTCTACCAACCACATGCAAGAGGTAAGGATCCGGGTATACATCCGTTCCGGAAAGATTTTGATGAACTGGTAATCGGCGACCAGCTTGTTACGGAGAAAAGAATGATCAGCAGTTCCGACATTGATAAATTTGCGGAACTTAGCGGTGATCATTTTTATGCGCATCTGCACGACACTGATTTCAATGGCACGATGTTCGAACGCCAGGTGGCACATGGGTACCTGTTGATGAGTCTGGCGGCAGGATTATTTGTAGATAGTTATGAAAAAAATCCGGTGTTGCTGAATTATGGAATAGATGAACTGCGGTTTACCAAACCTGTATATCCGGGTACGGAGATTTATGTAAGGTTTACGTGTAAGGAAAAACTGAGCAACGATAAAAAAGAACCGGAAGATCTTAATAAAGGAATTGTAAAATGGTATGTGGAGATTCTTGATACTACCGACGAACCGGTGGTAGGTGTTGCAACCATTCTTACTATGGTAAAAAGAAAAGAAAAATAAACCACGCTACATGGAGAATAATCACGGGTATGTAAAGACAGAGACGCATAAGGGGGTAACCCATATTGAATTCTTTCATCCCCAGAGCAACTCGCTGCCTTTAAAATTATTAAATGAGCTTGCGGTAGCGATCCATGCTGCGGGTATTGATCCCGATACAAGGGTAATCCTGTTGCGATCGGGTGGTGACAGGGCATTCTGCGGAGGCGCTTCTTTTCATGAATTATCGGCCATCAGTAACAGGGAGGAAGGCACGCGTTTTTTTTCAGGGTTTGCGCAGGTGATCAATGCCATGCGTCATTGTCCGCGGCTGATAGTGGGCCGGATCCATGGAAAGTGCGTTGGTGGCGGGGTTGGCCTTGCTGCGGCCGTTGATTATGCCATTGCGTTTGAAGAATCGGAAATAAAACTAAGCGAGTTATCGGTTGGAATCGGGCCGTTTGTGGTTGGTCCGGCCATAGAAAGAAAAATTGGTTTATCGGCATTCACACAGCTTGCAATTGATGCGGGTATGTGGCGCAATTCAGAATGGGCCAGACGAAAGGGATTATTTGCCGAGGTACATAGCAGCATAGAAGCGATGGATGAATCTATTGACCGTTTGTGTAATGTATTGGCTCACTCATCACCCGAGGCGATGTTTGAATTGAAAAAAACAAGTTGGTCGGGCACCTCCGACTGGGATACACTTCTTGAACAACGTGCAGCCATTAGTGGTAAACTGATACTAACGGAACACAGCAGGAAGGCCATCGCCGCATTCCACAAAAAATAAAGGGACCGTTTAGTAAAATAATTTCCGTGAAATAGTAGATCGTTTAATCATTAATGATCCCGAACTCTGTCAGGTGGTGGAGCGTTACGGAGATCTCCCGATTCCTGTAAAAGTAAAAGGACTGATATCACATGTCTGATAATTCCCCGATAGATTTCTGCGTACTGATACCGTGTTATAATAATTATGAAGGACTGGTCCGTTCTTTAAAAACGATTGTTTACGACAGCAACAGGTTTGTTGTGGTTGTTGTTGATGATGGCAGCAGGGATGCGGTGGCTCTGGAGCAACTCCGGCAGGATGTTGTAACGGAGATGGATATCCGGGTGTTGACAATGGAGCAGAATGGAGGTATTACAAAAGCATTAAATGCGGGATTAAAATGGATCCTGGAAAATCTGGATACCCGTTTTATCGCGCGGCTTGACTGCGGAGATCTATGCGACAGACAACGTTTTTCCAGGCAATTTAAGCTGATGAATGAAGACCCGTCACTGGTACTAACGGGCACCTGGTGTTACTTCCGGGAAAGTTTTTCCGGACGGCAGTATTCTTATATAACTCCAACGCATGATGAAAAAATACGATTGGAGATGTACACGCGCAATGTTTTCATACATCCAACCGTTATGATGCGGTCGGATAAGGTACAGATTGTTGGTTTTTATCCGGATAATTTTGAACTGGCTGAAGACTATGCGCTTTTCTGGAACCTGTTGAAACTGGGAAAAGCGGCGGTGATCGGGGAATTCCTCGTGATTTGCGAAATCCGGAAGGGGGGTTTATCCTTTTCCAATAAGAGTAAACAATTAGCCGCGCGTTGGAAAGTTATAAAAATGTTAGGATCGGATCCGGTTTTGAAACTAAAAGGTTATTCCCGGCTTCTGGGCTTGTTTATTCTGCCCAAAGAAGTAATTTTGTGGCTCAAACATAAGAAGACCTGAAACGTTGGGCGCAACGTTTCAACTGATTATCTTGTCAACGTAGTTGCTGTCATATATACTTTTTTCGTTGAGGCTAAGGTTAACTGTTTCCACCATTTTTTGTAGCAGGTGAATGTAATTTTCACGGTCTTGCATCTATATGATGCTGGCTATGAAAGTTAGAGTAACGGGTTCAGAGAGTGGTTCTTGCCTGGGCAAGGGCTGATTGGGAAAAATGGTATATATCGGACCGGGGTGGGTTATCCTCACTCCTGAATAACAAAAACTATGTTCTCATGATCATTGTGCATATTGTTGAACCATTTGCCGGAGGAATCGCGGTTTTTGTCAAATCCCTGACTGAAACTATGCCCGATGACCTCCATATCGTCGTACACGGCGAGCGTAAGGAAGAGATTCCGGCAGAGATGGTAAAGAAGAATTTTCCCCGCCGTAATGTGCGGTTTATCCGCTGGCGTTCTGCCCAGCGATCGATTGATCTCCTCAAGGACCTATTTGCTTTTGCAGAATTATATAAGATTTTGAACAGGCTGAAAAAAAAGAACCTCGTTGATGCGGTGCACCTGCATTCTTCAAAGAGCGGATTACTTGGGCGTGCGGCTTGTCGTATGGTTGGGATCAATAATGTTTTTTATACACCTAATGGTGCATCGTTCCTGTCGGCCAAAAATAAAATCACGCGTTATTTTTACCGTCAGCTGGAACGTCTGGGTGATAAACTTGGGGGTAATGTGGTTTGCTGTTCGCCTTCAGAATTGCAGCAATACGTAAAGCTTGGTATCAATGCGGACTATATAAATAACGGGATCAGTGTGAAAGATAATCCGGCGGCCGGCGGCAGCAGGCCGGTAAGGGATGGTAAGTTCCGGATTGTGACCAGCGGGCGGATTGAAAAACAGAAGAACCCGGCATTGTTTAATACCATTGCGAGTTATTTCCAGGATGTGCCCGGTATCGAGTTTATCTGGATTGGTGAGGGCAGTGGAAAAAATTTCTTTACATCAAAAAATATCACGGTTACCGGCTGGCTGAATAACCAGGGGGTGCACGATTATGTAGCGGCTTCTGATATTTATCTTTCCACTTCTGATTATGAGGGCATGTCGTTTGCGGCACTGGAAGCACTGGCATTGAACAAACCTGTATTGATGCGGGAGTGCACAGGGAATATTGATGTGGTGAAGCAGGGTCTGAATGGTGATCTTTTCCGGAATGCATCGGAAGCAATTATTAAGATATTGCAGTACCAGAACAATCCGGAGATGCTGGATATAATGGGTGGTTTTTCGGCAGAGATCTGCCGCGAGGAATTTAATATGAAGGAAAACTTCAAAACATACCGGGAGCTATACGCAGGGGCGATCCTGAATGCGGAAGCAGGGCGCGCGAAGTGGAGTCTGGGATAATATGCGAACTATGAAAGAATCAGTTTCTATAAAAACAAAACAGATCATTGATCAGGACAGGATCGATGATCTCCAGCAATCGCTTGAAGTAATTGAAAGCAAGCTGGACATTGAAATCCTTGGAAAGCAAACTACCATTGAACGGCAGGAGGCTGAAATCCAGCGGCTGCATGCGTTGGTAGAGGAAAAGAACAAGGTGGTACTGGATACCAATACCCGCTTGGCGGAGTGTATGCGCACGGGTGAGGGAAACCGGCAGTTAATAAATAAATTGCTGGGTGACCTGGACAGGCTTGCCCAGGATGTTGAATGGTATAAACGGACTTACGAAGGAAGAAGTCTGTTTGGAACGCTTCGCCAGAAGTTGTTCAGGAGGTAAATTTTAAAAAACTTTGGATGAATAGTTGATGCCGGACAAACCTCCGGCATTTTTTTTTGGGGAAAGGGAGACCCAAAAACATTTACTTTTGCGTACTTCCGGTTTTTCTGAAAATATTCAATCGGGGAACACCGTAGAAAAGACAGACAATGAGAATTGCAGTAATAGGATCAAATGGGCAGTTGGGGACCGACCTGGTGAACGTCCTGTCGGAGACACAGGAGGTGATTGCCCTGACACATGCGGATATTGAAATAACGGACATTGACAGTGTGAAGTCCGTTCTTGAAGTACTCCGGCCTGATATAGTTCTGAATACTGCTGCTTATCATGTGGTGCCCGAGGCGGAGAAGTTTGCAGAAAAAGCATTCCTGATGAATGGTTCTGCTGTACTGAACCTGGCAAAAGTTACGGCCGGCCTCGGCATACGGCTTGTTCATTTCAGCACGGACTATGTTTTTGATGGTGAAAAGCGACAGCCATATACTGAAACAGACTGTCCAAACCCACTGAATGTATATGCAGCAACCAAATTATGTGGCGAACAGTTTGCGCTTAACTATAGTGATCTTTCCTATGTGGTTCGGGTATCGGGGATTTATGGAAAGGTGCACTCGCGTGCAAAGGGCAATAATTTTGTTTCCATGATGCTTCGCCTTGCTTCGGAGAAAACGGAAGTGCGTGTGGTCAGTGACGAAATTCTCACTCCCACTCCCACATTAGATATTGCAAAGGCCATTGCCGAACTTATAAAAACGGATGCATTTGGACTTTACCACCTGAGCGCTGGCGGACAGGTTTCGTGGTACGAATTTGCAAAAGTGATCTGGGAGGAAATGCAATTGACCACTCCACTATATGAGGCGAGTGTAAAGGATTTTCCGTTGCTGGTCAAAAGACCATTTTATTCAGTGCTTGATAACAGTAAGATAAAAGGACTTGGTATTAATGTGATGCCGGGTTGGAAGGAGGGGTTGGTCGAATATTTAAGGACGCTGGAGCGCGCCTGATCGAATCAAAACCCTGATAATCGTATCTTTAACTAGCCTGACTGAAAAACTAACTCTGCTATGAAATTTACCGGTGAAAGATTTGTTCCCATTCCCTCTTTATTGGATGATGAAATTGCATTTGAGCACTTCCATAGATATCATGCAGTCAAAGGAATTTCAGCAGGTAAAACTGTTTTGGATATTGCCTGCGGCGAAGGTTATGGGTCATCAATTATGGCAGGCGTAGCAAGGGAAGTTATTGGCGTTGACATCGATCCTGAATCGGTAGATTATGCGATTAAAACATATGGAAGTGCTTCCAACCTGAAATTCATTGCGGGTAATGCGACTGCAATTCCGCTGGGGAATGCGTCAGTTGACATGGTTGTTTCTTTTGAAACAATTGAACATTTGAATGAATCAGACCAGGAGCTTTTCCTGAAAGAGATCAAGCGGGTATTAAGACCTGACGGGGCACTGATCATGTCGACCCCCGACCGGATCCAGTATTCTGATCGTTACAACTACAAGAACGAGTTCCACCTGAAAGAATTTTCCAGGCCGGAGTATGAGGAATTTCTTTTGCAATACTTTGGTACAGTCAGTTTGTACCTGCAGGGATATGAGGTGATAAGTGCGATAACCCCCACAGATCCGCAACTGATAGATGAGGTAGCTGTCTGTGACTGGCAGAGGGAGGAATACCGGCCTTTCGCACGTAAATATATAATAGCAGTTTGCACAGATGCAGAAGCATTTGCGTCCAAATTATCTTCTGTCGTATTCCAGGTCAATAAGGATTTCATGGAAATGACAGACAGGATCGTGGAAAAAGAGGAAGAGATTTCCAAACTGGGCAAATGGGGTCAGGAGCTGGATAAAATTGTGGCTGAACAAAATAAAAAGCTCGGGGATTTCAATGCGGAACTTGAAACTATTTCAGGCTTGAAACAGGAGCTGGAACAACAGAAGCTACAGATTGAAAGTATGCGCGGCCTGCAACTCAAATTTGAACAGCAAAAGATTCAGGCCGTACAGTTAAAAGAAGTGCTGGAGGCTGAGCGGATGGAAAAGAAACAATTGATGTTAAACATCGGTGAGTTGAATCAACAAGTCCAGGCATATTATATCAGGACCGAAAAGGCCGAGGGTAGGTTGTCAGAAATTTATTCTTCGGAAGGTTGGAAACTTCTTAAAGTCTATTATACTCTTAAAGGAAAGTTCCTGAATGAGAATTCAGGCCACTACAAAATTCTCAGGAAAGTCATTAATAAAGTGCGTGGAAAGCAAACGCACCCTGCCCATCCTGTTTTTAATTCAACGACCGTAATTGAAGGGACGGCCCCGTCTGAAGAATTTGAACCTTTTTCCTTGCCCTATTTTGAGGAACCGGAAGTAACGATCATCATTCCTGTGTTTAACGGGTGGCAGCTCACTTACCGCTGCCTTAGATCCATAAGGGACAATACTCTTGGTGTTTCTTACCAGGTGGTGCTTGCAGACGATGGTTCGACTGATGGTACACTTAATGCCGCGGAAATGATTTCCAATCTGAAGGTTATCCGGAATGAGACCAATCTTGGATTCCTCAGGAATTGTAATAATGCAGCATCGCAGGTTAAAGGTGAATATATACACTTCCTCAACAACGATACACAAGTCTGGCCTAATTGGCTAAGTTCCCTGGTCAACCTGATGAAGGCCGACGAAAAAATTGGATTGGCGGGGTCGAAATTAATCTACCCTGACGGTACATTGCAGGAGGCGGGAGGTATTATCTGGAAGGATGCTTCCGGTTGGAACTATGGCAATCGCCAGGACCCTGACGCGCCGGAATACAATTATCTAAAGGACGCAGATTACATATCAGGGGCCAGCATTCTGGTCCGGACATCAATCTGGGAAACTGTCGGTGGTTTTGATGTAAGGTATGCTCCTGCCTACAGTGAGGATTCGGATCTGGCATTTGAAGTGAGGAAACACGGATACAGGGTCGTATACCAGCCTCTTTCTGAAGTAATCCATTTCGAAGGGTCTTCGCACGGATCTGAAAGAAGCAGGCAGTTGCAGGATGTCAACAATGCAAAGTTTCGTGATAAATGGAAGGAGGTCTTGGAAAGGGACCAATTTCCCAATGGGAGGGATGTTTTCCATGCGCGTGACCGGAGTGCTGGAAGAAAAACAATGCTGATCATCGATCATTACGTTCCGCAGTTTGATAAGGACGCCGGTTCAAAAACGGTTTTCCAATACCTTAAACTTTTTGCCGGTCTTGGATTCAATGTAAAATTTCTGGGCGACAATTTTTGCCGCCTTGAACCATATACTACCATCCTGCAACAGCTTGGAATTGAAGTGCTTTATGGCGAACATGTATCACGCAACTGGCGTAAATGGATTATTGATAATAAAGAAAACCTCGATTATATCTGGCTGCACCGGCCACATATTTCCATCAAGTATATCGACTTCATCCGGAAGAATACAGGAATAAAAGTGTTGTACTACGGGCATGACCTTCACTTTATGCGGGAGATGCGTCAGTATGAATTGGAAAAGAAGCCTGCTCAATTGAAATCGTCAGAAAAATGGAAAGAAACCGAGCTGTACCTGTTCAGGAATTCAGCTGCAATATTTACACCCAGTACAGATGAGAAGGAGGTGGTAGATGGCTTGAACGTGGTAAATCCGGTCTATGCCATCAAGCCTTATATATTTGATCACCGCGCAACACCGGGTACTGATTTTTCGGAGCGGAAGGATATTCTTTTTGTTGGAGGTTTTGGTCATGGACCAAATGCAGATGCCGTCAAATGGTTCGTTTCAGATATATGGCCGGATGTCCGCAACCAGTTACCTGGTGTGAAGTTTATTGTTGCTGGCTCAAATCCGCCGCAGGACTTGCTGGATCTTGCCGGACCGGATATTATAATAAAGGGATTTGTAACTGAGGAGGAGCTGGCGCGCCTCTATGGAATGGCCAGGGTTGCCGTGGTGCCACTGCGTTACGGAGCTGGCGTTAAGGGTAAAACGGTGGAGGCACTGTATAACGGAATTCCCTTTGTAAGTACAGGCACGGGTCTTGAGGGATTGCCCAATGCGGAAGGACTCTTTGAAGCAGCCGATACGGCAGAGGAATTTGGAAGGCAGCTGGTAACGTTATATAAATCGGGAAATGAGGCTTTACAGGGGGTCAGCAAAAAAGAATGCGATTACCTTAATCGTCATTTTTATGTTGATGTTGTGAAACAGGAAATGGAGGGCATTCTGGAACTTATCGGTTAATGAACAAAAAAAACCCAATGCTGGAAACTAAAAGGGATCACGTTAGGGACAGGCTGGTGAGAATGTATAAGGCTGTGAATGCCGGACACGTCGGCTGTTCATTATCCTGTCTTGAAATGCTTGTTTTCATAAAGTTTGAACTGATGAAGTTCAACGATGAGATCATTTTGTCCAAAGGCCATGCCGCTGCGTTGTTATATAGTGTGCTGGCAGAAGATGGACAGCTCACGGAGGCCGATATTTCAAGTTTTTACCAACCGGGTACCTGCCTTCCGGCACATCCGCCAGTAAACAAGATTCCAGCGATCCCGTTTGCTACGGGAAGTCTTGGCCATGGCCTGTCTATTGCAGCCGGCCTTGGACTGGCTGCAAAACTCCGGCGTTCCGGGAAAGCTATATTCTGCCTCACTTCAGATGGTGAGTTAAACGAGGGAAGTATCTGGGAAGCAGCTTTATTTATCGCGCACCATGACCTGCAGAATGTTACATGGCTGATTGACAGGAATTTTATTCAGGGTTTCGGAAGGACCGAAGACACAATGAAACTGGAACCGCTTGACCAGAAGCTTTCGGGATTTGGCTTTGAGGTTGTAACTGCTGACGGGCATAGTTTCGATTCCATGCGCAAGGCAATTGCAAAAAAAAGTAATCAGAAACCATTGGCTGTAATCTGTAATACGGTGAAGGGGAAAAATCTTGCGCTGGAAAATACGGTCGATTGCCATTACCTGCCATTAACTGAGGCGGATTTCAATAAACTAATTATTCCTGCATGAGAAAAGAATTTGCTGAGGCAGTAATAGAGATCGCTAGACAAAACGAAAAACTACTTTTTCTGACAGGTGATCTTGGGTTTATGGCGTTGGAAGGGGTAAAGGCCGTAATGGGTGACCGGTTTATCAATGCAGGTGTGGCGGAACAGAATATGGCCAGCATGGCTGCAGCCCTCGCATATGAAGGATTTATCCCGATTATTTATAGCATTTCGCCCTTCGTAACCCTGCGACCTTATGAACAGATCAGGAATGATATCTGCCTGCATAAACTACCCGTCAAGATTGTGGCCAATGGGGGAGGTTATGGTTATGGGATCATGGGTAGTTCACACCATAATATAGAAGATATCGGGTCAATGAGAATCCTGCCCGATATGAAGGTCTTTGTCCCGTTTACGGGAAATGATGTGTCGGTTTCACTGAAAGAGATGATCAGTGACCCGATGCCAAATTACCTGCGCCTAAATCTGGCGTCGACACAGCCGTTGGAAAATTTCGGACAATGGAGGAAGGTTCACACCGCTTCACACTCGAAAGCAGTTTTGATCGGTACAGGCACAGTGGTCGATAATCTTTTCAAACTCCCGGCAGAAATGCTCGGGCAAATCGAGATCTGGCTGCTTAGCAAATTTCCGGTGACGGACATTCCGGAATCGTTGATGCAAAGTATAAATGATACTGCCAGGGTAATCACAATAGAGGAACACCAGGGCCAGTGCGGTATGCATGAAACACTGGCCAGCCTGCTTTTAAAGAAGCTTGGTAAACCGATTGCCTACAACACCTTATTTGCTTCTGGTTATCCGAGTGGCAGGTATGGCTCACAGACCTGGCACCAGGAAGAGAATTCACTTGCCGGTATAAACCTGCAGCAAAAAATGACCGAATTTTTAAGATGAGTACTATTTTGTCAAATCAGATAAGGAATGAAATCCAGAAGCTTCAGGGCCCGATCGTGGTCTTTGGGGCAGGAGGTTTCATTGGCAGTAATCTTTTCCGTTTTATATTGGGACAGCGTGACGATGTTTATGCGGTCACGTCCAAACAACCATTTATTCCATGGCGGATCGATGATCTTCGTGAAGACAGGATCCTTTATGCAGATATCACACAGAAAGGCGATCTGGAGCGGATGTTTGGAAAATACCGGTTCAGAACTATTTTCCATCTCGCTGCATATGGTGCTTATTCGAAACAGAATGATATCAAGCTCACTTACCAGACCAATATAATTGGGCTGCTCAATCTGCTGGAAGTGTCGTCGGCCTACAATCTCCGGGCTTTCGTTCATGCCGGCAGTTCGTCGGAATACGGGCTCAATGCGAAAGAGCCGCTGGAAACGGATGAACTCCAGCCCAATAGTCATTATGCGGTTACGAAAGCTTCGGCTGCACACATGATAAAATATTATGGCACTGTTCTCCAGATTCCGGTGGTGAATCTTCGATACTATTCCATTTACGGTGAATATGAAGAACCTGACCGACTAATCCCGCAGATCATAGAAAAAGGAATGAAGGGTACCTATCCTCCATTGGTGCAGCCGGCGATCTCCCGCGACTTTGTTTACGTGGACGATGCTATCTATGCCACCCTGCTGGCGGCCAATGCCAATTACGAGATCATTGGCGGAAAGTCGGTCAATATAGCATCCAACAGGAAAACAACAATTAGTGATTTAGCAGCGGTAGCAAAAGAAATTTTCGGAATTCCCCGGGAGCCTGTCTGGGGCGAATTTGCAAACCGCAAGTGGGATCTAAAGGAATGGTACGGGAATGCTTCCTATGCAAAAAAAGTACTTGGATGGGAAAGTACCACGGACCTGAAGACCGGATTACTTAAAACATATGAATGGCAGAAACAATATTCAAAGCCTTTATATGAGAAGAAGTTGTTCCAGGATCTTGTTCGGCATAAAGTGACAGCGGTCATTGCCTGTTATAAAGATGCGCAGGCCATTCCGATCATGTATGAACGGATTGTGAAAGTGTGTCATAAAATAAATGTAGACTATGAGATTATTTTTGTGAATGATAACAGTCCGGATAATACCTCTGAGATTCTCCAGGCACTCGTACAACAGGACAAACATGTAATAGGAATCGAGCATTCCCGCAATTTTGGATCACAGAGTGCCTTTATGAGCGGGATGGAGATCTCCACCGGTGACGTGGTGGTGCTGATGGATGGCGATCTGCAGGATCCACCGGAACTTATCGAAGAGTTTTATCAAAAATGGAACGAGGACTTTGATGTGGTGTACGGACAGCGCATTAAGCGCGAGGGCAATCGTTTCCTGGTAAGACTATACAAGGTCTTTTACCGGATTTTCCGGAACCTCTCCTACATTCCTATTCCACTTGATGCTGGTGACTTCTCGATGATGGACCGTAAAGTGGTAAATGAACTGGTCAAACTTCCCGAAACAGACCAGTTCCTGCGTGGCTTACGGGCATGGGTAGGATTCAAACAGACCGGGGTTCCATATGTACGACCGGAGCGGATGTTTGGCGTTACTACCAACAACTGGCGGAAGAATATTGGTTGGGCGAGAAAGGCGATTTTCTCATTCAGCTATGTTCCACTTGAATTGTTGACTTACCTGGGTTGGATTCTCACTGCAATTTCGATGCTTGCAGCAGTTACTCAGATTATTTTATACCTTGCCGGAACGCCGGTTCCACACGGACTTACAACTATCATCGTCCTGATTCTTTTTTTTGGAGGCGTCAACATGCTGGCAGTTTCTATCCTGGGAGAATATCAGGCGAAAATCCTAGAGGAAGTAAAGAAACGGCCGAAGTTTATAAGGCGAAGGATTTTGCAGTCTGTACAGGATAACTGACCAGGCAATGTTAAATGGTATATCAAAACGGGCGATTTTGGCTGCCCTTTGAATATAAAACAATCAAATCAAATGAAGAAAGAAGGGTTTCAACCAATTTCAAATACGCCCCCTGTTGGTTTCGCCGGTAAACTGAAATATTATGGAAGAATGATGTTCGATCTCCAGATTCTGACGATTGTCAGGGACATTAAACCGTTAATGGCTTTATACCGCGGAAAAGTATTGGACGTGGGTTGCGGGGAGTCTCCTTACCGGATGTACCTGGACGCCACGAAAACCGAGTATTTTGGAATCGATATTGCAGGCGCAACCGATTTTGGATATCGCAACCCGGATGTCACTTTCTTTGATGGCAAGAACATTCCATTCGAAAACGAAACATTTAGTGCAGTGGTCTGTACCGAAGTGCTCGAACACGTGCACGACTACCAGTACCTGGTGAACGAAATTTACCGGACATCTAAACCTGGGGCAGACATAATTGTGACGATTCCATGGTCTGCCCGCTATCACTATATCCCGTACGACTACTTTAGATATACCCCGAGTACGTTAAAGGCCATGTTTGAAAACTTCTCTGATGTTGTTATCCGATCACGCGGGTCAGACCTTACGGTGATAGGTTCCAAACTAATTGTCCTTTTCTTCCGCGGTTTTTTCCCGGCAAATAAATGGAAGTATTTTTTACTCCCCTTGTATATATTATTTTCGCCGGTACTTATATTATTCATTATAATGGCTCATCTTTCACTCTGGTTGGGACTGGGCTCGTCGGATGATCCGCTTGGTTACACAATCATCCTGAAAAGGTGATATTAAATATAAGATAATGAATATCCTTCCGATCAGGTCAGGTACTGAGAGAAAAATTTCGGTATTGATCTTATTATTAACTCCATTGATCATTTATTTTTATTTCCTTCAATGGAAACCCGGAGCGATAAGTGGGGATGATTTGTATATCTTTAGAGCGTACCAGGGCTTTCGAACCATGGGGGAGCAAATTAATCTACCGACAGCATTCCAAAAATTCCGTCCCATTCACGGCCTGAGTATTCATCTGATCATTGAATGGTTCCAGAAGAATTTATCCTTCTATTACATGTTCAACGTCCTGGTTTTGGCGTCGAATACGTTACTGCTTGCAGCCATCATAAATTTGTTTCTCCGTTCGTTTTTCTTTTCCTGGGTAGTTAGCCTTTTGTTTGCAACATCAAGGTTTGAGTATTATTCGATTACTCAGTTGATGAATGGTGGCGCACTTGAAGGACTTGCCGTCACTTTCTTTCTGCTGATGATGTTTCACATGATCCGGGCGGTAATAAATTCTTCGTCCGGAACGGGATACCGTGTCAGGAACATTGCTTTCGCTCTTTTGTATGCGAATCTGGCTTTATACACACATGAACGATACTTTTTGTTACCACTTCTTATCGGATTATCTGTGTTGATTTATCCTGGTTTGCGAGGTCTTTTAGTGAAGAATAAAGTGTGGATTGTTACCGCTGCTGCGGGTTCAGCTTTGCTATACACCTATCTGAAAGTCTATGTTTACAATTTGCCATTTTTCCTGGGAACCAGTGGTACACAGGTCGGGTTATCTTTTGGGGCTGTTTTTAAGTTTTTGATGGAAGGTTTTCTTTCTGTTTTCCAGATAAACACAGGAGAAAGATACCTGGTCGGTATTAGCTTTGGTGAGTTACCCACACCGTATATGATAATCGGGATCATATTTGTCCTTGGCATCCTGGTACTACTCATCCTTTATTTGAGGCGGGTCGGAATTGCGGTGGCAATGCGAGACAAACAACAGATTAGCAGTTTCTATCTCTTTGGTCTCCTGATCGTCCTGTTTGGATCGTGTATACTACCGGCGGCGATCACGGTGCGGATGGAGCAGCGCTGGCTTGTGGCTCCATATATTCTGGCAATATTACTTGTTGTATTTATGGTGTGTAATCTTGGGTTGTCTGCCCGGATTCAAAAAATGGTGTTGTGTTCATATATTGTACTTTCATTTTTATTGGATTACTCATATCTCCACAGAGGGGCACATTGGATTTTTACAAGCCAGGCGGAGGAGCTTGCGTCGGATTTTAAAGATGCGATTGACAAGGGAATCATCAGACCTTCAACTGAAGTGATTTTTATCCTGGTTAAGGAAAGGAATGCTGCTGCTGAGGCAGGAATCAAATGGTCGATTTGTGATGGTTATCTTTTTGAGTTTTATCAAAACTCCTCCAAACATATACAGTTTGAGGACAGTATTTCGCGGGATGATTCTCCACTGCCGATCGGTAACGCGGCAGATTTTGATCCACAGAAGGATCAGCTACTCTATCTGTCAGATAAGGTTACCGATGTTACCCCAGCCAAAACTGGCATAAAGGATAGTTCGGGTTTTGCCATACGTAGGGCCTATGACCCACAGGATCTTCGTATCCCCGTGCGAAAAATGGATCGGTTCGTCGTAAAGGGGTTTCATCAGAATGAGGGGGAAATCAGATGGTCTGACGGAAACTCCAGCATACAGTTTATCGGCGGATATATGATGGATGATACTGTCAGATTTGATCTGCAGATATATCCTGCTGACGCTTGCAAAGATATAATTCCCGTGATCACTATCGTTGATATGAAGGGAGGTGTGCATCAGGCAATACTGAAATCCAGGTCTGTCGACACATTTAATTATTTAGCTTTTTTTGGGGCAAATACAAATACAGATTTTGTTTCAATCAAAGCTGGGAAAATAAAGACCACTGGAGATAAACGTATTTTATCATTTCCATTCAAAGAGTTGAGGATTACACAAAAAAATAAAAAAATTGAAAGTCTACCGCATTAAGTCCTTCGGTGATTACAAACGACATGCTGAACGGAACGGTTCCAATTACCAGTCAATGGTTGCTTTTCAGAATTCGTTCATCAAGCCGGCACAACAGGAATTCACAGTTAAGGCTATATCCTATCCAGCCAACCAGCAGGTTGATCTTAAAGTTGACTACCTATATGCAGATGGCAATAAAATAAATTGGCGGGAACGACTGATATGTCCGGTGACAGGACTTAATAATCGGCTCCGGGCTAGCGTTCATGTAATGGATATGGAAATTGGCGCTTATCCTGACAGCAGGATATATATTACCGAACAGGTTACGCCCCTGTTTTCTTTCCTGGAAAAAAGGTATCCCGGACTCGTTGGCTCTGAATATCTCAGTCCTGATATTCCGTCAGGTACTGTTATTAATGAGGTGCGGCATGAGGATATGCGCAACCTTTCATTCGCGGATAGTTCGCTCGACCATTATTTATCATTCGAATGTTTCGAACACATACCTTTCTACGAACTGGCGATAACGGAAATCTACCGTACATTGAAACCGGATGGGTTTTTTATGGGCACGTTCCCCTTTGATGTTAATGCCCCTGAGAACAAAATTAAGGCAAGGTTAGAGCCCGATGGCACAATCACTCATCTCACAGAACCGGAATATCATGGAGATCCTGTTAATGGGAAGGGCATACTTTGTTTTACAATTTTTGGCTGGGAGTTACTCGACCAGTTCAGACAGGCAGGTTTCAAAGATGTTTACATGTTGATGATGTGGTCGGATGTTTATGGATATCTGGGCGGAGAACAAACTTTTTTTATTGCCAGAAAATAGCATCCAAACTTGACCACTCCCTGATTTTGCTGGTAATGGCCTGCCTGGACAGTTCCAAGTCAACCTCAAATGGAGAACACGGGAGTCAAAACATTATTAATATCCAATTATGTCAACAATACTAAACGCAAGACTGGCTGTCAGACCAAATTCATGGAAGCTATCCCCCGTAATGATTTATTTTTTCGTGGGGGCGTTATTTTTCTACTGGGTAATTTCTACCTTCCGGAATGTCGTGCACATGGACGTCCTGAAGATTATGGACACCAGGGTCCTTAATATGCTTGAGGGAAGACTTACATTATCGGACTTTTTCTATCAGCCATTATTTCCAGCTTCAACCTCCCTGATATTTCTGTATCTCAATGTTAAGTTATTTCACCTTAATACAGTTGTGGAAGCTATGGTAGGGACTATATTCCTTGTGGTAATGGGATATAAGTTTCTTAAGGAAATGCTCGTCTTCATCCCGACTCAAAAAGGAAGGATATTTTTTTCCCTCCTGATATCCCTTATTATTTTCGGATTGAATAAATGGGAAGCTGTATTTACAGGTTTTTTTTCTTTTGCTGTTTTCCTGGACTGTTGCCTTTGTGTCTTTAGTTATTTTTTTGTTGTCAGTTTTATTACTCCCGGTTCCTTTCCCCGGTTAAAACTGCGGCTGGCACTTTTCGTACTGGCGAATCTTGCGGTGATTTTTGAAGCCCCTGCCTACTACTATTCGTTCCTGTTTTCACTATTTACCATGTTACTCCTGATCCGATATTTCCGGATTATGCCGGTTGACTCGCGACGTTGGAGGCTGGTTATGCTGACCTGTTTCCTGTTATTAATTGCCACAGCGATTTTGTCGGGTATCCTCTATTCAAACCCGATCTTCATTCAAAAGGGTTCCAATATAAGTTTGAACGGCTTTGTCCATAAATTCCTTGATGATCCAATTTGGGTGTTGAAGTTTTATTTTATAGCCATATCAGGTGTTTTTTTGGGCGAAGCACAAAATATGCTGGACTTACGCGCATTATTCGGAGTTGGTATGCTGATCGTGTTCGGGTTGTCTATCTGGTATGTGATCCGGCGTCGGAATAAAACGCTGGTCATTCCAATGGCGATGATTTTTTATAACCTTCTTTGTTGTTTGTTAATTACGATGAGCCGTTATATTTATGATTCTATAGGATATGGCGCGTCGTCACGATACACTGCTTATAATATGTTTGGGGCAATCGGGGTCACTACAATTTTATTTTTCTTTATATGGGATAACCGGCAGCGTATTGCCCAATTTGCCGGCGGAACATTGTTATTGTGTATTGTCACCAGCTACATCATGTTGGATCTGAAACAGATTAAGATATCTCCCTATCGTACTGCCGCATTTGAACAGATTCGGAACTCGTTGCTCACGGGGACAAACCTGAGTGTATTGCAAAATGATTCGGCAACGAGTCTGCGTGCTATAAAGGTCCTGGCAAAATACCAGCTTTCTGTGTATCGCAATATAAGGCCACCTGAAGAAATCAATCTTGACGGACCTGGGTTCATTACCTTTAAAGCCGGCGAATTTTCTTCTGGTGGTCTTACGACTTCTGGTTTTTACGATTACGAAACGGACAATAAATTTCGATGGACCAGCGGCAGCTCATCTATTTTACTAAAGAATCCGGTGAAAGTGACAGGACCTATATTGGTACGGCTTTCAACATATATGCCGCCGGCTTGTGCGAACATAACACCGCAGATTATTCTACGGGATCAATTAATGAAAAACCATGAAACGAGTATGGTAAAAAGGGAGGGTGACATCTTTACTTATTCTGTGCCCATCGAAGGGACTTCTGTGATTTCCAGCCTCGGCATATATGCCGACACCATTCCCACGTCAGGTGACCAGCGGCGTTTGTCTTTTCCTTTTATAGAACTAACGATCTCAAAGAAATAATAATTGCAATTGTCTTATGTATAAAAACTATAATAATAATAACGAATACAATGTATGGCTGCGGGTGAATTATGACTACAAGGTGGTTTATTCCGATGGCAGCGAAACAGAAGACAGAATTTATTCAATAATCCGCAACAGTAAGGACGTTTCAGTTTTATCTGATGAACTGGAGGTGCAGATCTTCGATTGGGTAAGCCTCTGTTTTCTTTCGAAAAAAAGGTCAAACCTGCTGCGGCCATTTCAGGAAATTTTCAGGGGACTTAAAATCCTGGAGGTTGGATGTGGTGCCGGTCCGATCACCCGTTTCCTTGGCGAATGTGGTGCAGAAGTTACTGCAATCGAACCAAGTTTCTCAAGGGCAAGGATCGCTGCAGAGCGATGCAGGGACCTCTCCAATGTGAAAATAATTTGTGACGACCTGGAGTCTTTTTCTCCCGGGATAAATTTCGATGCGATCGTCCAGATCGGCGTGCTAGAATATTCCACAAAGTATTCCGACGCACCCGATGCACCGGTTGTGTTCCTGAAACATTTGCAAAAGCTGCTGAAAAATGATGGCTTCCTGTTGACTGCCATCGAAAACCAGCTCGGCCTTAAATATTTTTCAGGTTTCTCGGAAGATCATGCAGGTGTATTCATGCATAATATAAATGCAAACTATTTACCTGGGGAAGCGACTACCTGGGGGAGGTTGGAGCTCGAAGGAATATTCCATCGCGCAGGATTTACCAACAATGAGTTCTTCCTTCCTTTCCCTGATTATAAGTTACCGGGAATGGTTTTTTATCCGGGCTTTGAGACAAAAAACCGGACAGCAAAGGTTAATATGGAAAGTATCCTGTCGAACCTGACCTATCAGGATACACAGCAGGCGCGACGGCTTTTTTCGATGGATAAGGCCCTTCCACTCGTTACTTCAAATGGTTTATTGGAACAATTGAGTAATTCATTCCTGGTGCTGTCCCGGATGGAGAAAAAACAGTTTCCAGATCAGGAAATTCTTTTCGCGCAATATAATCTGTCCAGGAAAAAGGAGTTTTGTAAGGAGATCCTGTTTCGATATTCCGGGGAACAAACAATGGTCGACCGGAACTTTCTTAGTAAAGAGCATAATAGTCATGTATCACAGCAGGTAACATTTCCGGCAACCGAGCCACTTCTGCAGGGCACCTTATACCATTGCGGCCTGGTTACACTGGTAAACCGGCCACGCTGGACGATCCAGTCTGTAGGCGACTGGCTGAAGAAATACATTCTGATTCTCCGTAAGGAAATTAATCCCGAAGTATATCCATTTACATTGGATCAGTTACTTCCTGCCCGTTATATTGATGCGGTACCCACCAACCTTGTCCTTCATGGAGACGAAGCAACGTTTATAGACCTTGAAGTTGATCTTGGCGAGGAGGTCATATTTGGATACCTCCTCTTCAGGGCTATTTATGTTTCAATATCAAGAATCTCAAGTTTTGCAATGCCCGAAAGTGAAGAGTTTACGAGAATCGAACCCATTATAGTGGCTTTATTCCGGGAGGTCGGTTATCAGCTTGATCAGGAAGCCCTCGATGAATACTACATTAAGGAGGCGAGGCTGGTTGCGGCCGTATCTCCATTTAATCCGGCCAGTGTCAAGGGAAACATCGACTATCTTCACATAAGGAATTTGTGATCAGGACGACTGCATGGATTAATACGCAAAACATAAACAGTATAAGAGTTGACAACCACTGCCTCAATAGCGGTTTTTTTTCATAACTACTACGGCGATCACGCCGGGTGGGTTGAACGCCTGTGTCGGAATATACCCCTGCCCTTTGATCTTTATTATAATGTGGTGGAGAATAGTATTCACAACGCTGGTGTTACGGGGGCCGAAATCCTTACTGAAATGAATGCCGCGAAATCCGGCAATCAGTTACAGAAAATTTACCTTAGGGTTTCGCCCAACCAGGGGAAGGACCTTGGTGGCAAACTGGTTTTGTTGGATAGTTTTATGCGATCAGGCCAAAAAATTGAATGGCTATTGTTTCTCCATGATAAACAGAGTCCGCATAAAGCAGATCCTCTTACCTGGAAAAACCGGTTATACCGGATACTTGAAAGTGATTTTATCGAAAAGGTTATGCGGCTTTTTGAGGCAGACGAGTCGGTGTCGGTTGTGGCTGCTGAAGGTTCGGTGGCGCAGGAGTATGATAGTTGTACTGCGTCATATAAAAGTTCCAGTGCTGTGCTGATAAAAGAAATGGTGCAGGCTTACCAGATGATTGGTCATAACACAGGTTATGTTGCTGGTACTATGTTCTGGGCAAGGGCAAGCGCAGGGAGTGAATTCTTTAAAGAATATTCACCCCTGTCAATCAGGGCTACGCTGGAGAAGGGTAATGTGATGGATGATTTTGATGGTACCCGGACACATGCATGGGAAAGAATAATATCCTGGGTTTTCTCAGGCCAGGGATGGAAAATAAAAGAGCTGGCATGATCATTCCTGTTTTTTATATGGTCCCATCGGGAGAGATCCGGTCTTCTGTCCAGCTTCTGAACAATGATTTTATTCCCGCAATCTGTCTTGATACTGAAGATTTCAACGAATGGCAACGGATTTATCAGTTTCTTTCGGAGCATCCTGAATTTGTTTTTTCAATCGCGATCCGGCACGAAACCGAATTGACGCAGGCGCAGTTGGAACAACTGGCAGCATTTTGTTTTCTTCCTTCCTTTTTCCAACGAAACGGACAGGCTCCGGTTTTCCTGATACATTCATTGCCTGTTGCAGCAACCACTGCGGTTTCAGAGTTGGCTGACTATCTGGACAGGCTGGGTCTTTCAAACATACGATTCGCAGACATAGGGAACCGGGGTCAGATAATCGCTGAAACGATGGACCAGTTGCTGGAAACTTATGCAATACAACTGCGGCAGGTTCCCGACGGAACACAATCTGTAATGATAAAGTTTAGGGACCCTGCAACACATTCAGCAATAAAGTTGTCACTCGGTGTTGTGGAAAATGATTTTAAAAATTCGCAGCCGGAGCTGGCAATGGCATTGGAGAGGATAAGGGAATTGTTAAAGCTGAATGCCGGTTTAAAGACTAAGAACGGGCTGCTGGAGGAAGAATTAAAAAATTACAGGACTTATAACAAGATACTTCAAACGATCCATCCCGATCGCGAGCTTCAACGATTTTACGATCGGGAATATGAAGCACTGCCGCGATGGTATAAACGTTTCGGACATATTATTAAAGCGATCATGGGTAAGAGGCGCTGGAGTTCATTGGTGAATGATAGAAAAAAGGGGGGCAGATTATGAAGTACTGGTTACTCACCACTGAATATCCGCCGTTTTATGGCGGGGGTATCGGCACATACTGTGTTATAACAGCCCGGATGATGGCAGACGAGGGGCATGATGTTACGGTATTTGTTAGTGATGCACGCGTTAAAGACTTTACAGAATCGAGGGAGGGGAATGTCCGGCTGGTTCGTTTTAATACATCCAGGACAAACTCATCGGCGCATCTGGGTCATGTAACCAATCTGGCCTATGAGTTTGCACATATCGTAAAAGATTTTATTCAGAAGGAAGGCAAACCGGCCATCATCGAATCACAGGAATATCTCGGCATCTCTTATTACCTGCTGCAGTATAAAATGTTAGTGTTCGACTGGATCCGGGATGTACCGATAGTCCTGACGGTACATTCACCATCGTTCCTTTATCTTGAATACAATGAGGTCAACCTCTTCACCTATCCCATATTCTGGATCTGTGAAATGGAAAAGTTCTGCCTGAGAGCGGCTGATGCGTTGATCTCACCGAGTGAGTATATTATCAGTGAGATCGGGAAAAGGTTCAGTCTCGCTGAACAGCATATAACAGTTATACCGAATCCCTACGAAGCCCGCGCTATCGGTATTAAAGAAGGCACTAACCATGGTGCTGCAGCAGGTGAAATTATTTTTTATGGAAAACTTAGTCCCCAGAAAGGCAGTTTCCATCTGTTAAAATATTTTTCCCAGCTATGGGATGAAGGATTTGACCGGCCACTGGTGTTGATCGGTGGGCAGGAGATTATATACCATCCAGAGGGTCTTATGATGGGTGATGTGGTCAGGAACAGGTATCGGAAGTACATAGACCGGGGTTTACTCAAACTGGAAAAGCCTATCCCGCCATCCATGATGTCGGACAGGCTTTCCGGTGCTGCTGTGGTAATCATTCCAAGTTATCACGACAATCTTCCTTATGTGGTTTTTGAAATGATGTCGCTTGGTAAAATTGTACTGGTGTCGAAACAAGGCGGGCAGGCGGAGATAGTTCAGGATGGGATAAACGGGTTTGTGTTTGACCATACCATTGAAGGTTCTTTCGCTGCGAAACTGCGACAGATTCTTAACCTAAGCGAAGATCAGCGCCGGATTCTGGGTGAGGCCGCAGCGCGTCGGGTGTCTGCCGATTACAATGCAGCTGTTATATTTAAGAGGAAGTTTGCGATTGTGGAAATGTTGGTAAAATCCAGAGTTGAGCGTACAATGTTTCCGGTGGTTCATCCCTTTCCCGTAACTCCGCAAGTTCACGGGGAAAATAAATCTGTTAAAGGATTGTTGTCGGTGGTGATACCTTATTACAATATGGGGAAGTACATCGATGAAACAATTACATCTGTCAGGAGTAACCGGTATCACCCGTATGAGATCGTGATCGTCAACGATGGAAGCAACGAGAAAGAAAGTCTTGCAAAGCTTGATCAATACCGGACCCAGCCAGGCATAACGGTGCTGGATACGCCCAATCGTGGTCTTGGTGCAGCCCGTAATCATGGAGCAACAAACGCAAAAGGGCAATTCATGGCGTTTTTAGATGCCGATGACACCATTGAGCCGGATTATTATTCCTGGTCGGTCAGGGTTCTGGAAAAATATGGGAATGTACATTTTGTTGCAGCCTGGGTCCAGTACAAAGAGGGTTCAACAAGGGTCTGGCCAACATTCACTCCGGAACCTCCATTAATACTGTATCATAACTCTGTTAATTCCAGTGGCCTGGTATATAAACGGACGTCGTTTCTTACGGGTGGGTTAAACGTAGAGGATATGTTATATCCTGGACTGGAGGATTACAATAGTGTAATATCGATGGTTGCAGCGGGATTTAACGGGGTGGTATTGCCGGAAATACTCTTTAATTACCGGGTGCGGCATGATTCAATGATCCGGGGCGTTTCAACGGAGAAAAAGTTAAATCTCGTTAACGAGATTGTCAGAACTCATGGGGCAATTTATGCTAATTTTGCCGCCGAAGTTATCGGCCTCCTGAATGCCAATGGCCCGGGAATGCAGCTGGATAACCCTTCTTTGGATCAGCCGGTCTCCGCCAAACTTCCATTTGGTATCAGGGTATCAGGTCGGCTGGTTTCAATGATCAAGAGAAACCGCGCACTTAAACTAATAGCTTACCGGGTCTATAAAGCGATAAAAAATTAGAAATAAAATGTTCAACCGAATTCTGAAGGATTGGTCAGGTCGCTCAAATAAGCTGGAGAGGTTGTGGCTTATGGCTAAAATTGAGTTTAAGCTCCGGTATTATGAAAATAAGCTGGGTCTGTTATGGGCGCTGATCAAACCGGTGTCCGATATAGTGATCTACTATGTGGCATTTGAGGTTATCATGCGGCAGGGTGTTCCCAATTTTGTTTCATTCCTTTTCATTGGATTGATTATATGGAATTTTTTCGTTGAGTCAACGTCGGGAACAGTACAGATACTGAGCGCGAAGAAATACCTTTATGAGTACACTAATATGAACAAGCTGGAGATTTACCTGGCTACCATATTAAGTAACTGTATCGGGTTCTTTTTCAATTTTTTCATGTTCATACTTTATTTCCATTTCGTAGAGAAGGGTACTCCGGACTTCAGTTGGTATGCATTGTTGTTTATTCCGATTTTTATTAACCTGTTGATCTTTTCGCTGGCATTCTCGCTAATCCTTTCAAATATTTATATTGAAGCGAAGGATATCACACAGGTATGGGCCGTGGTAATCGGACTTGGGTTTTGGTTATCCCCGATCCTTTTCAAACTGGAAAAGTTTCGTGAGGCGCTGCCTGGCCTGGAATATTTTAACCCGATTTCCGGGATCATTATCAATACCCGGAATGTACTTCTTTACCAGAAGTCACCAGACTGGAACCTGTTCATATTTGGATGGCTCTATGCCGGCGCGTTGCTGACGCTGGGACTTTATTTACTAAACAAACTTGGGTCGAGGGCAGCTGAAAAATTATAATGATGGGAAACTACAAGTTGGCCATAGATGCAAAAAATGTCAGTAAGATTTTTCATATTACTGAAGACAGTCACAATACAGTTAAACAAAGGTTGTTCAATATATTTAACTCGCCTACCAGAAAAGCGGTAGTGGCAATTAAGCCGCTGGACCTCGAGATAGAAAAAGGCGAATGTATCGGACTTATTGGCCGGAACGGTTGTGGTAAATCCACCCTGATAAAGTTACTGGCTGGCGTTTACCAGCCAGATTCCGGAAGTATTGATATTGCTGGAACAACCATGATGATGAATCTGGGTGTTGGGATGAGTACGGCACTTACGGCGAGGGAAAATATTTATATATCGGGTTCTGTACTGGGTATGAAGATTAAGGAAATTGATGCCATTTTTGATGACATCATCGATTTTGCGGAACTGCGGGAATTCGTTGATACCAAGATCAAATATTTTTCCTCGGGAATGACAGCCAGACTTGGATTCTCGATTGCTGTTAAAGCAGGTGCAGATATCATGTTTTTGGATGAGATCTTCGCGGTAGGTGATATGAAGTTTCAGGAAAAGGCGGTAAAGGTTTTTGAGAGTTCCTGGATCCAGGGTAAGACGGTCATATTGGTAAGCCATTCCATGGATACGATCCGCAACTATTGCAAGCGATCAATCTTTATGAGGAATGGGGAGATGGCATTTGTTGGTGATACGGATACGGCCATTGCCATGTATCTGGAGGACAACAAATAGTCAGGCCTGGTTGTCATTTCTTGAAACCAGCAGAAAGGGAATAAAAAATCCAACCAATAATCCCCCAAGACTACGGTCAAAATATACTTCGGTGATCATTGCCAATGCGAATGTTCCGGTAATCCAGATGGCGAGCAGGTCTTTTGACCGGGCCATTTTCCAGATGGGAAGTAGCAGCCATCCAATAAAGAATAACAGGAAACCAATAGCACCAAGGCTGAAAAGTATATCAAGATAATTATTATGAACGTTCTTTTTGGTACGTATTGCAAATTTGAAATTACGTTCTTCGTATACTTTTATTAGTTCATTTCTTTTGTCGCCGATTCCCACACCTGTCACCGGATGTTCTTTAAACAATTCCCATCCGCATGACCAGGCAGCCAGCCGGAAATTTGCACCGTTCCACTGACCGGAATCGAGGTTACCGGCATAGTGACTTTCGGGAGCTTCGCGGGTGAATTCATAACTGGTAAACTTCAGTTCCCTGAACCGATTGAGTGTTTTTGGAAAAAAAGTAAACACAACGGCTACCAATGCTATTACGCCGGCAAACACAGACCCACCCAATATGTATTTTTTCTTTTTAACGATCAGGTAGATGGAAATGGCCACAATGCTCAGGTAGAGGATAGCCATCATATTTCTGCTGGCAAGCAGGAAACTCAGCACAAGGAGGATGGCTATGGAGAATCCATAGACGGTTTTTTCGGAACGTTTCCTGCTATTCCAGAGGAACCAGACCAGGGTGTAGATGGCAATATTTACGAGCACAGAGGTATAGATCGACTGCTGGTTGATCAGCAAAGAGAGGTAGTCGTTGTAAAGCCATGCGGGGTTCCCTTCTGTATATCCATGGTAAAATGCATACAGTGCGCTGATCAGCGTACCGAAAAGAACGATGTATGAAAATGTCAGGAGGATCCGGTTGCGAAGGTTTCGGGAAATATTTACCAGCCCGATGGTGAAGGGCAGCAGCATGAGGGGAAGTCGCAGGGTAATATAACGTGAAGCATCCGATTTATCATCTGACCATAAAACGCTCAACAGGATCCAGACAGCAAATGCAACGCAAAAAAAAAGCTGTTCCCGGAAAGGGCGGATGGGAGTAACCGGTTTTATGAAAGGAAAAATCAAACAAAATGCGCCAAGTGCCGACATTGATATTACCTTCAGGACCACAAATACGGGGAGGAAAAAGGAAATAAAAAAGATGATGCAAAGGATGTAAAGGAACTTTTCCTTTTTTAACATGAACCGTTGTTTAGTCAGGTGTAAAATTAGTCTTCTGCGAAGATAAAGTGGCAGAATATTTAAAGTAATTAGTTAATATAGCAGATGGAATCAGTGTCGGTGGTGGTGATAACATTTAATGAGGAAAGGCATATTGCCAGGTGCCTGGAAAGCGTAAAAAAGGTGGCGGACGAGATTGTGGTGCTTGACTCTTTTTCAACCGACCGGACTGTGGACATTGCCAGGTCGTTCGGCGCTACTGTGTACCAGGAAGAGTTTGCCGGGTATGTATCGCAGAAGAACAGGGCATTGGAATTTGCAAAAAACAATTATGTGCTTTGTCTTGATGCGGATGAAGCGTTGAGTGCTGAACTGGTCGGTTCTATACTGATAGCGAAACGAGGGTTGGGGCTGAGGGCCTATAAAATGAGCCGGAAAGCGTTTTATTGCGGAAAGTTTATCAGGCATGGCAGTTGGTATCCCGAGCCCAAGCTGCGTTTATTTGACAAACGGGTTCTTCATTGGGGCGGACTTGATCCGCATGACCGGGTAATTGCTCCTGCGTCCATGCGGGTGGGGACATTAAGCGGCGACCTGCTCCACTATATCTGTGAAACGGTGGGTGAACATAAAATCAGGAGTGAAAATTTCAGTGGCATTGCAGCTGAGAGTTTATATAAGCAGGGACAAAAAACCAACTGGGTAAAGATTATTGGAAGTCCTACGTGGTTTTTCTTCACCGACTATTTTGTGCGCTGTGGATTTTTGAGTGGCTGGCGCGGATGGCGGATCGCTACGATCCAGACCAGGTATCATTATGCGAAATATCGGAAGCTGCTTCGGTTGTGGTTGGGGGGTGGAAAACTTAATTAGTTAGTTGCAATTGAATTCTAGAAACTAAACAAAATCATCTGCCAGATATTACCTTCTGATTTCAAAAAAATGTCCCGATCTTACTAATAGTCAATCGGTGTTACAGGAAGAAGGACGAAATTCGGTATTATTGAGTCGAAAAAGGTAGTTGACCAATTTATTTAAAAAAATAAAAATGTTTTCGGTTGAGGTTTCACCGACGGTTATTCATATACTTTACGCGAAGGATTAAGTGGTAAGGGAGCAACCTTGAATCAATTTGTGAATACCATGAACCATTACTTAGAGGGTAGAACGTCTTTGCCAGTCAATATCAATATTCAAAATAACCCCAATAATAATGGAAGAAGCGGCAGGCGAATCCCCAATGTTAATGAATAAGCTAATGATCATACATATATTATTTGCCGTTCTGATGACGGGTTGTCAATCTTCGCAAAGAGAGAAGATAAAATCACCGTCAGATGATAATATCAGCCATGTTTTAGACACAAGCCAATTACCGGTAAAGGATACTGAAATAGCAATAAAAAAGACAAGAGCAGAATATACCGAAAGTGTTCAGCTTGATACGACCATAAATCAAAAACTGCTATTGGAGAACCCTCCCTCTTTGAAAAAATTTTATGCAAAAGTTGAAACTGTTGATTTAGTCGGAAAAATTAGAAGTAGTCCTGTTGCAGTCTTTAGTAATACAGGCAATGATGAATATCTACTGGCGTATCAATACGAAGGAAATGCTCAAAGCTCATTTAGTTGCTTTGAGATTGGTTATATTAAAGATTTAAAAGGGATAGATGAAAGTAAAGTAAACCACTCTGGTGAAAAATCTTTTAGAACAGAAAGTAACTTGCAGTTAGGATTATCGCTTGCTGATATTGTAAAAATAAAAGGAAATGGGTTTAAAAAAAAGAGAGTGAACGGGGAAACTATTTTGAATTATCGAATTGACGATTTTGCTACATCTACATTTTTGAAGAAATATAATATGCCGGGGTATTTTATTGAATTAGTTTCCAAAGAAGATAAGGTAGTTAAGATTGTTTTTGGGTTTGATTATCCATAAGTTTTAAGCCGCAGTGATGCAGCTTTTGTTTTGTCCGATCTATCGGTTTACAAGGAGTACTTATGACCCGGTTACAAACAAAGGAAAAGTGGGAACAATAACTAATAAATATCATCAATGAGAGTTGTAATCGTCGGTTTAATTTTAGTTGGCTGTTGATTATAACGTTGTCCTCATTCCGGAAGGAAATATCCACAGATATCACTATAGGTTTCAGTTATGAATGGTTGAGGGAAACTATTCATCGCCCGTTCAGATATCAAATCTTTCCTGATTAGTATTTTTACGTGTTGTAAAATTCACAACAAAATTATGCCATTGCCCGCTTTTCGAAATTATGAAGAATTGAAAGTTATACTAGGCCGAGCGTTTGAAATATATTTTTATTTTCAAAAAACGGTAGTAAAATGTTAAATGAAAAATTTCCCATCCGAATGTTAAAACGAGTGGCTGTAATGAGGGTATTAATATTGTGCTTCCTTTTTTCTGGTTGCAATATCAGAGCTGAATATAAGTCTATCAAATTGGATAAAATTGAGGATATATCCAGCAATATTCTAGGTAGGCCGATCGAAAAAATAAAAGATGAGTCATTTATTTTAGGAAGTGATAGCCTTTTTATTCGCGACACACTTTTTATTTCAGAAGAGGATGTATCCTGGCCGGGACTAGTATTTTTCGATAATATTGGTGACGTGTTTTTGGTGGAGACGAGCTGGGTGGACCGAAATATAATTGTATGGGCCGCGGTTTTAAGCCCTCGGATAAAAACGAAGAATCAGGTATGTGTTGGAACTTCATTCTCTCGAATAAAGCCCTATATTAGATTTGATTCCTGGAAAGAGTTTCCTGATGGATATATAGCCTTTAAGGATTCTTTAGATAATAGAATTGTTTACTCAATTGATGTGGGTGGAGATTCTTATCTCTATTCCTCGGACTTGAGTTTGTCCTCTTTCCCCGATACATTGAAAGTTGAAAATGTCATGTTGCAATGATCTACTTCTGTGACATTAGCTAGTTTGGACTGGAGCAGCTGAAGGATGGGCAGAAGAAGTCATTTTTTTTGTATTTAAGGGAAAGTGAATAAGTGGGCTTTCAGTTAAGATCGTACTTAAAGGTTGCGGATTCAATGAAGTCCTGATTTTATGTCATTTGTAATAGAGGCTATGGCTGGGTTTTGATGTGGATGCGGCCTTAAAGGAATGAAGAGCAAATACGTTTAAAAAGGGAATTAGAAATCTGAGACGCAATGAAAGAGGGTCCATACCCTACAGTAAATACAGCTTATGATTAAAAGTTTAGGAGTAAGAAGGAATATGCCGCCAGGGATATTTTTTGCGTGGGGAAAAGTTTTTTTTAGGGAAAACAACGAAATTTTGGAGATTAAGGATAGTCCAGATCATAAGATCTTTTATCAGTCAGAGGAGAAATTCGTGATATCCTATTCAGACCAACGGTCACTAGTAATTCAAACGGAAACATCAATCATTAGATTTGGGGAAAATCAGCCACCTATTATTACTCCCTGTATTGGATTGAAAATAATAAAATTAGTTCATGAAAAAGGGATATTGGTGCATTGCAAAATGGATAATTTCACAGACTCCTGGGAGGTTAGGAATTTAAGGCATGACGGTACATTGTTATGGAATTTAAAAATCTCCGAACCTTTTTCATTAAAGCTAGCTGTTGATGGTACAATAGTCTTTTTCATGCGGTCGAAAAACATTTATGCCTATAGATTGTCAGATGGAGTCGAGTTGTGGCATATTGACTTAAAAGAATTGATGCCGGATGTTTTTTCATGGGATGATAGGCAATCAGTGATCTACGAAGGAAAATTATTTTTTCATGCATGGGCACAATTTGAGCGTGGATTTACATTTTGTTTGGACATTGAGACGGGAAATGAAATAATAATAATTAATGAATTTCATGGTTTTTTTAGAACCCTCGGCAACCAGTTATTTACATCGTTTGAGGAAAATGTGGTTGCAAGACTGAATATGGATGCTTTTTCAGTCACGAAATGGGACTTTAGTAAGATATTGAAGCCCTTCGACATCCACATGAACCAGTTCAGGTTTTTCATCTCAGAAGACGAGCTATTATTCTTTGTAGATGGTCTGGCGTATCCCAATCGCCGATTCGGAGTTATTAATACGGCTAAAAATATTGTCGCATATATTGAGAATATTGACTCATTTATCAATCCGGAGTCGTTTATCTCGGAGATTAATCGGTATGTAAATATGGTTTATGTCCATACCTCTGATGGCAGTTTACACCTTTACAAATCAACTGACAAAATGGGAAGCGGCGAGTTGTCAAATAGAAGTTAATAGTAAGATGCCTACAATGAAAATAATTTGCAACTTCATCTCTTTTGTTATTGTTTGTGGGGCCAAAGAAGCAAATCTGGATGGTTTACTTAAAGATTTCAATAGAAAACATTAATCTTTAGATCAAACTATATGAATATGCGATGCCTTTTTGCAATTTGTCTGTTTAATATAACGTTGTCTTCATGCCGAAAAGTATTAACCACGGATATCACAATCGATTTCAATTATGAAGTAATCGACGATAACTATTCATCCCCCGTTCAAATATCATTCGTCAACAACACCTCAAACGCCCAGTTCTTCCGCTGGTCATTTCCCGGTGAAAAACCCAGCGTCTATGATAAAGGAGATCCGGGGATTGTCCGGTTCGATACAGCTGGTATAATCAGAATCAAATTAGAGGCATGGAATGATGAACAACATCTGGAAAAAGAAATTACTATTGTGATTGATAGCGCAGTACATGCCGACTTCAGCGCGGAGGCTGAATCCAATAATTTTAGTCCAAGTGACTTTATTGTTAGTAGCCGTGCAACTGGAGCCACCCAATACAAATGGTTATTTGAAAACGGAACGCCCGGCACAGACACAGGAAAGTATCCGACTCCGGTCCATTATGATCAACCAGGGGTATACAGGATCATGTTGGAAGTTAGTAACGAACGCGAAGTTCGATGAGGATATGTCTGCCATCACCACTCCCGTTAGTGGTTTGAAACAAATAAAGGTGGTTCATCAAAATGGGATGTCATTACGTTGGAGGCTAGATAATTTACAACCCTGGAAGGTGAAAATTTGGGGTTTGATGGTAGATTGTTGTGGGAGTTGAGTATCTCTGAACCTTTTGTAGTGAAATTGACAGGAGAAGACACCTTAGTTTTTTTTATGGAATCGAAAAACATTATTGCCTATAGATTATCGGATGGGTTAAAGCTATGGCATATTGATTTAAGAGAATTGATTCCGGATGTTTTAACGTGGTATGATGATCAGTCCGCAGCTCATGATGATAAAATATTTTTTTATGCTAAGTCAGAATTTGAAAGTGGATTTACATTTTGTCTAGATACTACCACGGGTCATGAAATTGCGAGATTTAAGGAAATCCGTGGTGATATGAGGGCTTTCGGAGACCAGCTGTTTGCATCGGTTGAAACGAATACACTTGTGGGATTGAATATGGACACACTTTTGTTGTCAAAATGGGACTTTAAAAAGATATTGGCTCCAGTAAATCTTCAGATAAATGCATTTAGTTTTTTCGTTACAGAAAATAATTTATTATGCTTTGCAGATAGCCGAGGCTTCACTAGTCTTCGGTTTGGGGTTGTTAATATAGCTACTAATGATGTCATACAGATTGAGAATGTTGCAGTTTGCGATCACCATAAACAAAATATTCTTGAGGTATTTCGATATGGGAAAAGGGTATACATCGAGACTTCAGACAAGAGCTTACACCTTTACAGGCTTGAGGCGAACACATAGTTAATAGTTTTTTAAATTTGATAACTTCACTTAAACGAAATCAACTTTGCTACAGTAAAAAGCAAAGAGTAAGCCAGAGAAACTGGCTTTACTCTATCTAATTACTGAAATCCGGGGTTTGATTCTGGAATACTTCATCCGAGGAAAATAGGCAGATTTCAATACGACGCTTGTCCAGGGATACTACAATATTATCGCCTTCTTTGAAGCCAACATTTTTCTGTCAGGAAGATTGTAAAGGAGTTTCATATCTATAACTATTTCGTGAGCTAAAGATCCTAAATGTCGAAGCTGACACCGCGGCCATTTCACATCCGGGAAAATGTATTTTCCTCAGAAAATTCTGGAAAATGACTACAAAGGTCATGGAGCCGCTTAAGCGTTTATTTATCTAATTTATGATGCAGGCTTTCCCTAACAGGTTTCAGGAGTTCCTACGTGCCAGGCGCATCTTGGCTATTATCGGGGTTGGGTTCAGGGCCGATACCAACACCAAATAATTATAGTTTGGAAAATTTCAATACTTGTTTCCAGCTTCCGGATATTGCTTGCATGTAATATGTGCCAGAGTTAATTCCGTTAAGCGGAATAGTAATTTCATTATTTCCCTTCTGCACAGCGATGGTTCTTTCAACAACTATTGCACCTGATGCATTAGATATAATTATTTTAATTCGGCCATTTCCCTCACTGGTAAAAACAGTTTTTAAGTGAGTTTGAACCGGATTGCCTTGCAATTTCAAATAATTCGCAAATTCAAAATTTACTTTCACTATACGCGAATATTCAAATCTGCCGTCAATATCTATTTGTTTCAGGCGATAATAATTATTGCCACCTGCAGGCGCCACATCTGTAAATTGATAGTCGATGCGATTGTCACTATTCCCAGCAGCAGCAATACTGCCGATTCGGATAAAATTATTGTTCTCGCTGCGTTGAATTTCAAAGCTCCTGCTATTGTCTTCCTGGGCTGTGCTCCATTTTAATTCGATACCACCAGCATTACGGATTGCACTAAAGGATATTAGCCTTACTGGCAGTACTGCTGGTGATAATCCAACCCAGTTGGAAATACTTCCGTTTAAGGTAAAGTTGTTGAGTGTACCGTTATTACTGTTAGCTGTTCCATCTGTAGCTATTGTTACAGTTGAATTATCACCCTGTGCCACGCCCTGGTTAAATGAATAATACATGATCAGGTTGGTTTGGCCCACTGGGTTCATTTGAGAATTCATTGTAGCCAATATTTCCCCGGGCGTCCGGGCGATGTTCCACAACCGAAGTTCTTCCATATTACCAGTAAAGAAATTTCCTAAACCAAAACCCTGCGTACCAATATAGATGGCATTATCGATGTTACCATTGTCGATAGACTGACTTGTGTAATATGGCCCATTCATAACTCCATCCAGGTAAAAAAAAATTTCTAGCCACGGACCTACAGCCTGGACCGTCACTGCTACGTGTTGCCAGGTATTCAGCACATAGGTAAGTGTGGATCGGATAGTGCTTCCGCATTGACTTTGATCCCAGAACACCAGATTGTTAGAGCTTCCACAAGCGCCCAATCCGTATTCGCCGCTAAGGGCAAACCCGTATCCGTAGTTTCCTTTTATCAGGATATTTCCCCAGTTATTATTGGTTGGGTACACCCAGGCTTCAATAGTAACTGCATCCGTCATATAGTGGGTGGGACTATACGGTACCCGGATGTAGTCGTCCACACCATCAAAATTGAGCGAATTATTTTGCGCGGAAGCAAATCCGGAAGACAGGAGGAATAGACAACCATAGGATAAAACGGAGGATAATTTCATAGTGTAGGTATAGGTGTTACCCGAATCTAATCTTTATTTAACTGGCGGGAGGAAATCATATTATTCTTATGTTAAACAAGTATCATATTATGGGGTGACATATCAGGTATGCCCGGAGCGCTGGCGGGTACATCTAGAGTTGGTTTATCCGAAGGAGCAGCGCAAAGTGATGGGACCGAACATCCCGGCAAAAAATGTGGCTGTGTAGCAATATTGGCAATAAAGTGTGGGAATTCTTATTTGAATCAGGACAACCGCCTTATGTTAGCTCAACACAGGTTAACTTCAATCCCGTAACAATCTATTATATATATAAAACGAATTGATATGCAATTTTTCAAAACGATTTTTCTTCTATTGGTCTTGTTCGGAAGTCAGCCAGAATTAAGTGCACAGGATAAAAACGATTCCACCATTCGTTATATAAAAACAACCTCTGGATATTTGATGGTGTTGAGGGAATCAGATGATGTCATTGCTGCCATTGAAAATCTGGCAGTAAAGGAAAACATTCCATCGGGTAATTTCACGGGTATCGGATTTGCACAAATAGTCACTTTTGGATTTTATGATTTTAATCTAAAAAAGTTTAATCCTAAAACTTTTAACAAAGTGGAGATGGGAAGTATAACCGGATCTATCGCATGGAGTGAAAAAAATCCTTCTGTTCACGTTCATGGTGTGGCGACAGATGAAAATTTTGCTGCCTTTGGAGGTCATATCCTTTCGTTGGTTGTGGGAACAGGGTCAATGGAAATTTATATTACTTTAAACAATACCAAACTGGAAAGAAAATTGGAACAACCTTTGAATGCAAATGTGCTTCAGCTATCTGAGTCCAATTAGGTTGATTAATAAAAAATTAAAAAGAATATGGAAAAGAGTAAAACAGCAGGCCTCTCCCGTGCAAACCACGTAGGAATCACCGTAAGCAACCTGGAAAAATCTATCGCTTTTTATGAGGCCCTGACCGGAAGAAAGGTTTCAAACATTGACGAAATCGGCGGCCCAAGGATGGCTAAAACGCAGGGGCTTGATGATACAAAGATCAAATATGCAAATCTTCATTTGGAAAATCTGAATATTGACATTTTGGAATACGTGATTCCCAAACCGGAAACCGCTTCTTATCAGAACAATCAGATAAGTGCAATGCACCTTTGCTTTGAAGTGGATGATGTCGATACTGCTATTAAACGCCTGAAAGAAATTGGAGTTGAACCGGACGGAGAGCCAATCGTTTTTAAGGAAGAAGATGGGTTAAAATCAGGTTTTGGAACCGCGGTAGCGTATTTCAAGGATCCAGACGGGACAAATCTTGAAATAATAGCGCCACAGGGGCCTTTCAAAAGACAAAATAATTAAATTATTTTGTCAGCAATTGATGTAGCGTTTTCTTCACGAGGCTGGAGAAACAACTGGTTTTATCGCGAGGCTCTACGAACTACCTGAAAAGGATATTGAGGCAGCGATCTCGTTATTTAATATCAAAGCTGCATGATTCAGGTTTTAGTAGACGAAAACCTTTCGGAATACCCGGCTGATGAAAATGGACAAGGTTTCCACAATACCTTAGTAACATTTTCACCAACCCAATTCCTAGATTAAACTCAAAAGTTGATGGTTTTCAAGAACTATTGTTTTAAGAAATTCAAAGCCAACTCAACTGGCCTCGATATCATCTTTATTTTCAAATAATTTCCGGCATTGTGGTGTTAATAGGATTATGTTACGGTTGTAGCAGAAAAGGAAGTTCGAATTCATTATATATGAACGCTGGAATGGAAAATGTTCAATATGAAAAATAACTACTTCTCTTGCAAAGGCTGATTCGAAGCACGATAATTTTATTCTGACAAATGTTGAACCAGTGAATTATGTAACAAATTTCAGAAATTATGTAACGCTGGCTGTAAAATTGAAATGAGCTTTGTATGCTCGTTGGTAGCTTCTGTTAACATTTGACTATTAACAGTAAGGCAAACCAATTTCCATTATAGCAATACTTGCCATAAGAAACCGACGCTTGAAAAGTAAATTCCGGTTTCGTTATATTGAAAGAGCAGCATAAGAATCTATAAGGCAGTGCCGGTTTTTTTAAGCCCACACCTGATCATCCGGACCTTAACGTTTGTAAACCTATAACTATGAAACCACGATTACCCATTCTGATCTTATGCCTTTTATTCATTCAACCCATTTTCTCCCAAAATACACTTGACCTCGCCGGCCTGTCTGCCTCAACACCGCCATCCGTGGCATATAGTTTTCGGAAATTAAGCAGTAATTATTCCGGATTTGCCCTGAAAGCAAGAAGAGCCTCAGATAATGCGGAAGCAAATGTCGCTTTTGATGTCACCGGCGGAATAAGCGCAACCAGCCTGGCAACCTTTACTCCTGGTGTTGCAATAGGGACTGCGCTCGGGACATCTCAGGCAGGTACCATCAGCACTGCTGTCAGCAAAACGGGATCCATTTCAATCAGTGTCAACAAAACAGGAACTATTACTACAATTAATACCTCCCTTACTATTAACGGTACGGGTACCAGTTTTACCGCTGATCTGGCAGCAGGAGACAGGATATTTAATGCAGTCAACAATGTACTTATAGGGGTGGTAGCATCTGTAACAAGCAATACCAGTTTGCAACTGACCAATTTTGCAACAGCTTCTCTGACATCGGTTGGTTATAAGACCACTAACGCGATTGTTACGGGAATCGGGACAATTTTCACCACAGAACTTGCCGCAGGTGATCGTCTATTTAATTCAGCGAACACTTACCTGGGTACAATTGCCGCCATCATAAATTCAACTATTCTTACGCTGAATGCTGTAGATGTAATTTCTGCATCGGCGATAAGCTATAAAAGCACTTCGGCAACGATTACAGGCATAGGCACCCTCTTTACAACTTTATTGCCGGGTGACCTGCTGATCAGCAATAATATCACCTTAGGTGTTATTTCTTCCATTAACAGTAACACCTCCCTTTTATTAACAACTAAGGCAGGCACTGCCATTTCCGACCTTGCCTATAAATCAACGGCGGGCACCATTTCTTTCAGTGCATTTTATTCTTCTTCTTCTGTTTTTATCAATACGTGGTATGATCAAAGTGGGAATAGCAGAAATGCCATCCAACTAAAACCCACCAATCAGGCGAGAGTGGTCAATGCAGGTGTTCTTTATACCATGGGGGGAAAAGCATCCGCGGAATTTTCTGGTTCGTTAACCTCCTTCCTCCAAACCTCAACGGTAGCATCCTATCTCAATAATACACCCTACACATTAAATAAGGTAACGGCAGAAGCAACTATAAATCCCGCCAATCAGTTTCCCTTTAGTACTACAGGTGGCGGTGGCCCGGCCAATTCACTTATGCATTTCGGATATAGAAGTTCAACATTGTTGACGATTGCACAATTAAGCCATGATCATAATTTTACTGCCAGCCCTGGCACCTCATTGGAAATACATACTGGGGTGAAAACTACCGCCGCCGCCAGTCAATTTTATAAAAACGGAATTAATCTCGGCGGAGTAAGCAGCGGTGCTGCCTCCTATTTATCCGATGTTGGATTATTGAATATCGGATGTTATATACCAACGGGCAGCTATTATAATGGCTCGATCTCCGAAGCTATTATCTTTCCTTCTGCACTAAACAGTGCGGATGTAACCCTGTTAATCAATAACCAGACAGCAAATTATAGCATATCAACTGTTTCCTGGACCGGAGCCGTTTCCACTAGTTGGAACGATGCCGGTAACTGGTCCAATGGAATCGTACCGACCATCAGCAGCCCCCCTGTTGTATTGATACCGGCGGGCAGACCGTTTTATCCTGTTATCAGTACCGGCACTGTGCAGGTTAACAGCGTATCCGTAGACCCTGGGGCATCACTCACCGTTAATGGAACCGGAATTTTTCAACTGACAGGTACCATCCATAATCTTGGCACCTGCAACTTCAGCAGTGGCACAATAGAATATATAGGTCTGGCATCACAAGGAATTGGTCCTAATACTTTTACTGGCAGTGTTTTAAATCTGATTGTCAATAACAGCACGGGAGTGCTGCTGCAAAGCAATGTTACTGTTTCCGGTAATCTTACTTTTACGGCAGGCAAACTTTCTATTAATGCCAATACACTTACCATCGGAGGTATGGTTACCAATTCGATCACCGGAGGAATAAAAGGCGAAAACAACAGCAACATAATTGTCAACGGTTCCGTCAGCCCAACGTTGAGTTTTGACCAGACAACGCCGGGCGGCACAAATCTCTTAAGGAACCTAACGATCAATAGCAGCGGACAAGTAGTAACATTAGCTAACAATCTTGTTATGATGGGATCCGGTGCAACCACTTTTATTGCCGGCAAATTATCGATCGGCAGTTCAACACTTACGATAAAAGGCAATGTGGTCAATACGGTAAATGAAGGATTGAGAGGCGGCGTTTCCAGCAACGTGACAGTTGACGGTATTTTAAGCCCTGTGCTCAGTTTTGACCAGACCACATCAGGTACCAGTAATGCATTAAACAACCTGACACTCAATTGCACCGGCCAAACTGTTACATTAAACAGACCACTTGTTATTACAACAGTCCTGAATTTAACAGCGGGCACATTAGCAGATGCGGGTAACCAGGTCATATCTGCCGGCACGATAAACCTGAGTTCAGGGATATTTAAATTAGGCTCTGCGACTGTTGCTACCATATGGCCAGGCTTTACTGCCAATAATATTACAACAGGAGGAACAGTGGAATATGCATCGGGCATGGCGCAAATAGTATCCGCTGTTCCGGTTTATCAGAATCTTACCATCAGTGCGGCCGGGGGAACAACTGCAGCTAATAATTTATCTATAAATGGTATTCTTAACCTGTCAGCGGCAAACCCATCAGCGGTCATTGGCAGCTTGTCAACAGGTATATATACTTTGACCATGGGAGCATCTGCTACTACCGCAGGGCAGGGTGATGTGACAGGGATAGTAAGGAGGACAACAATCCTCCCTAATGTTATATACTCAATGGGGAGCCAATATTCTGTCATTAGCTTTCCGACAGTTGGCACACTCCCTTCGCAGATCAGTATGAAAATCAGTATCGGCGCAGCCCCGTCATGGCGGTCTGGCGCTATTCAACGAATCTATGATTTCATACAAACAGGAGGCAGCGGCACTAAAGCCGTCATCGCCGCTCGTTATCTTGATGCGGAACTTAATGGAAATATTGAAGGCAACCTGGTTGATTTTTCTAATCGCTTCACGGGGCCTGTACTTACAGAACACGGAAAATCAAATTTCAATACTACACAGAATTTTGTATCTCTCGCAAACGTAGACATCGCGTTTTTCTCATCCGCTTTCGGCAATGTAGAATTAACATTGGATGAATCTACTCTAACCACTCTTACCTGGAACGGGTCCACCGGTACTTCGTGGATCACGGCCACCAACTGGACGCCTAATGGCGGGCCATCTACCACAACAAACCTGATCATTCCCGATGCCAGTACAACACTTAATGATCCTTCATTGCCGGCCACTGCCAGTAATGGGTCTTTAACCATTGAAACCGGCGGTATTGTAAATTCAGATGCCGGTGCTCAGCTGAGCCTGAACAATGCGGGTCTGGCGTGGAGCAATAATGGTACATTCAACGCCGGCACCAGTATCATCACTTTTACAAATGCCAACGCTACCATCAACGGGGCAACCAGTTTTAATGACGTTGTCATTGCAACGGGTGCGTCGCTATTGATGACAAGCGCAACCATTATGCGGTTAAAAACAATAACAAATAATGGCACATGGAGCACCGGATTTTTAACAAATACTGTAGAATATAATGGCAACAATCAGTCGATCAATATCCCCAACGGCTCAACACAGTCGTATTCCAGCCTTATCATCAGTGGTACAGGCACCAGTGTATTGCCAGCCGGCTCTTTAAATGTACGGGGCAACCTGACCATCAATGGAGCTATTTCCTCTACTGGCAATACTATTGTCATGAACGGATCGACTGCCCAAACGGTCAACGGGTCTTCACCAGTTTCACTAAATAACCTGACTATTAATAATACTGCGGCAGCTGTCAGCCTCACCCAAAATCTGACCGTAGCAAATACACTGACAATTACATCGGGCAAGCTGGCTATCGGCAGCAATTCGCTTACTTTAACAGGTTCTGTAATTAATACCGTCCTGAATGGCATCACCGGCAGTACAGGGAGTAGTCTTGTTGTAAATGGCACAACAAGCCCAACACTTAGTTTTGACCAGTCTATTCCCGGCCAGACGAATGCTCTTAATAGTTTCCTCATTAACAGCAGTGGACAAGTTGCATCATTAGGAGGTGATCTTGAGGTAAATGGCACATTAACATTCCTTGCCGGCAAACTGGCTATCAACAGCAATACACTTACACTTAAAAATTCTGTTGTTAATTCAACTGCCGGGGGGCTTCGCGGAAGTGGCAGCAGCAACCTAATCATAAGTGGAGGGATAATAAATCCTGCATTATCTTTTGATCAGACCACTGCAGGCTCAACTAACTTGCTGAACAATTTCTCCATAAACAGCAAGGGTCGGTCGGCCTTATTAAATAATCCATTGATCATTGGTGGTGCCCTTACACTTACAGATGGATTTGTCACCACCACCAACGCCAACAGTTTGACACTGGTTACAACCGCAAGTGTTACCGGCGGCGGTGACAGTTCCTACATTGATGGTCCAATGATAAGAAACACCAACTCTACTAATCCCGTGTTCTATCCGGTAGGTAAAAGCAATATTTACCGCCCGGTTGGAATCACTCCTGCAACTGATTTGCCCGGAACTTATACAGCACAGTATTTTCTGGCAATTCCACCCGCAGGAACTTATTCGCCGCAGATTACTTCAATCGCTTCTAACGAGTATTGGGATATCAACAAAACAAGCGGACCGGATGCATCCGTAACGTTGATCTATACCGGGGCAAACACATGGGCTATAGGAAACCCCACAGCGTTGGATATTATCTTTGCAGCGCATAATGATCCTGGCAATTGGACACATGTTTATGGAACCACCATACCCGGCAATACCGGCAGTGGAATGACCACAGTTACAAGCCTGCCGTTGAGTTCATTCTCGCCATTTACATTTGGATTCGGAGCCAATTCAGTGTTGCCGGTAACCTTGCTGGAATTCCAGGCTGCAAGGGCAGGCCAGGATATAATGCTGAATTGGACCACTGCCGATGAGCTGAATCTTTCGAGCTATCAACTCGACAGATCGGGAGATGGTCAGTATTTCCAAACTATTGGCTCCGTTCCTTCAGAAAATGCAACTTTTGTAAAAACATACAATTGGCTTGACCAGTCTCCTCTTCAGAGCATCAATTATTACCGCTTGAAAATGATCGATATTGATGGCGCTTTTAAATACAGCAGAACCATCCGGTTGGACATGAAAGCAATTAAAAGCATTTCCATCTATCCAAATCCTGTTACCGACGGCATATTAATGATCCAAATGTATGGACAGTTGAAAGGTGAGCATACCATAAACATATACTCAAGCGGTGGTGTCAAAGTTATCAGCAGGAAAATAGCGCATCTGGGAAATGATGAGATCAGAAGCTTCGCAATTGATAAAAAGATCAGGCAAGGGGTTTATTATATGGAGATAATTGATCCGGTAATGAGAAAGACGATGCTGAAGATCATCATTAAATAATATGGCGAAGTAGCACCAATAACTATTAAATATTCAACCCCCCGCAAACACTTAAACTCTGACCCGTAACATACGAACCCATATCAGAAGCCAGGAACAACGCCGAGTTAGCAATATCTTCTGCTGATGCAAAACGCCCTAGCGGAATGCTCGCCTTGTATTTTTCTGCTCCTTCGCCTTCCTTTAAATAAGATGTCATATCGGTTTCAACAAATCCTGGTGCAATGGCATTGCAACGGATATTGCGGCTGCCTAATTCCTTCGCTACAGATTTTGTAAATCCGATAACGCCCGCTTTGGATGCGGCATAAGACCCCTGGCCTGCATTGCCCATTTCACCGATAATGGAACTCATATTGATTATAGAACCCGCACGGGCCTTCATCATTGGTTTGATAACCTGTTTGGTCATATAGAACACACTGTTCAGGTTTACCTGGATCACTTCCTCCCATTGCTCGGGCGTCATACGTAATAAGAGGTTGTCTTTCGAAATACCCGCATTGTTTACGCAGATATCAACCGTTCCAAATTCTTTCAGCACATCCGCCACGAATGCTTCACATGCAGCATAATTACCGGCATTACTCTGATAAGCCTTTGCCTTAACGCCAAGTGCCACCAGTTTTTCCTCCAGTGCCTTTGCCTTAGGCGCACTGCTGTCACTGATATACGTAAACGCCACATTGGCGCCGTGCTCCGCAAATTTCAAAGCGATTGCCTCACCAATACCCCTTGCAGCACCTGTAACAATGGCAACCTTGCCTTCCAATAACTTCATATACCCGGATTTATAATCAATAAAAAATAGGAACAGCAAAGTAAAGCGAACAAGCTGAAACGGCTGAAAAAATGAACAGGTTTTTTAGCAGAATTAAACCAGCGCCAGTATTTCCTCAAGAAAAGCACGATCATTACTAAGCCTTGGCACCTTATGCTGCCCGCCGAGTTTCCCCTTGCTATGTAACCAGTCGCCGAACACGCCTTTCCTCAACGCATGCACCACCGGCATTCCCAATGCCAGGTTCTTCTGACGCTTTGCTTCATAATCACTGTTGACATTTTTTAATTCCGCATCAAGTGCCTGCGTAAATGCAGCCAGGTCGGCAGGTTCGTTTTCAAATTCAATGAGCCACTCATGCGCCCCATTGGCATTGTCGGAAAAATAAACCGGTGCCGCCGTATAATCATTGACCACCGCACCCGTTTTATCACAGGCAACCGCAATGGCTTTGTCGGAATTGTCAACAATCAGTTCTTCCCCGAATGCATTTATATAATGTTTTACGCGACCTGAAACCTTTACCCGGTAAGGGTTTACAGAGGTGAACTTAATCGTATCCCCAACCAGGTACCTCCACAGTCCACCATTGGTGCTGATCACCAGCGCGTAATTTTTCCCGATCTCCACATCCTGCAGACCAATAGTCTGCGGGAACTCTTTTCCATATTCACTTACGGGCATGAACTCCATAAAAATTCCATGATCGGTGAATAACAACATGCCATCATCGCCCGGACTTTCCTGCGCAGCAAAAAATCCCTCACTGGCATTATACATTTCCAGGTAATTGATTTTTTTCCCGATGAGCCGCTCAAATTGTTCCCTGTATGGAGTAAAGGATACACCACCATGCATGTATAATTCAAGCGAGGGCCAGACCTCACTCATGGTTTTTTTACCCGTGATCTCCAGTATACGCCTGAACAAAACCAGTGTCCATGTGGGTACACCAGATATAGAAGTGACATTTTCTTTAATCGTATTCTGCGCCAGCATCTCAATCTTACTTTCCCATTCATCCATCAATGCAATACTGAGATCAGGCGTGCGCAGCCAATGCCCCCAGAATGGGGTGTTCTGCAACAACACCGCACTGAGATCGCCATACTGCGCTTCCTCATTCATGGGATTGATATTATGACTGCCACCCAGCACCAGTCCCTTCCCGGTAAGCAACGCTGATTCCGGATTGTACTGGTAATACATGGTAAGCACATCCTTGGCTGCCTTGAAATGGCAGTCCTCCAGGCTTTCATCACTGATAGGAATAAACTTGCTTTTTTCACTCGTTGTCCCGCTGCTTTTTGCAAACCAGAACACAGGTGTGTTCCAGAGAAGATGCTGTTCGCCATGCATCACCCTTTCAATATAGGGCTTGAGGTCTTCGTATTCGTGGATGGGAACAGCTTGTTTAAAAGCCTTTATATTGAATAGTTGGTTGAAACCATACTTGCGGCCAAACTCCGTGTTCTGGGCCGAGGTGACAAGATCCTGCAAAACTTCCCGCTGGGCATCAACAGGGTTGTTTTTCCATGCATCAATTCTCCAGAGGCGCATCCGGGCTAGGGAAGATATGGCAGGACTTAATAAACTCATAAGTATGGCAAAGTAATAGAAATTAGTCTAAGCTCAGTCCACCGGGGACGACAAGGTTTCCCGCGCATCCTGATCGGCCTGGTTCTTCCTGGCTTCATCGTGCAGCCAGTCTTTCCGTTTCAATTCAAAGTCGCGACCGAGATACAGCTTCTTCACCTGCTCATCGGTTGCAAGTTCCTCGGCCGTTCCATGTTTAAAAATCTTTCCTTCAATCAACAGGTAGGCCCGGTCGCAAATGGACAGGGTCTCCGTTACATTGTGATCGGTGATAAGGATCCCGATATTTTTATATTTCAGCTTGGCAACTATTGCCTGTATGTCTTCCACCGCAATGGGATCAATCCCCGCAAAAGGTTCATCCAGCAGGATAAACTTGGGGTCGACCGCAAGCGCCCGCGCTATCTCGGTCCGCCGGCGTTCACCACCACTCAACACATCACCGTTGCTTTTGCGGACATGATGCAGGCGAAACTCATCGAGTAGTGACTCCAGTTTTTCCCGTTGCTGAGCCCTGCTGAGTTTGGTCATTTCCAGCACCGCCTTGATATTGTCTTCCACAGTGAGCTTCCGGAAAATAGAAGCTTCCTGCGGCAGGTATCCAATACCCATCTTGGCGCGTTTATACATGGGCAGGTGCGTGATCTCCCTGTCTTCAAGGAATACGGAACCGGAATCGGGACGGATCAGCCCGGTGACCTGGTAGAAGGAGGTAGTTTTACCCGCACCATTTGGTCCAAGCAGACCCACGATCTCCCCCTGTTGTACATCAAAAGATACATGGTTGACCACGGTACGGTTACCATACCTCTTGACCAGGTCCGTTGCTCTGATTGTGATTGCCATAGAGGGCAAAATTAAGCTTTGGATCGGGATTACCACCCCCCTCAGGAACTTTAGCTTTTCCTGTATGATATATGCGTTTCTGCATTAGCTTTGCCCCCCAACGAATTACCCGGAGACACTTATAACCCTCCGGCCATCAAACCAACGCGGATGAAAGTTATTGACCATATTAAACAGGCAACAGGAACACTGATCTCTTTTGAAGTACTGCCCCCCCTCAAAGGCAAGGGCATCGAGGCATTGTACAAACACCTGGATCCGTTGATGGAATTCAATCCTTCCTTTATTAACGTTACCTATCACCGCAGCGAACACGTTTATAAAAAGAAGGCCGATGGTAACTTCGAGAAAGTGATTATCCGCAAACGCCCGGGTACGGAAAGTATCTGTGCGGCCATTATGAATAAATATGATGTAGATACGGTGCCCCACCTTATTTGCGGCGGGTTCAGTATCAACGATACTGAAGATGCCCTGCTGAACCTCCAGTACCTGGGGATCGACAATGTCCTGGTATTAAGGGGAGATGCGGCTAAAAACGAGACAACATTCGAGCCTGAACCGGGCGGTCATAAATTCGCGAGCGACCTGCTTCGCCAGGTAGTGAACCTGAATGCAGGGGTTTACCTGGAAGAAGATCTCAAGGCGACGAATAAAACCACTTTTTGCATCGGCGTGGCGGGTTATCCCGAAAAACATTTTGAGGCACCGAATATGAAGGCCGATCTCGATTACCTGAAGGCGAAAGTGGATGGCGGTGCTGATTATATTGTTACCCAGATGTTCTTCGATAATGAGAAGTACTATGCATTCGTAAGGGCCTGCCGCGAAGCGGGAATCAATGTGCCGATTATCCCGGGCCTTAAACCAATCTACAACCGCAAGCAGTTAAACATGCTGCCCAAGACCTTCCATATCGACCTGCCGGCAGATCTTTCTACCGAAATCCAGAAATGCAAAACGGATGAGGATGTTGAACTGGTTGGACAGGAATGGCTGCTGATGCAATCGCGCGACCTGAAAAAGAATGGCGTTCCGGTGCTTCACTATTATACATTGGGTAAGCCACATGTGGTGTCGAATGTGGTGAAGGCGTTGTAGAAGCCGGCCAGTCCCCGGCGTTCACCCGGAAGAAAATTTTAAAAAGCGGGTCAGGTTTTTTGTCTTCAAAAACGAAACCCGCTTCACACTTTTTATTTCGCTCCGGCCGGTAAAATTTTAGCCAGTTCCTTTTCATTGATTTTTACAGGATACTTTTTTCGGAGCAACTCCGTCCATTTATTTTCCAGTTGTAACTGGTAGTCGTTCATGACCAGTCCCTTTGCTTCTATAAAACTGCGCTGCGATGGCTGATCATAGACCACTTTTATAAGCGAGAACGTAGCGGTATTATCAGTTGGATTTACAAGCACATCTGTTACAGTGCCAGCCACAGCTTTGTCAGTCAGACCCGGAATCTGGTCAAGTTCAAACCTCGAAGAATCGGCTACCACCTTTTCATTCACCGCATCCACCGCCAGTTTCCAGTTTACCGGTGAAGCCTTTACCTTCCCTGCCAGATCCATTGCCGTACTTGAATCCACACAGAAGAAAATCACCGCCTCCGCGCTTTTTTTCCATAGGTAGGATGTTTTATTCTGGTTATAAAGTTTTACCAGGGCCGCAGAATCACTCTGTGCTTTATTCCAGACTTCCTGTTGCATAATTTCAAAAAACAAATTACCGTCGCGGAATTCAGACATCTGGTAACTGAACTCGGGGTTAAAATCCTCCAGGTGCTCACGATAATATTGATACATCACCTGTTTGGAAAAATCATCCATCAATGTTGCATAATCTTTTTTAGTAGACCGGTCAGTTCTGTACCGGTTCATCTGCACATAATTACTCCAGTCCGCTACCCGCACGGTTGAATCACCTACTTTAAAAACAGCAGATGTAGTTTTTAAAAAACGTCCGGCACCGGCAGGCCGCATATCAACCAGGCTATCCGTAATAGCCCAGAGCGCAGTTTCACCCGGATATAGAGTCTTGTAACCAACCTTTGCCTTCACCCTTGCGTAAATAAAATCCTTTGCTGTTTTCCAGCGGTCATCATTCATTACTTTTTGCTGTAAGGCCTGGTTATTGTCCTGGTCATCCGGATCGGAAACAACAGGAACAGAGGAGAGTTTTTTTACAATATGGTAGCCATAACGCGAACTGAACGGAAGGGCAACGGCACCATCGGCCAGGGGCCAGACCTTCTTCTCAAATTCAGCATCGAACTGGCCCACTCCCACTTCCATCATTTTGCCATCGGAATTGGAGGAAAGATTATCATTGCTGTAAGCAGCTGCAAGTTTCGCCATATCAGCGCCGTTCCTGATTAACTGGTACAGGGAATCGGCGAGGCGACCGATCCTTTCCATTGTAGCATTATCAGCGTCGGGCGGAAAAGCCAGCAGGATCTGTTGCAACCGCAGTTTCCCTCCTGCTTTACGTTCTTCCAGGTTTTTGAAAATATGATAACCTGCCTGCGAGACCACTGTGCCCGAATACTTACCTGGCGCGGTTTTATAAATCACCGATTCAAATTCATAAGGCAGGGTGAATACGGTAATGAAGTTGAGGTCGCCACCGTTGGTCGCAGCTGAAGGATCATCAGAGAGTTCCTGCGCAACCTTTTTAAAGTCTTCACCTTTCGCCAGGCGCTGGGTTACCAGTTTCAGTTTGAGCCGTGCAGAAGCGGTATCGGTAGAACCATCATAACCATTTGAAATAAATATATGTGCAACATGGATATCTTTTTGTGAACGCTGGAAAGCCTCGCTGGACAAGCGTTTCACAGCATCAGGGTCGCTCATGTAACCATCAATGATCTGGTTGCGGAGATTATCCACCTCATCGCGTACCTGCGGAAGGGTATCATAGTGACGGTCGTACGCTTCCTGGATCCTTAATCGTGAATTAATATATAACTGCAGGTAGTCCTGCATGGAAGTGGATTTGTCGGACGGGATCTGCTGGTTATTCTTGTTGTATGCCCTGAGGAATTCGGCCGGACTTACTTTATGCGTACCATAGGTAAAAAGTGTCTGTGAGGAAACACTCGCGCAGATAGAGGTCAGTAGGGAGGCAGTCAGCCAGAGTTTTTTCATGAACAGGATTATTTCGGTAAGAATTATAACGCCTTAACGGCCATTTTATTGGATCGGTGTCAGGGTGTCCTGGCCTTTAACTGCAGGATCTCATCGGCCTGTTGCCAGGTGAGTTTTTTGGCCACAATGCGTTTATCGTGATCCAGCAGGAAGATAGCAGGGACCACCTGCACATCAAACAGCTGTGAGTAGCCGGGGATCCCCGCATCCACCCGTTTTTTTTCGTCGGCCCGGGCATAGTACACATTAATCCATCCATTGAGTCCGTGCTGGTTTACAAAGTCGAGCCAGTTCTTCCGGGTGCCGTCCGTTTCCTTTGCTACTGCAAACATTTTTACGCCCTGATTCTTCCATTTAACCTGGTACATCGAATCGAGTATGGGTAAGGTTTCCTTACAATGACCACAGGTAGGGTCCCAGAATACGAGTATGGTGAAACGGGAAGTGTCTTTATAAAGTGACCGGATGGCACCGGTGCTGTCCGGCAGGTCGATATTCTCCGCTTTATTGCCCATGATATTTGCCATCAGGCTATAGGCACGGTCGGTGATCAGTTTTTTGCCTTCGGGTGTAAGCCAGCTGTATTCCTTGTTGGCGAAATATTGCTGGTACAGGTGAACGAATACCGCATCTTCCCACATATACTTCATGCTCAGGTAACGCGTTGCAAACTTGACCAGCAGGTAACGCGTCATTTCGGGACTGATTGATGCATATCCCAGCATCCAGTCCAGTTCCTTTATCACCGAGTCTGCGGATGGAAATACCAGGGTATTAAAATATTTATCGATGCGGTCTTCAAACAGGGTGGATGGGGTACGGGTAAACCGGTCGTCCCAGAAATTGATACCATCCCAGTAGTGGTTTTTGAAGTACTGGTACGACCAGGTGCTGTCGTATCTGCCACCAGGTTGTTTATCCGCCGGCGGGATGGTTGGTTCAGACATTAAATGAAAAATCTGGCTCAGGATATTATCAGGGGATTTGCGGATTACTTCCCCGCGATAAGCGGTAATTGTTGCAGAGATAGCCTGCTGTTTTAATGCAAGCGCGGTACTGTCAGCCGCTGAGGCAGCATTTCTTGCAGCTGTCCTCAATGAATCATGTGTTTTTCCTTTCTCCGACATAAACCGCTGGTAGGCCAGGAACTGATCGTTATCGGATGAATTGATGAAGCGGGTCCGGGTCGGGTAAAGGGTATCGGCAATCAGCGAAAAATGCTGTTGTTTATCGATCAGGATTTCTAAAAACTTGTTTTTAGAGGGGTATGCCACCAGGTAAATCCCGCCTCCCAATTTTTTGGATCCCTTGAAAACCCCGGTGCTGGCGGCGTCCAGCCTCACCGAATCGATGATGGGATATTGTTTACCGGAATAATGACCCAGGTATACCGTCTGGTTGGCAAAAGGTTTGAGGGTTACTTTGATCTCATAACCATTCTGTGCGGAAGCAATGAGCCCGGCCAACAGGGCAGGAAGCAGTGTTAGTTTCTTCATAGATACATTAATGATGTGAAGTTATTTAAAAAGGTTGTCAATCGTTCAGGGCAAATTGGGGTGGATGTTCTGGGAATTAATCGGGAAAGAAGGCTGTCAGTTGGTTCCGGAAATGCTTTGAGACCCAAACCTTCGCCTTAAAAACTTAGCTTTGCGCCCGTGAGCAGAAAGAAGAAAAATATAATCCTCCAGCAGGTCCTGGTGGAGGACTACGCAGCAGAAGGAAAGTCGCTGGCAAGGGTCGACGGCAAGGTAATTTTTATTGAAGGAGTGGTGCCCGGTGATGTGGTTGATGTTCTCCTTGGAAAAAATAAAAAAGACTGGGCAGAAGGCCGGCCCATGAAGTTTCATAGTTATTCTGAAATGCGGGTCAAACCATTTTGTCCGCATTTCGGTACCTGCGGGGGCTGCCAGTGGCAGATGCTCCCCTACGAAAAACAACTGGAGTACAAGGAACGCCAGGTGCGCGACAACCTGCAACGGATTGGAAAAATTCCCTTACCCGAAATCAATCCTATTTCCGGTGCCGCGGAAACGAAGTTTTACCGGAACAAACTTGAGTATACATTTGGCAACAAACGGTTCCTGCTGAAAGAAGAACTGAATGATCCTGAAATCAGCGGCCAGCAGGATGTTGCGGGCTTCCATGCCCGTGGTATGTTCGACAAGATTGTTGATATCCAGACCTGTTTCCTGCAGGATGAACCCACCAATGCTATCCGTAATTCCATCAGGGAATTTGCACGGGCCAATCACTATACATTTTATGATATCCGTAATCATGTGGGATTGCTGCGCACCATGCAGGTACGATTATGCGTATCGGGTGAACTGATGGTGAATATTGTATTCGGGGAAGACAAGGTGGAAGAACGCAACAGGTTACTTGATTATGTACTGTCTGAGTTTCCGATGATCACAACCTTGTTATATACCATCAACCTGAAACGGAACGATAGTATGTTCGACCTGGAACCAGTGCCTTACAGCGGCGAAGGTTATGTAATGGAAAAACTGGTCACTGCAACGGGGCAGGAATTCCTGTTTAAAATCGGACCCAAGTCGTTCTTCCAGACCAATACCAGCCAGGGTGAGCGGCTGTACCAGATTGCGGCCGACTATGCTGAACTCACCGGTAAGGAAGTGGTGTATGATCTTTATTGCGGGACTGGAAGCGTGGGCATATTTGTGAGTCCCGGTGCAAGAAAGATTATCGGCGTGGAAATGATAGCCGCAGCCATTGAAGATGCAAAAGAAAACGCAGCACTGAATAATATTCCGGATGCAAGTTTTTTTGCAGGCGACGTGATTGATGTTTGTACGGATGAATTTTTTGAAGTACACGGCAAACCGGATGTGATCATCACCGATCCGCCCAGGGCTGGCATGCATGAAAAACTGGTACATAAGATTCTCGATATCGCCGCTCCTGTAGTGGTTTATATCAGTTGTAATCCCGCCACACAGGCGCGCGACCTGGCCATGCTGGATGAAAAATATACGGTAACGAAGGTCCAGCCCGTAGATATGTTCCCCCATACGCTTCATATTGAAAATGTGGTGCAGTTAAAATTGAAACCGGGTTTCTGATGGCTGGTTCAATTTTCCGGTCACCGGTATCAGTTGTTGAATCAATAGTCTGGGTGCAGGCCCGGGCTTACAGGTCGGAACCGCACCCGTTAGTGACCGGCCCGGGTTTACAATCCGGGCTGCTCCCGTTAGGGAATTCCTAAAGCGGAGCAGCCTTTTGCCGCAGATCGTAATTCTAAGTTGCTTGTCTTAATTTTGCTGTATGAGCGACTTTAAGTTTACGAGGCCGAACGCGTTTCCGCCGGTAGTTAAGAACCTGATTATTATTAACGTGTTGGTCTTCCTCGCACAATCGCTGCTGGGTAACCAGTTTCCCATTGAAAACATGTTCGCATTGCACGATGTGCGTTCGATCTACTTCGAGCCCTACCAGATCGTCACGCATATGTTCATGCATGGCGGGTTTACCCATATACTTTTTAATATGATCGCCCTGTGGATGTTTGGAGCCCAGCTGGAAAACTACTGGGGTTCAAAACGGTTCCTGATCTTTTACCTCGTAAGTGGACTGGGTGCGGCTTTCCTGCATCTCGCCGTGCTTTATTTCCAGCTTACCCCTATCTATAATGCACTTCCCGGCCTGCCAATGGAGCAACAGTATGATTATATCAACCATCCATACTCGCCGCTAAACGGGGCAACGGTTGGCGCATCAGGAGCAGTGTTTGGTTGCCTGGCCGCCTATGGTTACCTGTTCCCCAATACCCTGATCTATTTGTATTTCGCTATTCCGATAAAGGCAAAGTGGTTCGTAATCATTTATGCCGGACTGGAACTTTTCTTAGGTGTAAAGAATTCCGCCGGTGACAATGTGGCCCATTTTGCCCACCTTGGAGGTGCCATTGCGGGAATTATACTTGTACTGATCTGGAACAAAACCAATAGACGGACGTTATATTAATAGCAGAAATCCCTTGGAAACCCTTACTGAACGTGAAAAGTGATTAACTATTTCCACTATTAAACTCTTCGACTAGATTTGTGATATGAGCTACTATGAAAGAGAGCCCAGGCGGCATCTGTCTTTTGCGCAGCAAAACAACACGCTGATCAGTTTGATTGCAATCAACCTGGTGATTTTTGTCGTGCTTGCTTTTGTCAGGGCCGTCTTTTATCTCCAGTATAATAGCACCGGCGACGCACTGGCAAGGTTTGAAACCAGCTGGGTTTCCTGGTTATCGCTGCCTGCGGATCCTTCTAAAATTCTCAGCCGCCCCTGGACCATCCTGACACATATGTTTGTGCATACCGATATCTGGCATATCGTCGGAAACATGCTCTGGTTATGGGTTTTCGGGTATATTCTGCAGGATCTTACAGGGAATAAAAAAATTGTCCCGATCTATATTTATGGTGGACTGGGTGGTGCACTTGCCTTTGTATTGGCTTATAATATTTTCCCCGGACTTCGGGTGGCCATGCCCTATGCCACAGCAATCGGTGCATCGGCCGGGGTAATGGCAATTGCAGCAGCGGTTACCACCATCTCGCCCGGATACCGGATCCTGCCCATGCTGAATGGAGGCATCCCGATCTGGATAGTTACTATTTTTTACCTGATCATCGACCTTGCCAGTATACCCATCGGTAATCCTGGTGGCCATATCGCCCATCTGTTTGGTGCGCTTGTAGGTTTCCTGTTTGTTTATTCCTATCGCCGCGGGTACGACTGGGGCAACTGGATGAATAATTTCTTTGATTGGGTGAATAACCTGTTCAATCCGGAGAAACCGAAGAAGGGACGGGTAATTAAAACCGAACTTTTTTATAAATCGTCGGGTAAACCGTATAAAAAAACTCCCAATATCACCGAACAGCGGATCAACGAGATCCTCGACAAAATCAGTCATAAGGGATATGATTCCCTGTCGGATGATGAGATTGACCTGCTTAAACGCGCATCCGGTAAAAAGGAATAGTCGCGGTTAACAACCACGGCCCGTTTTTTAGTTGCGGTTAATTCCGGCGAATTATAGAAATTCGTAGATATGGCCACAAGGTTCCGTCTTTTTACTAAGCGGTTTTTCATCTTCCTGAACGCAGTGTTGGTGTTTTTTTTCCTTCTTGCCTGCGTTGCCCCTTATCTCGATCCGGAGAACTGGTGGTTTATTTCTTTCCTTGGACTTGGCTTTCCCTTTCTTCTTGCTGCCATGCTTTGCTTCCTGATTGGATGGCTCTTTGTCAAACGCAAACTTGCATTGCTGCCGGCCATCGCATTGGTTCTGGGTTATAAAAGTATCAGTGTCCTGTTTGCCTTTCATCCAGGGGCTTCCTTCAAGGAGAAAAAACAGCCCGGTGATATCAGGGTGGTGACCTGGAACGTTGCCCGTTTTGTGGAAATGAAACGTAATAACAACAAGGGCAGCCGCACCCGTCTCCGTATGATGGAACAACTGAAAGATGCTGATGCCGATATTATCTGCATGCAGGAATTTTTCCATTCGAATGCAACGGGATGGTATTCCAACCTGACCTATATCGCCAAACAGATGAACTATCCTTACTTTTATTACTCACACGACGATGACGGGGATAAACATTTTATTGGCAATATTATTTTTTCAAGGTTTCCGATAATTGACAGTGGACTGGTCCGCTTTCCCCGTCCCAGCCTGCCGGAAACCCTGATGCATGCAGATATAGTTGCCTATGGTGATACTATGCGGGTCTATACCACCCACCTGCAATCGCTCCAGTTGCGGCCCGACGATTACGAGGCCATCGATCATATCAAGGAAGGAGATTCGGGCATCATCAGCAATTCAAGAACTATTTATTCCAAACTCCGCAAGGGCATTTCCCGGCGGAAGCTCCAGACCGATGTGGTGGAGCAGGTAGTGGGTGATAGTCCATACCCGGCCGTACTTTGCGGCGACCTGAATGATGTGCCCAATTCGTATACCTACTATTCGGTGAGGGGTGATAAACAGGATGTCTTCCTGAAAAAAGGATTCGGTATCGGGCGAACCTTCTCCGCTATTTCACCCACACTGCGGATCGATTATATGTTTGCCGACAAAAATTTTACGGTTAAACAGGTGAAACGTGTGGTCAGGGACTACTCCGATCATTATATGCTGGTGTCCGACCTGCACCGCAGGAAAGAAACTCCCTGACAGCGAGCACGGTTTTTACTATTTTTGCGCTTCTTATGAACGGACTGAAAGTTTACAATACTATATCAAGGCAAAAGGAAAATTTCACCCCCCTGGTGCCGGGACATGTGGGAATGTATGTGTGCGGACCAACGGTATACAGCGATGTGCACCTGGGTAATTGCCGTACTTTCATTTCGTTCGACCTGATGTACCGGTACTTCCGGTTCCTGGGGTACAAGGTCCGTTATGTCCGTAATATCACCGATGCGGGTCACCTTGAGGGTGATCGCGACGAGGGTGACGACAAGTTTTCCAAGAAAGCAAGGCTGGAACAACTGGAGCCGATGGAAATTGTACAGCGTTATACCGTAGGTTTCCATCATGTGATGGATTTACTGAATGTACTTCCCCCTACCATCGAACCAAGGGCTACCGGTCATATCACCGAGCAGATTACAATGGCAGAGCAGATCATAAAAAACGGTTATGCCTATGTGGTGAACGGCAGCGTATATTTTGATGTAGAGAAATATAACAAGGAGAAACCGTACGGCATCCTTACCAACCGTAAACTGGAGGACCTGCTGGAAGGAACCCGCGAACTTGGTGGCCAGGATGAAAAAAGAGGCCGGCTTGATTTCGCCCTCTGGATCAAAGCGGGGCCCGAACACCTGATGCAATGGCCTTCCCCCTGGGGTATGGGTTTTCCGGGCTGGCATATCGAATGCTCGGCCATGAGTGAAAAATACCTCGGAAAAGAATTTGATATCCATGGTGGCGGAATGGATCTGGCTGCCACCCATCATACCAATGAGATTGCGCAATCACAGGCCTGCTATCATACACAATCGGCCCGCTACTGGTTACATACCAATATGCTCACCGTTAACGGCACCCGCATGAGTAAGAGCGCGGGTAATGGATTCCTGCCGGGTGAACTTTTTACCGGTAACCATCCCCTGCTTGAAAAAGCGTATGAACCCATGAATGTGCGGTTTTTCATGTTACAGACGCATTACCGGAGCACACTCGACTTCAGCAACGAGGCTTTAAAGGCTGCGGAAAAAGGATTGAAACGAATCTGGGAAGCACATGAAACCCTGGCTAAGTTTGAACATACGGGTACCGGTGAAGCACTCGATGCGGAACTGGACGAACGGGTAAAAAAAGGCGTGCAGGAATTCAGGGAATTCATGAACGACGACTTTAACACCGCAAGAGTGCTGGCAGCTATGTTCGACCTGGTTCCCACCATCAATTCAATGAAGGATGGATTAATTCCAGTCAATGCCATCAGCCGTGATACACTGATCCTGTTCAAAACAGAATTCAAGGGATTCCTGGAGGATGTCTTCGGGCTGCAACCCTCTGTGGGAGCGGAGTCTGGCCGACTGCAGGGAGTGGTTAAACTACTGATCGATATGCGCAGGGAAGCAAAGGGCCGGAAGGACTTTGTAACATCTGACCGCATCCGCAATCAACTGGCAACACTGGGGGTTAATCTTAAAGATGAAAAAAACGGGGAGACCAGTTATTCGCTGGATTAAATGTTCGCCACCGCAATACCGTTTCAGGTTGTGTTACCTGAGTACGGTTTCGATAGATGGTGAGTTGCCGGTCAATATTTATCTGATGGAAATAGGTTTGTCGTACGGCAATATATGATAGGTGTCCTTATCTCCTTCGCGGATTCTTGTCAGTATACCGGTCAGGATTTTCCGGATCAGGTTTTATAGCCCGGATAATATCCCGTTTGTAAAGGGGGCCAGGCACTTTCCTGATCTTCCATCCAGCGGCCTTCATGGCCCGTTTCACATCACCTTTACTGCAATAGGTTATCATTACCCCACCAGGTTCCACAAAAGAAAATAATTTTTCAAAAATCTCCCTGGTCCAGAGTTCCGGTTGGGCCGATGGTGAAAATGCATCAAAGTAAATGAGGTCAAACTTATGGTCCGGTTGGTAGTCCGGTAACGACCGGTTTATTTTTCGCAATGTAAAGTTGGGACTGATCACCGCATTCGTTTCCCAGGTTGCATCATGGATCTCGTTAAAATAAGGTTGAAGATCGGGCCGTTCCAATTGGTTGCAATAGTTGAGCATCCTGGCTTCGGGACCAGTCAACGGTTCCGTTTCCACACTGGTATAAAAAACGGGCAATGAAAGTTCGGTAGCTTTTTTAAATGTAAGTAATGCATTCAGACCGGTACCCAGTCCCATTTCAAAAATATGGATTGGTTTGCCCGGATGCATTGAGGTTACAAAATCAAAAGCAGAATGAATATATACATGTGCAGATTCCTGTATGGCACCATGCCTGGAATGATACCATAATTTTTCACCCGTACGGATAGTATGGGAGCCATCTTCTGTCACAATTATTTCGCGGAGCATACTCAAAATTAAGTGCAAATTTGCAGTCTGGATAATCCCGCTTTAACCTGGGCCTGGCGATTAATCTCTTCAACGCCCTCTTAAATTTTCCGTGCATGGAATACCTGCATCACCTGGCCAAGGATAAAAAATTCGCAGTACTGTTAAAGGACCACGAACCGTTCCGCCTGCACAAACAGAAAAATATTTTCGTGTATCTCTGTGCGTCCATTATGAGCCAGCAACTTTCGGTAAGGGTCGGGGATGTGCTGTACGGGAGATTCCTGGCATTGTACGACGGTGAAAAGCCAACCCCGCAACAGGTGATCGATACCCCTTCACCAACCCTTCGTAATATCGGGCTGAGTAATAATAAGGTCAGTTATATAAAAAATGTAGCAGCCTTTGCCATCGATCCGGGAATGGATTTAAAAAAACTTGGCAGGATGACCGATGAAGAAGTGATAACCTATCTCACAGAGATCAAAGGCGTGGGCAGGTGGACGGTTGAAATGCTGCTGATGGCTGCCCTGGGCCGTGAAGATGTGTTTGCTTTTGATGATCTGGGTATCCAGAATGCTATGATCCGTTTATATAAACTGGATCGCACGGACAAAAAAAAATTCCGCGAAAAAATGGCGAAGATTTCCGAAAAATGGAGCCCTTACCGCACCTATGCCTGTCTGCATTTATGGTCCTGGAAGGACAAGGATAAAGTTGCGGTGAAGCCTAAAAAAAATGAGAAGGATAAATAGTTAAACGGGTCATCAAAACATAATTTAATAGACTACTTTATCGAAACCCTCCAGGGCAGCAGGTGACATACTTGCACCAAGTCCGTTACCCTCCGGTACGCTGATCACCCCATTTTTTTCATAAACAATTCCTCCGGTAACGGGGTCACTCGAAAACATTAATGCCGTATCAAAATCATAATGCCTGATTATGGGACTGCAAAGGGAGAAATGAGCGAACGCCGTCATGGCAAGCCTGGATTCCATAAAAGCACCCACCTGCAATGGTACCCCTGCGTCTTCAGCCATACGCACCATCTTCAAAGCCTTGAAAATACCTCCCGACTTACCGAGTTTGATATTCATATAATCGCATGCCTTTAACCGGATCAGCCGTTCAGCATCATGATCATCGCCGCAACTCTCATCGCTCATAATGGGAATGGGACTGAGTTCGCGCAGTTTCGGCAGGTCGAGTATGGCCCAGCGCGGGATTGGCTCTTCACAATGTTCAATCCGGTAAACTGCCATGGCATTCAATGTTTCCACAGCTTCATCAAACAACCAGCCCTGGTTTGCATCAATGCGTAACGGGATAGTTGGTCCCACCGCTTCCCTGATCTGCCGGATCCGTTCCACATCTGTGGGCCCATGTTTACCAACCTTGATCTTGATGGAGGGATATCCCTGCGCCTGGATGCGTTGGGCATCAACAGCCATCTGCGCGGGTTCACCGATACTGACGGTATAGTCGGTGACGATGGTCTTGTTGTTTTTTCCGCCAAGGAATTTATATAAAGGCAGTCCCGCATGTTGCGAGGCAAGATCATACAACGCCATATCAAACGCACTCTTGATACTGGTATTGCTATAGATCAGTTTATCCATCGCTTCGATATGGCTGCTGATATCAAGCGCATTTTTATTTTTGAGCAATCGCGCGAAATAACCACCAACCACCATACAGGTATCTGCACTTTCGCCATTGATACTCATAAACGGACTGCATTCACCAAATCCCACCAGTCCCTCCTTTGTACGGATGATCACCAGCAGGTTCTCTGCGCTGTAAATGGGACCCAATGAAATGACGAATGGTTCAGTAAGTGGAATCGAGATCTTGTATAATTCTATCTGTTGAATGGTAAGCTGGCTGGGCATAGATCCGATGTTTTTAATTTAAGTTCTCCTACTTCACCAGTTTCAGTTCGGCAATAATATTTTTGGCACCTCCAAGTACATCGATGCACCATAGAACATACCGGATATCTACATTGATGGTGCGGTTGAGGTCTTTATCATAAGCGAGTTTATGACTCAATGCTTCGTAATTACCATCAAACGCAAGACCGATCAATTCGCCTTTTCCATTCAGCACCGGTGAACCTGAATTACCACCGGTAATATCGGTGGTGCTGATAAATGCGATCACCAGGTCCTTCCGTACCGGGTCGGCATAGATCCCAAAATCTTTTTTCTTCAGGAGTTCGATTTGTTTTTCAGGCAGGTTGAATTCATAGTCACCCGGTTTGTATTTTTCAAGGAGGCCTTTCGACGTAGTAATGAAATCATATGTAACAGCGTCGGAAGGTTTGTAAGGTTTCACCACTCCGTAACTTACCCTCATTGTGAATGTGGCATCGGGGTACATCATTTTGGCTTTTACTGGATCCATTTCCATAATCCCTTTCAGGTAGATTCTTCCGTATTCCAGGTTTTTGGCGGTGAAGTCCATGAAGTAAGGCAGGTATTTACTATTGTAATTGGTAAGGAAGGCACTGGCAAAAGAAAATGCAGGATCATTCTGGAGTTGGTTTGCATCCGGATGGGATACAAAGGCGTTCCATTTGGTATTGTCAAGGAGGAAGCTGTTATCAAAAATATCGGCCGCCAGTTTCTTATAGGTGGCTTCATCATCGAGCGGGCCGTATTTGTTTTTGATCCCGCTGAAAAACCCGATGGGATGCTGGTCGGCGGGTATATCCGTATAAAAAAGCCGGGTTACAGCAGCAAGGATTTTCTGGTCGGAAATTCGATTCTCAGATTTGATAAATAAAGTACGTGCCTGGGAAGCGGCTTCCAGTCCGGTTTTCAGGTTGCCAGCCGCGCCTCCCCTGCCAACCAGTGCATTTTCCACCGGCGCCAGTGAAGCGGCAAATGCAATCAATGGAGAACCAAGAATTCCTTCATTCAGGTACACACGCTCTTTCGCATATTTTGTCCAGGTGGTATAGGCAGTACCCCATTCTGTAAAAAGTTTATCATATTCGGGTTTGCCGGCTGACCATAAGATAAACTTTTCTTCAGCCTTTTTTTTCTGCCCGTAGATATCATATTTTAAAAGCTGTTTTGTTTCGCCTTCGTAAAACTTCCAGTAGTTGGCGATGGCTGCATACGAGGTAGCCAGCTGCAATTTTACAGCGGGATCTTTTTTTATTTCCTCCAGCATATACTTCAGCCGCACATCCCGCAGTTTTACCAGTGAAGGGTTATTGATATCAACGGCCAGCCTGATGCCATAGGAACTTTCATACCGGTTTGTGCTGCCGGGATAACCCCAGACCATGGCGAAATCATTTTCCCTCAATGGTTTTATGGATACAGGAAGAAACCATTTTGGTTTAAATGGTACGTTGGTGCTGGCGTATTCCGAGGGTTTATTCTGTCCGTTGGCGTATACCCTGAAAACGGAAAAATCACCTGTATGCCGCGGCCATTCCCAATTGTCTGTATCGCCTCCAAACTTGCCGATGCTTTCGGGAGGGGTGCCAACAAGGCGGATATCGGAATAACGCTGGTATACGAATGCCAGGAACTGGTTGCCTTTGAAGATGGGACTGATACGGGTTTCAATACTATTGGCTGGATCACTCATCTGGGTATTGATGGATGCAAGTACTGAACTTTGTTTATTCAGCCGGTCCACCCCGTTTAATCCCTTTAATGAATCCATCACTTCGGCGGTTACATCATCAATACGGAGAAGGAACTGTACTGTGAGGTTGGTTTTGATTTCTTCGGCTTTAGACCGGGCATAAAACCCATCACGCAGATAGTTGTTTTCGATCGTACTCGCCGAAGCAATAGACGGGTAACCACAATGGTGGTTGGTGAAAATAAGTCCCTCCGCACTGACGATCTCCCCGGTACACCCCGTACCAAAAATGATCACTGCGTCTTTGAGGGAGGCTTTGTTAACACTATAAAGTTGTTCGGCCGTCAGTTTAAGACCCTTTGCCACCATGTCCTTATATACCTGCTGGCCCAGTAACATCGGTAACCACATACCTTCATCAGCGAAGGATTGTAATACGAGAAAAATTGAAACGCTGATCGTCAGGAGAAACTTTTTCATCGTTATGTATTTTCAGGTTATGTATTTACATGGGCGGCGCTGCTCAGGTTTGGGGAGTGTTAAGGATTTTCCATAACAGGTCTTTCAGGGTGGTAAGTCCCCTGGTGGTGACAGAGGAAATAAATATATGCGGAATATTTTTTGGAAGGGTTTCTTCGATTGCTGCGGTGAGTTCTTCATCCAGCATATCTGCCTTGCTTATGGCAATGACGAATTGTTTATGCAGCAGTTCGGGATTGTATTGTTCCAGTTCGTTTACCAGGATGTCAAATTCTTTTTTGTGATCGGGGCTATCGGCCGGTATCAGGAACAGCAGGGCTGAGTTACGTTCAATATGACGGAGAAACCGGTGGCCAAGTCCCTTTCCTTCTGAAGCCCCTTCGATAATACCCGGGAGATCGGCGATGCAGAAACTTTTTCCGTCACGGTACTCCACAATTCCCAGGTTGGGCGTGATGGTGGTGAAGGCATAGTCCGCGATTTTGGGCTTGGCGGCTGTGATCACTGACAGAAGTGTTGATTTTCCTGCGTTGGGAAAACCTACCAGTCCAACATCGGCCAGCACTTTTAATTCGAGTACTTTCCAGGCTTCAAGTCCCGGCAGTCCGGGTTGCGCATGTTCCGGAGCCTGGTTGGTGGGAGTGGCGAAATGACTATTTCCCAATCCGCCCTTACCACCCGGTACCCAGATTACTTCCTGTCCGTCTTCCAGGATTTCGGCATCCTGTTTCCCGGTTTCCTCATCGGTGGCAATAGTTCCCAGGGGCACTTCAATAATAATATCCTTACCATAACGGCCGGTGCTGTTATTGCCGCTTCCGGTTTCCCCGTTTTCGGCCAGTACATTTTTGAAATAACGCAGATGCAGGAGTGTCCAGAGATTCCGGTTTCCGCGGAGGATGATATGTCCACCCCGGCCACCGTCGCCACCATCGGGTCCACCCATGGCGGTAAACTTGTTTCTCATGAAATGCCTGCTGCCCGGTCCACCGTGCCCACTTTTACAAAAAATCCGGATCTGGTCTACAAAATTGCTCTTTTCCAAAATTCAGGGTTTGACTGAAACGCAAATATACCCAAAGCTGGCGGTTAAGGGTATGGGAAAGTCTTTGTGTGGCGCACACATGTTTACGCCGTTCCCATAAATCCCCCATCGCGTAATTTTTTCCACAGTAAAATGCTGTAAAGAGCAGTAAACCTTGCGGCATGAATTTTTCCATATGTACTACCTAATACCTAATGACACCGTGATGGAAATAATTGAGATTAAGAAAAGAATTGAGTACAGGACAAACCTGAAAGTAGTGCGGGAAACAGAACACCTGCCGGTGATACCGATGATCGAAACAAAGGAAAAAAAAACGGCTGGAGTTATTGATAGTAAAAAGACACAAATTCCGGTTGATCACCGTGGTTATATAAAGTGTAAGAAACATGATTTTTTTTAATTTAAAACTATAGACTATGTTACGCTGGACTGTTATATTCCTCATCGTTGCTATTATTGCTGCGATCTTCGGATTCGGTGGAATTGCTGCGGGAGCTGCTTCCATTGCAAAAATTCTCTTCTTTATTTTCCTGGTACTCTTTATTGTATCACTCATATTTGGTCGCAAGGCCACAAATGTGTGACGTGAGACATAAGATTATAAGCCGGTACATTGTACCGGCTTTTTTTTGATCTGGCACAACAATTTCAGATGGTTATTTAAACATTTTTATATGAGAGCAATCTGGTCCGGTGCAATTGGCTTTGGTCTTGTCAATATCCCGGTAAAAATTTACAGTGCAACGCAACAGGGATCACTTGACCTGGACATGCTTGACAAAAAAGATCATTCCAACATAAAATTCCAGCGGATAAATGCCACTACGGGTAAGGAAGTGGCCTGGGAAAATATAGTGAAGGGTTATAAGGTGGATGAGAAATATGTGATCCTGACCGATGCGGATTTTGAGAAGGCAAGTCCGGAGAAAAATAAAATGATTGAAATTGCAGAATTTGTTGACCAGGGAGAGATCGACAGCATGTATTACGACACGCCTTATTACCTGCAACCGGAAAAATCAGGTGTAAAAGCCTACGCCTTATTAAGGGATGCGCTGACGCAGACCAAAAAAGTAGCACTTGGTACATTCGTGCTCCGCAACCGGGAAAGCCTGGTCCTTATTAAGCCTTTAGATGATATGCTTATCCTGAACAAGATCCGTTTCCAGCAGGAAATCAGGGATCCGGAGGAGATCAAGGCGCCGGCTACCAAGAGTAAGCCGGCCGAGATTAAAATGGCGATCCAGCTTATCAATCAGCTGACCACCGATTTTGATATTGCACGTTATAAGGATACGTATACAGATAAATTAATGAAGCTTATAAATGCGAAAGCAAAGGGTAAAAAAGTTGCTTCCTCGCCATTGAAGATTGTCCATTCAAGGGGTCGCGACCTTATGTCGCAATTAAAAGCCAGCCTGGGCACAGGAACAAAACGGAAAGCATCGTGAATAATCGTTGTTAAAACGGTCACACTACTTTTCATTCAGCTCCAACCGGGGCTGGTCTTTAAAACTAATTTAATATTTAGTTCAACGAGAATACGGCGAGTTCTTTAACCACATCAGCACACACATAACAAATTTCTGCACAGGCCCTGACTTCCTGTTCATCGGGGAATTTGTCGCACTCTTCACTGCATTCCCTGCAGTGCAGCAGGCAATTGAAGGGAAGATCGCCCATATCATCGGCATTACTGACCAGTCTTGATACTACGGCAAAACAGGCCTTGGCACAATCGGAACAGGCATTAAGCAATTCAAACCGGGGCAGGGGGCTGTTATTTTCAGCGTGTACGCACGACTCGCAGATCAGCCAGGCCTTCATGCAGATCTTGATATAATTATCAGTGCGTTGCTGCTGTATCATGATGAATCGCTTTTTTATTTATTTCCTCCACCTGTTTGATAAAACCGTGAACCAGGGGATCAGAATATGGTCCATAGGCATCAACCAGTGTACCCTTGGTGCCGTCATTGGTTTCAATGATATACAGGATTGAATTATCTGCCGGGTCGCTGGCGCCTTCAAAACGGTAGAAATTCACCACGTTAACATCAGCGACATCATACAGGCGTTCATTATGAAGCGAAAGAAGTCCCCGTTCACCCGCTTTAAAATCTTCTGTATAACCTTTTAATACCATTTTATTCAAACACTCGGCCAGCGTTTTCATTTCTTCTGTAGATGAGTCCTGTTCCATATTAAAAAATTTAAGGGGTAGAAAAGGGGCACCTGTTAATCAGGTGCCCGGTATAGTTTTAAGCTGGCTGTGAATCACGCATCCTTTTAATCTGGTCGTGTGATTTACGCAGGCTTGTTTTCTGGTCCATGATCAGCTGGCGTATATCTGCCGGGAGTTCTGCATCGGTTTTAAGGGCCTCATCGTAAGCTTTCTGTGCGGCATCTTCTCCAAACTCGCAGGAAGCAAGGATTGCCTTCCGGTCCTTACCGGTAAACGTTGCCTTGATGTCCATCCATGCCCTGTAGATCTTGCCACTTGCGGTCGTTCCACCAGCAGGTGTTTCCCCTGAACCAGCTACATATCTCGATAATTCGCTTACATATTTGCGGCTTTCTGATGCCATATCACGAAACAGTACTTTAAGATCTGCATCAATGGTTTCCGTTTCTTTATCCGCGCGCTCATATCCTGCTATCCTGTCATTATTAATCCGGATCAGGTCGTTCAGGACTTCTGCGGTTTTTTCATTAGCAATCATAACTTTAAGTTTTATAATTTGAAATAGGTGTTTTGATCGTCCTTTTGGTCGGACATACACCGTACAGATTAAAAAACCATACCAGTAATTCCTGATTTTTGATGCTGTCTGCCGGCGCTGCTATGGCCGGGACGTTGACAGGTAGTAAGTTTACGCATGTGAATACAATATCTGGCGACAATTTATCAACCCCGTTCCTGCACGGGTATTTGTACATCCTCGTTTAATTGAGGCAAAGTTTTCCCGAAGTAGCGACTTCGGTGGAATAAAATCTCATTCTCCCGATAACCAGATGGCCCACGTTCCCCATTTTTAGTTGGTACTACATTTGAATTATTACTGGTGTAAAACAAAACCAATGGCAACCGACACCAACCTACAGTTTATCAGGGAGAAAATAATCCACCTCCGCACCGCTATCATGTACAGCATGAGCAACGAACTAATCAGGCTTCCCAATTCAATTGTGGAGGCTGTTAACCTGGATGAAGGGGGAAACCTCTGGTTCGTGTGTAAACCACCCGTTCAGGGAATTGGACATATTGAGCATAAATTCCCCGCCCGTTTACATTTTTACCGCAAGGGCAGTAATTATAATGTAGAAGTAAGCGGTACAGCAACAATCATCAATAACGAGTACACTAATTATTTTGCGGCAGACAGTAATGGAGTGCGGCCGCTATTGATCAGGATGAATATGTTAAATGTGGAATATAATGCTCCACATGAAAAACGTAAGACAAAAATGGAGTTATGGCTGGAGAATGGATATCGCTGGTTGCTTCGGACAGCAGCAGTACAGCACCCATCAAAGCCGGATCTCAGCAGTCTGCAGACCATTAACCAAGTATAAACCCAGGTATGAAAAAAGATTTACAAATTATCCAGGACAAGATTTCCTCCATCCAGTTTGGTATCCTGAAAATGAAGGATCCTAAAGGGAATCGCGCGTGGCAGGTTAAAACGGCACCAAGTGAAAACAATTCTTTTCATTGTGTGATCACCGATGACCGTCCCCACGAACGGCTGGTAAATTCGAAAGTGAGCCTGGTACAAAGGCATAACGACGACTATCTATATATAACAGGAAGGGTGTCGGCGGAAGCTGATAAATCAACCCGGATCCTTTCTGTAAATATCCTTAAAGCCTGTTGGTTTGTCAGGCAGTCGAAGGGTAATATTTCCTGGCTGAAGGAGAAATACATGTACGAGAATTACACACTGGACGATATGGAAATGGCATCATAAATAAAATATCAGGCATTAATCAAACAGCACTTTATGAAGACAGTATTTACCAAAAGAGTTTTGTATTTTATTGCGGTCCTGATGATCGCAGGCTGGGTGGCCAGTCTCCTGTTTTTTGTAACAGGTATGTTCGTCCACCTGCTGTTGCTTCTTGCAGTATTCATCGTGATGCAGGCAACCATCATCACACCTAAACCTACGTCGGATCGTCATTAATCATCGGCTTATATCTTTAAATTACTTATATATAAAGTATATTTAGAGCCATAAGAACGGAATAGAAATTGTATGGCTTTACCGCTAAAAATAAAAGTCAGGTGGGTGTATCTGATAGCTTCCCTGATGCTCATCATTTCAAACATCCTTGTCTTCAGGCTTCTCCACAGAATTTCGCTTACAATCCACGCGGTCACTGATTCTCCTGGAAGTACCGGTATGTTGTCCGGACAGGAAGAGCTTGAATCTTTGTTCACCAGTACAGGTGTTATTGCAGTGGTGTCGCTGCTGGTCACACTGGTGGCTGTGGTCTATTCACTGTTGCTTTACACCAGGCAGAACAAGGCAAAAGAACAGGAGGACAAAAAAACGGGCGAGTACCGGGTTGAGCTGGAAAAACGTGTGGCTGAACTTAACCGGGTTAATTCGGAAACACATGAATTGAAAAGCCAGGAAAAGTTTGCGTCCACTGGTCGTATCGCCCGCACCATTGCCCATGAAGTGCGGAATCCCCTGACAAATATTTCCCTTGCAACGGAACAGATCCGTGACAGTATTGAAAAAAATCCCGAGGCAGAATTACTGCTTGACATGATTACGCGGAATGCCACCCGGATAAATCAGCTGGTGTCCGATCTGCTTAACTCTACCCGTTTTACACAACTGGCCTATTCACCTTCAGATCTTAACGAGGTACTCGATGAAGCACTGGAACAGGCGCATGACCGGATCAGCCTGAATTCGGTAAGGGTGGAAAAAAACTACGACCGGCATATCGGAAAACTGATGATTGACCGGGAAAAAGTCAGGCTTGCATTCCTGAATATTATTATAAACGCAGTAGAAGCTATGGAAAAGGGTCAGGGACTGCTGCAGGTTTCTACCAGGATGAATGGTGATCATTACCTGGTGGAGATTAAGGATAACGGAATTGGACTTGATGAAGAAACGCAGCAGAAATTATTTGAGCCGTATTTCACCAGTAAGATGAAAGGAAACGGGCTGAGTCTTACCAATACACAGAATATTATATTCAATCACAAAGGCAATATAAAGGTCAGGAGTCAACCTGGCGCGGGAGCTATTTTCGAGATCTCTCTTAACCGGGACGGTGCAGGGGAATAAATTCTACAATTGCACTGATTGGATGGCATTGATGATAATCTCCCTGGTAAATGGTTTACCAATAAACATATCAACTCCTTCACGGTAAGCCCGGTCCCTGTCGGCCTGTGTATCATGGGCGGTAATCATGATTACCTTGGTGGTTGGAAACCTGCTTTTAACGCGGTTGATATAATTAACACCTAATCCGTCCGACAGGTGATTATCAAGGAATACAATTGATGGGGTAATGGTGGTAAGGGCAATATCCGCTTCGCCGAGACTATTCACATAATCGGCCTGGATATTATTATACCGTAGAATGCCTTTAAGGAGATAACAGATGTCCAGTTCATCTTCAATAATCAACGCCCTGCCTGTATGATGGGAAACTAAGGGTTGCATATCTGGTCCATAAGAGTTTACACCTCCCTGATAGGGTATGTCACTGTAGCTGTTCACGGGGTAATTGCGACAATTTTTCTGCCAATCTGTGCATCCTGTTCAGGATGGGGCAGTTTTATAAGTCCGGCATGATTTTACGCTTAGGGTAAAAGAAATCAAATCAAATTAGGTAAATTTATACTACCATAACTTCGGTATATGAGCAAAAAGATACTCATTATAGATGACGACATGGATCTTTGTACGTTACTTGCCAGGTTCCTGACCAGAAACGAATATGAAGTTGAAATGGCACACTCAGGCAATAAAGGAATTGCCAAATTTAACGAGGGAAAGTTTGACCTTGTTATCTGCGATTACCGTTTGGGTGATATGGAAGGAATCAATGTACTGACAGCCCTTCGCAAACATGACCCAGGTGTAAAGGTGCTCATGATTACCGGTTACTCCGATATCAAAACGGCCGTAGAGGTAATCAAGATGGGCGCATTCGATTATATTGTCAAACCGCTCATCCCCGATGAAGTGCTGAGTGTATTGAATAAAGCTATCAACAGCCCCGTTAACACCGGTTCGGCACAGTTAAACGGCACCATTCCCCAGAAAAAATCGCCCGCTAAAACGGACCATACCGGCCAGTTCATGGTGGGTAAGGCGCCCGCAACAAAAGCGCTTTACGATCAGATAAACGTGGTAGCCGGCACCAATTACAGTATCATTCTCTATGGGGAAAGTGGCACAGGTAAGGAAGTTATTGCCAAGACCATCCATGATATGAGCAACCGCCGTGACAAACCTTTTATTGCCATGGATTGTGGTACCCTGTCAAAGGAACTGGCGGGTAGTGAGCTGTTCGGTCACGTTAAAGGGGCCTTTACCGGCGCGTTGCAGGATAAGGAAGGTCATTTTGAGCTGGCAAATGGTGGTACCCTGTTTCTGGATGAAGTGGGAAACCTGTCGCTCGATGTACAGGCCACTTTATTGCGGGTAATCCAGGAAAGAAAGATTAAACGTGTTGGTGGCAATAAGGAAATGAATGTGGATGTGCGGATCATTGTGGCTTCCAATGAAAATCTCCAGGAAGGATATCGCAAGGGTAAGTTCCGCGAAGATCTGTATCACCGGTTCAATGAGTTTTCGATTAATCTGCCGCCGCTTCGTAACAGGAAGGATGATATTCTCGCTTTCGCTGAATTCTTCCTTGCTAAAACAAATGAGGAGCTGGATAAGGATGTTGCCGGTTTCGAAGAGGGCGTATTACAAACCTTCCTTCAGTATTCATGGCCGGGTAACCTGCGTGAGTTCAGGAACGTGGTAAGGCGCGCGGTGTTACTTACACCTGCCGGTGAAAATATCACAGCCGCTTCGTTACCCTGGGAAATCACCAACAGCACACCGCTGGTTGCGGAGTCGCATGAAGAGCCAAGGCGTTTTGTTACAACACTTGCCACCCCGAAGAAAGAACTGGACCTGAAGGATGCTGCAAGCCGTGCAGAATATGAAACCATTATGGCTGTATTACAGCAGGTGAATTTTAATAAAAAGAAGGCTGCGGAAATGCTGAATATCGACAGGAAGACTTTATATAACAAGATCAAAAATTTCCAGGACCAGGAGCAGCAATAATGTTGATCCGGATAATGACCATCTTATAAATTTCCATCTGAACTGATTATAAAACCCCGCCTGGAGCGGGGTTTTATATTGATTGCAGGAATTCGTTTATCGGACTGTCCAGCCTTTAAGACCGGTGGTCTGTACATACTGGTATTGCATAAAGGTGGAAAGTATGGTGATGGAAGAACCTTTGTTTACCTGGCTGATTATTGCAGAACCCGCTACAGGAGCCACTTGCAGTACGGTTGATTGTTTCAGGATGGCGGTCTTCATGGGTTTGCCGGTAATGACCCTGGATATGAGATATCCCTCCCTGCCATCGGGCAGGCGAACGCGGTATCGATCAGCCGTTGCCGCGATGACCATCACTGAAGTGCCTGATTCCAGGACCTCCGGCTGATTATTCCGGATCAATGTTGCACTGGCGTTTGTCCTGCTCCATTGATTAATTAATGTTGTATCTGCAGTAAGTTTCGCTGGTCCGGGTGTAGTGGCATTTATAAACGGCCAGGGATCCGTTGCACCTTCCGAAGTGTAAATACCAAAATGCAGATGGGCAGGTGTGGTCCTTGCGTTCCCGGTGTTACCCATTTGCCCGATTACATCGCCTGGTTTTACCCGCTGGCCTTCGCTCACAAGCTGGCTGTCGAGATGTGCGTAATAAAGACTGAAATCTTTTCCATCGGGCCGCATGAATACCACTTTACCACCTAGTTGGTTTTCACTTACACTGGTTACCCTTCCCGGAGTTATTGCCAGAACATCGGTTCCTTTTTTTGCAAAAATATCAACCCCTTCATGTGATCTTCCTCCGCCATCCCTTGCTGCACCCCAGAAACTGGAAGCGCGTGGGTTATCATTTTTCCGAACAGGGAATGCCAGGGAAGGACCAGCGCTGATGGTCACGGTATAACCAACCGGTTGCAGTAATTCCGGCTGGATCCGGATGGTGTAAAACCCTTCCCTGTCGATCACTTCATTAATTATGGCCGGTAATGAATCTGTATAAGAAAGTATTTTTGGATCACTGCCGTTGTTTTCCCAAAACTCCAGAAATAACCGGAAGCCCCGGGCCGGTGTTGTTTCCAGGTTAACCGTTATCCGTTCGCCTCTTTTTGCAGTAAAACGGTATCCGGCGGCGGATGGTGTTTCGGCAGGGAAAAAGCCTGTTTCCCGGTAGGGAAGGTTAATATTAGCTGGCTGCAAAAGGCTCGCATTGGCAGCGGAGATCCAGGTTTTTCCAAGAATGGTTTGGGTGAGTCCTGCATCGGCCAGGCCCAACGAGTATTTTTCATGGGGCGTTTTTTTGCCGGTGATTGAAAGGGGACTATTACATCCTGATCCTGCAAGAGCGAGAAGGGAAACCAGGAGGAGACAGGTACTCGGTTTACAACGCATAAGTTTTTATTGGTGGTTTTGCAAAGCATAAGCCGGAATAAAGATGTTCATGGCCCGGTTTTCCATATAAATGGGGTAGGGAGTAATCATTTTTTTATATCAGAAAGTCAATTTATGGCAGACAAGATCAGGGTATTTCATCTGGAGGATTATAAGATCATGCGGGATGGCATCCGGTTTTTATTGTCGCAGGACAATGAACTGGAAGTGGTGGGCGATGCGATGCTTGGGGAGGACCTGCTCCATCAACTACCTGCCGTAGAAATTGATGTGTTGCTGATGGATCTGCACCTGGATGGTATGGAGGACAAGAGGGTAATGGATGGATTTGCCGTTTGCGAGTTTGTCCGTAAAACGTATCCTTCCATCCGGATTATTGCACACTCGGTATATGACGATGCCGACCGCGTGGCAAGGATCATGAATTCGGGGGCAATGGGATTTGTATCAAAAAAAGCGGGCTATGAAGAATTGGTGCTGGCGATAAAGACAGTCTACAGCGGGAAAAAGTATATTTGTAAAGAAACCTCCAAAAAGCTCAAGAACATCAACGAATTCCTGGAAGGCATTGTAGATACATTAAGAGGCGGTAAAGATCTTTTTTCAAAAAGGGAAAAAGATGTACTTGATCTGTTGGGAAGGGGTTTTTCCACCAAGAATATTGCAAAGGAATTATTCATTACAGAGAAAACAGTTGAAACGCATCGGAAGAATATGGTGGATAAAGCGAGTGTGAAAAACACCGCCGAGCTGGTGGCATATGCCTCGGCACGGGGATTCCTCAAGTTTTAAAATTATTAAACAGGTGCATAAAGATATCGAGCGGATCGGTGAATTATCTTCCGACGGGGTGTTCATCTACGACCTCCGGTCGAAGATGTTTACATACCTGAATGATGTCTGTTCGGATATGTTGGGAGCTGAAAAGGAAAGCCTGATGATACGCCCACAGCAGGTTCTGGCATTAATACACTCGGAAGATTCTTATTATATCGGTATGTGTTACCAGGAGCTGATGGAAAAAAGAACCATCAGTTCAACCGAGTTGAGGGTTAAAGTACCTTCCCAGGGTTTAAAACATTTATCGTGCAGTGCTTACCTGCTCGGCGACGAATCGGTTGTTATTGGATTTGTCAGGGATATCACACTCGACCGCCAGCATTCAGATTACATTATCAATTACGGCGCAAAGAAAGACACCTTGCTGGATATGATAACCCATAACCTTTCGGGGCCGCTTGCCCTTTCAAAGGAGATCATGTCCTGGATGAATAATAATTCCAGGGACCGCATCTCCCCTGAAATCTGGTCACAGATCAACCTTATCCAGTCGAACACGCAGGAATGTATCGATATAGTTGATGATTTCCTGAAACAGGAACACCTGGAGTCGGAGCTTATATTTGTGAGGAAGAGCAGGTTTGATCTGTTGTCCCGCATTGTGGAAACCCTCGATAAACTTATTGAAACCAATAAATCAAAACGGTTCCGGCTGATCACCAATCTTGATAATCTCAATATCAATACGGACAGCGTTAAATTCTTCCAGGTGATCCATAACCTGATTTCAAATGCGATTAAGTTCACACCCGATAACGGGACTATCGATATCGTTGTAGAAGAAACAGAAGAAACATTTATTATCCGGGTTAAGGATAATGGAATAGGTATACCCCGGCACATGCACGAAGTGCTGTTCAATAAACGAACAGTGGCTCAAAGGGAAGGATTAAAAAAGGAATCATCCAATGGTATTGGTTTATCCATTGTAAAAAACCTCACTGATTTAATGGGAGGTACGGTAACATTTCGCTCAGAAGAAAACAAAGGAACCGAGTTCTCCGTAGAGCTCCCGAAATCCTGATTGGTGGCGGGTTACAAAAAAAAGTGGCCGCATCAATAAATTGATACAGCCACTTTAATATTCATACAATCCAATTTATTTTATCAATTGGAAAGTTGCCGGTGGAGTGGTAGTATCAGGTTTTGGCAAAGTAGATGTATCTTTTTTACCAGGAACTGTATCCTGGAAAGTTTGTGCTACTGATACTGATTTCGTGTCCGCTGTTGATGCGATTGCCACGGCTGATACTGCGATAGCTGCTACGAGAAATACTTTTTTCATGTCTATAAGTTTTGAGTAATGAATGATGATGAAGAACAGAGGGATCGTTCCTTATTTCTTCCTGCATTTTGCAATTATGCTGCCAGCCCGGAAAAATGTTCATAACTTTTTTAAAAAATTTTCCGGCACACTCCGAAAAGTGGGGAAAATCCGGTACGGGATACTCAGAAGCCTTAACCAGTGCAGGTTTCGGGGAAACGCTGATTTTTATGGCATCATTTTTAGCCTGTACAGATGTCTGTTAAATTCAAATTAAAACGAGATCAAATGAAAAGACTAATCTACCTGTTTACTCTTACCCTGTTTGTGGTATCCTGCAACAGCGAGAGCGATAAGGCTTCCACTCCCGTTGCCGACAGTGTCAACACCGCTCCCGTAAATGATATGATGAGTAACCCGAATCATACTCCAGGAAGTAACACCCCCGGTGAGGCGATGGGTAACGGGGACACTTCTTCGTATGAACGTATGTCGCAAAAGGTCGATAGCGGAAGGTAATTTTAATATAAAAAAACCCTCTGCCATGGGCGCAGAGGGGTAGGTATAAACCTGAGCCAGGTTGGATCAGCGAACCACTGAGAATTTTATCACTGATATTTCTCCTTCATTTACCAGCTGAAGCGTGTAGATGCCGGGAAGTAATTTATCGATCTGATTTATGCTCAGGCTGTTTGCGCCTTCAAATATTTTAGATTGTTGTTGAAGCACTGTCCGGCCGGTCATATCCGAAACCCGGATATCTACAGCAGCATTACGTTTGGAGGAGAATCTCACTGTTGTTTTTCCCGAGGTGACAGGGTTCGGACTAAGCAGAATGCTGTTTACGGATGTGACTTCCTTGCGGACCATAATTGTAGAACCATATGTATACTTTTTATCTATATCCTGCAATTTTAACCGGTAGTAGAAAACGGTTCCGGATGCAGCAGAAAGGTTATCGTTGAATTCATATCTCCTGGTTGTTTCACCCTGGGCTGATCCCAGAGCAGCCAGTTGTCCAACTTCTGTAAACGAATTTCCATCGGTACTTCTTTCAACGATAAACTTTTCGAAGTTTACTTCATTTTCCGAAACCCATTTTAATGTAGTCGTGTTGTCACGGAAGATGGCGTTGAAACTTACAAGTGTCACCGGCAGGATACTTTCCTGCGGGAAGTTGAAGCAACCCAGTCTTGATCCGTATTGACGAACAGGCTGACCGATATTACTTCCCGGATTGTAATCATAACCCATCCTGAATGTAATGGAAGTGAATGCACCGTTGTATTTAAAAGCAGCTACATTCTGTGCACATTTTGATACACCGTCTTTTTCACAGATGCCACCTGCATAACCGGTCCAGTCGGAACCCTGGCTGGTGTATGTATATGCCAGCAGGTCGGTTGTTGCGTTACTGATCACCTGCGGATTATTAGCTGTAATCCTTTTTGCCATACCTGTTTCCCTGTACCATTTTCCCGGGGCACCAATATTTGCACCCGAGCTGAAACCATCGATGTCGTAATGGACATAGTTAAGGTTGGTCAGGTTTACGAGTGTGCCGAAATCCGCACTGGTATTGTTATTTGTTCCTGATGAGTTCTTGTAAAATTTCATGGTGAACTGTACATAACCGCGACGGTCGCTTGTGCTTGTACCTGTAAGGTTCCTGTCGGCACCGATGCGGGGACAGAAATAACTTGCCATCGATCCATTGTTCTGGTCGCGGGCATTATCATCATCGATATCCTCCAGTATGCTGTTGTATGTTTCATCAATACTGACTTCCACATTTACTGTAACACCACTCACTGTTGCCATATTACGGTATCTCCATACTGCGCCGGCTGAAAGTTGGGCAGCATCATTGCCCCGGTTGTATTGTCCGTTCCTGGTGGAACTTACTACATTGTTTGTTCCGGGGGGACATGCATCAATCTGCGAATTGGTGATACATGAATTTGAATTGCAATTTGGTGGCGCACCGGGTGCGGGGATTTGTGCTTTCGATGTGAAAGCTGCTGATAATAATATCAGCAATGATAGAAATTTGTTCATTTGCTCCAGGTTTATAGTAAATCAAAAAAATGACGAATGGTGGACCGTCGGATTGGGTACGGAGATTTACAGGAAGGGATTTACTATCTGGTTTAACCTAAAAAGAGAGAGAGGAATTAATGAGGTCTTTGGGGAGGAGATTGAACGATGAGGCAACAAACCTAATATCCTAATCTGGATTATGCAAGTCCCATCTTAAAAAAAATATCATAAACCATTAAAAACGGGAGGGCGTTTTTCCAGGAATGCAGCTACACCTTCCTTGTAATCAAGTGTCTGGGCCGCCAGTTGCTGAAGCCTGTCCTCATTGGATAATTGTTGCTCCAGGCTTGAATGGAGTGAGTGGTTGAGGGCTTCCTTGGTGTAGGCCAGTCCCTTTGTGGGCATCGCTGCCAGGGTTCTGGCCAGGGCGTAACTGCCTGTTTCAAAGTCCGTGTCGGGGAATGTCCGGTAGATCAATCCCATCTTTTCTGCATCATTTGCCATTAATTTCTCCCCAAGCATCATCAGTGCAGAGGCTTTCTGGAAGCCCACCAGACGGGGAAGGAAGAAGGTTCCGCCGCTATCAGGGACCAGCCCGATCCTCGAAAATGCCTGGATAAAAGAGGCTGACTCCGCCGCCAACACGATATCGCAGCACAGGGCGATATTGGCGCCTGCGCCTGCAGCCACGCCATTGACGGCAGCCACTACCGGTTTTGCCAGGTTTCGGATCTGCCGTACAATCGGATTGTATTGTTCGACCAGGATTTTTTCCATCCCCGGGCCATTGGGATCTGTCACCTCGGCCAGGTCCTGCCCGGCTGAAAATGCCTTTCCCCTACCAGTTATATATACACAACGTATCGCTTCACTATTACATTCGTCGAGTATGGACTGCAGCAGCAGCGCCATTTCCCGGGTAAAGGAATTCAGTTTATCGGGACGGTTAAGTGTGATCACTGCCACCGAGTCTTTTATTTCCAGTATAACGGATGCCATCGGGATATTTTTTTTACAAAGTTAGCAGGGTACTCAGTGACATTTAAAATAATCAAATGGCTCCAGGCAATCGTCGCATTTATAAAGCGACTTGCAGGCAGTGGAACCGAATTCACTTAACAGGTGTGTATGCCATGATTCACAATGCGGACATTGCACCGACTCCTCGCGGAACAGGTCGTTACAGGATGCATGTTGCCGGGCCATTGGTGGCGCGATACCATAGGTTTTCAATTGTGATTTACCTGCCTCGGTCATCCAGTCGGTTGTCCACGCAGGATCCAGCTGAAGGGTAACCACCGGATCAAAAAATCCATGCGACATCAGTTCCATCCGTATACTTGCAGCGATCATATCCATGGCCGGACAACCGGAATAGGTAGGTGTTATACTGACAGCGATCCTTCCATCCTGAATGGATATACTACGCACGATACCCAGATCCATCACCGATAACACCGGGATCTCAGGGTCCATCACTGTAGAAAGGATGGCCCGCACTTCGTCAATAGTTATATCGGCCGGGGTTGTCATTTGTTTTTTTATTTCACCAGGTTGCTCCCGGGTAGGTCCGGGGTAATACCTGCATTTCTTCCAATAAAAATTCCAGATCCGGCGAATGTTTACCTTCTTTGCCACCTGATAATCCTGCTTTGGATGATGGCATAACCAGACCTGCTTCCTGGAATATTTCTGCAGTCTTCAAACGCCAGTCCGGTTCAAGACCGGAAGGATCATACTCACCTGCTTCATACGATGCCGGAAGAAAAAATTCACCGGTGTACGGCCAGAGATCACTTAATGCATTTTGCAAACGTTTCAGGCTTCCTTCGGTACCATCACCCAGCCTGATCACCCATTCGCTGCTCCATCGCAGGTGGTAGGTTACTTCCTTCAGTGATTTCGCTGCAATGGCGGCCAGCTGGACATCCTGGCCTGATTGCAATTTGCTGTATAATAAAAACTGATAGTTACTGAAAAAAAACTGACGAAGAATGGTAACGGCCCAATCGCCCCGGGGAAGTTCAGCAAGGAGGTTGTTTTTAAATTGAACCGGGTCACGCAAATAGGCTAGTGTATCTTCTGTAGTTTCCTGGCCAATCAGGGAAGCTGCGTACTGGTAAAGGTTCCTCGCCTGTCCGATCAGGTCAAGCGAAATATTGGTAATGGCGATATCCTGTTCAAGTATTGGACCATGTCCGCACCATTCACTGTTACGATGGCCAAGAATCAGTGCATCATCTGCCAGGTGAAGAAGGTATTCTGTAAATCGGGTATCGATATTCGTTGTGCTCATATTACATATGTCCAAGTTCATCCGGTAATACATAAAAACCAGGATGCCGGTAAATCTTATCTGTGGCGGGTTCGTACAGGCTTTGTGCATCTGCCGGGTCGCTTGCTACAATCTGGGAAGATTGCACTGCCCAGATACTCACTCCTTCCATGCGCCGTGTATAAACATCCCTTGCATTTTCAATAGCCATGCCTGCATCAGCCGCATGCAGGCTGCCTACATGTTTATGATCGAGACCCTGTTTACTCCGGATAAAAATTTCCCAGAGCGGCCAGTCATTTTTACTAAGCGGGTTGTTAACGGGCTGTCCGGGATCGCCGGAACTGTCGCCCGGGATATCACCGTAATAATATTTTCGAATGGTAATCATCATTGTATTATTAATTGAACATTCGGTTGTATTAACGGTCAGGTGACCGGCGGTTTATCAGGCCGCTTTCTTTTTCAACGCTGCTTTTTTCCTGACATAGGCGTTAGCAGCTTCCCGCACCCATTCGCCTTCTTCCCAGGCGGCTCTTCGGGCATCCAGTCGTTCTTTATTACAGGGGCCATCACCTTTAACCACTTTCCAGAATTCGTCCCAGTTTATTTCACCAAAATCATAGGAACCTGTGGCCGGATTCCATTTCAGTTCCGGATCGGGAATTGTCATACCCAGAACCTTAACCTGCTCTGCACACATATTTACAAAATCCTGGCGAAGCTCATCGTTTGTTTTACGTTTGATTTTCCACTTCATACTCTGGTCGGAATTGGTGCTCTCACTGTCTTTCGGACCAAACATCATCAGGCTGGGCCACCACCACCGGTTGATCGCGTCCTGGCACATGGTTCTTTGTTCAGGGGTACCGGCCGACAGCGTCAGCAGGATTTCGAAACCCTGGCGCTGGTGAAAACTCTCTTCCTTACAAATCCGTACCATGGCCCTTGCATAGGGACCATAAGAAGTACGGCATAACATAACCTGGTTAAGAATGGCCGCACCATCAACCAGCCAACCGATTGCACCGATATCTGCCCAGCTGACCGTGGGGTAATTGAATATGGAAGAATATTTTGCCTTGCCGCTATGAAGGTCGTCAATCATCTGCAACCGGGTGGTACCAAGGGTTTCAGCGGCGGAGTAAAGGTAGAGCCCATGACCTGCTTCGTCCTGCACTTTCGCCAGCAGGATGGCCTTACGCTTCAGGGAGGGGGCGCGGGTAATCCAGGCACCCTCGGGTAACATGCCAACGATTTCACTATGTGCATGCTGGCTGATCTGGCGAACCAGTGTTTTACGGTAGGCCTCAGGCATCCAGTCTTTCGGCTCGATCCTGATCTCTTCGTCGATCCGCGACTGAAATCTGTCTCCTGCTAACTGGTCCATTGCTTCGGGGTTTAAGTTCTGACCTATAAAGCTAACAGTTGTAAGTTGAATTTTGTTGAAAACCCGTGTACTTTCTCTAATTTTGTATCTCACTCAATGGTTTAGGTATTGCGATTGCCTCAACATCATACTCAGATCAACAGCTATATGCAGGAACTCCAGCACCAGATCTCGCTGGGAGATGAGAATGCATTTGCCACTTTATACCGGCTTTTCGGAAAACGGCTGCTCCAGTTTGCCACATCCATTACCCGTTCAAAAGAAGTGGCTGAAGAACTGGTGGAAGATGTGTTTGTAAATATCTGGGCCAACCGCCAGAAAATTTCCACGATTGATACACTCACTGTTTATTTATATGTAGCAGTTAAAAACCGTGCATTGACCATCATGTCACGCAAAGCAAAGGAACTGGTAACAGCCCCGTTTGATTTCCTGGAACCGGCGATGGATGAATTTATGGCTGATCCCTATGAACTGATGATCACTGCAGAGATGATGAAACGTATGAAAGTCGCCATTGACGCCCTTCCCCCGCGTTGCAAAATGATATTCAAACTGGTGAGGGAAGACGGACTGCGTTATAAAGAAGTGGCAGAAATCCTGAATATCTCCATCAATACGATCGATGCACAAATGGCTATTGCAGTAAAAAAAATCTGCCATGCACTGGAAATCGGTCGCACCCGCAAGCATTTCTCACTTGAAACTTCTTCCAAAAAATACTAGAAAATACTTAACATTCATTTAGTAGATCGTCGCCGGATCAGAGTCCCTATTGTTCACAACGAATCCGGAACGCTTGGAATATCCCGATCACATATGGAACCTGGTCGCCAAAGGACTCAGTAAAGAGAACTCCACTGCAGGGCAGGACGAGTTATTGGTGTTGCTGCGTAATGATCCTGCGCTCGCCCAGCAGTTTGACCTGCTGATCCGGATGTGGAACGGATACGGCAAAGGCATTCCTGTTGATGATCTTCCACCGGGAATAATGACAAAGATTCTTTTGCGGGCAGAAGAAGAAGGCCCGGGAAAGGGGCTGTTTGTAGAACGTTTCGTTCGCCGCAGTAGAAGGAAGTTTCGTTACCTGCTTCCGTTGGTTTCCCTGATTATAATAGTTATGATTGGCCTCTGGGTGTTCAGGTACTCCGGAATTGTTGCGGGCGACCGCATCACCGGGTTAAATGAACAGCCACTGGTTACTCCAAAGGGAAGCCGCTCCAGGTTTCTGCTGCCCGATGGCACCGTAGTTTGGTTAAATGCGGGATCAAAACTTTTTCTCCAGAATGATTTTACCGGCCATACCCGGGAAGTGCGACTGGAAGGCGAAGGTTTTTTTGATGTGGTGAAAAATGCTGATAAACCCTTTATCGTTCACACATCCGGCATCAATATAAAGGTGCTGGGTACCGTGTTTAATGTGAAGGCCTATGCCGAAGATGAGCTTATCGAGACTACCCTGCTCACCGGTTCGGTGAAGGTGTTCCGGGAAAAGGAAACAGAAGCAGGTGCCATCAGTCTCAGGCAGAACCAGAAACTGGAGATAGCGAAACCCGAAACAGACCGGCCCGCTACCAAACAGCAAACAGGCGCAAAAGATATCCTGCCTGCTTCATTTACCATTACCCCGCTGGATTCAATGAATGGTGCTGCAGAACGTGTTGAAACAGCCTGGTTATACAGCCGGCTGGAATTCCGTGGCGACAATTTTGAAAAACTTGCCCGAAAGATGGAGCGTTGGTACAATATCACCATCGTATTTACAGACGAGGAAGTAAAGAAGTTGAATTTCAATGGCTCTTTTGAAAAGGAAAACGCAGAGCAGGCCTTTATGGCACTCCGCGCAGCGCTTCCAAAGTTCAGGTATTCGATTAAAAACCAAAAGGTGGAAATCGGTTCAGCCAGGTTGGCCGTTACTGCCAATTAACAAGGATTGTTTAACCCCCAAAATTTGCAAAAAGTATGAGAAGTTTTTTAACGGTTACAAAAAAGAAGCCGTTGCCTCCGGGAAAGCTACTTATCACAAAACTGGTAACCCTGTTTTTTATTTTTCTCACGTTGAACGCTTCTGCCACCGGTTCGGGTGACCAGACGATCAACCTGAGCGTTGAAAAAACAGAGATCAGCGGAGTGTTACGCTCGATCGAAAAGCAAACGACTTATCGCTTCCTTTACAATGACCAGCTGGAGGACATGCGTGACAAGGTATCAGTGATCGTGGTAAACGCGAAGCTAACTGATGTACTAAACCTGGTATTGCATAATACCCGTTTATCGTATCAGGAAATGGAGAATAACCTGATTGTGATTAAAGAAAAAATGAAGGCTCCGGCTATCACCATTACGGGAACGATAACCGATGGAACGTTACCATTGTCGGGTGTTTCGGTGGTGGTGAAAGGAACCTCTATTGGTACCACCACCGCTGCTGATGGTACCTTTTCCATCAATGTACCGGATTCCAGTGCGGTACTGGTAATATCTTCTGTAGGGTACGAAGGAAAAGAAGTGAAAGTTGGCTCACAAACCAATATTACCATATCACTGACTTCTTCTGCCACCACAATGGACCAGGTGGTAGTAGTTGGTTATGGAACCTCTTCACGGAGAGACCTCACCGCACCGGTGGGTATTGTGAATACAGAAGAACTGAACAAACGTACAACTGCCAACCCGATGCAGGCCCTCCAGGGCGCCGCTGCCGGAGTGCAGGTGGTGACAAATAATGCGCCTGGTTCCACACCAACAGTCCGCATCCGCGGGGTGGGCTCATTTAATAATAACAATCCGTTGTTTGTAGTAGACGGGATGTTTTTTGAAAATATCGACTTCCTCAACAGTAGTGATATTGGTGAAATGTCTGTATTAAAAGATGCATCAGCCGCCGCTATTTACGGGGTGCGCGCTGCTAATGGTGTAGTGATTATCACTACTAAAAGAGGTAAGTATAACCAGAAAACCAGGGTTACCTATACCGGTTATGTTGGTCTGCAGGTAAGATCCGGCGATTTCAAACTTGCCAATGGTGCTGAGTATTCGGCTATGCAACTGGCTAAAGGCACGGCAGCAGATAGTTTCAGGGTTACTTCCTCAGTGGCCAAATTCGGTGGCAGTGGCGTTAATGCAACAACAAATACCGACTGGTACGATGAAATCCTGAAAAAATCAGCACTGATGCATAGCCATAGTGTGGATCTTTCCGGTGGTACTGAGAAGGTGAATTATAATTTCGGCCTTAACTACCTGTTCCAGGATGGTATTGTGGATGCAGAGAATGATTACAAGCGTTATAATATCCGGTTCCAGGTGGAGGCCAAACCGTACGACTGGCTGAAAGTGGGTATCAGCACTCTTGCCAGCAATTTTACACAACGCAATCCGAATATAAGTGCATTTGGCCTGGCCTATAACGCGTCACCACTTTATCCGGTGTTTGACGAGACCAATGCCCTGACATTCCCACTTAAATTCACGAGCTCATCCACCCTTGGTTTCAACAATGGTGTATTCAATAACCCTGCTGCTACTGCCAAGTACTGGTTCGACAAGACAAAGGCATTCCTGATTGTACCAACACTGTATGCAGAAGCAGAAGTGATCAAGAACAAACTTAGTTTCCGGTCCCAGCTGAGCCAGCGATATGGTTCGGACCTTAACCAGAACTATATTCCTGCACACTTCGTGGACAATAACCAGCAATTGAGATTGTCGGTACTGACCACCACGGAAACACGCACTGAAAATTATATCTTGGATAATTTAATAACCTATAAAGGCAAAATCAAACAACATCGCTGGAGTTTGCTGGGAGGTCAGTCGGTAAGGGAAGAGCGTTTCCGTTCCAGCCAGATGATCACCGACAGTGTGTCTGCACAACAGGAGTTCTGGTATTCCGACCAGGGATCACGCCGCCCTACCGGTTATAATGAAACAGGTTTCCGGAATGCATCGGTTTCATTCTTTGGTCGCCTTAGTTATGACTATGACGGCAAGTACCTGTTAACGGCTACTTTCCGTGCAGATGGTTCTTCCAAGTTCCAGGAGAAATGGGGTTACTTCCCTTCCGTGGGACTTGGATGGGTTATTTCGGATGAAAAATTCATGTCCGACCAGAATGTTTTCAGTTTCCTGAAACTCCGTGGTTCATGGGGTAAACTGGGTAACGATAATATCCGGCCAAGCCCTGGTTATGCAGTAGTCAGTACAGGTAACGACTTTGGTGGAGTTTATGGAAGTACAGCTACTACAAATGGCCAGACCCAGACAGGCTTCCAGGTACAACCGATCACTGGTTCTGTAATCTGGGAAGTGGTAAACGAGTGGGATGGTGGTATCGATTTTACCATGCTGAAAGAAAGACTGAAAGGCTCGGTGGATTATTATAACAGGGTAACAGAGGATCTTGCCTTTGAGCGCCCCCTGCCCGGGATCAATATAACCCAGTATGGAAACTTTGGTAATGTAAGGAACAGTGGTATTGAAATAGTACTTAACTGGGCCGACAAAATAGGTGACCTCAATTATTCGTTCGGTGGTAATCTCTCCACTTTGAAAAACAGGTTAACCTCCCTGGGCGTGGGCGGGTTGAAAAACCTTCCAGGTGGTATTCCCGAATTTCCTACCCAATCGATGGTTGGAGAACCGTTCAACTATTTCCTGGGTTTTGAAGTGATAGGTATTTACCAGAATGCAGCAGAAGTTGCGGCTGACCCGATCGGTGTAGCCAATAATGCACTACCTGGATTTTTCCGTTATAAAGACCAGAATGGTGACCGGGTACTTGACGCAAACGACCGGATAAACCTGGGTAACTACCTTCCCAAGGTAACTTATGGTTTTAATCTCAATCTTGACTACAAGAAGTTTGACCTGGGTATCGTATTCCAGGGTGTAGGTGGAAACAAGATCCTTAACTATAACAGGACACAACGCCAGAAATTCCCTGATGTAAATGGTGACCGGAAATTTGTAACGGGACTGTGGACCGGCGAAGGATCTACCAATAAGTTCCCTTCTGCTTTTGCTACCACGCAGGCGTTTAATAACACGGCCAGCTCATTCTATGTAGAAAGTGGTTCGTACCTGCGTTTGCAGAACGTCCAGCTCGGATACAATTTTAAAGTAGGGAAGGGTGATTCAGGTCCTGAAATGAGGGTATATGTAACGGCCGACCGTCCAAAAATCTGGACTAAATACAGCGGTGTTACGCCGGAAATCGCTCCTCCAAGCCAGCTTGCGAAAGACCGTTCGGCCGGACCAACCAATACCCCTCCTGCTTTTACTTCAGGAATCGGGTATGATAGCAACGTTTATCCAACAACTGCCGTATATAGTTTCGGAGTGAGAATAACTTATTAATATTAAAAAAGAAATCATGAAACAAATAACAGTCCTGGCCCTTGCCCTGCTGCTGATCGGCTCGACCGGATGTAAAAAGATGTTGAACAGGGATCTGGAGGACCAGACCCGGGGAACGGTAATTGACTTCAACGACCTGACGTCCATGTATGCGCCGGTGTCTGCCATTTACCGGAAGGCCATCGGGGGTAACCCTGGTTTTGGCCACTGGATCGATTGCGGTCTCCGCAGTGTTCGCGGTGATGATGTTGACAAAGGCTCTTCACCGAATGACCAGGGAATATTAACAAATATTAAAATGTTCGACAATGCCAATCCGGGCGTGGTAACCTTCTGGGGTACCAATAATTTCTGGAACAATGCATTCGGATTTGCGATCTATTGCAACCAGGCAATGATGGACCTGGATCAATATGGTGCCAATATTCCACCCGGTGATGCGTTCAATCAGTCGCGTTTCCTTCAATATAAGGGTGAACTGCGTGTATTACGCGCCTTCGCATTTCTGCTCGCTTCAAGGGTATTCGGTGATATTCCTATCATAACCGATAATTCAACCCTCGCAACAATTGGCAAGAGTTCAGCACTTGAGGTGCGTCAGTTTATTATCAGTCAGATGGATTCCAGCATCGCAACAATGGATGATCTTCGTCCGAACCAATCGGCCAACCAGGGTTCTGTGACCAGGTACACTGCATTATTGCTTAAAGCAAAGGCTGCGGCTGATGCAGCTGGTAATGATAACAGCAGTCCGTTCTGGGATGATGTTATTTCTGCTACCGATCAGATCATCAACAGCAATAAGTTCACCCTGTTCCCGGATTTTTACCAGTTGTTCAAGAAGCCAGGTAAACTGTCCGATGAATCATTGTTTGAGCTTCAGTACACTGATTTTGGAACCACCAGTGGTACCAGTATCGGACCTGATGCCTTCTTTGTCTTCCAGGGCCCAAGTGGTAACCAACAAGGCAGTCCTGTAAGCGGTTGGGGTTTCCTTCAGCCAACACAGGCCATCGCTGATTTCCTCAACAGTCGTAATGATTCGGTGCGTTTAAAAACGAGTATTCTCCAGGCGGGTGCTACAGAAACTACATTCGTTTTGAGTCCAAGTGGCGACAGGATATTTGGTAATTCAAACGGCCAGGTATTTTTCATGGGTAAGGCATACCTGCCTGCCAACCAGATGACACCAGGCCGGACCGATTATGGTTCCAATAATAATATCCGTGTATTGCGGTATTCAGATGCCCTGCTCCTGAATGCAGAAGCAAAAGTGCGCAAGGGACAGAACGGGGATGTTCCGTTCAATCTGGTACGCCAGCGTGCGCAACTTAATCCTATTACCGGTGTTACACTGGACATGGTGCTGGACGAACGCCGTGCTGAGTTTGCCTGCGAATGGTGGGGCGAGCGTTACAACGACCTTCTCCGTACAGGTCAGGCCGCTGCAGTACTTGCGCCTTTCGGTTTTACGCCAGGAAAAGAATTCCTGCCCATTCCACAGGCGCAGCGTGATCTGAACGAGAATCTCTGATGGTAACTGGTTCTTAGTTGATAACTTTGCAGGCCGCCTGTCGAATACGACAAGGCGGCCTTTTTGTTCATGTAGAGAATGTAAAAAATGAAAAATCTGATCCTCGCTATCGCATTTGCGGTGGCCATACTTCCGGTAAATGCCCAGAAACAAAAGGCCGCGTTTGACCCGACAAAAAGACCAATCAATCTCTCTGATTCCGCCCTGCTTGACCTGGTGCAGAAACAAACCTTCCGGTACTTCTGGGACTTTGCCCATCCTGTATCGGGTATGGCCCGTGAACGGAGTAATGTAACCAGTTATGGTCCGGAGACCGTAACCACCGGTGGTACTGGTTTTGGTATCATGTCGCTGATCGTTGCAGTGGAACGGAAATGGGTTTCCCGTGATACCGCTGTCAGGTTCCTCGGTAAAATGGTCAGGTTCCTTCTGGCATCACCCAGCTACCATGGGGCCTTTCCGCATTGGATGAACGGAACCACCGGCGCAACAATTCCATTCGGGAGAAAGGATGATGGCGCCGACCTGGTTGAAACTTCTTATTTATTCCAGGGACTGCTTTGTGCAAGACAATATTTTAATTCGGATGATCCGATGGAACGGGAACTCCGCCAGCGGATAAACTGGATGTGGGAAGGTATTGAATGGGACTGGTTCACCCGTGATGGACAGGATGTATTGTACTGGCACTGGAGTCCGAATAACGGATGGGCCATGAACTTTCCTGTGCGTGGTTTCAACGAATGCCTGATTATGTATGTGCTGGCTGCCTCATCTGAAAGATATCCGGTAAGCAGCGCAGTGTATCATCGTGGCTGGGCGCAGAGTATATTTTTTAAAAATGGCAAGGAATTTTTCGGCATCCGGTTGCCACTAGGGTTCGATTATGGCGGTCCGCTTTTTTTCTCGCAATATTCATTTCTCGGACTTGATCCACGAGGGCTGACGGACCGTTACGCCGACTACTGGGAACAGAACCGTAACCATACCCTGATCAACCGTGAATATGTAATCCGCAATCCAAAAAAGTTTAAAGGATATGGGCCCGATAGCTGGGGACTTACTGCCAGTGATACATACAATGGATACAATGCACACTCACCAACGGAAGACAATGGCACCATTAGTCCAACCGCAGCCCTGGGCGCATTCCCTTACACGCCGGAATATTCCCTGCAGGCATTGAAACATTTTTATTATGACCTGGGAGATAAGATCTGGGGACCGTACGGGTTTGTGGATGCGTTTAATGAAACGCAGGACTGGTACGCAAAAAGTTACCTGGCAATCGATGAAGGTCCGATCGTGGTTATGATCGAGAACTACCGCACAGGACTGTTATGGAACCTGTTCATGAGCTGTCCGGAAATAAAAAAAGGATTAAAAAAACTGGACTTCAAAAGTCCGCATTATCAATAAAAAAATGAAGGGATTATTTCTTGCCTGTGGATTAATTATTAGCGGCGTGCTGAACGCGCAGGAACCTGATTACGACGTGGAATTTTTTTCAAATAGTCTTATGAAGGGAAATTATTTTTTCAGCGTAACGAAGGACGAAGGAAATTCCTGGGTAAGCTCAATCGGAAATAAGTTGCCGGTTAGCGGGGAAGTCTTTCATAGCCCGGGTAATTCTTTAAAACTGGAATATACAGACGGGAAGGCGGGCAACTGGTCGGTGACCATACAACGGCCGGATATCCGCGGACAGGACCATTATTCAAAACCCTCGTTCCTGTCCTTCTGGATCTATGTTCCGGACGGTCAGAATCCCGGAATGTACCCCACATTGCAACTGGTAAAAAATGACAGTGTTTATAGCAGGGAGGTAATATATGGAGTTGCCGAAAAAAACAAGTGGTCGAAGGTGCTGATCCCGGTTAATTATTTTGGGAAGGGATTTCTTGAAGGAGACCTTAGTGCAGTTACCGGTATAAAATTTTCGCAATCGATCCGTGACGATGAAAAAAAGATTTTATATCTGGATGACATTGAGTTGCTGCCGGCCAATTATAAGCGGGCTGTTACTTCTGTTCCATCAACGCTTGCGGCCAAAGGATTTGCAAGGCATGTTGACCTCTCATGGAAACCAGTCACAGACCCTGCAGTAAAATACATTAAAGTATACCGGTCGGCCGATGGAAAAGATTTTACCGCAATAGGCATCCAGCAGGTTGCTACCAGCCGTTATTCGGATTATAACGGTGAAAAGGAAAAATCATTCTGGTACCGGATCACTTATCTCAACCGCAACTTCAGTGAAACAGTCCCGTCCGGAACGGTAAAGGCAACCATGCATGAAATGAACGATGATGAATTGCTGACCATGGTGCAGGAAGCCAGTTTCAGGTATTATTGGGATGGTGCCGAAAAAGTCAGCGGACTGGCCAGGGAAAATATAGCAGGCAGGAAAAACATGATTGCTACCGGAGCATCAGGATTTGGGATTATGGCCCTGCTGGTTGGTGTTGAACGGAAATTCATCAGCAGGCAACAGGCCGTTGAGCGATTTGTGAAGATTGTGGGCTTCCTGGAAAAAGCGGATAAGTTTCACGGGGTACTTGGGCATTTTTATAATGGTCCCACCGGGAAAGTGGAACCATTCTTCGGCAACAGGGATAATGGCGGCGACCTGGTAGAGCATTCATTCCTGGTGCAGGGATTACTGGCAGCGCGAGCGTATTTTAATAGAAGTGATGCTGCGGAGAAAATGATCAGGGAAAAGATCAGCCGGCTTTGGGAGAATACAGAATGGGACTGGTACAGGCGTTATCCGGATAGTAAATTCCTGTACTGGCATTGGTCGCCCGACCAGGAATGGGTTATCAATCACCGCCTGATCGGATGGAATGAAACAATGGTTACGTATCTGCTTGCAATTGCTTCGCCAACGCATGCCGTACCTGCATCCTTGTACTATTCAGGTTGGGCAAACCAGGATAGTACCGGTGTCCAGTATCGGGAGGGATGGAGTGGAACCAGTGATGGTTCCATGTATACCAATGGAAATTCGTACTATGGAATAAAACTCGATGTAGGTGTTTCCAGTGGTGGTCCTTTGTTTTTCACCCATTATTCGTATCTGGGTTATGACCCGCATGGGATTACAGACAGGTACACCAATTATTTCACCAATAACCAGCATATCGCAGAAATCAGTCATGCCTACAGTGTGGCCAATCCCGGGAAATACAAAGGTTATGGTGACAGCGCCTGGGGACTTACAGCTAGTGATGGGCCGCTTGGTTATTCGGCCGATGAGCCGGTGCTGGCGCAGGACAGGGGTAAGATTGCGCCAACCGGTGCAATTGGTTCATTCCCGTATACTCCTGAGGAATCGATGAAAGCCCTTAAGAATTATTATTACAACTATGGCAGTTTTGCCTGGGGCGAATATGGATTCCGTGATGCCTTTAATTTAAACCAGAACTGGGCATCGGGAATTTATATGGGCCTTAACCAGGCACCACAGGTGGTGATGATTGAAAATTACCGGACTGGTTTAATCTGGAAACTTTTTATGGGAGATAAGGATGTGTTGGGTGGATTGAAAAAGCTGGAAGCGGTGAAATGAGTAACTGTAAAAACAGTTGAAGCAGGAAAATGAAACAGCGTTAAATTTTGTTTGAACCGCGTGTGTTTTAAGTTGACACACGCAAAAAATTACAGATGATGAATGTAAAAAAAATTTCGATAGTGGTGATGATGCTGTTCGGTGTTATGGCCGGACAGGCGCAGCAGAAGACCTATTGTAACCCGATCAATATTGATTATGGTTACACACCCATCCCCAATTTCAGCGAATGGGGCCGGCATCGTGCAACTGCAGATCCGGTGATTGTTAATTACAAGGGTGATTACTTCCTGTTCAGTACCAACCAGTGGGGCTACTGGTGGAGCCATGATATGCTGAACTGGAATTTTGTATCAAGGCGTTTTCTCCGTCCCTGGAATAAAGTTTATGACGAATTATGTGCGCCGGCTGTAGGAATTATTGGTGATACGATGATTGTATTTGGTTCCACTTATTCAACCAATTTCAGCATCTGGATGAGTACCAATCCGAAGGTAGATGAGTGGAAACCACTGGTCGATTCATTTGAGATAGGCGGATGGGACCCCTCATTTTTTACTGACGATGATGGGAAGTTATATATGTATAACGGGAGCAGTAACCGTTATCCGATGTATGGAATTGAACTGGACCGCACCACGTTCAAACCAAAGGGAACACGTAAAGAACAATATGTACTTGAATCGTGGAGATATGGATGGCAGCGTTTTGGCGAGTACCTGGACGATACATTCCTTGATCCGTTTATTGAAGGATCACATATGACCAAACACAATGGCAAATATTATTTACAATATGGTGCGCCGGGTACCGAATTCAGCGGTTATGCGGATGGGGTCCTGGTGGGCGACCAGCCCCTTGGTGGCTGGACGCCGCAATCGGATCCACTCAGTTTCAAACCCGGTGGATTTGCCCGTGGAGCCGGCCATGGTGCCACATTCCAGGACAACTGGGATAATTACTGGCATGTAAGCACGGTGATACTTTCGGTAAAGAATAATTTTGAACGAAGGCTTGGCATCTGGCCAACCGGGTTTGATAAGGACGGGGTGATGTATTGTAATACTTCGTTTGGCGATTATCCGCAGTATATTCCAAACGGGAAGGCCGATCACCTGCAAAGCCGATTTACCGGTTGGATGTTGCTGAATTATAAAAAACCGGTAACAGTGTCATCGACACTCGGAGGATATACGGCCAATAACGCCGTGGATGAAAGTATTAAATCATACTGGAGCGCGGTATCAGATAAAAAAGGGGAATGGATCCAGTCGGATCTTGGTCGCGTATCAACAGTGAATGCCGTGCAGATCAACTATGCCGACCAGGATGTTGATTCTTCTTTCCTGGGTAAATCGCTGGGTAAGTTCCATCAGTATAAACTCTGGTATTCTATTGATGGGAAAAAATGGCTGGTACTGAAGGACAAGAGCATGAATGACAAGGATGTTCCCCATGATTATGTAGAGCTGGAAAAACCCGTACAGGCGCGATATATAAAATTGGAGAACATTCACATGCCAACCGGTAAATTTGCCGTCTCCGGTCTCCGTGTCTTTGGTAACGGGGGTGGTGACAAGCCGGGTAAGGTGAAAGAGTTTATTGTGTTACGTACGGAGAAGGATAAACGCAGTGCGTATATAAAATGGAGTCCGGTCGACAATGCCTTTGCTTATAATATTTATTATGGTACAGCGCCGGATAAATTATACAACTGTGTGATGGTTCATGACCTCAATGAATATTGGTTTAAGGTAATGGACAGGGAGAAAGCTTATTATTTCAGTATCGAAGCCATCAATGAAAACGGGGTGTCGGAACGCACCACGGTAAATAAAGTTGAGTGATGTGGTAACGATCTGACCAAACAGGTAAAAGAAGTAAAACATATGAAAAGATCAATTTGGTTAGTCATTCTTGTTTTTAGTTTCGCGCCACTGTTCGGGCAGGTAGATGAAATCCCGTATGCAAAAGAAGTTGCCGCCTTTCATACGATGGATTCGGTATCGATGCCTGCGGCGGGGCAGATCCTGCTCATCGGGAGTTCATCGTTCACTATCTGGAAGGATGTCAATGAATATTTTCCGGGTTATACCATCCTTAACCGTGCGTTTGGCGGGTCTACGCTGGCCGACCAGATCCGGTATGTAGACAAGGTGGTATATCCGTATAATCCCCGCCAGATCCTGATCTACTGCGGGGAGAACGATCTTGCATCTTCCGACACAGTTACGGCAGCGGTAACTATAGCGAGGCTGAAAACACTTTTTAACCTGATCAGGAAAAAGTATCCGCGGACACCGATTGACTTTGTGGCTATTAAACCAAGTCCCAGCCGGCAGATGATCCAGGCAAAAGTGATCGAAGCAAATGAGGGCATCCGCAAATTCCTCGCGCAAAAAAAGAGAACGGCATTTATAGATGTATATAAGGAAATGGTAGATGATGAGGGTAAGTCGCGCCCGGAATTATTCGGCGAAGACATGCTTCATATGAATAAAGATGGTTACCGGATCTGGCAACGGAGTATTGCACCCTACCTGATTAAATAATCAGCCGTGCAGGAAGAAAGTGAAGAACAAATAGTTTTGCAGATCCGTACTCACAATCAGGTTAGTTAACTTAAAAACATAAGTAATGAAGAAATTTCTTTTACTGCTGACGATCATCGCCAGTATCGATGGGTCTGCCCAGCTGACCGATAACGCGAAAATGAAAACGTTTATCGACGCGTTGATGAAGAAGATGACGCTGGAGGAAAAACTCGGTCAGTTGAACCTGCCGGGCGCTGGTGATATAACTACCGGCCAGGCCGGTAACTCGGATATTGCGAAAAAAATTGAAGAAGGAAAAGTCGGTGGGCTTTTTAATATCAAAGGGGTAGCCAAGATCCGGGATGTGCAGAAAGTTGCCATGGAGAAGAGCCGGTTGAAGATCCCGCTGATTTTCGGAATGGATGTGGTACATGGTTACCAGACAGTGTTCCCCATTCCGCTGGGACTATCCTGCAGCTGGGATATGGAAGCCATTGAACGAAGTGCGAGGATCGCGGCAATTGAAGCAAGTGCCGATGGTATCTGCTGGACATTTTCCCCGATGGTCGATATCGCCCGCGACCCGCGCTGGGGAAGGATTGCAGAGGGAGCAGGTGAGGATCCCTTCCTGGGTTCGGCTGTTTCCCGGGCAATGGTAAAGGGTTACCAGGGTGATGATTTGTCGAAGAACAATACGATTATGTCCTGCGTGAAGCACTATGCATTATATGGTGCTGCTGAAGCGGGGCGCGATTATAATACGGTTGATATGAGTCGCATCCGTATGTATAACGAATATCTAGCTCCCTACCAGGCTGCGGTTGATGCGGGTGTTGGAAGTATCATGGCATCGTTTAATGAAATTGATGGCCTTCCTGCAACGGCCAATAAATGGTTGCTGACTGATTTACTCCGAAATCAGTGGAAGTTCCGTGGATTTGTAGTAAGTGATTACACCGGGGTAAGTGAAATGGTTGACCATGGTATTGGCGACCTGAAGACGGTAGCTGCGCGGGCGCTGATGGCGGGACTGGACATGGACATGGTCAGTGAAGCGTTACTCACCACATTACCCCAGTCATTAAAAGAGGGGAAGGTAACGTTGGCACAGATTGACCTGGCATGCCGTCGTGTGCTGGAGGCTAAGTATAAACTTGGATTGTTTGAAGATCCTTACAAATATTGCGATCCGGCCCGTGCCCAGAAAGAAGTGTATTCGCAGGAGCACCGCGATGAAGCAAGGAGGATTGCATCAGAAAGTTTTGTATTGCTGAAGAACAATAATAATATCCTGCCATTAAAAAAGTCAGGAACAATTGCTGTAATCGGGCCGCTGGGAGAAGATCGTGCAAATATGCCGGGGACCTGGAGTGTGGCTGCTGATTTTACCAAACCTGCTACTGTGGTAGAAGGACTGAAATCGGTGGTTGGTACAAATGCGAAGATCCTTTATGCAAGGGGGTCAAATCTTTCTACGGATTCTGTTTATGAAGACCGGATTACTACGTTTGGCAAACAGATGCATCGCGATCGCAGGCCAGACAGTGTGATCATCCGTGAAGCGCTGGATATCGCCAACCAGGCAGATGTAATTGTTGCGGCAATGGGTGAAGGGGCGGAGAGTACGGGTGAATCTTCGAGTGTAACCGATCTCCAGTTGCCTGCGGGTCAGCAGGAATTACTGAAAGCCTTACTGGCAACAGGTAAACCGGTGGTACTGGTGCTCTTCACCGGAAGGCCGCTTGCAATTACATGGGAGCAGAAGAATGTGCCTGCCATCCTCAATGTATGGTTTGGTGGAAGTGAGGCGGGTTATGCCATTGCGGATGTATTGTTCGGAAACGTAAATCCGTCAGGTAAACTCACTACTACATTCCCACAGAACGTAGGCCAGGTGCCGATCTACTACAACCATAAAAATACCGGCCGCCCATTACCTGAAGGAAAATGGTTCCAGAAGTTCCGGTCTAACTATATCGATGTAAGTAATGAACCGTTGTATCCGTTTGGGTTTGGTCTGAGTTATTCCTCGTTCAGTTACGGAGATGTAACGGTAAGTACCCCATCTCCCAAAGGAAACCAGAAACTTGTTGCTTCGGTGACGGTTACCAATACCAGCAATGTTACCGGGAAGGAAGTGGTGCAGTTGTATATCCATGATAAGGTAGCATCCATAACGAGGCCGGTAAAGGAACTCAAGGGATTCCAGAAAGTAGAGCTGAAGGCAGGGGAAACCAGGACTATCAGTTTTACCATTACACCTGAGCTGTTGAAGTTTTATAACTACGACCTTAAATACGATTGGGAGCCGGGAGCCTTCGAAATAATGATTGGTGGTAATTCAAGGGACGTGAAAAAGGTTGATGTTAACTGGACAAAATGATTTGAAGGAGTCGGGAATTCCACAACCGCAGAGGTTGGAGTTCTCCCATAATAATTCTTATATAAGGGGCTGTACCAGATTCTGGTGCGGCCCTTTTGGCTTTTGTACTATCGACCTGCTTGAGTCAATTTAATTGTAGTTAAGGTATAAACCTCCCGGTAAGTTTTACATTACGATGATCAGCTTTTTTTTGTTACGCAAACGATTACGTAAATAGCAGCTTCAAATTTCCCGTCCCCATGCAGCTCCTGATCGCCTGTTATTGTCTTTGCTCCGGAAGTAATAAAAGGGTATTTTATCAGTAACGAAATATCACCAAATCCGGTGATTTCTAATTTTTTTTTAACAAAACACTTATTTTACTATAAAATTTCCCCTACATTTACTCCCGCTTAGAACGACACTTGCTTCTCAAAACTTAAAACTTGCATATGAAAAAAGTCTGCAAGGGAGTATTCTTCTCCCTGCTCTTACTTCTCTCTACAGTAACGTTTGCACAGAACAAAACAATTTCAGGAAAAGTAGTTGACAGTGGTGGTCCGGTTATCGGCGCATCCGTAACGGTGAAAGGGTCCACGAATTCGGGCACTGTTACTGACGCGAACGGGAACTTCAGTCTGTCTGTTCCTTCTGCTGCAACAACACTTGTAATCAGCTCGGTGGGTTATGAATCCAGTGAAGTAGCTATTACAGGTAATACGTTATCGGTAACCATTACCAAGGCAGCTGCCGGTAACCTCGATGAGGTGGTAGTGGTAGGTTATGGTACACAAAGAAAAAGTGTGGTAACCGGTTCAATCTCCAGTGTCAGGGCAAAGGACCTGGAAAATATCCCCAATGGCCGGATTGAACAGGCGCTGCAGGGAAGGGTTGCCGGTGTAACTATCATGCAGAACTCGGGTCAGCCGGGTTCCAGCTCAACGGTGCGTGTACGTGGTATTACAACATTCGGAGGCAACGATCCCCTCTGGGTAGTAGATGGTGTGGTGGTAGATGCCGGTGGTATCGCCTACCTCAACCAGTCGGATATTGAAACGATTGAAGTACTGAAGGATGCGGCCTCTGCTGCGATTTACGGTACAAGGGCAGCTGCGGGTGTTATCCTGGTTACCACAAAAAAAGGACGCACAGGTAAACCTGTTGTAAGTTATAATGGCTTTTATGGTACATCAAAGGCTGCAAAAAAACTCGATCTGCTCGATGCAAAAAATTATGCCATCCTTTCCAATGAGCGTTCTGTAGCCGATGGCGGCGCTGTACTTTTCCCTGATGCCGCTAATCTTGGCAAGGGGACCGACTGGCAGGATGTAATCTTTAATAGGGCGAACCGTTACCTGCATGAGGTAAGCCTTAGTGGTGGCAGCGAACGTTCGACTTTTTATCTTTCAGTGGGTATCCAGAACCAGGAGGGTATTGTTATGCCGGAAATATCCACGTATAATAAGAAGAATATCCGTCTTAACTCCACACACAAAATCTCGAATATTTTCACGTTCGGACAGACTCTTGGTTACACCCACCAGCGCGCAGCCGGTATAGGTAACACCAACAATGAGTTTGGCGGACCGCTGGCATCGGCAATCAATCTGGATCCATTAACTCCAACAGTTGAAACTGACCCGGCCCTTTCCAGCCTGGCTCCCTATTCTACCAATCCTGTTTTCCGTGATGCCAATGGAAATCCTTTCGGCATCTCAAAGAATGTGCAGCAGGAACTGACCAATCCACTTGCCTACCAGGAAACCCGTCGTGGCCGCTTTGGCTGGTCCGATGATGTGGTCGGCAATGTTTACCTCGAAGCAGCTGTGCACAAGAGTATTAAAATTCGTTCAACGCTTGGAGCCAAGAAAGCATTTTATGGAAGCCAGGGCTTCACACCTGTTGGATATCTTAATGCCAACAATATCGTGTTGAAGAACAACTATAGCAAAAACGAAGAAAAAAGATTCAACTGGAACGTAGAGAATACAATCACTTTTAATAAATCGATCCAGGATCATAATTTCACCGTCCTTCTCGGACAAGGCGCATATGTAGAAAACATCGGAGGCGGAGTGGGAATTACTTTGCAGGAGCTTCCTATCAACAGCTACAGGGATGCCTCGTTCGGTTTTGATATTCCACAGGCTAACCGCTCTACATCGGTATACGATGCGGTGGAACATAAACTCACTTCTTTATTTGCACGTGTTAATTATAGTTATGCAGACAGGTATCTGTTTACCGGTATCATCCGTCGTGATGGTTCAACACGTTTTGGATTCAATAACAAGTTTGGTGTATTCCCTTCCTTCTCTGCAGGATGGAATGTTAACCGTGAGGCGTTCTGGCCGGTCAATGATGTAGTTAAGTCGCTGAAGATCCGCGGCGGTTATGGTATTGTGGGTAGTGATAACCTGGCAGACTTCCGTTACCTGGCAACAGTAGGTGGTGGTTACAATTATAATCTTGGAAACCAGGGTTCAATTACCACTGGTTATGCTCCAAGGACACTGGATAACCCGGATCTGAAATGGGAAGAAACCTCATCTACCGATATCGGTTTTGATGCACAGGTGCTTAACGATTTCAACCTGACCATAAACTGGTTCAAGAAAAAAACAACTGGTATCCTTCGGCCGGTAAATATTCCTGGTTATGTTGGTGTGGGTGAATCGCCTTTCGCCAATATCGCAGATATGGAAAACAGCGGTCTTGAAGTAGAACTGGGTTATCGCAAACAGATTGGCGAGCTGGCAGTTTCGGCCAATGGTAACATGACTTATATCAAGAACAAAGTTACCCTTGTAGCAACTGATGCAAACTTTATTGGTGGTGACGCCGGATTCCAGTCAATGGTGGGCCAGGCAACAAGGACACAGGTAGGACATTCATACAATGAATTTTATGGCTACAGACGAAATGGCATCTTCCAGAATGAAGCCGAGATTGTGGGATATAAAAATGCAGGTGGTACAATTATCCAGCCCAATGCCCGTCCGGGTGATGTTCGCTGGGAAGATGTAAACGGCGACGGCGCAATTACGGAACTCGACAGGGTGTTTCTTGGAAGCAATCTTCCGAAGTTCACGTTTGGTCTTACTTTCAATTTGGAATATAAAGGGTTCGACCTGATGGCATTTGGCCAGGGTGCTGCTGGTAACAAAATTTTCCAGGGCCTCCGCCGTCTGGATGTATTGACTGCAAACTATTCAACTGCTGCGCTGGGTCGCTGGCATGGTGAAGGAACGTCCAACGATTTCCCTCGCCTGGTTACTTCAGATCCCAACCAGAATTTCACCAAGATGTCTGACTTCTATCTTGAAAAAGGTGATTACCTGCGTTTGAAAGTTCTTCAGCTTGGTTATACTTTGCCTGCAAGACTTTTTGGTAAGACCGGAATCTCGAGATTGCGCGTATATGTAACTGCTGAAAACCTTGCTACACTGACAGATTACACCGGTTACGATCCTGAAGTGGGTGGTGGTGTATTTGGGATTGACAAGGGGCAGTATCCGCAGGCCCGCACATTCCTTGGTGGTGTTCAACTTACATTCTAACCTTCTTAAACATTGCAATATGAAAAGTTTCCCAATTAAGACGTCATTGCTGCTGGCAACCACGCTGGCGCTTTCATTCGGGTCGTGTAATAAAGACTTTGTAACAATACAGCCGGAAGGGCAATTCCTTTCAGAGAACTACTATTCTAATGGTGACCAGGCATTGGCAGCCCTGGTGGGTGTATATGATATCCTGAAAAAAAATGCAGGCGGTTTTGAAAATATGATCTGCATGATGAATGCCGGTTCAGATGATTTTTTTGCTGGCGGTGGCGGACCAACAGATGGAGCGGGGATCCAGGGCTTTTCGACCCATACCCTGAACTCCAATATCCTGCCGGGCAGTTTATGGAGTGACCATTACCAGGGGATCTTCCGCGCAAACGTTTTGCTTTCAAGACTGGAAGAAGTACCAATGGACGCCGGGCAGAAAGCGCGTATCGCAGCTGAAGCGAAAGCACTCCGTGCATACTATTATTTTAACCTGATCCGGATGTTTGGCAATATTCCGTTGATCCTTGAACCACTTACCACCACTACTATCTACGATGTAGAGCAGTCGCCCAAAGCGGCCATCTATGCCCAGATTGAAAAAGACCTTACAGAAGCCATACCCAATATTCCGGCTACAGTGAGCCTGGGAAGCGAATATGGCCGTCTCACTATTCCAGCTGTTAAAGCAATCCTCGGTAAGGTATTATTATACGAAGGCAAGGGCACTGAAGCTGCGGTACAATTCGCAGATGTAAATGGTACACCAGGTGTGATGACCCAGTATGGTAATAAGCTGTTGGATAAATTTTCGGACCTATGGGTATTTACCAATAAATATAATTCCGAATACATCCTTGCTGGCATGCACACTGATAAGTCGAATGCCGACTGGGGATTCTGGGGATCTGGTGCAGATGAAGGCAACTCGGTTAACCAGATGGTGGGACCTCGCGGTTATTCAAAACCAGCTGTCAGTACAGCGCCAAGTATACCTGCAGGATGGAGCTTTAACACCATGACCCAGGAAATGTATGACCTGATAAAGACTGATCCACGTTTTGGAGCTACTGTTCTTGACATGACTGCCCTGAAGGCTGCGGGCCAGGCGGATTATATCCCTGCCCATCAGAACACCGGATACTTCCTTAATAAATTTATTCCACGCTCTACAGATGTGCGGACAGGTTCAGGGGCTCAGGAATTAAACTACCAGCAGCACGATTATATCATACGGCTGGCAGATACCTACCTGATGGAAGCAGAAGCACTTGGCGGAACAGGGCTAAGGGCGCAGGCCCTGCTTGACGCAGTTCGTGCCCGTGTAGCCCTGCCATCAGTTCCGGTTTCCCTGGCTGCGATCAAGATGGAACGCCGGTTGGAACTAGCCGGTGAAGGACACCGTTTCTTTGATCTAGTACGTTGGGGCGATGCAGCTACAGCCCTTGCCAGCAGGGGATTCCAGGCAGGCAGGGATGAGGTTTTCCCGATACCAACCCGCGAAATGCAAGGAACCAAGCTTGATCAAAACCCTGGATTCCAGTAATCGATAATGAACATTCTACTAAATAAACTACAAGATATGATACGTTATATTAAATATTCAACGTTGGCGATGGCGGTGCTCGTGCTGGTGGGAAGCTGTGCAAAACCGGAATATTCATTGGGTGAACTGACTACACCAACGGATGTGGTAATCTCCACATCGGTGGTAGGACAGGATGCTACCCATCCTAACGGAGATGGATCGGGTAAGGTTGATGTTACAATTACCGGTAAAGGAGTACTTGGATACGGGATTGACTACGATGCATCGAATGGTATCAAACTAATCAACAGCCCAACCGGTAAATCGCAAAGGAAATATCCGGTTCCGGGTGTGAACACCTATACCATCACCGTTGTTGCATATGGTCCGGGTGCGGCAAGTACCACGGTTACCACGGAGGTTACAGTAGAAACAATTTTCGTTCTCGACCCGGAAATTGTTAAAACAGTAGTGGGCGACAGTGGTACAAGAACATGGAGGGTTGATGCTGATAAAGACGCGCATTTTGGCGTAGGACCCTGGGATCCTACCAATGTAACGCCGGGCTCGTGGTCAGCTAAACCAAATGAAAAGGACTCTGTAGCGCCATGTTTTTATTCTTCGAGGTTCACGTTTAAAAAGGACACAACTACCGGCGCACTCACGCTGACGGTAACAACTCCCGATGGCGCATTTACAAAGACCGGCGCAAATTCGGGCGGTCTTCCGGGAATTCCTGCCATACCTCCAGGTACCGAGGATGAAGGATGTTATCCGTATGCCGGTGGCACTTCTTCGTTCGCGTTTATTCCTCCAAGTTCCGGTGTGGATGAAGCGAATACAACATTGACCGCGATCGAACTCGATGGAAACAATACCTTTATCGGGTATGGTTCTACGCAAAAAGAATATGAAATCCTTTCATTTACGGCAACTACGCTTTATTTACGTGTGCAGGGTGCAGAAACAGGTAATGCCTGGTATATTAAACTCATTGCCCTGTAACCGGTAAGTTCTAATACAACTAACTACAGAACACAGGACAGCAATGTCCTGTGTTTTGTTTTCCGGACATCCCAAATTTTTATTATGAAAACAAGAAGAGGTTTATCATATCGGTCGATGCAATTGGTTTTCAGTTTAACCCTGTTTCTTTTATTGGCCGGTTGTAGTCAGGGTGGTTCTGATGAAGATAATACCCCGCCGCCACCCCCGACGGTTGACCCTGCGAGTGATGTTGAGTACTGGCTTACCAGGGGTAACGAATTGGTAAAACTCCGGAAACAGGCAGTTGGTCTTTTATTTAATACCACTGCGAATACAGATGCTACAATAACGGTCGACGAAACAGCAACCTTCCAGACAATCGATGGATTTGGTTATACGTTAACCGGCGGCAGTGCCGAGGTGATCAACTCACTGGTGCCTGCCAAAAAGCAGGAACTTCTGCAGGAACTTTTCGGAACAGGGGGTGATGCAATCAAGGTCAGTTACCTGCGCGTAAGCATCGGTGCTTCGGATCTGAGTTCATCCACCTTTACGTACAATGATCTGCCAGTTGGAGAGACGGATCAAGCACTCAACAATTTTTCCCTTTCACAGGACCTGATCAATGTTGTTCCATTACTAAAAGAAATCCTGGCCATCAATCCGCAGATCAGGATACTGGGAAGTCCATGGTCGGCACCCCTGTGGATGAAAGATAATAACAGTTTTATTGGTGGCAGCCTCAAACCGGAGTATTATGATGTGTACGCGAGATATTTCGTGAAGTATATCCAGGAAATGAAAGCGAACGGAATTACAATTGATGCCATTACTCCGCAGAACGAACCACTGCACGGTGGTAATAACCCCAGTATGGTCATGACGGCCGCACAGCAGGCAGAGTTTATCAAAACCAACCTGGGGCCGGCTTTTCAATCGGCCGGACTCAGCACCAGGATCATCATATATGACCACAACTGCGACCATGCCGATTACCCGATTGAAGTATTAAACGACCCTGCTGCAAAAGTATTTATCAATGGATCGGCCTTCCATCTTTATAACGGCAATATTAATGCTCTTTCCTATGTTCATAGTCAGCATCCGGATAAAGCTGTCTATTTTACGGAGCAGTATACTCCATCAAACGGAGGATTTGAAGGTGACCTGAAATGGCACCTGAAAAATGTGATCATTGGTTCTACCCGGAACTGGAGCCGCGTTGCTCTGGAGTGGAACCTGGCAAATAACAGTTCATTTGGACCAAATACCCCGGGCGGGTGTACCGTATGTAAGGGTGCCATCACCATACCCGGTTCAGGTTCTTACGTAAAAAATGTAGGGTATTACATTATTGCACATGCTTCCAAGTTTGTACCTCCGGGATCAATACGGATCGGTTCCAATGTATTTGGTGATCTTAACAATGTAGCGTTCCTCACTCCAGCCGGGAAAAAAGTATTGATTGTAGAAAACGACGGGGATACGGAACAACGATTCAATATCAAATCAAACAATAAATGGGTGAACGTAACGCTTCCGGGTGGAAGTGTAGGCACATTCGTCTGGTAACAACGTGATTTACGGATCACTTCAACCAGCCTTTCTTACTTTATGATTTAATTTTTTTCGAAGCATGTTTACCTGGCAGACATTACGTGGGATGAATCATTATAAACCGCTATCCGGTGTGTACGTAACATATACAGCAGACTCCCGCTTCCGCTCTTAAATTCGAGTTTTTTGGAAGCCTGCAATGGCATATGGCAATTGATGCAGGCAGCCGCATTGTTCTTTAAACTTGTTGCATGGGATGATTTATCATGACAAGCCATACATTTTGTTACGAAGACTGACTGGCTTTCAGGAGATGGTCCGTGTGAATCATGGCAGGACTGACAGGTCATCTGGCTGGCGCGGTAACATTTACTGGCCGCAAGCAGCTGCATCTGTTTTCCATGAACATCCGGTTCATTCCTGGCATTGCCAAAAGAGGGGATAATATAATTCGCCAGTGTATCGCCAGGCCTGAATCCAAAAATTTCCCGTTGCATATCCATATCGTTACCGGAATGACAGGATGCACAAAGATCAACCTTTTGCTGCCGGGTGAGGGTGTTAATGGAAGTTATGAACCTGGACTTCTTTTCGTCGGGGTATTCTTCATGGAAACGGACATGATCAATTGAAGGGCCATGACATCTTTCACAATCTATTCCATATATAATGGAGGAAGGGTCTATCTTTTCAATCACCTGCATCGGCCCTGAAGGTATTTCCTGTTTGCTGGCATAGGAAGCGTGACATTCAAGACACCTGCTGAGGATCGGCCGTTTGAAATAGGGTGACGATACCGGAAATCCCGGACTATTGGTCCAACTATTGTTTTCGCTGAGGTATGTTAGAGGTAACTGCATCAGCTGACCGTCTTTCCAGTTTGCGTAACTCTGCGCTTTTTCACCCGATCCAATGGTAAGCTGCATCTGTTCGGAGCGGTTGGGCTGACCGGCGTGATGCCAGGTCTGGTAAAAGTCCATCCCTAGTTTTTCTGCAGTAACGGAACTGGAGTCGTCATATCGGAATGACCGGTTGGCGGAGGAAAGAAAAGATCCCATTTCACCCGTAGAAACCAGTCCCGAGGTTTTGTTATGACTGGAATGGATATATGAATCCGCTACCCCCTTATGGCATGTCATACACGCCGCAGACCCTGCATAATATTTTCCGCGCGGATCTGAAGATGTATTAACTCCCCCACTGCATTTGATAAACAACGCAGCAATTGAAGTAAGGAAGGCAAGGACAAACATTATCTTGATATGGGGCATGCTCTAAGATAGAAAATAAATAAACGGAAGATCAGGTTGAGATAATTTATAAAAGGGTTTTTAAGACTGCGTCCTTTTTCTATCTTTATGCTCCTGACATTTTCCTGATACGTGCGTGTATTAAACGGAGGATGCTGAAGGAGTGACAGGTATTTGTCAGTAATTTTCCCGGAGTCATCGACCGGTCAGTAAAGCCGTGGTAAACGGGAATACCTGGTCCTGACCACAGAGAAAAAAGATTTCTTTTTTATTATAATGATTGCATCACCCTCCTAAACAAAATGCCAGTGCGAAAACTTTTATTTGCAGCAGGAATACTATTCCTGGCTTCCTGTTCCGAAACAAAGAGCGATTCCCGGACCACAGCTCCAAATGAGGAAAAACCAATTCCATTTACTACCGAAGGTAAGCGGGTGTTGGTCTACACAACTGCCGACAGCAGCGATCTCCGGCTGACACTCACAGATACGCTTGGTTTCACGGAAATGGGCCAGCCTGCAGAAACGCAGCTTTGTGTGTTCGTGGATCCGGGTAAGACGTATCAGAGTTTCTTCGGAATCGGTGGCGCACTGACGGACGCTTCAGCAGAAACCTTTTATAAATTACCAAAGGCCAGGCAGCAGGAATTGCTCAAAGCTTATTTTGATAAAAAAGACGGTATCGGTTATACCATTGCCCGGACCAATATCAATAGCTGCGATTTCAGTTCTGGCAGTTATGACTATGTGGACAGTAATGACCGCGACCTGAAAACGTTCAATATTGAACACGATCGTAAATACAAGATTCCCTTTATCAAAGAAGCCACAGCTGCGGCGGGGGGAAAGATCAATCTGTTTGCAAGTCCGTGGAGCCCGCCTTCCTGGATGAAGGATAATAACAGCATGTTGCAGGGTGGTAAACTCAAACCTGAATTTTATGATAGCTGGGCGATGTACTACACGAAGTTTATCGAAGCATATGAGAAGGAAGGAATGCCTGTGTGGGGAATCAGTGTACAGAATGAGCCAATGGCAAAGCAACGCTGGGAAAGCTGTATTTATACAGCAGAGGAAGAAAGGGATTTCCTGAAGAAACATCTGGGTCCCACCATGGAGAAACAGGGATTCAAGGATAAAAAAATTGTGGTCTGGGATCATAACCGCGACCTGATTTACCAACGTGCCCAAACCTATTTCGAAGATGCCGAAGTGGCAAAATATGCATGGGGAATCGGGTTTCACTGGTATGAGGACTGGAGTGGTGGACAACCCATGTACGAAAATGTGAAACTGGTTCACGAAGCATATCCCGACGAAAATCTTTTATTTACCGAAGGTTGTAATGAACGTTTTGATGACAAACAATATATGGCCTGGAGATTAGGGGAACGATATGGCCGTTCCATGATCAACGATTTTAATAATGGAATGGTGGGTTTTACTGACTGGAATATCCTGCTCGACCAGACAGGTGGACCAAACCATGTTGGCAATTTTTGTTTCGCTCCAATTCATGGTAATACCAGTACCGGTGAACTCATTTATACAAATGCCTATTATTATATCGGACATTTTTCAAAATTCATACAGCCGGGTGCAAGAAGGATCAGCAGTTCTGCCAGTCGCAGCCAGTTACTGACCACAGCATTCCGTAATCCTGATGGAACCACGGTTGTGATTGTGATGAACCAGGGTAATATCAAATCGCCTTATCACCTCTGGATAAATGGAAAAGCAGCAGAGTTGGTCACAAGGCCCCATTCAATTGCAACGTTGGTGTTTTAAGTCGTGCTGAATGAAGGACATCAAACTTGTGTCAGGTGTCCTTCATTCAGCTATTTCTACACAACTTATCGAGGCAATATGCAATTTAGAGATGGTGCCCCGGGCGGTACCTTCTATTATGTGATCGGTCGGGTTATTAATGCGTGCCCCGGGTGGATTTATTTTATATCAAAATCAATCACCAGTCTTGGCGACCGGGGGTGGCTCTGGCAGGTGAGGATATAACCTTGTTCAACCTCCTCATCTTCCAGGCCCCAATGAACGTCCATACTGACAGAACCCTCAAGCAGCCTGGCTTTGCAGGTACAACAAACACCACCCTTACATGCGTAGGGCAGGTCGGCACCTTCATTCAGTGCCGCTTCCAGTACCGAAGTGCCGCTGCCAAGCGGTTGTTCAAAGTCGAACGAACGCCCATCGATCCTGATGGTGATCTTACTATTGGAAACCGTTTCAGTGAGTGGATCCAAAACGGGTAGCGCATTTTTAATTTGTCCCGGAGTGGTAAACAATTCGAAATGGATTTTTTTTGACTCGATACCGCTCGCTGTCAGGTAGTCCTTTATTGTAAAAATCATTTCTTCCGGTCCGCAGATAAAAAAATCATCGACAGAAGCATAGTCAAGTAAACTGTTCAGTTCATCAAGTTTCAATTCACCGATCCGGCCGTAATTAATGGCTGTATCTGTCCGCTCGCGGCTCAGCACATGCACCAGGTTAAACCGTTTCATATAGCGGTTTTTAAGGCCCTCCAATTCTTCAAAAAATATAATTGAATTACGCGACCGGTTGCCATACACCAGTGTAAACGAACTAAGCGGTTCAGTGGCAAGGGTTGTTTTGATCAGTGATAATACAGGAGTAATTCCACTGCCTGCAGCAAAGGCGAGATAATTCTTTTTTTGCTGAGGGTCGAGCCGGGTATTAAAGTTGCCAACGGGCTGCATCACCTCGATCACATCACCCGGTTTGAAATTCTCATGTGCGAAGATGGAGAACAGGCCGCCCTCCACTTTTTTTATCGCAACCCTCCATTCATTATCGAGCGGTGAGCTGCAGATGGAATAGGTACGACGAATCTCCTGGTCGTTGATCCGGACGCGCATGGTGAGGCTCTGTCCCTGTTTATATAAAAAGTCGTTGCGAAGGTTTTCAGGCACTTCAAAACTAACTGTTACGCAATCTGCGGTTTCTTTTTTAATCTCCCGGATGCGGAGCGGATGAAAATGAACGGACATGTTTCCGTGTTTAAGATGAACAATCGTTAAAGCAGCTAGCGGAGGTTGTCCAGGCCGGGGCCTGTTTAGTTTGCAGTCGTTTATCGGTCATGGCCGTCAAACATTATTTAATCAGATCGCAGACATTTGTATCACGGCATCAAACATGATTCAGTTATCTGTAGTCGTTTATCTTCAGGGCCATTAACCATTCAATCAGATCGCAGACGTTTGTATCACGGCATCAAACATGATTCAGTTATCTGTGGTCGTTTATTTTCAGGGCCATTAACCATTCAATCAGATCGCAGACATTTGTATCACGGCAGCGGTCGTTTATCTGCGAAGGCCGTCCACCATGATCATAATCATGTTTTCTTCCAGCTCTTCGGCATTGATTTTAGCCTTGCTGCGGTGCCAGCTCTCAATGCCGCTGACGGCATGGAGCATTACAAGGACCGCTGTTGCTGCATCTATTTCTTTAACCTCCTTGCGGGTGATCCCTTCTTCAATGATCCCGGCAAAACGTTTGCGGTAATTACGGCGTTGTGAACGGATATTCGAAAGAAAGGGATCTTCCAGGTGTTTCCATTCGCGGTCCGTTACATATACCTCTTCATATTTTTCGATCATCTGTTTGATATGGAAACGGAGAAGGCTTTCGATCTTTTTAATAGAAGCCTGTTCGGACGATTCAATGCTGTCAATATTTGTGTTAAAACGGTTTGCCACATCGAAACAGATTGCTTCCAGGATTTCATTCTTGGAACGGATATGGTTGTAGAGGCTGGCTGCCTCGATACCAACGGATTCTGCCAGGTCGCGCATAGACGTAGCCGCGAAGCCTTTTTCCCTGAACATGATCGCCGCTTTTTGCAGGATAAGATCTTTTTTTGACGCTTTCTTTCTAGCTGCTTTTGCCATGTCCAAATATAAACAGTTCTGACAATTCGCCCGTTACGTAAATTTCCATGGTCCAGCCGGACGATAGTCTTATAAATTACTTAGGTTTGCACGCTTTCAGGCCGGTGCACTGACCAATCAGCCGCCCTGGGGATCTTATTCAGTTTTTAATCCTAAAACTTCGTTCATGTCGTTGATCGTTATCGGAACCATGGCATTTGATGCAATCGAAACCCCTTTTGGTAAAACAAACCAGATCGTTGGTGGCTCCGCCCTGTACGTAGCCTATGCTGCAAGCCAGTTTGTTAAACCAGTCCACCAGGTGTCCATAATCGGTTACGACTTCCCCGAAGAGGAACTCTCGGAATTAAAAAGCCGCGGTGTTACCATGGAGGGAGTTGAGCGCATAGCAGATAAAAAATCCTTCTTCTGGAGCGGTCGTTATCATGAAGACATGAACACCCGCGATACGCTGGTTACCGACCTGAATGTACTGGCAGATTTTAATCCACAAATCCCTGAATCATACCAGTGTTCAGAATTCCTGATGCTCGGAAACCTGGTGCCTGCTGTTCAACTTAGTGTGATCAGGCAACTTCGTAAAAGGCCAAAGCTGATCGTTATGGACACGATGAACTTCTGGATGGAAGTGGCGATGCCGGATCTCCAGGAAGTGCTTGGACATGTAGATCTCCTGATGGTCAATGATGCAGAAGCAAGACAACTCAGTGGTCAGTTCTCCCTTGTTAAGGCCGCCAGGTCAATCATGGAAATGGGACCCAAATACCTTATCATAAAAAAAGGAGAACACGGTGCCCTCCTGTTCCATGGTGAAAATGTTTTCTATGCACCTGCGCTTCCGCTGGAAGAAGTATTTGACCCCACCGGTGCCGGTGATACCTTTGCAGGCGGCTTTATCGGCCACCTGGCACGTACCGGCGATATCTCTTTCGAGAACATGAAACGCGCTATCATCGTGGGTTCTGCAATGGCAAGTTTCTGCGTAGAAAAATTCGGTCCTACCAGGATGAAGGAAATCACGAAGTCCGATATAGAACGTCGTATCCAGCAATTCAAAGAACTTTCCAATTTCGAGATCGAACTGGTTTAACACCCAGTCCGACAGGGAATCAGGAATTTTTCATCGATAGGCCAGCACAAGCACATTACGGTACCTTTTTGTTTTTCCTTCAAGGTTAAATACAGCTGTCAATACAATGTATGCCGCTGCTGGTAGCCGTTGGCCGTTTTCATCAAGGCCATTCCATGTCCAGTATCCTGAACCCGACAGGAGATCACCCCTGACCAGGTGTCTCACAAGCTTCCCATACAGGTTGTAAATCCTTACGTCCGCTACATATCCTGGTGATGGCAATCCAAAATGGATGAAACACAGATCATCCAACCCATCATTATCGGGTGAAAAAACAGCAGGCTGGATTTTAACACCGCTATTGGTATCCGGTACGTCCATGAGCTGTGAGTTCCGATACCCCGGAGTTCCATATCCTGAGGCTGAAGAAGCCGAATGCCAGTTGGATGGATGGTCCGACCCCCAATCGGCATTGATCCTTTCCAGCGCGATGCCCTCACGGTTAACAAGCAGGGGGAAATGCCATTTTTCAGAATAATTCACTTCATCAATCACTTCGCCCTGCGGACCAGTTAATACTACGGCTCCCTTATCGTCCGCAAAGCCGGGTAAGGAACGGATAAAATGGAAACTTCGGGGGTTAGAGCTGGAAAAATGGAGAGCCAGTAATTCCGGGTCACTGGTGGCCACTACATATTCACCCGGGAAAAAAAGAAACGGACCCTCCGAAAGGGGAACAAGATCATTTAAATCGCCACTGCTGTTGCGGTTGGCAAGATGAAGTGTTTTTAAGTCAACAATTTCTTTTCCATTATTCAGGATCTCCACATAATCATAACCGGAAGGGACAGGGTTAAAAAGGATCTCATTGATCGCCAGGTCACCGGCTACAGCGGTACCCGGAATACCAACACTTGCAGTTTCTGTTCCCGCGATATTTCCATAACAATCACCAATACCGCTCACACGGAGGGTGTATACCTGCTTTGTTGTTAATGGTGCGTCCATTGTTAAATAAACTTCAGTAAATAAAGGCGCAGTTGGAAAGGCTTCCATGAAACGGATCCCGCTTGCCTGATAGGCCGTGATCACAGAAGCCTTAAGGCTGTCAATGGTTTCATCAAATACCAGTACAATACCTGATGGATCAGGGGTATAGGTGCGGAGCAGCCCTGGTGGCTGATCGTCGGCACTGGAACCATTGACCGAGTTAATGGTTCCCGGAGTCCCGCCACGCGCATCATTACTCGAAGTCCAGTTTGACTTTCCACTACAGGGTTTGGTTGGGTCAATCATTTCCAATGTCCATCCACCCTCCTTCTTTAATTCATTCCGGTGCCAGCCAGGTTCAAACCTTACTGCATGTATAACAAAGTTATCGGCTTTAAGGAGGCTGATGGTTTCTCCTTCATTGTCAAACGAAGGGAAACTGGTGACTGCTATGGCCGGGCCGAAGGCAGATAGAAAAGGAAGCGCACTGGTGCTTCCGACCAGAAGAATGGAATCAGGCTGCAGGAGATATGCTGCCAGCATTCCGCTTTGTCCGGCCTGGTCGGCAATCCGCCAGCCCTGCAGGTTTACCTCCTCTTTACTCCGGGTCCGTATCTCGATCCATTCATAAGAAGGTAAACCCACAGTGGGTGAGGGATCCGACATGATCTCCTGGATAATCACCGAATACCTCTCCTGGCTTACCGCGGCCAGGGGGATTAAAAAGCATAAAGTGAATACCAGGAATCTCATGCGGGGTATATATATGTTGATTGGGTAAAGCTCGATGGGCGGGGAAGAGTTACAATGGGAAAAAAACATAAATATTTGGATTAAAAACCCCTTGCACCTATTTTTGTGGAGATATGATCATCATTAAACACACAAAGTCCACAAAGAAACGTTCCTGACGGGAAGGTTAGCTGTGTATTATTGTACGATATAAACAAGCAATGCCTTCCAGCCGGAAGGCATTCCCATTTTATGGGGGTTAGTGAATGATCCATTATTCATCATCAATAAATTCCTTTCAGCTGAAAGGACAGGAGGGTAAAATGAAAGTTGCAGTTGTAGGCGCCACCGGACTGGTTGGCACCAAAATGTTACAGGTATTGGCCGAAAGAAATTTCCCGGTAACGGAACTGGTACCGGTTGCATCGGAAAGATCCATTGGTAAGGAAGTAGAGTTCAGGGGAAAGAAGTACAAGGTAGTGAGTATGGAAGATGCGATAAAGGCGAAACCTGCTGTAGCTTTATTTTCAGCCGGTGGCAGTACTTCACTGGAATGGGCGCCTAAGTTTGCAGAGGCAGGCATCACCGTAATTGATAATTCATCGGCCTGGCGTATGGATCCGTCCAAACCGCTGGTAGTTCCTGAAATCAATGCGGATGTGCTGACAGCGGGTGATAAGATCATTGCAAATCCCAACTGTTCCACTATCCAGATGGTGGTTGCATTAAACCCGCTGCATAAAAAATACGGAATAAGGCGGATTGTTGTAAGTACCTACCAGAGCGTTACAGGTACCGGTGTTAAGGCAGTCAGCCAGATGATGAATGAACGGAAGGGAATCACTGGTGAAATGGCCTATAAATACCCCATTGATCTCAACGCAATTCCCCAGATCGATGTGTTCACCGAAAACGGCTACACCAAGGAAGAAATGAAGATGGTAAAAGAAACCGCGAAGATCATGCGTGACGATACCATCCGGGTAACGGCAACAACGGTCCGGATCCCCGTGATGGGCGGGCATAGTGAAAGTGCCAATGTAGAATTTGAAAATGATTTTATACTGGACGAAGTTCGTACGTTACTTTCCTCCTCACCAGGGGTGGTGGTTGTAGACGATACGGCCAATGCACTCTACCCGATGCCGATGGATGCGCATGAAAAGGACGATGTATTTGTAGGCAGGTTACGTCGCGATGAATCGCAGGCAAAAACGCTCAACATGTGGATCGTTTCGGATAACCTGCGTAAAGGTGCTGCAACGAATGCAGTGCAGATCGCTGAATACCTAAATGAGAAAGGGCTTTTGTAAACGTTTCTTGTGGAAGCCCCCATTTTTCAAAACAAAGGGTTAAGTAAGGCAGCTTATATAAAAAAATAAAACCGGAACTCCGATTAAGGGGATTCCGGTTTTTTATTATGAAGGGAACGGATTAAAATTTTTATCAGGATTTGATCAGCTCAACATCCGCCTGCAGCCTGACATCGTTTGCTACAACCAGTCCACCCGCTTCTGTAACGGCGCTCCAGGTAAGACCGAAGTCCTGGCGGTTGATCTTCGTTGTAACTTCAAAACCTGCCACAGTCTGGCCGTAAAGGCTTTTTTCAATACCACCGAATTCAGCAAAAACCACTATCGAGCGGGTAACGCCTTTAAGGGTAAGATCGCCGGTGATCTTAAAATCATTTCCTGTTTTTTCAACACTTGTTGAAACGAAAGTCAGTTTCGGGAATTTATCAGCGTCAAAAAAATCGGCTGACTTAAGATGCGCATCACGTTGCTCATTGCCCGTGTTGACACTATTGATATCAGCGCTGAAAGTAACCTTGCCATCGCTGAAGTCTTCATTTGCTGCTTCGAGCGTTCCTTCAAATGAAGTGAATTTTCCAGACGCGGTTGAAACGACCAGGTGTTTTACTTTAAACCCGATCTCTGAATGTGCGGTATCAATTGTCCAAGTTGCCATGATTTATAATTTAAGATGTAAAATTAATGTTCCAACATTGAATTATCAAACAAATTGTGTTAAAGCTTCCCGAATCATTGAAAATTGATGTTCCGGTCTGTTCACGGACGCACGTAACACGCAGATCTGCAACTATCAGGGTAGGATAATTGTGCCAGAACCCCGGCTATAACATTTTAGGTAGTAATAATACAATTGCGGCAGCCACGGGCTGGACGTGCCGAAAAGCAGGAAGGGTACATCGGAACCGCACCGGGTTGATCACTGCACTATATCAGACTGAGGAAGTAAACTGCCTTAAGAACCTCACATCATTTTCACTGAACAGTCTTAAGTCGTTGACATCATATTTCAGCATGGCCGGTCTTTCAATACCCAGGCCGAATGCAAACCCGCTGTATTTATTCGGATCAATATTACAGTTCGTAAGCACATTGGGATGCACCATTCCGCAGCCAAGGATTTCAACCCAACCTGTTTTTTTACAGATATTACAACCAACACCACCGCAGATCATACAGGTTACATCCATCTCTGCACTTGGTTCGGTGAAAGGGAAATACGAAGGCCGGAACCGCACTTTTACATCCTTGCCATACATTTCCTTAACAAAAAAATACAGGGTTTGTTTCAGGTCGGCAAAGGAAACATTTTCATCAATATATAATCCTTCCACCTGGTGGAAAAAACAATGGCTGCGCGCGCTTATCGTTTCATTACGGTACACACGTCCGGGCATCAGCATCCGGATAGGTAGTTTACCTTTTTCCATTTCCCTGATCTGCACGCTGCTGGTATGGGTCCGCAGCACCCAGTCGGGATTTTGCTGGATATAAAAAGTATCCTGCATATCGCGGGCCGGATGATGGGCCGGTAAATTAAGCGCACCGAAATTGTGCCAGTCGTCCTCGATCTCGGGTCCCTCTGCAACTGCAAAGCCAAGTCGCTGGAAGATGGACACGATCCTGTTGCGCATCAATGTTATCGGATGCCGGCTTCCCAGCGGTGTGGGTTCTCCGGGAAGGCTGAGATCAGTCAGCGCGGTCTCCGTTTCACCAGAACCGGCTTTTGATTTCAGTTCCTCGTATAGACCCTCGGCAAATAATTTAAATTCATTGAGTAATTGTCCGGCCTGTTTCTTCTGGTCAACAGCCACATTCTTCATTTCACCCATGATCGATTTTACGATCCCCTTTGTACCGAGATACCTGATCCGGAATTCTTCCACCTGCTTTTCATCAGTAGCGGGGAACGACTTCATCTCGGTCTTATATGCCTCAATCTGGCTGACTAATTGCTCCATAAGGCGGCAAAGATAGGAAATCGATTATCTTGCAGCCATGTCAGACCAGTTAAATATCGCCGACTTTCTTTCTCCCCTGAACCTCGCCGAAATCTCGGATGATGAAGGTTATAAGGATGGCCAGATGGGCAGGATCCTGTCCGTGTATGAAGATGAATTCCCCGATCTTGACAATGTGCAACTTGTGATCCTGGGATGTGATGAGCAACGCGGCGCGGGCCTGATCGGACCACCAAGTAAAGCGGCCGACACCATCCGTCGCCAGTTCTACCGCCTGTTCTACTGGCACACCGATGTGCGGGTGGCAGATATCGGAAATGTGAAAACAGGTTCCACTTTCGGTGATTCGTATGCTGCCCTCCGGATGATCGTAAAAGAACTGACCACCGAAGGCAAGACCGTAATCATCCTTGGCGGATCGCATGACCTTACTATCGGCCAGTACCAGGCATACGCAGATAAAAGAAACCTGATTGAAGCCTGTTGTGTAGATGCAATGATCGACCTGAATATTGAATCTCCATTTGCCAACGAAAACTTCCTGCTGGATATGCTTACCGGAGAACCCAATTTCATCCGGCATTACAACCATATCGGATTCCAGAGTTATTTCGTGCATCCAAGAATGCTGGAGACCATGGATAAACTCCGGTTCGATTGTTTCCGGGTTGGGCATGTTAAGGAAAACATCGAAGAGATGGAACCGGTGATCCGCAACAGCGACCTCCTTAGTTTTGATATCTCATCCATCGCAAGTGCCTATGCACCGGCAAATAAAATAACACCCAACGGTTTTAATGGTGAAGAGGCCTGTATACTTCTCCGTTATGCGGGAATGAGTCCCACGGTCAGCAGTATCGGCATTTATGGATACCAGCCGCAACACGATGTGCACAACCAGACAGCCATACAGATCTCACATATGTTATGGTACCTGATTGACGGAAGGAGCCGAGCGTTACGCGAAGCCGGATTACACGAACGCGAATCATTTACCGAATACCATACGGCCTTCGCGGAAGTGGATACAACATTCCTGCAAAGCAGGCGTACCGGTCGCTGGTGGATGCAGATGCCCGACAGCAAGTTCATTGCCTGCAGTCACAAGGATTACCTGCTGGCAAGCAGCAACGAGATCCCCGAACGATGGCTCCGCGCACAGGAACGCAGTTGATATGAGTATGATTTTTTAGACTGGGATGGTTTCGTGCACAGGAACGCAGCTGACAGGTGTATGGTATTTCAGGCAAAAGATGCTTCGCTCACAGGAACGCAGCTGATTTCTATGTGATAGTTCAGACGAAAGATGGCTTCCCGCATAGTCGGGATTAATACGATTTTTAGCAGTTAAAAAAAATAAAGATGAGTTCAGTTATCCGCACAGGTATTGCTTCTTTTGGAATGAGTGGTAAGGTTTTTCACGCCCCGTTTATTAAACAACATCCCGGTTTTGAGCTCGTGTCTATCGTTGAGCGCAATAAATCCGAATCGAGGGAAAAATATCCGGAGACCAAACTGGTCCGTTCTTTCGAAGAGCTGCTTGCAGATGTCAGCATCGAACTGGTGGTGGTCAATACCCCGGTACAAACCCATTTCGAATATGCAAAACTTGCACTGCAGGCCGGAAAAAAACTGGTAGTGGAGAAACCTTTTACCATAACCGGAGCAGAAGCAAAAGAACTGGATGAACTGGCGCGTTCTACCAATAGTTTTTTAAGTGTGTACCAGAACCGTCGTTATGATGCGGATTTTGTGGCGGTGAAAGAGGTGGTGGACCAGAAATTATTGGGAGAGCTGAGGGAAGTGGAGATCCGGTACGACCGGTTCCGTCCGGGTTTCAGCGGTAAGGATCATAAAGAATCTGCTATAGCGGGGTCTGGTCTCCTGCACGACCTGGGCACCCATATGGTAGACCAGGCCCTGCAACTTTTTGGCTGTCCGCAAAAATTATTTGCTGACCTCCGCGTGGTACGTGATTCTGAAACCAGTGCCAATGATTGTATTGAGGTAATATTGTATTATCCAAAACTGCGGGTGCGTATAAAAAGTACCGTTATCGGCCGGGCCGTGTATCCTTCCTTTGTATTGAACGGGATGAACGGGAGTTTCCTGCAGGACCGGTCCGACCGCCAGGAAGCTGAACTACTGGCAGGTGTAATGCCATCTGTCAGCGACTGGTCGCCCGTTCCCGAACAACCCGATGGCTTCCTCCATATCGATCTCAACGGGAAAGAGCTGAAAGAACACCGTACTTCCAGGCCCGGTAATTTTATGCGGTACTATGATGAAGTATGGAAGGCCATCAATGGCCAGGGACCCAATCCCGTTCCTGCATCAGACGCTGTTAAAACCATGAACATTATCGATGCTGCAATAAGGAGTAATAATGAAGGCCGTGTGATTGAACTACCGGTTATCGGTTAAACATTTTTTCCAGGGCTTCTTTGGTAAACTCCGTAAACGTGGGTGAGCCATCAGGTGTAATATGAAAGGACACCGTCCGGAACAGGTCCGCTACCAATTGACGCATTTCACGTTCGGTCAGTCTTGTCCCTGCCTTCACTGCCTGTTGCCTTGCAAGTGACCGCAACAATTTTTCCCGTTTGGAAAATTTTACATCGGTGCTGAAGTGTTTAAACTGTTCCAGTAAAATATCAAGGATGAATTTTTCATTACCCGCTTCCACATCGGCCGGTGTGCCCTGGATAACGAAACTCTGGCGGCCAAAGGGTTCTACGATATAACCCAATTGCCGGAGATCGGGTAACAGTTCTTCCAGGATAACGGCGTCTGCCGGTGTAAGTTCCAGTGTGGAGGGAAACATGGTCTGTTGCGAAGCAATGGCTGTACCTTCTGCAGCTGTCTTCATTTGTTCATACAGGATGCGCTCATGTGCGGCCTGCTGGTGCACCAGTATAAAACCTGATCCCCTTGATGTAACAATATAGGTGTTCAATAATTGGGAGACTTCTGTATCCTCGTTGTTTGATAAACCCATGGAAACGGGAGTATGATCATTACTGCCCGAGGCCGGCAGGCTGGTATTTGCATCATGTAACGGAGCTTCATAAAAATCCTTCCAGTTACCCGGGTTTGTTCGTGGAGTGGCCTCTATAAAATGCGCCTGGTGTTTCCTGGTAAATCCCTGAAACAGCGAAGAAGAACTTGCAGCTGATCTTTTCTCATCGGTAAAGGGTTGCTGGATAGAAGGGAGTTGCTGGATTGTGGCATCCAGGTCGAAGTCGAGCGTTGGCGTGATACTGAACTGGGCCAGCGCATGTTTTACCGCAGCCTGCACAAATGCATACACTATTTTTTCGTCTTCAAACTTGATCTCCTGTTTGGTGGGATGCACATTCACATCCACCTGTGCGGGATCAAGATCTATAAAGAGTACATACATGGGAAAACTATCCGATGGAATCATGTCCTGATAAGCGCTCATCACCGCATGGTTCAGGTAAGGACTGCGGATAAAACGGTTATTGACAAAAAAATACTGATCGCCCCTGGTCTTTTTTGCGGTATCAGGTTTGCCTGAAAAACCCCGGATGTTCAGGTAGTCGGTCTCTTCGTTTACCGGCACCAGTTTGGATGAATAGTTGTTTCCCAGCAACTGTACAATCCGCTGTTTGAGGCTGCCCGATTCGAGGTGAAAAATCTCCTGCCCGTTACTGGTCATGGTGAACAGCACCTGCGGAAACGCCATGGCCACGCGGGTGAATTCATCAACGATATGGCGCATTTCTGCGGGGTTACTCTTAAGGAAATTACGGCGGGCAGGTACATTGAAGAAAAGATTCTTCATGGCAATACTGGTCCCGACAGGTGTTGCCACCGGCTCCAGGCGAATAACTGCGCTGTTCTCCACTTCCAGGTAAATGCCTGTTTCATCAGTGGCCCGACGCGTTTTCATTTCAACCTGTGATACAGCCGCAATGGATGCAAGTGCTTCACCCCTGAAGCCCATCGTCTTTATATGAAAAAGATCATCAATATTTTTAATCTTCGATGTCGCATGGCGTTCAAAACATAAACGGGCATCATTCTCCCCCATGCCACTCCCGTTATCAATTACCTGCAATAATGCCTTACCTGCATCGCGCAGGATCAGCCGGATTTCGGTAGCGCCTGCGTCCACAGCATTTTCAAGCAATTCCTTGACGGCACTTGCAGGCCGCTGTATCACTTCACCTGCAGCAATCTGGTTGGCAATATTATCCGGTAATAAAACTATTCTGTCTTGCACGATGTAATTTGATTAGCAACAAAGGTAAGATTAAGGTTTTAACCCAACTGTAACCGTTTGTTTGTGGTAATGCATTAATTTTAAAAAATCACCGTATAGTTTTCCCAGATTATGAATAGACTCCCGCCGACCCTCCTGATTGCCATATCTTGTTTTTTCACCACCGTTTCAGCGCAGCATCACAGCAGCCTGCCGGCCAATGAATGGGTTGACAGTGTATTTAACACGTTCAGCCGTGATGAAAAGATCGCGCAGCTCATGGTAATCCGGGCACATTCCAATCTCGGCCCCGATCATATAGCCAAAGTAACCAATGTAGTCAAAAAATATAATGTTGGTGCGCTTTGTTTTTTCCAGGGCGGACCCGTACGACAGGCCCAGCTGACGAATATCTACCAGCAACTGGCGAAGACACCATTGATGATTACTATTGATGGTGAATGGGGATTGGGTATGCGGCTCGACAGTGTGACCAGGTTCCCTTACCAACTTACACTTGGAGCCATGGACGATACTGTCTTGATGTATAAAATGGGTGTTGCCGTAGGGGAACAATGCAAACGGCTGGGTGTACATGTTAACTATGCACCGGTTGTTGATATAAATAATAATCCTTCCAATCCGGTGATTGGTTACCGGTCGTTCGGTGAAGATAAATACCGGGTGGCAACACTTGGTGCCGCTTATACCAGAGGTATGCAGGCTGCGGGAATTATGGCTTGTGCCAAACATTTTCCTGGTCATGGTGATGTTTCGGTTGATTCGCATTTTGATCTCCCTGTTGTAAACAAAACGATTGCCCAGCTGGATTCACTTGAACTGTATCCTTTCCGTGCACAGGTGCAGGCCGGGGTGGGAAGTGTCATGATCGCACACCTGTTTATCCCTTCGGTTGATAATACGGCCAATACGGCTACATCCATTTCGAAGAATGCGGTGACCGGATTACTGCGCGATAGCCTGGGTTACCAGGGGTTGACATTCACTGATGCATTGGAGATGAAGGGAGTGGCAAAATATTTTCCCGGGGGTACGATTGCTGTTGAAGCATTGATAGCCGGTAACGATATGCTTTGCCTGCCGACCAGTGTTCCTGAAACTATCGCTGCAGTTAAAAAAGCGATCAGGCAAAAACGTCTTAGCTGGGCACTGATTGATGAGAAAGTAAAAAAAGTCCTTCTTGCAAAATACCGGCTTGGGTTGAATAATATAGAACCGGTTGACCTTACCAATCTTACCGATGATCTCAATTCGAACACAGATAAAATCAGGTCTGAGGTAGCATCCAAAACGGTTACCCTGCTGAAACGTGCTGCCAGTAAGGATTCTGTATCCCTGCTTCCATTGTTTCCAAATGGGACAAAAAAGATAGCGTATGTGGCGATCGGCACTTCTGAGCTGAATGCAATTGGAAAAAGGATGAAGAATGATTATAATGCAGATGTATTCCTCTTCTCACATAAGGACGGTGATTCGGATCTGAACCGGATAAGCAGCGCTGTGACACAGGGAAAATATGACGCGGTGGTGATCGGGATCCATAATTTCAGTAACCGGCCCGCAAATAATTATGATCTTTCTGCCAACTCGGTCAGGCTCTGGAACAAACTCAATTCATCCAATGCCATTACACTGGTTTTTGGTAATGTACTTGCGACCGGGAATTTTTGTGAGGCGTCCAGTCTGTATGCCTGTTACCAGGATGATAATATTACCCAGGAGCTGACGGCTGATATCCTGGAAGGCAAACGCCCTGTCAGGGGAACCCTTCCGGTTTCGGTGTGCAGTTTCAAATATGGTGACGGTTTATTTGAAACAGCTATATCCGGTCCCGATTCATTAAGGGTGGCACTGGATATTATCGATAGTATCGCCATGGATGGTATTGGCCGCAGGGCATATCCGGGCTGTGTGATTATGGCCGTACATAACGGGGAGATCATTTATCATAAAGCATTCGGGCATTATGAGTATGAACAATCATCACCCCCGATGACAACAGAAAGTATTTTTGATCTCGCTTCAGTAACCAAGATCTCCGCCACAACCATGGCCATCATGAAATTGTATGAGGAAGGGAAGATCGATTTGCAGAAAAGACTTGGTAATTACCTGCCGGTGGTCCGTGGAACTGACAAGGCAAGTATCAAAATCGAGGATGTGTTACTGCACCAGGCGGGTTTTGTTCCCTTTATCCAGTTTTACAAGGAAACGATCAATGCTGATGGAGTTCCTGATCCTGCGTTATACAGTACGGTTGAGCGTGATGGTTTTCACATCAGGGTGGCTGAAGGCCTGTACCTGCGGGACGATTGGGACGACACAATCATGCAACGTATTGTGAAGAGTCCGATAGCACGTGGAAAGAAGTATGTGTACAGCGATATTGATTTTATTTTCCTTGGAAAGATTGTGGAAGCTATCAGCGGACAGACACTTGATCAGTATGTGGAGCAGAATTTTTATTCGAAAATGGGAATGACCTCCACCGGGTTCAAACCAAGGAGCCGGTTCGCAATTGAACAGTTGGTACCGACAGAGCTGGAAAAAAATTTCCGGAGGCAGCTGATCCGTGGCGATGTGCACGATGAAGGTGCTTCCATGTTTGGAGGAGTGGCTGGTCATGCCGGATTGTTTTCTGATGCATATGATCTTGCAAAACTTTACCAGATGTTATTGAATGGGGGAGAGTTAAATGGCCAGCGTTATTTTGACAGTACTACTATCAGGTTATTCACCGCTTACCATTCTGACATCAGTCGCCGTGGTTTTGGTTTTGATAAACCGGAAAAGGATAATGCCACCCGCAAGGATCCTTATCCATCTTATAGTGTATCCCCTGAAACCTACGGCCATACAGGGTTTACAGGCACCTGCGTATGGGTTGATCCCCAGGTGAAACTCGTATACATTTTCCTTTCAAACCGCGTTTACCCCAGCAGGGACGATAATAAATTATCGCAACTTAATATCCGTCCAAAGATCCAGGAAGCGCTTTACAAGGCATTGGGTTTACGGCAGCCGCGGTCGTAAGTTCCTGAAGCAGGTAAATCGGTCCTGACAGAACATTTATAGAATTCCGGAAACAGGTAATCCGGTTCTGTAAGGACATTTATAAAGTATCGTAATCACGCAATTAATTATCACGCAACGCTCATAAAAAAATCCCGGCTGCTGGGCAACCGGGATTTTAAATTAATTAGTCAGGTTATACCGGACCTATGTTCTTTTGTCGTGACAAGCTGGTAATTATTCTGAAGGCGGTCCATCATTTCCCTGTGGCGGCCTGTCCGGGTTTGGTGGACGTTGTGATGCCTGTCCCCCACTTTCATTATTTCCACGTGGTGGTCGGTCATTACGTTCATTGGGTCCGCGTTCAGGTCTTGGATTCCGGTCGCCACGTGATTGCGGTCCCTGCCGGTCAGATGATACGTTTTTGTTATCAGGATTTGGTTGGTCTCCGCCTTGCCTGTCAGGCTGGTTCTGCCTTCCCTGCGGATTACCTCCTCGGTTGCTGTTTCCACGATCATTGCGACCGGGCCTGTCCTGCCGACCTTCGTTATTTCTCGGTGGACGCTCGTTTCCGCCACGTTGTTCGTTTGATCCTTGTTTGCCTGATCGGTCGTTTGGCCCGCGCTCAGATTGCGGGGGGCGGTTTGAACGATCCTGTGGTCCACGATCCTGTGGTCCACGTTCACGATCCTGTTGTCCACCACCTTGTGGTCCGCGTTCACGATCCTGTTGTCCACGATCCTGTGGTCCGCGATCTTGTGGTCCGCGTTCGCGATCTTGCTGTCCGCGATCCTGTGGTCCGCGTTCACGATCTTGCTGTCCGCGATCCTGTGGTCCACGTTCCCTCCGGCCCTGTTGATTTTGACCGGCCGGCCTTTCGCCGCGACCTGGAGCGCCCGGTCTTTCGGATCCGCCGCCCTGGCGCTGTTGCGTGCGTTGGGACTGTCCACGACGGTCGCGTTCGCTACCGCCCTTTCTTTTTTTATCAGCTTTCTCAAGGGAACGAAGGGTAATCTGTCCAACCACATCCACAAATTCCGGTTCAATCTCCTTGGGTTTACCTGTAGTAACCTCCACCGCTTCCAGTTCTTCGGGAATAATTCCCTGGCGGTTCAGGCTTTTGATCTTGATCACCCGGTCGATGGTAAGCGGGTATTGTTTATTGCTGTCGGGCAGCGTATACCACATCAGGTTTTTAAAAATATCTTTTTTGATCAGGTAGGCATTGCCTTTGGCAACCTGGATCTGGTCGCAGTTATCAGGAAAATGCTGCAGTGCATCCAGGTAAGTATCAAGCTCATAGTTCAGGCAGCACTTGAGGCGCCCGCACTGACCGCTTAATTTGGTCTGGTTGATCGACAGGTTCTGGTAACGGGCAGCGGCTGTATTGACTGATTTGAAATCCGTCAGCCAGGTAGAGCAGCAAAGCTCCCTCCCGCAACTGCCGATCCCGCCTACTTTTCCGGCTTCCTGTCTTGCACCGATCTGGCGCATTTCTACTTTTACCTTGAATTCAGAAGCGTAGATCTTGATAAGTTCACGGAAATCAACCCGACCATCTGCGATATAAAAAAAGGTCGCCTTCCGGCCATCGGCCTGCATTTCCACCTGGCTGACCTTCATATCCAGCTTCAGCTGTTTGGCAATGGCCCGGCTGCGTATAACTGCTTCCGGTTCCCTGGCCTTATTCTGGTTCATCAGGTCAATATCACGATCGGTCGCATTCCGGAGTACTTTTTTCATTTCCGGATTATCTTCCCTGACATTCCTTTTTTTCATCTGGAGTCTTACGATCTCCCCGGTAAGTGATACCTCGCCCACATCAAAACCGCTCACCCCTTCCACCGCAATCATCTCCCCCTTTTCAAAATTCTGGAGGTTGGGATTACGGAAAAAATCTTTCCGGGTGCCTTTATTAAAGCTGACTTCTATGACCTTGCATGACGTATCTATATCGGCCATTGGCAGGTTATGGAGCCAGTCGTAGGTATTCATGCGGTTACATCCTCCGGTACTACACCCGCCGTTACTTTTGCATCCTCCTGGTTTACCGCCTGTAGCAGTGCCGCAACTGGAACAACCCATTGTATTATTTATTTCAATTATGAACGAAACAGAAAAGGGAAAAGTATCTGGTGCAGGCTGTTATCGGGTTGTTGTTGCGCCCGGAACTGTGTTAGGATCCATGGTAATTTAGGGTCGAAACAGCGGGGAAACTATATGAAGACATCTGAAACACAACTCAACTTTTAATAATAGAACGGCACCAATCACGCTGACCACAACGGGCCAGTTTCCTTTATCCACCATTTCTCAATCAGTCAAAAATACAATTTTGTCCTGAATGATATGGTATAGTTTAATGGTCAGGGCCTGGAACAGCATTTTGGCATTGGCATTACGTTCAATATAGTAAGATGCATTATCCAGCTCGGTAATAATGGCTTGTTGCTGCTCGATCCCGATGATTTTATTCAACCGCAGGGCAAAATCGCGGTCTTTCCCACTCATGGATTCAAGGATTTCCATTCCCCGGGGATGGCCACCCATTGCCTTGATCCGGACCGCCTGTTCCAGCAGGTGATTAAAGTACCGGAGAAACTGTTTTTGTTTTTCGCGACCGAGTTTACTGATTTCCTCCACCCATTTCACCTGTGCCAGCGGACCCGTTCTCATAATCGCATTCAGCCAGTCGCGCAACAGTCCCTGCCAGTCCTCATCGGCATGTTGCACCTGCTGCAGGGCTTCGCGGTAATTTCCTTCGCTGACAGCAGCTACCTGGCTTGCCGTAGCTTCAGGGGTATGATGACGGGTGACCAGCGCCTCCGCGATCTCTGAATTTTCCAGCCAGGGGACTTTCACCAGCTGGCAACGGCTCAGGATGGTGGGCAGCACCAATGATTCATTTTCCGCCACCAGGATAAACAGGGTATTGGGTGGTGGTTCTTCTATCAGTTTCAGGAGTTTGTTCCCTTCGTTGCCCAGGTATTCCGGCAGCCACATCACCAGGATCTTGTATTCACTCTCAAAACTTTTGAGGTTCAGTTTCCGGATGATATCATTGCATTCGCTGGCAGTAATATTTCCCTGTTTGTTTTCTGCGCCGATAAATTGGAGCCAGTCGTAGACATTTCCATATGGATAACCCTTGATAAACTCCCGCCATTCTACAATATAATCCGTACTGATTGGCGCTGTACCCGCTTTTTTTGTAACCACCGGATAAGAGAAATGGATATCCGGATGAACATAAGCCGCTGCCTTGGTGCAGGCTGAACAGACTCCGCAGCTGTCGGTCAGGAGCACTGGTTTTAACTCAGGTTCACTATCACCAAACAGCGAAGGTGCATCCACACCAGCCTTGTTATGGTTTACTTTTTCGCAGACAACAAACTGTGAAAATGCCAGCGCAAGTGATAAAGCACCGGTACCTTCCTTGCCTAAAAACAACAGGGCATGGGCAAGACGGTTTTCCTGCATCAGTTCAGGCAGTTCTTTCTTCAGGAGGGCCTGGCCGATGATCTCTTTGAATTGCATATAAATGAAACGGGATGTCCCGTGCGTCGATAGTTAAACTTAATTCAGGTATTTTAATACTTCGGGACTCATGGGTGTGGTCTTCGGGGAGAACACAGTAACCAGCTCACCTTTTTCATCGATCAGGAACTTTGTAAAATTCCAGCTGATGGGATCAATGATATTTTTTTTCGCTGCCTCATCAACCAGGTATTTAAATAAAGGTGAAATATCTTCTCCCTTTACCGAAACCTTTTCGCCCATCGGAAAGGTTACACCATAATTCTTTTTGCAGAATTCAGCGATCTCCTGGTTGGAACCGGGTTCCTGCTGGTTGAAATTATTTGCAGGGAAACCGATGATGACAAGTGTGCTGCTATAGGTCTTGTAAAGTTTTTCAAGTTCATCGTACTGCGGGGTGAGACCACATTTGCTGGCCGTGTTTACGATCATGATCTTTTTTCCTTTGTACTTGGACAGGTCAATGGTATTACCATCCAGCCCTTCCATTTTAAAATCATAGATTCCGGTGCCACTGAGTGTAACCGAAAGTATCAGGGAAAGAATAAGTGTTTTCATGTTGAAGTTGTTGAATTGAATGTAAAGTTAATGGTACACCGCACATACTTCCACGTTTCTTTGAAGTACGTTCAGCCAATGACAGATCAATTTATGATTTTTATAATATATTTTGGTTAATACATTTCCTGTAAGGACGAAGCTGTGGGTTTTTTAACTTCACTGCACCTCATAAACACCGAGATCCGGAATTCCCGCCGGGCGCGGGTTTCCGTCGATATCAACAACCAGGCTGGTGGGCTTTCCGGAATTTGCCGCGGGTGATCCCTCTGCAAACCTGAAATTATATGGCCCTTCTTCGGGATCGGTGTTGAGGAAGAGGGGATCGGTATTCCCGACAAGGGCAATGACCGTGCTGTTGGAAGGGTTGTTGGTTTGTCGCCACAACACATGATCAAATACAAGCGAGTAGGGACCGTTGCCTTCCTTATCAGCAGTTATCTCATCATCCACAACGCCATCATCTCCCCAGAAAATACAATTGCTGAACAGCGCATTAAGAGGTGCGGTGCCACCCGAGCCGGCGTTGGAGATGCTGAGAACCGGATACTGGTGGCCAATAAAACGGTTTGAAAAACCGACGATAGTACAATGGTTAAAATTATAATCACCACCGTTACTGATCACCAGGTTTTTACCGCAGTTTGTCAGTAACAAATTATTGGCATCAACAGAACTGTTTATTGCAATCAGTCCCGCATCATATGCATTGTCGATGAAACATGCATTCAGCAGGAGTTTGGGGTCCGGTCCGGTATTACCAACCGTGGTAATTGCCTGGTAGGCATTTTTTATAACGGTGTACGTTAACACATTCTGCGAACTTGTTTCGCTGAAATAAATTCCCGGCCAGGATGCAGGATAATCCGCATAGGGCTGATCAAGCCGATCGCCCTGGAAATAGATATGGTCGGCCGGATCTTTCCCGCCATCTGCCCGGAGAGCTCCATCCACAACGATCGGCGCGTCGGCGTGTACATAAATCCGGCATCCCTTTTCCAGGTCAAGACTTGCGTTTTCATTCACACGCAGGTAACCCAGTATAACATAAGGAAGATCATTCGACCAGGTCTCATTGCCCGTGATCTCGGTATTACGAAGGAAGTGTGCGTTTTGCCCCCATGCTTCCAGCTGTACAAAACGTTCAACGCCGTTATACGCCACGCGGATGCTGTCGCGTAAAACAAAGGAGGGACCAACGGTAGTCGGATCAACAGTAACCTGTACAAACACATAGATACTGTCATCAGCTTCTACTTCGATATTCTCAATAGCTGTTGTAGCAACACCATCAACGTTCATATTAAATGAGGAACTGTTACCACCCATGAGTTCGATTGCTGAAAGCCGCAGCCGGCGGTTGTTCTGGTTGATGATCTTAAAAGATTGGGTCACCGATCCGGCTGTTGTAAATACTGTATCATATTTCAGCGTGTCGGCTGTGATGCGCACACTGGCAGTTGGTGAGCTGATGAAAGAGTCCTTCCTGCAGGCAGTAAAAATCAGTGTCAGGCAAATTATAAAAAAGAGGGCGTTCTTCATCGGAGCCAAAGCTAATTGAATTGGTGGAACATCGGGTTATTTTAGCCGCCCTGATAAAACTGCCCGGCAATACACCGCCTGGTCTGGAATGAAGGAGGACTCTAATGGGCAGAACGCTACACAGAGCGTGAGCTGATACATCTCCTGGTCTGGAATGGCGGACGACTATCACCCTGTCACATCTGTGAGGCATAACAAAGGGTGGTTATACTGATGGTAACTCCTGGTATTTTAAGTAATTCCTGTCCACATGCTTCCAGGGTGGCACCGGTAGTTACTATATCATCTACCAGCAGGAGATGTTTGTTCTCGAAACGGGCATCCCCTCTTACCGCGAATCGCCCTTCCATATTCAGCCATCTTTCCGTGCGTGTCATCCGGGTTTGTGTATCAGTATGCCTGATCCGCCAGACCAAATTCGATTCAACGGGGATGGCCATAACCGAAGAAATTCCTTCACAAAGTACAGCTGCCTGGTTGTATCCGCGTTTATGTTCCCTGTCAGCAAACAGGGGCAGGGGCACCAGGAAATCAGCTTTAAACCGATCGTTTCCGGCCAGGCTATTACCCATCAGCCTTCCGAGCTGGAGGCAAAGCTCCCGGTCAGACCTGTATTTGAACCGGTGTATAAGATGCTGGATCAGGGTGCCGGACCTGAAATGGAAGCAGGCCGAAGCTGATACCACCGGGATGCGGCCCCAGAATTTCTTTTCCACAGGATTTCCGGCAATCCCGGCAAAACCGGTGGGAGCCAGGTTGAGCAGGCAGCTACTGCAAAGAACAGTGTTGGTCAGGGGCAATTCGCGTCCGCAACCCGGGCAGAGTTGGGGGAAAAAAAGATGGAGCATAACATCCTTTAATCCCGCAAGAACTGAAGGCATGATAATATGTTTGAAGCAAGTTATCTCATTGATGAAACATTTCCCGGTGAAGAAGGCCGGAAGATTATGTTTTAAAACAGGTATTGATACAGTTCTTCCACGCGGCCCATTGTCACCACTTCGATATTGCCTTTATATTCGGTGGTTGTCTTTGAACGATTGTTTTTCCGGTTCGAATAATTGTATTTGGAGACTATAATCTTTTCAAATCCCAGTTTCTCTGCTTCAGCGATACGTTGTTCGATCCGGTTAACGGCTCTTATCTCTCCGCTTAGTCCCACTTCACCTGCAAAACAGGTATGTTGGGAAATAGGTACGTCTTCATAAGAAGAAAGTAATGCGCACAATACCGCGAGATCGATTGACGGGTCTTCAATCTTTAATCCGCCTGCCAGGTTCAGGAACACATCCTTCACTCCAAAATGAAAGCCGCCTCTTTTTTCAAGTACGGCCAGCAGTAACTGCATCCGCCGGAGATCAAAACCACTTACTGTCCTTTGAGGTGTACCATATACGGATTGTGTTACGAGTGCCTGCACTTCTATAAGTAGCGGACGTAGTCCTTCCAGGGTAGCCGAAATTGTAATTCCGCTTAGCTGGTCCTCTTTCTGGGTGATGAGTATTTCACTCGGATTGGTAACGGCCCGCATACCGCTGTCACTCATTTCATAGATTCCAAGTTCAGCCGTACTACCGAAACGGTTCTTCAGAGTACGCAATATGCGGTAGGCATAATGTCGATCACCTTCGAACTGCAAAACCGTGTCCACCATATGTTCCAGGATCTTCGGACCTGCAATGCTTCCTTCTTTTGTAATATGCCCGATCAGTATCACGGGTGTATTTGTTTCCTTGGCGAAGCGTTGGAATTCGGCGGCACATTCCCTGATCTGGGACACCGAGCCTGCCGATGATTCGATGAAGGGTGTATGTAATGTCTGGATTGAATCAATGATAACGAGCCGGGGTTTCAGTTTTTTGATTTCCTGGAAAATCGTTTGAGTGGACGTTTCTGTAAGCAGGTAAAAATCATCGTTGCTCAGGTTAAGCCTGTCGGCCCGCATCTTGATCTGTTGTTCACTTTCTTCTCCGCTTACATAAAGAATGGGCATGTCTTTTAACCAGAGACCATTCTGGAGAAACAGAGTTGATTTGCCGATACCCGGTTCACCCGCAACGAGAATAAGACTGCCCGGTACAATACCTCCGCCAAGTACACGATTGAGTTCCGGATCGGCAGTGGGAATGCGATCCTGTTCGTTGCTGTCGATATCCCTTAACGAGATGGTCCGGTTCTTTCTTTTCCCTTCAGGGGCAATACTCCATTCTTTTTTATTCTTGTCTGTATCCTTTTGAATGTTCTCCTCTACAAAACTATTCCATTGACCGCATGCGGGGCATTGTCCAACCCATTTCACACTTTCATGTCCGCAGTTCTGACAGAAGTATGCAGTTTTAACTTTACTCATGCGCTAAAGGTAAAACAGATGCGTTTGAATGAGATGATGATGTAACGATGAAGAGAGAAATTTCACATCAGTGATGCGATTATAAGTACAAATAATCCGGTGAAGCACCCCGGTTCTGAAAAAGTAAAAGGGGCCAATCTGACGATCGACCCCTTTACTTACTAACCCATTAAATTCTATTGCTAAGTTACAATTCTGTGCAACATTTCAAAATAAAATTTTGGGTCTGTGAATAAATATTGGGGTCTGGTGTGCTGGTTTGGGGCGTTTCTAAGGGATATTACTTATTCATCATAATTTATTGTTAATCAGTATTATAGAAACGTAATTAAGTCATATATGTTGTGAAAACGCAAATAATGTTTAGCCGCTGACCAGGTGACAAAACGACTGGAAAAAGGCCCCTGAACTAACTGGTAACAAGTTTGATATATACCTTCCGAAAATCAAAAAATATAAAAAATGACATCATCGATTTTTATTGTTTCAATCCTTTTTCTGGGGATCAGTATGCTGGTTTCCATGGTATTGAAAAGTAAATTCAATAAGTATAGTAAAGTCCCCCTTACCAGTGGATTATCAGGCCGGGAAATAGCAGAAAAAATGCTCCGGGATAACGGTATTTATGACGTAAAAGTGGTTTCCGTTAACGGATTTCTGTCAGACCATTACAATCCCGCCACCAAAACCGTTAACCTGAGCCCCGATGTTTATTCGGGAACTTCGGTTGCCGCTGCGGCTGTTTCGGCTCACGAATGCGGGCACGCTGTTCAACATGCTGCTGCATATCAATGGCTTACGCTCAGAAGCAAACTGGTTCCTGCGGTGCAGTTCAGTTCGGGACTGGTTAACTGGGTACTGCTGGTAGGTGTAATAATGGCATACTCGGGCAATCCGACCGTACTCCTGGTGGGCATTATCCTGATGGCGGTTACCGTGGTCTTTTCACTGATCACCCTCCCGGTAGAATTTGACGCCAGCCGTCGGGCTCTCGCCTGGTTGAATACGACCAACGTTACCAACCAGCGTGAATACCCCCTGGCAAAAGATGCGTTAAAATGGGCAGCGACTACCTATGTTGTTGCCGCACTGGCAGCCGTGGTTACACTTCTTCAATATATTATGATCTACCTGGGAAACCGGGATCGCAACTAATTATATAAAATAATAATATATCAAAATAACCCCATTAGGGGTTATTTTTTTGCCAATTAGGAGTAATATCTTATAATATTTTAGAGTTGGTGATAAATAATTGCCTTTTATTGGGTTCATTTCCATTAAATTTGATTTAACCACGAGAATTTATCATATACCAAAATTACTGCACATGAGAAAATTACCCCTACTAGGGCTTGCTATGTTTTTGATGGTAAGCCAGCTACTTTTCGCCCAGACGAAAACCATCAGTGGGAAAGTCACCGACCGCAGGGACGGTTCACCGCTTCCGGGAGTTTCTGTCCAGGTTAAGGGTACATCTACCGGAGCGGTAACAGGCACCGACGGGACTTTCAGTTTCACCGCGCCGGCCAGCGCCTCTACCCTGGTCGTTTCATCTTTAGGTTTTGACAGTCAGGAAATTGCCGTTAGCGGTTCCCTTCTTTCCATTTCACTTGTTAATGAGGAATCCAGAAATCTGGAAGAAATTGTAGTGGTTGGTTATGGAACAAAGATTAAAAAAGACCTTACCGGAAACATTGCCACGGTTAAGGGTTCAGAAATCCAGGGTACCCCCGTTTCAAATTTCAATCAGGCCCTTCAGGGTCGGGCTGCAGGGGTTTTTGTTGAGGCAAACAACGGTAAAGTTGGTGAGGGTGTGAAAATCCTGATCCGGGGTTCGAGCTCAATTTCCGGCTCCAATGCTCCACTTTATGTTATTGATGGAGTTCCGATCAACACTTCTACTTATTCCGGCAACGCCATCGCCGACATTAATTTTAATGATGTGGAATCATTCGATATCCTCAAGGATGCGTCAGCCGCCTCAATTTATGGATCGCGCGCAGCAAATGGGGTGGTTCTGATCACTACCAAAAAAGGAAAAGCAGGGAAAACGGTAGTGCAGCTGAACAGTCAATACGGAACCAACAGGCCTACCAACCTTCGTGGATTCCTGAATGCAAGCGAGTATGTGGAACTTATCAGGGAAGCTGCCATCAACTCGGATCTGGCAGATGGGTACGATCCGCTTGACCCTGCCAATTATCCCGACTCGTATCTGGAATATGTTGAACTGACAATGGATGATATTTCGGGACATACCAGCTGGCGCGACGGATTGACGAATACAAACTGGGAAAAGAAAGCTTTTAATTATGATGCAAAGACCTATGCAGTGGATGTGTCTGCATCGGGTGGAACAGAAAAAACAAAGTTCTATCTGAGCTCTTCACTTAACAGGCAGGATGGAATCCTTATCGGAAATAATTTCCGCAGGATCTCTGCCCGTTTCAATCTTGACCATGCTGTATCTGAGCAATTCAAGGTTGGATTTAATCTGAGTGTGGCACAGACCACTGCAAACCGGGTGTCGGCAGACAATGCATTTTCCACGCCTATGCAGATTGTGGCATTATCGCCCATCACACCATTTGCCAATGAAGATGGAGTTCCTTATAACTCACCGGTGACCACCTATCCAAACCCGTATGTTGATTATACAGACGGCAAATATGAATCTATTACCTATCGTAACATCGGTAACGTATTTGGTCAGTATAATTTCACACCTTCCATATTCTTCCGCACCGAGTTTGGTATCGATGTCCAGAATCAGAATGATGACCAGTTTTATGGTTTTAATACGGATGCCGGATCAGGAACCAATGGTTATGGTGAATCGGACTGGTTCAGGTCGCTTGATTATAACGTAAACAATTATTTCACTTTTAAAAAGATGTTTGGTCAAAAGCACGACTTTGATGCCACAGCTGGTATGTCCTACCAGCGGTACAATTCCGAATATGCGGAAATATACGGACAGCAGTTCCCGGTGGAGGACCTGAAGAAACTTGCGAGTTCAGCACTTATTACCGGGGGTACTTCAGTTGAAAGCAATTCTTCCTTCCTGTCTTATTTTGCGCGGGCCAACTACAAATTTGACAATAAATACCTGCTCGCTTTAAGTGGGCGTATTGATGGATCATCCCGTTTCGGTAAAGACAATCAGTATGGATTTTTTCCTGCAGTATCTGCCGGATGGATCATGTCGGAAGAATCTTTCATGAGAAATTCCAGCATATTGAGTTTCCTGAAAATCCGCGGTAGCTGGGGGCTTACCGGGAATGCAGAAGGCTTTGGCGATTTCGGATCACTAGGACTCTGGAACGCCGGTTCATACAACGGAACCAGCGGCCTGACTCCAACGCAGCTTGCAAACAGCAAACTGCAATGGGAGAAGTCGGACCAGGTCGATATCGGAATCGATTTCGGATTTCTCCGCAACAGGATCAGCGGCCAGATAGATTTTTACAACAGGAAAACAAAAGACCTGATCTATAATGTGCCGGTTCCTTCCAACTCCGGTTTCACCACCCAACTTACCAACGTGGGTTCAATGCAAAACAAGGGATTTGAATTTGTATTGAATACAGAAAACGTCATTCTTGGCGGGTTCAGATGGAGCTCGAATATTAATGCCTCCTTCAACCGGAACAAACTATTGAAACTCGATGGATCGCAGACGATAATACCGGGAAATGACGGGCGTTACCTGAACTCGCTGATAGTTGGTGAATCGATCGGTGTGTTTTACGGACCGAAGTATGCAGGTGTTGATCCCGCAAATGGCGATGCACTTTATTATCAGGCCGATGGTAAAACAACCACCGCCAGTTATAATGCAGCCGGTAATTTCGTAGTGGGAAATCCCAATCCAAAAGTAATTGCCGGATTTGGTAATACATTCTCATTTAAAGGCATTGAACTAAATGTCTTATTCCAGGGTGTTTTTGGTAACCAGGTAATGAATGGAGCCGGTGGATTTATGTCGGCCAGTTTCGACTATTTTGATAACCAGACACGTGAAATATTAGACCGCTGGCAGAACCCGGGCGATATCACCAATGAGCCACAGGTCCGTTTCCTCGGCGGCAATGGCATCAGCGCATCGAGCCGTTATATTTTTGATGCTGATTATGTCAGGCTGAAGAATATAACACTTGCCTACAATATCCCCGCTGCCCTTGTACGCAAATTCAGGATCAGCAGTGCAAAAGTGTATGTAACCGCTGTTAACCTGATAACCTTTACGGATTATCCCGGATGGGATCCCGAGGTTAATACTGATTACCGGGGAGCCACCAATGGCAACAGGAATCAGGGTGCAGACTTCTATGCTGCCCCGCAGATCAGAAACATCTCCTTTGGTCTAAACCTGGGGTTCTAATTATTTAATCTGAAATTGAGTAACATGAAAAAAATATTCATAATCATTTTGTCGACAGGTTTCTTAATGTCATCCTGCTCAAAAAAGCTGGAAATCCTGCCGACACAAAGTATCGATGAATCCATCGTTTTCACCAGCGATGCAAATATCAAGGCAGCACTGGTAGGTGCATACGATGGGGTGAGCGCTGCCTCCTTGTTCGGCGGCGACCTTCAACTGTACTCTGAATTGCAGGCAGCAGATGGTGAAATCAGGTGGGCAGGAACATTTAACCAGCCCCGCGAAATTTATCTCAAGGATATACTTACAAATAACAGTTATGTGACCGCCACTTACAACAGGGCTTATTACACAATCAATATCTGTAATAATATCCTGGCGGCGATCGATATTGTGGATGAAGATGATCGCGACAGGGTGAAAGGTGAAGCCCTGTTTATCCGGGGGACAGTTTATTTTGAACTGGTCAAATTATATGCGAAGCCTTATAGCGGCGGAAATATGTCGACACCTGGCCTCCAGCTGATCACCACACCAACCCTGGGTAATATTTCTGAATCGAATTTCGTACCGCGCAGTTCACTCGCAGATACCTATGCGCTGATCCTGGCCGACCTGACCCAGTCCAAATCGTTACTGCCCGGCCAAAATGATGTTTACGCCACCACCTACGCGGCATCTGCGATCCTTTCCAGGGTTTATCTTCAAATGGCCGACTACCCCAAGGCGCGTGATGAAGCAAATACGATTATTGAGAGTGATGAATTTGCCCTCAACAGTACATATGCTGCTGCGTTTAATAATACCAGCAATAGCCCCGAAGATATTTTTGCTATCCAGGTAACTGCCCAGGACGGTTCGAATGATATGTTTGTATTCTGGTCAACACTGCCGAATGGTGCCCGTGATGGCGACGTTGATGTACTTAATAAACATATCAGCCTGTATGACACTGCTGATGCACGCCTGGGTTTGTTTTTTCCTGATGGTGTAAATATTTTCCGCAGTGGTAAATGGCGCCTGCAGTACAGGAACCTTTCAATAGTCCGTCTGGCCGAAATGTACCTGACCCGTGCAGAATGTAATTTCCGGCTGGGCACAGCGGTTGGTGCAACACCTGACGAAGATATCAATGAAACAATCAGGGACAGGGCCGCTCTTGGTCCCGTTGCCATCACATTGGCCTCCATACTCTTCGAACGCAAACTGGAACTGGCACATGAAGGGCAGGCTATACATGATGTCAAAAGACTGAAGGGTAATGTAGATGGATTTGCCTTTGACGCCAAAGAACTGGTGTTCCCGATCCCGATTCGCGAAATCAATGCGGTTGGGGATATCCTCGAACAAAACGAAGGATACAATTAAACAATTCAATAAAAAGTGAAGGGAGACCCGGTTATAATGACCGGGTATTCCCTTCACTTTCCTTTTTTTCCCTTACTTCGCTAAAAATAATCTGATGGTTAAGAAGACCGGTCTATTGCTGTTTGTCATACTGAGCACTTTTTATTCTTTCGCCCAACTCAAATCACCAGAGCAGTTCCTGGGATACAAAATAGGTACCCGTTACACCCCACATTGGAAACTGGTTAGTTATTACCAGTATCTCGTACAAACTCTTCCGAAAACAGTAGAGGTTCGTCAGTACGGAGAAACAAACGAAGGACGACCGCTCCTGATGGTCTTTATCGCTTCAGAAGAAAACCTGAAGAACCTTGAAAATATACGTCTTAACAACCTGCGACTGGCCAACCTCGCAAAGGATAAAATGGCGCCCTCAGAGTCGGCCCCGGCAATCGTCTGGCTTAGTTACAATGTTCACGGAAACGAAACTTCTTCTTCAGAAGCAGCACTGCTTGCAGCTTATGACCTGGCCGATCCGGCCAATTCCAAAACAAAGGAATGGCTGAAGAATACCGTGGTGATCATCGATCCCTGTATCAATCCTGATGGTCGCGACCGCTATGTCAACTGGTTCAATACCATTGTAGGCAAACAATATAACCCGCGCCCCGATTCCCGCGAACATCGCGAACCATGGCCCGGAGGACGAAGCAACCATTATAATTTTGACCTCAACCGCGACTGGGCCTGGCAAACACAGGTGGAAACACAGCAACGGCTGATCCAGTATAACCAGTGGCTTCCGCAGGTGCATGTAGATTACCATGAACAGGGCATCAACTCGCCCTATTATTTTGCCCCGGCCGCACAGCCATATCACGAGATCATCACAAAATGGCAACGCGACTTCCAGGTAAGTATCGGGAAAAACCACGCGAAATATTTTGACCGCAACGGATGGTTATATTTTACCAAAGAAGTATTCGACCTGTTTTATCCTTCCTATGGAGATACCTATCCGATTTATAATGGTGGAATCGGGATGACTTATGAACAGGGTGGCGGTGGTGCCGGCGGACTTGGTGTAACTACTGATGAAGACGATACACTTACCCTTGTCGACCGCGTGATGCATCACTATACAACTTCCCTGAGCACCGTGGAAGTTTCTTCTGTCAACAATACCAGCCTGATTAAAGAATTCCGTAAGTTTTTCAATGATGCAGTTGCCGGATCGGTTGGTGAATACAAATCATACCTGATTAAATCTTCACCGGAAGATGCCGATCGCCTGTCTGCCTTCCTGAAGCTGATGGATCGTAACCTGATCCGTTATTCATCCGGAAGCGGTGCAGGTCGCGGGTACAATTACATGACCGGCAAGGAAGAAAATTTTACCGCAGGTACAGGGGATATAATTATCTCTGCGGCGCAACCAAAGGCCGCGCTGGTAAAAGTATTATTTGAACCAAACTCCCGACTGGTTGATTCAGCAACCTACGATATCACAGCATGGGCCATGCCATATGTATTCGGGCTGAAGGCCTTCGCGTCAAAGGCTGTTATAAACACATCAGGAAATATTGCAACTGTCGATACTTTAAAAAATCCGGTAACTGATGCTTATGGGTATGTGGTGAAATGGCAGGGAATGTCTTCCGCAAAAGTAACTTCAGCCCTCTTACAAAAAGGTGTCAAACTCCGTTATGCCGAACGCCCGTTTGAAGTAGACGGTCAGGCCTTTCCCAACGGATCCATCATTATTATAAAAAACGGGAATGAAGGATTTGGTACAGGACTCTGGGCATTTGTAGCCGGGATCTGTAATGAAAATAAAATTAAGATGACACCCATCACCACTGGTATGGTTGATAAAGGATTTGATTTCGGCAGCTCAAAAGTGCACCCGATGAAAGCGCCGAAGGTGGCGCTGTTAACTGGGGATGGAGTGAGTTCACTTGGTGCAGGGGAGGTCTGGCATTTTATGGAAAGGGAACTGCAGTATCCGGTTACCCTGATCAACGCCAATGATTTCAGCCGAGCACTGTGGAATGAGATCGATGTACTGGTGATGCCCGATGGTATGTATCGTTTCCTGAACGATAAAACGCTCGCCACCCAGTTTTATACCTGGATCCAGGCAGGCGGCCGTGTGGTGGCGCTTGAAGGCGCTGTGAGCCAGCTGGCGGGGCAGGAATGGAGTGCACTCAAGATCAGGAAGTCGGAAGATACTACCGGAAAAAAAGATCCGTACAAAGCCCTGAAGCCATTTGACGAACGGTTGAAAGAAAACCTTCCCGACTACACACCAGGTGCAATCTATAAAGTAGATGTGGACAATACCCATCCGCTGATGTTCGGATATCCCAATTATTATTACACCCTTAAACAGGATGCGTCGATCTATGATTTTATGAAAGACGGATGGAATGTGGGTGTGATCAAAAAGGAAAGCCAGTTATCCGGTTTCGTGGGATATAAACTCAAAAGTAAACTGAAAGACGGATTGGTATTTGGTGTCCAGGATGCAGGTCGCGGTACAGTAACCTATCTCACCGACGATGTGTTATTCCGTAATTTCTGGGAGAATGGGAAACTGATGTTTTGTAATGCGTTGTTCATGGTGGGACAATAAACCATATAACATAAATTAAAAAGTAAGGGCCCGCAGTGTTGCGGGCCCTTCTTAATTTTTTGCAGGAGTTTCGCTGAGTCAGGGATGTGGATGTTTTCCCGGTTAGCCGAAACGGTAGTCAGTTATTCAGGTCAGAGTTTGATCTCGTCTTCATGCTGGTCGAAGAATTTGTATTCGGTAAGGTGATAACCGGTATCGGCCTGTACCCTTGTCTTCTGTCCAAATTTTTTATTCCATTTCGCCATCTTGGTAGCCCAGGGCCAGCCTTTAGTCAGGTAGGCATACATGATCGGGTTGACAACGATTTTAAGATTCTTGTTCTGATGGGTGATGAGGTAGCTGAGATTTTTTTCAATCTCATCTTCCAGCAGGATGGTTGAAGAGATCTTGCCGGTACCATTACAACTCGGACAAACTTCCTGTGTGTTGATATTCATTTCCGGCTTCATCCGCTGACGGGTGATCTGCATGATGCCGAATTTGGAAATGGGCAGCACGGCATGTTTGGCCCGGTCGGGGCTCATGAACTCTTCCATTTTCTCTACCAGGCGACGTTTGTTTTCCGGCAGTTTCATGTCGATGAAGTCGACAACGATAATGCCCCCGAGATCGCGAAGCCTTAGCTGGCGGGCGATTTCATCGGCCGCTTCGAGATTGGTCTCGAGTGCATTCTGTTCCTGGTTATTACTGACACTCTTATAGCCGCTGTTCACGTCGATAACATGGAGCGCTTCGGTGTGTTCAATGATCAGGTACGCACCACTGTTCATGTTGACGGTCTTGCCAAACGAAGACTTAACCTGTTTGGTGATACCAAATGAATCAAAAATGGTAGATCCGTTCTGATAGTATGAAACGATATCTGCTTTTTCCGGCGCAATGCGCTGGATATAATTCTTTGTGTCGGCGAAAATATTGCGGTCGTTTACAACAATCTTGTTGAAGTCGGCATTGAGCAGGTCGCGCAGGATACTGTTTGTCTTTGTCTGCTCGCTCAGCACCTTTGCAGGTGGTGTTGCGCCTTTCAGGTTGCGCTGGATAGTCTTCCACATCTCAACCAGAGCAGAAAGATCTTCATGCAGTTCAGCTGTGTTCTTTCCTTCGGCAGCCGTTCGTACAATTACGCCAAAATTCTTTGGCTTGATTGCTTCAACGATCTTCTGCAGACGCTTGCGTTCTTCGGACGAATGGATCTTGCGGGACACCGCAACGATATTGTTGAATGGAGTGATGACCACGAACCTGCCGGGCAGGGAAATTTCGCAGCTCAGACGTGGACCTTTTGCGGCAATAGGTTCCTTGAGGATCTGGACCAGGATATTTGGTTTACCACCCAATACCTCGTTGATCTTTCCGGTTTTAATGATCTCCGGTTCGTTCTCAAACTTTCCAAAGTCCATGCTTGTGTCACTCTTGTCGGCCATTGTCTGGGCCGTAAATTTCAGGAGCGAACGGGCATAGGGACTCAGGTCCGTATAATGGAGGAAGGCATCTTTTTCAAAACCAACGTCCACGAACGCGGCATTTAATCCGGGAATGAGTTTTTTTACTTTACCTAAGTAAAGGTCCCCAACGGCAAAACGTGCATCTGTTTTTTCACTATGCAGCTCAACCAGTTTCCTGTCTTCCAGCAAGGCGATCTCTACACCCTGCGGGGCTGCATTAATAATGAGTTCTTTGTTCATTACAGCGTACTAATATATGTGACCACCATAAAATGGTGCTGTTGTAAATACCATTTGCCATAAACGCGTACGGAATGCGGGAGGGAGAGTTGCAGCAGAGATCAGTGGGGGTGCAATCCGGTACGACAAACAAACGATAATACAGAAGGAAAAGTATAAACTTCCCGGCATTCAAAAATTCAGCGGCGCCTGGGATCGCCCTGGTGGACGACCCAGGCGTCTTCTGAATCAGTAATGTACCGGTCTATTTATTTCTTTTCTTGTGACGGTTCTTTCTAAGTCTTTTTTTACGTTTATGCGTCGCAATTTTATGACGCTTTCTTTTCTTACCACAAGGCATACTCAAATAATTTTTAGATCGTGTTTATAAATAAGTCGTTAAATGCTATTTCGATAATTCTGCTATCCTTCTCCGGATTTCTGTCTTTACATCTTCCCTGCTGATCTGACCGAGACTTTTCCCGTACCAGTAAGCTGCATTGGCTTTGTCCTTCTTACGTTCATAAATTTCGGCCAGCATCAGGATCGCTTCCACATTGGTAGAGTCTATCCTGTTGACTGTTTCCAGCCGTCCTGTTGCTTTGTCGATCTGTCCCGAAACCATTGCGCCCTTTGCCAGTGTCAGCTGTGCATACACATTGTTGCTGTCTTTCTCAACCACCTCCCGGATCATGTTGATGCCGGTCATTGGTTGTTCCGAAATTCCACCAAAAAGGTAGCAGGCGCCGATTCCGACCTTCGCAGAATCATTGGCCGGATTGATCTTCAAAGAACGCTCAAACAGGTCCTTGGCCTGCAAGGCTTCCCACTGTCTTAACAACGGATTTTCCTCATCCTGGAGTCTATCCAGAAATAAGCGGGCTGCAAAGGTCAGGGATTTTTCTGAATTTTCCAATCTTGCCGCCTCCCCTTCATAGAAGGCATAAGGGTCAAACAACTGCATACTGTCGCCCCAGAAATGCGATAACTGATGAAACACTTCCATTTTCTGGTCCTTTACATCTCCACGCGTAATGGAAGATTCCAGCAGGGCCAGTCGGTTAACCTGTTCAGTATTAAGCTGCTTACGGGCAATATTGAGGATCGTGTCAGTAGTATACACCCAGGTTTCTGCACCGTGGTTGTGCCCATCCTCTGCCGAATGGGCTTCCTGGACCACCTCCTTTTTAGCAGGTACGGTACGTCCAAATTTAAAAATAATTATTATTGAGAGAAGGGCAATGCCTGCAATGATCCACTGTGGTTTCTTCACCTTTTATGATTTGGATGGCGAAGTTACCAACGCGGGAGGAATGATCAATATATAAAATTTGAAAAAAATGTATCAGGAATATCTCTATGCTTCTTCGCCAGGACCTTCGTCAGGCTTGGGTTCCTTGAGTTTTTTAACCTCTGCTACAAACTCCTTGGCGGGTTTGAATGCAGGTATATAATGTTCAGGTATATGTACTGCAATGTTCTTTTTGATGTTGCGTCCGATCTTGGCTGCACGTTTCTTGGTGATGAAACTTCCGAAGCCACGGATATAAATGTTTTCTCCGCCGGCTAAAGTGTCTTTAACCTCTTTGAACATGGTTTCCAGAGTGACGAGCACGTCCACTTTTGGAATGCCTGTCTTTTCTGAGATTTGATTGACGAGATCGGCTTTACGCATTGCTTTAGTAATTTAATGGTTCAGAATGCCAATTTAATACAAAATAATATGATTGTCAAGGGGATAGGGATTTTTTTTATGAGATTTTTACGGAGATCAACCGGAAAATCTGGAACTTTACGGGCCTTTTCACTAATCTGAATGATAAAAAACACTCTTTTTAAGCCCGGCCACCGATTTTCAGACCTGCTCCTGGGCTGGAATGCGCGTGAAAATTCCCGGCAGATGCCCTGGAAGGGTGAAAAGGATCCTTACCTGATCTGGCTGAGTGAGATCATTCTTCAGCAGACCCGAGTAGAGCAGGGACTTGCTTATTATAACCGTTACCGGAGCCGTTATCCCACAATAACCGATCTCGCAGCCGCACCCGACGATGAAGTGATGAAACTTTGGGAGGGACTGGGTTATTATTCCCGCTGCCGCAACCTGCTGGCAACTGCAAGGATCGTTGCCAACGATTTTGATGGCCGGTTTCCGGAGACCTACCAGGAAATCCTTTCATTGAAGGGTATCGGTCCCTATACCGCAGCAGCAATTTCGTCGTTTGCATTCGGTCTCCCCCACGCCGTACTTGATGGAAATGTATTCCGGGTACTTGCCCGGATTTTTGGAGTGCACCTTCCGACCGACTCCACCGCCGGAAAGAAATTTTTCACAGCGCTTGCTGACCAGCTGATCGACCGTGAAGACCCGGCAACCTACAACCAGGCGATCATGGATTTTGGCGCCGTGATCTGCAAACCTGCCGTGCCACTTTGCCATAAATGTGTTTTCAACCAGCACTGTTATGCTTTTCGTGAAAAAGAAACCGACCTGCTGCCCGTAAAAGAAAAAAAGACGAAAGTGCGGAAGAGATGGTTTTATTACCTGGTCATTGATTCAGGTGAACGGACCATCATCCGCCAGCGAAATGAAAAAGGAATCTGGCAACAACTCTACGAATTCCCGGTGATAGAAACGGAATCGGAAACACCGGTGGATGAAGTACTGTTGCAGGCAGAAGAAATGGGGATAATCCAACCGGGAACTTACCGACCGGGCGCTGTGTCAGTTATAATGAAACAGCAGCTCTCACACCAACTCATCATGGGAAGATTTATCCGCCTGACTATGAATGACCCATCATTTAAACAATCATTAAATGATGGCCGATGGATAAATAAACAGGACCTGCCAACCTATGCATTTCCCCGTTTCATCAATCAATACCTCGAAGAACCATCCACCCGGATTATTTTCCAGGACCAGCAGGATGGTTCCCCGCTTTAATTTTTTTCTTCTCAAGGAAAAAAAATTAACTTTAAAGACACTCGCAGCCGGGCACTACGATTTATTCATGCAATAAAAGATAGAGTATGAGAGGCGTAAACAGGGTCATGTTAATAGGCAATCTTGGAAAAGATCCCGATGTACAATTACTGGAAGGGAATATTGCAGTTGCCAAATTTCCACTTGCTACCACAGAAACTTTTAAAGACCGGTCCGGCAAACTGGTGTCGCAGACTGAATGGCATACAGTTGTGCTCTGGCGCGGACTGGCCGAACTTGCACAGAAATATTTACACAAAAGCAGTCTTGTTTATATCGAAGGCCGGCTTCGCACCCGCAGTTGGGAAGATAAGGACGGCCATCGCAAGTTTGCCACAGAAGTGGTGGGCGATAACCTTATCATGCTCGATAAACGGATGGACGGGACATCCCCACATGAGGGCGGACTGGAAAACCTTGGGGGCTCCGAGCCGGCTATCGGCGACCATCCTACCGAGAACCTTCCCTTCTGATAGTTAGTGAAACATCCACGGGTACACTTTATTAATATAACTTCGCCCTGCGGAATTTATTGAAGTCGCCCGCAGGGAACCTGCTGGTAACCCGTTAATCAAAAACCATTGTTTTGGAGATCAATTCGGCATTTCATTACTTATACAGGGATCTGGGTTTCATCCTGCTGACTGCAGACACGCAACGGATTACCCTCCTGGTGTTCCTCCTGTTCGTGCTGCTTGTACTCACGTTCGCTATCTCCGGATCCGAAGTAGCCCTCTTTTCGCTGAACAATAAGGATATAAATATGCTGAAGACCAAACAGCATCCTGCCGCACGCCGCATCATCAATATCCTGGAGGAGCCGAAAGCTGTTTATGCCTCACTCCAGATCGCCGGTATATTTATAAATATTTCCATCATCGTACTCTCCAATTTCCTGATCACTACCTTTCTTCCTTATGATACTATCCGCCTGTTCGGCGACAGCGCATCAGTGGGTAATTATATTATTGAAGTTGTATTACGCGTTGGGATCATCGGACTGATCCTGATTTTTTTCGGACAGATCCTTCCCAAAGTATGGGCAACACAGAATAACGTGCGGTTTGCCTACGACTGGAGTATTGTGGTGGAAGGGGTTCACCTGTTCCTGAGAAAAATCAGTAAATGGGTAGTATCGCTGGCCGACGGAATCGATAATAAAGTGGGTGCAAATAAATCCGAAGCAGTAAATATCCAGGAGCTGGATGATGCCATCGATATCAAGACCGACGAAGAAGCTTCGCCCGAAGAAAAGAGTATCATGAAGGGCATTGTTAAATTCGGGACCATTACAGTAAAACAGATCATGCGCAGCCGCCTCGAGGTTAATGGCATTGAATACAATTCTTCCTTTACCGCACTCCGCGAAAAGATTCTCGAACTGCATCACTCGCGACTACCGGTGTATAAGGGTAATATGGATGAAGTGGCGGGGATCATCACCACAAAGGATGTGGTGCCCTACCTGGATGAATCGGAAGGGTTCGACTGGCGGCCAATGATCCGGCAACCATACTTTGTACCTGAATCAAAACTTATTGCCGACCTGTTGCGTGATTTCCAGTCGAAGCGGATCCATTTTGCCATCGTGGTAGACGAGTTCGGGGGAACCAGCGGGATCGTGACCATGGAAGATGTAATGGAAGAAGTTATCGGTGAAATCCGCGATGAATTTGATGTGGATGAAAGCCGTGATAAAAAAATAGATGATCTCAACTATGTGTTTGAAGGGAAAACCATGATCCACGATATGTGTAAGGCGATGCACCTGCCGATTGATGCATTTGACCAGTTTCGTGGGGAAAGTGAATCTGTAGGTGGTCTCATTCTGGAGATTGCCGGGGAATTTCCAAAACAGGGTGATCAGCTTAACCAGGGCGATTTTGAATTTACGATCCTAGAAGCAGAAACAAACAGGGTGGTACTTGTACAGGTTACCCTGAAAAAAAAATCATGACCAGTTATGCATCGTATCCATGCCCGCCATCTGTTTTTCTTTCTCCTGTTGTCCGGCCTGCTGCTGTCATGCAACAATGAATACACCTATAAAAAGAAGGGTTATTTCCGCATAGATTTCCCTGAAAAAAAATACCAGCTGTTTGATCAGCCCGGTTATCCTTATACATTCGAATATCCGGTTTATGGAAAAGTGGTAAAGGATACCAGTTTTTTCGGAGATGCAACCGAAAATCCCTGGTGGGTCAATGTGGAGTTTCCACGGTTTAATGCTCGCATTTATATCAGTTATAAAATGATTGGCCGGAATAATTTTGATTCGCTGGTCAACGATGGTTACAAACTTGCCTACAAACAACATACGGATGTGTCTACCGGTATCGAGGACGAACCCATCTCCACTCCCAATGGAGTGGAAGGGATTTATTTTTCGCTGGCAGGAAATACGGCAACCGCCAACCAGTTTTTTGTAAGCGATTCAACCAGGCATTTCCTTCGGGGTGCACTTTATTTCGATGCTACCCCCAATGCTGATTCTCTGGGTATTGTCAATGATTTCCTGAAAAAGGACCTCCAGCACCTGATCGGTACACTGAAATGGCGATAAGTTCTCCAAACGGCTGATCAGGTCGCTGAACAGGAGACCCTGAAATGGCGGTAAGTTCTCCGCAGGTGACGTAAATTTGCAAAAAAAGACGGATGATCGTAATCGACAATAAACTGATCAGTGACGAAGTGGTGGAGGCGAAATTTGTCTGCGACCTGGGTAAATGCAAGGGCGGCTGTTGCGAAGAAGGCGATGCCGGTGCGCCACTGACGAACGAAGAGTTGAACCAGGTGACCGAATACTACGAGATTATCAAACCATACCTTCCCGAAGCCGCCGTGGAAGAAATTGAAAAAAAGGGATTCTACCAGTACGATACTGAATTTGGCTGGGTAACACCCACCCTCGCTGTTGATAACGGGATCTGTGTGTATGCATTCCGCGAAAAAAACGGACTGATCAAATGCGCATTCGAACAGGCCTACTACGATAAACTTATTCCCTGGAAGAAACCGATCAGTTGCCATCTTTATCCCATCATTACAAAAAAAGGGGTGCATGGCGATTATGAACGGGTAAACTATGAGCCACGCGAGCAGTTATGTGCCCCTGCCTGCAGCCTTGGCGAAAGCCTCAAAGTACCGGTTTATAAATTCCTGAAGGAACCACTGATCCGCAAGTATGGCGAAGAGTTTTACGAAACACTCGATGCCATTGCCCAACAACACTACAATGCAAAAGGTGAAAATAAACCTGGGGTTTAAAAAAGGTACCTGTTAAAACAATTGTTTGTAACACTAAAAAAAACCATGAAGCAAACAGCCGACCTGTTCAAAATACGCAGCGCCGAAAAAGCGAAAGACACAGCACACCGGAGAACAATCAACTTCAATATAGGAAAATACAACGCAGTTGTACCGCAGGGTAAAACCCAGTTTGCTGAACTTGAACTGGCACGTGAACGCGCCAAGAACCTGAAGTGGCGGGCACTTGAATCGCTCGATACCTATCTTGAATTGTTTGAATCGGAAATTACCCGCAGGGGTGCACATGTGTTATGGGCCGAAGACGCCGCAGGGGCGCTGGAAGAAATCCGGAAGATCTGCGAGGCGAAGAATTGCAGGACTCTTGTTAAAAGCAAGAGTATGGTCACGGAAGAAATCCACCTGAATGCATTCCTTGAAAAAAATGGGATTGAAAGTGTGGAGACCGACCTCGGTGAATATATCCAGCAACTGGATGGTGAGCCACCTTATCATATCGTAACTCCCGCCATGCATAAAAGCAAGGAGGATGTGGCGCGACTATTTGCAGAGAAACTGGGAACAGATCCCAATCTCACTCCATCCCAACTTACCCTGGTTGCCCGCGATATCCTTCGTGAAAAATACGCGCAGGCAGAGGTAGGTGTTACCGGTGCGAATTTTATTATTGCTGATATCGGTGGCATTGCTGTAACAGAAAATGAAGGCAATGGCCGGCTCAGCAGTTCAATGCCAAAAACACATATTGTTATCGTTGGAATTGAAAAAGTAATTCCATCCATGACCGATCTCGGTTTGTTCTGGCCGTTGCTCTCGACATTCGGAACAGGTCAGCGGATCACGAGTTACAATACTATCATTACCGGCCCAAGGCAGGCTGGTGAAACAGACGGTCCGGAAGAAATGTATGTGATCCTGCTGGACAATGGCCGCACCAGCATTCTCGATAATCCCAAACAACGGGAGAGCCTTTATTGTATCCGTTGCGGTGCCTGTCTCAATGCCTGCCCGGTTTATAAAAATATCGGTGGCCATGCCTATGCAGCTACCTATAGCGGTCCCATTGGTTCTGTAATCACCCCTAACCTCCAAAGCCTGGGTGAATGGAAACACCTTAGCCAGGCTTCATCGCTCTGCGGTAACTGTACCGAGGTTTGTGCTGTCAAGATCAACCTGCATGAGTTATTACTTGACAACCGGCATGAAGCAGCGATGGCGGGACTGGCACCTACTTCAGAAAAAATGGCCTGGAAGATGTGGCGCATTGCCATGCTTCGCAGGAGCTGGATGAATATGGCCAGTGGATCCATGAAGACCTCCATGATCAATCTTATCGGGAAAGCCTGGACAAAAAATCACGGGAAACTGAATTTCCCCCGTAAGTCTTTTAACCAGCAATGGATTGAAAAGAACGGGAAGAGATAACGGCAGGTAGCGGGGAATTAAGATCCTGGGAAAAATGACATGTAAGATATGAGGTGATATCCTGGGTGATTGATGAAGGGAGATAGTTAACTTCATGCCGTGATAATTTACGCCGACCAGCTTAGTCCACGACTGAAATATATCGCCGCATTTATTGGCCGGCATATAAATGGCCGCCCTCCCGAAATCACCGATCAGAAAGATGTTTACTTTTCCTACCAGGGATCAAGGATTAATTACAGCCTGAAATCAATCCATCCTGCGGAGATCCGCATCGAGCCATCCGGACTGCTCGGCCAGACGGGTATCCATGAACAGCATATCGATATTTCTCCCGACGATCCGTCGTTCCGTTTTTTTAAAAATAATGGTGACGGCGGCTTTGATATATTCTCAGCAATTTTTTTCCTGTTGACCCGCTACGAAGAATACCTGCCACATGTTAAAGATCAGTATGGCAGGTATGCACATACCAATTCGGTTGCATTCATTTATCATTTTCTCCAGCTTCCGGTAATCGACCGCTGGCTGCTGGAGTTGAAACAAATGTTGTCGGCCCACTATCCACCTGATAACAAAAAGCCTGATTTTAAATTCCATTACCTGCCGACCTACGATATCGATATGGCCTGGTCGTACCGGGAAAAAGGATTGGTGCGAAATTTCGCAGGGATCACAAGGGCTTTTTTAAAAGGCAGGACGAATGAATGCCTTGAGCGATGGAACGTATGGAGAGGGAAAACCGCCGACCCTTTTGATTCTTTCGGCTGGCTCGATAACCTGCATAATACTTACCGGCTGGACCCGTTGTATTTTTTCCTTCTGGCAGAAAGAAGGGGAATCTATGATAAAAATATTTACCCTTCGGGTGATACTATGCGTGAATTGGTTAAGCGTATATCGTCAAGGTATTCGGTGGCCATTCATCCGTCATGGCGAAGTGGCGACGAGCCGCAGCTGGTGGAACGGGAAATAAAAATCCTGGAGAATCTTTCAGGTAAAAAGGTAAACACATCGCGCCAGCACTATATCAGGTTAACCTTGCCAGCAACCTACAGGGAACTGGACCGACTGGGAATTAAACACGAACATTCGATGGGATATGGCAGTATCAACGGTTTCAGGGCATCAACCAGTAATTCATTTTACTGGTACGACCTGGAAAATGAAGTTGAGACCACATTGCTTGTGCATCCTTTCTGTTTCATGGATGCCAACTCTTTTTACGAACAGCACTTCAGTGCCGGTGAGGCATTAAAAGAACTGATGCATTATTACGAGGTTACTTCTGCAGTGGGTGGTACGCTTGTTACCATTTTCCATAACAACTTCCTGGGATCCGATCCGCAGTTCAACGGATGGAAAGAAACCTATGAAACGTTTATCAGGTCCCTTCCGACTCTGCCTGGGTAACCGGTACCGGTGTTTTGAGTGCCCTGTTAACAAGATAAACACCGAGGAGGGTCACAGCCCCGCCAAGCGCAACCAGTATGGTCAGCTCTTCATTGAAGATCAGCGCTCCAAACAGGATAGCCACAACCGGGTTGATATATGCATAGATGGAAGTCTGTTCGGTCGATAGATTTTGCAATGCATACAGGTAAGCACCAAACGCCACGATGGAACCGAAGATCACCAGGTACAGGATCGATAACCATGATTGCCACGGAATCTGTCCGAATGGAATAAAGGACGGCAGGCCCGAAAGGCTGAGTGCTTTTGTGACCACCAGTAACAGGGTGCCCGAGATCAGCATCTGGAAACCCAGGCTGAAATAAGGATTGAAACCCGCCGCCTGTTTTTTTGTATAGAGGGTCCCGAAAGCCCAGGTTAGTGTGGCGAACACCGAGAGGAAAATTCCAAAGCGGAAAGCGGGTTGGAACAACTCATTGAGATGTTCATAAAAAATAATGCAGATCCCGCCAAAGCCCAGGAAGAATCCAAGCAGTGCTTTCCGGGGAAGCCTTGACCGGGAGCTGAATAAACCAAGCACCACCAGCCAGAGCGGGAAGGTTGCGCCGATAATCGATCCCAGGCCAGATGGGATATACTGGATGCCCCATGCAGTGAAACTATTACTCAGCACAAAGTTGAGGAAACTTAATACAAGAATACTGATCCATTCGCGCCGTGTTGGCAAGGGCGCTTTCCTGTAAAGAAAAAAACCAACGAAGAGCAGTCCGGCTATCAGCTGCCTGATACCTGCAAGTTGTAAGGCGGGCATATAACTTACGCCCACTTTAGATGCAACCCAGGTGGTACCCCAGAAAAAACAAACAAGGGACAGTGCGAAAATCGACTTGGAACGTTGTCCCTTTTTATGGATGGTTAACGGGTTAAGGACCGACAATCGTTTAAACGAGCGGCCGGTCTGGGTGAGAATCCGGTATAACCCAAAATTTTCCATCTAGTGTTTAAAGTGTCTGAGTCCGGTGATCACCATCACAAGACCATTTGCCTTGCAGTATTCGATGGAGTCTTTATCGCGTATGGAACCACCGGGCTGGATATAGGCAACCACACCAGCTGCATGGCCAAGTTTAACACAGTCGTCGAATGGAAAGAAGGCATCACTTGCCATTACTGATCCATTAAGATCGAAGTTGAATTGCCGGGCTTTTTCCACTGCCTGGCGAAGCGAGTCGATCCTGCTGGTTTGTCCGCAACCCTTACCGATAAGTTGTTTATTTTTTACGAGGGCAATTGCATTTGATTTGAGGTGTTTGCAAACCAGGTTGGCAAATTCCATATCTGACCGTTCGGTGCTTGTACTTTCCCTTGCACCTGATTCTTTCCATTCTGCATAGTTACCTTCATCGATCCCCTGAACCAATACACCGTTCAACACGGATTTGAATTGTTGTTTACCGGTGGGTGCTGCTATGAATTGGAGCAGGATGCGGTTCTTCTTTGAACGCAGGATCTCCAGTGCATCCTCATCAAATGAAGGGGCGATCAGTACTTCAAAAAAGATTTCGTTGATAGCTTCTGCAGTTGCTTTGTCAACCGTTCCGTTTGTAACAAGCACGCCACCAAATGCGCTTTCCGGATCGCCTGCCAGGGCAGCGTCCCAACCTGATTTTACATCAGACCGCTGTGAGATACCGCAAACATTGGTGTGTTTGATGATGGCGAAGGTGATTTCCTGTCCAGTTGTAAATTCAGAGATCAGCTGGATCGCTGCATCCACATCCACCAGGTTATTATAGGAAAGTTCCTTGCCGTTTAACTGCGTAAAAAGTTTTTCAAGGTCTCCAAAGAAAACACCCGTCTGGTGTGGATTTTCGCCATATCGCATGGTTTTTGGATTGGGGATGGACTCTGTAAAATACAGATCGGCCGGATCGGTGAAATATTTGGAGATCGCCACATCATAATGGGCTACTATCTCAAATGCTTTTGCTGCAAAGGATTTGCGTTGTTCAATACTTGTTTCCCCTTTTTGTTCCTTAAGCAGGTTCACCAATGCGGGGTAATCTTTTTTGGCTGCAATCACCATTACATCCCGGAAATTTTTTGCTGCAGCCCTGATCATGGACGGACCACCGATATCGATTTTTTCAATAATCAGTTTTTCCTCAGTAGTGTTGGCCAGGGTTTCTTCAAACGGATAAAGGTCAACGATCACCAGATCCAGTTCCGGGATATTGAATTGTTTCATTTCTGCCAGATCGGTGGGAAGGTCCCGCCGGCCAAGGATACCACCAAATACGGAAGGATGCAGCGTTTTTACACGGCCACCCAGGATGGAAGGGTAAGTGGTCAGGTCTTCCACTGGGATAACCTTTATACCAAGGTCTTCTATAAACTGGCGGGTACCACCTGTTGAGTAGATAAGGACGCCGAGCTGGTCCAGTTCACGAACAATATTTTCGAGTCCGTCTTTGTAAAAAACGGAGATAAGTGCTGATTGAATCTTTTTATTCATACTGTAGAATTAGGAAGTGTGAGCAGGGCCGCAAAGTAACTGAAAACTTCGCGGAGGCGGGGTGCGGGAGACGTATATTTTTGAAAGCCGGCAAAATCACCTTAACTGCATAATAAAGGCTCCGTCGGCCGCTACGATATGGAAGCTGATACCCAGCGAGTCGCAGATCCCGGCGGCTTTTTTTGCCATATAAACCGGTACCGATGAGTCGAAAATTATTTTTTTGATGACAAAGACCCGGTTCAGGTCAGTAATCCCCGGGGCTGTCCTCCGGTTCAGGATTAGCAGGTCGGCCACGGGTCGGGTATTGACCGGGACTGGCAGATGGGTTGCAGATTTGCTGTTGCCCGGGAACAGAGGATCAGTTACGAACCGGTTACTATCCGGGATCTGCGAATTGGCTGCGGGTCGGGTTTTGGTCCCAACCGACAGGCGGCTGGCAGGGTGGGTACTATTCGGAAACGAAGGATCAGAACCGGGCCGGATACTGTCCGGAATCAACGGAACAGTTGCATGCCGGCGATCCACCGGGATCCGCTGGTGCAGGTAAATTATTTTTTTCTCCCCGCCATAAAACCAGTGTATGTTGTCAGGCGGGGGAGCCGGGCCTGATCCTGTGCGGTGGTAAATATGGTTGGGACGGAGGTGAAAATTAAAATCCGCTGGTTTTAGTGTATCACCGATATAAGTATAGTGGCGGCCCCGGATATATTCTAATGCACTTTTTTTCGGCACATTGTAAACAATGAGGTGATATTGATGGCCGGCTGTTATAAAGGAAACGGAACGCAATGTTATAAACAGTGCGAATAAAATCAAACTATAAATCAGTGAACGGGAGGAAAGACGCGAGAGCCAGAAAAAAATACTTACAGTAAGTAGGTAAAGTATAAACACCTGCAGGAGGTCGATCTGCAGGTCGTTCATTGTGGCAAACGGTAAACCTGCAATATGATCGATAATAAGGTTGAGCAGATTAATAAGACGTGAAATCAACGCACCGGTTATTGTAGCAACAGCCGGGATACCTGCAAAGGCACATAAGATTATCTCAGCAAACAGGATGATGGTGGAAAGGGGAACGGCCACAAGGTTGCTGAGGATAAAATAATTGGGGAACTGGTGAAAATAAAAAATGCTCATGGGCAGCGTCAGGATCTGGGCTGAAAGGCTTACTGATATTGACTTCCAGGTCATGTCAACCAGTTTGTTGCGAAAATAAACGGATCGGTACACCGGCATCATGAAGACAAGCAGGCTCAGCACCGCTGCATAGGATAACTGGAAACCCAGGTCCCAGAGCCAGAACGGATTAAAACATAGAAGGATAAATGCCGACGCTGACAGGGAATTGTAAATGGAATGATTCCGGGAGATGGTCCTCCCGGTCACGATGCAGGTAAACATAACGGCCGAACGCAGTACAGATGGTTGTGCACCGGCAAGAAGTGTGAAGGTCCAGAGGCCTGCAACCGTAAGTAAGGGCGCCAGGTACCGGAGGCCTTTTATTTTTTCAAGAGGTCGCATCAGGAACATCAGCAGCCAGTAGATAAGGGCAAGGTGCATACCTGATATGGCGATAATATGTGCGATGCCGGTATTACTGTAGTCAGATACAAGATCAGGATCCAGGTCCTCTTTATAACCGATCAGGAGCGCCTCTGCCAGGCCGGCTTCCTTATCTCCCGGAATATATTTTTTAATAGTTCCGAGTACACCACGCTGGAGTGAGGGAAGAAATGTACTAATACCCGATGACGGTTTGTTCGTGAGAACGGCGTAATCCTGCTGGCGCAGATACAACTGGTGCGTAGTGCCCTGGTATAAGGAGTAACGCTGGTAGTCGAATGCATGGGGATTGCGGGAAGAAAGTACCGGTTCCGGCGACCGCCGGGTGAAGAGCCGGGTTCCTGGTCTGAACGTACGGACAAGACTATCCTTTGGAAAATAAAGATAAAGAAGGCCTTCAGTTGACCATAACTTTTGAGTACCCGTTGCCGAATCGCGTAAAACGAAGGCGGTCGCAATACATTTAAATGAATTCGGTTTTTCCGTTGGTTGGGATTGCAGTTTTAAAACAATACCGTCGCCCGGCTGGTGTTGGGTTTCCCGCCAACGGGGATGGTTACGGATATCATGGAAATGGAGCAGCAGGATACCCGCAGCCACCAATAAGAGGAACACCGGAAGAGCGGGAAAAAACCGGAACCGGTACCGGTTTTTTTGTTTAAGTAATGAATGGAGGAGTATCAGGACAAAGCTGGATGCCAGTACACAATACGTCAGGATCAGGGGCAAGGGAATATACCACTCAACGATGATACCCGTGATCAGTGGTACAAGCAGGCGGAAGAAGGGCGCCTTTTTCCAGAATGGGATAACCTGTTGGGACATGGCTTCAATCTACTCCCGGGGGAGAAAACAGCCATGTGTAAAAAACGAATTATTGAAGTGTTTTTTCCAGGTAGTTAATCTGGCCGGTGTGGTAAATATGATGTTCAATCAGGCCGCGAAGAAGGGTATCAAAATTATAATCGCGATAATCGACTTTCTCCTGCAGCCATTCATCTGGTTTATCCGCGAGGGCAGCTATCAGCTGGAGATTGGTCTGCCTGAAATCATTTACAGCCTCTTCCCAACCATGGATCTGCGGATCAATCTCGCGCCAGTCGAGGCTTTCAAACTTTTCAAGATCATTGATCTTTTCACCTTCAATTCGTTTGAGTGTAAATTCTGTCCAGGTAAGCATATGATAAATCAGGTCCACGGCACTATGCGGTTGTTCACCGGGTCTGATATTCGTGATGCCGGGGTCGATGCCCTCAAGGGTAGCATATACTGATTTACCATACCAGGGATCTCCGTCGAGCGTTTCCTGCAACCTGGCGATAATCAGGTTTACCTGTGAATTCATAAGTTTTCTTTTCAATTTAATTAATTAGGCTCACCGTTGTTGCAGTTACAGATTTTAATGTGCAATTTAAATACCGGTTTGCCGGTGTCTCCCGGCGTCGTTTGAGTGCCGTTTCACCCTCAAAATTGCGACCGTCGTCAATCCCATCTTTTAACCCATGATCCTGCGGTTATTTTACCCGGTGCTCCGCCCATTATTATCAACGTTATTACCCAACATTCTCACCGATTTTTCTCACCATTTTTATGGTAAAACCTTGATATTATACACTATATAAATAATATAAATATGTAATGCATTGATTATTAAGTTGTTTGCTGGCTATATCGATCTGGTTCTATAATAGTTTCATGTCAGGTTAAACATTCAATCATTTTAAAACTTAAGGCAATGAAACAAGTAACAGTAAAAGCACCAAGAACAGGAAAATTCGTAGACACTGCACATGTAGAGACACTGAGATCAAACTACAAGACTGAACGGTGGTTGCACAATTCGAAAAAATTAGGCAAGGAAGATTCACTTAGTGTATGGTACAGCGTATCGGAACTTGAGCAATTCCTGTCAACTGCGAGGGAAGAAGGTGGTGATGGTGTTCGTATGTATTTCGGCACTTACAGCCTGCAAAATGCGCCCAACCCACTATATGCCGGAAGGCAGACCATCGTGATGGTTGCAACCAAGGCGAAGGAAGTCAATGGAATGGTAGTAGATAAAGATCTTTTTGTAAATAATGGCAAGGATAGCCAAATTGTAGCTTACAATGTGGGCAGACTGTGTCCTCCGTTCTGCATCCAGACAGGTGGCGGTTTCGAAGAACTGGAAATTAATATTACCGACAAGGCAATGGCTATTTGATCTGATTCAATGGCATTTCAGGAACCCCTCCTTTCGAGGGGTTTCCTTTTTTTAGAATTTATATCTAGCTTCACGGCCGACATGGGCTACCTCGAACCGTATACATATTTCATTTTTATCGCCCTGATACTCAGCCTTCGTGTGTATTGGGTCGACCCTGGTCAGTATTCCTATTTAAGCACCTTTCCGATATTCCTTGCCACCACCCTGGCGGTGGAACTGATCGGAATCTATACATCGTACCGGGGTTTGTCCAATACGATGTTGTATAATATTTTTTCTTTCCTGGAATGCTGTTATTTTCTCTGGCTGATCAGCAGGATGATCCAGTCCCGCATTATAAAAACGGTCATCAGGGTTGCGATCCTGGTATATACAGTCGGATTTATTATAAACATTACATTCTTTCAGGTTTCAGTTTTCCATACCATCACTTATTCGATCGGTAACCTGATGATCGTCCTTTCCACCATCCAGTTTTTTCTGGAATTATTCAGGACGCCAAAATCGGTACCCCTTGTCAGCAATCCGAATTTCTGGATCTGCAGTGCCCTGCTGTTCTGGGGTAGCTGCAGTATACCTCTCTATGGTTTCATCAACTTCCTTGCACATAATTCTCCACTCGTGTTAAGGAACTTCGGACCAATCGTTACTATTTTGAACATCTTTTTATACTCTCTCTTCTCGATTGCTTTTATATGCATGAAAACCAGGAAATATTCTTCATTACCATAATTGGCATTGCCCTGGGTTTATTACTTGTTGGTTTTATCGTAACCATCCTGTTCCTTTATCAGCGAAGGCAAAGAAACCAGGAAGTGGAAATAGATAAACTGAAGGATAAGTACGAACGGGAGGCTCTGCGGTCGCAACTGGAGATCCAGGAAAATGCTTTTAAAACAATGGGTCAGGAACTGCATGATAATATCGGTCAGATGTTATCTGTTGCCAAACTCACGCTTTCCATACTTCCTATTGAACAAACACATCCGGCATATGACCAGCTGCAGAATTCAATGGAAGTGCTGAACAAGGCTATCGTTGATCTCTCCAACCTTACCAAGAGCCTTCACACCGACCGCATTACCCAGATCGGATTGTCGGATTCGATCCGTTTTGAATTATATGCATTGAAGAAAGCCGGGATCCTGGAAATCTTTTTTCATGTTGACGGTACGGAAGAGTATTTCAATGAACAGAAATCGGTATTCCTGTTCCGGATGTTCCAGGAGTCGCTCAACAATATCCTGAAACATTCAAAGGCTACCCAGGTAAAAGTGAACCTTTCCTATTTTGAAGACCTGTTTGTAATGGAGATATCCGACAACGGTGTCGGCTTCAATGTTACAGAGAAAAAACAATCTACCAATTCGCACAGCGGTGTAGGCCTAAAGAGTATCTTTAACAGGGCCAAACTTATTGGAGCGGATCTCACGATCCAGAGTGACGCGAAACAAGGCACCGTTATAAGGATTGAACTTCCGATGAAAGAAGAATAATCATGGCAAAGGGTAATAAGAAAATCAAGGTGGCTATTGCTGATGATCACACATTACTGCGCAAAGCCCTTGCAAGTATGATCAACACGTTTGACGGTTACCAGGTGGTAATCGAGGCCAATAATGGAAAAGATCTCCGGGCAGAAATCCAGCAGCATGTGATACCCGATATCGCGCTGGTGGATGTAAATATGCCCGAGATGGACGGCTTTGAGATTACCCAGTGGCTGCGGAAAACCTACCCCCATATCAAGGTACTGATCCTGTCCATGGTCAGTGATGAAAAAACCATTATCAAGATGTTTCGCCTGGGCGCCAAGGGTTATCTTCTGAAAAATACTGATCCCGCAGAACTGAAACAGGCATTTGATTCCGTCATCAATAAAAATGTGTATCTCTCCGAATATGTTTCGGGTAAACTGGTGAGTGGACTGAACCATGATCCCGAGCCCGTGGCAAAGGAAGTGGTGCTGAATGAAAAGGAGCGTGAATTTCTCCGGTGGACCTGTTCCGAACTTTCCTATAAAGAGATCGCCGAAAAAATGTTCCTGAGTCCACGTACGGTCGATGACTACCGGCAGTCGCTCTTCCTTAAACTAAAGGTTCACAGCAGGGTTGGACTGGTAATGTATTCCATAAAAAACGGGATTGTCGAAATCTGATCCAATGCCCCGTTGTCAGCACCTGGGCGGGGTTTGAATTTGGAAATCCCCCCTGTGAGCACCAGGGCGGGATTTGAATTGGGAAATCCCCGCTGTTGGCACCTGGCGGGATTTGAATTGGAAAATCCCCGGGGACAACTCCCCTGCAAGAATCTTAAAAGAAAAAACCCTTCGCTGCCGAAGGGTTTCCATTTATTTACTGAGATACATACTCCTGTCTTTATATAGTTGCCTGAAGTAAGGGTCACGAAGGTCCTTGATAAACCGGATTGCTTCACCGGTCGATTTCATTTCAGGTCCCAGTTCCTTATTCACTCCCGGGAATTTATCAAAACTGAATACCGGCTCCTTGATAGCAAAGCCCTTCAGCTTTTTCTCAAAGGTGAAATCCTTCAGTGTCTTTACTCCCAGCATCACTTTTGTGGCGATGTTGAGGTAGGGGATCTGGTATGCTTTGGCAATAAACGGAGTAGTTCTTGATGCACGCGGGTTGGCTTCAATCACATACACCTTGCTGTCCTTGATGGCAAACTGGATATTGATCAGTCCCTTGATATTAAGGGAACGGGCTATCTTCTCTGCATATTCTTCCATAGTATGCACCACCAGCGGTGTCAGGTTAAATGCGGGCAGTACAGCATTACTATCACCGCTGTGGATACCTGCGGGTTCAATATGCTCCATCACACCCATCACATGGAAATTTTCCCCGTCGAAAATGGCATCCACCTCAGCTTCCTGGCAACGGTCTAGGAAGTGATCGATCAGGATCTTATTACCAGGCAGGTGTTTCAGCAGGCTGATCACCGCTTTTTCCACTTCATCATCATTGATCACGATCCGCATCCGTTGGCCACCGAGTACATACGAAGGACGAACCAGTACCGGATAACTTACTTTATTAGCCACAACAATTGCCTCATCAACATCTTCGGCAGTACCATAAGCAGGATAAGGGATTTCGAGATCCTTCAGCAGGTCGCTGAAACGTCCGCGGTCTTCCGCAATATCCATGCTGTCATAGGAAGTACCAATGATTTTAATTCCACGCTCATGCAGTTTTTCTGCAAGCTTCAATGCTGTTTGGCCACCCAGTTGAACAATCACACCTTCCGGTTTTTCATGCTCGATGATTTCCCAGATATGTTCCCAATAAACCGGTTCGAAATAAAGTTTATCGGCGATATCAAAATCAGTTGATACGGTTTCAGGATTACAGTTGACCATGATCGCTTCGTAACCGGATTCCCTGATAGCAAGCAAACCGTGCACACAGCAGTAATCAAATTCAATACCCTGCCCGATCCTGTTGGGCCCCGAGCCAAGTACTATGATCTTCTTTTTATCACTTACCACGCTCTCTGTGCTGTTGCCCTGTTCAAATGTAGAATAGAAATAAGGCGTTTTGGCTTCAAACTCTGCAGCACAGGTATCCACCATTTTATAAACCCTGGTAATACCTGCGGCCTTCCTTTTCTGGTATACATCTTCTTCGTCGCCATGTTCAAGGATCCGGCTGATCTGTTCGTCGCTGAACCCATTGACCTTTGCTTCGCGAAGTAATTCCAGCGGCATAGTATCCAGGTCATATTTGGCGATCTCTTTTTCGATATGGCAGATCTTCTGGATCTCGTTGAGGAACCAGCGGTCGATCCCGTTTGTAGCTTTTGAAATGGTGCCCACCGAAATCCCAGCCATCAATGCATCCTTGATCCTGAATATGCGGTCCCATTTCGGCACCTTGATATATTCAAGCAGCTCTTCGGCCTGCATCATACTTTTTCCGTAGTAACCCAATCCCACAGCATTATTCTCCAGGCTTTGGCAGGCCTTCTGGATAGCTTCGGTGAAACTCCGGCCAATGGCCATTACTTCACCCACACTTTTCATCTGCAATCCGAGTGTATCATTAGCTCCTTTAAACTTGTCAAAATTCCAGCGCGGGATTTTTACAATCACATAGTCGAGCGCCGGTTCAAAGTATGCAGAGGTTGTTTTTGTGATCTGGTTTTCGAGTTCGTCAAGGTTATATCCGATAGCAAGTTTGGCTGCTATTTTGGCAATGGGATATCCGGTTGCTTTTGAAGCAAGTGCTGAGGACCTGCTCACCCTCGGGTTGATCTCGATAGCGATGATTTCTTCGGTAGCCGGATTCATGGAGAACTGCACATTACAACCACCGGCAAAATTGCCAAGGTCGCGCATCATCATAATAGCCGTGTTCCTCATCAGCTGCATGCCTGTATCACTCAGTGTCATTGCAGGAGCTACGGTAATGGAATCACCGGTATGGATTCCCATCGGATCAAAATTCTCCACTGTACAGATGATGCATACATTGTCGGCAGCATCACGGAGTAATTCCAGTTCAAATTCTTTCCATCCCAGTACCGCTTTTTCAACCAGCACTTCATGTATGGGCGAAGCCTGCAGTCCGCGGTTCAGCGCTTCATCGAGTTCACTTTTATCATGGACAAATCCACCACCGGTACCGCCCAGTGTAAAAGACGGACGGATCACCAGCGGGAAACCGATATCCTGCGCAAATTCCTTTCCTTCAAGGAAGGAGTTGGCGGTTTTTGCAGGAGCCACCGGTACACCAAGCTGGATCATCCACTGCCGGAATTTTTCACGGTCTTCCGCTTTGTCGATCGCCTTGATATCAACACCTATCAGGCGGCAATTATATTTCTCCCAGATGCCCAGGTCCTCTGCTTCTTTTGCAAGGTTGAGGGCAGTTTGTCCACCCATGGTAGGCAGCACCGCGTCGATCTGGTTTTCTTCCAGGATCTTTTCAATACTTTCCACCGTGAGGGGAAGCAGGTAAACCTTATCGGCCATCATCGGATCGGTCATGATGGTAGCCGGATTGCTATTTATGAGATAAACTTTAACACCCTCTTCGCGAAGGCTTCTTGCAGCCTGTGTGCCGGAATAATCGAACTCACATGCCTGGCCGATAACGATGGGACCAGAACCAATAATCAGGACGGACTTAATAGATGAATCTTTTGGCATTTTTTTTTGGGTTGATTCCGCAGTTTATAACTCCCAATAGATCATAATTCTTCGCAAACACTTGCCTGTTAGGAGTTTAACGCTGCAGAATAAAAAAACAAATTGCGCAAAAGTAAGGGAATCATAGTCGCCATCGGGAAAAAGAAAATTATTTTTTTACAAAGATCAATGCGTTTTTTTTGCATTAATGAGGAGATCACTGATTTGTAGCCTGTTCTGTATTCTTTTTGTTTTTTCCAACGCACAATCATTTCCGAACCCGTATCCCCAGGGGTACTTTCGGTGGCCGGTAAACCTGCGTCCCGAGATTGTTGCCAATATGGGCGAACTGCGACCCAATCACTGGCATATGGGACTGGATGTGCGAACGGGGGGACACGAAAATGAACCCGTTTATGCTGCGGCTGATGGTTATATTTCCTATATCGGTATCAGGCCTTCCAGTTTCGGAAGGTTCCTGATCATCAATCATCCGAACGGTCTGTCAACTTTATACGCCCACCTGAATGAATTTGCTCCAGCCATTGAACAGTGGGTTACCGCACAACAGTATTCCAGCGGCAGCTGGACGCAGGAAATCCGCACCGATTCATCACTGTTTCCGGTAAGAAAGGGCGATTTTATTTCCTATAGCGGAAACACCGGTGGTTCACAGGGACCGCATGTGCATTTTGAAATCAGGTCCACCCAAACGGATGAATGCCTCAACCCTTTATTATTTGGTTTTGACCTGACCGACCAGCAACCACCCGTCCTCCAGCAACTTGCCATCTACGATCGTTCCCAAAGTATTTACAGTGCGGGCCGGCCACAGGCGTTTACCCTTAAGAGCACGGACTCAGGTTATATCATACCCCGGGTACCGGTTGTAAAAATCAGTAATCCTGTAATCGGATTGGGTCTTCGCGCTTACGACAGGCTGAATGGTTCAACCAACCGCGATGGCATTTATTCGGCCATGGTGTGGATGGATGATGAATTCGTCACGGGGTTTATACTTGACAGTATTAATTACGACGAGACCAGGTATTATAATGCCCATGTTGATTATCGTAACCATTATAAAGGCGGTGTCGAATACCAGTTGCTCAGCCCACTGCCGAATGATCAGTCGGGCGTATATCGTAATAAAGGCGACGGCCTGATAAGACTCACAGACACGCTGGTTCATTCCGTTTATATGGAAGTAATGGATGCCGCCGGCAACCGCAGCCTGTTTAATTTCAGGATCCGTTTTAATCCCGGTCCTGAAAAACCTACCCCCCAGGTGGATGAACAATTTATACCTGGACAGGCGAAAACCCTTACCCGTGGCGGTTTTGAGCTTGAGCTGTATAAGGACAACCTTTACGATACGGTAAATGTTTATTATAATAATATCAGGGCAATTCCTGGTGCCGTGTCCGGTTCCTATACCGTTAATGATGAATCGATCCCACTGCACGGGACGTTGAAAGTATCTATCAGGCCTGAAATAATAATCGCGGAAGAACAGCGCGACAGGATGGTGATAAAGCGTAAGGGCGGCCGCAGCGATGAAATCCGAAAAGCCGAATGGGAAAATGATCGCGTTACGGCAAACCTTGGTGATTTCGGAACCTTTACTGCCTATGCTGATAACCTGCCACCGGTAATTAAGGCGCCGGGTACGGGCGATACGATCGACCTGAGTCGCAGCAGCCGGTTGTTATTTACACCAACTGATGCTTCAGGAATAAAAAACTTCAAGGCCCTGGTTGATGGGGAGTGGATCCGTTTCACCAATGATAAGGGCCGGACCTGGATTTATCGATTCGATGAACGCGTGCCATATGGGGTACATGAATTGATGGTACAGGTGGAAGATATAGCGGGCAATATCACTGAAAAAACATGGTGGTTCCGACGTAACCCCTACACCCCGCCGCCACCGCGAAAAAAAATATCAAAAAAAAGCAAGTCAAAAAAAACAGCCGCAAAAAAACCCGTTAAAAAGAAGAGGAAATAGAATGATTACATTGAACGAAGGCGACAAAGCACCGGCTTTCAGCGGTACTGACCAGGATGGAAATAAAATCAGCAGTGCTGACTTCAAAGGAAAAAAACTGGTGTTATTCTTTTATCCTGCAGATGATACACCGGCATGTACCACTGAGTCGTGTAACCTGCGCGATAACTATGCAATGCTCCAGCAGCAAGGGTTTGAGGTCCTGGGTGTAAGTCCCGATGATGTAACCAGCCACAAAAAATTCGAAACAAAATTCAACCTTCCCTACCGGCTGATTGCCGATCCAATGCATAAGGTTATCGATAAGTTTGGAGTCTGGGGTGAAAAACAATTGTATGGCCGCACCTATATGGGTCTGCTGCGAACCACCTTTGTGATAAATGAAAAAGGAATCATTGTAAAGATTTTCCGCAGGCCAAAGAATAAGGCCCATGCTGAAGAGATACTGAAGTCGCTTATGTAAGCACCAATTGTATTTCACCCACAGCATAATGTTGTTCCACTCCGTGCTCCACTATCAATTCACCCGTATGGGATACGCCCTTGATCAGGCCTTCGAAGGTGCGGCTATCCTTCCTGAGCCTGACAATCTGATTTTTTTTATATAACAAGTCGTTAAATTCAGTGTAGATCCTGTTGAACCCTTCTTCCTTCATTTTTTCCAGCGCCAGGTCAATTTCGAGGCAGATTTCTCTCGCCAGGTCAATGATTTTCAATTCAACTCCGTTTACCTGGAAAAAAGACACCGCATTGGTCAGTTCGCCTGGGAAACCGGACTGATTTATATTGAGCCCAATCCCCGCCACTGCCCACTTCCAACGGGTTTCACCGTTGGGATCCGGACCTACTATTGATTCAACCAGGATGCCCCCTGCCTTTCTGTCCTGCCAATAGAGATCATTCGGCCATTTTATATTAAATTGATGGCCGGTCAATTTAGTAGCTAAACGGCAGACAGTCACCGCGATACAGGCACTCAACCAGAATTGCCGGGTGGTATCAAGAGGTGCGGGGTTGATGATCAGGCTCAGGCTGAGGCTTTTTGAATTTTCCGAACTCCAGGGCCTGCCCCGCTGGCCTCTTCCGGCCGATTGGTGATGTGCAAAGATGGCGGTTCCCGCCAGTGCCAAACCCGCATGTATCTGTGTAAGGGCATAATTGTTGGTACTGTCAACGGTCTGAAGCTCGATAAATGGCGTTCCTATAAGACTATGTGAAGGACGTTGTGGCAATTAATTGCTATTTTTGAGCAAAGTAAATAAGTTTAGGTACTGAACGAGAAACGTAAAACTAAAAACTCTTAGATTATTGGAACAACTTGCATCTCTGTCTACCCGTAATAGGAAAAGTGCAGCCCGGTTAACACAGCGTTCAAAGATCATCAAAACAATTATATCCGCCATCCAGGAAAAAAAGGGATTGAATATTATATCCCTCGACCTCCGGAAGATAAATGAGGCTGTTGCGGATTTCTTTATCATTTGCGAGGCCGACAACCAGCCGCAGATCAGGGCTATCGGAGAAAATATCGAAGCCAGGGTAAAGGAAGATTGTGATGAAAATCCCTTTCACCATGAAGGTTACCAGACCCTGCAGTGGGTGCTGGTCGATTATGTAAATGTTGTCGTCCACGTAATGCTGGGCGAGAACAGGAAATTCTATAAACTGGAAGAAATGTGGAACGACGCGGTGATGGTGGAACACAAGGAATAATTCAACGCACAATATTCTCCGATAAATAATTTTTAAAAGCCCGAACAAGCAATATTAAATATGTCGCAGGAACCATCCTATAATAAAAAGGAAAAAAACAGTCCTATCCGTCCAGGCGGACGTCCGGGTGATGATCCGGGTCAGAAGAAAGGCCCGAAGTTCAGCATCTACTGGATCTACGCTATAATTTTTGCCGTACTGATCGGTTTCCAGTTTTTCGGTGGCTTTACAACCGGAACAGAAAACGTATCACAGGATCAGTTCATGGAAATGCTCCGCAATGGTGAGGTTAAAAAATATACAGTTGTCAGCAATCGCAACAAAGTATTGGTAACACTTACACCTGAAGCGCTACCAAAATACAAGGCATTGGTGAAACGTGATGTCAACACCAAGTCCGGTGATGCTCCGCAACTTCATTTTACCATTGTATCCGGAGAATCATTCATGGATGATATGCGTAAGTTTTACGCAGATAATCCAACCATCAAAAAAGTGGGTGATGTAACCACTGAAAGTGATTGGTTCAGCAAAGGCATTTCATTTATTCTCCCCTTCCTTCTTCTTGCCGCAATCTTTATCCTCATGATGCGGAAGATGAGCGGTGGTGCCGGTGGCGGTGCTGGTCCGGGTGGAATTTTCAATATCGGAAAATCAAAGGCCACCCTTTTTGATAAAGGAACAAAGGTGAATATCACGTTTGCCGATGTAGCTGGTCTGGATGAAGCAAAAGTGGAAGTGATGGAAATCGTCGATTTCCTGAAGAGTCCGAAAAAATATACAGCCCTTGGTGGAAAGATTCCCAAAGGCGCATTACTGGTAGGTCCTCCGGGAACGGGTAAGACCCTTCTGGCCAAGGCCATGGCCGGTGAGGCACAGGTACCATTCTTCAGTCTCAGTGGTTCCGACTTCGTAGAAATGTTTGTTGGGGTTGGTGCAAGCCGTGTGCGTGACCTCTTCAAGCAGGCTCGTGAAAAAGCACCATGTATCATCTTCATTGATGAGATTGATGCCATTGGCCGCGCCCGTGGCAAGAATGTAATGATGAGTAACGACGAACGTGAAAGCACATTGAACCAGTTGCTGGTGGAGATGGATGGATTTGGTACAGACACCGGGATCATTGTGCTGGCCGCTACCAACCGCCCCGATGTACTGGATACTGCCTTACTTCGTCCGGGTCGTTTTGACCGGCAGATCACCATCGATAAACCGGATGTTAAAGGTCGTGAAGCGATCTTCAAAGTGCATCTTAAACCAATCAAGATCTCAGAAGCCCTCAACATTCACAAACTGGCTGAACAAACACCTGGTTTTGCCGGTGCCGATATCGCCAACGTTTGTAATGAAGCGGCGCTGATTGCAGCAAGGAAAGGTAAGGAAGCGGTTGATATGGCCGATTTCCAGGATGCTGTTGACCGTGTAATCGGTGGACTTGAAAAAAAGAACAAGATCATTTCGCCTGATGAAAAGAAGATCATCGCTTACCATGAAGCTGGTCACGCTATCTGCGGCTGGTACCTTGAACATGCATATCCGCTGCTGAAAGTAACCATCGTGCCAAGGGGAACCGCGGCCCTGGGTTATGCGCAGTACACACCAAAAGAACAGTACCTGTATAATACCGACCAGCTGGGCGACCAGATCTGTATGACACTCGGCGGCCGTGCGAGCGAAGAAATATTCTTCGGCAAGATCTCTACTGGTGCACAGAACGACCTGCAGCAGATCACACGTATTGCCTATGCAATGGTAACGGTGTATGGTATGAATGACAAGATCGGGAACATCAGTTACTATGATCCGCAAACGGAGAATCAGTTCACCAAACCTTATTCGGAGGAAACTTCCAAGATGATTGATGAGGAAGTGAGAAAGCTGATCGACCTGGCCTATATCAAAACAAAAGAATTGTTATCGGAAAAAAGGGAAGATGTAATCAAACTCGCGGAAGCATTGCTGGATAAGGAAGTCCTGTTCCAGAGTGATGTGGAGGTGCTGATTGGAAAACGTCCCTTCGAGGAAAAGAAATCGCTGACCGAGGAATCATCACCGGATATCAATATCGAAAACGGTGAAATTTCTGCTGGTGTGCCTCCGTACGACAGCGACGTGACCAATAAATCGTTACCATAATTAATAAGATGTTCTCTGTTTCAAAAGAAAATATTTTAAAAAAAATCAGGAAGGCGTTGAGTGAATCAACGCCTCTTCCTTTTCCAAAAAGTGAAGGTTCGGATTCTGTTTTCCAACCCTCCTCCCAGGAACCGGAGGTGGAATTTGCCGAACAGTTTACCAAATTACAGGGCAGGTTTGTGTTTTGCATAAACGAACAGGAACTGGCATTCCAGCTTAACAGCCTCGTGATGAAAATGGACTGGCAGAAAGTGTATTGCCTGGAGCCTGACCTGTTGCCCCATATGCCTCCCGGTTTTAGCGACCGGTTGGTAAAGAACAATTTGGCCGGTTGTGATGTATCCATCACGGGTTGTGAATCACTGGTTGCCCGCACAGGATCCATTGTTATGAGCGCTGCACAGCCAAGCGGACGAAATACCAGTGTGTATGCTCCCATACATATCTGTATCGCGTTTACCAGTCAGCTGGTTTATGATGTGAAGGATGCATTGCAACGGGTTAAAGATAAATACCAGGATCATCTTCCCTCACTCATCACATTTGCTACAGGACCCAGCCGGACGGCGGATATTGAAAAAACGCTGGTGGTAGGGGTACATGGACCAAAGGAAGTGTATGTGTTTCTTATAGAAGCCTGATATGTTGTACTTTTAGGCTATGGCAAACCCCGGCAATTTCCAGCTATTCGTATATGGCTCGCTGTTAAGCGGATTCAAGAGTCCGGCTTATGATTATGTGAGCCGTTATTTTGATCTTGTTTGTACCGGCAGGGTCAACGGACTCCTCTTTGATATGGGAGAATACCCCGCAGCTGTTCCGGCCGGTCCGGAATCTTTTATTGATGGCGAATTATACAGGATCCGTGATGAAAAAGATTTTTCCTGGGCAATGGCACAACTCGACGACTATGAAGGTATACTGGTGGAAGTTAATGAACCTTCCTTATACCGTCGTGAACCTGTGCCCGTTTCAACCGGATCGGGTGACCAGACTGCATGGATCTACTGGTACAATGGCGATGTCAGCGGAAGACCACAGATCGGTTCCGGTAATCTGCTGGAATATATTGCTTCACGCAAATCATGATCCCTATTTATAGAAATGTAATAGCCGGAAGCAACCTAACTGCTCCCGCACGCGACCAATCCAGGTAACTTAATGAACAATAACGCATCCATATCCAGGCAGATTTATTTCCTTTCCGATTTCCACCTCGGGGCACCAGATCATGCCCGCAGCCTTCAACGTGAAAAAATCCTGGTCGACTTTCTCGACAGTATAAAAAACACGGCAGCAGAAATTTTCCTGGTGGGTGATATGTTTGATTTCTGGTATGAATACCGCCAGGTGGTTCCCAAGGGATTTGTGCGTTTGCTGGGTAAACTGGCCGAGCTCACTGATGCAGGTATTCCCATGCATTTTTTTGTAGGCAATCATGATATGTGGATGCGTGACTATTTCCAGAAGGAATTAAATATCCCGGTTTATTATGAACCGATGGAATTTGTAAGGAATGGTAAAACATTCCTGGTGGGACATGGCGACGGACTTGGTCCAGGTGACCACGGTTACAAACGATTGAAAAAAGTATTCCGCAATCCCGTGTGTAAATGGATGTTTGGCATCCTGCCACCAGTAGTAGGGATGGGTATCGCAAATTATATGAGCCGCAGCAGCCGGGCACAGACGGGCAGCAGTGAAGAAGTATTTCTTGGACCAGAAAAGGAATGGCTGATCATTTACTCAAAAGGCGTACTCGAAAAAAAACATATTGACTATTTTGTTTTTGGACACCGGCATCTGCCTGTTGATTTTGGGTTGGGTGAAAACAGCCGGTATATTAACCTGGGCGACTGGATTACCTATTTCACCTATGCTTCTTTTGACGGGACAAAAATGACATTGCAATCATACACTGGTAATGAACATAAAATAATCCGTGGTCAATGAAAAAATCATCCCTGGTCATTTTAACGGTTTTACTGGCCATTAATGTAACCGCACAGCGCGATAGTGCCTTTGGCCGACTGAGAACGATCAGTGGTGATATCCGGAGTTTTACGGTTGACAACCTGGACAACCTGTACCTGCTCAACAGTTCCAACCAACTGAAAAAACTTAATTCAAACGGCGACTCGGCAGCCGTGTTCAATGATGTAAAAAAGTTTGGCCAGGCCACACTGGTTGATGTGTCGAACCCGCTCAAGGTATTGTTGTATTACCGCGACTTCGCCACTATCGTTGTGCTCGACCGCTTCTTTAATATCCGTAACAGCATCGATCTCCGCAAGCAGGACATACTCCAGGTAAGGGCCATCGGGCAATCGTACGATAACAAAATCTGGTTGTACGATGAGGTGGAGAATAAACTGAAAAAAATTGATGAAGAAGGGAAACTGTTACTGGAAACTCCGGATTTCCGTCAACTCTTCTCTATTGCGCCCGCACCACAGAAAATTTTCGACCAGGACCAGCTGGTTTATCTGTATGACTCCACACAAGGTGTGTTTGTATTCGATTATTATGGTGCATTGAAGAACAAAATACAGATTACGGGCTGGAGTAATTTCAAGGTAGCCGGACGATATATATTTGGCTCAAAGGATAATAAATTATTCCGCTATGATATCCGGACCTTCCGGCTCGATGAATATGATATGCCCGGGGCATTGTCCGGAAGCAGGGCATTTAATTTTTCCGGAACCCGCCTGTACGCGCTGAAACAGGACAGCATTGAGATTTACGATTTCCAGTAGTTGAACCTGTTTTTAATTCGATAATTTTACGTTCTTTAAACGACGTATAGTATGAATGAATTCCTAAACAGGGTGGTGCTTGATAATACCATCAGGGTGTACCTGATTGTTCTTGCCGTTATCCTGTTCATGATCATCGTGAAAAGGCATATTGCCCAATATGCAGCTGCACTGATCTTTGTTTTTGTCCGTACTATCTGGAAGGATGTAGATAAAAAATCATTCAGCGACCTGGTTATCCGGCCACTTGGTTTTTTCCTGGTAATCCTGGTTTCAATTGCAACACTCAATAAACTTAAATTCCCGGAGGTACTCGATTTTGATATTTACCGGATGACGCTGCGTGAACTGGTGCATGACCTTGGGACTGTTATCCTGGTAGTGGCCTTTATCCGCCTTCTGATCCGGATGATTGATTTCATTGCGTTATTGCTTCATATCAAGGCCGACCGGGTACATGATACTTCCGATCATCAGCTGATCGTATTCTTCAAGGATTTTTTTAAGGTCATCCTTTCGGTCATTGGATTACTGATGATCCTCAAACTTGCATTCGGGTATAATATCAGTAATCTGTTAACAGGACTGAGTATCGTGGGTGCGGCCATCGCATTGTCGTTGCGGGAAAGCCTTGAAAACCTGATCGCTTCCTTTATTATTTTTTTCGACAAACCATTCACTACTGGTGATGTGGTCAAGGTTAATTCATTCAGCGGTACAGTGGAGAAGGTTGGGCTGCGCAGCACAAGGATCCGCACTGATCAGAAAACTTTTATTACGGTGCCCAATAAACAGATGGTGGACAGTATCCTCGATAATCTTTCACAGCGTACCCAACGTAAGGGGGAATTGAGGCTGGAGATCGGGCTCGATTGTGAATCGGACAGGCTGCAGCAACTGATCACCGGCATCCGTAAAGTGCTCAACAGACCGGAAATAGAAAATAACACCGTGCTGTTAAATGATATCAGTTCAACAGCGTTTGTTATTCTGGTAGAATATTTCACCGGACCTGTGACCATGCAGGAATATAATTCCATAAAAGAACAGACCAACTTTGCGATCCTTCGTACTATGGAAGAAATGAAGATCGAGATTGCAGGGGCCAGTATGGATATCAGGCTGGCGAAGCCGTTGAATGAGAATTAAATCCCGATCTTGTGAACATACGGCTGCGGCCCGGACCTTTAAAAAATTTCTCCCAGGTCTTTATCAAATTGCCCTGTTTTGCCATACTCCACCACCCGGCCGATCTCCTTACCGTTTTTCATAACGATAATGGTAGGCACATTCAATACGTTCAGTGATTCGGCGAGGTTACCATGTGTTTTCTTTTGACGGTCCACACCAATCAGGGTAATATTTTTTTCTTTTAAACCGGCTGCATCCGTAAGTGCGAATAATTTGGGTATGATAAAATGGGAATCCTCGCACCATGTGCCCATGAAAACAATCAGCTGGACTGAATCAGCATTTTTTTTCAATCCTTCCAGGGCCTTTATATTTGGCTTGAAGCCGTTTTTGTTGGTTGCATACCAGGTAAAGGAAGTGTCTTTCTCCAGGAGATCGCGGTTGATGATTCCCTTCAGGATTTTAGCATCATTTCCCTTTATGATTTCATATTGAGTCTGTGCGCCGGAAGTAAAAGATATGAACAGCAATAAGACCGGTATTAAAAATTTCATGTTTGTTTCTTTTTTAATAAGTTGTTAAATAATATCGATGTGGTTGCATCGACACCGGTTTATCTTTTTAATTCCTGACAGATCAGTTCTGTGTCGTCATTTTTTCGGCATTTTCGGCAAACTGTAATGCTTCCAGGAATTCCTGGATATTGCCGTTCAGCACATCGTCGAGGTTATAGATGGTCATTCCGATCCGGTGATCAGTAACGCGGCCCTGTGGAAAATTATAGGTGCGGATTTTGGCCGAACGGTCGCCCGTGCTGACAAGGCTTTTCCGGTGACGGGAAATTTCTTCTTCCTGTTTCCTTACC
>JBEVJC010000035.1:0-44819 GCA_040510375.1 Chitinophagaceae bacterium
GTGGTTAAAGGGAGTGAACAGCACGAATTTAAATCCAGCGCAGGAAATGGGTAAAGACGGGCTTAGTACAGGCAATAGTATGGTGGCAAAGGATGTGGTAGGATTTGGATTGCATTATTATCAGGAGACCAGCGGGAACAATTTTATAGACTATAAAGCCATTGGAGGGAGCTCAGCATTTGCCAACCCCGGAACGCAATCCAATTTTGTGTCGCTTTATAATGGGAATATCGGTGCTATCAGCATTAATAATGCAGGATTGCTGAAGGGTGCACCCGCTTCGACCAATCCGCTGCCGTTGTTTTACAATTACCGCTATGACCAGCTCAACCGTATTGTCAGTATGCAGGCCTATAAAAACCTGGATATAGCGGGCAACCATTGGAACAATGCACAGGCGATCGATGATTACAAAGAGAAAGTGAGCTATGATCCCAATGGAAATATTTTAACCTATGACCGTTATGGCTCTCCCTCGATTGCAGGCAAGCAAAAGGAAATGGATAGCCTTAAGTACCAGTATTATTATTATGACGGGAATAATAACCTGAACACCTATGATCCGACAAAACCTTTGCCGGAAGACGTAGGGAGGCTAACCAACCAACTGGCCCATGTTGACGATAGGGTAGTGAGTGCATACGATGAAGATATAGATGATCAGGCTCCGGGTAACTATACTTATGATGCAATTGGTAACTTGAAAACGGATGTTTCTGAAGGAATCACAGGTGCGGGTATCACCTGGAATGTATACGGGAAAATAAGCCGCATAGTTAAAGGAGGTAACATTATCATATATAGTTACGATGCGGCAGGAAACAGGATAAGTAAGACTGCTGGCGGAAAGACAACGATCTATGTGCGGGATGCGGGTGGTAACGTGATGAGTGTTTATGAAAAGAACGGGTCTAATTTAACGCAGGCCGAAGTTCATTTATATGGCAGCAGCCGACTGGGTTTCGTCTCGGCATTGACAATCCCTTCGGAGAATTTTACGTTATATGGTGGATTAGGAATCGGTAAAAGAAGTACCTTCACAAGAGGTGAAAAGATCTTTGAATTGAGTAATCATTTGGGGAATGTACTGGTGACGATCAGCGACAAGAAAGTCGCTTTCGATAGCGATGCCAATGGATTGATAGACTTCTATGAATCGGATGTGGTGGGTGCGAACGATTATTACACGGGCGGTATGCAAATGCCAGGCAGGAAATACCAGTTGGGAAGTACCACTTACCGTTATGGGTTTAATGGAAAGGAGAATGATAATGAGGTTAAAGGTGAAGGCAATCAGCAGGATTATGGCATGCGGATATATGATCCAAGATCGGTGAGGTTTTTGAGCGTGGATCCATTGCAAAGACAATTTCCATTTTATACGCCATATCAGTTTGCCGGGAACACTCCGATTCAGGCAAGTGATTTAGACGGATTGGAAGAGTATCACTACACTTTAACTTTTGATAAGGGCGGAAAACCAAAGTTAAATTATCTCAAGACCGTAACGGAAAAACCTTTTCTATTCTTTTGGTCATACAAACCTCCTGAACAGAAGGTTATTGAATATGGTGGGGAAACGTTCAAGTTTTCCGCAGGAGGATATAGCACTTCTCCGATGATTGCCATGGGAGCTAACTCGTATGATAATTTAGATGGTTGGTTGAACGGAGGATATGAGAAGGAACTGTTTGGTCAGGCATTTTATAGTACCTATGCCACGAATTTGCTGGATATTGGAGTATTCGCTGAGGGGACTTCTACAGACATTGCAGTTGGGAAATCATGGGCAAAAGCAAATGCACATAGTATGGAGGATGCAAGTCCAGCTACAACAACCAATAAGCAAGTCACTGCGGCCAATAACGGAAATACTCAAGCAGCTAAATCGAATACATCTCAAGCTAAAGCTCCTACAGTTGTAGTTGGGCAAGCTGAATTAAATGTATATCGAGGTGGAGGTAAGTTTACTGTTGGAGATAGGGATATAAAAGTTGATCCACAAACTGGACTAGTAAAAACCACTCATGGGTTATCTGTTCATACCAATCCTGGCAATGTAAGTAAATTTGGTGGGGCTTTTAAAGTAATAAGCATTCCTTCGCAATTAAAGATAATTCAAAGGGGAAATGATGCTAATCATTTTGAAATTGTACCCGTCAAAGAGATGTCAAAGGAGGTCTTTCAGAATTACTTAGATAAAATTAAAATAGAAAAAATTAATACAACATCGACAACTACAACAAATGGAGGTTAAACCTATTTTATCGTTTGGATTTGATATAAGTCTTTATGAAGATGAGGTGAAAATGAAGGGCTATTGTAATGATATTCTTGTTATCTTGCCCGACTTTACAAAATTTAAAGTTTGTTTTTACGATCCCATTAGATTGAGTCAGGATTTGGAGGATGAGGGGTATATTGCTGAGCCTGGCTTAATTGTAATAAAGGATGTAACAAGAAGTAATATGGAAAGGACCGTTTATGAACTATGGCTTGATGGTTTTTTTGACAGCCTAATGCCACTTAAAACGGCGGATTAAATATTTTTTATTTACCAGGTAAAATTGGACAGTAATTAACTGCAATAGCTACTTGTGTCACGTCACATTTAATATGGCGTATTATTTTTTTGTATCTTAGCCATCCAAAAAGGCTATGATAAAATACACGGTTCATTTGACGAAGGGGGAGCGGGAAGAATTGCAGGGTATTATCAGCAATTGCTCTCATACCTCTCAGACTTTTCGCGCGGCCTATGTGCTGCTGAATTGTGATGAAGGCAAGTATGCAGAGAAGGTCACCAATGAGCAGATATGCACCGTGTTGAAAATAGGCATGCGAACGATCGACCGGATTAAAGCTCGTTTTATAGACGGCGGCCTGGAGGCCACGCTGGAGCGAAAGCCCACTAGCAGAATCTACGATGTGAAAGCAGACGGAAACGTTGAAGCCCTGTAATCACCTTGTGTTGCAGTGAACCGCCCAAGGGATACGCAAAATGGTCATTGCGACTCCTGGCTGACAAAATGGTTGAATTGAAGTACGCTGAGAGTATCTCCTATGAGACGGTTCGCCGCGTGTTAAAAAAAACGAACTTAAGCCCTGGAAAGTCAAAGGCTAGGTGATCCCAGACGCCAGGAGCGGTGAATTTGTGGCTAACATGGAAAAGGTGTTGGATGTTTACAAGAGGCCGTACAATCTATCCAATCCGGTTATCTGCATGGATAAATTGCCCAAACAGTTGATCCGGGAAGCACGTTCATCGATACCCATGAAACCAGGCAGATACCTGCGGGTCGACTACGAGTACATCCGGCACGGGGTGTGTAATGTTTTCATGGCCAGCGAACCGCTCAAAGGCAAAAGATTTACCGCGGTTACGGAACTAAAGACCAGAAGGGAATGGGCGCTGTTCGTCAAACGTATTTCTGATGAATGGTATCCCAAGGCAAAGAAGATCACACTGGTCATGGATAATTACGGAACCCACAGTGCTGGTTCGTTCTATGAGGTCTTTTCACCAGCTGAAGCAAAGAGGATCTGGGATCGATTTGAGTTTGTCTACACTCCCAAACATGGCAGTTGGCTGAACATGGCAGAAATAGAACTCAATGTGATAAACCGTCAATGTCTCAGTAGGCATATAGATACGATTGGAAAGGTTAAGTCCGCGATTGCAGCCTGGCAAAAAGATCGAAATAACAAAAATTAAAAAATAAACTGGCAGTTTACTACACACCAGGCAAGAATTAAACTCAAAAAACTTTACCCGTCAACTTAGGTGTGACGAGACACTAGTTGATCCGACAATTCAGGATTTTTTTCAAAAGGGTTTGGATTAATATTTATGCAGCCTCGGAGGTTTGATCCAACTACTTTTCTTTAGCCAAGGTAAGTGGTAAGCACCCGGGAGTCTGTGCAAAAACCACCTTTTTAAGTAAAATCAACTTCAGGGATGTCGTTCCTGCCTAATTTAAACGTTATAGCCGTACTCACTTCTGATGACCTGAAAATAATCGATAAATAAAGGCGCTCTAAAATGGCGTCTATTTTCGTTTGCGCCAAATGAAAACGAGTTTAAAAAATTAAACAGGAAGTCCTTAAACTTCTTTTTGAGACCATCAATGCCAATTACTGAAATTAACCGCCTCAGATTATAGACTATCATCAATAAGTTGACTTCTGACAGTACATTTATCTTGCCACGCATTAATGTAAATGTAAATCCCCACTGTCGTTTTAAAATTCCAAACTGATGCTCGACGATTTGTTGCCTTAATTTGTAATAATCAGGAGCTGCCAGTACCCGACTTCTGTTTTCGTCTATGACATCCTGGTATTCGGTCCTTTCGATAATGCGGCCCGCCTTATTACTGGTACAGTCCTGACGAATAGGACAAGTAGTGCAAGCAGGAGTTTTGTATGTAAATGCCCTATAATTTTTCCTTGTAATAAAGTCTCCTGCTTTGCGCATGATTTCCCCCGACGGACATACATAGTAGTCATTCTCCTTGTTGTAGACAAACTCAGCTGTTGGAATACAATTATGACTTGGCGATGTAGTTGGCATAGGCGATGAGTAGGTTATTATCTCTGCAGCCTTACAAATCCAACTGATCTCCGGTTGACTATCCTGCATCGCTCAATGTGTTGAATTTCCCCAGATCCAGCAAATGCTTGACGGTTAGCGCCATCGGCGCAAGCTCCCTTTTATCCGTTGAAGCTCCAATATCCGCATGCACAAATAGTTTATGTTTTTTGTCAGTTGCCGCTTGTATACAATAGCCTACTTCAGATCCATTATTACCTAGCCGCATTAACCTTGCATCAGTATCTATAATGCTGATTTGAGTATCGTTACTTTCAACGAGTTTTGCCTCGATGGCTTCATATTTCCGACGTCGTTTGTTTCGTTCTCCAATTTTGCTGCGCAGTTCTTCTTTTTCCGCTTCATCTGCATGTTGCAGCAACTGTTCATATTCTTCGATTTTTGTATCGATGTAGTCAAAATGGCGATCGATTTTCGATTGATTTTCGATTGATTAAAGTTGTTCCGGACATTGTTCTGTGCACGTACCTTAAAAGAGTCAATACCGACCGTTTCTCCTTCGATCAGGTTCAGATCCTGAAGCATGATCACAAAATACCGGAAAGCAGATTTAATTGCTGCGGAATTATCCTTTCTGAAATAGGCAATCGACCTAAAAGAAGGCTTGAGGCCTTTCAGCAGCCACCATAATTCAATGTTTACTTTGCAGCCGTATTCGAGTTTGCGTGATGATCTGATCGAATGTTTATAACCGTACAGGTAAAGTTTCAGGAGCAGCGAAGGGTCGTACGGAGGGCGCCCTTCCCTCCGAAGGGATGAGTGTTTGAATCCAAGATCGTCTAATGGAAGTATATCCACAAACAGATCAATTACCCTGGCCCATGAATCTGGAGGCACCATTTCTTCTAACGCAAAAAACTGGATTTGATTTCGGTTATTGCCTGAGATGTAGTCCATATCAAAACATTTTGACTACCCTCAAGTTCTTCATTTAATCTTAAAACAACAACTGACAGTTATCCCCCGATGTTAGTTTTTGCACAGACTCCCGGGTGCTTACTTTTATTTTGGGTAAATATACGCAGGGTTAACCGGTGGTTACATTATAAGAGACACCAAAACCGACAACCCGCTGGCAAAAACAATGGTGGATGACGGAAGAGGTAAATACGGCTTACCCTCACGTAAGTTACCATTTGGTAAGTTACGTGAGGCCAATCGCCTACGGGAAGCTACCGAAGATTTGCATTCACATAACAGCCCGCTTTACACAAGGGACACAGAACAACTTTTCCGACCGCAATTGAATTTTAATGAACGCCGTACCCAGTGGTGAAACCTCAAGTCTCAGTAGCCCGCAAAAAGGAAAAAGGCTGTCTCAAAATCGCTTTTGAGACAGCCTTTTTTCCAGTAGCCCGTACGGGATTCGAACCCGTATCACCACCGTGAAAGGGTGGTGTCCTAGCCCTTAGACGAACGGGCCGTTTTAAGGGACGGCAAAGATATGTTTGAACCTTTTTCCCGCCAAATGTTTTTTCAAAAACCTTCCAGAAAATTAAATAAAAATTGCCGGTTCGGGAAGCTTATTTCTCCCCGTCGATCTTTGCATTTCGCTCCAACGCCCTATTTACGGCCCTCCAACCCCTTTAACCTTTACTATTTGCTTAATTCCTTCGGAAATAAGTAACTTCGGCCCCTAATAAAAAAAACTTAAACTATTTCTAAATGAGCACAGTTAAAGTAGCTATCAATGGTTTCGGAAGGATCGGCCGACTGGTCTATCGCCAGATATACAAGAAAGAAGGAATTGAAGTTGTGGCCATCAACGACCTTACCAGCCCGAAAGTCCTGGCTCACCTCTTAAAATACGATACCGCACAGGGACGTTTTGATGCAGAAGTTCATTCTACTGAACACGCAATCACCGTAAACGGCGAAGAAGTTAAAATATATGCCCAGAAAGATCCCGCACAAATTCCCTGGAAAGATCATGGAGTTGATGTGGTTCTGGAATGCACCGGTTTCTTTACCGATAAAACAAAGGCCGAAGCGCACCTTACTGCAGGTGCCCGCAAAGTGGTGATCTCTGCACCAGCAACCGGCGACCTGAAGACAATCGTTTTTAATGTGAACCATAATATCCTCGATGGTACAGAAACCATCATCAGTTGCGCTTCCTGCACTACCAACTGCCTGGCGCCAATGGCACAGGTACTGGAAGAAAAATTTGGTATTGTAAATGGCCTGATGACGACCATCCACGCGTATACCAACGATCAGAACACACAGGATGCTCCGCATCCGAAAGGCGACCTGCGCCGCGCACGCGCCGCTGCACAAAACATCGTTCCCAACAGCACCGGTGCTGCCAAGGCAATCGGCCTGGTTCTCCCAGCACTGAAAGGCAAACTGGATGGTAGCGCACAACGTGTACCAACACTTACCGGTTCATTGACCGAAGTAACCGCCGTTCTTGCAAAGAAAACAACCGTTGAAGAACTGAACGCTGCCATGAAGGCCGCTTCCAACGAAAGTTTTGGATATACGGAAGACGAAATCGTAAGCAGCGATATCATCGGTACCTCATTTGGTTCCCTGTTCGATGCTACCCAGACAAGGGTTCAGACTGTAGGCGATAGCCAGATCGTCCGCACCGTTGCCTGGTACGATAATGAAATGAGTTATGTGAGCCAGCTGGTTCGCACCGTTCATTTCTTCGCACAAAAAATCGGAAAATAATCAATAGCGAGAGGGAGTAGTCAATTACTCCCTTTCCTTTTAGATGACCATCCCGTTTGAACCGGGCAGGTCCCGTGGAGCAGATCGGTTTAATTACTGCCGTTGATCCCTCCATACCATTCTTTCATTCTAAACCAACTCCATGTCCAGATTCGCAGATCATAACTTCAAAGGAGAAAAAGCCCTGATCCGGGTTGATTTCAATGTGCCCCTTAACGAAGCCCTCGAAATAACCGACGACACCCGCATGAAGGCTGCCGTACCCACCATCCAGAAAGTACTGGCCGATGGCGGTAGTGTAATCCTTATGTCGCATTTCGGCCGGCCGAAAGACGGACCTTCAGATAAATATTCTCTTAAACACCTGGTAGGCCGTTTGAAAAGCCTGTTAAAAACAGACGTGATCTTTGCAGCTGATTCTATCGGTGAAGAAGCCCGCAATGCCGCAAAAAATCTGCAACCGGGACAGGTTCTCCTGCTGGAAAACCTTCGCTTTTACAAGGAAGAAGAAAAAGGCGACGAAGCATTCGCAGAAAAATTATCCAAACTGGGTGATGTATGGGTGAATGATGCCTTCGGGACCGCCCACCGTGCTCACGCATCCACAGCTGTAATCGCCAAGTTTTTTGAACCTTCCAAACGTTTCTTCGGATTGCTGATGGAAGCTGAAGTGTCGAGCGCAGAAAAAGTATTACATAAATCGGAAAAACCTTTTGTGGCCATCATCGGTGGTGCAAAAGTGTCGGATAAGATCCTTATCATCGAAAACCTGCTGAATCGCGCCACAGATATTATCATCGGCGGTGGTATGGCCTTTACATTCGTAAAAGCCCAGGGCGGCAAAATCGGGAATTCATTGTGCGAAGACGATCGCCTGGATACTGCCCGCGACCTGATGGAAAAAGCAGCCGCCAAAAACGTATGCATCCATCTTCCATCCGATTCCATCATTGCCGATAAATTTGCGGCTGATGCGAACGATTCTGCATCGCCCACCAATAATATCCCTGACGGCTGGATGGGACTTGATATCGGTGCCAATGCCATTGAACAATTCACCAATATAATCCGCCAGTCAAAAACCATACTCTGGAATGGGCCAATGGGCGTTTTCGAAATGGAGAAATTCCAGAACGGAACAAAGGCCATTGCCGTAGCCATTGCAGAAGCCACGCAGAAAGGCGCGTATTCACTGGTGGGTGGGGGCGACTCCGTTTCCGCAGTTAATCAGTTCGGCTTCCATGATAAAGTAAGTTATGTATCAACCGGCGGTGGCGCCATGCTCGAATATTTCGAAGGCAAAACACTTCCCGGCATCGCAGCTGTTGAAGAAAAATAATCGAATTTTTTTTGGATTCCCGGTTGCCCTTGCGACCGGGAATTTTTTTTGTCTTTTATAATTCCTTTACAACCGGCAGGCTAAATCCAAATGTTGATCCTTCCCCCACAATACTATTTACCCAGACCTGTCCTTCCTGCGCTTCAATAAATTCACGCGCAATGGACAACCCGATGCCACTTCCTTTTTTGCCTGTTCCAGGTACGGTAAAAAAACGATCAAAAAGCCGGGGCAGGTATTCCGAAGGAATGCCCGGACCATGATCAATTACCTCAAAACGGACAACGTTATCTGTTGTGGTGACGGAGAGTTTTACTTCAGCACCTTCAGGAGAATAACGGATAGCATTGGTAAGGAAATTATTCAGCACCCATGCGGTCTTTTCTGCATCGGCGTTTATACGTGGCAGTCCGGGTTGGGTATCCACCACCAGCCTGACCTTTTTAGCCTTTGCCGCACCCCCGGTTTGTTTTAACGCAAGAACCGCAACCGACGCGGGTTCCACTGGTTTGGCATCAAGCTGGATCCTACCCGATTCCACCTGCGCCATATTAAGCAGTTCACTAAGGATCCGCAGCATCCGCTGATTGTCGATCCGCATACTCTGTACCAGTCCTTTCTGTTCTTCCGTCAAATCGCCGATCCGCACATCCTCCAGTAATTTGATACTGAAATCGGTCGACGCCAATGGCGTTTTGAGTTCATGCGATATGGTTGCAATGAAATTGGTACGGGCAACATCGAGTTCCTTAAATGAAGTAATATTCCGAAGGGTTATAACCCGGCTGTTATTTTCGTCCTGGTCTATCTCAATGACTTCCCTTATAAAATAATTTTCCCTGTTGTCCACCACTATCTTGAAGGGCAGGTTGCCCTGTTCCACCATTAGGAATGCAAACAGGTCATTACGCTTGCTGATGACATCCACTTCCTTTCCCAACATTTCTTCCGACGAAAGCCCGAGTAAATGCAGGGCCTGGTCATTGGCGAAGAGGATCCGGCCTCCTTTATCAATCCCGATGGTTGCATCTTTAAGACTATTGATCACTGATTCGGCACGGGCTTTTTCAAATAAGATTTTGTTGAGATTACTGTGTTCAAAATATTCCAGCCGTTCCCCCATTGAATTGAATGCCTCAGCCATCTGTCCGAACTCATCCTTGTTATCGAGGTGAATGCGGTACTGGTAATTTTTCCTCCCAATCTCGCGGATCCCGGCAATGATGGCATTAAGTGGTGCCGTAACGATTGATGGAAAGTTATACGTGAAGGTGATCCCGATCAACACAATCACCGCAGCAAGTGTGGTGATAATCCGCAGCGCCCGGTCGGCAGTATTCATTGCCTGTTGGTTCCTTGATTCAATGGCCGACATATTAATGTCCAATAAATCATTTACTGCCTGCCGCAGTTCAATAACCGGCCCGGCCGGACTTCCGTCGGGTAATATTTGTTGAAACAAAGTATTGATCTTCCTGGTCTGCAACCGTTCTCCCTCCTCGGTTATATTGGCATCCTGTTTTAACAGGCTGGTACGGAATTGCTGTAATGATTGTACCGGCGTTTTATCCAGCTTATCAAGTGAACGCAACATCGCATTACAATAGTCAATCGATTCGTAATTGTTGCGAAGGATAAGTGCCGCATCATTTTTCAGCTTGTTCAGGTAAAAAATACCAAGCCCCGCGGAAATAACAAGCAACAGGAAGAGGAACAGCGTACCCAACCGGATCTTTTGTTTTACAGTTAATGTCATCGGCAGTCCTTTAAACTAGTTGTTCAGATGATATTCATCCATTTTACGGTAAAGCGTGGCCACGCCGATCTCCAGGATCCTCGCCGCCTTCGCTTTATTACCATTGGTAAATCGTAAAATAGCTGTGATATGTTTTCGTTCAATCTCTGCAAGTGACAGAGCTGAACTGTTTTTATCAGAAGGGGCCTGTAGTTCAAAAGGAAGATTAACTGGTTCAATGGTGCCTGATTCAGCAAGGATGACAGCACGTTCCATCACATTTTTCAGTTCCCTTATATTTCCTTTCCATTCATATCGCTGGAACAGCTCCATCACTGCGGTACTGATGGTCATTCGTTCCCGGTGATAGCGCTCTTCGAACAAACGCAGGAAGGTTTGGGCAAGTGCAGGGAGATCCTGCGGTCTTTCGCGTAAAGCAGGGAGTTCAATGGTAAAAATATTCAGCCGGTAAAACAGGTCCTCACGGAAATGACCCTGTTCAATATCCTTTCTGAGGTCGCGGTTGGTAGCAGCAATGATCCGCAGATCCACCTTGCTGGTCTTCGTATCGCCGAGTTTGATAAACTCGCCATTTTCCAGCACACGAAGTAATTTGGCCTGGAGTTCTATATTCATTTCACCAATCTCATCCAGGAACAACGTGCCGCCATTAGCCATCTCCACCAGCCCTTTTTTGTCTTTCAGGGCACCGGTATAGGCACCGGCACGGTGTCCGAATAATTCTCCCTCCAGCAACTCACGGGTAAATGCACTGCAGTTGATTGCCACCATGGCAAATTCACGCCTTGGACTATTCTGATGGATGGCGTTTGCAAATACTTCCTTACCCGTGCCTGTTTCTCCCAACAATAAAACCGCAGAACTGGTGGCTGCTACTTTTGCGGCGAGTGACTTAGCCTGGGTGAGAAGGGGAGAACTGCCAATGATCTGATCAAATCCCTGGACACTTGAGCGACTGACTTTTACGGCTGAATGTTTTGCATCGCGCGCTTTTTCGGCTGCCTGGAATAGCAGCGGGATGATGCGGTCATTATTATCGCCTTTCACGATATAATCAAATGCGCCGTTTTTGATGGCCTGTACACCATCCGTTATATTTCCGAATGCCGTGAGCAGGATAATCTCGGTCAGCGGCTGGTTTTTTTTCAGTGTCCGGATAAATTCAATACCGTTACCATCGGGTAACCGTACATCGCACAGCACCACATCAAAATCCTGCCTGGTTACCAGGCTGCCTGCAGTTCGTAAACTATCGGCCTGTTCCACCGAAAAACCTTCCAGGGTTATGATCCTGGACAGGAGTTTACGTAGCTGCTCTTCGTCGTCGACGATCAATATTTTTCCTGTCATTGGGGGATTTGTAAATCTTTCGCAAAGATAATTCAAGGTTACCGCGGGCGGCTGTAAAATCATACTTAATTATGGGAGAAACAATCGCCCGGCAGGCTGCTATATATAAATCGTTATTTTTGCGGCATGGGCCTGCAGATCGCGTCATTGAATTCGGGGAGTAATGGAAACTGTTATTATATTGGTAATGGCCAGGAAGCAATCCTGGTGGATACCGGCATCTCCCTCCGGGAAACTGAACGCCGCATGGGCAGGCTGGGTCTCGATCCGGGTCAGGTAAAAGCCATCTTTATTTCCCACGAACATTCAGATCATGTAACAGGATTGCCGGGCATTTCCAAAAAATACCAGCTGCCGGTTTATATCACCAGCGCCACATTGAAAGGAAGTAATCTTCCGGTTGAACCGCACCTGGTCAACCATTTCGAAAAAAACAAAGCCGTAACGGTTGGTCGTCTGAAAGTAACCGCATTTTTGAAAACGCATGATGCAGCCGATCCCCATAGCTTTATCATTTCCCAGGATGGGATCAATATTGGTGTCCTGACGGATATCGGCCATTGCTGCGGGGAAGTGACCAGGCATTTCAATTATTGCCAGGCAGTTTTCCTTGAATCCAATTATTGCGAAGACCTGCTGGAAAACGGCAAGTACCCGTATTTTTTAAAACAACGTATCAGGGGCGGACAGGGTCACCTGTCGAACAGGGAAGCCTTACAACTTTTCCGCGACCATCGGTCACCCACATTATCACACCTGATCCTTTCACATCTGTCGTCCAATAACAACCGGCGCGAACTGGTTGAACAGTTGTTTACTGAAAATGCAGGCACCGTTAAAATTGTAGTGGCATCAAGATTCCGTGAAACGGAAGTATATGAGATAAACCAGACCGCACCGGCCGGAAGATCGTCCATCCTGCGCGCTGCCCTGGTTCCTGAATTGCCGCCCGTACAGCTTTCCCTTTTCTGACAAATACTACTTTTATAATCTCATCCTGATTGCTGCGTTGGTCTGGTACTCTTAAACTTTTTTGGATTCCATAAAAAAAAATTGGTTAAAATTTGTCATTTACCCAATTGTATTTATATTCGACTACTCCAACGCATTCTATTTAATTCCCGCTCCCTGTTAATCCGGTGTGATTTTACGAAGTACCCTGACCTGAAGACGAAACAGTAAAAGCAGCTATATACATCGCGCTCAGAATTCCCGTTTTTATAATCCACCGTCCAACTAAACCAGTATCTGACCAATGGGTCCCGCATCCTGCTGCCAGTTGAAAGCCCTTACGGGCCTGGGTTACAGGCAGTGTCGAGTTGTTGAAACCTTTCAGTGCAGAGTCATTCATCCGACCGGTACTGAAAGAAACCGAATTTTCCGTCTTCGTATGCCTGGCATGCTGAAGGCGGATTTTTTTTCACCAGAATTTATTTAATGAAAATCTTCACCACACTGTAAGCGGCAAGTATGGTTACGGCTCCGGTAATAAATAACTTCAGTCCGCTGATCCAAACGCGTTGTCCGGTGAGCCATCCTTTTAACGAACCAAGTAAAAACATCAGTGGTAAACAGATGATAAATGAAATAAGCAGTGATGCTGCCGGATCAGTACCAAGTATAAAGGGCAGTAATGAAATTATTCCCGCGAGTGCATAGGCCAGACCGATAAATAAACCGGAACGCTGCGGACTTTCAACCGACGGATCAAGATCGTACTGGTCGATAAAATTTTTCCATTCAGCATCGTCTTTGTCCATTTCAGTAAGCGCTTTGTCCTGCATATCTTCAGTCATTCCCAGGTTAGCAAAAAATGAACGGGTCTTTGTGCGGTCTACCGAATTCAGTTCGTCTCTCACAAAATTTTTGGGCTGGAGTTCTGCATTTTTCCTGGTAAGATAACCACCAATTCCCATGATAAATGCAGCGACAGCTATCACCGGCAGACCGGTGTTTATGATGGAGGTCCGACCAATCCCTGCAGCAGTCAAACCTGCCAGTAATGCCAATGGAACAATCAGGCCATCGCCCGATCCGATCAGGAAATTAATCAGCAGATCAGTGTTAAACGATTTTTTTTCAGGCAACATTAACTAGTCCAGGCATTTTAATGAACGTTTTATGATATCAACGCAGTCCAATACCTGCTGTTTATTGATCAGCAATGGGGGCGCAAACCTGATCTTATCGCCATGGGTGGGTTTTGCAAGCAGTCCATTTGCCATCAGCTCCATACAGAACTTCCACGCGGCTTCGGGATCCTGATGCCTGATCACAATGGCATTCAATAATCCCTTTCCCCTTACCACTGCGATAAACGGGGAACCCAGCTTCAGCAGTTCCGCTCTCAGTAATTCACCCATTTCCGCCGCATTGTTTATCATGTTTTCATTGGCCAGTACTTCCAGCGCAGCAATAGCAATATTGCAGGCAAGCGGATTGCCGCCATAGGTGGAGCCGTGTTCACCGGGTCTGATGGTAAGCATTACTTCATCATCGGCCAGTACTGCACTGACTGGTAGAACCCCACCACTTAGAGCCTTGCCAAGAATCAGGACATCGGGCCGCACGTTTTCATGATCACAGGCCAGCATTTTTCCGGTACGTCCAAGTCCGGTCTGGATCTCATCAGCCAACATCAGCACATTATGGGCAGTGCATAGTTCACGGACCTTAACCAGGTATCCTTCATCCGGCACCATTACGCCCGCTTCACCCTGGATCGGTTCCAGGAGGAATGCAGCCACCTGATGATTCTGTAATACTTTTTCCAATGCTGTTATATCATTGAATGGGATACTTATAAAACCAGGCAGATAGGGACCAAAATTCTTCCTTGCAGAATCATCGCTACTGAAAGAGATAACACCAAGGGTGCGGCCATGGAAGTTTCCGTCGCATACAACGATCACCGCTTCACCTTCGCTGATTCCCTTTACATCATATGCCCATTTGCGGGCCAGTTTAAGTGCGGTTTCCACTGCTTCCACACCCGTATTCATCGGAAGCACTTTATCGTATCCGAAAAGGCGGGTGATATATTCTGCATACCTACCCATCTGGTCATTGTGAAACGCCCTGCTGGTAAGGGTTAGCTGACCGGCCTGCCTGATCAGCGCATCGATGATGACCGGATGGCAATGTCCCTGGTTGACGGCCGAATATCCGCTCAGGAAATCATAATAACGTTTTCCTTCCACGTCCCATACAAACACACCCTCACCACGTTCAAGCACCACCGGCAGCGGATGGTAATTGTGTGCGCCATAACGGGCTTCCTGTTCCAGGAACTCTGCTGTCTTTGACATATCGGATACTTGAAAATGCATAATACAAAATTGAAAAATGAACGACTGACGGGACTGATAAATGAAGGCAAAGCCGGACTCCGGAGCGGAGCCCGTACGTCAATGATTCAGCAGGTCGAGATTCGACTGGAGAAAACCTGATATGGAATAAAGCGACAGAATAATCGGAGATTTGCGGAAAGGTAAAACAATTAACGCACTTAATAAAGGAACATGGCTTATATAACACCGGCGGGTACACGCATTGGTCACGTACACCTAAAAGTGGCCGACCTGGAACGATCGTTAAAATTCTACCGTGACCTGCTTGGTTTTGAATTGCAGCAGAATTACGGCGATGCTGCAGCCTTTATTTCGGCAGGGGGTTATCATCATCATATCGGGCTGAACACCTGGACCAGCAAGGGTTCCGGACCAGCACCCCGCACAGCACCGGGCTTATACCATACGGCTATAGTTTATCCCACCCGCCGCGACCTGGCCATCATTCTCAAGCGGCTGATCGATGCAGCTTATCCTCTTACGGGTGCCTCTGACCACGGAGTGTCTGAAGCAATTTATCTCGATGATCCTGATGGTAATGGGGTGGAACTTTACTGGGACCGGCCCCGGGAAGAATGGCCCCGGGATTCTGCAGGGGAACTAAGGATGGTAACCGACAGGCTTGATGTGGAAGGCCTGCTGACCCTGGCACAGGATGGACCCGTCCCTGACTAAAATGAACGGACAATATAATCCGGAGGGAAGGAAAGATTTCCGGCCGTACCCCTGGCGAATATCCCGAACACCGTACTCCCACTGCCACTCATGGCCGAATACAATGCACCACTGGTATAGAGTTTTTCTTTCAGGGCTGCAATCCCGGGGTGCATCTCAAAAACCGGAGCCTCAAAATCATTTACCAGCTGGTGTTTCCATTCGGGTATTGGCAGTCGCACAATATCAGCGATTGATTTTACGGGTAACCGGGGAATGATTTTTGAAAATGCCATACCGGTATTTACATGGATGCCTGGATTTACAATAACAATCGTGTAAACAGAAAGGTCCAGGTCAACCACACTCAGTTTTTCACCCCTTCCTGTTGCCAGGCAGGGCTTATTGACCAGGAAAAAAGGACAATCGCTGCCAAGTTTCAAGGCATACCGGTGCAATTGCTGATCATCCAGGTTTAACCTGAATTTATTGTTGATGGCCGTTAACAGGAAAACAGCATCGGCACTGCCTCCGCCAAGACCCGCGCCAACCGGGATGTTTTTATGCAGGTGAATATTGATTCCGGGAAGATCAGGGAAATCATTTTTTAAAAGTTTCCAGGCCCCGATGCATATATTATCGTCCGGCTCAATGCCAAGCTGGATGCCGGTTTGACGGAACATTATCCCTTCAGGTAATTTTAATTCCGGAACATCCCGGATTTGATTTTCCTGTTTTCGGACTATTTCCAGCGCATCATAAAAGGGGAGGGGATAAAAGATGGTCTCCAGGTCGTGGAAATTATCCGGTCGTTTACGAAGAACCGATAAACCCAGGTTGATCTTACAATTGGGGAAAACGACCACATCTTTATTTTTAGTGAAACCGGGCGGGAAACTATTTTTTGCGGCGGCTGTTTATCTCGTCCCTGATGGCAATGGCCCGGATATAATCTTCCGATTCCAGCACATCATTCAGCAGGGTATTGAGTTCATCGAGCGAAAGTGATTTAAGGTCTTCATTGGAAGAAACCGTTCCCGTTTCTTCTACCATCACTTCCTGTTTGGCTTTCTTCTTTTTGCCGGTGGCTGCTGTGTCTTCCATCAGGATTCCCGCACTTTCCAGGATATTTTCATACGTATAAATGGGGCAGCCAAAACGAACGGCCAGCGCCAGTGCATCCGAGGTCCGGGAATCTATTTCGATGGTATCATTTTCAGAAGAACACACGAGTTTGGAGTAAAAAATTCCTTCCTGCAGGTCGCAGATAATGATCTCGTGCAGGTCAATGGCGAACGCATTCAGGAAATTTTTCATGAGGTCATGCGTAAGCGGACGGCTGGGGTTCATTTTTTCCAATGCCACGGCAATCGCCTGGGCTTCAAAGCCGCCAATAACGATCGGTAACCGACGAAGTCCATTCACTTCACCCAGTACAACAGCATACGAATGGGTTTGCGTAATGCTATGTGAAAGGGCAACTATTTCCAATTCAATCTTCTTCATAAAATATCACACGAAACTACGGATTTTGGGGAAAAAATCAGTTTCAAAATAACACCGGGCATGGGCGGGTTAGGAGGCAAACCAGTCATTTTGCCCTGATCCCCCGATACTTGTCAGTCTTCCACGTCAATCCGGTAATCATGGGGAACCTGGAAAAGGACCGGGGCGAGTCTGCCGGGCCGGACCTCAGTAGCCCTGGTATTGAGCAACATTTCCTTTTCATCCTTTCCAATTTTAATCGACGATGCAAGGGCAATATGGCCGTTCGAAAAAAGTGGTACCATCTGTACCAGTTTCATTTCTTCGGGAACTTCAAATAGCAGGTCTTCCGCGTACCAGATCCGCACCTGAACAGCCATATTTATTTTTACGGAATCTTTAGATTCTTCCGGGGAAAATTCAGGTGTCTGGTACGCTACTGTTTTGTATTGTTGAAGGGTTGAGGTCTGTTCCGTCCGGATCAGCGGAGGGAGATCTTTTTGAGCGGCAGGACCAGTCATCAGTTGACGGACAATCTGTTTTTCCTGGTCATTAATGCGGTCTAAAAATCCGTTCTCAAAATCAAGCAGGAGTTTTTCTTCCTTGTTTTCCTCGCCGCCGGGGACTTTAAGCAATTTTGTTTGAATAAAGATTTTCCTGCCCGAGAAATAACCGCTCATGAAAATCTGGACGGTACTGTCCCGGCTGGTCAGCAGGTAATCAATCCGGCCCTCAAACGGTGTTTGTGTGAAAACTACACCGGAACTAAAGATGCATAATATCAGCAGGTTTATTTTAATAGCTGCCCGGTGCGGCCGAAAATTTAAAACGTGGAGGGTTGATCTCATAGCAGAAGGTTTAATAAATCAGGTCATTAAAAAAGCCAGATGAAATTACATCATCTGGCTAATTAATCCTGCCTTATTGATCAGGCCTTTATTTTTTTAATTGCTTCGGTCATTTTTGGAACAATGTCAAATGCATCACCCACAATACCGTAATCGGCAGCTTTAAAGAAAGGAGCTTCAGGGTCTTTGTTGATCACCACGATTACCTTACTGCGGTTCACACCTGCCAGGTGCTGGATAGCACCGGAGATGCCGATGGCGATATAAAGATTGGGTGCAATGGCAAAACCTGTTTGTCCCACGTGCTCGTGGTGCGGGCGCCAGTCAGCATCGGCTACAGGGCGACTGCAGGCCGTTGCCGCATGCAAAACATGGGCGAGGTCTTCTATCATTCCCCAGTTTTCCGGTCCTTTCAATCCGCGTCCGCCGCTGACCACGATCTCCGCTTCGGTAAGGGAAACCTCGCCGGATGCCTTGCTGGAACTGGTCACCCTGACCCGCGGCGTATCAATTGTTACGGCTGTATCAACTACTTCAGCAGTTCCTTCACCTGTGCTGATGGGGTATGCATTGGAGTTCAGTGACACAATACGGATGGGAGTGGTTACCGATACATTTGCAAATGCTTTTCCGGAGAACACATTCTTTTTTACAACAAATCCATTACTGGTATCAGGTAGTGCAACGGCACCCGAAACCAGTCCCGCTTTAAGCCGGGCCGAAAGCCTTGGTGCAATTGCCTTTCCATTTAGGTTATTGGATAATACAATTACATTGGCACCGGACGACTGTGCCAGGTCCGCAATGACTTTGGTATATACCTGTGCATCGAGGTTATCAAGCTCCTTGTTATTTATATGGTATACTTTCTTTACACCATATTTTCCAAGTGTGGACAGATCCTCGGTAACAGAACCAAGTACAATGGCTTCAGCAGTGGTCGACAATTGCCCGGCAATCTTTGCTCCGTATGACAATGCTTCCAGCGATGATTTTTTTACCTGCCCTTCGGCTATATCGACAAAAATTAAAACTGACATGTGATCGTTTTTTATTGACTGGCTTGCGCCGTATTAATTAAAGGAATTCTCAGAAGGCTTTTGCTTCTTCGTGTAAGAGGCGAACCAATTCTTCCACATTATCGGCCGGGATAAGTTTAACGCCTGCTTTTGCCGGAGGCAAACCAAATCCGGTAACGGTGGTCAACGGCTCGATGGCTACGGGCTCAACCACTTTTAAGGGTTTGGTCCTTGCTGCCATGATACCCCGCATATTGGGGATCCGCTGTTCGGCCATTCCTTTCTGGGCGCTGACCACCAGGGGCAGGTTTACTTCATTTATTTCTTCACCACCTTCAATCTCGCGCGTCAGTGTAACGGTGGTACCATTGAGATCAAGTTTTGCAGCAAGTGATATAAAGGGCAGGTCGAGTAATTCGGCTACCATTCCACCAATGGAAGATCCATTGTAATCGATGGTTTCCTTACCGGTGAAAATAAGATCATAAGCGCCTTCTTTGGCAATGGCGGCTATCTGTGAGGCAATATAAAAACTATCGTGACTGTCTGCATTTACCCGGATGGCTTCATCGCCACCAAGTGCAAGGGCTTTCCGGATAATTGGTTCCGAATCTGCGCCACCCACGGTGATCAGGTGTAAAATCGCGGCAGGATCTTTTTCTTTTAATTCAATGGCGCGCACAAGTGCATACCACTCGTCGTAGGGATTAATAATCCACTGCACTCCACTTGTGTCGAATTTCGTGTTGTTGTCTGTGAAGGCTATTTTTGCCGTTGTGTCCGGCGTTTTACTGATACATACCAGGATCTTCATACTCGTTAGTTTTTAAGAGTCCGGCTGCCCGGAATATTAGTTGTTTATGCAACTAAACAAAGATAAGTGTTGGAGATTTAAATCGGGCAAAACCGTAAAATTTTTTTAAACAGATGGACCGGATCGAAAAATTAAGGGAATACCTGTTGGCCACACCTGCTGATGCGTTTTTACAACACGCGCTGGCACTGGAATACGTGAAAACGGGGAACCACGAAGAAGCGCTTTTACTTTTTACCCGGATCCTGGAACGCGATCGCCTGTATATCGGTTCTTATTACCATCTTGGTAAATTACTGGAGAAAATGGGCCGCACGGATGAAGCAGCCAACTGGTATCTGAAAGGGATGGAGGCCAGCCAGGAAGCGGGCGACAAACATGCCTATGGTGAATTACGCGGAGCCTATGAAGAACTTACTTTTTGAACCATGTAACCAACAGCATGAATCTTCTTAAACGTTTTACCGATTATATCAGCAATGAAAAGCTGTTTACTTCAGAACACCTGTTGATTGTGGCAGTGAGCGGCGGGGTGGACTCAATAGTGCTTTCTGATCTTTGTTACCAGGCCGGGTTCCGTACCGAACTGGTACATTGTAATTTCCGATTGCGCGGTGAAATGAGTGAGGCAGATGAATTATTTGTCCGTCAGTTTGCTGAATCACGCAATCTTCCCCTGCAGGTAAAGTCATTTGATACCCAGCTGTACAGCGAAAGTAAAAAACTGTCAATCCAGGTGGCGGCCCGTGAGCTTCGGTATGGCTGGTTTGAAGAATTGATCCGGCAGTCGGGAGGACCGGCCATGGCCCGCCTGCTTACCGCGCATCATCTGGACGATAATACTGAAACCATGCTCATGAATTTTTTCAAAGGCACTGGAATCGCGGGTTTGCGGGGTATCAGGCCATTGAACGGATGGCTGGTCAGGCCCTTGTTATTTGCACAGAAACAGGAGCTGGTGGATTATGCAACGATCAACGGGTTAAGCTGGAGAAATGATCATTCGAATGAAGAAAATAAATACACCCGTAATTTTTTCCGCAACCAGCTCATACCAATGATCAGTTCGGTTTTTCCTGAAGTGGAAGCGAACATGGCCGATAACCAGCGTCGTTTTGCCGGCATTGAAATTTTATACCAGGAAGCCGTCCGGATGAAATTGAAAAAACTGATGGTTGTCAAAAATAATGAAGTGCATGTGCCCATCCGCAAACTCCTGCTGACACCTGCATTGGAAACTATCAGCTGGGAAATTTTCCGGCAATATGGTTTCCAGTCGCAGGCAATCCCTTTGATACTTCATCTCTGCCAGAGCGAATCCGGTAAATATATTTCCTCATCTACCCATCGTGTTATCCGTAACCGCAACTGGCTGGTGATTGCTCCTTTGAAACAGGAAGAACCCGGGCTGATCGTAATCGATGAACCAGGTACCTATCCATATGCGGGTGGAGTGCTGGTTGTTACTGAAGAATCATTTGGCGGGCAGCAGGTCGACCTTGGTACTTCTGCTGCACTGGCAGACGCGGATGAAATAAAGTTTCCGCTACTACTGCGACCCTGGAAAGCGGGCGACTATTTTTATCCGCTTGGTATGAAAAAGAAAAAGAAACTGGCGCGCTTCCTTATCGATCTGAAAGTATCAAAAACAGAAAAGGAAAAAGTATGGGTGATTGAATCGCAAAAAAAAATTATCTGGGTAGTGCGGCACAGGCTGGACGATCGTTTCCGGGTGACTGGCTCTACCAGTTCGGTAATACGGTTTGCCTGATGGTTTAAAAAAAATCCCGGCTATTTTAAAAGCCGGGATTCACCAATATAACTTTCATTTTAATTCTTCAGCAACTTATACGATTTGCCATTCACTACCAGGATATACACACCTGCGGGAGCGTTGTTGATACGGATCGCATTGGATCCTGATATATCATAGTTAACCTGTGTGCCGGCAACGGTATACAATTTTACATTTCCTTTTGTGATTTCAGCCGAGTTGATACCGGTCAGCTGGATCTCATTGCTGAACGGGTTGGGGAAGATCTTCACCGGGCCGCTGGTCTTACTTGTATTCACATACACCACCTTTGAGTACGTGGCCGTTCTGTCGATATCCACCTGGCGAATGCGGTAGTAAGCAACAGCACCACTTGAATAACTTCCATCGGTGAACTGATAACTGCTGGTCTCCAATGCATCACCATCGCTTTCTACTTCACCTATCACCTTGTAGTTTTGTCCGTCGGTGCTTTTTTCAACATAATATTTTTCATTGTTGAACTCGTAACTGGTCGACCAGTTAAGCTGCACACCCTGGCTAACAATCCGTGTGGTGAAGGAACTCCATTTTACCGGCAGTACGGCCTGCTGGGTGATAGTAAACTGGTCGCAATATGCGCCCGAAGGGAGGCGGGAAAGAATATTGTCAACCGGACCGGAAGCGCATGCATAAGTGATGGTGGCATTTCCCGAAGCATTGGCAACCCCCTGGGCAATCAGCCCGGTATTCCTGGAGAATAGAAATACATCAGAACCGGGGATGGCATTCTGCACAAACATAAAACATCCGCCACTTTGTTTTATACCGATGGCAATCATGCCATTTGGAGTGGGACAAGATTGTGAACTGGCAGCAAAAGTGGAAAGTAAGGCAATAAAACCGAGGGTAAAATTTCTCATGTTGTTGATTTAATGTTAGAATAACAGGGTCGATGTTATCCATAATATGATGGAAAGCCGCTGGTTTTTGCCTGGATAGTGGAACTGCTGATGGAGCAGGAAATAAAAATAGTATATAAAGTCAAAAAAAGGAAGGTTACGATAAAATTCAGTAAAAATACGAACGTAAATATCGCGGATTTAATATTTATTACACTGGTCAGCAGTGGAATAAACCAAAAACGACCATTTTTTACTGATTAAAATAAAATCAGTAATCCCGGGATTTTCGATAATGAGGGGAGAATTACTAGCGGTTAAATCCAATCTGGTAGAGGAAATTTCCTACAAAATCATAATCGGAAAATCCTTTCAGGAACCCTACTGTGAAAAGCAAACCATAGATAGCTCCCCAGAAGTGAGCACCATGATTGATGTTTGTTCCGCCTTTGCGATCGAGGTAGGCGGAGATGCCCAGATAGATGACCGCAAACAGGTAGGCAGGTATGCCAACCGGTATAAACATGATCCCGATTTTACTGCCCGGGGTCAGGACAATGCTGCCGAATATAACAGCGGAGATTGCACCGGATGCACCAAGGCTTTTGAAATGATAGTTGTTGCGGTGTTTGATATAATCGGGAATACTCGCAACAACCAGTGCCGATACATATAATAAAAGGTAGATCCATCGCCCGGCCTGTCCAAATATCAGTGGATCGGAAAAATTCCGTTCCAGGGAGGTTCCGAAGCTATACAGGGCATACATATTGAAAATAAGATGGAAAAAATCGCCGTGGATCAACCCATGGGTCAGGAAACGGTACCACTGGTTGCGCTGTTTGATAGCCGGAGCATAAAAGATCAGGTCGTCCATGATCTTCTGGTTATTGAAGGCGCTGATGGAAACGAGTACGGTGATGACAATAATAGCGAGTGTGATGGTAAACTGCATGGGAACCTGGTTCGCTGCGAATGTAATTTATTTATGGTGATATTTTTCGTTTTTAAGAATGGTACAGGCGCGATATACCTGCTCTGCCAGAATTAACCTGACCAGTTGATGGGGGAATACCAGTTTGGAAAGGCTCCATTTCATATTGGCCCTTCGAAGAACTTCCTCGTCGAGACCAAATGCACCACCAATAAGGAACACAAGCTGACGTGTACTATCGTTTGCCCTTGCCTGCAACAGGGCAGCCAGTCCTTCACTGTTAATCATGGTGCCTGTTTCCTCCAACGCCACCAGGTAATCGTCCTTCCCCAGCAAATCCAGGATCTGCCTGCCTTCGCGGCGTTTCAGTTCTGCTTCATCAAGGGATGCTGCATTTTTTGGGGGAGGTAAAACCACCCATTCCACTTTGAAATAACGCGAAATCCTGCCGGTAAAATCTTCGATGCCCTGTTTGACATATGGGTCGTGGGCTTTCCCCGGCGACCAGAACTGGATCTTCATGAATTTTTTTTTAGGGCTTGAATTTACGGGCTGCGTTCCAATGATCAGAATGCTTTTTTCGGAGGATCTTCTGTTATCTGCACTTCGGTAACCGGTCCGTATTTTTCCGCGATCTTTTTGATATCGCCCGATTTGCCCACTAATACAAACTGGAGTTTGTCTTTCGGGAAATAAGTGGAAATAATCTGTTTTGCTTTTTCAAGCGTGAGGCCATCCACGTTTTTCTGGAAATTATTGATCAGTGATTCATCAAAGCCATACCAGTACATATCGGTGAGAAGCGCCGCAAGCTGGCCACTTGTTTCGTAGTCGGGAGGGAACTGACCCTTCACGTAATTTTTGGCGGACTGTAATGCTTTTTCATCAATGCCATCGTTGGTGAGTTTTTTAAGAACCTCCAACGACTTATCGATGGCCGCTTCTGTGGTATTGGCAGCGGTGAAGGTGGAGATGAGGAAGGAGCCTCCGTTTCGCAACGCATTGAACCGGCTGCTGGCACCATAGGTTAGTCCGCTGTTAACCCGCAGCTCATCATTCAACATCGAAGTGAACCGGCCGCCAAACAATGTATTGATCACATCTATTGAAACAAAATCAGGATTGTTGCGGCTGATGCCCGGAGCACCGATCATGAACGTGGTTTCTTTGGCATCATCCTTATTGATCAATAATACCCTGTTGGTTGTCGGCTTCACCAGCTCTTTTGCAGCCAGGTTATCAGCGGGCGCGCTGCTTTTTTCCCATTTGCTGAAGAGACCCGTGATATAGTTCTTCATTTGTTTGCTGTCAAAATCACCCACTATCGAAATAGCAGAACCATTGGGATGGTAGTTTTTTTTAAAGAATGACTGTACATCTGCCACCGACATGGCCGTAACGCTGGAGATGGTACCACCTACAATATTTCCATACACATGCTCACCATAAAGGAATTTATCGAAGTTGCCTGCAATTACAGACCGGGGACTTTCCTTGGCCTGTGAAAGGCGGACCAGGATCCGTTGTTTCTCTTTTGAAAATTCAGAGGAATCAAAAGTGGGGGAGGTGAGCAGTTCATAAATCATGGGCATTACCAGGTCGCGGTCTTTTGCTGCAAAACCGGCAACGAGTCGGGCAGATTCCTTTGTCCCGTAAGTCTCTACCGATGCCGCTACATAATCCAGTTCGCTGTCGAGCCTGGACTTTGGATAATTCTTTGTACCATGTTTCAAAGCCACTGCGGTAAAAGAAGCCAGTCCGGCCTTATCACCATCATTTATAGCGCCGGCAGGTACTATTGCAGACACATTGATCATGGGAACATCATGTTGTTCCATCAGGTAAACGGTAAGTCCGTTTTTCAGGACGAACTTCTGGTAAGCGGGCAGTTTGTATTCCTGCGACCAGCTGTTGCTGACCAGCATTACGGTCAGGGCCGTTAAAATGTATTTTATAAATTGACGCATGATAGTAATATAAATGGTTATTAGTCGACGTTTGATTTCAATGTACCGACGGTGCGGTTGCTTTTGATAAGGTAGGTATTCGCCACCCGTTTCAGGTCATCAGCGGTTACCTGGTTATATCTTGCCGGGGCTTCAAACATTTTTTTATAATCGCCGAAGAACAGTTCATATGTACCCAGACTATTTGATTTGCCGTTGATTGTTTGCACCTGTTCGTAAAAACTGATCAGCTTGCCGTTTTTGACTTTTTCCAGTTCACGTGTTGTTACCCCGTCTTTTTTAATTTTTTCGAGTTCTGCGTAAATCGCTGCTTCCATAACTCCGGCATCAATGTTCTTGTTGGTAATACCGGCAATCCAGAAAATTGTCGGATCGAAACTCTCATCATACATCGTAAAAACCGTGGTGGCCAGTTGCAACGAATCGATCAGTGAAGAATAAAGCCTGGATGATTTTCCCGCACTCAGCACATCACTTAATAAACGAAGTGCATAATAATCTTCGCTTTTTGCGGCGGGTGCATGGTAAGCCACCATCAGATATGGAGTAGCAACATCTTTTTTCAATTCAATCCGGCGTTCGCCCACCTGTGGTGGTTCCACTTCGAAAACGACAGGAGGAGCGGGTTGTGCGGGAATGGGGGCGAGGTATTTTTCGGCCAGTTGTTTCACCTGCTCCAGCTTTATTGCACCGGATACCACCACTACACAATTATTCGGTGCGTAATAAGTCTTGAAATAACGCTCCAGGTCGGCCTGTTTCCAGTTTTTCATGTCCTCCTCGTAACCAATCACCGGCCAGTGATACGGATGCTCCTGGAAGGCGATGCCCTGAACCGACTGCATCAGCAGGTTCCAGGGAGAATTTTCCAGTCCGGTACTTCTTTCCGACAGCACCACACCCCGTTCACTTTCTACCATTTTCGGGTCGATACTCAGGGTAGCGATACGGTCGGCTTCCAGGTCAAACATTGTCTCTGCGGCGCTGGAGGGAAACCAGTCAGTATAGACGGTTACGTCCTCACGGGTATAGGCATTATTTGCACCACCATTGAATTCCATGTGGCGGTCAAATTCCTTGGGTCCGAACTTTTTGGCACCATTGAACATCATATGTTCAAAAAAATGCGACAAGCCGGTGATTCCCTGGTATTCGTTCCTTGACCCAACTTTGTAAAAGAGGTACATATTTGCATTGGGGATCGAAAAATCTTCCACCACCAGGAATTTCATTCCATTGGCCAGGGTGAAGGTCTTTACATCTTCCTGTTTCATCTGGGAAAAAACGCCAAATGCTTGCAGGAGCAGCAACGGCAAGAGTAATTTCTTCATAAATAGTCAGTTGAGATTGGAAAACGAATCTAATTAAAAGAGGCGGACTAATTTTCGGCCCCGTAAAATTTTGTAGTTTTTATGGTTATGATTTTGAGTGAATCAGAATTTCCTTTACTTTTGCCGTCCGCTGGCTGCGTAGCTCAATTGAATAGAGCATCTGACTACGGATCAGAAGGTTATAGGTTTGAATCCTATCGCGGTCACTAATTTTAAAGTTGTTGTAAAGGGTTGGTTCATAAAATGAATCGGCCCTTTTTGCGTTATGGTAAAGATTTTCATCAATTAAACCTTCTGATGAAGGAGATGTCTTATCAGCCAACTAAAACTCATACCCATGAATTACATGAAATTTATTTTATTAATTGTCCTGCCGGCAGTATTGGGGTGCAGCAAAAATGACAGTGACACCCAACCAGGGCAGGACGACTCCATGTATTTTCCTTCAAAAACTGATACCGCCTGGGAAAGAAGATCTCTTTCCGGAATGGGATGGAATGAAGGTGCAGTTGACTCTCTTAAAGATTATCTGATCCAGAAAAATACGAAATCGTTTATGATACTTGTAAACGGCAGAATTGTAATGGAAGAGTATTTCAGCGGGCATACATCCACTTCTTCCTGGCCGTGGAACAGTGCCGGAAAAACATTGGTAGCAACTACAACTGGAATTGCCCAGCAGGAAGGATTGCTGGATATTAACAATAAGGTATCTCAGTATATAGGCACGGGCTGGACCAGTGAGCCAATAGAAAAGGAAAATTTAATAACATCGAAACACCTGCTTACTATGACATCGGGTATTGACGATGTTAGTCAACTGGTAATACCGGAGAATTTAATTTACCTCGCTGATGCAGGTACAAGATGGTCCTACAATAATGTTTTTCAAAAATTAATGGATGTGGTTGGGGCGGCAAGTAACCAGGAATTCGAATCCTACTTCAACTCCAGGTTGAAAAATAAAATAGGCATGGATGGCAGCTGGAATAACGGGATTATATTCAAGATATACCATAGTAGTACACGGAGCATGGCCAGATTTGGAATACTGGCATTAAACAAGGGGAAATGGGAAAACGAGCAAATTATTAATGAATCATTTTTTACAACAAGCATCAGTTCGTCACAAAATATAAATCCTTCTTACGGGTATTTGTGGTGGTTGAATGGTAAAACAAGTTATATGATTCCCGGTGGCCAAAGGGTTTACCAGGGACATCTGGTGCCCAATGCCCCGGCAGATATGTACGCAGCAATGGGAGCGAGTGACCAGCGTATTTATGTGATTCCCGGTAAAAATATGGTGGTTGTAAGAATGGGAGATTCATCCGACCCGTCAAACCAGAGTTTTGCATTATCCGGCTTTGATGATGACCTCTGGGAAAAAATCAATGCAGTTATAGATTAAGAATTAAGGTTATTTTACCGGGCAACCGTTTATTGCTGGTTGTGTTCATTCAGGGAGGGAATTGAGTATCTTCAGAATACTCAATTCCCACACATGAACAAAGACCAATTGCTCAGAATTCTCCTGATTTTCGGGCCGCAACTGCTTGTTTTAAATGTGAGCCATGGCCAGTCAAAAGTATTCGCTGAGGACAAATTGGTAAAAAAGGTTCTCGAATATTTTCCTGTAGAGCAATTGAGAGAGAACCGGTATCTGGAGACAAATGAATATGCCAGCGACCGGTCTGTTACTTATGAAGTAGTGAATCATATTTATACTACCAATATTTACAGCAAAACGGACCCTTCCAAAAACAGGAGCTTCCTGAAAAAAGAGTATAGTGTGGACCAGCGGGGTAAAACTCTTTTTAACCTGGCTGGAAAGGACCTGGGGCAACGTAAAACACAACTCCTGAGAACGCGTGAGTTTCTTCTTTCTTCAAGCCCTTATAACAAAGCAGACACCATACTATTCAGGGCATACCCAATTTATAAAACAGAGAAGGTAGTACTGGGTTATGATACTTATGAAGACCTGTACACTTATGAAACCTGGACGGAAGAACACTATACATCGAGGGAAGTGGAAACCGGAAAGTTTGAATATTTGCCCATGATTATGGTGGCACGCGCAGGTAAAAGCAAGGTATGCCCGCTGCCAGGTGGAGCTGCAGCTATTCATGTACTTTGGAAAGACACTACCTGGACGGTGTTGAACAAAACCTACAAAAATGTATTGGTGAACGCCGTTTCCTATGTAAATAATGAACAGAAGGAAACCCGCGTGGTGATGAGCTTTTATGCGAAAAATATCGGCCTCATCAGGGAGGTCGATGATGATAAAATCCAGAACGTAAAAACCACCATTGATCTGATCCCTGCCGGATTTAATGTGAATGAGGAGGTGGGAAGGGTGCTGAAAAGCTGGCAGGACAGCCTGTTTTCCGGTAAGTATCGTCTTAGCGCGGACAGCAGATTACCCGATGATCTTCAGATTGATAAAAGTTTAGTGGGACTATGGAGTTATCCTTCTTACAATAATTGCCTTTATCAAATGGAATTTTTTGAAGACGGTCGGTGTATCGTGTTTAACTCCTGTCCTTCATTTGATAAAGAGAGGAAATATGTGAATTATTTCTGGCGGTCCGCGAATGGTTCCTTATACCTCTACCCGGTTAACAATCCGTATGAATTTCCAGGGGGCGATTATGATTATTCTTTTCAAACCAGGCAATACGTGAAAAGAAACAATAACTCCACGGGAAAACCTGAGCTGATTATAGACGAAAAATTATTAATTGCTGTAAGCAACCAGTCTCCTTTTAAAGAAGATGCGTTAGCGCTACCTGTATTGAGTGGTATTCCCGACGAAACAATGGCCGGAAGTTACAGCTATAAAAGCCAGGGTACTACTTTCAACCTGAAGGGTGGCCTTTATACGTTCCATGCATCCGGAACAGGTATCTTTAAAGACTCCGGACCATTTTCCCTTTCAGGAAAAAAGCTGAATTGGGGTATTGGAACCACCGGTAGTGGTAAAACAATTTGCATTCGAACGGAAGACCGGTCCAAAGAAGTGATTGCGTTAATTGCCAAATCCGGAGTGGACAAAAACGGAAACAAAGTGATTACGCTTACAGATGGCTCAACGTTTACTAAAGTTCAGTAATTACTAACCTGACAGCTATATCTCACCACCAGTCGTGATAGTAATGCTGCCATCGCTATTGAGCTGCACATGCAGCCTGATAAAACTTTTTACGGCACGGCCACCCTGAAGCATCGGCCTCCACACTTTCCCAGATTCAAAAAATCCTTGCCGGATAAAATCAGAAAATGCAGATCTTTCCCCATCTATGAGTTCGATATCTGACAAGTCATTCAGCGGCATTTTGTCTACAAATGCTTTAAATGTAACAGTCGAATCGATAGACGACTGAGGTTTTCTTTTGGCGTACTTTTTTTCAAGCGCCGTTGATAGTTCTTTAATGTCTCCGTTATACAGTGCAGCAGGTTTATGCGGTGTTATTGAATCCTCATGACTGACGGGATCAGGAACATTTGTCTGGGCGTTGAGATTGGCGGTGATGTAAGACAGACCAAACATGATAAGAATTATTTTAAGCATAGCGAATGGTTTTTAAAATAATAAGTAGGAATTCTCAATTCAGATTAGCAGAAGCCCCTAAAAACCTACATCGTTAGATATTATTGCCAAATATCTATATATTTAAAAATAATACACCTTATCTGTTTAATTATGATAGTTTTCAGACTACTGCTTACCCTCGCCACCATCTGGGCATTTCCATGTATTGCACAGAAATTATCTGCTCCGGTCATTACTTTTACACGTTTTCCAGAAGAAAGTATTATGGAGGAGCAAAAGTTTTTCAGGCCAGAGGGCTCAGATCCTGATGGGCTATTGCTATTTGAAGACAGTATACTTTTAATAAGAAACAGAGCTGGCGGCGATAGCCACTTCAATATTTGGAGTATTAGGCAGAAAAAAAATCTGGGACCACTACTACTTCCCGGACGCGAAAAAAATCAGTCTCTTGGTTTCATGTCTTATGGAATTTATAAAAACAAGCTTTGGGTGAATGATATCATGAAGAACGATATTCTTCACTTAAACATCGATGATGTCCGGCAGGAAAAAGAATCAAGTGCATATCCGGTGCCCACAACTTATTATTGGATGCAAATGCAGAATGATAGCATTGTCGCAATGTCCGGTGACTATGATAGTAATTATAAAGTGTCACTATTTAATATTTATTCAGGTAAAGTAATAAACCAGCTGATTCCATATAGTTCCGGTAACGGAACTACGATACCGAGGGAACAGAAATCTGCTTATGAGTCCAGTTTGTTTATGAAGCCATCCGGTGAAAAATGCGTACAAGCTTGCAGGTACGCCGACCAGATTGAAATAATGGATTTAAATTACCAGTTATCCAAAATTGTGAAGGGTCCTGAAGGGTTTGAGCCCGATGTGATGGTGGTTACCGATATCACTGGCAAGGAGGTAAGTACACGTAATGATGATACCCGCTTCGCGTTTGTACGGGGCAAAACCACCAATGAATATATTTATCTCTTGTACTCGGGTCATAACCATATGTCAGAACACCGCGACTTGGGGAGCTATCTATACATCTACGACTGGGAAGGAAAACCAGTTAAAAAATTAAAATTTACCAGCGACGTCACGGATTTTGCGGTAACCAACGATAACAAAACTATTTATGCCTATCACCCCGACTCCAGGTTTATAATGAAGTCAACAGTTGTTACGGCTGTTTCAGGGGCTGGAAGAGAGAACTGACCGGAAAGAATAAAAAGTTCATTTTCCGGATAAAGTTGCCAACAGACCGTCAAGGCTATTCAATGTCATTGTAAATCCTTCCTTGAAGCCCATTTCAATCATCTTCTCCATGCGTTCGAGGGATTCATTATAAATAGTAACACTCACCTTTGTCCTTCCGTTTTCTTCGCTGAAACTCAGATCCCAGTCAGAACCCGGCAGATCAGGGTTTTCATCTTTATCTGCAAAAGCATTTAAATATTTGAAATTGGTTTTCGGGCTGATCGAGGTATACTTCTGGATTGCCCAATGCTCCTGTCCTTCGGGGCTTACCATCGCATAAAATCTTCGTCCGCCAACTTCAAAATTCATAACCTTTGTTTTTGAAGCCCAGGGTTTGGGTGCCCACCATTGATCAAGGATTTCCTGTTTTGTAAAAGCATCCCATACCAGCGCAAGATCGGCATCAAATTCCCTGTTTATATAAGCAGTTTTTTTTGATTTGTCCAACGTAAAATCAAATAGTAAGTCGTTCATTTTTTTTGTTTTTTTATTGTTGATAATACTTTGTCCAATTGATTGAAGCGGGTTTCCCAGATTTTCCTGAATTGGTCAATCCATTTATCTATCTCTTTCATTTTTTCAATTTCAAGTGAATAGAAAATTTCCCTGCCTTTTTGTTCCTGTTTCACCAACTGGCATTCGGTGAGTATGCGAAGGTGTTTAGAAACTGATTGCCGTGTAGTATTGAAATTGTCGGCAATAGCATTTGGTGTCATTGCCTGCATGGCAATTAAGGTAATAATTGCCCTTCTTGTGGGGTCAGCGATAGCCTGGAAAATGTCACGTCTCATATCGATTGATTTTATGCGAAACCATTTGGCTGCAAATATAAGAGCAACTATTCGGTTTCGCAAAATATTTTTTGAAACTGTGGTGGGTACAAGGAGTTGCCGTATATCGTTTATACAAGGAGATGAGCCTGGTTTGCACGATGTTTAAACTCGACCTATCTTGCATCCCAATATGGATTTTCTCAGCGTTTCAGGACTTCACCAGCGACATCAGGACCTGCCCGTCCTCCGGGATATTACCTTCACAGTCGGCCAGTTCCAGCATACAGCAATCATGGGTGAAACCGGATCGGGCAAATCAAGCCTGTTGAAAATCCTTGCCGGTTGGGTGTCGCCGGTAGCAGGTGAGGTTTATTTTATGGGTGACCGGTTGCTCCGCATTCCGGAGGAAAAACTGATCCCGGGCCATAAGGGTATTGCCTGGCTGAGCCAGCAGTCGGACCTGCCCGGTTTCCTGACAGTGGCACAGGTGCTGGAATATGCGAACGAACTCCCGCCGGATGAGTCAGCAGCGATCTATTCTATTTGTGATATTGTTCATTTGCTTAAACGGCGCACGGATCAGTTATCAGGTGGCGAAAAACAAAGGATCGCTATCGCCCGCCTGCTGACCATGCGTCCAACATTACTGTTGCTTGACGAACCCTTTTCCAACCTCGATACGATCCATAAGGATACCCTGAAAAAAGTATTAAAGGAAATTGGTGACCAGCTTGGGGTGACCTGTGTAATGGTGGCCCATGATCCGCAGGATACCCTTTCATGGGCACGGCAGGTGATTGTGATTCGCAATGGAAAAATCCTTCAGAGCGGTTCACCCCGCGAAGTCTATTTTTCACCCGTGGATGAATACACGGCCGCACTCGGAGGTGCCTTTAATTATATCCCCGCAGCTCAATGTGAAAACTTTCTTAACCTCTGGGGTTATGAACATATTAAAGCCGACCTGATCCTCCGTCCCGAAAACCTTACCGTTACCGATCATGAAGATGATCCGTTCTTCACTGTAGAGGAGAGCAGGTTTTATGGTCCATACTTCCTCCTGCTAACAGTACGTGATGGATACAGGCTGCAGGTAATGTTAAACAAATGTTCTTTCCAGCCGGGCGACCGAATCCGTCTTCATCTTGAACCGGCCGACCTGCATTTCATGTCGCGAATTATAACCGGCTAATCAGATACCCCGTGGCCAGTTTCCAACGAGCCGTACTGCCCAATCAACGGCGCAACACCCCTCACGGCCGAATTACCTGTGTGAGTTTTGACCGATACGACTTAACTTCAGGAACATATGTTAAGCCGTGCGACTATTCAGCTTTTACGTTTTCCGTTCTCGGTGTTCCTTTCTCCGATTTATTTTTTTGCCCTTTCGCAAACACCTTCCATCGATCCTTTCAAGGCAATCCTTGTATTCATAATCCTTCACCTGCTGATCTATCCGGCCAGTAATGGTTACAATAGTTATATGGATCGTGACACGGGACCTATCGGCGGACTGGAAAAGCCACCTCCTCCTTCAAAAGAATTGTATCATGTTACCATCGTATTTGATTTGCTGGGGATCGCGCTCGGATTTTTGATCAGCCCGCTTTTCGGGTTGCTGATGCCGCTATATATCGGTGCATCCAAAGCCTATAGTTACCGGGGCATCCGGTTAAAAAAATATCCGGTTATTGGTTACCTGACCGTAATCCTGGTACAGGGCGCGTTTACATTCTGGCTGGTATATTATGGTTCTTCTGCTGTCCCCGACACCCATATCCCCTGGCAGCCAATGCTTGTCTGTGCCTTGCTGCTGGGTGGTTTTTATCCCCTGACACAGGTATACCAGCATAACCAGGACCTGAAGGACGGAGTGAAAACAATCAGCTACCTGCTGGGCTATCGCGGTACTTTCCTGTTTTGCGCGGTGATGTATGGACTGGCCTGGTTAATGATGGCACAATTCTTTATTTACAGAAGGGAACAGTCCAAGCTTTGGATATTCAGCATCCTGTTGGTCCCGGTTATTTTTTATTTTCTGCGGTGGCTTCGGAAAGTCTGGTCCAATCCGGCCCAGGCCAACTTCCGCAATACAATGAAGATGACATGGATCGCTTCGATTTCTACAAACATTGCATTCATTATACTTTTAATCAGCAGTTGCCTTGAGTAAAATCGTTTCCATAGCCACAGCGGTGCCACAATACGCACATCCCCAGAACCAGATCATGGACTTTATGCAACGTGTGTATGCATTGGACGAAACGGAAAACCGGAAACTCCGTTTTCTTTATCGCCAGACCGGCATCGACACCCGGTATTCCGTAGTGCCCGATTATGGCCTGCCAACAGAAAACTGGCAGTTCTTTCCACCCACAGAAAACCTGCAACCTTTTCCTGGCCTTGAAAAAAGAATGCAGTGGTATAAATCATATGCTGCACCACTTTCACTCGATGCAATAAACGCCTGTATGGGCGAAAGGGATATCCAGAGTATCACACATATCATAACAGTGAGTTGTACGGGTATGAGCGCACCGGGACTGGATATTGAACTGGTGCTTGCACTGGGTCTCCCTGCCAGTACCAACCGTCATTCTATTAACTTCATGGGTTGTTATGCAGCCGTACATGCCATGAAACTGGCTGATGCATTCTGTAAAGCCGACCCCGGTTCCAATGTACTCATTGTATGTACCGAACTATGTACGCTTCACTTTCAGAAAGAACCTACACTGGATAGTATCACCAGCAGTATGTTGTTTGGTGACGGGTCTGCTGCCCTGCTGGTCAGCGGAGATACACAGGAACAGGGCGTGACCATCGATCATTTTTATGCCGTACTGGCCGACCGTGGTATCAATGATATGTCCTGGGAACTTTCTTCAAAAGGTTTCCTGATGACGCTAAGTAGTTATGTACCGGCATTGATCGAAGAAGACTTTGGAAGACTGGTGGGAGATGCACTTGGCTCGGCCTCACTTGAACGCAGTGATATCAGTCATTGGTGTATCCATCCCGGAGGGAAAAAAATCCTTGAGGCGGTATCGAAAAGTATGGGGCTTCCGGAGGTTAGTCTCGAAAATTCTTATCAGGTACTTCGCAATTACGGGAATATGTCATCGCCAACAATCCTGTTTGTCCTGGACCAGATCCTTAACAGGGGTATCCCCGTACAAGGCAAGATCTTCGGCGCTGCTTTCGGTCCCGGCCTGACAATGGAAACATTTATCCTTTCCGCATGATCGATCTGAGTTACAGGCATAATACCAAAGAACTGATGGACAGGGATGATATCCCATTTGCCGATATGGCCCGCACGCTTCGCGAACTGGATCTCATCAACACCAGGCTGGGCGGGCATTCCATAACCATTGCCGGACTACGCGAACTGACCGCCCATCGCAAATCAGTAACCGTTTGTGAAATCGGCTGCGGAGGTGGCGATAACCTGCGTGTTATCCACGACTGGTGCCGCAGGAATAATATAACAGTACAACTTATCGGGATCGATATCAATGATGAATGTATCCGGTACGCCAGGGAACAGCAGGTTCGACTGGATGCGACCTGGATCTGCAGTGACTATGCCAGGGCCGACCTTCATAATCACCGGCCGGATATTATTTTTTCTTCACTGTTCTGTCATCATTTTACCGACCAGCAACTCGTTTCCATGTTGAAGTGGTTACGCGAAAATGCAGGAACCGGTTTTTTTATAAACGACCTGCAACGACATCCCCTGGCTTATTACCTGATCAAATACCTTACAAAATTTTTCAGCAGGTCGTACCTGGTAAAAAACGATGCAGCCATATCGGTATCACGGGGCTTCAAAAAAGCTGATTGGTTTCGGCTGTTTGAAAAAGCAGGCATCAGTGATTTCAGTATCCGTTGGAAATGGGCGTTCCGCTGGCTGGTGATTCAACGCAATGCGTTATGAACGATGAAACTTTATATGATGTGGCTATTACTGGTGGAGGTCTTGCAGGCCTTGCACTTGCCATCCAGTTGAAACGTTCAGGACATTCTGTTATCCTTTTTGAAAAAGAACAGTATCCTTTTCACCGGGTTTGTGGCGAATATATCAGCCGTGAATCCTGGGACTTTCTTATCTCACTTGGCATCCGCCTTCCGGCGATGGCCCTGCCATTGATCAGCAAACTTGAATTAAGTACGGTAAATGGAAAGGTTGTCCGGCAACAACTTCCGCTGGGAGGATTTGGCATCAGCCGGTATCAACTTGATCACCTGCTGGCAAAAAAAGCAGTGGAAGCCGGAGTGGTGTTAATGGAGAATACCCGTACCACGGATATAAGCAGGGAAGACAATCTGTACACCACCACCACCAGCAATGGCAATTATCATTCGCGGATTGCGTGCGGAAGTTTTGGTAAACGAAGCAACCTTGATATATCATGGAACCGGCCATTTGTTTCCAACCTGAAAAGCTCACTCAATAATTATATCGGGGTGAAATACCATGTTACGGGCGACTTCCCAAAAGACACGGTATTCCTGCATTTATTTAATAAAGGTTATGTTGGATTGGTGCAGATCGAAAACAGGGAGTTCAATCTCTGCTACCTGAGTTCTGCAGAAAACCTGAAAAAAGCAGGCAACTCCATCCCGCAGATGGAAAAAGAGGTTCTCTCCGCTAACCCTCGGATCAGGGATCTGTTCGGCCGGATCAGTAAAACCGACGAACGGCCGGTAACGATCTCACAGATCAGTTTCGAATCAAAGGAACAGGTTAAGAACGATGTATTGCTGCTGGGCGACGCAGCAGGAATGATCACTCCGCTTTGCGGGAACGGAATGAGTATGGCGCTTCATAGCAGTAAGATCGCTGCCCGGTTGATTATCGCTGAACTGGATGGTACCAGTAAAGTGGGGGGCCTCAACCTGCGGTATACCAATGAATGGCAGTCCGCATTCAATAACAGGATGAAGATGGGAAGGGTGATACAGCGTTTATTGTCGGTGCCCTGGACAGCGGGTTTGCTGGTGGGTGCGGGACGGATCGCCCCTCCATTGTTGCAAGGCCTGATCAGGCGGACACATGGTCAACCGTTCTGAAAACCAACACCCGGACTCAGACATACGCCGCGAGTAAATTGTAATTGCCTGTATTGCGAAGTTTGGTGAGGGCTTTCTCCTTGATCTGACGCACACGTTCGGGAGTCAGTTCAAACTTGCGACTGATATCATCAATGCTCAGCGGATTGTCAATTCCGATTCCGAAATAATAACAGATCGTTTCACGCTGGCGGGTGGTTAACGTTTTCATCGAACGGCTGAGCTCTTGCCAAAGCGACTCGTTTTTTACAATATTATCATCTGCCTGGATTGCATTATCATTACACATGGTATCCAGCAGCGAACCTTCTTCATCGCTCGAAAACGGAGCATCAAGGCTTGTATGGTGACCGTTCAGCTTCAACAGGCCTTCTACGTCCGATTCCGAAATATTCATGACCTCCGCGATCTCGTCACTGGAAGGCAAACGGTTGAGTTTCTGTTCCAGCAACATCTGGGTATTCTGCACCAGTTTGCGGGATGACATTTTATTCATGGGAATCCTTATCAGCCGGGAGTGTTCGGCAATTCCCTGCATTATATTCTGACGGATCCACCACACGGCAAACGATATAAATTTAAAACCACGCGTTTCATCAAATTTTTCTGCCGCCTTCATCAAACCGATATTGCCTTCATTGATCAGGTCGGGCAGGGAAAGTCCATGACCCTGGTATTGTTTGGCTACTGAAACTACGAAACGAAGGTTTGACATTACCAGCTTCTGACGGGCAGCCATATCGCCTTTGCGGATCCTGCGGGCCAGGTCCGTTTCCTGTTCCGGGGTAAGCATATCAATCTTTCCGATTTCTACCAGGTATCTTCCCAGGCTGGCTTCATCCCTGGAGGTGATGGAAGCAATTATTTTAAGTTGGCGCATTTTGAGGGTTTGGATGATTATCAATCAGATTGTCAAAGTAACGAAGGGCAGAAAAGCTGGAAAATAGTTACTGTTGTAAATCCTTTGTAATTGACAAACGCCCCCTGGTGTAGTAAATTCACTACAACAATTCTCCCGATTGCCGTGAAACAGTCCGGGTAGTTTTCGCGGTTATTCTACGCTAAGTGTTTTTCTGAAATCTGAGGTTCGTCATTTTTATCATACCGGCGTCTTAATCTCATTGATATTATATTATCCATGTCACTTGCCAGGCGAAAGAATTACATTAAAGGTTAATGTCTGACTGGTAGATTAAATAAGAGATCATCCGGTAAAAAAGGAAGGATCATTCACAAAACCAGCTATCGTGCGGGAAAGCATTTTCGCCCAATCCCCGTTCTGACGCCACTTTCAAAGAATAATGAATAAAAAATCCCAGAACCTTATGTTGTTAATCTTGTTTTTCTATCGCAAAGAAAATGAGACATGAACAAAATTATACCATTACTCTTCCTGATACTATTAGGCAGTTCCTGTAAAAAAGCATTTGTTTTCCATCCTGATGAGATCAGGCCGGATGAAACCGGAATGAATGCAAAGAATATTGCCAGATTGGCGGCATTACCCGTACGATCAGCTTTTAAATTTATCCTGATCGGCGATACGCAGCGGTTTTATGACCAGCTGGATGAATTTGTTGAAATGGTAAACAGCCGCGATGATGTGAGTTTTGTGATCCTTGATGGCGACCTGACCGACTTCGGATTGAATTTCGAGTTCAATCTTATCGCAGAGCGGTTAAATAAGATAAAGATCCCGGTCATCTCAGTATTGGGAAATCATGACATGCTGGCAAACGGCACAACGATCTTTCGTAAGATGTTCGGGCCGGAGAATTTTACATTTTCCTATGGCAAAAGCAAGTTCATCGCCCTTAATACCAACTCGCGTGAGGCGAATTTTAACGGTACTGTACCCGATATCGCCTGGCTGGGTTCGGAATTAAAGAACGACAAGGAATTTGCCAACCTGTTTGTTGTGTCGCATGTGGCACCATTCTCCGGCGATTTTGACCGGAAGCTGGAAACCGCGTACAGGAGTGCTCTTGAATCCAACCCCAGGACAAGACTTTCCCTGCACGCCCATGAGCACAACTGGAGTTTATCGAAACCTTACGAAGATGATATTGAATACCTGCAGGTGGGTTATACGGGCGAAAAAAATTACGCCCTGATCAGTGTTGATGGAACGGACTTTACAATCGAAAAAAAATCATATTAATGAATCGAACAACAGGTTTTTTGATCCTCTTTTTATTGATAACGATCACTGTGCGGCCACAAGCGCCCAAAAGGATTTCCCCATTACTTCCTGATCACCTGAACCTGCAGTTTGCAGGAGCTATCGGACTTGTATCGGCGGGATTTGGATATGAGACAAAGAATCATCGTTTGCAGGGCGACTTCCTTTACGGGTATGTACCCGAAAGGGCAGGAGGAATCGATATTCATTCAGTTAGTGCAAAGCTCACCTGGGCTGCTGTTTCCAGCCAGCTTCGTAAAGACATCCGGGTTGACTGGCTGACCACGGGTGTGCTGGTTAATTATGTTTTCGGTAAGCAGTATTTTTTATTCAACCCGAAGCGATACCCGTTTACCTATTATGGATTCCCGACTGCTGCCCATGTGGGTGTATCTGTTGGCGGCGGGATTTATTTTAAAAAACTCGGTTTGTATTATGAACTGGGTACAACCGACCGGTACATAATGAGTTATATCGAGAGTCCCGACGCGATTTCTTTTACTGATATTTTCAACGTGGGTTTCGGTGCGAGGTATTCGATCCTCGGGCACAACTGGTTCCGGTCACGGAAATAAAAATCCGCGAGTATGAAATGAATGGAATCTATTTATTGATCCCCACTGTTTCCTTAACGCCCTTGAACAGGGTCTTCCAGGCAAGATGGAAGATGGACCGGTTGGTATCCCGTTCGTTTTTGACTTCAACTATCCTGGGTTCAGCACCCTTTCTTTTAGGGTTTGAATTTTTTACGATGATGTTTGCAACGAAACTGATAAGCTTTCTTTTTTCGAGTTTTTTTGTTTCCTCATCCTTTTTGAGCACAGCAATTTTAAGGTCATCGTAGATCAGTTTCACCGTACCATTCATCCCGTAATCGTCGCCCGTAAAATTAAAGTCGAGACTTTTAATATCACCTTCCTCAATGCGTGCCGGTCCCATGGGTTCAGTAAGTACATTAAGATCCCTTGCATCGGCGATTTGTCCCAGATGCCCGCCAACCGTAAACTTTCCGCGTTTATTATCGAGGAAAAAACGCCAGTTGGTTTTAAGGGTTGCCTTATTAAGTAACCTGGTCTGCATATCAAGACTCATCACATTATTTTTAGCAATCACCACGGCGTCATTGGTCAGGTTGCTGAAGGTTGCTCTGGCATTGAAGAACTGAACCCTGCCGGATTGTTTGGAAACAATACCGCGTTCCTTGTATTCAATAAAGGAATTGATAATAACCAGTTTGCTCACCTGTACCGGAATGGGAAGTTTGGCGATAGCCTGGTGAGGATAGGTACCCACCCTGTTTTTTGTGTCCCGTTTCAGGTTAAGATCGCGGTAAATCCTGAAGTCGGCATCGCGTATAATCACTGAATCCGCCATCACATGTTCATTGAATAGTTCAGGAAAGTTGATTCCGGTGATACTTATTTTGCTGACAGAAAAATCAAAACGGTCATCCTGTGTGGGCAGGCTTTTTACAAATGCATCTTCCTTCAGTTGCGGGTCTATAAAAAATCTTTTGATAGAAACGGAACTACTGACTGAACGCAGTTCCACACTATCGGCTCCGTATTTATAAAGATTATTTTTAGACGACCAGCGTACCTCCCCGCAGATCACGTCAATCTTTTTTGAAAATAATATCCTGTTTGTATCGAGGTTGGAAACACTGTCAATGGCTACATCGTAAAGCCGGATATCGGTTCCCCTCAGCTCGATATTTGTTTCTCCCGTTTTCAGGTTTTTTGTAACAATACGTCCGCCTGTTATCATCACCGTATCTATCCTGATCATATCCAGGTTACCCAGGATCTGCTCATACACATCGCGTGTTGGAATGGCGCGTGCTGAATCTTTTCCGCTATTGGTATAAATGATCTCAATCTCCGGATCCCTTATCAGTAAGGTCCCTCCAACGATCTCATTGTCGATCAGGGCACGGGGTGTTTTGACCCCAGTAACCCTGATTTCAGGAATTTTAATCCTCAGGAGGGAAGGGGGTGCCTGGTGGCTTTCCACGAGTTTCAGGTATCGCAGGCTGTCATACATCATGGAAAAATTGCTGACTGAAAGATTGCCTGCTACTTCATCCAGTTTAAGGGAATCATATTCGATATTATAAAGCCCCTTGCTTTTTTGCCTGATGGCTGATTCAAGCTGCTCGCGGATGATCCTTTTTTTGTAAATGCTCCAGTAGATCATACCACCAGCGATGGCGGAAACCACCAGTAACAGGATACTGAGCAACACGATTCTTCCCTTTCTGGTGGAAGTTGCCTTCCTGTATCTCTGGCGGATTGCTTGCATATGGGCGTTCGGGTATTGAAAGTTTAGGTAATCGCGTACTGGTGGTCCTTCAATATTGAAATTATTGCGCCAAGATTAGCATTCTTTTTGACCGTCCAAATCTTTATCTTACACTCTATGCCCAGTTTCAACAACCGGATCAAACAAATACTGCTTCTTGCCCTGATCATCCTGCTTGCTTACCTGGTTCTTTATGAACTCCGGTTTTTCCTGCCTGGATTACTTGCTGCGCTGACCTTCTACATTCTTAGCCGGGCGAGTTATTTCCAGATGGTGTATCACCGCAAATGGGGGAAGGGAGCAGCAGCCGGACTTTTCATTCTCTATTATCTCGTACTGCTCGGCCTTCCTATCTTCCTGGCCGTAACCCTGATCAGTCCAAAGATCAACGCATTCCTGGCCGACCCAAATGCCATGATCAATTCTGTAAAGGATTCGATCGGTACCATCCAGGACCGTCTGGGGTTTCATGTGGTATCGGAAGCGGCCCTGTCCAATTTATTAAGCAAACTCACTGCATTTATACCCTCTGTACTTAACAGTACCGCCAACGTTGTGACCAACCTGGCCATTATGTTGTTTGTACTATATCATATGCTGGTGAATGGCAGCCTGATTGAACGGACGCTTAACAGGATCATTCCACTTAAGCAGGAGAATATAAATACACTTGCATTTGAAACTAAAAAAATGGTCCGTGCAAATGCATTGGGAATCCCGCTGATCTCCATCATCCAGGGATTGGTAGCCCTGCTTGGTTATTTTATTTTCCAGGTAAATGAATTTGCGTTATGGGGTTTTCTTACCGGTGTGTTTGCCTTTTTCCCGGTAGTGGGGACCATGATCGTCTGGGTGCCGCTTGTACTTTATATGTTTGCAATAGGACAAACCTGGCAGGCTACAGGTCTTACCCTGTACAGTATTGTGGTTGTAGGTAATATCGATTATATAGCAAGGATCACCCTCCTTAAGAGAATGGGGAATGTACATCCGATAGTTACGATCCTTGGGGTCATTGTTGGTCTGGGGTTATTTGGATTTGTGGGACTGGTGTTCGGACCCTTGCTGGTAAACTACGTGATTGTATTGTTCGATATTTATATGAATGAATTCAGCGAGGCGGAGAATCCTCCGAAGATCGCCGATCATGCGGTCCACACGCCGGTTGAGAAAGAAGAAAGTGTCTGAAACGAGAATTATAAAAGAAGGAGTGATTCAACAGTTGACAGGAATTTCTCCATCACGGATCTAAATTAAAACAGGCTGTATCAGTTTTTTGATACAGCCTGTTTTTATATAAACCGGTTAGATTTATTAATCACGTGTAAGTTTGGAAAGCAACCGGAGAATTTCCAGGTACAACCAAACCAGTGTGAACAGGAGGCCAAAGGCACCATACCATTCCATATATTTTGGGGCGCGACCTTCAACGCCTTTTTCAATCATATCAAAATCGAGCAGGAGGTTTAATGCTGCAAGGCATACCACTACTACCGAGAAGCCAATTCCAAGCGGGGTACTCGCATTGGTAAACGCTCCGATCTGGGTACTGAATACCAGCGAAGCCACCCATTTCAATAAATAAAAGAACATGATACTGACGGTGGCAATGGTAATCACCGAACGCAGCTTCTGTGTTACTTTGATGATCCTGGTCTGGTACAACACGTACATGACCAATGCAACAATCAGGGTAAGTCCTACAGCCTGCATCACAATACCCGGATAAGATTCCTGGAATGCATAATCGTAGAACGCGGAAACCGAACCGACAAATAATCCTTCCATCAATGCGAATGCAGGTGCAAGGAATGGCGACCATTGTTTTTTAAAACCCATGATGAGTGCGATCACAAATCCACCGATTGCGCCGGCAATCACGAGTGGCATTGGATCCGATCCGCTATAAAACTGACTCCATGAAAAAAGGGTAGTGGACATCATCAGCAGGAAGAGTACGATGAACCTGTTCATTGTTCCCCGCAGCGACATTTCCTCGCCCGTGCTGATACCTTCGAGAATGGTTCCCGAAAATGCTTTTTCCCGTAAGGTGGGATTACCGGATTTCAGAATAGACATAGTGGCTTTTTTTTGACAAGATATAAAATTTTTTACATTCAATACTCCCACCTCACAAACGCCTCCATGGCTGCATAGTGGGTCAATCCCAGGTCGGCATACAATTTAGCGGTAGCGGCATTCCGTTCTTCAGCCCGTTGCCAGAACTCGCGCGAGTCGTTTCCCTGGAAGGGTACCATATCTTTTTGTGACTGATGGATAAAAATACCAAAGCGTTTTTTCAGTACCTGATCGGGACTCATGGGGATAGCCATTTCTATTTCTTCAATATTCCATTCCTGCCAGGCACCTTTGTATAACCACAGCCAGCAATCGCTGATCCACTGGTCACCCGCAGCCCGGATGCGGCGCAGCGCTTCCAGCACCACGTGGAAACAAACGATATGGGTGCCATGGGGATCGGCAAAGTCACCGGCGCAGAATACCTGCTGGGGTTGCACTTTTCGCAACAGTTCCATAGTGATGATTACATCCTGTTCCCCCATTGGTTTTTTTTCAATGGTGCCGGTCTCGTAAAACGGGAGGTTCATAAAATGGATGCGGTCGTCCGGCAGGCCCACATACCGGCAGGTGGCAGCGGCTTCGCCGCGACGGATCAGTCCCTTGATACTGCGGATCACGGGTGGATCTATCTGGTTGGATTTTTTGGTGGCAATGAACTGGCGGGCATTGGCCAGGATCTCGCCGGTAACGGCGGTATTAACCCCCGCGATCTGTTGCACCCCCACGGCAAAGTCGAGATAACGGGTCACAAACTCATCGGTCACCGCGATATTACCAGAAGTCTGGT